>NZ_JCAALT010000032.1:0-1476 GCF_059686995.1 Paenibacillus rhizoryzae | reverse complement strand
TCTTTCGAGAATTAATTAACTTGGTGCTACTTCTTTAAAAATCTAAGGAGCTGCACCCTTCTTTGATATTGCCTCTTTTAGATGTCACTGCGATGAATTTTCATGGTAGTTGAACGAAAGGCTGCCGTTCATGCCAGCAGCCTCAACCCAAAAATACGGAACAAAATTAATCAATATTCCCCTCTATTTGTTATACCGCTGACTTTACTATACATCCTTAGTAGAGTGTCCTAATTTCTCCATAAGAGATATAAATTAAAAAGTAAACAAATCGCGATAACAATCAAACCAGTATTTTTAGATTTATATTCTGCCCACATTCCTCTTTTATATCTCCGCACTAAAACAACAACTATTGATATAATGAAGGATGATATCATCATTGCAACAAGAAGCTCCATTTTATATCTCCTTTCTTCCATTATTTAGACGTAAACGTTTGGAAATTGTTACGCAAACCTGCCCATTAGCATAACGAAGGGCCGCCAACAGGCAGCCCTCATGATACTGAACTATCGTTCCCAGTTAGATCAATAAAGATAGCCTAAAAAATCTAGATTCCCCTCGCTCCAAGCGATCTTTCCTACTTCCTTAATCATCAATTCATCAATTGCCTCAAACCCTATGCCATTTGTAATCAGAGATTCATTATCAATTTTCACCCATTTACATTGATTCTTTACTAATTTATAACCATTTTTCAAATATAAGGTCATGTTATCTGCAAATAACAGAATAAAGTCAATATTTCGTCGCACAGAAAACTTATCGATTTCTCCAAGCAGCTTAGAAGCCACTCCCTGGGAGCGAGTGTTTTGTGAAACACATAAATCAATTACACCCAGTATTCTCACGGGTTTCCCATTTAGATTCATCACCCTATAATCTAATCCGACGTGTCCTATAAGTTGATTTTCTTGGTTAAAAGCTAGAAATCTAAAATGCGGTAGTTGCTTAAAATAAATCCTGTTTTTAGGATAAACTTCTGGAAAACTGGCGTTTAATAATTCTTGTATATTTGCTGATAATTCAATACTTAAATCATATTCAAATACGATATCTATCTTCAAATTACCTCTCCAATACTAAATTATTTGTTTTCTGCCTTTTCTACATATCAATCAGCGGCAGCCTTTGATAAGGTAAAGACCGAGCGTGATTCTTAAAAAATACAGAGCAATCAATCCAGAGCATTTCGGTTCTGCCCCCCCCCCCCTACCATAAAAAACTTACCCCTAATTGAACAACAATTCGTTTCATTTTAAACATAAAATTTAATTTTCAACTTTTCTTCCGTGTTCAATAATAACATCATACCCATGTTCATTATGACCCTCTTTTCAACTTATTCCACTTTTATTGCGCTAAACTGCCCGTTCGTATTATGAGGTCAGCCAGTTTTTACTGGTTGACCTCTTTTCTCTTTAAGAGGTTTAGTACGGGTAGCCGGGGTAGAACGTCACTGCCCGTGGGGCT
>NZ_JCAALT010000031.1:0-1597 GCF_059686995.1 Paenibacillus rhizoryzae | reverse complement strand
CCCGTTAGCCATACATGCAGCGCAAGAAATAGCGCTGCACCACAGAGGATTAAAATAGAAATGCCGTCAATAATGCTACTACGGCTGGGAGAATAAGGTCGATCAACTATGGTGCGTTAGAGCCCATCCGTTAGTCTGACTCCGACGACCACGGTGCATCACAGAATGTCGCTCCCCTTTGGGGAAGCACTCATGGTAGATTAATCCTATTTGGTTTGTTGCACCAGCTCCAATTAAAGAGCCGTAGAAAGGAATCTCTCAATGGATGTTCTCATTGAACGCGCATGTGGTATGGATGTTCATAAAGACTCTATTACTGCATGTGTGATGACACCTGAAGGAAAGGAGATTTGTACGTTCCCTACTAAAACAGTCTTTCTGTTGCAACTAATCGACTGGATTAAAAACCATGGATGTTCTCATGTCGCAATGGAAAGTACAGGCGTATTTTGGAAGCCAATTGTTAACCTCTTAGAAGCTGAGGACATTGAGTTTTTAGTCGTGAATGCCCAGCATATGAAGGCACTTCCAGGTCGTAAAACCGATGTTAAAGACGCTGAGTGGATTGCCCAACTGCTCCGCCACGGACTTCTGAAGGCTAGTTTTATTCCAAACCGAACTCAACGCGAACTCAGGGAATTAGTTCGCTACCGTCGAAGCATCATTGAAGAACGTGCCAGACAGCACAATCGCATTCAAAAGGTTTTAGAGGGCGCAAACATCAAACTCGGGTCCGTTGTTTCAGATATTATGGGCGTCTCTTCTAAAGATATGCTTCGTGCAATTGCAGAGGGCGAAGACGATCCTGAGAAATTAGCAAATATGGCTCGACGCACACTAAAAAAGAAGAAATCCGATCTTGAACTGGCTCTGCGCGGCTACGTAAACCCCCATCAACGTCTAATGATCAAAACCATTCTAACCCACATCGATTTTCTGTCGGAACAAATTGAGATGTTAGATCAAGAGGTTGCCAAGAGAGTTAGCTCATTTCAGGAAGATGTAGAACGCCTGGACTCCATACCAGGTATAGCTCCTCGAATGGCGGAACAGATCTTGGCTGAGCTTGGAACAAACATTGAGAAACAGTTTCCTAGTGCGGCTCATTTATGTTCATGGGCGGCTTTAGTTCCTGGTCATAATGAGAGCGCAGGCAAACGAAAGTCTTCCAAAGGAAAGAAAGGAAACAAATATTTGAAATCTGCTTTAACAGAAGCCGCGCATTCAGTGGGTGCATCCAAAAACTACCTTGGTGCCATGTATCGTCGAGTACTCGCTAAAAAAGGCAGGAAACGAGCCGCTATTATAGTCGCTCATGCCATGTTAAGAATCGCTTATTACTTGCTATCTAGAAAAGAAATGTATGTGGACTTAGGCGAAGATTACTTTGAGAGGCATAAACAAGCAGCCATTGTTAGGAATTCCATTCGAAGACTTGAAAGCTTAGGATATGCTGTTTCAATCTCAGAGGTTTCTTGATCTACTATCTTTCGAGAATTAATTAACTTGGTGCTACTTCTTTAAAAATCTAAGGAGCTGCACCCTTCTTTGATATTGCCTCTTTTAGATGTCACTGCGATGAATTTTCATGGTAGTT
>NZ_JCAALT010000030.1:0-1601 GCF_059686995.1 Paenibacillus rhizoryzae | reverse complement strand
TAAACTGCCCGTTCGTATTATGAGGTCAGCCAGTTTTTACTGGTTGACCTCTTTTCTCTTTAAGAGGTTTAGTACGGGTAGCCGGGGTAGAACGTCACTGCCCGTGGGGCTAGACCCCGTGCGCTAAACTGTTCACCCCCTACTTGTAGAAACATGTTTGAGGCTGGTTGGGACATCGATCCCGAATAACAAGCGAAGCTATGACACTACAAGCGGGACTAGGGGCTACCGGCGAATCTTAGGAAGTGAAGGTGATGTGCACGATGAATCCAGTAGTTGGGCTGGACATTGCTAAGGGAGAAAGTCAAGGGCAAGCCTTTTTAGACAAAGGTCAGCCTTACGGTAAGAGCTTTACCGTCCCTCATACTCGTGAAGGATTAGAGTCTTTTCAATCGTTCTTAAGACTCCTTGAAGAGCAAACCGATCAAAAACCTATGGTTATCTTAGAAGCGACAGGTCACTATCATCTTCCTGTTACTCGTTTTTTGGAGGATCATAATTACCTGTTTGTCGTGGTTAATCCGATGTTGTCTTATCAGGCCAAGAAAGCCTCCAGTTTACGTAAGGTAAAGACCGATGCCGTTGACGCCTACGCCCTTTGTGAACTGTTCTACAAAGAAGACTTTGAACGGCACAAAACTAGAGGCGTTCAACTGCTGAACCTACGCAATCTAACAAGGCAGCACGATGCAATTACGGGTCTCTACATTCAAGTCAAACTGCAATTCCAAGCTGTCTTAGATCAGGTTTTTCCTGAGTATAAAGGTGTTTTTGGGGACTTACACTCTGCGGTATCGCTAAATACGTTGCTGGCATTTCCGACTTCTGACGCTGCTCTTAAAGCCGGGAAAACTAATATTACGGAGAAAATTGCAAGCCTATGTATACGTCGATCTGAGACCTGGGCACGGTCAAAAGCGGAAGCTCTGCTGGCTGCAGCTGAACGGAATCCCTTCCGAAATGCACCGTTTCACAGCCATCTCATTAGTCTTGAAATGTATGTAAGCATGCTGCTTCATTATCGAGAGCATCTAACCGCCCTGGAAAAGCAAATGGATGCCCTCGCTAATGAATTGGAAGAATATCAGATTATCCAATCGATTCCCGGTATCGGTGAAAAAATCGCTGCAACGATTATTTCGGAAATCGGTGAAATCGATCGGTTTAATCACCCGAAAAAATTGGTTGCCTTCGCTGGTATAGATCCTAGCGTTCATATGTCGGGGAAATTCACGGCAACGATCAATCGAATTACAAAACGCGGCTCCAGTAGGCTTCGGCACACCTTATTCTTGGCCATCCTTTGCAGCTTGCGGCGATCCGGCAGCAAGAAAATGAAGGCATTTTACGACAAGAAGATCGCTGAAGGTAAGCCATACAAAGTCGCCATGATTGCATGTGTGAACAAGCTACTGCACTGGTTATTCGTATTGCTCAAGCGCAAAGAGACCTTCATCGACCTGGATTTGGCCTAAGCAACCAACACAAGAAAAACCTTCCAACGTATTTTCGGAGGGTTCTTTGTCTTGCTCAGATTCTAGTATAGCAGTAATTGTTCGAGCTTCTAATGAAAAATGTTGACAAGATATTAGCTGGTTTAG
>NZ_JCAALT010000029.1:0-1751 GCF_059686995.1 Paenibacillus rhizoryzae | reverse complement strand
ACGACGCTGGCCGGCTGAACGGATCCCAAAAACAAACCAAGGAGAACACAACATGAATTTTAATCAAAATGAACGAATTAATCAAATCACATCTTCTACCTTAATTGTCGGCGTAGACATCGCAAAATTCAAACACGTGGCTCGCGCACAAGACAACCGCGGAGTCGAGTTCGGGAAGCCAATTACGTTTGAAAATACTCAAGCAGGATTCGAGTTGTTTGTGAGCTGGTTTCAAAAGATTTCATTGGAGCACGGCTTCCATGACGTCATGGTAGGCATGGAACCAACCGGCCACTACTGGCTGAACCTTGCTCACTTCCTACGAGAAAATCAAATAGCGTACGGTGTTGTAAATCCGCTGCACGTCAAGAAAAGCAAAGAGCTCGATGACAACTCACCGACGAAAAATGACGTTAAGGACGCGAAAGTCATTGCACAACTGGTCAAAGACGGGAGATACGCCGTACCAAGCCTTCCTCAGGGCATTTATGCGGAATTGAGGGAAGCGATGAAGATTCGCGATCACCTAACGACTGATCTTTGTGTGGTCCAAGCACGTGTCCATAACTGGCTAGATCGGTATTTTCCGGAGTTTCTAACGGTGTTTAAGGATTGGGAATGCAAATCTGCCATCCAAATGCTAAGCCTTTATTTAATGCCGCACGAGCTTGTTCAAGTGCCGGAAGAAACCTTGCTACAGCACCTGAGAGAGGTCGCAAAGCGAGGGCTTGGACTAGGTCGGATCAAGAATCTGAAGGAAGCAGCAAGCCGTTCAGTAGGCATAAGAACGGGTTCAGAGTTAGCGAAAATGGAACTAAAGCTCTTGCTTACCCAGTACGAATGGCTTCATAACAAGCTTGAAGAGTTGGAAGAAAGATTGGATAAATTACTCATACAGATTCCTCATGTGCCGCAATTACTAGCAATGAAGGGGATTGGAAGAGACACGATAGCAGGGTTCCTTGCTGAAGTAGGTGACATTAGCCAGTACCGTCATCCCAAGCAGATTTCGAAGCTTGCTGGATTGAATTTGAAAACAAATTCATCCGGCACACACAAAGGACAGACCAAGATAACCAAAAGAGGCCGAAAACGCCTTCGCGCCTTACTCTTTAGGGTAATGATGCCGTTGGTTGCTAAAAATGCAGCCTTCCGAGCTTTGCACGAGTATTACACCAAAAGGTCAACAAATCCGCTCAAAAAGATGCAATCTCTCATCGCGTTGTGTAACAAACTCATACGGATCCTGTTCGGTATATTGAAGAAGGGACATGAGTTCAGTGAAGCGAAAATGATTCAAGATATCCCTCGATTCGCAGAATTACCGCAAGCAGCTTAATAGAAAGTTTTCCTTTGATAATGACCTAATGATAGAAACAGATAACAAGAAGCACGGATGAGTCGGAAAGGCACTATCCATACGGACGAAGATCCTGTCGGGCAGCATATCTGACCTCCACCTCATGGACAGGTTGAATGAAGGAATGTGGGAGCGTAGACTCTGCGAGATGTGGGAGGGTTGACCGCCATGAGCGTATGTGGAGATCCAAAGGTGCAACCATACTTTTCCTGAGTAGCCACTTTTTACAGACAGTGGTCTAGGTGGAGACTTTTTGGCGCCTTTACCAGCCCCATAAATTTCTTCATCTACAACTTCGTTCCATCTAGATGTTATCTGTGAAGAAGAACACTTGGTCATAATCTAAGAAAACGCGAGCATTTAAGAGAAAAGCGATTCTCCATAGAGGGAG
>NZ_JCAALT010000028.1:0-3946 GCF_059686995.1 Paenibacillus rhizoryzae | reverse complement strand
AAAACCTTCCAACGTATTTTCGGAGGGTTCTTTGTCTTGCTCAGATTCTAGTATAGCAGTAATTGTTCGAGCTTCTAATGAAAAATGTTGACAAGATATTAGCTGGTTTAGCTCAAGAAATTACGGGCCTGTTTGCAGCTTGTCGATAACAAAAGAAGCCCGCGATTTACTAGGACTCAGAATCTCTATTTCCAGGCTGCCAGTTTATGGCTACCTGGTCGAATCTATTGGCAGCCTCATTCTGATGTTATTGAACACTACTTTCTCGATAACTCAATTGCGATAAAACCGATTTCGATAGTTTGCAAACCACGCTGTAAGCCGGGTTAAACGTGTTGGCAATTTCATATTCTACTGCTTGCCCCAGCAATAAGCTAGCTTCCGAAGACGTTAAGCCGAAATCTTCCTGCAGCAGTCGATACATTTCGGTTGTTGCATGTTGAAGCGCCTGGTCAAGCGGCCGTGCATTGCCGATAGTAAACCAATGCGTATCGCTTTCACCTCTCGGCCAGCCTATCTTTTTGCCTTTTTGAACACTAACTGTGAACCGAACATCCATAGATATTTCGATCCCTGTACCGATGATTTCCCCATCGCCTTGCAAGGCATGACCATCACCCAAATAAAACAATGCACCTTTGGACGACACCGGAAAATAAACTGTAGTACCTGCGACCAGTCCTTTATAGTCCATGTTACCGCCATACTCGCCGCTTGTAGAAGTTGAGATGAACTGACCATTAGAAGGGGCTACGCCAAAACAGCCTAGAAAAGGCCGCAAAGGTAGCTTCAGTTCAGTCAGCCCCGGCGATGGCTCCTTGAGATAAGCAACCCCCTGTGAAACATCCACCGTCCAGCGTACGATGTCCGATGGCAGCAATGAAGCAGCAACATATGGTTCGATAACTGATGGTGCAAGCATGTTGGTTGTCCAAGCCCAGTCGCGGTTCGGAGTGATTGATTCGAATTTTACCGCTAGCGTATCACCAGGCATCGCTTCTTCCACATAGAAAGGTCCTGTCATTGGATTCCCGCGAGTAGCTGCGCTTTCGCCGTTGATGTCCCAGCCTCTCGCATCGACTGTCGTCGTAATAACCGTATCCCCATCACGAATCGTCAATATAGGTGGATGCTGGCCTATCGTATTATAATAAAGCTGCGGTATGAACTGATAAATCATGGCTACTCCTCCTCGTCAATTGGATAGTCTATTGATTCGACAACTGTTATAAATTTCCTACCCAGTTTAAAGTGATTCAACAAAAGCGATTGATTGGATCTATAGCTGTGCACTCATACCCTTTAGCTTAATCCGATGCCGCTAAGTATTGAACGTAATTCATAACCAAATTTGCTTGGGAAAATTCCACTAAATCGAATCTGGATTTATTAATAAAGTATTGTTTTATCCTATCCGCTAATGATGCCTGCCGATATCGCGCCCCACAATCCGGCCATAACCGTCATCGACACTTCTATTAATAAGGAGTCAACAAGAAAGTTTGAACTATTCTGCCCGTAAGCATTAGAAGCCTGCCGAATGATTAGTTCGGCAGACTTCAACTTGATTATTGAGCTATCGTGTCCCGAAAGCTTAACGATGTATGTCAGTTGAGAACTGTCCATGCCGGGCGGGAAGGGAGGGTCATAGTAAAGACGAAAGCCCCGTTGTCCGCTCAAGCTTCCTTCCAGATCTTCCGGACGATTATCTCAAGTAACGATTTCGGATGACCCCCATGTGATGAAGTTCGTGTCCTGCGATGCCGTACGCGAGGGCGCGCGCCGTAATGCTTACGTCGTTGGCAGTGCCCTTACGGGACCACGCCTCCGCCGGTAACCCGCGCAACAGCGTGATCGTCGATTGCCTTACCGCCCGATAGTCTTCGGCCGATTGCGCGATTGTCCAGCTTCCGAAAGGAGGCATGAATAATTCCTGGTCGAATCCGGGCAGTGGCGTCTGGTCCCCTCTTGCGAACCGGAGCAGGCGGTAGGTCATGACGCGTTCCGAGTCCGCGATGTGGCCCACGACTTCCTTCAGCGTCCATTTCCCTTCCGCATACCGATACGCGCCTTGGCTTTCGGACAAAGATGCTAGCAGCTCGGTCATTTGCTTTTCCTGGGCAAGCAGAATGTCGATGATGTTGCCTTCCGGCACCAACCGGATATACTCGCCGGAGTCCCCGGCGTATTCTTTTTCTGACGGTCTTTGGTTCATGTGTAGTCACCTCTCTATGGAGATAGAAATTATAGCTCTTCATAACTTTAGAAGCATATTGTTGCCATGCCTAGATTAATGCATTAGTTTAAAGTGTTTTGGCAGCCCGTTCCCCGTTAGCTTAACAGGACCGAAGGCCGAATAGCCGAAGCGTGAATGCGGTGTTAGCCGATGCTTCCTCTTCTTCGAGTTACCCACCGAAGATGTCTTGATCTTCTTATGCCCTTATCCGAACTTGCCCTTAGATGCTTCTGGCTTTGAGGGTTTACCCATATGTTCTTAACCTAGGAAATTTCGGCTAACGTTTTGTATTGACGACGTTCTGGCCCCTTAGAGCCGTTGCTTATAATTGTGAGGCTTGCCGAACACCTAATGCAGTGACGTCCCGACGGGCTTAGGGGGCTGGATGTGGTCACTCGCTTCTCAGAATGACCCCGTGCGTCAATATGGTGTTAGCCGAAGGAAGTTCTGGAAGCAGCCATTGTATTTAAGGCGTTCTCAAAATAGCTATATACTTCATCTGCAATTCCAAGAAACTCTTCAACCGGTACATGACTATCCAAGTAACAAGCATACAGATAATCAACTAAAGCGGAGTCAATCTCACAATAGTCTAATATGGCATTTTTCATCTTAATAATGTCATCTTGCCATACACCTGTATCTTCTAAAACCAAAGAGTATAATGCACGAATTAATCTCTTAGAATAACCTTTAATATATCTAGTTTTCATTGTGTTGTCACTAGCATTAGAAAGTAAACTATGTATACGATCTACTTCCTCCTTGGTCTCTGTATTTAAGTCTAAAATGAACTCTGGAGAAGTAATTATCGGTGGCACTCTTTCACCAACGTCAGGACCATATATGCAAACACAAATTATCTTAATCCAAAAACCCCACTCATTCGGTTTACTTAATACATCGTCAATCGAGCAAATTATCGTATCAATCTTAGTTACTACTGGATATTCTTCCAGAAGATTGTCTTTAATATTTGACAATCTTTCGTAATCAATATCTTTGGGATTTACACATACAATAGTAAAGTCTGCATCTGACTTAAAAGGTTTAGCAGTTCCTTTTGGAATCGAGCCACACATATAAATGCTATGAATCTTACCTTTAAATTCGGTAAGTATATTATCTATATACTTATCAACAAAATCCTTATATTCACTTTGTATTACAATTCTATTTATAACTTTTTCTAATATCATATAGACTCCTCCTAAACATGTAAGAACTTCTTTCGGCTAACGTTCTTGAATTCTCGACGTCCGACGGAGTCGGATGTGTCCGGCTGAATCTACTACCTGGCTTCTCAACTTCGAGGGCGTAGCCCGAAGCGTGATTGCGGTGTTAGCCGATGCATCCTCTTCTTAGAGTTACCCACCGAATATGTTCTTGATCTTCTTATGCCCTTATCCATTCTTGACCTTTATATGCCCATATCCGACCTTGACCTTCATATGCCCTTACCCGAACTTGACCTTAGATGCTTTTGGCTTTGAGGGTTTACCCATATGTTCTTGACCTAGGAAGTTTCGGCTCACAGTGTATTTACGTACTTTGCGAAAATTATCAATTTTTAAGTATTCGCGAAGTTATTGAACAATCCTCCCTCTATGGAGAATCGCTTTTCTCTTAAATGCTCGCGTTTTCTTAGATTATGACCAAGTGTTCTTCTTCACAGATAACATCTAGATGGAACGAAGTTGTAGATGAAGA
>NZ_JCAALT010000027.1:0-6199 GCF_059686995.1 Paenibacillus rhizoryzae | reverse complement strand
AAGGCGTTGAGGACAACCGCTTCGCACCGCAAGGACAAGTGACGCGTGCGGCCTTCATTACGATGCTGATCCAGGCACTGGATCTGCAAGCAACGGCGGCGGGTACAGAAAGAGGGTTCAGCGATGTGAAGCGCGGCCAGTGGTACTCGGATGCCATTGCAGCGGCGAAACAGCTGGGCATCGTAACCGGTAAGCAAGACGGAAGCTTCGGCGTGAATGACAGCATCACGCGCCAAGATATGGCGGTCATTCTCTACCGTGCGCTTCAACTGAAGAAACCGGAAGCGGGAGCGGCGTTCACGGATCAAGGCGCAATCTCGGCTTACGCGCAAGAAGCTGTGCTTGCGGTGCAAGAGGCAGGCTTGATGAACGGCCTTGGCAATGGCAGCTTTGCCCCTAAAGGCGAGACTACCAGAGCTCAAGCGGCTGTGACGATTTACCGGATTTTGAATGTGATCTAAGTAGTGGAAACCGTCAATACGTGAAAGGACGTATTGGCGGTTTTTAAAAACAACCTGCCAGTCACCTAATCCAATTGTTCGCCTATTACAACTCAATTAATAGATAGCGAGGTTATTGACCATGCTCATAAAAAAGAAGAAAATAGCAGTGATTTGCAGCGCAATGCTAGTTTGGGGTTCGGTAGCGAATCTGCCCTACGTCCAAACTGTCGGCACAGCCTCCGCTGCGACGGCGGTCACCTATACAGGGGCTGCGGCCGCGCCTGAACATAAACTGTCATTATGGTATCAGAAGCCTGCAGCAAATTGGGAAACGGAGGCGCTTCCGATTGGCAACGGTTATATGGGAGCCATGATCTATGGCGGCGTAGAACAGGAGCATATTCAGTTTAACGAGGAATCCCTTTGGACAGGCGGTCCCCGTTCGAAAGCAGGTAAAGGGAAAGATGGCAACAGACCCGGCGCAGCAAGCCATCTGGCCGATGTCCAAGCTAAATTAGCCGCTGGCGATGAAGCCGGCGCTAGATCTATTGCGGAGCAGTATCTGACCGGTACTTTGGATGACTATCCTGAGTTCGGGGGCTATCAGAGCTTTGGCGATATCTATCTGGATAACGTGCTGCCGCCATCCGTAACGGTAACGGATTACCGGCGCGAGCTTGATCTCGAGGACGGGATTGCGAGGGTAACCTATAAACAAGCCGGAGTAGAGTACAAGCGTGAATATTTCATGAGCTACCCCGATCATGTGATGGTTATGCGTCTTACCAGCAGCAAACCCAATATGTTGAATTTTATGCTGAGTATAACGAGCCCGCAAGTGCCGAATAAACCTACAATCGTGGCAGATGGAAATAGATTAACGATGAGCGGGCATTTGTATGATAACAATATGGCCTATGAATCGCAGCTGTTGGTTCAAAATGAGGATGGCATCGTTTCTCCGGGAATCGGGAAATTGACGGTGGCCAATGCGACTTCCGTAACGATCCTGATGTCCGCAGCAACTGACTACGTGAACCACTACCCTGATTATCAAGGGACTGACCCTCATCCGAAGGTATCGAACTATATTGCGGCTGCTTCCGCACATACCTATGAGCAGCTGCGCGCAACCCATATGGGAGACTACAAGTCGTTGTTTGGCCGCGTGTCCTTGAACCTGAATAACGAAACGGCTACGGTTCCTACAGATGTATTGCTCAACAATTATAAAGCAAAACGAAACAGTGCTCTTGAAGCTTTATTTTTCCAATATGGCAGATATCTGCTCCTCTCATCGTCCCGTCCGGGATCGCTTCCCGCGAACCTGCAAGGGAAATGGAATAATTCGCTGACGCCTCCATGGGGATCGGATTATCATGCGAATATCAATCTTGAAATGAACTATTGGCCTTCCGAGATTACGAATCTGCAAGAAACGGCGATTCCTTTAGTCGATTATTTAGATTCCTTGCGAGAACCTGGCAATGTGATGGCCAAAACCTACTATGGCATTACAGGTCCGGGCTGGACGGTGCATACGATCAGCAATATTTTCGGTTATGCCGCTCCCGGTTGGGATATCGGGACTTGGGGCTGGCATTCTGTTGGCGGTGCCTTCCTATCTCTGCAATTATGGGAGAAATACCAATTTACAGGAAACACTGATTATTTGCGAGACAAGCTTTATCCCATTATGAAAGAAGCGGCGGAGTTTTGGACGAAGACGCTGATTACGGACAAGGACGGGACATTGGTTTCCTCCCCGTCGTATTCGCCGGAGCATGGACCGCTTACAGTTGGAACTAACTACGAGCAAGAGCTTATTTGGCAGTTGTTTACGGACGTGATCCAGGCAAGCGAAGTGCTTGGAGAGGATTCGGATTTCCGCAACGAACTTATTGATAAACGCAGCAAATTATCTATGCCTAAGGTTGGGCAGTATGGCCAGCTTCAAGAGTGGAAAGAGGACATCGACGATCCGACCGATCAGCACCGCCATATTTCTCACCTGGTCGGCCTCTATCCGGGGAAGCTGATCAATCCGGTTACGACGCCTGATTTATTTCATGCTGCCAAAGTAACCCTCACGCAGCGCGGTGACGAATCAAACGGTTGGAGCAGGGCGAATAAGCTTAACTTGTGGGCGCGCGCCTTGGATGGCAACCATGCGATGACGATTCTCAAGGGACAGCTCGCCAGCAGCACGTACACCAATCTATTCGATATCTGTCCGCCTTTCCAAATTGACGGCAACTTCGGCGCAACCTCGGGCATTGCGGAGATGTTATTGCAGAGCCATACGGGGAGCATCGACATGCTGCCGGCTATTCCGGATGATTGGTACTCCGGTGAAGTGAAAGGACTTGTAGCGCGCGGGGCATTTACGGTTGATATGAAATGGAAAGGGAAGGTTTTAACCAATGCAGCTCTTGTTTCCTTGGAAGGGAATGTCGCGAAGGTTCGAAATGATATCTTCCTGCATCCGGAGAAATTGACGGTAACAAACGCAAATGACGGATCGGCTGTGAACTATACCGCTGAAGGCAATACAATCACTTTTGCTACGGAAGCCGGCGCAACGTACAATATCGCTTCTTCCTTAACGCCGCAGCCTGCACCCATTAATGCGGCTTCGTCTGTAACGGTGGATGACCGCGATTCTTCCATAACTTATAGCGGCAGCTGGGGCGAAGGCGGAGGATCTACCTATGCGGGAACGGAGAAATACAGCAAGACTGCTAACAACTACGCTCAATTTTCTTTTAACGGAAATGCGATTAAACTGATTTCATCCAAACAGAGCAACGCAGGCAAAATGGATATTTACATGGACGGAGTATTGGATGCGGCAGACATCGATTGCTACTCTGCTACCTCTCAAAAACAATTCGTCGTGTACGAGAAATCCGGTTTGTCGGTTGGTGAGCATACGATTAAAGTCGTCGTGAAAGGAACCAAGAATGCGTCGGCGTTAGATAGTTATATTCTGATCGATGCCTTCCAATACTCAACGCAAGTTCCTGCACCGGAGGTGACTGCGGATGATGTGAACAATGTGATCGTCAATGCGGATGATACGATGGAGTATTCCGTTGACGGCGGCGTGAACTATTCCAAGTTTGACCCTGCAAATATGCCGACATTTCCAGGCGAGATGACGGTACAATTGCGTATCGCCTCGAATTCGGTCAATGCAGCCAGCCAATCGACGACGCTTACTTTTACGAATAGCGCTCCATCATTTCTCAAACTTCCGGCACTTAAAGGGAAGGCGGGAGACGCGCTGACTACAGTAGTAGGCGCACTGGATGCGGATGGAGACTCGGTTGCGTTTAGCTCGCCGGACTTGCCTGCAGGCGCTGCGCTGAATCCATCAACCGGTCAATTTACATGGACGCCCGCGGCGAATGGCAATTATGCGATTACCATTCAAGCGAAGGATGCCAAGTTGGCCAGCAGTACCGTTTTATATGTCTATGTCACGAATCAAGCGGTTGCGGTTACGCCAATTAAGCTTGATGAACGCGACAGCGCGCTTGTCTACAGCTCAGGCTGGAGTAATAATTCAGATGCCGGAGATTACAAAGGAACCGAGAAATACAACAATATCCCGGGCAGTTACGTACAACTAACCTTTATCGGGAATGAAGTGAAATTTATTGCTGCAAAGCAGTCGAATACAGGGAAATTCGATGTCTATCTGGACGGCGTGCTGGATGAGGAGGATATCGACAGTTATTCGCCAACGACGATCAAACAACAGGCGCTCTATCAGAAATCAGGTTTACCCAACGGTACACATACGTTGAAGATCGTAGTAAAAGGAACGAAGAATGCTGCGGCAAACAACGCTTACATTCTGGCGGATGCATTCGAATATACGCCTGCCGTTGCGGCGCCGCAGGTCACGGCAGATGATGTGAACAATGTCATTATCGGCGCTGATGAGTCCATGGAATACGCAGTGGATGGAGGAGCATACGCGAGCTATGAAGCGGATCAAAGACCGATGTTCAAAGGGGCGAAGTCAGTCGCTGTGCGAACGGCGGCGAATGCGTTCAACCCCGCAGGTCTTGAGACTGCGCTGACGTTTACGAATGGCGCTCCAATACTTAATCCGATAAGTGCCGTTCATGCCAATGTCGGCGATGAGGCAGCTGTAACGGTCATCGCTAACGATCTGGATGGCGATGCGTTTACATTCCGTTCGCCGGACTTGCCTTCAGGGGCAACGTTAGATGCACATACCGGGGCATTGCGTCTGAGACCGCTTGCGGCAGGGAACTATTCGGTGACCATCATCGCAACGGATAGCAACGGAAATTCATCTCAACTTACGGTTATGATTGAAGCGACATTAGGGTCCAATCGCAATCCGGTTATTACGGATCTGGCGCCTATTCAGGCAAGAACAGGAGATCATGTAACCTTTGCTGTAACAACCAGTGATGCAGACGGTGAAGCGGTTGTTTACAGTGTAATCGGTCTGCCGACAGGTTCGACATTCGATACCGAGCATGGCGCTTTTGATTGGCCGGAGGCTGCAGAGGGGGATTATACCATCACGGTTTCGGCGACTGATGCTCGCGGCGGTTCTGATCAATCGTCAGTCTTGCTGCGTGTAAGTACTAATCAGGAGCCGGTTATTCAAGCCATTCCGGCTGTTAACGTGAATGCGAAGGACACCATTTCGCTGGTCGTGGAAGCGACAGATGCGGATGGGGATGAAGTATCGTTCAGCTCTGACAATCTCCCGGCCGGAGCGATATTAAATGCGGCAACGGGCGCGTTCATTTGGCCTCAAGCCGTGGCAGGTAATTATTCGGTCCACATCACGGCATCGGATAGCAAGCTAAGCAGTACGGCTACGCTATCCATTCAAGTTTCACTGAAATCC
Source organism: Paenibacillus rhizoryzae (assembly GCF_059686995.1). NCBI lineage: Bacteria > Bacillati > Bacillota > Bacilli > Caryophanales > Paenibacillaceae > Paenibacillus > Paenibacillus rhizoryzae. The sequence continues at coordinate 856 of NZ_JCAALT010000027.1, read as the reverse complement.
CGTATAATTCCGCCAATTACGGTTGATGACCTCGAACCTGACGTCAGCTTCGTAGGATCCTGGACATCCAGTGGAGATAGCCGCGATTACGCCGGCACCGAGAAATACAGTTCAGCAGCGAATGCTTATGCAGAATTCACGTTTACCGGCAATTCTATTAAAGTCATCGGAGGCAAACAGTATAACTTAGGTAAGGCTGATATCTTTATTGATGGCACGCTTGCTCAAGCTGATGTAGATACCTATTCCAGCGGATCGATCAGACAGCAGGTTCTCTATCAAAATAACGCCTTGGCTGATGGTCAACATACCATTAAGGTCGTAGTTAAAGGTACGAAGAACGCCTCATCGACCGGGACCTTCATCATGTTGGATGCTTTCGAATATACGGTACAAACGCCGGAAATCGGTGTATCCGCGGATGACCAGCATAATGTGATCGTCGGTGCGGACAACACAATGGAATATTCGCTTGATGGCGTAACCTATACGAGCTATGATGCTGCGAATATCCCCGTCTTCACAGGCAATAAATCTGTTTCGGTCAGAGTTGCCGCTACGGACGAATACATGGCAGGTGCGGCCAAAACGTTACTTTTCTCCAATAGCGCTCCTATCATTGAAGCAGTAGGGCCGATCGTTTTAGATGCAGGCCAAACGGCTGCCTTTACGGCGGTTGCCAGCGATGCGGATGCTGACGCTGTCGTATGGAGCGCTGAAGGTCTTCCTGCAGGAGCGACATTAAATGCAGAGACAGGCGAATTCCAATGGACGAACGCAGCAGCGGGCGATTACGTTGTGACTGTGCAAGCAACGGACGGCACGGCTACCGTTACCCGTGATGTTGCCATTCACG
>NZ_JCAALT010000026.1:0-8178 GCF_059686995.1 Paenibacillus rhizoryzae | reverse complement strand
CTCTGCGCCATTTAAATAAGCCTTCACGGCTTGATACTTCTCATCTTCAGTAAACTTACTCAAAAAAACACCCCACTTGGTAGATGAGTCTAACAAGTGGGGTGCAGTTCACTTTGCGGACTTTTTTATTTTTTGGTGAAGAAATTTATGGTTTACAAACGCAGGCGTTCAGCATATATTTAAGTCATTCAAGTTTTGCTCTAGGGAAACATTTTGTCCCTTATCCACATTAATATTTTTTTGATTATTTTTTTGCACACGGAAAACTTAATTTACTTTATGCAAAATAGGGGGTGGCATCATGGCATTTAATCTTAAACGCCCTGTCTCCAGGCGGGATGTTCTGAAATGGGGAGCTGCAGGAGTATTAGGTGCTTTCAGCGGAGGCTTATTCAGCCCAGGCTCCTTATTAGGGAAACCGGTCAAGGCGATGACCAAACACGAGGTGCATTCGGCATTAAAACAGCATAAACACCAGACGATGGCACATGGCTATGATCCGGGGAAGGATCAGACTTATGGCTTGCAAGCCGCGATCAAATCGTTAACAGAGTTTGATTACGGCAAGGTGAGTACCCGTGCAGACGGACGGACAGTACGCGAATACACGATGGTAGCTTCGGATTCGAATGTCGAAATCGCGAAAGGCATCACGTTTCCGGGCTGGACGTATAACGGGACCATTCCGGGGCCAACGATCCGCTGTACGGAAGGCGATATTGTGCGAGTCAAGTTCTGGAACGGCTCCTCGCATCCTCACTCGATTCATTTTCACGGCATTCATCCAACTCGAATGGACGGCATTGAACCGGTACCGACCGGAACGGAATTTATCTATGAGTTTGAAGCAAAACCTGCCGGCATGCATGTGTACCATTGCCATATTCCGCCTTTATCCAAGCACATTCACAAAGGACTTTACGGAAATTTCATCGTTGATCCGAAGGTGCCGAGGAAGAAAGCTCGCGAGTTCAATATGGTCATGAATGGCTTCGATCTGGATTTAGACGGAGAGAATGAAATCTACACCGTGAACGGCTATGCTTTCGCCTTCCAGGCTTGGCCGATTCCGGTGAAAGCCGGGGAGCTGGTCCGGGTTTATCTAAGCAACTTAACGGAATTCGATCTTATCAATTCCTTCCATCTTCATGCGAACTTCTTCAAGTACTACGAGGTAGGCGCCGATCCGGATGCCAGACCGGTATTGACCGACACCATTATGCAATGCCAAGGGCAGCGCGGCATTCTGGAGATGATATTTCCTGAACCTGGCCAGTATATGTTCCACGCTCATCAAAGTGAATTTGCCGAGCTGGGCTGGATGGGATTCTTCGAGGTCAAAGCGTAGGAGGGAGGGGTTTGCATGGAGATAAAAGTCGTGAATACTGCGAAACAGAAACCACCTAGAAGCAAGCTGCTTTGGATATGGGGAGGCGCGCCTCTCATCCTACTTATTCTGGTCATTTACTTCATTTCGAATCTAGGGACTGGTATTAAGGATGAGCCGGTCGCGCCGATCGAAGCGCTTAATGTCCAGAAAATTGTGCTTACCCATGAAGGTTTTACGCTGCATGTACTGAACACGGGGCCGGAGAAAGTTACGATCGCGCAGGTACTTGTAAACGATGCCTTCTGGAATGCGGATTTCCATCCCAGTGCTTCTATTGGACGACTTGCGCAAACCGAAATTAAGATTCCGTATGGCTGGGTCGAAGGAGATCCCTACGAAATTAAGCTGATTACGACGAACGGATTGATTTTCGCAGGAGAGGTGCCTGTTGCAGCGTTGACGCCGGTGCCGGATGCTTCTCGTGTAGCCCAGTATGCATTGATCGGTTTCTATGTAGGGGTAGTTCCCGTAGGATTAGGATTACTGTGGTTCCCCTTCTTACGCCGATTCTCGCAGCGCGGGATGCAAGCCGTTCTGGCTCTGACGGTGGGTTTACTGTTCTTCCTCGTTATTGACACGTTTGAGGAAGGGTTTGAATTAGGGGCTGAAGCACCCGGTATCTTCCAAGGCAATGGTCTGGTTTGGTTCGGCGCACTTCTCAGTTTCTTGTTCCTGGTTGCCATAGATCAAGCAAACGAGCGAAAAGGTGCGGTTAGCGGCAAACAGGTGGCTTTCAAAATCGCCGGAGGCATCGGTCTGCATAATCTAGGCGAAGGACTGGCCATCGGCGCAGCATTCGCAGCCGGTGAAGCAGCTCTCGGAACCTTCCTCATCATTGGGTTTACGCTTCACAACATCACCGAAGGTGTCGGAATTGCCGCTCCGCTTCTGCAAGATCGCCCGACTTGGCGGACTTTTGTAGGATTAGCGCTTCTTGGCGGAGGACCGGCGATCATCGGTACGTGGACTGGCGGATTCATTTTCAACGAAGCCTTTGCAGCATTGTTCTTTGGTATTGGAGCAGGGGCAATTATGCAGGTCATATACGTGATTAGTAAGATGGTTGTCAGAGAGGCTGGGAAGAGCGGAAGCGCGGTCGTGTCTTGGAGCAATCTGGGCAGTCTCTTTCTGGGGATTCTCATTATGTATGTGACTGCGTTGTTTGTTAGCGTTTAATTTGGCAACATAATTATAGTTATGTAAACTAATATATTCCTGAGACGTTTAACGAACTGAAACACTGCAAAGGAACAAGAGAAAGGAGAGGCAGCAGCCTCTCCTTTTTGTCTTCTTCTAGAACACCTGAACACCATTTGTTGGATCCCACGTCATGTAACCGCCTTGGAAGTTTTGCCTCGTTCCGGCACCATATGAAAATTCATCGCTCGTCGGGAATTGGAGGTAGGTATGGTTTGTACCCTGCAGGTAGGTTTGCCAGAAGCCATTGCGAACTTGAAACGTTCCGCTGCCCGATGTCATGATAGCGCTGGCCCCGATGCTGCCCCCGTCAAAATCCTGCACATAACCATAATCCCAATAGTGCACGTATGCGCTGCCCCCATTGTCATATGGAGACCCGTTCGTTGCCATGCCACCGTGGCTGTTGAAGTAGTTAAGGATGTTCGTATTCGTCGTTCCGCCTGATAGCTTACCTTCGTACGCTGTTGCATTGCGGAAATTCGTCCAACCGGTTTTCTTATCCGATGTGCCCAAACCACTGGATTTGAAGATTCCATAACGGAGCGATGGCTCGTCTTGGAGGTAAAACCAAACGCCGCTTTGGATATATGGAGAGGCTTTCATGACATTGTACGCAGCCGTAATATTAGAGGCCTGCACGGCTTCGCTGACGGCATCTGTTGTCCAGCCAATCTCCGTCATGAAGATTTTCTTAGGCGTACCCGAACCTTCATAGGCTGCATATGCGCTGTGTACGTAGTTGATGTAATTGTTCAGCTGTGTAGTGGAGACGGATCCGCCCTGATCAATATAGATATGCTGACCAATATGATCGAGAGGGTAGGATCCTGCATTGGACTGGATCCAATTCCAGCTCCCTACCGTTGTGCCTTCGTAGTACGTATCGCTAATATAATCGGCACCTGAACCGCCGGAGGAGTAGCCTGCAATATCGTGACCGAATACGCCGCCGCTGATGACTTCCACATCGTAGTTGTTATAGTATTTCATCTGCGTATAGACGTGGCCCAGCATAGCGGCGAAATTAGAAGGATAAATATACGAGCATCCGGTGTAAACACCAGGTGACGGATTCGAGCCCCAGCAATTCGGCTCATTCCATACTTCCCAATACTTGATGATACCATCGTAATGGCCAGCCATCCGTCCGGCTAAGTACCCGAATTGGTCGATGAAATTATTGTAGCCGTCCCCACCGGGCGTATTTTCCGCATTGTTAGCTGTCCAATCCGATTGCGTGCCAGGCCAGGATTCATTCGATATCAGTCCGATGACTTGAAGACCTTTACTGCGCAATCTGTTCACAATCGTATCGTAGGTGCTGTAAAATGCTGCGGTATCCGAGGTGTACGGTCCGAGGCGAAAGTTAAGCCGTACAAATCCAGCTCCACTATCGGCTAGCGCTTGCGCAACCGCATTCGTAATGAGAATGTTGCCGGAATCATCGATGGGACGCCCGAATTGGATGCCTTGTGGACCGGCTGCTGCTGCTTCGCGTACGCCTACAAAGCTGAATGCTGCTAATACAAAGGCGGCGATCATCATAGCGGCCACCCAGGTTGAAACTCGTTTCATCACGATACCTCCTTAGGAGTTGAAATCGTTTACACTTCTAATTGTATGCGGGCTGAAATCAGAACCCTCCTTTACAATCTGGACCTCATTCGAGTGGATATTCATGGGTTATATGTGATCTGTAAAACGCGATGATGTTGCTTTAAGTGCTTACAAATCGTGATCTTGGCTAAGGATTACTTATAATTTCAGGACAATATTCAGCGTTAGGAGTGCGCGTTGGCATTCAAGCGTTGATCACTTGGCGGATAGCCATAGACACGGCGAAAGAGCTGACTCAGATAGCTGCCATTCGCAAAACCAATTTCTTGCGCAATGCGGTCTAAGGAATAGTCAGACTGCCTGAGTAGATGCATGGCGCGGTTTAAGCGAATTTCGGTGAGGTAACGATTCAGCGTTTTACCCGTGACGAGCTTGAACATCCGTCCTAGATGACGCGGGCTGAAGTGTACATGATCAGCTACTTGCTCAAGCGTAATCGGGTGTTGATAGTTATCCTCAAGAAACAGAATCGTTTCGAGGATGACCTCATAGCCTTGTCTTTTGACGGGTACGGAATAGGTGGCCTGTTTGTTTTCTCCTGCCAACATTCTGGCTGTTGCCAGAATGACGCCGGCAAGTCGACTTTGAATCGCCGAGTAGTAGCCGACGAATTGACGATTGGCTTCTTCGGCACATGAGACGAAGAGCGGAATCGCGCCAAGGGAGTCCGGGAGGCCGCCGCAAACGGGAGTATTGAAAATATGGAGCAGCTGCTTGGCTTCTTGGAGGCTATGAGGTTCAGCGTTCTCTTGAATTGAAAATTGGCATTGCAGACAAAGCTCAGCCATTGGTTCTTGCTGATCCGAGACTTGCGTATGGACAATCTCAGGGCCGGTTAAATAAAACATATTCGACTCGACATGGAAAGGGATTTGTTCCATACGGACAAAACCTTTGCCGGAGGTGATGAAATGGAATTCATAGGAGGAATGTTTATGCTCGGGTACTTGCCAGCCCGGTCCGGGAGGGACGTAGTTGATTTTGATGACATCGACCTGCAGGGCGCCGATCGAAAGCTGAACCGGCATCCGTTCCAAGTTGCGAAAATGTCGTTTGATGGGGTCTAGATCCAGCAAAATGAACCACCTGCTTTCATAATCGTTCTGGTACTAGCTTATTCGCGGTTTCCGGTTGACTTGCCGCTTAACTTGTTGTACCTTTAGAATCACATTAAATTGAACGACCATGATCAAGGATATGCGTTCTTGTCATTCTGTGCCCAGAGAGGGAGCCCACCCGGCTGAGAGGCTTCCCGCAGATCCAAGAATCGCCCTGCCTTGTAGTCGCTGCAAGGAACCCTGCTTTCCGTATTTGCAGCCGGGATCACCCCGTTATCCGTACAAAAGAGCCGCTGCTTCTATGCGGCTGAATTTTGGGTGGTACCACGAGCGCGCACTCGTCCCTTAACCAGGGATGGGTGCGCGTTTTTTGTATTTTGATGCCTATGGAAAAGGTGGTATTTCGATGAGACAGAAATCAGTATTCTTACCAACCCTGAGGGAAGTTCCTGCAGATGCAGAAGCTGTAAGTCATAAGTGGCTTGTTAAAGGCGGATTTATTCGTCAGCTCTCCGCCGGCGTTTATTCCTTCCTGCCTTTAGGTCGCCGCGTGCTGCGCAAAGTAGAAGCTATTGTTCGATATGAAATGGAACAGACCGGTGCGCAGGAGGTGCTGCTGCCTGCTCTTCAGCCTGCTGATTTATGGCAGCAATCAGGGCGATACGATGTCTATGGTCCGGAGCTGGTACGGCTTCAGGACCGCAACGGTCGTGAATTCGTGCTCGGTCCGACGCATGAAGAAGTCATTACGCAGCTTGTAGGTCAGGAGATCTCCACTTATCGCAAGCTGCCTGTCACGCTGTTTCAGCTGCAAACCAAGTTCCGCGACGAACGCCGGCCGCGCTTTGGTTTGCTGCGTTGCAGAGAGTTCGTCATGAAGGATGCGTATTCTTTCGACAGTGATTGGGAGGGGCTCGATCGGACGTATCAGGCGATGTACGAGGCTTATCATCGTATATTCGAGCGCTGTGGGCTGGAGTTCCGCGCTGTACAAGCAGATGCGGGTGCTATCGGCGGCGAAGGCGGGACCCATGAGTTTATGGCGATAGCCGAGTCCGGTGAGGATGATGTCGTTACCTGCAGCTCCTGCGATTATGCGGCGAACATGGAGAAAGCGATAAGTCTTGAAGCGGCGAGTGTCGAAGCTGGCAACAGAAGTATAGCAAGAGATCAGTCGGCAGATGGATTGCAAGCGGCGGCAGAACAATTCCACACGCCTGGTATGAGAACCATTGACGAGTTGGCAGCAGGACTTGGCATCGGTCATGATGAACTGATTAAGACACTGATCTATGTTGCTGATGGAAAACCGGTTGCCGTACTTGTGCGAGGGGACCACAGCATTAACGAAACGAAAGTGCTCAATGCGCTTCAAGCTGTCACGCTTACGCTTGCCGATACCGAAACGGTCAGAACCGTGACAGGTGCCGGTACCGGATTCGCTGGACCAATCGGACTTGCGATCCCGCTGCTGGTTGACCTTGAAGTTGGATTAATGAAGGCAGGTATTGCTGGCGCTAATGTAACAGATTATCATGTTCGTCATGTTGTTCCAGGGCGAGACTTCTCCCTGGAGCGGATCGGGGATTTCCGCAATGTGGAGGTAGGCGATCATTGTCCAAGCTGCGAGCAAGGAGAGCTGCGGACAATTCGCGGCATCGAAATTGGTCATGTGTTCAAACTGGGCACCAAGTATAGCGAGAAGCTTGGCGCGCAGTTCGTGGATTCGACCGGTGAAACGAAGCCAATTATTATGGGCTGTTACGGGATTGGCATTTCCCGGCTTCTATCGGCCATCATTGAGCAGCATCATGACGAGAACGGTATGCTGTGGCCAACCGCTGTTGCGCCGTACGATGTTCACCTTATCCCGGTTTCAACGCAGGATAGCCTACAGATGGAAGTGGTAGAGAAGCTGTATGCGCAACTACAGGCTGCAGGAATTGACGTGCTGCTGGATGACCGCGATGAACGGCTAGGTGTAAAGCTCAAGGACAGCGATCTAATCGGGCTTCCAATTCGGATTGTCGTTGGCAAAGGCGTTGCGGAAGGCCAGGTTGAATGGAAAGTGCGCCATGCTACTGGCGCTGCGGATCGATTGGCAATTGCGGACGTGCTTTCGACTGTTCAAAGTACGATTGGTGTTTAACATGCGATTCATGGGACTTCTTGAACGAATGGTAGTGTTGGCGGGTTAGGATGAGCGTGATGAATGGAGGTTATGGCGGATGGCGGGACAAGTAGTTATCGTGAATGAACCGAAAAGCTTCGTATTGCACGGATTCTCGAAGGTACATGTGGAAGGCACGCCGTACAGCACTGATGTTCGGGAGCTGATGGATAAACTATGGGGCGTCATTCAGAAGTTCAAACTACCCCATCGCGGTATCAATCATATGGTGTACGAGAAAGATGGTCGCGTATTTGCTGGAGTGGAGCTTGAGGAAGCCGCTTCCGAGATCGAGCACGGTTTGGAGTCGTTGATCGTAACGCTGCCGGAGCACGCCTATTACAAACATGTCGGATCGTATGATCGTTTGGGCGAGGCGTATGATGCCATTCACGCAGGTCTTGCAGCACAAGGAAAATCGCAGACTAAACCGCTTGTCGAAGTGTACGGACATTCGTCGGACGATCCAGCGAAGCTTGAGACCGAAATTTACAGCTCCATTCATTAGCGGCGTATCGTGAGCGGAAACCGAGAGTAGAGAAATCCGACTCTCAGTAAACAAACTAGCGCCGTGGTGGATGCCCCCAGACAACAAAGAATCGCTTGCGCGAAAACAAAAGCCCCATACCAACCTGAACTGCACCCCTTATAGTGGACATTGGAAAAACACCCTAGTGTTTAACCGATGAAAACTATAGGGGGTGCTTTTTGTATGGCAAGAAAGGGGCAACGACTTCAGACAT
>NZ_JCAALT010000025.1:0-12283 GCF_059686995.1 Paenibacillus rhizoryzae | reverse complement strand
TTACAACAACCATCGTCCGCAAAGAAACTTAAATAAGCTGTCTCCGGAACAATACCGGAGACAGCTTATTGGGTAGGGCTTTTTCTATCTGTCCACTAAATGGGGTCTTGACCAACGGGCTGCGGGTCTAAAATGTATATATTTTAAAAGGGGGTTGAGTTTTATTATAGCGATCCTTCATTAAACCGAGATGAAGATCGGATTTCAATCGTGTTACAATTTATCGCTAGATTTATCGCGTCAATTTCTCATGACTTTGGCCTGTTAAATGGACTTTATAACGCCCGGAGGTAGTGTTCCTCTCATCGGTTGTACCCAAATCATAATACCCGGAAAGATAAACGCCATCATCTGCAACTTCCCACTTATCTCTCATTACCGCAATAGTGCCCTCGGGAGTCTTTTGCAGTTTAACGCCATATCTATAACCTTTAACACCAAGATACTCTTCGGTAGAATCTTGTAAATTCACCTTCAATAAATTGCTGTGATCATTTACTATAGGCCACGGATCAACACCTGGACCATTAACCAAAATATACATATCTGTACTGGTGAATTTGATATCGAAAATAGGGTTAGCATAGATAAGTTTTAGCTTGCCGTCTTTATATTGATAAATAGAATCTTCCCCGACTTCCGCGTCAACACTGAAGACCAGGTATTTGGTATCCGAAACCGTAAACCAATGAAACGGAGTCCCGGGAGTCCCTGGATAAGGATTATAGCTGTTAAAAGGATATTCGCGACCAGACCAATCATGCAAAACCATTGATCCATCAGCCTTGTAGTAAACGAGTAAGTTATTGTCACCATAAAACACTTTATTACCTTTACCTTCTATTGCCCATTGAAACATGGCTAGATATCGATAACTGTCAGCATATTTTTTAATAAATACCGGTTTTTCAGCAATGAAAATCAGTTTATGGGCGTTAACGTAACCAACCGATTTTCCCAAAGCCTCGCCAATAGAACGCAAAGGTAAATAAGTACGACCACCGGAAGCCTCAGCCGCTACATCCAGCTCCTGTTCAACCCCATTTACGTGTATTTTCTTGCTGCCTAATATCAAATCCACTTTCAGACTGTTCAGCGTTACCGTAATTTCTTTGTTTGGAGCAGACCAATCTACTCTAGCACCAAAAGCTTGAGCGACTGTGCGCAGCGGCACCATCGTACGGCCCTGCTCAACAAATGGTTTATCGCCGCCGGCCTCATTGCCGCCTATAAAAAATCGCTCCTGCCCGATCTCCATAATGACCGTTTTGGAAAAATCTTCTTTCGCGAGACTGACATTGTAATCAAAAAGAGTTGCCGCATTGACAGTAGTCGTTGTGCTGGTAGTTGTAGCTGCGTTGGCAGTAGTCGTTGCACCGACAACAGGTGAAAAGATCGTACCTAGCCCCAAGAAAGCAATAAGACCAAAAGCAATGTGTTTTCTCATCCTATCATTCTCCTCAATCATCTTTCTGTATTAATCACTCCCACCGAAGACCATGACATATCCATCCAGGTCCTTAACCGCGAAATGTTTCCACTGACTGTTTCCCATTCGTTCTATTCTTGGTTCGTATGCGATTATTGCTCCCTTTGACTTGAATTCATTATATACTTGTCCAACCCCGTTAAAATTGCTATAAAAATAAGAATCCCATCCAATGGTTTGCTCGTCCCCGGTCGGTTTATCCGGCTTTGGATTAGGGCGAACGTCTTCCGGCTTATTAGCTTGTTGAAGGATAAAGCCAAGATTATTTCCGCGTTCGGTATGTCCCCATCCGTCAACTTGGAATCCTAGTACATCTTGATAATACGTTCTTGCTTTTTCGAAATCCGAAACTAATCTCACTTGCAGGAAATTCTTAAGATAAACATTCTCGTTACTCAAAGGAACACACTCCCGTTAGTTAATGGACTCGTCAAATGTAAAATTCTTCATCCGCCACTCATACCCTTTTTTTGGATAAAGCATTACATTCGCGAAAAGCGAAGTGTTTACAGCCCAAGCATTTAGTAGTATCTAAGTGGGCAATCGCATGATCGATCGCATTGCCTGTATGTTCAAACACGCGGTCTCTCCCAATACGATCAATCAATCCTGTTTGTTTCAGCAATTCCAATGGCTGCGACTGGATTCCCGATATCAAAATTATGCTGCCAAGTTTCTCTGTATGCTTCACTAGGACTGCGAACTGGGACTCCCCTGTTGTATCCATGAATGGGATCTTACCCATGCGCAGCAATACAATTCTCGAGTGTATTCGGAGAGTATCCATGACTAATTGCTCAAACCTACTTGCAGTCCCAAAAAATAAAGGGCCGTCTATTGTGAGGATGTTGATTTGCGGACAATCGCGTTCTGCTGTCACCATGTAAGATTTTACCTTTTCATGATGAATGGCCGGATCGGGTAAAACCTTTGTGATAGTCAACGTCTCGCTCATTCTTTTGACAAAAAAAATAATTGCCATAGCAAGTCCCACCTCGACTGCAGTCGTCAGGTTCGTAAAAACGGTCAATAAGAATGTGATCAGTAATACCACTGAGTCAGTTGTTCTTGTTCTTAGGATCTGCATGAACTTCTTGCGCTCACTCATATTCCAAGCAACAAGCATCAGGATGGGAGCCATGCTAGCAAGAGGGATATTTGATGCATAGGGAGCAAGTAATAGGAGGATTAGAAAAACGACGATACCGTGTATGATCCCTGATATCGGCGACACTGCGCCGCTCTTGATGTTTGTTGCAGTTCGTGCGATCGCTCCGGTGACGGGTATCCCACCGACCAGAGGTGTCACCATGTTTGCAATTCCTTGGCCAATCAGTTCACGATTGCTGTTATGGCGGCTGCCTGTCATGCCATCGGCCACCACTGCGGATAACAGTGATTCGATCCCTCCAAGAAGTGCAATGATGATTGCAGGCTGAATCAGTATTTCTATCTTACCCCATGTCATTTCCGGAAAGTGAAAATGAGGTAGTGCACTAGGTATGTTCCCATAGACGGATCCGATTGTAGCCACGCTTCCTTTGAAGAACAGTGCAGCAATGACACTGGAAATGACAAGCCCAACTAAGGATCCCGGAACTTTAGGTACTAATTTCGGCATTGCGATCATGAGAATCAAGCCTACTCCCGCAGTCAAGATGCTGTAGATGTTTATCGTTGATAGATGCGTAATAATCTCTCTCATGTTGGGCAAGAAATGTTCATGTTTTTCAATACTTTTAAGACCTAGGAAGCTCGCGATCTGTCCGCTGAAAATAATAACCGCTATGCCGGCAGTAAAACCTATCGTAACAGGACGGGGGATGAACGTAATTAATTTGCCAAACTTTAGTACCCCCATGACGACAAGAATAATGCCTGCAAGAAAACCGGCAATCAATAGATTCTCGTAGCCGTACTGCATGACGATTGCAAATAGGATGGGGATAAAAGCACCTGTCGGTCCGCCAATTTGGAATTTAGAGCCGCCGAACAGCGAAATGAAGATACCGGCAACAATAGTCGTATAGATGCCATATTCGGGCTTAACACCTGAAGCAATAGCAAATGCCATCCCTAATGGAATGGCGATAACCCCTACAATCAGACCGGAGATAAGATCTTTTCTGAACGCGGATGAATGATACCCTTCAAATCTTCCTGTCCATTTTATCCGATTCACCCTCTTATTTTGAATATTTGATTATTTGAATATATATGGAATAATACTCCTGGATTTAGTCGGTGTCAACACGAAAAGAACGGGATTTCGTTCGCGAAGAAACCTCTGTGAATATAAAAAAAGGCCATCCATCATTTCACATGGATACCCTGATTTGTACGATTTATGATTCTTTGCGAATGTCTTCGAGCAGTGAAATCGCATCGACGAGATGATTATCGAAGATTTGCTTTGCTACGGATAATAAGTCTTTGATAAGCGGGTCTCGTAAGGAATAAATGACTGTTGTTCCTTCTTTTGAGCCATATACGACATTTTTATTTCTAAGTACCGCCAACTGTTGAGATACTGCAGAACCTTCAGACCCTAATATGTTTTGTAACTCATTTACGTTTCTGTCGCCTTCGCATAGAACTTCAAGAATTCGAATTCGCATCGGATGAGCGAGAGCCTTGAAGAACTCAGCTTTGAATTGTTGAATCTGGTTCATGGCATTTGCTCCTTAATCATTAAACTTCTAAAGATATGAATATAATAGCACACTTCCGCAAACGGTTGAAAATAAGCGCGAGAAGACAAATTAAGTTCGGCTTATAATGAGACTTTCACCTCGGCAAAACTCTACGCTACGAAATTTGATTTACCATGAGCCACTAACATATTTCCGCTAGGGTCATAAAAATCGAAATCCATTCCAAGGATCTCTGTTTCTCCGGATTCCGTTCGAATAGCTCCTCTTTCTTCTCTAACCTCGCCAATTTGTACCTCTTTACTCTTTAGGTCGGACAGTAACTTCACGATATCCGCTGCTTCAAAACCGATAACGACCGACATGGTTCCCTGGTGCAATTCCCTTTCGCACAGAAAGATCGATGGACCCGAAGGGAGAGCAACTATGGCCATTTTATTGTCCGGTCGTTTAAAGTGCAGCTCAAATCCTAGTTTACTTATGTACCACTCCATGGATTCCTCAAGATTCTTAACTGGAACTTGAAGAAATGAGACACTGTTAATATTTGTTTCTGCCATATGAAATAGCCTCCCATAAAATGAATTGGACTCCTGCTTTCCATTAACTCCAAACAAATTAATTGTATTAAATTTGCTTTGCGTGTTGTACTGGTGTAACATTTACTAATAAAAGCACCTTTGGAGAAGAGGATAACCTAATCATGGCAAAAGAAAAACCGCTATTCGCTCCTAAACAAGAATTAAAGACAGACCAAGATTTCGAATTAGCGATGATGCATAAAGAACCCATTGAAGCCTACCAAGATCGTATGCGCATGAGACCTATTTCGACAATTAAATCTTACAATGAACACTCCGTACGTATTGTCGATGGAACAACCATCGTCCGTGGCTCAAGCAGATTTTACACGTTAAGTGAAGAGGATAGACAGAAATACATTACACCTTAATAATACCGTGGAAGGGGAGGCGCATTGCGCCTCTCCTTTTCTTTATAGCAAGCCGCAGAACAGCAGTCCTTCTGCGTCCTCTCGCTTGAGCACATCTCGATCCGACTAAGCGCGCGATTTCTCCTGTTGCCTGGACCATAGATTTTGATACAATCCCGTAACCGTCAGTCGGACAATGCCTTCTTCGCTTAACGTTATCGCATCCTTCTCATACGCATCATTCGGAAATAGGTAGAATGAAAATTCATCCCCATCCTTGAAATTAAGGCCGCCGGTGCCGTACGTGGTGCTTTCATACTCGTTTCCCTTATATTCAGCCGTCATCTTCGCAGCCATCTCAGTTGTGAACTCATGTTCGCCTACCGTCTTATGATGCGTGCCCGAAATTAATGACGCTCCGTTACGCGAATAAGTTCCAACCGCCCGAAATCCGATCCGATACCCTCCTCCTTGCAAGCCGGCGTTATCGATCCACATCACATAAATCCGGTGCGCCCCATCATTGTACAACTCTTTTCCTACGTTGCTCTCCAAATCGGCCAAATCGATGGAAACGGAATACTCCCCCGTAACGGCATAACCGTGATTATCTGTAAACTTCTCCGTGTTATTCGCGATATCCGCCATTTGTATCGTCCATGCAGCCGGATAGCCAACCACCCAGTAATAAGAAAATACCACAGCAGCCGCGCCGATTATCGCAATGATAAGTTTTGTTTTAAGTTTCATTAGAGCCTCCGAATCTGTTGAAATCTAACAACTCTAGTGTAACATGATCTCGAACTGCTCGCTTGAAGGCGGTGATTATTAGGCTATGTTATACTCTAAAGTCGATATTGGACCATAAGAAAACCGCCTTGGTGAAAAGGCGGTTTTCTGAGCTTTCTTCAATTCAGAGCCTTAAAGCTCCGTTAGTCTTTCATTATTTTGACTTTATATCCGGGGCATTTTTTAATGGCTTTTGAAGTACGTCCACAATGGCTGCGATGATACTTGTTGCTAAGATGCCCATTAAACATAATGAAGTAGGACCCGCAGCATCATCACTATCTATAACTTGAGCAAGCACCCTTAAACTAACTATTGCTATCAAAATAAGGAAAATAACTGTAAAAGCACATTTCTTTATAATCTCCAATGATTTAAGCGATAATCCAGAAAAAGCAATGTTCTTCTCGATGTAAGTTAATAGTTTATATGCTTGATACAACACAACAGATAACGCAATACAAAATCCGTATGCGCATATTAAAAAGGGGATTAGGAAGGAAGCCGTCTCTGGATGTACCCTTGCATCTCTAACGGCTATCTCAGGCAACCAGATACACAAAGCAAGCACTGCGATTCCAATCAGTACAATAATTACCTTTAAGAACGTGGTTGAACCTCGTTTAACATGCATTACAAACACCTCGCTTATTTAGTAACAACATGATATTAGCACAATGTTTATCGTATCACAATAAATAAGTACTGTTTTATATTATATTATTGTTGTTATTTAAACATCCCTTAAATTATGTAAAAGAGCATTTCCCATTACAAAGAAATGCTCTTACATCGATAAAATAAAAAAGCCGCGTTGCACGCGGATTGTATGAATATATTTTCTTGTCCTTTTATAGAAAATCAGAAGTATATTATCGTGTCGCCTCAACCCCAAATCGTATTGCCTCTTCAAGAATGTCAATGTTTATATCTTTTAGTGTTTTGAACTTAATACAATATCCGCTCACACTCGCCTTGCCCAGTTTTTTTCCATACGTCCGGTTTAAATATGTCTTATCTTTAATACCAAGGATATAGACAGAGATTCCGGTTTTATTTGCACTGATACCAATTTGATAAAACTCTCTGGTTTTTCCATCAGCATATTTTATGGTGTGGATTCCATATCCTATATTAGGATTAGAAACCGTTATATTTTCATTGTTTTTACCGTCTAAGAACCATAATTTACATACTGGCATTACTTGCAGAATGATGCGGTGCAAAGTTTGCATATCACTACGCTTTGGTTCAGATTGGCAGGTCATATAATTTTCGATTTGTTCTTGTACGTTCATATAAAGTGCACACCTCTTCAAATAATGCCTTAGTCCACGGAACGCAATCTTACTACCAAATCTTGAACTATTAAATTCGGTGAACTGATCGAAGAATCCTGCCCGTTAACTCAACATTGTCGTTTACCGACCTACGAGTAGCTAATTAAAATCTTACAGTGGGGAGTTTTGTAAAAATTTTCTCCACCTCTTCGTATCCAGGCGGTAAGGAAGAGGTGTAACGTGAGGGAAGTGCAAACACAAATTTATCGTTTTGACCCAATTCGATTGGTGCGATTGGTCCCCCTCCAATAGCAATATTACCTTCCAGAAGAAAATTCCATGAAGTCAGTGGAATTACCAATATGGGTATGTCTTGGCAATTGTTCGGTCCAACGAGGGTCTCGGATAGATATGACAGGGCCCGTTTCGGTTTTATCGTTTGCTTCGTAGCTTTTCCATTTACTTATTACAATGGAAAAACCATTCCAGCTTTCGGGTAAAGAAAACCGTATTGTTTATTTGTATACACAATGGAGTTTGCATCGGCGGGCGAAGATGAATCCATTTGGGTCGGAGGCGGTGTTACTTTTGAGCAGCCAGTTAGAAACAACGTCAATATCATAATTGAAACAATATCAGGAAAGAAAGGTTCACTCTAGCATTCATAGCGATTTATACTCCCTAGTTTTTACTAGGACTCGAAATAGTCATTTTCTCTGCCGACTGTTCGGCAGATGAGTCAATGCTTTTATTTAGGCTGAGCCAGACGGCTCGCCCCATCAAGATAAGCCCGACACCGTAAAGCGGTTCCCCCAAGAGAAATCCAAGCGGTACAAAACGGCCAAGAACGATGCCAATCATTAGAAAACAAGACGATTTAATAGAGAATGCTCTGCCCCGTATTGAAGCGATCCCGAATAAAAACAATCCTAATATCATCGTATCGAATCCAAATTGAATAACGAACTTTAGCGCAGGGGGATATCCGTCATCAAGCAAGTCCGGAGCGATATCCCTCAGGATGGGAAATAGAAATTGCCGCATCCACATGTTGCCTGCATCAAGCACACCTCCGGTAAAAGCGATCAGAAAACTGATGAGTCCGAGAAGCCCCACATTCTTGGATTGGGTAATATACAAACCGACAAGGCCCAGGAGAGTCAACAACGAGCTGATCTCGCCCAGATAGAGATGTTCCCTCACAACGCAAACCTCCGAGTTGTTTAGCGGCGGGCACATGAATCCTAAAAAAGGATTCGGTATGGAGAGAATTCCCGAAACAATGCAGGCGATCGCCATGATTCGAATGAGTACGGCGGGGATATACAAATTATTATTCATTGGGATTATCACATCCTTTCTTATTAATGTCCGAAGATTATCCCATGCCGGCTTCTTTCGCACGTTTGATGGCTTCCGACCGGTCCGCGACTTGCAGCTTATTGAATATATTCGAGACATGGTTTCGTATCGTTTTGGAACTCAAGCCTAGCCGTTCCGCGATTCCGGGATTATTGACTCCTTGCGCAATCAGGCTAAGCACTTCAAGTTCCCGTTCGGTGAGCTCAGGAAAAGCGTAAGACGGCTGTCTTCTACTTATATTGTTGAAGAAGTGAATGAGTCTGTTCGCAATAGAAGCGCTGAAGATCGCTTCTCCGCTCGAAATTGCGCGTATGGCTCGCGTTGTTTCTTCCTGACTTGCCCCTTTAAGCAAGTATCCCTTGGCGCCTGCTTTCATGGCGGAGAAAACAGAATCATCGTCGTCGAACATCGTTAATACTAAGATGCTGATGTGTGGACTCGTTCTTAAGATTTCACGAGTGGCTTGGATGCCATTAATCCCAGGCATTTTAAGATCCATTATGATCACATCGGGCTGTAGTTCTTTCGAGATCGCAATTGCCTCTTCCCCCGAAGCGGTCTCTGCGATAATCTCGAAGTCCGGTACGGAAGTGAGAAGATTTCGAAGCCCATCCCGGAACAGAGGGTGATCGTCGGCGAAGATGATTCTAATGGCGTCCATCGAAGTCCTCCTTTTTGGGTAAAGGGAAAATAACCTGAATTAATGTACCTTCTTCGGATAAGGAGAACATTTCGAATGTGCCCCCTAATTCCTCTGTCCGTTCTTTCATGGAAATCATGCCGATTCCTCTTTTTGCGGTGGGAGCGATTCCTCTCCCATTGTCTTGAATTTCAATGTGAATACATTCGTTCAATATCAATCTTATGATGCATTCTTTCGCTTCAGCATGACGTATAACGTTCGCGATCGCTTCTTGCACGATTCGATAGGTGGCGACCTCGACTGCGGCAGGCAGCACAGGAAGTTGGGAAGGACCTTGCAGTTGAATTTTCACGGCCCCATTGTTGGTTTGCAAAATTAACTCATTAATGGCATAAAGAAGGCCTAGTTCATCCAGTACGGGCGGTCGCAATGCGTATACTAGTTGCCGAATTTCAATAATTGCGCTTTGTAATTGGTTCCTTGTAGCAGCCAGTAAATCGTCTGCAACGCGTGGGTTTTCCTTGTATACATTCCTTGCCGCCTCGATATTCATGCTTAAGCTCGCCAATTGCGGACCTAGTCCGTCATGGAGGTCACGTCGAATTCTCTTCCTCTCTTCTTCTCTGGCCATGACAAGGTTTTCCTTCGATTTGATTAAATCGGCCGTGAGTCTGACGGAATAGGCGGCAAGCCCGACATGGCGAGCGATATCTTCGATCAGCCGCTGTTCATGCTGGGTAAATCCGTCGTGGGAAGAACGCATACCTAAGGCAAGTTCGCCTACCTTCTCGTGATGATAATTGAGATCCAAGTTAATTTGCCGCGCGCTAGGGACGCCATAGGTCGCCGAAAGACTCAGGGAGTCGCCGTTCTGCAAGTAAATGGCAGCATACGGAAGCTTTAATACTTGTCCGATCGTTTCGACGACACTAGGCAAAACGGTATGGGGAGCAATACTCGCTTCCAGGTTTTTACCTAGCATGGATAAGGCTGTGTAAGGCGAATGACGCTGACCATACATGAGTTGATTGACGTAGAACTGTAACTTCTCTCGGATAAGTTGAAACAAAACGACAATGACGCCGGAAGCAACTAGAGAAATCAGGAAGCTTTCCTTCGTTCCAGTAACTGTCTCAAACATCTCACCGATGCTTGCATAGATGATGGCTACGATGCCACTTAAGAGGATATATACGGCGATGCGGTTATAGTAAACGTCCAGCTCCCACAGCTTATACTTCAGAAAAGCAATTGCCAAAGAAATAGGAATAAAGGATACGGTCACAGTTTGAAGCAGCGTCCATATAATCTTTAGGAATACACCTTCCGGATCCGTGAATAGATAAGCTCTGTAGATTGAAATCAAAGCGACTGCAAGGCTGACGATGAACCATTTCGCTTGCTGTCGTTGAACGACTTCGGATACTTTACGATACCGATAGATTTGTGAAGTGAAACCGGCTGTATAGATTAAGATCATCCAGCCGATTTCAAGCCAGTGTGGCCACGTACCCGGATTGAGAACGATTTCAGGGACAAACGCGCTCCCGAAAGTGCTAAGCATCCATAAAGCGGCAATAAACATTGTCCAACGAGGTGCGAATTTTCCGTTCGGAAACAAAAAAAGCAAAATGATCAGGCCGGAAGATATAAATTCAATCGCATGCCCTATCAGTTTGCTATATGGATCGGCTTGGTTGATATCTTCCATTACCAAGACTGGTGCTAAAGCAACGAGAATCATGGAAGCGAACAGTGTGAACAAGTCATACTTGTTTTTCCACCACAAGAGCACTCCCAATGCGTAAAAAGCGATTCCGTTTAAGAGTACCATGGCCGTTTTGAAAGTAGCATAAGAGGACAAAGGGTAGCCGAAAGCATGAAGCTGCACGAACTCTTTGACGGTTAATTGACCATAGTTCGAGCATCTACTCATGGAGCAGAGCACTCGATAACCGGTGTCCTGGGCAATCATGCTCTTGATAAAAAGCCATAGGGATAAAAGCACGATCAGGAACCACACGAGCCATAATACATGCACCAAGAATGTCTTTTGTACTTTGCTCATCGTCGTACGCCCTTTTTACTACTATTTAGGATCTGTATATAATTTCAATAACATGAAGCTCTTCCCTTCTGCTCACTATGTGGTTATTGGAAAAATAATATGGAGGTTTCTATTAATTCTTAGTTGTTGTTACCCGTAGCTGACAATGTTGCTTCTTTTCGTTGACCATCTGATTTCACCCTAATAAATATGGCTCGGCTTAACCAAAGCAGTCCAACTCCCCACACAATCGGTGAGAGTGCAATGGGTGAAGGAATGAACTCCGTAAATAGTGATGCCAGAATCAGAATTAATCCCGTACGAGGCAAGCTTTTGGCGATCAACGCACTAATACTAAAGTACAACCAGCTCAGTGCATACAACACAAAAACGATATCGGCAGCCATCTGTGCGGTCGATAAATCTGATGAACTCTCTAGCATAGGTTTCACATAAGCATCTACCCAATTCGTGCACATAAAAAGAGTATTGCTAATAAAAATAACCATCGTACTAATAAATACATTCATGCCCGCTCTGCTCTGATGAAAGAGAAAAGCCACAACTCCCAACAGAACGCACACTAAGCTCGCCACGTTTAAAGATCCGCTAATCGCTTCTGATGATAAGTACTTGTTCCAGAAGGGACCCAAAATTTCCAAGAACCCTCCTAACATCCCAAACGCCGCAAAGACATGTAATCTGTTCATTTGCATAATTGTCTTCCTCCTTTTAAATTTCATAGTTGAGGATTGTAGTGCTACATCCAAATGTTCACATTGCAAATATACTCCAAAAATGTCCCTTGTTCGTGGGAGTAATGTCCCTTGATCCAGGGATTTTATTGACCACAAAATAAAAATCTCGTATAAAAACAAAGCCACTCCCAACAAGGAGTGGCTTTGTTTGAATAGGCTCGAAAACGGGTTAGCTGCTTTCTTGAAATAATGAAGGTAATTAGGGCTTAATCCTCCACTAAACTCCCTCTATGGAGAATCGCTTTTCTCTTAAATGCTCGCGTTTTCTTAGATTATGACCAAGTGTTCTTCTTCACAGATAACATCTAGATGGAACGAAGTTGTAGATGAAGA
>NZ_JCAALT010000024.1:0-14382 GCF_059686995.1 Paenibacillus rhizoryzae | reverse complement strand
CATAGTTGATCGACCTTATTCTCCCAGCCGTAGTAGCATTATTGACGGCATTTCTATTTTAATCCTCTGTGGTGCAGCGCTATTTCTTGCGCTGCATGTATGGCTAACGGGAGGGCAGGATAGTGTAATCACTTATCAAAATGGGACTGGAAAGAAAAGTCCACAATAAACATAATACTAACTTGCGGATAGCATGATCAAATTCATGAACCTAATGAAGAACATAGACATTAAGGCAAAATCCTGACAAGGAGGTTTATAATGCAACTACATGAAATGATAAATGAAATAAAATCAAAAGATGATTTGCTGCTGTTTCTTACTGCTCTTAGGAAGGACTTGGTTACAAATAAGGATGACTGGGAAAATCCAACTTTAGACAGTTACCTCGAAGCAATGCAAGGGTGGATACAAGATATGGATGGTTACTATTCAAACGCCAACCAGAGCATTCCAGAACAACCAACGTGGAAGGTTTTTGCTGATATTTTATATGCAGCTAAAATTTACGAATAACTAAGGGGTAAGATAGCACATCGAAGAACAGGCCGCCTATGATTGGCGGCCTGTTGAGCTATTCCAGCTAATAGCTTGTCAATATTTAAATATTAATAATAGGTTTATGAAGTAGTATACTTAAAAAAGTGCATAACAAAGAACCGTCCTCTATGGCACGGAAAGGTCTTCCATATATTTCTATGTCATACTACTTACTCTAAACGGAATGCTTCTTTTGTAGTGAAGATGGCAAAAATCCAGTGGATGAGTTTATTCACGCAAGCAATTATCGCTACTTTGAACAGCTTTCCTTCAGCACGTTTCTTATCGTAATAAGCTCTTAGTTTTTCATTTCTATTACTACGAATTCCACATCGTACCGCTTGGTAAAGGGCAGTACGAAGCCTTCTGGAGCCATGTTTAGTTATTTTATTAATGGTCGCTGTAAACTTGCCTGAAGAAAAAACACTAGGATCTACACCGGCAAAGGCAACCAGTTTCTTCGCGTGATCGAACCGATCGATTTCCCCAATCTCAGCTAAAATTGTTGCAGCAATCTTAGTGCCAATACCGGGTATCGATTGGATTAAATCATATTCAAGTAATTCTTCAGCCAGGGCCTCTATCGATTTCACAAGGGTTGCTAGATGGTCCTGGTATTGAAGAAGCAATTGGATGAGCAGCTGCATGGAGATCAAATGGCTGGGGTAGGCCGTCTCCTTAAAGGGATTTCGCATTGCTGCAGCTACTAAGACTTGAGTGCGCTCCAGACACCATAAACCGGATTTACCACGTCCCGTAAGGCGCTGGATTGTTGCTGTAATCTCCTTTTCAGCCATATCCAAGATTTCTTTAGACGTAGGGTGTAAGGCCAGAAACCGAAGGGAAACTTTTGAATAAAGGTCACCAAATACGCCATGGTATTCAGGAAAAACCTGATCCAGAATCGCTTGAAATTGGAGCTTCACCTGAACATACATACCAGTTAAAGACTCATGCTGCGCGTGAGATAGCGTAAATTCATGAGATGCTGGCCCCGTTTTTTGAAGGGTTCAAATTCTTCTTTATAAAAGAGTGTCCCTAAAAGATGAGCATCAGCGGCATCCTTCTTAAAGCCAACGAGGAACAATAGTTCAATAACATCGTAGAGGCTGCCGAGGGGTTAATGGTTTTGTTTCATTAGGGGGATGACGGTGGATAATGAACCTAAACAAGTGAAAAGAACTTTTATTAATTGGTTATGCGTATTCCTAGGTATTTTAATTATTTCAGTTAGTTTATTTTTATACTTTGTTGGTCAATTTTTCAGGGACTATGCGGTGTAACAGATTGTTCACCAAATTAAGGGCTATGTACTGTCCTAATAATCATCGAAAGTGCTAAACTAACGGGACACGATGTGCCATCGGAGGTGCATATATGAAGAGAAATTGGGGTATTGTCAAATGGTTTAAAGATGAAAAAGGTTACGGTCGGATAATGTTAGACGGTCAGGACGGTAACCATGTATTTGTTCATTTTAGTGAGATACTACCAGACCCGACTAGGTTACCGAACGGCTATCGGTTTCTAAAAGAAGGTCAGAAAGTTGAATTCGACTTATTCGAAAACCCGAATGTCTCGGATTCACAGCGAAGAACCGCTAAAAATGTGAAGATTTTAGAGGACTGATTGCATTGTGAAATCATTTATGATTGTACTATGTTTAGAACTCATTATTAAGCTAACGGGCACTATAGCTCAATACACCTCTATGATGAAGCTGCAGGCATGATCGGCGGCTTTATTACGCTAAAGGGTACGATAGCTGAATGGTATAATTAAATTAAGTAAGCAAATTTAATCAAAACAAATGAATTGGGATTAGAAGGGAGAGGATCTGGATGTTGAACGATTCTTCGGCTATTATCGAGCAATACATACGGAATCTGGATAGATATTCGATAGAGCAGTTGCGATTTAAATGCAAAGAAAACGTATGGTCGGTCGGGCAAATGTATATCCACGTGATCGAAGCGGCGAAAGAGTACATCGGGCATATTGAAACATGCACCAAGGCAACAAACGAAGAGCATGAAGACAAGACAGAAGTCGGAGCGAAGGCGCTTGCCGAAAAAGAGTGGCCAAATATCCTTGTGAAACTTGAGGAACCGCCTAACGCGACAAGCAACCCCGAGAGCAAGGATGAAATCATAGCTGGCCTGGAGCAGGTGCTAGAGAAGTTGGCATACTGGGCAGGTTGCGTAGATAAGGCGAATACGGCTTTCAAGGTGCGCCATGGCTGGTTTGGCTGGCTCAACGCGCGTGAATGGTTTGAGATGGTTGGTATGCACAGCATGCATCATTTACGCCAGAAGGCGAAGCTGGATGAGAAACTGGCGGAGGCAGGCATTAGATAGCCTTATTTTCTAAAGCTATTTGCTCACATATGATTAACCTAACGGGTAACGATAATACAATGACATCAAGGTACCCCAGGAAATCGACTGCCTTACTCTACAACATGGTTGTAATAGCTTGGATGAGGAGGTTACTGGTTATGGAAGTTTGGGTTCCATATGAGAAAGACCGCAATCACCCTCCTGATTTTCGAATAAGATATCGGTTTTACACCATAGAAGAGGGTGGGAGTAATAAATCCGCGTTCCAGGGTTTGCGTTGCGATTTTTCATATGATGGAGACAACATTCAAGAGACTGGAATATTTGCAATTCATCCTGAATTTGAGGATGAGCTGGGAAACATTATTCTCGACAGAAGTCTCCCTGTACCAAAACAAGGGACTGCAAGGATGTGGATACTTTTCCCCGAGATGCGACGGGCAGTACATGTAAATCGAATAAAAATAGGAGTCATTGGTTATTTCATGATGGGGGCAAGAAGAATGGGGCAAGTCGAAGTGATTGAAATAATTGGTCTGGATAAGAATGCGGAAACATTAAGCTAACGGGGAACGATAGCTCAATACAGACACGAAGGCATCCGGACTTGAAAGACCGGATGCCTTTTCTCAAGTAACGGGCAGTATAGTTCAATGAGAAGTGGGCATAATACCTCCAAAAAATTGGGAGGTCATGTCGATGAGGAGAAAGATGGTTTTAACCGCGCTTTTCTTTGTAGTAATGAATGGATTAAATTACGATTCGGTCATCGCTTCAGATATATCGAGTTCAATCTATGCCGTACATCCAAACGATTATTCGGGACAGAAGAGAAGAAAACCAATCATGTTCTTGTCTTTTATCGATATTTATTCTTGTCCTCCGACAACACCCCCCGATATCGGATCCCGTCAAGACATATGTATAAAATACGGGTTTTGTGAAGTAGTAATACAACGCCGAATTCGGGGCTGCTTTTTGGCCATTTGATTTGCATTCATTGCGCCGTTATCACTTAATAAAGATTTGCATTCATTAACTCATTCCAAATTCCTCAATCCATTAAGCGCCAACAAAATAACGGCTTTAATTTTGTCCGCAGTAAATGATTCTCCCGAAACTAACAAACGATAAAATAACGGCCCGTATATCAAATCAATACTGGAATTCACATCCAGTTTGTCGCTGAGTTCGCCGCGATCAATGCCTCTGGTTAATATCATCGCTGATTCCAAGCGTCTTGGCTTTACATAATAATCGCGGAATACTTGCATTAATGACTGATCCATCTGGCCTTGACCAATTAATTCGGCAATGATGTTTCCTTCTTTACTTTCCATAAATGAAGCTAAATTAGTCGCGTGGATCATAATATCTTCCATAACCGATCCGGTGTCCGGTATGGGCATCTGATTTGCTGCAGCTTCGAAGAAACCGTCCGCAACGACAGCTGCTTTGTTCGGCCACCATTTATAGATGGTCGCTTTGCTTACGCCTGCCTTTTCAGCGATTTTCTCTATAGTCACGGCTTCATACCCGTTTTCAAGCAATAGCTCATATGAAACCGATAAGATTAAATGCTGCAGCTTTACATCTCTGGGGCGTCCTTTTTGAGCCATTTCAATCCCTCTTTCCATCCGTTGACTTCAGTATATCGGAATTCAACGTATTTACAAAACGCTCCGTTCATTATATATTGATAACCACACATTAAGTAGACGATACGTTCACTTAATATAAATAATCATCTTGTAGAGGGGAAATTCAATTATCATGAGTAATAGCAAGGCTGCTTCAAAACAACAACACAATATCTCAACGGCTATGATGATTATTTTGGCTGTCGCATGCGGTCTAGTCGTAGCTAATCTTTATTATTCCCAAACACTTGTCGGCCCCATTAGTAAAGCACTCGGACTACCACCAGGTGTAGCCGGCTTAATCGTAACTTTAACGCAAATCGGCTATGTGACTGGTCTGCTCTTCGTTGTTCCGTTAAGCGATAAGCTCGAGAATCGGCGGCTCATCGTGAGTACGCTTCTCGTTGTCGTATTGGCATTGATTCTGGCTGCTGTTTCGCCCGGAGCAGTCATTTTCCTCACTGCAGCCCTATTGATCGGTTCAGGTTCAGTTGTAGCGCAAATCCTAGTCCCTTTAGCCGCATCGATGTCCAGCGAACAACAGCGCGGCCGAGTGGTTGGAAATGTCATGAGCGGCCTATTGCTTGGTATCATGCTGGCCCGGCCGATTTCCAGTCTTGTCGCCGGCCTTTGGGGATGGCGGATGATATTCGTCCTATCCGCGATTCTCATGGCTTTATTGGCACTGATGCTGACACGTGTTTTGCCAACGAGATACCCGGAAAGCAAATTAAGCTATAAACAACTCGTTGCTTCCTTATTTGGCCTATTGAAAATGTATCCCATCTTAAGGAGGCGTGCTTTATATCAAGCCTGCCTGTTCGGATCTTTCAGTCTCTTCTGGACGACGGTGCCACTTCGGCTCGCGGACGAATATGGGATGTCTCAGAGCGGGATCGCCATATTCGCCTTGGTTGGGGTGGCTGGCGCGATCGCCGCACCCATTGGTGGAAGATGGGCTGACAAAGGCTTCACCAGAAGCATTACAATTACAGCCATCTTAACTGCAATCGCATCCTACGTACTCATTGCCATATTTCACGATAAATCGTACTTATCGCTCGCGCTGCTTTTCCTCGTGGCAATCACGCTGGATATGGCGGTATCGGCCAATTTGGTCACCAGTCAGAGGATCATTTATTCACTTGGAAATGAAATTCGCGGAAGACTAAACGGTTTATTCATGGCCATCTTCTTCATTGGCGGAGCGGTTGGTTCATTCTTTGGCGGATTAACCTATGCGCATGGCGGCTGGATATGGAGCACATGTGTAGGTGGAGCGCTGCCAACCTTAGCGTTCCTATATTTCTTAACCGAATCCAAGTCCAAATCATAAAGAAGCGAGGTTGCCAAACGGTAACCTCTTTTTTAAAACTCCCCCGGCTTCTACAAAGGTAGAAGCTGCTCCACCTGAATAAAACCAAAAACTCTCGCTCAAAGCGCGGCAGCCGCTGCTTCGAACGAGAGTTTTTCATTTCCTCCAGCCGTTTAGTTTACTTAACAATAGTTATGTAAACTAAATCGACTCCGCTTATACCGAATTCAACAAATACCCGTAACCCTCTTGCTCCATGTCTTCCTTCGGAATGAATCGCAGCGCCGCAGAATTGATGCAATACCGGAGCTTAGTTGGTCCTGGTCCATCATTAAAGACATGCCCCAAATGCGAATCCGCATTCGCACTCCGCACTTCCGTACGAATCATACGGTGGCTCAAGTCCTGCTTTTCTTTCACATTGCCGCCTACGAGCGGTTTCGTGAAGCTAGGCCATCCGCAGTGCGCATCGAATTTATCAGCTGAACTGAACAGCGGTTCTCCGGACACGATATCTACGTAGATCCCTTCTCCGTTAAAATCCCAAAACTCATTCTCGAACGGCGCTTCCGTGCCGTTATTCTGAGTGACTTCAAATTGAAGCGGCGTCAGCTTCTCGCGTCTTGCTTCACGATCCGCCTTCGTATTCCAGTGACTCTTAATGAACGAATCACGACCGGAGCCTTCACGATACATCCGGTAACGAAGCGGATTCTTGTGATGATACCCTTGATGATAGTCCTCGGCCGGATAAAATGGCGTAGCTGCAACGATTTGGGTTGCAATCGGTTTATCGAAACGACCGCTTTGGCCCAATTCAACCTTAGAACGCTCGGCAATCACGCGCTGCTCTTCACTATGGTAGAAGATCGCAGTCCGGTACGAGTTTCCGCGATCATGGAATTGTCCGCCGGCATCTGTCGGGTCAATTTGTCTCCAGTAAACATCGAGCAGTTTCTCATAGGGATAAATCGAAGAATCGAATGTAATCTGAACCACTTCAGCATGTCCCGTCGTTTCCGAACACACTTCTTGGTAAGTGGGGTTCTCTGTATGACCGCCCATATAACCGGAAATTACACTGATAATTCCGGGCTGCTCCTCGAAAGGAGTCACCATACACCAGAAACAACCCCCAGCGAAAGTTGCTTGTTCCACATGGCTTGAAGACTCGTTATTCGTATTATTCACTTGATCTGTCATGGTCAAGAATCCCCTTTCATTTTGTCGATTTCGCACTGTTTCTATCATATCAAAGCTGGGCCATCATTCCAAACGACGCCATTCTCATTTAACCGCCCCCGAACATGAGAAATTTCTCACTTAATTCTCATAAAGGCCAATATCGCTATAGAACACTCACGATTGACTCCTAATGGTGCAAAAAGGGTGTTTTGGAAGTGTGTTATAGTGTGTAAAGACAAATGGCACCTTGAAGAGCTGGAGGGAATAAACAGATGATAGCAACTAACAAACGTTTACTCAAGAGCATCCTAAGTGTGAGCCTTTGCGCCACGGTTGGATTTACTGCACTGTCACTTAGCACGGCAACGCAAGCAAGCGCTGCAACGGAGAAATCAATAGAATTGATCAACTACGGTGAGAAATACATAGGCACTCCCTATCTATACGGTGCGGTTCCCTATATGACGAATGCTTTCGACTGCTCATCCTTCACACAATATGTATATGATAATTTTAACATTACACTTCCGCGTTCGTCTTCCGATCAATCCGCTAAAGGCAAGAAAATCGCCAAAGGTTACCTAAGTGTAGGAGACCTCGTCTTCTTCAACACCAATGGCATCGGTATTAGCCATGTTGCGATCTATGCCGGCGACAATAAGATCTTGCATAGTGCAGGTAAAAGTGTGAAGATCTCCGATATGTCGACAGGCTATTGGAAGAATTCATTCGTAACGGCAAGACGCGTCCTTAGTTAATCAAGCAAAGAGCCCGTTAAGATGGCATACGGATAGCGTCCGCATCTCCTCTTATCAGGCTCTTTTTTTCATGCGTTGAATCAGCTTATACTCGGAACAACCCGTACCCGTCGAATTGCACGATCGGTTCTTTGTCTTCCTTCAAACCTTCGCCTTGACCATGCAGAGCTACATCGACCAACCACTTCGTGAACCCGGCTACATTCATCGTTTCCATCTCTTGCAAACTGTAGAAGCCTGCTGCATCGACCTCAACACCGTCCGGCACCGGTTCACCGGAAACATACTCCATCGCGAATGCGATATAGACGTTATGAATGTTTCTCGGATGATCGCGGACGGCAACAATGTTCCGGACCTCCGCTTCCACGCCGGCTTCTTCCATAACCTCGCGGCGAATCGTTTCATGTATGAGTTCGTGCTGTTCAATATAGCCGCCCGGATTCGTCCAATACCCTTTACCCGGTTCTTGGGCCCGTCGAACAAGAAGAACCTTCTCGCTCCGAACAACTAATGCGCCAACACCGACACTGTAATTGCCCCAATGCACGAAATTGCAGCCATCAGCTGTGCAGGCTTTCCGAGGCGTACCGTCTACATCTCTTACTTCCAGCGGAGCTCCACACGATAAACAATAATTATTTCCCATAAATGAACTCTCCCGAATTGTCCGATATAGAATTGCCATAATCAGAGCTGCCGGGGAACGTCCATCTCCCCATTCAGCTTCGTTAATCATAGCTCCGGAAGGACTATAGTTCAATAGGTTCTATAAGTCCAATTCGAAAGTATCGAACCTTTATTGCTGCTTCACATTTACCGTAAACACTTTAACATCGCCAATGCCATTATTGCTGATAAAAGCGGTTAAATTAACAGATATATCACCTTGACCATGTGCGGGACGGTGCAGCACGGTTCCGTTGTCCGACAGCACCGCGGTATTGCTTGAATACCAGACAATCGTACTGCCGTAGAAGCCCTTAGATGGCAGCCCAAGCGGCTGAGTTACATAGCCGGCATTGTCATTATCTTTGTAACTAATCGCAAGATCGGCTTTATCAGCTGCGACCTTCTCAGCGTTCGTATATTCCGCTTTCACGGTCAATGTAAACTGCTTCACATCGACTGCTGATCCTCCGGTGATAACAGCCGTCAAGACTACGAATGTATCTCCCGTACCGGCTGCCGGACGGTGAAGCGATTTGCCATCATCGGACAGTACGGCAGGTGAACTAGACATCCATTTAATCGAGGAACCATTCACGCCGTATGCAGGCAATGCATCAAACGGACGAGTGACGCGACCTGCGGAGTCAGATCCGCCAAAATCGATCTGAAGCGCAGCCTTATCTGCTGCGACTCGTTGAGCATCCGGCAGCTGTTCTTTCACTTTCACGATAAAGACCTTCGTCTCTCTATAACTGCCAGATCGGATCTCTGCCGTGAAAATAACAGTCGTGCTGCCATTACCGCTCGAAGGTCTGACTACCTTCTTACCGTCATTGGAAATAACGGAAGGCAGCGTCGATGCCCAAGTCACTGCAGAGCCGTTCACGCCTTTACTCGGAAGCTCTTTAAACGGTTGTGTAACACTATCGATTGTGTCAGAACCGCCGAATACGATGTTTAATGCCTCATAATCTCTCTTCACCCGATCAATATCGGACATTGCCGGAGCGGTAGACTTCACGATGATACGGAATGTTTTTGTTGTTGCGGCGTTTCCGGAACGAATCGTGGCTGTCAAATCGATCGCAGCGTCATTGTACTGCGGGCGATTAATAAGTAATCCATTGCTTGCGAGGACGGAAGTGTTGCTGGAAGTCCAAGTAATGGTGGAACCGTTCTTACCTTTGGAGCTGAGAATGACAGGCAGCGTTACGGATTTAGCATTGTCATTGCCAAGGAATTGAATAGATAGCGCGTTCTTGTCGGCATTTACTTTCGCTAGGTCTTTCTGATACGTGCTGTCGCCATTAGCGCCTGACTCGCATTCCGCTTTGAAGCTGGCAATCATTCGCTTCAGGATCGCACGCGTGCGTTCATTCTTCACTTTAATCAGTACCGCGTTCAGGCGATTCGTGGCGTCTTTACAAGACTGCAACTGCTGCTGGCGACTATCATCGTTGCCACCATTGTGGCTATTCCCATGTGCGAGTGCGGTGCTGCTGCCAAGTAGACACATGGAAAGGACAAGCATTAGTACTGTCCACTTCTTCATGAACCTCTCTCCCTACACCATAAATTAGTGAAAACGCTCACTACAGATACACTTCGTCGCCATGGGTACGTATACGGGGGCCGTTTAGGAATAAATTTCATTTACTGTCGTTAACTGTATGGAATTGGCGCATTTGCGACACTGCGTTTTTCATCTACACTTCAAACGATTGATTGGGTAAAATAGTTGCAGTTTATAAAGGATAATAAGGATAAAAAAAACCGCCCTCAAGGGGCGGTTTTACAGAAGCTAGATCGCGAAGACATGGCTTCCAATCTTCGTTGTTACTTTACGAGTGAGAATCCACTTCGATTTGGCAGTGATCGGATTATAATAGTACAGCGCTTCTTTTGTCGGATCCCATCCGCGAACAGCGTCCTTTGCTGCTAGGAATGCGGTATTGTTCGGCAGCAGCCAATACTGACCATCGGCTACGGCGGTAAAGGCATAAGGCTGCATGATGACATCCGTTAAATTCTTCGGAAATAATGGCGATTTCAATCGGTTCATCACGACAGCTCCTACAGCGACCTGCCCTTTATACACTTCACCTCGAGATTCCGAGTAGATGATACGTGCAAGCTTTGACAGCTCCGGCTTGTTAACCGAAAGCTTCTTCAGCTTTGCCCATGTCTTAGGACCGGCGATACCGTCACTGGTAAGCCCATTAGCACGTTGAAAGTTTGCAACTGCATTACGAGTCGACATGCCATATATTGTCGTGATTTTGTCTTTATAGAAGCCGAGTGTCTGCAATCGGAACTGTAGATCCGATACATCTCCTCCCTGACTGCCTGCTCTCAGAGTTGGCGCTGCTGCAGCATGTGCTTGAGTGCTGTATAACGCGCCTCCCGATAGAAGTACGAAGAATACAAGCGCTGCTGCGATTCTTTTGTGTCTTACCATGGTGTAGAAACCCCTCCATATCCTTTGGTATGAGGCTGATTGTAACACGAATCAACACCTGCCATGCGAATTAAGGGGATATTCTAATGAACTTAAAATTCTCTCATACTGTGCGAATGACAACCTTCGGCTTATTCACACTGTAGCTCTACGCAGCAGCAAGTAGGCCGCAAGAGATAGACAAATCGTAATCGGGAATAGCAATAGAGAAAGTTGAACAGCTGTATGGTCACCGAAGAAATCGAAGATAGCGGACCACCATTCCAAATATTTAACCATATAAAGAATCACGGTCAAGACGAGAACGGCAACAATCGAAAACACATACATCCCATTGCGGCCGAATCGACGATGAACGCTGGCACACAGGAACCCAATCATATAGAGATTCAGCATGACGGAGAAGAAAATCACGATTTGCAAGAAGGCATTCCCGTCTGAAATGTAGGGCAAATGGAAGAAATACAACCTGACTCCCCAGCCATCAATCACACTTCCTTCAATATAGGAAAGCACACATAAGATGATGGAGATCCCTGCGCTAAGCAATGAAATCATTAGCATGGAGCCCAAGAAGAAATCGCGTCTCCTGACGTTTAACCCCAGTGCAAATGGGAATGTTTGCGACAATGAAACAATTCCGATTACCATCATATAGATGAAGATCGACATCAGACCGCCGGTAACAATTTTGTCGTCCACCGGAATGAAAGCGGCAATAAACAGGTTGACTATAAAGCTGGAAAACAGAATGACCCAAGGGAGAAAAAACCAGCCCCATTTGTCTCTTGCATACATTTTGACTACATTTTGTACCATATTCATCGTAACGTCACCTCTTTACGTACTTGATCACTTGTTAGGTAGACAATCAATTGTTGAATGGTAACCGTCGTAATGTCCAATCCCAATGCTTCTGCCGTCTTCTGATCACTGGCAACCAAGCTGCCATAAATCGTTGCCGAGCGATAACCGCCCATACCCTCACTGTGAATGACCTTTTTGTTTGCGATGTAGGATTCGATTTTGGCCACTGGCCCGGTTACCGTATAGGCGCGGCCACGCAGCGAATCTGCCTCTTCATTGAGCAGCAATTTACCTTCATTAATGACGATGATATGCTCCAGCAATCGGCTGACCTCATCAATGAGATGAGTGGACAGAATGATTGTACGAGGGTGAAACGCGTAGTCCTCCATTAACCGATCATAGAAAATCGTTCGTGCCACAGCATCCAATCCCAAGTATGGCTCATCAAATATCGTGATCGGTGCGCGGCTCGCAAGGCCAACGATGATACCGACGGCAGACAGCATGCCTCGAGATAATTTCTTCACTCTGCGCTTTAACGGAAGCTTGAATTCCGCGACCAGCTCACGCGCATATGCGCCATCCCATTGGGGGAAAAATAAAGCAGCCGTCTCAAATACATCTACTACTTTGAAATTGTCCGGATATTTCTGACTCTCTTTAATAAAACAAATTTGACGCAGCACGCGGTTATTCTCGTACGGCTCTTCGCCGAACACGCTGAGCTCTCCGCTTGTTTTAAACAATTGCGCCGTTATCATATGCATAATCGTTGTTTTACCCGCACCATTCCGTCCAAGCAGCCCATAGATCTTATTCTCTTCGATTTGGAAGCTGATATCGTCGATGGCTTTGTAGTTCCCGAACACCTTCGTTAACCGCTTCGCTTCAATTACAGTTTTCATGTGTCAGACTCATCCTCTCCTGCGGATCATATCCGTTAATTGTTCGATCGTAATGCCAAGCTTCTCTGCTTCTTGAATCATCGTTACCACATATTGTTCAAAAAATTGCTCTTTCCGCTTCTCCATCAGCTTCGCTTTAGCGCCGGTTGCGACAAACATGCCAATTCCCCGTTTCTTATATAGAATCTCTTCATCGACTAGCAGATTCACGCCTTTAGCTGCTGTGGCCGGATTAATGCCGTAGAAAGCCGCAAACTGATTCGTCGAAGGAACCTGCGTTTCTTCCGGCATTCCGCCTCCAATAATGTCATCCTCAATTCGCTCTGCAATTTGGACGAATATGGGACGGCTGTCATCGATCTTGATACTCATCGCTACACCACCACATCGGTTAGTTACTCATGTAACTAACTATATAAGCAATGTACTGATCCGTCAAGAGCTCTTCTTTTATTTCCGCCAAGGCCCAGTGCGAACATTCGTTCCAATGTGCGGTTTACTTTGCCCTCCCACTGCTTTAAAATGAGAAATAATGGAGGTGGCTGCGCATGAATATTATCAAAATCAAAGATCGACAGGAGCTTGACCGCAGAACGCCATCAATGCCCTGGTATATCGAGAAATTCATCAACTATAAGCTTCCTGACCTCTCGCCTTCTTCGCTGCTTGAATATGTGCGGGATTATGATACGTTTCTATCTTGGCTGCTCGCGGAAGGATTGGCCGCTGGACCGACACTTCGCGATGTAGAGTTGATTGAGCTGGAACGACTGCATATGGACAGTATCGATCATTTCAAAATGTTTCTAGCGACCCGCCAGCTGCAAGCCAACAGCAGAACAACGATTTCCCGCAAACTATCCTCTCTTCGCTCGCTCTTTCATTATTTGAGCCAAATCGCCGAAGATGAGCAATTTTATCCGCTATTGAAACGTAATGTGATGGCCAAGGTGTCCATCAAACGAACATCGAAGCCGAAGGATACGGCTGCTAAGCTTGAAGGCAAGCTGCTGCAGGAGCAAGAGATCGATGAGTTTATCCGCTACATAAACGAGGACTACGGTATGGAGATTGCTACAAACAAGCAAGCACTCTACTCGTATACGAACAACCGTACACGCGATACTTCCATTGTGAGTCTTATCCTCAACTCCGGACTGCGTGTATCCGAGGTGTTCAACATGAACGTAGACGACATCGACCTGAAGAAGCGCCTGCTCTACGTGTACCGCAAAGGCAAGAACGACGACACGTTTAAGACGCCGGTTTATTTCCGCCAGGAAGCCATGCGTGATCTTCAGCTGTATATCTCTCAGCGTGATTCGCAGTACAAAGCACCTAAACGGGAAAAAGCGCTCTTCCTCGCCATTCCAAACGGCAAGAAGGAAGGCTCGCGAATGACGAAACGAGCCATTCAAGAAATGGTCCTTAAATATGCCAAACGATTCGGCAAGCCCTACCTCTCGGTTCATAAGCTGCGCCATTCCTTCGCGACCGACTACTATCTGCGTAATGACCTGTACAAGACGCAGGAGCAGCTCGGCCACGCCTCGCCGGAGACGACGCAAATCTACGCCCACCTAACGGACAAAACGATGGCCGAAGCCATCGATCGGCCGAAGGAGGCATAGGGAAAGCCCCATACCGGGTTGGTCAAGACCCCATTTAGTGGACAGATAGAAAAAGCCCTACCCAATAAGCTGTCTCCGGTATTGTTCCGGAGACAGCTTATTTAATTTTCTTTGCGGACGATGGTTGTT
>NZ_JCAALT010000023.1:0-15782 GCF_059686995.1 Paenibacillus rhizoryzae | reverse complement strand
AGCCCCACGGGCAGTGACGTTCTACCCCGGCTACCCGTACTAAACCTCTTAAAGAGAAAAGAGGTCAACCAGTAAAAACTGGCTGACCTCATAATACGAACGGGCAGTTTATTTGCAAAAGGAGGATACTGCACAAGAGTACAGTCTTGTTTGTATATTGATCATAGCGAGATTCAATTAACGGCCAACGGTAATTTTAGCAAGAAAACCAGCTTTCCTTACATCAAAGTAACTAGATGAACTTTTTTTCAGTACTACTACTGAGAAAGCTGAACTGGTATACTTGAAAATGGAATTTTCGTCACTACTCTTTGAAGCTTCATAACTATCTCTAAGGAGGTTGTAAGATGACAATGCCACAACGTAAGCTAGGTTCGACGGGGATAATCGTGGGGGAAATCGGGATGGGCGGAATGCCGCTCTCCGTTAACGGACGCCCTTCAGAGGAAGACGGCATCAGAACGGTGCATGCCGCATTGGAGTATGGCATTACACTGTTCGATACAGCCGATTCGTACTGTTTGAATTCGACCGAAAACGGTCATAACGAACGTCTGCTCGCCAAATCTTTACATAACCGTCCCGAAGTGGTCATCGCGACAAAAGGAGGCCACATTCGTCCGGATGGACGTTGGGAAACCGATGGCCGTCCTGAACACTTGCGTCAAGCGTGCGAGGACAGTTTGCGCGCGCTCGGCGTGGAAGCAATCACGCTCTATCAATTCCATCGTCCGGATCCTAAGGTTCCGTTTGCGGAATCCGTGGGAACAGTCGCGGAATTGCAACGGGAAGGGAAGATCGTTCACGTGGGACTGTCGAACGTTTCCGTTGCACAACTGGAAGAAGCCCGCAATATTGTAACGGTCTCGTCTGTTCAAAACCGTATGAACTTGTTTGACCATTCATCCATGGACGTGCTGAAGCGCTGCGAAGAGCTCGGTATTGCATTCCTACCATACAGCCCTCTAAACGGCATGGGCAACGCGCACGGCATCGGCAGCAACGATACGCTTTCGCGGATCGCCAGAAGTCATGATGCATCGCCGCAGCAGATCGCGATTGCATGGCTGCTTCGATTGTCGCCCGTCATTCTGCCGATTCCCGGCGCCAGCAAAGCGGTGAACATCGTTAACTGTGCGGGTGCATCAAATGTGGAACTTTCCGCCAAAGACGTAGCTGAATTGAACGGTATCGCTGCTCAAATCACGGCCTAAAAAGAGAAAATCATACATGATTGAACTATCGGAGAACAATAGCTCAATGACACTAGGCTGCCGCCATAGACGGCAGCCTGTTCTGCTAACGGGCAGAGATGACGAAACAACAAGGACAGTTTAGCAGTTCGACGGGGCATCGGATCGCAGTGCACATTTTCACTTTGGAGGACAAGCACATTATGGATAATCAGCTCATCACATCGTTCCGAATGCTTACACGCAGTACGAAGTGGGAACTGCGAGACAAGATTGGTCTTCAATTCAACAACGGCCATGCCCAAGGGATGGTTCGAATAGGTGACCTCTTCTACATGTCCTCGGTTGAGCTTGCCGAGATGCCGGTTCGCTACGATTTACCGCAGGATGGGTATGACCGTTCTCCCGGTAGGGGAATCGGCCACCTGTTTGCCTTTGACAACCGAGGGAAGCTCGTGAAGCATACGCTGCTTGGCGAAGCGGACATGTACCATCCTGGCGGGATTGATTTCGACGGCGAACATCTATGGGTGCCGGTCGCCGAATATAGGCCGCATAGCGAATCCATCGTGTACAAGGTGGATCCGATAACGATGCTCGCACAGGAAGCTTTTCGCGTCAGGGATCACATCGGGGGCGTGGTTCATGATGGCCGGAACGGATCGCTGATCGGGAATAGCTGGGGCTCGCGCACGTTCTACGAATGGAACCGGGCGGGGCGGATGCTGCGAACGAAAAACAATGCGAGCCACTTTGTGGATTATCAGGACGGTCAATATGCAGGCGATGGGATAATGATCGCGAGCGGCATCTCCGAGCTGGCCAATCCCAATCCGGCAGGTGGCCATGCCGAGCCGTACGAGCTAGGCGGTTTAGCCCTGATCGATATGAACGCGCTGGAGGCGATTCACGAAGTGCCCATTACGGAATTTTCGCCGCGGGGACATGTGATCACCCGCAATCCGGTATTTCTGGAGACTGCGGGCAGGGAGCTTCGGCTGTATGCGGTGCCGGACGACGAGCGCGGGTCGTTGCTAGTCTATGAGACACGCAATTTGAACCCGACTTGGCCGAACGAATAATAGTTATGCTGCTAGGTGCAGCCTTTAGCTGAACGGGTAACCGGCTACGGACTCATGTTGGATCCAATCAACTTCTCATGAAAGAGGGCGTACCCATTAGTTCAAATTGAGAGAAATGTGATTTACTATGAACGAATCAAAGATTACCCGTTCGCCTATCGTAAGCCAAATTAAAAACGTTGTCTTGTGGACGAGGAATTTAGAAAAATCGGTTGCTCTTAATCGGCAGCTATTCAGCGTATCACCTGAACAAGAACAGGCATATCCCGATAACAATTTGCACTTCTTTGAGTTGTTGCATGGCGGCAAAATTATGATCGATGCCAACGGCATGGACAAAATACCCGTGCCCGAATCGTCCTCCCCACTGTTTTTCATCCCGGCTGATGATATCGACGAAGCTGTCGTTTTCGTTTAACAATTAGGCTTTCAACTTGTATATGGCGGGATTACGCGTTATCCCCAGGTGTCCTTCTTCAACATGCGTGATGATGATTTCAATGTCATTACTGTTTGTCAAAACCACCTATGACGAAGCTGCCGGCACGATCGGCGGCTTCATTATGTTAACGGGCAGAATAGCAACTCGAATGTGAAAATATGGTATATATTACAATAGATCGGATTAGTAATTTAAGTGTTGAGTTTTCCTTACAGAAGAGGGCTCATATAATGAAAAGAGGTTTGTTTCATTTTTTTTAAGGAGGCGATAGTGAAATGGAGTTGGACTGCGTCTTTTGTAAAATTGTCGACAGAAAACTTCCAGCAAAAGTAGAATATGAAGATGACCGGGTTATAGTATTTCACTGTAAAGACCCTTCTGCCCCTGTTCATTTGCTGGCTGTTCCGAAAAAACACATCCCAACCATGATGAACGTAGAAGAAGCAGACCTGTCTGTTATTTCTCAGATTCATAAGATTGCACAGCAGATGTACCGTCAGTTTAATCTCGTAGGAATGAGTATGAATAATAACTGCGGGGAAAAAGGTGGGCAG
Organism: Paenibacillus rhizoryzae; assembly: GCF_059686995.1. Taxonomy (NCBI): domain Bacteria; kingdom Bacillati; phylum Bacillota; class Bacilli; order Caryophanales; family Paenibacillaceae; genus Paenibacillus; species Paenibacillus rhizoryzae. Next base: position 12,511 of record NZ_JCAALT010000023.1, on the reverse strand, counting down.
GATGTGTTTCATCTCCATTACCATATCAAGGGATGGAAATAATGGAAATCAATACATAGAGTTATTTATGGATGCAAATGTTGTTGCTCAAATTGGAAACAATAGCACAATAGAATACGACGGCAGCTGGATTGATTATCGGCTGCCGTTTTTCATTGAAGCAACAGGTTTTCATAGATTGATAGCACAACAAAGGGTTAATCGTAGCTATGGCGAAAGGGTATCATAAAACGCTTACGGGACGTCATAAACGTTCTCCAGAAGAACAAATTGAAGTAATAAAAGAGATCGATAATAAAGGCACTTGGATAGTTGAAGGTACAGATAGAGAATCCTATCAATGTTTGTACCAAATGGCAGATAGAATCATATTTCTTGATACTCCATTGTGGAAGTGAAGGATTAGAATCCTAACAAGATTTATAAAGCAAAAAATTGGAATTGAAAGGTGTCGTTATAAGTCAGATATCACGATGTTGAAGATGATGTACAAATGGACAAGGGAGTTTGAACAAAGTAGACACAGTTTTGAAAACAAGTTAGAAATTTACGATGAGAAGGTGATCAGGTTAAGAGATAGTAACAAACTGGATTTAACTGAAGGAATACAGGCTAATGGAGAACGATAACAATAGAAAGAGTTAGTAAAAATGAAGCGAAGTGAATTTCAGATTCATCCCTTATCTGAAGGGGGACGTTTATAATCTAGAGACAGGGACATAATGACTTTGTTGACTACCACCGAAAGTGAGGAGCATCGTTTATGTCCAATAAAAAGAGCTACTATTTATTCGAAGATTCAACCGGAACTACTATCGAGTATCGAGCCACCAGTTTGCAGCAGGCTATGGTAATCAAGAAAAGATTAGCCTTAGACTTGGGGATTTCCAAGGAGGATTTTGAATTAACGAACATTAGTAATAAGCGAAGTACGGACGGGGAGAACTCTGATGAATGAAAAGAACATATCATTAACAAGTAACGTCGTCGTATAAGCAACTTTTGATAAATTTAATGGCGTAAATAACAGGTACAATAATGCAACGGAACAGGCTACCATAGCTTTATTTAGATATTGGATGGTAACACTGAAAATGAAGAAGGCATTAGGAATATAAGCAACCACATTGGTTGAAAAACAATCCGCGGCAGAAATTACGGGGAGTGTTTTTATCCAATGTGGTTTTTTGTATGGATTTGAGGCGTTTTTTTATGCTCAAATGGCGAATGTAACAGCACTAGCCTAATAAAAGCACCTCTTCCTTTATACCTAAATGTTTAGGGTTTGCTACGACACCAAACTCGGTTTTCCTACACAACAATCTTTAATAAAATTTTATATATTAAATATAATTTACTATAAATCATTTTGTAAAAGTCGAAAATATGAGTATTTGATCCTATTTTAAATAAATAAGTGTGATAAAAGAGGTGTTTTATGTCGAAAGTACTGATAAAAACAAATTTATTGATAAGTATTGAATAAATATATTAAATATAATATTGTTGTATGAGATTAATGTAATCGCTTGCAGGACGACGCAGAATTTGCTTGGCGAACAGCCGATCCTTTGCTCTTCACGCATCCATGTCATTCGATTCATTAGTTGAAGCGCTTCGCTTGGCAATATCCTGTAGAAGGTGGGAGGAATAATGATTGCAAAAGAAGCAAGAGTTGAAGTCATGCCCGAAGTGGCGCGGTTAAACAAGAACAATGCATGGGCCAAAGTATGGAGTTTCAGGCATATCTACTTATTTATGCTCCCGGCTTTTATCTGGTATCTCGTTTTTTGCTACTATCCGATGTACGGTATTTTGATTGCATTCAAAGATTTCAAATACAACCTGGGGATTCTGCACAGTCCTTGGGAAGGCCTTCGGTATTTCAAGCAATTCTTAGGCGATTCCAGTTTCTATTCGGTGCTCTACAATACGCTGTCTATTAGCTTCCTGAAGCTGTTGCTTGGATTCCCGGCTCCGCTGATCCTTGCATTGATGCTGAATGGCGTTATGCATAGCAAAATAAAAAGACTCTTCCAAACGATTTCCTATCTGCCGCACTTTGTTTCCTGGGTCGTTGTTGTGACGCTGATGCAGAAAATTCTTTCTCCTAATGTGGGACTGGTTAATGACATCAGGGATCATATGGGGCTTGAACCGATCTTCTTTATGGGGATGCCGTCCTTATTTTATCCACTGGTCGTCATTTCGGATATTTGGAAGGGCGTAGGTTGGGGCTCGATCATTTACTTGGCCGCTTTGACTAATATCGATCCGCATTTGTATGAAGCTGCGGAAATGGATGGAGCAGGTCGCTGGAGCAAGCTGTTTAAGATTACGCTGCCATCTCTGACGCCTACGATCGGTATCTTGCTGATCTTCTCTCTCAGCGGCGTTCTGAACGCCGGCTTTGACCAAATCTGGTTGATGCAGACGCCTGCTACACTCAGCGTCTCAGAAATATTGGATACTTATGTATTGAAAACAGGTATTCAGCAGGGGCAATTTGCTTACTCCACGGCCATCGGGTTGTTCAAGTCCCTGATCTCTCTTCTCCTTATCGTGGCCGTGAATAAAGTTTCCAAAAAAGTGAGCGACGTATCGCTATGGTAATCAGGCAGCATTCATTTTATGAACCTAAGGAGGTGCAGGTATGGGTGTGAGAAAACTGTCGGCGGCTGATAAATTCTATTCCACGGTGAACTATACGCTGCTGCTCATATTCTGCCTGACGGCACTCTATCCCTTTATCTATTTTTTGGCGCTATCCTTCAACGACGGCTATGACGCCATGAAGGGCGGCATCTACTTCGTCCCGAGGGTAGGTACGTTTGAGAACTACAGCAAAGCATTCAATAACCCTCACATCATTCAATCGTTTTGGATCTCCATTTCCCGAACGGTTATCGTAACCGTAGGTTCTACGCTGCTGACGGCCTTACTAGCCTATGGGCTTTCGCGGAAAGGCTTGCCGGGCAGAAAGTATATCGTCTTCTTCTTTTTCTTCACAACACTGTTCAGCGGGGGACTTATTCCGACCTTCATTCTGTACCGTGAGCTGCATATCCTGAACACGTATTGGGTGCTTGTCCTACCATCGCTGTATAGCTTTTTCAATGCCATTATTATGAAGACGTTCTTCGACGGGATCCCGTTAGGTTTATCGGAATCGGCGCGAATCGACGGCGCAAGCGAGTTAAGCGTATTTTGGAGAATTATCCTCCCGCTTTCGATGCCGGTAATGGCTACCATAGCCCTCTTCGTCGGGGTAGGCGTCTGGAACGACTGGTTTACCGGGCAGTTCTTCATCCAGAAAGAAGATCTGCAACCTGCAGCTACGTTCCTGAACAAAATGATCAGTGAAGCGTCGTTCCAGTCCATGACGGGGTCGAGCAGCGGATCGTCCATTAAAAACATGAACGAAAACCAGATGGCGCTGCGAGGTGTAACGCCTGAGGCACTCAGGATGACCTTCGTAATCATTATTACGGCACCGATCATCTGCGTGTATCCATTCCTTCAGAAGTATTTTGTTAAAGGCGTACTGGTAGGTTCGCTCAAGGAGTAGTCGAGTACCGAGTATAGAAGGCATCGCCTTTTATATAAAAAAATTAGCAAAAGAAAGGGGCTTGTCTAATGCGTAAGACCAGACTAAAAAGTTCTCTTAGCTTGATGCTTGCCGTCCCGATGATTGCATTATCCGTAACAGCATGTGGAGGAAACAACAATGATTCGGGTTCCTCCAATTCGGGAACAACGAATTCTTCGGGGACAAACGAATCCAATGCACCTAAGGAGACTACTCTATCCTTCCTAAGCGCCTGGAACGGCGGCGGTGCGGGATTTCCGCAGGATCAGGAAAACAATCCGGTTGCCAAAGCGGTTAGAGAGAAAACCGGCGTAACGTTAAAGCTGGAATCGATCACAACAAGCGAAGTTGAGAAACTGAACACGATCTTCGCTTCGGATACGGTTCCGGATATCGTAAATGCGCCGTACTGGTCGACGACAGGCGGGGAAGGACAAGTCATCAAGAAAGCAGCTTTGGAAGGCCAACTTCTCGATTTAACCCCTTATCTGGATAAATATCCGAACGTGAAGAAACTGATGACGCAAGGTGTAGCGAAGGACTTTGCAGAATTCGACCTGAATAGTCCTGATTTGGAAGGCAAGCAATATGTCATTCCAATGCAGACGCCGGACGGCACGCCAGAGAGCATTCATAACTGGAACTACGGCCTCTATGCCCGTGGAGATATTCTGAAGGCGTTGAATGTTAATGGTGCCGATATCGACACGGAAGAGAAGCTCGCGGATCTGCTAACTAAAATCAAGAACGGCAATTTCAAAGATATTAGCGGCAAGCCGGTCATCCCTTCCGGTACGATGCATAATGGATGGGACTATAGCCAATTCCTATCCGGCTGGTCTGATTACAACATTTCGGACTTCCGTCAGGAAGACGGCAAGCTTATCCACTGGACACAATCCAAAGACCAAGAAGCTCGCCTGCTGTATATGAGAAAGCTGATCACAAATGGTCTCTTTGACCCTGAGGCATTCAGCAATACCGATACGACAGCGAATGAGAAGCTCGCTACAGGCAAGCTGGCTGTATTCGGCGCTCAAAGCATGATTGGCGAATTGCAAAAAACCCTCTATAAAACGAATCCTGAAATGCAATACGAACTGCTTGGCCCAATGAAGAATAAGAGCGGTAATATTGTGACGCAAGTAGAGAAGCCAGGTCGATCCGGGTTCCCGGTTATCTTCTTGAGCGCGAAGATCAAAGATCCGGATGCGGCGCTGCGTCTGATTGATTACTTGAACAGCGACGAAGGCCGACTGCTCGCTTATTGGGGCATCGAAGGCAAAGATTATACGCTGGCAGATGGCAAGCCGCAATGGGTTGCAGATGTGAAGAAGCAATTCGACGATAATCCGGATGTGAAGCGCGACGAAGGTCTCAACTATCTCTCCGGCAGCTTCATGGGCGCTTTCTCCTCTGAAGTCACTTGGCCGATTCCGGATGACCAGAAGACGCAATGGGAGAAACTCGAGGCTAGCTACTCGAAGAGACTGCCGATCCAAATCATTGACAAGGTCAGCGCAACTTATCTGGAAAGAGATTGGCCTAAATACCAAGAGTTCAGGGATAAAACCGCAAGCTTGAACTTTGACGAAGAATTCCGCAAAGCATGCTACGCGAAATCCGATGACGAAGCGCTGAAGATGCTGCACAGCATTCAAGACAAGTTTAAATCTGCCGGCGTAGAGGAAATGGCTGCGTATGTCGGTGAAAAAGCTGCATCGCGTGATGATATCGGTTGGTAATACGAGGTTGATTCGAGTATAAGAATTAGTAGAAAAGACCAAATCGCATGATCGTGCGGGTTGGTCTTTTCTGTGTTGTTCTTGTAACAAACCCTTCCAATTACTCGTTTAGAAAGGTAACATGCTTTTGCGGAGGTATTAATGAAGAATCCATTAAAAAGTAAAGTTATTGTTATTTTATTAATTATAACTTGTTGCATCCTCTTGCTTTTATTTTGGTGGTTATATAATAGGGTGAATACTCCAAACCCAATGGATCCGTAACCGATTGTTTATTGCGCTAACGGGCAGTTTAATAGAGCGTAGATAGATGAAGCGCTGGCAGAAGTCTTTTTCATTAGAGTTAAGAGCAGTTTTGGAAGCGGTTTCCGACGCATGGTTCCGGAAGAGGCGTGGCCGTCAGCGACAAAAGCTAGTGTACTTACATACTTGGAGTGTCACATACACGAGGATCCTGGTACTTGGACGAATCTCTTCGAACCAGGTCTACTCACTGTTAAATGCAATGTTCTATAGGAGGAGTATGGAGGAGGAGTAAGGTGTGACCAAACTATTATTTGACCCCATGAAACATCCCGATTGGACCCCGCCACAAACGACTGAAAAGTATCGTTTTGTTGCCGAAAATACCCAGGATTTAGTCGGTGTCGTGGATATGGAAGGTATAGTTCTATATGCCTCGCCATCCCATGAATTGGTCCTGGGGTTTCCGTCCAGCGAGTTTGAAGGAAATTCTGCTTTTTATTTCGTTCATCCTAACGATCTTGCGTACGTTAAGAGGCAATTCGATGACATGGTTACATTAGAATCAACGTTCGATTTTGAGTGGAGGTGTAAAAAAGCAGATGGCAGTTGGGTATATATCGAGACCAGGGGCACTCCTATATTTGATGAAAATCGCAAAGTAGTGCAATGCGTGTACGGGTCTCGTGATATTTCAGAACGAAAGAAGGCAGAAGAACTCCTTCTACGAACTGAAAAGCTTTCGATAGTAGGTCAAATGGCGGCAGGGGTTGCACATGAGTTTAGAAATCCTCTAACCTCGATCAAGGGATTCGCCCAGCTGTTACAACAAGGTAACGAAAAACCCGAGTATATTGAATTGATTCTATCTGAGGTTGGGAGTTTGGAAGCTATATTATGGGGATTTGTAATGCTTGCCAAACCCCAAACTCCGAAAATGCAGGAAGTTGATGCGGCGGTTGTTTTACAACAGGTGGCCTAATGGTCAGCAACAAGATTGTCCACGAACACGGAGGGAGTGTTCACATCGAAAGCACGGTCAACGAAGGAACCATTGTTGATGTGATTTTACCCATCTACTCGTCATTAATGTAATCGCTTTCTTGGCGATGAACCAACTATAATGTAACTTAAAAATGAGAAAAAAACCGAAATGCTTGATATCACATGGGATCGGGCAACGCCAACGAAGCGCGAAGCTCCCTCTGAGTTCAATAAGACAGCAGCAGTCTAGGACTTTATTTTCTCGTCCGGGGCTGCTGCTGTCCCATTTGTCGTCGGCTGGCGAGCTTTCCGTGTATTTTAGGCTTCGTGAAGCACAGCAAGCGCAAGTATTGAAGACCCAGATTCAGTGACAGGCCGACCTCTTTGAACAAAATTCCAACTTACTATTTCACCTTCGTCAGAGACTCTAAATGTAGCCGCACTTTTACATTAATCTTCATAGTAGACCAATGCCTATCCCATGTATCTCTGGTTATTGGTTTGGAGAACGGTTTAGTAGTCAACCCCCCGATTTGAAGGGGGTCAATCTGTAATTTTTGCATTTTGGATAGCAAGCGGATGACATTCTCCTCCAAGTACCGTTCGATTTTTTGTGTGAGAGCGACATATTGGAAGTTATTTTCGATTCTTGAGAGCGAATCCAATTCATCAATTCTTCCCTTCACGTCGATTTCGATGGATAGGGATGATAAATCCGGGGCTAGTTTCTTACGGGTATGCGCGCGAATATGCCCTAGCGTAACCGAGAGGTCAGGAAGGACTAAATATCGTACGAATCTGTCCCTATACAACAATTGATTGATTTGATCGTCCTCTCCACGTATCTCCGCAACCATACTGTCCCGGTCGAAAAATGCTGTGCCTTCATACAGGAACTGTTCGCCTTTCGCGCGAAATACTGGTAGCTGGGGATCGGAAACCTGAGAGTACAGCATTTTCATAAACTGGTGCAAATTGACGACGGTAATTTCGCCTTGTTTTTTCTTCTCGTAATGTTTGAACATGCGATAAAGGTAATAATCGATATTGTCTGTTTCATCCAAGTGTTTGGCGAGGAATTCATTAAAGTTGCCTTTCGTGATGACTAAGTACAACCGTTGCGAAATGTTCGGATCGGTCAGGACGGTATTGATAAGACGGGTCAGTCCCCGTTTCGCATAAGCTTCGTCCACGAACAGCAAGCGGATTTGACCGGCTTTCAGTTCGTTATAATAGGTCAAATTAAACCCCTTATTGCCTTCATTCAATAGAGAGACCTTAAGGGTAAGGACGCGTTTCTTCTCCTTGATAAGAGGAGGGACGAGCGTGCTGATTGTTATCTTTCCGTCTTTTTCTCCTCCACCCTGTACAGACCAGAAAATGATCGGCGTGATTTCTTCGATTATATTGTTTTCTGGTACGGGGACGCAACCGCATGCGAATGTCAACAATGAAAACGATAGCAGCACAAGCGTTGCTCGTACGAAGCATTTCATGACGTTGTCCTGGCTTTGCGCTTGATCGCGATCCAGACGAGAAGAGGCACTAACAAGTAAGAGGCGGATCCTGCCCACATCTGCAGTTCGAGCCAAAATGCCTGCTCGATCCCGGGCTCCCAAAACCATTTGCTGATCGGAAGAGTGACGGCCATCGCCGCACAGCCGCTAACGATCAGCCCAATACGCGTAGTGCTTGTCTTCGTCTTGCCTAGAAAACGAGATGCGCCATATATCATTAACACGAACAAGGCGATCGAGTAAAGGAAGCTGAACATATATGCCGAGATCAGAATAATATCGATCCTTTCGAATACAGGAGATTGCAGGTAGCGCCCCATCTCCACGTTCGGGTATTTGATGGTTGGCAAGTATTTGGAGCCGAAGAAGAGCAAGGAAGCAATGGAAATAAAGAGATACTCTCCGACAGAGATGGCGTTAGCGATCGTTAAATATTTTAGCATTTTCCGTTGCGGATTCAGCCAGTATGAAATAGCGATTAAAAATTCAGGTCCGGAGTACGACGAAAAAACGAGCAGTAGTGATTTCCATGTAAACGCCTCTGGGCCAATAGGAACGAGAGGGTATAGATCGTGAATCGAATTTGATTGCACCAAAAAAAACGGAATATATAAAAAGAAGATCCAGATCGTTCCAATGAACACGACAGCTACGAACCGTACCATACTTTCCATTCCAAACAGCGCCAAATAGCAGCTAAGGATAAAAGGAAACACAATGTGCCATTCTCGGTCCATAGAAGGAAAAACAAATTGCTGCATGATATCGGCATAACTGACTGAAATGAAAGAGATCTTGAGCAAAAGGAGCGGCAAACTTGCCAAAGCTAACATTTTGATGCCTGTTTTTCCGAATACTCTTTCAAAACCCTGGTACCCTAGGGCAGAGTAGGGGGTTGCGAACCACTTGGACAGCATATATAGGCAAAATTGGGAGACTATGCCCATTGCTACAATCACCAATAACATATACGGCTGAACGAGGGCTGAGGGCATGACAATCATGTAATACAGCATTTGAATTCTATTGGTGAGGAAAAGCGCGTAAAAACCGCTTTCTTGATGTGAGGTTTTTCGAAACAGCGACATAGCTTGCATGGGTTCATTTACTCCTTCGGCTAATACGATACTTGTTTAATGGACGCAATGCTTCAGGACGATTGCGCATAGCGTGTAACGGCCCTCGGACGAAAAGATCGACCCAATCTCTCCAATAAAACGGAGATACCGGCGCCAAGTAGGGCTGGTTCAAGGACGTAAGCCCGTTCAGATGGGCAAGCATGCCGAAGAGTCCTAGCAAAATGCCGGGAACGCCCAAATAGGTCGCGAGAATCAAGAATATGAATTGAAGCAGTAAACTGGATTTGGTGACCAGATAGTTTGGAACGAGAAAAGTGGAAATCGCCGAAATGCCTGCCAATACGATTAACACTTTGCTTGCGAATCCGGCTTCTACCGCAGCTTGTCCTATAACGATTCCTCCAATTACCCCCAAGTTTTGGCTCGTTTTGGTCGGCATTCTTAGGCTGGCTTCCTTGATAATTTCTAGCGTAATAAGAATAATAAACGCTTCCCAGAAGGGGGATAGTGGCAGTTTGCTACGAGACTCGATGATTACATATAAAATTTGTAGGGGAAGCATTTGATAATGATGAGTCGTTAATGCCACGTAAATTGGAATTAGAGTAATGGAAAGAAGGAAACTGAGATAGCGTAACGGCCTCAAGAAGCTAGCTACCAACCAGCGGTTAATATAATCCTCCGGCGACTGAAACAAGTGAAACAGCGTAATCGGAGCGACTAAGGCGAAAGGCGTGTTATTGACGAAAATGACCAATTTTCCGATGCCTAGTGCATACGCGCAGGAATCCGGTCGATCGGTCTGTAAATATTGAGGAAAGATGCTGTGATAATGGTCTTCCATAAACGCTGCAACATGTGAAGAGTCCAAAAACATATCGAAGTCGATGCTGGAAAGTTTTTTTTTCGCGACCTCTACAAATTCTGGATTGATTAGCCCATCGATGTACATAAGGACTACGGTTGTTTGGGTTAAGGAGCCGACGGAGTATCTCTCTGTTTTGAGTGCTGTTAAAGGAAGCCTTCTTCTAATCAGCAAGATGTTTTGCTCCAGCTGCTCGCTGAAACTGTCTTTTGGGCCGAACATTATTGTTTCCGTCTCTGAGGTTTCGATAGGCCGGCCGAGCGAGTTGGGGAGCAAAATGGCGTGCCATCGCCCGCTGGATGAGTCGTGAACCAGCACCGAGCCCTTCATGAGATACTGGAGGGCTTGCTCCAAATTGGATAAACGTGCAATTTTGGCGGTAGCCAGGCTTTTTTCTACCGAACTTTGGAATGATCGAACGAGGGGCTCAAGAATCGATTCGTTAAGACGCTCCTGATCGATTAAGGTTCCAAGATAAATAAATGTTAAACGAAGTCCGTCGGTAGTATCTCGATCAATTATCTCCGCATCCTCAATAAGGGCGAGGCGCTGCTTTAAAGCTTCTAAAGAGATTGCTGTCATTTTTCATCCCCTGAATCAGCATGCTAAGTTTTCCTTTATTATGCTATTCTTGATCGCGTTTTAAACAAACGATTGGAAATCTTCGAATCGATAGAATGTAATTCACTCAGAATACAGGTAAGAGGGTAGCTTCTAACTGTGAGGAATGACACAATAATCCCCCAATCAAAATTATAAGTGCGGGATGATTATGTCAAAAAAATAGGGGTAGCCTAGACTTTTTTGATATTCAAGAAATTACTTTGAGGTCAAGCAACAACAACACTTATAGAGGGAATATTGATATCGAAAAAGATGACTTAGGACTTATTAATATCAATATATCTGGAACAGTAATAAAGGCAGGTTCCGGTCTATTTCAATCTTTACGTGGATTTTAAACCTTTTGTTGAAAAACGGGGAACGATAGCTGAAAAACACCTGTGGATTGCTATAGTGGCGATGATAATTCCAGCCCTTGTTGCCTTTGTAAATAAAGTTGATGTGGTTGCAAGATTTAAACCGTATAAAGAAGATAAAGCGAGCGTACGGATGCGGCGATTCCAGAAAAGGCAATGCCCATTGACGGTTTACTCGGATTTTCCTTCTCGACGGCTCTATGCGGATTCGCGGATAGTTTCTGGACGATGTGCCTGTTCCGTTTCCTTGCAGGCATTACGTTCACATCACTGCCTCTTCTTTAACTGGCTGCTGATGCCGCTGGATTGATTATCGGCTGCCGTTTTTCATTAAAGTAATGGGCAGTTTAGTTGAATAGACAAAAATGATAAAATAAAGAAAACTAAGAACGTTTTGACATTCTCTTATTTAAAGGAGCGCACGTATGATGCTTAAAAAAGATAATACTGTAATTGGTTTTATTGGTACTGGCGTAATGGGTAAAAGCATGGCCGGTCATCTGTTGAAGGCAGGATATTCTTTAATCGTTTATAATCGGACAAAAAGTCGGTCAGATGAACTGATCACTCAAGGCGCAGTTTGGAAGGATACTGTAGCGGAGGTAGTTTCACAAGCAAATGTTGTTATTACAATGGTGGGATATCCTAAAGATGTGGAAGAAATCTATTTTGGACAAGACGGAATCCTATCTAATGCAAAAGCAGGCACATATGTCATAGATATGACAACATCTACACCATCATTGGCGAGAAGAATTTATTTGGAATCGAAAAATAATGGAATTTACGCAGTTGACGCGCCGGTTTCCGGCGGCGATATTGGGGCAAGAGAAGCCAGATTAGCGATCATGGTTGGCGGAGACGCTTCTGCTTTCGAAGCATTGCTTCCGATTTTTCAAATCATCGGCAAGAATATCCAATTGCAAGGCGATTCAGGTGCCGGACAACATACAAAGATGTGCAACCAAATTGCAATAGCATCCACTATGATTGGTGTCTGTGAAGCGATCGTATATGCTGAAAGAGCAGGACTTGATCCTGATACCGTATTGAAAAGCATAGAGACCGGAGCAGCTGGGAGCTGGTCATTAAGTAATCTGGGACCGCGAATGATCAACGGAAACTTCGAGCCCGGCTTTTATGTCAAACACTTCATCAAAGATATGGGGATTGCTCTTGATGCTGCCAAAGAAATGGGATTGTTAACACCCGGGCTTGAATTAGCCAAATCATTATATGATGAGCTTGCAAGCAAAGGAGAAGAGAACAGCGGCACTCAAGCATTGTACAAGCTTTTGGCAGGAGAGCTTTAACAATTCAAGTACTTTATTTCTGTCGGTTGACAACAACATTATTTCCTTTCCGACAAGCAGCCGGTTGGCCTGTACCTTGTTGAACTAACGGGCAGCATTCCTATTATGAAGAAATACGAGGTTTGAGAAATAAAAAGACTCCTTGGTATGATGTTAATGGGGTCCACGACGCTGGCCGGCTGAACGGATCCCAAAA
>NZ_JCAALT010000022.1:0-16186 GCF_059686995.1 Paenibacillus rhizoryzae | reverse complement strand
CGCTCATTGTTCAGTTTTCAAAGAACAAATACTTGGTTTATTTCCTTCCGGCTCATGACCGGAATTAGATCTTACCATGAATCGAAACATGATTGCAAGCTTTATTTTTCAACTTGTTTTGGCTTCGATCGCCGCTTCCAAGTTGATGTCTCGGAGGCAGAAATAGAATATACCATGGATGAATAGGATGTTGCAACTGTTTTTTTGAAATTATTTGTTCTAGCTGCTTGAATACTTATACCCCCTCTCCTGATAGGCTAAACGGCCACTCCAGTTGCCATCGGATTTTCAACATGATGAATGGCCACTGATTCGCAGTATTGTTCTGCGTATATGGCACTTCCTTACCACTACTACGATTTTGTCTGCCGATACTGACGCAGCAAAGACAATTGCTTCGTAAGAAAAACCGGCGTATACGGCATGTCTTCACGAAGCCACGAGATGATCGTGCCGATCATGGCCGAGGAACTGTACCAGATCGCAATATCTTTGTGAATCCCCGAGCTGGCGAAATCACGTTCACATCCAGGACGTTCAACGCTCTCCGTGATTAGATTCGTCAACAGCTTCAGCAGCCGTTCCGTAAAGACCGTCGTTCGTTTCGCGGCAAGAATGACTTTATAGAACTTGAAATTCTCCGCGATGTGCTCTAGCAGATTGACCATCAACGGCCAATCTACTTCTTCCGCAGCGCTCCGGTTCGGCTTCGGCGCATTGATGATCGAAGTAATTTCCTCAATCATATCGTCAGCCATCTTATCTAACATATCCGGCATGTCCCGATAATGCAGATAGAACGTCACTCGATTGAGCGTGGCACGCTCCGCGAGACGATTGACCGATATTTTCTCGATTTCCATTTCCTGCAGCAATTCAATAAATGCATCGCGAAGCAACCGCCTTGTACGAAGAATGCGGGGATCGATCTGATCCTTGGCATGACCCATAGTAGCTACTTCCTCTCCCGCTAACTCTATATACTGTAAACTATACAACATGTTGTAAATTAGTTCTACCATACAAAATAACCGCATCCGAGCAAAATGCCCGAATGCGGTCGATCGTCGTACAAGATCCTGTATACTTACCCTTTCACAGCTCCCGCCGTTATCCCGGCAACAATCTTCTTATTGAAGAAAATGAATAACACGAGAGGGGGAAGCGTGATAAGCAGAATGTTTGTATAGAGAAGGTTGTATTGCGATATGAATTGACTCATGAAGTTGTAGAGCGTGAGCTGGACCGTTGCATTCTTAGAACCAGGGAAGAAGTAAAGCGGGTTGGTAAAATCATTGAAGATCGCCACCGACGAGGTCACGATGATCGTCGCGTTCACGGGCTTCAGCAGCGGAAATATAATTTGGAAAAACAATCGGAATCCCCCGCAGCCATCTACCACAGACGCTTCATCGATCTCTCGAGGAATCGCGCCCATGAAGCCGCGGTACAGCAGTACGCCAAACGGAAATCCGAGTGCTACCTCGACCATGATGAGTCCCAGCATCGTTTTGAACAGGTGAAGCTTATCCAGTACTGAGCAGTTCCTTCTTCTGAATCAGATGCAATAACGCCCACCCCGTAGTCTGGTTGCGATACTGACTGACCAGATAACCTTTACTCACGGTCGCAGACAGGCCGCTTGCCGTCTTCGACAATTCGATCGTCTGCACCTCCGGATAGACCACTTTAAGCTCCTTCTCCGAGGAATCCACGGCCATGAACATGCCGTTATTATGGCTTTCGCTGAATACGCTGCCGAACATCGACTTGGATAGATTGATGATCAAGAGGCCGATCGCTCTGCCCTTCGGATCCCCCGAATCGCGGAACAGCTTGACTGTCGAGAACGTATCGGACGAATCTCCAAGTACATTGTAATTGAAGAATACCACTTTCCCTTTGGCCGCAACGGCCCGTTTATACCATTCTGATGCTTCAATGTCTTGCTTCTTCGCAGCGGTTTCGTAAATACCCGCATCATCGGATTCCCCAGACAATAGGTTTGGTAGTAGAGATCCAGCACGCACAACGAGTCGACATAACGGGAATCGTAAGAATCGCTGTTGATGACCCGCTGCAGGCGATTGCTGGTTGTGGCATTCATCTCGCTTTGCTGCGTACTTGAATTGAGTTCGCTGCTGAGCAGATCACTGCGGATTTCATCGTTTAAGACGATCGAGCGGTTCAGGTTAAACGTTGCGGAACAGCAAATCGGCCACTTCATTGGACGTCTCCAGGTGGTCGATATTCGTCTGCGTATTGTTAAGCGTCAATGTATCTTTCGCGATATTAAAGGATATATAACCGAGGAGGAATAGAGGTGGCACGGACAACAGAATCATTGCGGCCAGAAATCGACTTCTGACTTTGCGGAAACGAAGCAGCGATAACAGCCTTGATGTCCATCTCATAGGTTTGGCGCCCGCCTTTGATATAATAAACGGTCTGACTGTGGAGATCAGGCCGGATTCTACTTCATTATATAGTATGAAGCAACGAGGTAAAGATTGGATAGTTCGGATTTCATAGAACCGAGGTTCGTTATTTTTGGATAGTCTGGTTGTATCCAGACACAGATTTGTGGTGTAACATGGAGGTACAAGTTTGTTATTTCCAGCTGTATCAAGGTTTTTCCGGCATATGAGGACACGGAATTTGATTGATGACATTACATAATCGGGAGTGAAATCGCATGATTAAACTTCTAGTCGTGGAAGATGAGACCGTTACCAGAAAAGGTCTAATAAAGCACATCAAGTGGAAGGAGCTTGGTGTTGATGTTGTCGAGGAAGCCAAAGACGGAGTAGAAGGCCTCGAAGTAGCTCGCCGCATGCATCCCGATATCGTGGTATCCGATATAAGAATGCCAGGAATGAATGGGATAGAATTCACTTCATCCCTCCGGGAACAGTTCCCTGAATGTAAAATTATCTATATGAGCGGATATTCGGATAAGGAGTATCTTAAAGCCGCTATTCGCTTCAATGCTGTCAGCTATGTCGAGAAACCTATTGTTATTGAAGAGCTGCAAGAGGTTATACAAAAGGCCGTGCATCTATGTATGGAGAATCATAAAGTCAATCATATCAACATGGCGCTTTCAGACAGCCTGCCCTTCATCAGGCAGAATATCGTAAACGAGCTTATTCATAACCATATCGATTGCGATGAACTGAAACGAAGCTTAAACCTTATCGGCGTACCTTTTGAAAAAGGCGACTCTTATACGGTTTCCATCGTAGTCCCTTCCTTTGATGAGGACGAACCTATCAATGAAGTTAAACAAAGCTGCTGCAATAGCATCATCGAATTTCTGAATCATTCCCCGCACGGCTATACCCATTTAGCGGTTATGAAGGACTCCGGCACCATTTTGGTCATTTCCGCACATAAACCGGAACGCAAGATCGACTTTGTTGCGATCTATTCTCTTCTCACCGAGCATTTGAGTGAGCAAGGAATGACGTGCTCAAGATTATCTTGGGTAGTTGGAGGCGCTTCACCCGAAGTGTCGAAAATACGTGATTCCTACGAAACAGCAGCCGGTTTCCTCAAACATCTTTTTTATTACGACTTTGGCACTGTTTTTTACGCTGCCAACAGGGAAGTCTCCGTATACCCTATCCATGCGGAAATTTTAAAATCTTATGCCGAGCTCTTACAGGAGCTTCATAAAGATAAAATCATCCAGTTTACCGAACAGTTATATAGCGTTATTAAGACAAAAACAGGAACTCCGGTAGATGAAGTCAAGAATCTATTCTATCAAATGATGCACATGCTGGTTGAGCAAGCTTCAAAGAGGGGATTGCATCTAAGCACATCCGATCATCAGAAAGAAGAATATGATTGGGCGATAATGTCGCGAATCGATACGCTCAAGCATCTTAAAGGTTATTTCCAGAAGAAGGCCGCGTATCTCCTAGATCGTATCGAAAATATCGAATTGAGCAGCAGAGCCGTTCTTGATGTGATCAAATATATACGAAGCAACTATAGCGACAAGGAAATTTCCGTGAATTTGCTTGCCGAGCACGTTCACCTGACGCCTACGTATCTCTCATCCCTGTTTAGGAAAGAGACAGGCAAAACCATAAGTGAGTTTATTACAGAGGTCCGAATTGAGAACTCGGCCAATTTGTTAATGAAGCCGCAAGCCAAGCTTTATGAGATCGCCGATCGATCTGGTTATAACGATGCCAATTATTTCACGAAGGCCTTTAAGAAAATAACGGGAATGACACCTACGCAATTTAGGAGAAAACACAAATCGTGAAAAAACGGTCCCAGGCTCTAGTCGGATTTTTTATGCATATGAATATTAGGGCAAAGCTGCTCATCTCCTATTTCATTCTCATCTTCTTGCCACTGGCGCTGCTGACTACGATATCCTACACAAATGTATCCAGTGATTACGAGAAACAAATTCTCCATTCCGCAGATCAGTCGTTCGACCAAGCCTATACGTTTCTAAACTATAAGGTAAACACGCTAATAAAGGCATCCGATGTCATCTATTTCAATGCCGATGTTCAAACGATTCTGGCAAGAAACAAGGAAGAGTTCGAGAATGATTATGTGCAGCAGAACATTGACCGGTTGAAATTGGAAAACTTTCTGAGCAGCTTCCAGAATACCGAGGATGTCTACCGGGCGGGTCTGTACGTTCCCGGCTGGATGATGTATGCAGCGCAGAGCTTCAACTTTTATGATAAGGATAGCTTCTCGCATACGCAAAGCTACAAAATGCTCATGTCATCCAAGGATAAGGTCAGCTGGCTTCCACCCCATAGCATTAAAAACAACAGCAGCAACCTCGATCCGGTACAAGTGATTTCGCTCATCAGAAAAATCCGAAATACGGAGCAGACGACAGAGTTCATCGGTATGATCGAGCTGAATATCTTAAAAGAAACGATTGAAAAGATGATTCAAAAGGCTAATATCACCTATGACGGCGTCGTCTATATTCAAAACTCCCATGGCGAAATCATTAGCTGCTCCAACCTGCTCAATTTCAATCGCATCGGCCCGAACACGGAGCTTATCAAGGAACTTCAGAACAACGACACCTTATGGAATAACGCGAAATTCGGCAAAAGCGATTTCGTTATTAAAGCAAGAGCGATCGAAAATACGGATTGGACGATGGTGACGGCGATTCCGTTTACGGAAATATATGCGCAAAGCATCCGAATTCGAGATCTCATGCTTGTATTGATGCTGGTATGCGGACTAGTCTCGTATGGGCTTGCCTATTTCATTACAGGCGCTACCGTCAAGAGAATCCAGCTGCTGAGGAAAAAAATGAGATTGGTCCAGGAAGGCTTTCTTAACGTGGAAGTGAACTCCAAAATTCACGATGAGATCGGCGATTTGACCGACAGCTTCAATCATATGGTCAAGCGAATCAAGCTTCTGGTGGATGAACAATACCAGAACGGCAAGGAGATCAAGAATCTGGAGCTCAAAGCTCTCCAGGCGCAAATCAACCCTCATTTTCTGTACAATACGCTTGAAATGATCAACTGGAAAGCCATTGACAATGACGTACCTGAGATCGCCGTCATCTCGCAATCGCTGGCCAAGTTTTATAAGCTTAGTCTGAATAAAGGCAAAGATATCGTAAGTCTCGAGGACGAGCTCGATCATATCCGCATCTATGTCAAAATTCAGAATCTACGATTTGACGATAAAATCAAGCTGGCAATCGATATTGACCCTGACTTATATAGCTGCAATATCCTGAAACTAATTCTCCAGCCGATTGTCGAAAATTCCATTATCCACGGCATACGTGAAGCCAGGGATAAAGAGAACGGCTCCATTGCGATCACGGGATTTCTGGACAGAAATGATCTGCTCTTGACCGTCAAGGACGATGGCGTGGGCATGCCGCAGAAAAAAGCCGAAGAGATCCTTGCACACGGAAACGCGGCCGATGAAGTCCATGGCTATGGCGTGCGAAACATCAACCACCGGATCAAGCTCTGCTACGGCCAAGAATACGGCCTAACCTACCGCTCCTCGCCGGGTAACGGAACATTGGTCGAAATCAGAATCCCGGCCGTACGTACCGCTGGATAACAAAAGGTTCAGGAAGGGGCTATCCCCTCCTGAACCTTTTGTCCATCTATTACCCGTCAGCTATCTATTGGCTGCAAGAAAGGCATCCAGCTGTTTCTGCATTTCGGCGATGATCTTATCCGAGCCGGCATTTTTGATTTTATCGACCAGCGTCTTCAGACCTTGTTCCGGATCTTTGATATAGCCATAGTTGAGCGGAAGCGCGTACTGCTGCACGACGTTATTGACGGCAGCCATTTCGTTTTTGACAGGCTCGAAATCAGGCGTGAAGAGCGCATAAGGATTATCGAGTGCCCTGTCTGCCAGCTGCTTTCTCACTTCATTAATGTTCGGCGGAGAGTCGACAGGCTCTTTATAGAACTCAGGCGACTTAAAGCCCCAGGAGCAATAGCCTTCAGGTGCAAAGCCATCCAAATCAAGTGCTTTCAGCTTGTTGTCCGCGGTAATCTCATAGTGCTTGCCCTCAATGCCGTAAGTGAGGAGGTTATAATAGCTTTGATCCGTTCTTAGCAATTCCAGGAACATCAGCGCCCGCTCAGGGTTGGCGGCCGATGCCGGGATCGCCATTCCGTCCTGCATGGCTGACGTTTTATACGTGTATTTGCTGTTCGGGAAGAATCTGACATCCCAATCCGGATGCTTCATATAAGCACCTTTCCAGGAATCCTGGTTATGCAAATTGCTGGCCGCTTTGCCGTTCTCGAACATCTTGTCGTCTTTATTGGACAAGATCGATTTCGACCAGTAGTTTTTATCGCCCCACTCCTTCATTTTCTTGTAGTAATCCGATATGCCATCGGTTTCGTACAAGTCCACGATTTTAGCGGAAGCATCATCCATGCTCACCATAAACGGGGAGTACTGCGTCGCCAGGATGTTATAGTAGCCATTTGCGTTTGCGTAATAGCTTTCAAGACCGCCCGACGAGCTAATCTGACCGCTTGGATCCAGTTGCGAATCGTTCTTCACGACGGCATCCAAATATTTGCCGTAATCATCCAGGTTTTCGATCGTTTTCAAACCGTATTTGTCCATCAAGTCGCCACGTACGATATAGCCCATGTCACCATACTGGTAGAATTGCGCGGGCATGGCGTAGAGATGACCGTCAACTTCTGTCTGTTTATACGCATCAGGGGTGATTTGAGCCAAGCTTTTCGGCGCATAGGTCTTAGCCAAATCTTCAATCGCCAGGAAAGCGCCTTTTCGCGCATTGGAATAGAAATTCGTCCACGTGGATGCGTAAATCAGATCGATCGGTTCGCCTGAAGCCAGGAGCAGCGGATATTGCGTGCCGAAATCGGCCCAGCCTACCCAGTTTACTTTTACGGTAGCATTCAAATCCTTCTCGAGCTTCTTGTTTACTTCGGCCAGCACCATGTCGTAATCCTTGGCAGGCGAGCCGATCAGGTACATGTTCAATTCAACCTTCTTGGAAATATCCACAGCTGTATTACCGGCATTTTCTTTTGTGCTGCTTGTATTGCCGTTTGATTCATCGGATTCCGCACCGCCGCAGCCTGTAAGCACAAGCCCCATACTGAGTGCCACACTTAATAGCAATGTTAGTGCTTTTGTCTTCCTCACATGTACTCCCCCTTAAAAATGTTGTTTATACGATAAACCGGATGAACCGAGATTATCCTTTTATTGCGCCGACAGTAAGACCCTTCACGAAATACTTCTGTACATAGGGATAGACAAGGATAATGGGGCCGGTAGCAATAACGGCCATAGCCAGCTTTAGGGATAAGGTGGGGACATCAATCATGGATACGCTTGCTATGCTGGATAGTCTGGATATGGCTTCGGACGATTGCAGCGTCGAGAACAACAAATATTGAAGGGGATACAATTTAATATCCGTTATAAAAAGCATGGCGTTATACCAGTCGTTCCAATATTCCAGCGCATAAAACAGTCCGATTGTCGCAAGCCCGGGTTTCGTTAGCGGTAAAATCAGCTTTAAAAAAATGGTGAAGTCTCCCGCTCCGTCGATTTTTGCGGATTCGCTTATGGAATCGGGTATCGAGCTTATAAAGGTTCTCATCACGATCAAATAAAACACATTGATGATCAGCGGGATGATCAAGGAAAGCAGGCTGTTTTTCAAATGCAGGTATTTGACGAAGAAGATGTACAACGATAGAATCCCGCCGTTGAACAACGTGGTGAAGTAAAAGAAGAACGCAAGCTTGTTTCGATATAAGAAATCCTTTCTGTTCAGCACATAAGCAGTCATCGAAGTGACAAACAGTCCGACGCTGGTTCCAACCACCGTAATGAAAATGGATACTCCATAGGCCCTTAAGATGTCCTCGGGGTACTTGAATAGGACTCTATAAGCCTGTAAAGAAAATTCAGATGGGATGATACCGTAACCATGCTGCGTAATGGCGCTTTCCGAAGTGAATGATCCGGACACCAGCATTTCAAATGGCAGCAAGCATAGCACGACGGCCACGATAACAACCGAATAGCTGATAATGTTGAATAACAGATACGTGCCTTCAATCTTCTTGTGCGCCTTTTCATTCGTGCCGATAGCATGAGGTTGCTGCATAGTTCTCCTCTCCTGTTCCTAAAACAGAGCGTTGTCCGGTTTGGTCTTTCTGATGATTCCATTCACCACCATGATCGTGACGAAGCAGAGCACGGATTGATAGAAGGTTGCCGCAGCCGGCATCGCGATATCGCCGCTTGTAATCAGCGATCTGAATACGAACGTGTCGATTACATCGGTGGCGTCAAAGAGCTGGCCGTTATTCCCGACAATCTGGTAGAACATCTGGAAGTCACCGCGTAGTATTCGGCCCAGATTCAATAGGAAAATGATGAATATCGTTGGCATGATCGATGGAATGGTGATGTAGAATATTTTCTGAAAAATATTGGCCCCATCGATTTCCGCCGCTTCAAAGCACTCGGAGTCGATGCTGACAATAGAGGCAATATAGATAACCGACGTATAGCCAACCCATTTCCACGCGTTAAAAAAACAAATGATGAATACCCATACATAAGGCATGCTGTACAGATTAACCGGATCCAGGTTCAACGCTTTAAGCACCGTATTCAGCGTTCCGGTCTCATAGTTGAAGATGTTGAAAACAAAGACGCCAACAATCGTCCACGAAATAAAGAAGGGCAAGAAAATGATCGATTGCGATATTTTCTTGAAATACCGGCCTCTCATCTCATTGATAAAAATCGCGATCATAATGGCAGACAATTGCGAGGTTACAAGATTCAGCATGTTGTAGAGGATCGTATTTCTCGTTACCAATAAGCCTGTTCCGGAAGTAAAGAAGTATTTGAAGTTCTCGAACCCATTCCATGGACTGCCAAACACGCCAAGGTTAAACCTGTAATCCTTGAATGCCAGTATGATTCCGGCCATAGGGATATAAGCGATCAAGAGAATCAAACAGATCGCAGGTAAAGCCATTAGAAATAAGGTTCTGTTTTTCCGGAGTTCATAGAGAAAGCCGTGCTTGTTCAAACCTGTTCACTTCCTTCGTCTGCAAGTCATATGGGAACTAGTAGCAAACCCTGTCCATATACAGCTTGATAAAAGCTTCCGAATCCACGTTCTTGGCAGCCTGGATGACGGACTGTTCCGCATTTCCGCGCCAGTAGAGTGCGGTTTTGTTATAAGTCGCCCCGCGCGTAAACTCACCTTGGGTCTCCACAACAATCTCATCCCGTTGGAATTCCAGAATTTTATCGTCAAATACCGCGCAAATCGCCAGAGGGTCATGCATCATCGGATAGTGATCCGTTACCTGCTGCCACCTTCCGACTAATTCGCGAATATAAGCAGCCGATCGTTTAGGCTTGGTGAACAACCGGTCGACATCTTCTTTGGTCAGGATACATTGAACCGTAACATCCAGTCCGACAGCCTTAATGGGAATACCCGATTCGAACACGATTCTGGCGGCTTCCGGGTCGCATCTGATATTCCATTCACTGAGGTGGCTGTAAAAACAACCGCCCATCATTACGATTTCTTTCACCTTCGTTTTGAGCTCCGGCTCCTTAAGGATAGCAATCGCAATATTGGTCAAAGGACCGATCGGCACTAATGTGATATCTCCTTCGGATTTCATGACCGTATTGATGATGAAATCTATCGCATCTGTACCGTAACCCTCCGCATGTCCGTCCTTTTCTTCAGAGAATTGGTTCGGGATCTCGTTTAAGTCAACCTTGTTGAGGATCGGACTTCCGATTCCGGCGTATACGGGAATATCTGGCCGGCCGGCCATCTCGAGCATGTTAACTGCTAGTTTTGCCCTGGCTGTCACATTTTTGAATACCGTCGTGATACCGATAACATCCAGTTCGGGCGACTCGAGAGCAAACGCGATCGCCAGTGCATCATCGATATCATCGCCAATATCCGTATCTATGATTATCTTTGTTCTGTCCATAATTCATCCTCCGTATCATCAAATGAAAGGGCTTACAATTGCTTACAAGTAATATTGTAGTCTTAAATCAGAAACGGATATATAAACAAAAATATGATAATAAGTAAAAATATACGATGTTTTGAGCTGCCTCCTATTCGCCTCTTAAACGCTTAGACAACAGAAAAAAACCTTGATAGACCAAGGTCATCAAGGTTTTGGGGCTATTCGTTATGATCGGTTTGGTAGAACAACTTCGATCTTCTCTCCCGGCAAACAAGCATAGGTCAACGTTACTTCATTCACGTCCACTTGAATTTGGAGTCCATTCTCCGTTCTAGTCACTTGAAGATCAAAGTTTCTTCCGAAGGCTTGAATGGAACGGAGGGCCATGGTGTTCCACTCCGCAGGAAGCTGCGGCGCGCATGTGAAGGAATCTAACCCTGACGGCTTGATGCCAAAAACCCCTTCCGTAAAGATACGGCAGTATAACGCGCTCTCTGCAGATAAATGTCTTTGGTTTCCTTCCGGGAACGCCTCAACCGCATAGGGTACGTGGTCGCCCAGCAGCCTTCTTCTTGAGTAAGCTTTAAGATATTGATGCGATTGATCGACTTCTCCCGCCATGAATGTCGCCTGAAAACCATATAGCGTAGAGCGATCCCAGAACGTCCTGTCTCCAGACTGCGTTGCGAGGCCATCCATCGTCCACAGATTAGGCGAATATAGCGCTCTGACAGTGCCCTCTTTGCGATCCATGATTCCCATAGTCAGAGGCAAACAAATCCAAGAGCGTAATTTATCATTGCCTTCATAGTAACGATAGGTATCGTATCCATCGACTGTTGCGCCGAAATAACGTTCAATGGCTTGCCTTACTTGGATTGCTTCCGTACTATACGTTTCTTCCATCGTTTCTTCACCCAGAGATCGAGCTAGTTTAGAGGCTGCGCATAAAGCCCCGTAATAGAGAGAAGAAGTAGAGAGATTAGCTTTCCCCGTAGGAAATCTGCCCTCCAACTCATCCGAGTCGGATGCAACCACGCCTTCATCCGTAAGCTTCCGTTTGCAGTATTCCAAACACCATTGAATGGCCGGCCACAATTCCCGGGCAATCGATACATCTCCCTGGGCAAGCGTGAATAAGGAGGCACCATACGCATACATTGCCGCATCTCCCCGGTCTCCGGCGCCCTCCCATACATCAACGCCTTCCGCAATGATAGAGGAAGGAATACGCGAGTAATCAGGACCCATGAAAGCGCGATATATACGGTAGCAGTTTAAGGATGCCTCGATTCCTGCGCTGTCCCCCAGATACGGAAAGAATGGACCTACGTATTCCGCTTGATCGTTGGCCCAGATAGCTGCATAATAGGAGCCTCCTCCCGGGCCGTGCATTAAACCGCCTTTGGTCGCGAATATGCTCTCCGACGCCCGCAGCTTAGCGAATTCAAACATCTGGTTTAGAACGGGATCCGGTGTTTCAAGCTGCAAAGTGGAATGGATTCGACTTACAAACCCCTCTCGCTTCTCCTCTTCTTCACGCCCATTATAGACTTGAACAGAGTCGAGCAGCTTCCTTCCGCTGATCGTCAAATAGAAGGAAAAAGCCTCATCCGGCTGTAATGTCACTTCCGAAGGCGCATCGTGGATCACATCAAGCAGATAGATGCCATAGACTCCTCTCCTGGTGTGAGAATGGGCCAGAGAAGAGATTTCAATCTTCATGGGCTCCCGTGAATCATTAACAAGCGTGTATTTCTCCATCGCCGCGCTGCAATCCGTGGTTGGGAAGAGCATATGCTCGATACGAAGCTTGTTGTCTGTTCGGCACTTAATGGCAAGCAATCCGTTAAACGTTACTTCGTAGGGTTTCTCCGATCGTACCCGCTCGCCGTTGATTGTGAACGCTGGTATGATCTCCGAGCCATATTCTTGTATTAAGCTGGCATGTGTATCATTAGGAATCGTCCTGAGCATGGGCCAGATCACGCCACGCTTCAGTACCAATTCTCCTTGTCCACCAATTCCATAATGGACGATCATGGATATTCGCTTCCCGCTCATTTCAATATGATCCTCGTGCGGAAGTCTTGTCTCGTTCTTAATCGCCCATGTGATCTGATGCTGACTGTTTAGCGACCAACGGTCGACTGTTTGGATTGCATTCATAGTTATCACCTCTCTGGTATTCGTTCGATTCCCTGCTGATATCATCTCTTATATTAGGGTACGCTAGGAAAATTGAGGATGTACATACCCTCACGGCATTGTCTTTTTCATCACTAAATGACAACGTTTACATCACTATACCAAACGCGGATCGGCGTTACTACTCCATTCCAACATGAACAAGCTCCATCCTCCATTGCCACAAAACCGTCAAACGCTTCCCATTGTGCATCATTGCCCATTGTGCAATAATAATCCCATGTTCATTATTGCCCATTGGGCAATAGGAGTCCTAAGGTACGAATACGAAGTGAGGTGAAGGCCTACGGCCGATGCACATGAACAAGCAAAGCTTGCGTGATGTCAAAAGAGAAGCAACCGCAAATCTACTTGCCGAAGCCGCATTTGATCTCGCAATGGAAAACGGGATGGACGGTTTTGTTGTCGAGGATGTTGTGCAGCGCGCGGGATATTCGAGAAGAACGTTCGCGAATCACTTTTCCTGTAAAGAAGAAGCTGTAGTGATGGGAGCATCCGCCTTTAATAACGTCGATGAAGTGAATGATTTGCTCGAGAACCTGGCCGATCATGCTACTCCGCTTGAGGTTTTGGAGCATCTGGTCAGGATGGAGCTTACAGCCGGTTTATTTCAAAAGACACGCGAGCTCGTCAAGCTTTCCAAAACATATCCGACGTTAGAGCCTTATATCCTTAGTTCACTCCACCGTCATCAAGGCGATGCCGAGGAATTGCTGCTGGACTTGTTCCGGGAACAATATGCGAATGGCTACATCCAACTGCTCGTTGGCGCCGTATATGGTGCTGCACTGCCAATGCTATATGGAAGCAGCAACATTCTGTTTCCCGGTCAAGCAAAGGATGAGTCATCAGAATCTATCTTGTTAGATCACTATCTGAACGAAATGTTTGGCTATTTAAAAAACGGTTTCCAAATGGTTGTGCCGAAATAGCAATTTCTATATAAAAAGGAGAACCACACTGTTATGTCTACATTCCTGTACAAAATAGGTAAAACGGCTTACAACAAGCCTTGGCATTTCATTATTGCCTGGATCGCCATTCTTGGTGTTGTAGGTGCGCTTATTGGCATTAATGGCATCCACACCAGCTCCGAGATGAAGATAAAAGGCACGGAAGCGCAAAGGGTACTCGATCAGCTGGTCGAAGAATTGCCGCAAGCTTCCGGCGGGCAAGCAAGCGTTGTATTCACTGCGCCCAAAGGCGAACGTCTGGACACGCCAGAGAGATTGCAAGCCGTTACTAAAGCAATCCAAGACGTATATGGAATTGAGTATGTCATTAATCCAGCTAAAGCGGCAGCAGCGGCAGGGGCAACGGCTGCTGACGCTAACCAAGCAGCGGCAACAGCTGCTGATAGCACGCAAGCAAGTGATACGAACCAAACCGCTTCAGCAGAGCAGCCTCCGTATGGCCCGCTGATCGTGGATGGAAATCCCGTACCCGGCGTGATGATTTCTGCCGACGGCAACGTCGCTTTGTTCCAGTTCCAGTTTACCGTTCAGCAAATGTCGCTGCCCCAAGAGGTTATCGATACTGTCGTGAAGTCTGTTACTGCAGTTGAACAAGCTAACTTAGGCATTAAAGCATTGCCAAGCGACACGCTTGTAGGCAAACCGGCAATTGGCGCTACCGAAGGGATCGGGATTGTTGTTGCAGCGGTCGTGCTGTTCATTACACTTGGCTCTGTCGTTGCAGCCGGTCTGCCGCTCGTAACGGCACTCCTTGGTGTAGGTATTAGTATTGGAGGCGCTTATGCCCTCTCCAAATTCATTCCGATGACGGATATCACGCCTGCACTAGCCATGATGGTTGGTTTGGCCGTAGGAATCGACTATTCCTTATTTATTGTGAATCGTCAGCGCCGCATGATCCTGGATCAAGGCTTAAGCGCACGCGAAGCTGCGAGCAGAGCGGTTGGCACTGCGGGCAGCGCCGTATTCTTCGCAGGATTGACCGTTATTGTCGCGTTATGCGGGATGGTGGTCATGAATATTGATTTCCTATCCGCTATGGCACTCGTGGCGGCAGCCAGCGTCTTCATTAATGTACTGGTAGCCTTGACGCTGCTGCCGGCATTGCTTGGTCTCGTTGGTGAACGCATCTGTTCAGTCAAAGCGCGGAAGAAAAATAAGGAACAGGCGAAGGTTGCCCGTCAAGGCGTAGCGCATCGCTGGGCGAACGGCGTTGTGAAACGCCGCTGGCTCGTCATTATTGGTGTCATTGTTATTCTCGGGGCTGCTGCCATTCCGACAGCCGAAATGAAATTAGGCATGCCTTCCGGAGATACGGCAAACCTGGATACGGCACAAAGACAAAGCTACGACGCTATTTCCGCCGGCTTTGGTGAAGGCTATAATTCTCCTTTACTGCTGGTTGCCGAACCTTCGGGCTCTTCGGATAAGATTACGCCTGAAGTGCTGGGCAAGCTTGTTCAAGCTATTCAGAAGCATGATGATGTCTCCATCGTAACGCCAATGGGGATTAACCAGACCGGGGACATCGGCATTATTAGCGTCATTCCTAAATCCGGTCCGACGGACGAAGCAACGAGCCATCTCGTTCAGGACCTTCGCGCTAAAGACTCCAGCATCTCACAAAGTAACAACGTGACGATAGGCGTGACCGGTTTTACAGCCATAAACATCGATATGTCAGCAAAATTAGCCGAGGTGTTCCCGCTCTATATCGGCATTATTCTCATCCTGTCTCTGATCATTCTGCTTCTCGTATTCCGGTCGATTCTCGTACCGGTTAAAGCAACGATCGGGTTCCTGCTCAGCATCGTGGCTACCTTCGGGATTACGACAGCTGTCTTCCAATGGGGCTGGCTGCATGCTTGGTTTGGCTTCGACACCGGCGGCCCGCTTCTCAGCTTTATGCCGATCATGGTATCCGGTATTCTGTATGGTCTCGCGATGGATTATCAAGTATTCCTTGTCAGCTCTATGCGTGAAGCCTATGTCCATGGGCATAAAGGAACTACAAGTGTCGTTGAAGGCTACCAGCAAGCAAGCCGTGTCGTCGTGGCGGCAGCCGTCATCATGGTGTCGGTCTTCGCCGGATTCATTCTGACCGAAGACATCATGCTGAAGCAGATCGGTTTCGCTCTCACCATCGGCATTCTGATCGACGCCTTCTTCGTTCGGATGGCGCTTGTTCCCGCGATTATGGCTGTCTTCGGCGATAAAGCGTGGTCGATGCCGAAATGGCTTGACCGTATGATCCCGAACCTGGATGTCGAGGGCGACAAACTGATCGCAGAGCTCAAAGCTGCGAATACGAAAGATACTAAGGATTTGAAGAAGGCTGCACCAAGCCGGGCACATTAATCATAGGAAAGGACCACTGCGGAAGTGATGTGACCCCCATTTGTTAGACGCTATATATTAGGCTGCTTCAAGGGCATGAGTCCGGTACTGAATGGGGCTCATGCCTTTTAGTTTTGCCTTAATTCTGCTGTGATT
>NZ_JCAALT010000021.1:0-22457 GCF_059686995.1 Paenibacillus rhizoryzae | reverse complement strand
GATTGTCGTTGGAGGTGTCGGTGCAGGCGGTATATACGTCGGTGTTGGGTCAACATTCACAGTCGTTACTTCGATCGTAACTTCCGTACTGCTCGACAATTCGCCGTCCGTAGCCGTTAACGTGATGACGTAATTGCCCGCTACGGCACTGCTCCAGGCAAATGCGCCTGTGCTTGCGTCCATGGAACTGCCCGCCGGCAAATCTGCCGCACTGTACGTCAGTACATCTTCGTCCTCATCCGTTGCCGTCGCCGTGAAGCTTACCGCTTGGCCCGCGTTCACATGAATCGCTGCGATGTTCGCAATGACCGGTGCATGGTTCACCGGAGGTACGGCTTCATCGCCTACGTGAATGGCAACATCACGGGTAACGGTAGCCGTGCCGTCCGTTGCTTGCACAGTCACAACGTAATCGCCCGCTGCTGCGTTCGTCCATTGGAATTCGCCTGTCTCTGCATCAATCGTTGCACCTGCCGGTAAATTCGAAGCACGGAATGCAAGATCGTCCCCATCCTCATCCGTAGCCGGAACAGTAAAGCTTACGGTCTCTCCTGCCTGTACGGAGATCGGAGCAATCGTACCGATAACCGGTGCATGATTAGCCGAAGCAGCATCCAGATCATCCACGAAGAAATCATCCAGTACCACGACTACATCAATTGCCGACAACGCTGGAGCACCAGGTGCTCTGACAATTTCAAATGCAATGTAATAATCGCTGTAATCGCCCGTATTAAAAGTCAGCTCAGCATTGGCTGTACCGGTTGATTTAATAATAGGGAATGTCCAGTCTGGGATATTGCTCTTTCCAGTCCCCGTCGCTTCAGATAACAATACGCTTTGTTTCGGTCCGCCAGAGCGTGACTTCGCCGAAATTTGATACAAACCGGCTTTGTTCGCTTCGTATTTCAGTCCGACTTTATAGGTCGTATTCGCTTTAAGCTTCAGCGTAGATGGCAATGTAGCCGCAATCTCCTGCACTGAAGTTGTTCGGTTAATGAGATCTTGTTCGTTCGACTTCAAGGAGAACAAGCCGTCGATAACATACGTCATCGGCTGCTTCACATTCGGATCCGCTGCTTTCAGCTCATCGCTTGCTTTCTCCGCAAGATGAGTCTGGTTACCGCTGTTCGCCCGGAATGCAAATGGTCCAAGTCCTTCCGATACATTCTCGAAATCCTCATAGAAGTAGTGAGAACCAAAATCCGTTTTCCCCGGATTCTCCCACAGTCTCACATCATCGAACCATACATTGGAAGTAGCCGCAGTTGCTGCATCTGCTTTCAATGTAAGGGTCGCTTGGCCGGATTCATCTGCCGTGAAATCGACTTCTAACCGTTGGAAATACGTGCCTTTAAATTTACTAGGCTCCTCCAAGTTTTGAACCTTTGAAGCATCGATGGAATTCGATACTACCGGACCTCCGTAATCGGAAACTTGTAAGGACACGTTTCTATTAGAGGTGCTTGCAGTTTGATCGTCTCTGTTGCCGCCTGAACCGTTATTGATGTCCACCCATACGGAAGCTGTATAGGTTTTGCCAGGGGTTAGGCCGGTTACGGATTGTGATAGTGCCGCATCGTCCGTACCGCTAATTCTCACATAATTGTTCATGTTGTAATCGTGCTCAACGGTAACATGGCTTGCAGCCCCGTTAGTGGTCGAAGCCTTCTGCCAGGAAGTGAAGGTGCCGCTGTCGAAGCCCGGATCTTTGACCGGTCCGCCAACGCCCCACTCGGCAGCTTTCTGAATGGCGGAACCTTGCTCATCCGCTTTGGACTTATAAATGACATAAGGAACGCCAACCGTTGTATTGTCGATCGTGACTTTACCGTCCACGACAGGAAGCGTACGCTCCCAGACGCGGCCGGTATCCGTCAGCTTGTACATCTCAACCGAGGATAAGCCGTTCCAGCTGTTTGGCATCTCCCAAGTCGTTGAACCGCCTTTAGGATTCCAATAGTAGATCTTGGATTCATTTTGCGGGTCCCACGGCAGGAACAATTGAGATTTCTGACTCTGAACATCCAATTGTCCGATTCCTGTGTCGCCCGCCTCTTTGTCCAGCACGACATCATAAACCGCAATTTTCTTGCCGTCTTTTTTGAGGGACGCCGTACCGAGAATCAGATTCGCGTTGGATGGACTTGCATGATACTCATCCAATGTAGCCGTTACGCCATTGCCGAATACGACGCTTTGATCCATACCCGCGCTGTCATAGGTAAGGTTCATAATCGGGAAGTGCTGCATGTATTTCGTCAGTAGATTGTTGTTGTAGAACAAATCGATGCCGTTCTGCATATCTGTTCTGCCCTGCCACGAACCGACACCCGCTTGCAGCATCCCTCTCAGGAGCACGCTCGTTGCAGGACTTGGCGCTTGGAACGTATCTTGATATTGGTTCTTCATAAAACGAACGATCATACTGCCGTCTGTTTTACTAGGGTAATAAGGGTCCGTTCCCCAGTGCGTCCAGATGACGTTCTGTTCCATCGGTCCGGAGAACTCGGTTGCGAACCAGAAGCCCAGCTTGTTCTGGATGATGTTCGCGAACTGATCCGCATGCCAGCCAGCTCCGCTGTAAACATCATCATAGACCATGGCCAGATTAGGAACTTCTTGTTTAAGCTGCGCGTATCTTCTCTCCAGTTCCCCTGTCGAGAGATCCTGGGCACGGTCCGGCCCATAGGTTGGATCAACCCAATCATAGGCAGAACCAGGGCTTGTCCATTTGTCTTTATCCGCATAATAAGCATCCGGGTCTTGGCCATCAATGTTGGTATGAACGCCGACTTTAACGTTATATTTCAACCCTTCATCGACAAGCGTGTTGAAATCCTTGAGTCCGCCCGGGCGTATACCGAAGTGTCCCGCAACGTCCGGATGGCTGTCATCATGTCCTTCAGCCTGATAGCCTTTTTCAAGAATTAACTGGCCAAAACCGTCATAGAGGTTGTACAGTTTCTTCGCATTATCCAATGTTCTTAAGAATGGAGCCTGCGTTAAGCTGTTAAAGTTCATTGCGATATAGGAGACATAATTGTTGATCTCATTCGCTCCAGGGTGAAGGTTCTGAGACCATTTTTCTCTGTACTCAATAGCTGCATCTTTCCAATCCGCCGTACTATCGTTGTTTCTGTCAGGTGTGATGATGATTTCGGACGACAGATCATAGTTAGGAGGGAATTTCGCGTCGTCAATGACATCGCCTCTTACATTCCATTGCCCATTCCACATCGAGAGCAGCTTGTTCGAAGTGCTATTTTGAGCCGCGATATTCATACTCACTTTCCCAGGTTGGTTGATAACATTATTGATGATTGTCGCAGCGAGTTTACCATCGCTGACGAAACCATAGGTTCTGTTTTTACTGTCTACGTCTTGATCGGCAAGCCTCTCACCTAAAGCAGCATCATTCGTGTAATACTCTTCATAGAATTGATTCCATTCCCCGGTAATCCATACGGACGCGCCTTGCGCATTCGGATTGGCACTAGAGACGGTCACCAATTTCTGATCCGGGAATTCTAATGTGACTACTTTATAACCTTGCGGCTCCGCATTAATATGCGTATTCATCTGGACGGATCCGTCTGTAACCTTAAAGGAGACGTCCATATCCACATTGCCGATAACGGCTTCCGTATTATCATCGATTACAGGTACATTGAGCTTATACACTGCCGTATCGCCGGCTGTTTTCGTTGCGCTTACCACAGTCGCGAAGCTCTCGTTACCGTTAATTTTCACTTTATACAAGAAGTCGCTTTGACCTTGGAGCGTGTCTGTTACTTCATCGCCTATCCATGTGTAGCTGCGAACAGCCGGGAAGCGATTGTCGAGCTCGACGCTTAATTTGCTCGAAGCGATTGTGATGGGCGTCAGTGCACCCGGCGTTGGAGGCACCGGCGGCGCATATTTCTCTTGCGACAATTTGCTAACCGTAATTTTCTTCGCGTCAAACCAGCTTCTGAGACCCACTTTGCCTTCCACGACAGGGAAATCAGCTGATCCGCTTACAGCGAGTACATCGTTTACAAACACTTTGACGCTTTGCCCGATATACTTGATTTTTACCGTATATTCCGTGTCAGCAAGCAGGGTCGGGCCGTTGGTCGTGAGCACGCCATAATGTCCCGAGTCCGTTTGCCAGCCCCACTCTTTACTACCGTTATAGTAAATCATCGCGTATGGCTGGTTTGGCGACGTATATCGGAAATAGAAGCCAACCCGACCGGTGCCGGAGCTTGTTGTGAATTTCACGGTATAAGTGCCATCTTGCACTTCAAGAGAATCATAGTCATAAATTTCACCGAAAAAGTTATTGAACACGAGCTTATTATTCGCAATAGACGGTGCCGGCGTATAAGCAGATCCATCCCCATTGTTTTTCCAAGTTCCTGTTACGCCATCCGTATAATCTCTGATGTATGTAGTAGGTTTAAGCGGTGTATATACATCGGTCTGATCATAATCGACTTTCATTTCATCCAATAATGTAGTTAGCGCTAAGGCATTTGTCGAAACTCCCACACGCCCATAAGAGCTGAACAATCCGGGATGTGTACCGGCATAAAGCTCCGTTCCATCGACGCTAAGCGCATAGTGATCGCCATGATAATCGATTTGCACGTGATGAGGCGTCGTGCCAAGAGGCTGCGGCGTGCCTGTTAAATCAAAGCTTACATCCGTGCCGTCATTCATCCCGACCAGCTTCCAATTCCCTTCACTGTCGGTTCTTACCGCACTCCAGTTGCTTTCGTCTTGGTAGCGGAACAGCAGTCCGGCATTCGTATACGTGCTGCCAAGCTGAAGCTTCGCACTGTAAGTGCCGTCGCTAATCATCGGCGATTTGCTGTCTACGACTTGACTTGCCCCATTCGTTGTCACTACTTTAGCCAATCTGCCGGTAAAGCCCGGAAGAGGTGTCTTCAAAGAATAGGTGGAGTTCGTCGTCACCGTTCCGATATTGGCAACAGGCGCCGTTTCATTGTCAAAGTTACGATCATACACCACGGTATTGTTGGTATCCGTCACTTTCACGCTGTCGATATTGAGCGATTTCGCTCCGTAGTAGGAACGGAAACCGATTTTGCCCGCTGCAGTCGGCAGCTTATTGCCTGTCGTAGAAGAGTAGATCATTCTGCCATCCAAATAAATCTCGTACGTATCCCCATTAAACGTTTCTTTCAAGGTGTAGATTTTGCCGGGGACAAGCGTTTCCGCTTTATTCAGGGATGTGCCCCACACTTCTCCGGAACCATTGAATCCGTCCCAGATCCATCCGTTAGGGTCGCGGCAGACCAAGGAATAATGATTGGCATCCTTTACGCGTACAGCAGGACAGAATTGCTCCGCTGCCCCGCCGTCGATGCCGAACTTCATCTCAACGGTGCCATTGGCAATGTCAGGCATGTCGCTGAAATAGAAGACATTATTGCCGGTTTGCTGCGCTGCCAGAAACTTACCGTCCATGCCGGAGTAGGAAGCTGCGCCGCTGATCGCCGTATCGGTCTTCAAGGCTCCATTGTCAGCAAGATTCGCTTCCGTTCCGCTTTCGAAATCATTCGTATACGTAAGCAGCTGCGGCTCGGGAGCCGATTCCTCCATATATTTCAACGTGGAAGAAGAAACCTCAAAGTTATGCGTCCATTTGAAGGAGAGAACCCCTTCTTTACCCCCAGCAGTAGGAATAGTGGAAGATTTCGCCACGAATGCAGGCGTAGCTTTGCTGTCCAATACTTGCGTATCGTTAATGGAGACGACAAAATCTTTGCCCGAATAGTTGATATTCAATTTAAGGGGCACACCTACTGCGGGCGAACCTGTCGCGATCGGGTAGGCCGCCCCGAAGTAACCATACCAGTCCTCCGTTCCGTTGCTTTTCCAATTCATAAACCAGCCTACGCCGGGTTCATTCCCCAGGTAAACCCAGTTATTGGCGTCAATATAGCGAACTACGATACCGTAGCGGTTTGCAGCACCTGATTTCGTAGTCAGCGTCGCCGTGTAATCTCCGTCCGCAACCGCGGGCGAATTCGAATCGATGATGAAATTTTTGTACGAACCGTTATTGGTCGGCTCGTTGATCGTTAGCTTACCTGCGGCGGCCGTAATCGCAGCCGTTGCAGGTGCCTGGGATTGGATCCAGGTATCGGCATCATTCAAGTTGGAATTATAGGTTTGCTCGATTTGCGCGGCTTGAACAACCGAACTGCCCAGTACATTTGAAAAACTTTGCATGGGTATAATGCCGGATGAGAACACAAGTGTTGCCGTTGTAATCATACTTAACGTCTTCTTAAATAACCTCACATTCATTACCTCCGTTGTCAGTTACCTCGCTGCCCACTGAGAATCGCGTGAACAGCTGTCTACTCCTTGCTCTACATGCGTAACCCCTTGAATACAATCCTCCTCTTCCACAAGTTTCCTACGATACTATGTATCTTACCGATAATGAAAACGCATTCAAATGATGATATTTGATAAAGTAATGATTTATTTTTCGTTTATTCTCGCATATTATTGCTGAAAAATATCACTTAAGCGAAAGAATCGGACAGAAAGTGATGTACATCGGTACAATTTGCACCTTTACAATGTGAATAGGAACAAAAAAAACTCTAATTATTAGTTTTCCTTAGCAATATAAGGAAATAACTAATAATTAGAGCTTCGATAATCGCTTACATGACCGAAGATGCGCTGCGATGCGTCTTCGGACTGTGACCCGTTATTTTTTTGAAAATTCGGCTAAAATGCTCCGGATTCATATACCCGACCCGATCCGACACCTCGGATACTTTCATCCCGATTCCCATTAATCGTTTGGCTTCCTCGATTCTCAGCCTCGTCAAATATTGAATGAAGCTGCTGCCGACTTCCTTGGAAAACTGTTTACTTAGATAGCTCCCGCTGACGCCTACCATCTGACTGATTGAAGGGAGAGTAATATCCTCACAATAGTGCTTGTCTAAGAACGTTTTTGCTTTCGCGACAGGAAGGGAGTATTTCTCCAGCTGCTTACATTCATGCTCGTGAATTAAGCCATGGATCTTGCCCAGCATGTCTTCCATCCACTGCAAGCTGTCCCTCATCGTGTTAAATTGCTCGATAAAGTCCAGCGGATTACTAAATTCTTCTTGGAGCTGCTGCCAGCGCAGACCGCTCGGATACAGGATAGCGCCAATTTCCCACACCATCTCGGTAAACTCCGATTTGATGACTTCGGGTTTGATACTGTCGGCCTGCATGAGCAGCATACGAAATTGCGTATATTGCATCTTCCATTGCACGGTATCCGATTCCTTCAGGCTCTTCACCACTTCAGCCCTGGTCATCCGCAGTTGGTCCAGGAAGGATTGTGATCCGCCTGGCTTCTCAAGCGATTTTTTGGATACCGGTACCGCCTCAGGAAAAAAAACTTTATCAAACCCTCGATAATAGCTAAGCTCTGCAGCCTTGGATGACTGCTCCGCCAAATCAAGCCACTCGCATGAATTTCTGCCCCATCCGCTGACACCGATCGCGACAGAGGCATTTATAAACTGCTTTAGACGCACACTGATTGTCGTCAGCACACCGTGGATGTTCTCACGCGCGGTAGTCTCGCTGCGTTGATGGGGAAACGCCATCAGCAAGGTGTACTCCTTAGGCAGTCGATCCAGAATGACGGCTCGGATCGCTTGAGAATCGATGACCGTCCGGATCGTTTGTTTAATAAATCCCGCTGAGCTTTCATTGAGGCTGATCTGAGAGAGTTTAACGGAAGCCGCAATGAGATTCGATTCGCCAAGTACGGCCTTCAGCTCGGCAGAGGCCTCATTCCGAGCGGAGGCCTCTAATGGGTCATGGTTTAACAGAGAGATAAGCAAGGGTTCCAGATTCTTGTCAGGAAGCACCGGCCTATCCGCTTCAGCAACGGCTGCCTGCACCGGAGTCGCATCTTTATGCTTCATTACTTCATTCACGGCTTTAGACAGAATAGGCGTAAGATAAGCTTCATCCATGTTGGCTTTGAGCATGTAATCCTTGGCTCCGTTAATAAACGCTTCCCTTACGTAATCGTAATCGTTGAATGCACTTAGAACGATCGGATAGACCGGCTTCGCCAGCTCGAGCTGACCCAGCTGCTGAAGAAATTGCAAGCCGTTCATCTTGGGCATCTGAATATCCACACAGACGATATCAATATCTTGATGCTGCGTAATGAAATGGATCGCTTCTTGACCATCCGATGCTTCTCCGACAATATGAATATCCGAATGTTGAGAGGTGATCATATGTCGCAACACGAGTCTGACTAACGGTTCATCATCCACTATCATCAGATTGATCATCTTCAGCGTTTCCCCCTCATCTCTGATTAAGACTGTCTGTTAACCCTTCACCGCACCGTCCATAAGACCTTTAAAGATAAAACGTTGAAATGCGATGTATACCGCTGCGCTTGGGATCAGCACGAGTACAATGCCGGCGCAAAGCGCGGATAAATCGGAACCCCGCGCACCGACAAACTTCATCAGTGCCGTCGACATCGTGACCAGTTCCTTCGAAGGCATATACAGGAAAGGAATATAGACATCGTTCATGACGGTTACGCTCTTCAGAATCGCCAGCGTTGCAGTTGCGGGCAGCAATAACGGGAATATAATCGAGCGGAAAATCCTTACGTACGTTGCCCCATCCAGCATTGCGCTTTCATCAAGCTGGTTCGAAATCTTCTCCAGAAATTGCATGTAAATATAGATCTGCATAATGTCCGTTCCAATGTAGATCAGAATCGGAGCACTCAATGCATCGTACATCCCAATGGAATGAATGATCTGGAACCGAGCGATCTCGGTCGTATACGCTGGAATAATCATTGCGACCAGAAACAGGCCGTAAACAACCTTCTTTAATTTAAACTGGAACCGATTCAAGATATAAGCGGTCATCGTGCCTAATATGGCGTTACCGCAGAGCGTAATAAATGCAATGATCGTTGTATTCCACAGCCCTCTCAGCATATCGCCTTGTGTGTAAGCCAGCTTGAAATTACTGAAGTTCAAGAAGCTGCTGGGCAGGGCAAGCGGCGTGGTTTGAAACAGCTCCGTTCTCGTCTTGAAGGCGCCGAATACTACGAGGACAATCGGAACGAACACAATTACGAAGATGAGCGCAAACATTATATAATAGATTGCATTTCCCGGTAAGCTTCGTCTCCACTTGGACATATCAGTTCCCACTCCTGTCCTTGATGATCCAATTCTGTACCGAGGAGAACACGATAATCAGGATCAGCAATACTACGGCCATAGCCGAGGCTAAACCGAAATTATTAAATTTGAAGGCCGTGAATAAGGAGAATAAGCCAAAGGTGCTGCTGGCAACGCCGGGT
This sequence comes from Paenibacillus rhizoryzae, assembly GCF_059686995.1. Lineage (NCBI taxonomy): Bacteria > Bacillati > Bacillota > Bacilli > Caryophanales > Paenibacillaceae > Paenibacillus > Paenibacillus rhizoryzae. Next base: position 13,069 of record NZ_JCAALT010000021.1, on the reverse strand, counting down.
CCCCCGCCTGTCATGACAAATGGAATATCGAATTGCAGCAATGCTCCCGTGACATTCATGAAGAGAATAATCTCTACGACTCGGCGAATACCCGGGAGCGTAATATAACGCTGCTTCTGCCAGAAGTTCGCCCCATCGATCGCTGCTGCTTCATATAAATCCTGCGGAATCGATTGAAGACCTGCCAGGAACAAAATCACGTGCACCCCGCAGAAACGCCACAACGATACGGCAACAAGGGAGTAATTTACCAGCTTCAAATCGCTCAACCAGCCATGAATCCAGCTCTCCAGCCCAACGGAAGTCAACAAGCTGTTAAGCGGTCCATTAATCGGATAGTAAATATAACTAAACATATAAGCTACCGCTACGCCATTGACGACATATGGCATAAGTATAGTGAAGCGGAATAACGAGCTTCCGCGAATGGCCCGATTTAATAGAACGGCTACCATTAATTCCAAGGGAATAAACAATGTGTGCACAATAAAATAAATGCCATTGTTACTAATCGATTTCCATGCATCCGGCATCGAGAAAAGCACCTGCTTGTAATTCTCAAAGCCAATGTAGCTCTTAGAGGAGCTATATCCATCCCAGTTCGTAATACTATAGTGAAACAATTGTAAGGTCGGATACACTAAAAACAATAACAGCAATGAAACAGGGATGAATAAAAAGCCGAAGATAACCCATTTTTGCTGCGCCTGGTAATTCATTTTCATCCCTCCTGCAAGGTAACCAAATCTCTCTATCCTTCTCTTCCTACCGCTTTGCTGAATAACAGAGGGTACATGGTTTGACCCAAAGCACCCTCCTTGACAGCTATTCCGTTATTACTTAATCGATTCTACGGCTTTCTTCCAGTTGCCATTCAACGTTTTCTCCACATCTTCAACGGATTTACCCGCGAAGATGTCTGCTGCCGTTTTCTTCTCATCATATTGAGCAGCTGCTTTTACTTTCGCGTATCTCTCGTTAGTAGCATCGTAGATAAACGGAACGAATGGAGCTACCTCGTTCGATTTATTAAAGAATGGAAGATCGGAAGTTACGCCTTCAACAGTAGATGTGTTTTTCAACGTGTTGATATACGGTTGGTAAACTTCAGGGCTAAACATCCATTCCATGAATGCTTTCGCTTCTTCCACATTCGCGGAATTTTTGTTAATGGAAACGTATTGATCAGCAAGCGTCATGTTCGGAAGCGGATCGCTCGCGGAAGTTCTCCAAGGCATTGGGAATGCGGCAAGGTCATCGTCGTTGCCAACCTTCGCCAGGTGATCTGCATAATACCATTGTCCTAGTGCTACGATTGCCGCTTGTTTAGCTTGGAACAATTGAGTCGCTTGATCATAACCAATACCCAGCGCATCCGGTCCCGCCAATTTGTCCGTAGCGATCTTCTTAATCATGTTGGCAACTGTCTCGAACGTAGAACCCTTACCGAACGGCTCTGCATTAGTAGCCAAATTCGCTTGGTACTGTTCGTCCTTGGAAAGAATATGAGGACCAAACTCAGAGAACGGATAGAATGTCCAGTCGTCTTTACCGCCCAGTGCAAGTGGAATATATTTGTTGCTGGCTTTGATCTTCTCAAGCACATCAATGAATTCATCCATCGTTTGCGGAATTTGCAGATTCAGCTCTTCGAAGATACTAGGGTGATAGTAAACATACTCCGAGAAGGATACCAGCGGCAGGCCCAGTGTTTTGCCGTCGATCACGCCTGGGAATTTATTCGTTTTCGCAGCCGGCAGCTCATCAAGCGGAAGCAAGGAATCTTTATAAATTTGGAAGTGAGCCGGTTTCAAGTACATCAGATCCGGCAGGTCGTTTGCTGCAAGGCGTACTTTCAAATATTGACCGCTGTTATCCGGAATCGTTTCAACTTCGATGGAAACGTTTGGTTTCAGCTTCGTGTATTCTTTCACTTTCTCTGTCCAGAACTCGATATCTGTTTTGGCTTCCCACATGCCGAGTTTCAGCTTAACAGGCTTAGCCGTGTCAGCTTCCGTCGTATTCGCAGCTGTGTCTGCTTCTGTGTTTGTCTCAGCGGCAGCCGTGGTATTGTTACTTGTGTTCGTGTTGTTCTCTTTGCTGCTTCCGCAGCCTGTCAACATCGCTACTGCAAACATACATACCACCAGCAATACATTAAAAAGCTTCTTGTTACGCATTGATTCAACCCTCCGTTTATAGTGACCATCTGCGGTTGCTGTTCTTCAACCTTCTTCATAATAACGCCGATGTAACCGCATCCAAATGATTGTTATTGAGGTAAACATGATCTTTTTTGAACCATCCTACGCCGACATGACTTCCTCATCATCAGAACTGCTTATGAGGGGCAAAAGCAGCTTAACGCGTGTGCCTCCCCGTTCGCTCGCCTCAATCTGAAGGCCGTACGTTTTCCCGTAATGAAGCTGAATGCGCTGATGAACGTTCAATATGCCCATTCCGCTGTAGCTGCGATCTTTGACAGGCTCTTCCGCTTGCTTCCGATAACTCTCCAAAGCTTGATCCGTCACACCAACTCCGTTGTCCTCGATGCAAACCAGAATAGCATTATTCTTCAAGCATGCCGAGATATAGATGATGCCGCCGTGATCCCGCCCGTTTAATCCATGGATCAGACTATTCTCAATGATCGGCTGTAAGAGCAGCTTTAGCACAAACAAGGTCCGCACGGATTCTTCGATCTCCCACACCGTTTCAAACTTATTCCCATAACGAATTTCCATAATGGATAAATAATGCTTCAAGTTCTCTACTTCATCCGAGAGCCTCGCAAGGCGCCCGCCGCGGTTAAACGACGACGATAACAACCGCATCAGCGAGTTCGTCATGTTCTGAATATTGTCCGCTTTACTAATTAGCGCCATCAGCTTAATCGCATTGAGCGTATTGATTAAGAAATGCGGATTAATTTGCGATTGCAGCACCGAGAATTCAGCCATCCGTTTTGCTCGTTCTTGTGCTTCATGCTGCTTCATCAGCTGTTGAATCTTCACAATCATATGATTGAACGTATTGCCAAGGGTCAGCAGCTCCAGACTTCCGGAGGCATGTACATGTGTAGACAAATCACCATCCATGACACGCGACATTTGACGCATGAGTCGGTGGATCGGCTTCGTGACATTACGCACAAAATAAATGGCTACGGCTCCCAGCGACACAATGACCAGCATCGCGGCAAGCAGAATGATTTTGTTCACGTTCTCATAATTCACGATTAACTCGCTGTAAGGCGTTATATTCACGATTTTCCAATCGGCTTCACCGACATTGGCATACGTAACCAGCATCTTCTTCCCATCGATCGTCTTCAGAAAATGCCCCCATTTCCCGGTAAGCTTCTGAAGAATCGGCCCGATTGATTCCCCTTGCCGTGCAAGCTGTTGATTCGAGGTCACAACGGAGCCGTCACCGTCTACCAGAAATACTTTCGATGATCGATTCGTATCCTGCAGCAGAATGTTTTCGAATTCGCCTCCGCTAAATGCAAAGTAGATCACTTCCACATCTGACAAAATATTAAAGACGCTCGGTGAGAAGGAAGCCGTCATGATGCTGGTAAGCAGCTTCTCGCTATGAACCACTAGGGGCTGCTCTCCAAGAAAATGAATTTTGTCGGGCTTATTGAGCGCCAACTGATACCAATCCGTCTTGCGAGTCGTCACTTCATTCCCTTCCATATTGCTTAGATAGGTATAGCTGCCTTTTTCCTTGAAGAAAAATTTAACGGAGAGAACATCCGACATGACGGATGACGTATGCTTATTGAGAATTTTATGCAGCTTGCTGATATTCGTTTGTCTATCCACCGAGGTGGTCGTTTGAATATCCGAAGCGGTCGTCAGCACATCCGGATCCATGCTGATCGCCGCGAAGATGCTGATCATTTTGTTAATTTCCTGTTTCGTCGCATATGCAACGGTTTGCGAAGACTGAAGCGTTCGCTCGGTAGCCTGATTAATGACATCGGTTTTGTACATACGCAGCACAAAGATACTGCTGAGCGTAATTGGAATGATGACGATGAAGACGACAAATATGCTAAGAATCGTAGATAACTTCATGCCGTTGGTTCGGGCGAGCAGTGCTGATTTCATGTGTGACCCCTCTCTCTGTAACCGTATCCGCCACGCAATGATCACCCGGAATGAACCTAGCCTGCTATAGAAGCGTAACAAAGTGCTCCCTATGCAGGGAGCACTTTATTACTGCCCATTTCCAGCTCTGCTTGCCCGATATGAATCTTCATTTGCGTTACCTCTTAATTGAATGAATGAACTGACAGGCAAATCGTAACATGCCGTTTACGGCTCGAACCATTTCGAATGGTATGTGTTTTTTATACAAATGTAGTCGCAATTACGCTCCCATCGACAGCATATTTCCCATACATTTATGCAAAAAGGCAAGACGATCTGAAATAGCAGGCCCTTTCATTCGTTGCTATGATAGAACTTGATTAATAGAAAGGGGCACTGCGCTTATGAGTCTTCGATTGTTTAAGTCGTTATGGGGGATGGAGCACCTCACCTACCGGGAAAGCATCCGACAAATTGCCGCTGCCGGCTATGACGGCGTTGAAGCACCTGTCCCATCACCGGAGCAAGCAGGTGAATTTATAGAACTGCTCCAAGAGTATAAGCTGGCTTACATTGCATTGATTGCTTCCACAGGCCAATCCTTACAGCAGCATAAGGAAACATTTGCGAACGGGGTTAACCGGGCAGCCGCGCTAAACCCGCTTCTTGTTATATCGCACAGCGCAAGGGACTGTATGTCGGATGAAGAGCAGGCCGATTTCTTCCGTGCCGCGATTCACGAAGAGAAGGCTGCCGGCGTTTCCGTCGGACACGAGACCCATCGACACCGTGCCATGTACACCCCGTGGAACACCGCGAGATTGCTGGAATTATTCCCGGAGCTTCGGATTACGGCCGATTTCAGCCATTGGTGCTGCGTCTGCGAATCGCTGCTGCCCGATCAAGGGAAAGCGATCCGGCTGGCCAGCGAACGAACCATCCATATCCATGCCCGCGTAGGGTATGCGCAAGGTCCGCAAGTTCCCCATCCCGCAGCGCCTGAGTATGCACTGGAGCTCAAGACGCATGAGGACTGGTGGAAGCATATCTTCGAAATCCGTAAAGCCGGCGGATATGAGATCACGCCGGTAACGCCTGAATACGGTCCGCCGGGATACATGCATACGCTTCCTTTCACGAATCAGCCGGTAACCGACTTATGGGACACCTGCTTGTGGATGGGAAATCGATTAAGGACCGTAATAGCTAACTAACAGGGGGTATTGCACAGTGAGCCGATTTGCTATTGATGGACGCCAATTTGTAGTGGATAACAATAATTTTCAAATGATCTCCGGCGCTATTCACTATTTCCGCGTCGTTCCCGAGTATTGGAAGGACCGCTTGCTGAAGCTTAGAGCATGCGGCTTCAACACCGTTGAAACTTATATCGCTTGGAATATACACGAGCCCAAACAAGGGCAATTCTGCTTCGCCGGTATAGCGGATGTCGTTCGATTCATTGAGATCGCAGCCGAAATCGGCCTCTATGTCATCGTTCGCCCCAGCCCTTATATTTGCGCAGAGTGGGAATTCGGCGGCCTGCCATCGTGGCTGCTCGCAGAAGACGGCATGAAGCTTCGCTGCCGCTATCAGCCTTACTTGGACCGGGTCGATGCCTACTACGATGTGCTAATGCCTCTCTTAGTTCCGCTGCTGCATACCAATGGCGGCCCGATTCTTGCCATGCAGGTTGAGAATGAATACGGCAGCTATGGCAACGATAAAACTTATTTAGCCTACTTGCGCGAAGGTATGATTCGCCGCGGCATTGATGTTCTGCTCTTTACCTCCGATGGACCTGAGGATCATATGCTTCAAGGCGGTACGCTGCCGGGTACGCTCGCGACGGCAAACTTTGGTTCTAGGCCGGAAGAAGCCTTCGATAAATTAAGCGAATACGAGCCGGACAACCCGCTTGTATGCATGGAATACTGGAATGGCTGGTTTGATCACTGGGGCGAAGAGCATCATGTCCGCGGCTATGATGATGTCGCCGACGTGCTCGACCGCATTCTGAAATCAGGCGCTTCCATAAACTTCTATATGTTCCAGGGCGGTACGAATTTCGGCTTCTACAACGGAGCGAACTTCTTCGCCTCCTACGAGCCTACGGTGACCAGCTATGACTACAACGCGATGCTTAGCGAATCCGGTGCCATCACCGATAAGTACCTGGCCATTCGGGATGTCATCTCGAAGTACGTCGACATACCGGCAGAGCTTCTTCCGGAGCCGATCCCTACGAAACGGTATGGCGCCGTGCAGCTTACGGAACAAGCGCGCTTGTTCGATGTGCTTGAAGTCTTATCGAATCCGGTGAAGAGCGTGTATCCGGAAACGATGGAGAAGCTCGGACAAGATTATGGGTTTGTTCTCTACACGACTCGGGTCAGCGGACCAAGGCCGCTCAGCAAAGTGGTCGTTCAAGAAGTACGCGACCGTGCTCTTGTCTTCCTGGACCATGAATACAAAGGCGTTATTGAACGTAATAAGCACGACTTAACGATTGAAATCGCTGAAGGTGATATTGCCTTAGAAATCCCGCAGGAAGGCGCGTCATTGAGCCTGCTTGTGGAGAATATGGGACGGATCAATTACGGCTGGAAAATGAACGATCCGAAAGGCATTACCGAAGGCGTTCGCCTCGAGCGGCAATTTCTGTATGATTGGACGATCCATCCGTTGCCGCTCGATGATCTGTCGGCTCTGACTTATTCTCCGCTGGAGCAGGAAGCCCCGCAGAATGGACCGACCTTCTATAAAGGCAGCTTTCATGTGGATGAGCTTGCCGATACCTTCTTGAACATGAAGGGCTGGACCAAAGGCGTCGTGTTCATCAATGGCTTTAATTTGGGACGCTACTGGGACATTGGACCGCAAATTACGCTCTATGTTCCCGCGCCTCTTCTGAGGGCAGGCGATAATGAAATGGTCATCTTCGAGCTTCACGGGATGGTTGAACCTACGGTAACTCTGCAGGAATCCCCTGAGCTTGGCTAAAGGTTAAAGATCAAAGGCCCGGGGGCGCTTCCTTTCCCGGATTTTTGATCTTTTTCTATTTCGCTCTGGCATGCTGCCGAAACCGCACCGGAGGCATGCCGACAATCGCCCGGAAAGCCCGGCTGAAATGGGCCGAAGAGGAGAACCTCAAATGCTGTCCAATCTCTTCCATGCTCCAATTCATCGTCATCAGCAGATTCTTCGCTTCCCGAATACGAGCGTTTATTATATAGACGCTCGGTGAAATGCCGTACACGTTCTTGAAGCAGGTATGCAGATGCGTACGGTGCACATTCAGCTGTTTGGCCACATGGTGCACACGTATATCCTCAAGGAGATTCTCCTCGATATAGCAAGCTGCCTCGCGGGCAAGCCTGATTTGCGACGGGGTGACCTCGGTATCCGAGAATTCGCCATCGCTTTCCTGCAGAAGCCGATTCGCGAGCATGCCCACAATCTCGAGCAAGCTGGCATGAATGCTCAGCGTCCGAATCGATTTCTCCATCTGAAGCCTAAATGCCTCCGGCCGCTGTACAGCAGCCTTCTCCCGCGCGTTCTCTTGCCCCATGCGATGAAGATCCACGCCAAACACCTCCAGAAACAGCCGGATCCGGCTCATTAAGGATTCATTCTCCGCATGGCGAAAGAACTGGTAGGTGGACGATTGAAAGATATAATGAACGTCAGGCAGCTCCACATCAAAGTGGAAGTCAAAAAACATGCAATCGGTCACAGCCTCTGTTCGATGATACATGTCCGAACCGATGAGAATGGCATCCCCGGGATACAGGTGATACTGCTGCCCATTCACCCACTGCCGGATTTCGCCCTTCACGCAGCATAAAAATTCAAAGAACGGATGGCGATGGTTCGGATAGGACCACCCGGCCCGATTCCGTGAGTATTCCATACCGGGTATTCGAATCGCGCTGTACATATTCGGCAGCACAAACAAGTTGTCCATGTAAGCTTCCTCCATCCTCGATTGATAGAATAATAGCGCCAGGTAACCCCAGCGCTAATTACTCTCCTGTTGCTATTCTTTTATGGCCGCTGCAACTTCCTTGGAAATTTCATCGCCGCCTTGGGCGTTGAAGTTATCTACGAATTCGTCAAATGAATCCAAATCCGCGCTGCCCATGATAATCCTCGTGAACGCCTCATTTTCCAGCTTCAGCAGGCTGTCCCACTTGGTTTCCATCGTCTTCGTTTGTCCATAGTACAAGCTGAATACTTTGTTCATCGGCTTCAACAATTGCTGGCCGGCGACGACGTATGAGAAAGCAGGTCCCCATTTCCCGAAGTCTGCCGCAGGGTTATCTCTCGTCGCGAGCCAATCCTCATACAGCGGCTTCTGATTGCTGTTCAAGGAGGAAACATCGGCTGTTCCATTCAACACATCGCTCAGAGCCTTCGAATTCCGTTCGACATTATCCGCATAAGTCGTTACACTGCGCATCGGCCAGTTCTGGAAGCCGACGCCCGGATCCAGTTTCAGCGCATCCGGATCCGCATAGGTTTCTGCCGCGACCTGCACGTTAATATATTTCATCAACGCTTCCGGGTGGCTAAAGCCTTTCCTCACGACGTAGAAGGCGCTTGTCGGCGATTGCACATGCGTATTGAATTGACCCGCGGAATCCAGAGGCACCATATAGGGCTTCCATACCGCTGCCCTATCATTCCTCATCGATTCCTGGAGCGGATCGTAACCCATCCACCATGGCGCGAAGAAGATCCCGGAAGTGCCGTCCTTCACCAGCTCCAAATTATCACTGCGAAGCGCAAATTCTTGATCGATCAAGCCGGCTGCGTACATTTCGCGAAGCTTGCCAAGCGCTTCCTTCGTCTCCGGCGTAGTACCGCCAAACACAACGTTGCCTGCGCCGTCCTTCACCCAGTTTAGCGGGTAAGAATGATAAGCCGCGAAGATGGGATCGAACTCGCCTATTGCATTATCCATTTCGAATAGCGCCTTGCTTCCGGTAAGCCCCACTGTTCCTTTGCCGCTTGCGTCCTTATCGATGAAGGCTTTGGCGACAGCGGCAATTTCATCGACTGTTTTCGGAGGCTGCAAGCCCAGCTTGTCCAGCCAATCCTGACGAATCCACATCATATAGATCGAATCCGCCAACGTTTGCGAATTTGGAATCGCCATGAGCTTGCCGTCAAAAGTAGCCTGCTTTAACCCGATTTCATCCGCGGATTTATACATGTCCTTGATTTGCGGAGAAGCATAATGCCGATAAATATCCGTCATGTCCTCAATCAGTCCCGCTTGTACCAGCTGCACCAAATCCGGATATTGCACGATCATCGCATCCGGAATATCATTACTCGCAATTGCGAGCTTCAGCTTCTGGAGATTCGCGTCACTTTGCGCTTGCCACACATGATTAAACTTGATATTCAATTTGTCCAAGGTATAACGGGTGTATTGATTGTTCTCTACCGTGTCCCCGGCCGGCAGCGTCTTCTCCGAAGCTGTATCGATCCCTTTGCCGATGTTGATCGTAACCGTCTCAGCATATTTACCGAATGGATCCGCCGGCGCAGCCGCTTTATTGGTTTCATTCGCGGTGTTACCGGATGCAATCGGGTTGTCATTATTCGATGAACATCCTGCCGTCGCTGCCAAACATACTGTCAACACGACAGCCGATTTAAGAAATCGCGCTTTCATCTTGATCCCCCTGTACTCGTTTGGCTTTTTACAACCCATCTTAAAGCAAAAAGGACCTTTTGCGAGAGCAAAAACGGTCCTTTCCTGGTAGCAGTTCGATTCGAACTTTTGCGCTCTATCCTCAGGATTGCAATGCCTTTTTGTCGAAATCGGACGATTTTATACCTTTTGCGCGATATTCGCTCGGAAGAAGGTGAAAAAGAGTCCGAAATACCTTACTGAAGTACTTCTCATTCGGATAACCGGATTTTTGGGATACCGCATAGATCGGCAGTGTCGTCTCCTCAAGCAGCTTCAGGGCGTAACTCATTCGCACATCCCGCAAGTACGATTGGAAGGAAGTCATCGTAATGTCCTTGAAGCATTCGCTAAAATAACTGCGGCTTACGCCAACCTCTCGTGCCACCTCATCCAAGTGAAGATCCTCGCCTAAATGCTCCCGAATATAATGCGCGGCTTTCAGTATAGCCTCAAGTATCTCAATCGAATATTGCCCAAGTCGCTGTTCGCCTTGGAACCACTCGCGCAAGGAGGCCATCTCCAGCAGCAGCTGGTCAAGAGTAGAAATGGAAGCTGACCCATTTGCCGCGTTCGTCTGAATCGGTTTCAGCTTCTCCTGCAGTTTAGCTCTGGCCTCCAGTAAAGGTTCGAGTTTTACCCTGCTTGGCTTCAGCGCTTCCAAGAGTTTTCGATACGCGGCATCCTCCTTCAACCACTCGATATGAAGCAAGACGTTTGTCAGCTTGTCCTGTTCCTCTTGCTTCATAGGGGGTTCCACCGCTGACTGTTCCGAACCGGCAGCCGAAGTCGAAGGGTTGATTCTTTGCTTTAGCTCGAACTCAATCCGATTCGCAATGCGCTCCAATACCTCCTCCAGCTTCACCTTCTCCAATTGGATCTTGGCAATATAATCGATAGCGCCAAGGCGGAGCGCTTCCTGCACCAGCTCGAAATCCTGATGGTAGGACAAGACGACAATGAACATATTGGGATGGAGCTCACGAACTCTGCGCATGAGATCAATACCAGAGAGAACCGGCATCGCCAAATCGGTGATAAGCAGATCGACTTCATGGACCTGAAGAAACTCCAGCGCCTTCTCGCCATTGCTCGCCTCACCGATAACCTTTAATCCGAACTGACTCCATGGTAACAAGGTTATTAATCCAGTTCGCGCCAATCGATCGTCGTCTACAACAAGTACGCGCATCACAGTGTGTCACCATCCTTCATCGCATACGTTCTGGGAATTCGAAGAGAAATGCAGGTTCCCTCTCCGATCGTGCTTGTAATGCTGAAATCGGCATGCCCATCGTACTGAGAGTCGAAGACCCGCTTCACATAATAAACGCCAATTCCCAGTCCGATTCGGTTCTGTTCATCGGATTGCTTCTCCAGCAGCCGCGCAATGGTCTCCGGCGTCATGCCACGGCCGTTGTCGCGAATTTGGATGATCATGTAATCCGCGCCATCCGGCTCCACCGTCACGTCAATTAAACCATTCATATCGTCAAAATGACCGTGGTATAAAGAGTTCTCTACGAGCGGCTGCAATATAAAGCGCGGTACAAGGCAGCAGTGCAGCTCTTCGGTGGCATGAATAGTCACGCTAAAGTCAAAGTCATATCGAATCTTCTGCAGCGCCAAGTAATCGCGAAGCGCCTCCAATTCCTCGGCAATGGTGGAATGAGGCCCTTTCTTGCCAAGGTTGTAATACAGCAATTTATTCAGCGAAGTAGCGACCGTGTCAATATCCTCTTGCCCTTTCAAACGAGCCAGCCACTGAATCGTATCGAGCGTATTGTGAATGAAATGCGGGTTAATTTGATAAAGCAGCTTCTCCACCTCGAAATCGGCTCGGCGCTTTTCTTTCTCCGCATTTTCCTCCAGCAATTCCTTAACCCTATGGCGCATCGCATCGAAGTGCTTCATCATGCTGTCAAACTCTACAATCGCAAACTCCGATAGCGGCGTGTCGAAATCACTGTGCTCGATAAGCCTCATATCCTGGTTTACTTTCTTGAGCGGTACATAAACCATTCGCCAGATCAGCCAAGCGAACAAGGACCCTAGCAGGAGAGATAAAAATAAAATAACGACGAGCTGCTCAAACCAGTTCTTAACTTCTTTATGGTAGGTGGCTTTGGAAATCAGATCAATCGCCTTCCAGCCTTGATTGCTTTGGGTTTCGAACACATAGTAGCCGTTCGATTCCTTTTTTGAGCCGGTAGGATCATACTTCAGAACGGTTCCAATCGGGAAATCCGCCGGATTTTCACTGTATGTAATCCTATTTTGCTGGTCGACGATAAGATGGAAGTCATTCATGTTCTGTTTGCGGCCGGTTTGATAAATTTTGTTCCAAATATTATACCCTGTTTCCAAATAAACATAGACATCCTCGCGATCAGGCAGGACAATCTTGCGAGCCACGGACAGCACTTGCACATCACTAAACTCCCGATTGGTACGATGCGGCCCATAATAGGTAATGCCGTTTAACTCAACTAATCGCGGAAGCTTCTCCAGCGCGAACTGCTTATTGACGGAGAAGTTCTGATACAGGATGTTCTGATTGTCTTTAAAATAATAGAAAAACAAGCCCAGCGTGGGATTCGTGCTCGAGATAATATTGAGATCCTGCAGAATATCGTTGTTTATTTGCGTCTTCGTATAGAGATCCTTCTCACTGAGGAATAAACTTAGCTTCTTTCCGATCCGTCCATCGAAGGCAAGGATTTGCGAAACATTATTCAAGCTGACAAGCGTGTTCTCAAGCGACAGCTGGTAGAGGTTAAGGTTGCTCTGTATGCCGGTGCGGATTCGCTGGTCCAGCAGCGGATACACGCTTTTATAGGAAATGAAGATGACGAGCAGAAGCGGAATAAGCGCATTGAGGCCGAGTATGACGAATAATCGGTTTCGTAATGTTTTGGGCCAAAGCCTAGCCAGCCAAGAAGGTATTCGATTCACGTGTCGTCTCCCCCATGTCATATTTCCGCATTAACTATAACATGAGTTCGAAAAAAAAGACCACTCCGGGTGATGTGACCCCCATTTGTTAGACGCTATATATTAGGCTGCTTCAAGGGCATGAGTCCGGTACTGAATGGGGCTCATGCCTTTTAGTTTTGCCTTAATTCTGCTGTGATTGTAATACGAAATGTAATGATCTAGTTCAGCTTTAAACTCCTCAACACTCTCAAATTCCTGGATATAGAAGAATTCTGACTTTAAAATACCAAAGAAGCTTTCCATGACCGCATTGTCGTAGCAGTTTCCT
>NZ_JCAALT010000020.1:0-37428 GCF_059686995.1 Paenibacillus rhizoryzae | reverse complement strand
GACGAATACTAATCGGTCGAGGGCTTATCCTACGAACATTCGCTCGGATGTTCAACTTCGGATCAAGATCAGCTAAATAAGACCTTCGCAAAGGTTCGTATCCAGTTTTCAAGTTGTAAATCAACTAATTGAATAACCCACTTGTGGGTTTTATTTAATTGAGTTTGGTAAGACTTGAAACTTATACACATGCCGGTGTAGCTCAGTTGGTAGAGCAACTGACTTGTAATCAGTAGGTCGTGGGTTCGACTCCTATCGCCGGCACCATTTTTACACTTGAGCCATTAGCTCAGTTGGTAGAGCACCTGACTTTTAATCAGGGTGTCGTAGGTTCGAGTCCTACATGGCTCACCATTCTCGTTTAACGAAAATGGGGGCACTTAACATTATGCGCGTATGGCGGAATTGGCAGACGCACCAGACTTAGGATCTGGCGGGCGACCGTGGGGGTTCAAGTCCCTCTACGCGCACCATATTTACCTGCGGAAGTGGCTCAGCGGTAGAGCATCGCCTTGCCAAGGCGAGGGTCGCGGGTTCGATTCCCGTCTTCCGCTCCATTATTACAACATTCAAGCCCGTTTTTCGGATAACCGAGAAACGGGATTTTTGCTTTGATAGAACTGAGATGAGTAGTAAAGGAATAAGCTGGAACTCCGACATTACGCGTCGGAGTGGTGTTTTTTCCAAAAGGTTGATTTAAGCGATTTGAGGATGACGTTATACGAAGTAGGACCAATTATTTAGTTGCCAACGGGCCACAGCCTAGTTTGACAGTTAAGTGCCACTCGCTCGAGGAGTACGGATTAATGCGTAGAAGCTTGTCTCGTTCAGTTGCTACCGTAAGGTTGTCGTAGTACCCATTGCATGGCTCCAGCGCACAAACGGCTTGCTCGTTGCATAGCCCTTCGTCAATCCATATGCCCAAATAAGGCACCAATTCAGCATCCCACTCCAGCTTCAAATAATCCTCACTGTCTTGTTCATATAGTCCGGTCCATCCCTCATGGACTGCCCCATCAATATAGAATTTACGAGCATCCTTGGCGGAAGCGGGGCCGATCGTATCAAGGCGGAGCTTCAAACCATCAATAACCGCTTCCGGCCAATCATACAACTCACCTTTCTGCAGAAAGCGTCCGCCTCCTACACAGCGAACTTGTTTAGTGGCCTTAGGCAGCATTATCTGCGTCTGTGCCGTGGCAACAAATTGGGGATGGGCAAGCCAAAATGCAGATAACGTCTCAGAGTTGAGGTTACGAACGGAGTAATCGATCCGTAGCTGCTGCTCCCCTTCGAAGCGGATGGTTCTTGTCATTTCGAAAGGGAGGGCTCTGCCGACTACCCTGCACACAAGTGCATCCTGTTCATCGAGAGAAACCTCCCAAGGAATCGACCATACATCGCCATGATCGGGCATGTGTTGTCCGAAGTAGGCACCATCTACCGGATAGGTGCAGGCAGCAACAGTAGGGAAACATTCATCCCAACCGCTCATATCCGCCGCGAGGAAATTTGAGCCATGCTCCACCTTGGCAAGCGGTCGAGATCCGGTGCCGACGATCCATTCTTTTCCGGTTACCAGGTTTAGCAGAGAGACGATTTTGCCTCCTAGCTCAGGGATGACGATCATCCGTAGTCCGCTAGATTTCATGAGGACGGCCGGCCAGTCTTGAAAGGTGGTATTATCTATTAAATATCGTGATTCCATAGGCCTATCTACCTCCAAAATGGTTCTATTACAAACCAGTATAACGTAAATGATGGAGGTTGAAGGGGGCTAATTCGCTTAATCCCGAAGAAACGGAGCCACTGAAATAGCCTCGTACATGGGGCGACGCTGCAAGTGACTCTGATAGAGTGTGATGGCATCTGCTTTCCACTGGAGCGGGTTGCCTGAGGTAGGAACCTGAAAGCCGCTAAGCATCGAAGGCTCGAATGAATCCTTGCCCGCGTAATTTCGTGCAAGCGTGAGATGTGGGTTATATGAGCGGCTCTCCGGTGTGAGCCCGAGGGGCTTCAACATCCGGGCTACATTTTGTTGCAGCATATGCAATTGCGCGACATCTCCTTCGACGCCGGCCCACAGGATGGAGGGGCGAATCGGGCGACCGAAGACGCCTAGCGAGGCAACCTGCAGCTCGAAGGCAGGAACACCAGTAGCTGCTTCACTCAGTGCAGTTGCTATGGCTGGAACAAGCGCGCTCGGCGTATCGCCTAGAAATTGCAGCGTGATGTGATAATCGTCCCTATGTGCCCATTTGCGGAAGGGAAGCTGTGACTTGATGTCTTCGCACATGATGGAAATAGACTGCTTGATGGCATCTGGAACGGAGACAGCGGCGAACAAGCGGACGGTCTGCTCCGTCGTGACTGGCGTATTCATCAGTTTATATCAACCTCTCTAGTGCATGGTGCTAGCGATCTTCAATGATATAGCCTTGCCCTAATTCGATCTCCATAAACCCAGCCATGCGCCGATTTTGATAGGGAAGCGGCTCGTTGCTTCCCACGAGAATGTAATTCCTTCGATCGGATGCACTTTCAGCTGGCAAGGCAAAAGCTTGCACAGAGCGATACACTTCCTGCAGCGTCGTATAGATGGCGTTTATATGAGCATCATTTTCGCGTTTACCCATCAGATTGATGAGGATCGCGCCGTTCTCGTCCAGCTTGGCGGCAGCGAGCTCGAAGAAGCCCTGCGAAGTTAAATGCCGAGGTGTGCCCTTATCGGAGAAGGCATCAAGCACGATGAAATCAAGCGCATACGCATCCTCGTCAGCAAGAAACTCGCGGCCATCGCCAACCACCACATTATCGTCACTATAGCCAAAATACTCCTTGCTTAACGCTACCACATGCTCGTCCAGCTCTGCAACTTTAAAGCGCTTCCCCGGGCAATTCCGCGCAATCGTCCCGATGCCATGTCCGATAACGAACACACGCTGGAAGGAAGGATTACTACTGTTCATGAGGTGAATCATTGCCTGCGGGTATTCAAACAAGATACGTTCCGGCTGGTCCAAATCCATAGCGCCTTGCATGGCGCTGTTCGAGAACTGAAGGATGCGGAATCGCCCGCGCTCCTCTCCATACTCACTCGTATCGTAAACGGTTATTTCCTGCTGTCCGCTGCTTTCCCGGTGCAAAATCTGCACAATGAACCAATCTCCTTCGCCTTAGCCGGCCAGCCTTCTCCGCTATGATTACCAGCGTACCGCATCCCCGAGGAACATTCAATTGTTAATGCTTCACCATAGAAAATGCGAAAAATTGGAGCATTCTGACGGAAATCTATTGAAATTGAGTGTCTCCATTGAAAGACATCGCTTTCATAAACGGATAACGTCCGAATAGGAGAATATGGTCACATAATCAGATTTTACAATCTCGTGTAACAGGAATAAGATTTGATTCAACAACATCAAATCTTGCTTTAAACGCTGAGTCCTCGCAAGAGGAACGGGGGAACCAATTAGGAGCCGACGCATGCCAGAGCGGCTCCTTGGGGTGAATCCATAACAGGTGTTATTTGTTAAGGTAGGGTACTCTCAAGCCCGAATCCGACAGCTAACCTCGTAAGCGTATGAGAGAGAACCCCCTTCAATCGAGCTTGCAACAGCTTGTTTCTTTACGCTGTTTAAGAGGCCCGGGAGCAGAGTTTCTCTGCTCCCGGGCCTCTTTGCGTTTTCTATCATCTGCCGACAAACAATCAGGAGAGTGAGTAGTATGAAAGATTGCAAGATTAAAGCGATTGAGCTGTTTCAATTTGACGGTGAGCTCACCGATGAAAGGCTGCCCGGACATAGTGAAGACTGTATTTGCGGTTTGCTTGCGATTACCACGAATGACGGCGGAAGTGGGTTCATTGAATTCCAGCTGCACGGCTGTAACCTGAAGGGGGACATCGTGCAGTGGACGGCCATCTACCAGCGAATCAAGGGTCTGACACTAGAAGAAAGTTTGGATTATATCCATCAGAAGGAAGAATCGTGGGGAACGGAACGCGCACATTTAATGGAATCCGCATTAACAAGCTTGGCTGAGCAGCTCGATTATACAGCTAAAGGTATCACGGGCCGAAGCTGCGCATTATGGAATCGCGCGTATTTATTCGACCATTCGCAGGCCTATGTCTCATTCTAAACATCGATAACGGCGATTTTTATACTTTTTTTACACCTGGCAGCAGGTTTCTTTACCCCCTTTTTACAGCAACCCGTATTAAGATTTCACTATACCAACGAGGGGAAATGATGAGTATCCAAACAAACTTCAGGCACCCATTAATTCAAGCATAGTTTCAATCCAACAGGGGAAAATATTCTCAATTCATTACTGCAGTAACAGGGAGGTAGTAAAGAGACATGATGAATGATTTTACAATGGTCGTATTGTTTGTTGCTGCATTTGCTATATTTTGGGGATTTCTTAAGTTTTGTGAGAAAGCCTAGGGAGGTAACGCTATGATTATCGTCGGTATTATTGCAGCTGTTCTAATCTTGTACCTTGGCTTTGTATTAGTAAAACCCGAAAAATTCTAAATGGTAAGGGCGGAGGATTCATAACATGAGTATGGGGTTCATACAAGTTGCCATAACGCTTATCATCTTAATGTTGTTGGTTAAGCCGGTAGGCAGTTATTTAGTAAAAGTCTTTCAACGAGAAAAAACGGGGCTCGATCGTGTGTTCGGTCCTTTCGAACGCATGCTGTATCGCTTGATGGGCGTACGCGAAGATGAAGCAATGGGATGGAAAAAGTATATAGCAGCCGTCCTGCTTAGCAACTTCGTCATGATGATTCTTCTGTATCTTGTCCTGCGGTTTCAAAGCTTCCTGCCGCTCAATCCGGACGGGATCGGCAATATGCCGGCAGCGCAGGCATTTAATACAGCCGTATCGTTTATTACGAATACAAACTGGCAGTCGTACTCAGGTGAGAATGGACTTTCTTACTTGTCTCAATTGCTTGCCATCACGTTTCCAATGTTCACGTCGGCGGCAACCGGCTTTGCTATAGCGATTGCGTTCATACGTGGACTCATCGGCCGTCAAGATAATCTCGGTAACTTCTACGTGGATATGGTTCGCGGAATTACGCGAGTATTCTTGCCGCTCAGCTTCTTGGTCGCTTTGTTCTTCGTATTCCAAGGCATTCCGCAAACGTTCCAGGGTGCTATAGATGCGACCACGCTTGAAGGGGCTCAGCAGACGATAACCAGAGGTCTTGTAGCGACACTTGAATCCATTAAACACGTGGGTACAAACGGCGGTGGATGGTTCGGTACGAACTCTGCGCATCCGTTCGAGAATCCAACACCGCTCACAAACATGGTTGAAATTATATGCATGATGCTGCTTCCTACCGCGCTCGTGTATGCTTTCGGTCTGATGATTAAGAACAAGAAGCAGGGCTGGGCTGTATTTGGAGCTATGGGACTCATCTTCTTGGTTATGCTTACAGTCGTTTTTGTATCGGAATACAGAGGCGTTCCCGCTCTTGATGCGGCAGGCCTTCACGGAAATATGGAGGGCAAGGAAGTAAGGTTTGGCGAATCGCAGTCCGCATTGTTTACAGCGGTGACAACGGCAGCTACTACGGGGTCTGTAAACAATATGCACGAATCGTTAACACCGATGGGCGGCTTTGTTGCGTTGTCCGAAATGATGCTGAATAACGTATTCGGCGGTAAAGGCGTCGGGCTCCTCAATGGGTTACTGTATCTCATTTTATCGGTATTCATTTGCGGTCTGATGGTTGGACGCACGCCGGAATTCCTCGGTAAGAAAATTGAAGGAAAAGAAGTGAAGCTTGCTGCAATTGCGCTTCTCATTCATCCTTTGCTCATTCTGGCACCGACCGCGATTGCACTTGCAACGCCGGTGGCTACCGCGTCCATAGCAAACGCAGGGACGCACGGATTATCTGAAGTGCTTTATGCCTTCACGTCCGGTGCGGCAAACAATGGTTCCGCATTTGGCGGACTGACCGCGAATACCGACTTCTATAATATCGGGATTGGTCTGGTCATGTTGTTTGGCCGTTATATTTCCATCATTGCCATGCTTGCGATTGCGGGGTCTCTTGCGGTTAAACGAGTTGTACCGGTATCGACTGGAACGCTGCGCACGAATACACCATTGTTCACGGGAATTCTCATCATGATCATTCTCGTGATCGGAGCGCTCACGTTCTTCCCTGGACTTGCACTGGGGCCAATTGCTGAACATCTGGCCATGCCGCAATAAACTTAAGGAGAGATAAACGATGGCTGCTGCACGCAGAAAAACAATAACAAAGGAAATTGCATCGCAGGCGATACTCGATGCCTTTAAGAAACTGAATCCGGCGGTCATGATCAAGAACCCGGTTATGTTTATCGTTGAAGTAGGTACGGTTATTACGTTGCTGCTATCCATACAGCCTGATCTGTTTGGCGCGGATACAGTAGGCCGAGGCTATAATGTGACCGTATTTTTCATTCTGCTCTTTACCGTCTTGTTCGGCAATTTCGCTGAAGCATTAGCAGAAGGCCGAGGCAAGGCGCAGGCGGATACCCTTCGGAAAACGAAGTCCGAAACGATGGCGAAGCTTGTTCAGCGGGATGGCTCTTTCAAGCAGGTTCCTTCCACGCAGCTGAAGAAAGGCGACATTGTCCGCGTGGAAGCCGGCGAGCTTATTCCGACAGACGGTGAGATTATCGAGGGTCTGGCATCCATCGATGAATCGGCGATCACAGGTGAATCAGCACCTGTGATCAAGGAAGCCGGCGGCGATTTCTCCTCGGTTACAGGGGGGACGCGAGTTGCTTCCGACTATATTATTGTGAAAGTCATGACAGATCCGGGTGAATCCTTCCTGGATCGCATGATATCGCTCGTAGAAGGCGCCAAGCGGCAAAAAACACCGAATGAGCTTGCATTAACGACGCTTCTTGCCGTATTAACGATCATTTTCCTTATTGTTATTATGACAATGGTTCCAATGGCGAACTATCTGAATGTCAATCTGGATATTGCTACCCTAATCGCATTGCTTGTCTGTTTAATACCGACAACCATCGGCGCGCTGTTGTCCGCTATCGGGATTGCCGGCATGGACCGGGTTACGCAATATAATGTACTTGCGATGTCCGGTAAGGCTGTTGAGGCTGCCGGCGATATCGATACACTGATCTTGGATAAGACGGGCACGATCACGTACGGGAACCGGATGGCTGCTGAGTTCATTCCGGTCAAAGGCGTCACAGCCAAGGAAATGACATTCGCTGCTTTGCAGGCCTCTGTAAAGGATGAAACGCCTGAAGGTCGTTCGATCGTAGAGCTTGCCGGTAAACTCGGCGAATCTTGGGCGGAGAGCGAATATGCAAGCGCCGAAATTGTTGAGTTTACGGCAGAAACAAGAATGTCCGGACTTGATATGGCCGGCGGCGTTCAGATCCGTAAAGGTGCGGTCGATGCCATTAAGAAATTTGTTTCCGCCAATGGCGGCAGCATCCCGGGCGATTTAGAAGAAGCATCGAACCGGATTGCCAGAGCGGGAGGCACTCCGCTCGCTGCGGCCGTAGGTAATCGCATATACGGTGTCATCTACTTGAAGGACACCGTGAAGCCTGGACTGAAGGAACGTTTCGCGGAGATGCGGGCAATGGGCATCAAAACAATCATGTGTACGGGCGATAATCCGCTCACAGCGGCTACAATTGCTCTTGAAGCGGGAGTCGACGATTTCATCGCCGAAGCGAAGCCGGAGGACAAAATTGCCGCGATTAAGAAGGAACAGCAAGAAGGCAAGCTCGTTGCGATGACGGGCGACGGTACGAATGATGCTCCGGCGCTGGCTCAAGCCGACGTTGGCCTGGCGATGAATTCGGGAACGATGGCTGCGAAGGAAGCGGCCAATATGATCGATTTGGATTCCGATCCGACGAAGCTGTTGTCTGTGGTCTCGATCGGCAAACAGCTGCTCATTACCCGTGGCGCCCTTACGACATTCTCGATTGCCAATGACATCGCCAAGTATTTCGCGATCATCCCGGCTATGTTCATATTGGCGATGCCTCAGCTGCAATCGCTGAACATCATGCACCTGACTTCGCCGAAATCGGCGATCTTGTCCGCGTTAATTTTCAATGCCGTCATTATCCCGCTGCTCATCCCAATTGCGATGAAAGGCGTGAAATACCGTGCCATGACAGCCGATACGCTGCTTACTCGCAACGTGCTGATTTACGGCCTTGGCGGGGTTATCGTTCCATTCATCGGCATCAAAATCATAGACCTGGTGCTTCATGGTCTTCAACTCGTTTAAGGAGATAATCATATGAAGATGACACTGACCGCGATACGTCTGTCCGTAGTGCTTATGGTGCTTTGCGGACTCCTTTATCCATTAGTCACGACCGGTGTAGCGGGAGCTTTATTCCCGAAACAAGCCGCAGGCAGCTTAATTGAAGTGAACGGCAAGGTTGTCGGTTCGGAGCTTTTAGCCCAGGATTTCCAATCGCCAAAATTGTTCCATCCGCGAGCTTCGAACGCAAAATACGATCCAACAGCCTCGGCGGGCTCCAATATGGCCATTGCCTATCCGGAATACGTGAAGGCCATGAAAGAGCAAATCGACGCGCTTCGGAAGGATAATCCGAATTTGACGGATATCCCGGCCGATCTGGTAACCGTCTCCGGCTCCGGCTATGATCCGGATTTGTCTCCGGAAGCAGCCAAAGCGCAAGTGCCGAGAATCAGCAAAGAGACGGGGATTTCGGAGCAGGAGCTTAATGAACTCGTGGATGCCAATACGACAAGCCGGCAGCTTGGCATTTTCGGGGAACCGCGCGTGAACGTAACGGGCATTAATATGGAACTCATGAAGCAAGTGAAGTAATACTCAAGCAGCCGCCTCCACTTTGTGGGGGTGGCTTTCTCGGTTTTATTCATCTTTCATATAGAGGGGAAATCGCCAGTGGAAAGCTTTAAACGCAAAACGCCGGAAGATATCTTGCATTCCATCTCGAAGCTCCACCGCGGTACGCTGAAGATCTACATCGGTCCCGTAAGCGGCTCGGGCAAAACCTATCATATGCTGCGCGAAGGACAGACCTTGAAGCAGCAAGGCATCGATGTGGTCATCTGCGCAGTCTCGACGCTGCAGCGACCAGAGACGGTAGAGCAGCTGGGTGACCTGGAGCGGGTCCCTAGTATTCATTGGTATGAGAACGGAGCTGAGCTCAAGGATTTGAACCTCGATGCGCTGCTCGAGCGAAATCCGGAAGTCGTTCTCGTAGACGGCCTTGCTCACCGCAATCGTCCGGATGCCCGTTTTGCTACCAGACTGGAGGACATCAAATTTCTGCTTTCTCATGCGATTAGCGTGATCACAACGGTTAACGTATACGAGCTTGAGGGTTACACCGAAATCGCCCATAAGCTTACGGGGATTGAAGCGGCGTGCACGGTTCCCGCGGATACGCTTGAACTGGCCGATGAGGTGAGGCTGATTGACGTCACCCCGGAAACGGTATTAAATCGTATGGCCGAAGGGCATCTGAAAGGGAATAAGGATGCAACGGTGTTTAAACGAGGCAATTTGGGCGTGCTCCGTGAACTGGCGCTTCGGCTGGTTGCGGAGGATGTGAATGAATCCTTGAAATTGCATCGCGAAGAAATGGGGCTGATCGGCCCATCCGGCGCAGCGGAGCGCATCCTGGTCACGACGCAGTACCACTGGAACGGATCCATCTATGTTAGGCGAGGACAGCAAATAGCCAAGCGACTGAACGGGGATCTGGTTGTGATTACGTTTCGCAAATTGAAGAAGTCTTTATCGAAAGAAGAGGCAACCTTCCGCAGGAGCACGATTAAGCTTGTAGAGAAAGTGGATGGTAAGTTTGAAGAGCTGCCATTCCCGAAGCGAAGGCGCATTCCGAAGACATTAGTGAACTACGCGACCCAGCATAATGTGACGCGCATCGTGATGGGGCATTCGAAGCAAACACGGTGGCAGGAGTTCTGGCAGGGGTCCATTATAAGTGAGCTGCTGAAGATCACGAAAAATATCGATCTGTTTCTAGTCGCTGATTCCACGGCGAATGAGGGAGAGCGGGTTCTTCCCGCCCAAATGACGGCGGCCACAGAGCAGCAGAAATATAAGCGGCTCAGCCAGCAGGAAGTAGCGGAGAAGATCGACCAAATCAGACGCGGCAAATTTAAAGTATATATCGGCGCTGCTCCCGGCGTGGGCAAAACGTATATGATGCTGCGCGAAGGGAATGACCATCTGAGAAAGGGGATTGATGTCCAGATAGGACTGCTGGAAACCCACAACCGAGCCGAAACGATCCAGCAGATCGGCAGCTTGAATGTCATAGACCGAAAGCGTATGGTATATCAAGGAGTTACCCTTGAAGAAATGGATACGGATGAGATCATCCGGCGATGTCCCGAGGTTGTACTGGTCGATGAGCTTGCCCATACGAATGTACCCGGAAGCAAGTACAAGAAACGATATGAAGATGTGCTGGAAATATTGGATGCGGGCATTTCGGTCATTTCAACGGTTAATGTGCAGCACTTGGAGAGTTTGAATGATGCTGTCGAACAAATTACCGGAGTTCGGGTCCGGGAAACGGTACCCGATAGTATCCTTCATTTGGCCGATGAGGTGCAGCTCATCGATGTTGCTCCGGAAGCGCTCCAGCATCGGATGCGGGAGGGCAAAATCTATGCCATGACGAAAGTCGATCAGGCGCTAAATAACTTCTTCAAAACAGGGAACCTGATTGCTTTGCGAGAGCTGGCCCTTCGCGAAATCGCCGACGATGTCGATGAACGATTGGAATCGTTCGAGCGGAAGAGTTCTCTGCGCGGCCCGTGGCGAAGGAAAGAAGTGATCTTTATCTGCGTCAACAGTACGCCGCATGCCGAACGTCTGATACGGCGCGGGTTCCGGACGGCGTACAGGCTTAAGGCCGCATGGTATGTCAATTATGTACAAGTGGGAAGCAGCTGTTCGGATGAGCTGAAGAAACGGTTGGCTGCTTTGGAGAAATTGACGGAGCGATTAGGCGGGAAGTTTATTATCCATGAAGAGCACCAGAACAGACAAATTGCCGCTGTTTTAGCTTCGAAAGCAGATGAGGTTGAAGCGACACAGCTGGTTATAGGTCAACCGAAGCTATCCTTCTGGGAATCGCTATGGAAGGGTTCCGTCGTCAATCAGTTGATTCGGCTTACCAGGCATATGGATGTATTAATTGTGGCGGACTTTGATGCCCAAACGCAATAATGAATGGCATATCGTCTCTACAGGATGTGATGAGAATGAATCTAGCCTTGAGAATCAGAGCTTTTTCGATGAAGCCTTATGTTTGGGTTACTTTATGCGTCACCTTGTTAACCATCGTCCTCCATGCTTTTGAGCTGGCCTTCGATATGGTTAACATTGCACTTATTTATTTATTCCCTGTATTATTCAGCGCCGTATATTGGGGACTTGCCCCTTCGTTTTATGCTGCAGCCTTAGGCGTGCTTGCCTTTGATTTTTTCTTTGTTCCGCCTTTCCTTAGCTTTACGGTAGCGGATTTACGTTATATTTTTTCCTTTGTCGTCTACCTTGCAGTTGCAGCGCTAACGGCCAGCCTGGCTGCCAGGCTCAAACAGCAGCTGAAGCTGGCTAAGCAAAGAGAAGCCCACACGGCATCGCTCTATACACTAAGTCGGCAAATGACGGCCATTGCGGATATTCGATCGCTGCTGGAGAACGTTTGCCATCAAGTTTCGGCTACCATCCATTCGCAGGTAGCGCTCTATTTGCCTGACAGTCAGGATGAGCTTACATTAGCTGCTTCTTCCGCAAGCGAGGACTGGGGCTGGGGAGAATCGGAGACGGCTATCGCCAAATGGGTGTATTCGCACGGGGAAATGGCAGGACGGGGTTCAGGCACATTAAGAGAATTCCCCGGCTTGTATGTGCCGCTGCTCACGGAAGAGCGGGTGTACGGGGTATTAGCCGTGAATCTTGCAAGCGGTGATTCGACTACTCTATCCATGGAGAATAAAAGACTGCTCGAAGCCTTCGCCGGACTCGCAGCAAGTGCGATCGCAAGGGTGAAGTTAGGGGAAGAGGCAAAGCTTGCCCATCTGACGGCTGAATCCGAGCGCTTACGAACGGCATTGCTGGACTCCGTTTCCCATGAATTACGGACTCCGCTCGCAACGATTATCGGGTCAGCAACGGGACTCATCGAGGGAGATCGGATGTTTTCCTCCGAGGATCGACTCGAATTGCTTGCGACCATTAGAGACGGCGCTTTGCGCATGAATCGGCTCGTCACGAACCTGCTTGGCATGGTCCAATTGGAAAGCGGCATGCTTCGGCTGCGTAAAAACTGGTGCGACGTCGGAGACATTATCGGAGTTGTCTTGTCCCAAGTGAAGGACTTCCAGCGTAACCGCGAAATACAGGTGAGTCTGCCGGAGCGAATTCCGATTGTGCTTGGCGATGAGGTGCTGCTTGAGCAAGTGCTCGTTAATGTGGTAAACAATGCGATCAAGTACTCGCCGGATGAGAGCACCGTCGTGATTTCCGTCGAGCAGGATGAAACCCATGTTATCATCAGAGTAGCGGATGCGGGTATGGGGATTCCAGCCGCTGACCTTGAGCGCATATTCGATAAATTTTACCGTGGCAGCAGGACCAAGCATGTGCCGGGAACGGGGCTTGGGCTTGCGATCTGCAAAGGCATCATGGAAGCGCATGGGGGAACGATTACAGCGGAGCATAACCTTCCGAAAGGTGCCGTTATCCAGATTGCACTGCCACTGGGGGACCAGAGCTTTCTCGCTCAAATGACTCCGGAAGGGGATAACGAACTGATATGACCACGACAACCGGAGCACGTATCTTGATCATCGATGACGAGCCGCAAATTCGCAAGCTGCTCCAAGTTTCCTTACAAGCGCATCACTTTGACATTCATACGGCCGCAACTGGAGAAGACGGCGTTTATCAAGCAAGCACCATCCATCCCGATCTTATCGTGCTCGATCTTGGCTTGCCGGATATATCCGGCATGGAGGTGCTGAGCCGAGTTCGAGAGTGGACGCGGATACCGGTCATCGTATTGACGGCCAAGGACCGAGAAGACGATAAGATTGCGGCGCTCGACAGCGGAGCGGACGATTACGTGACCAAGCCGTTTGGCATGGGGGAGCTGCTCGCGAGAATTCGCGTTGCGCTCCGTCATGCAGCGAAATCAACCGATGAGCCGGTTCTTCAATTCGGCCGGCTTATGATTGATTTGGCGCAGCGGGTCGTTGAGCTGGACGGCAATCGAGTGAAGCTAACGCCTACGGAGTACGACCTGCTCAAAGTATTGGCCTCGAGCGCGGGTAAGGTCATTACGCAGCGGCAGCTGCTGCAGCAGGTTTGGGGCGGCCATCACCATGAATCAGACAGCCATTATCTGCGTATCTACATTGGCCATTTGCGCAAGAAGCTGGAGGAGGACCCGACGAGACCCGTGTTCATTGAGACGGAGCCGGGCATCGGATATCGGTTCTTGCTGCAGGATTAGCGCGGCATTCCCTACAAAGAAAAGAAGTCGTGCAGCTCGCTGCACGACTTCTTTCATTCCATCCTTATTTCGCTGCTTTCCAAGCATCGATTTGCTTCTGCATTTCCGCGATAATTTTTTCCGCGCCGGCATCTTTCATTTTCGCCACGAACTCGTTGTATTTCTCCTCGGAAGTAACGCCCAAGCTGATCGCACGGGAATACTCGTCATTTACCGCAGAGGCTTTCGCGATTTCACCTTTTACAGGCTCAGCATCGAAGGTGAAGCCCAGCAGCTTGGAAGGCTCAGCTTCCGCGTTCACTTTCTTCGTTTGCTCCCAAACATCCGCTGGCATGCCTTTCTCTACATTAGCCAGGAAGTTGGACGCGAACATCCAAGGTACTTGCGGGTTGTAGTCGGCTTGCGCAGGTCCCGGGATCATGAGGCCATCAGCATCGAAATCGTATTGCTCGCCTTTAATACCGAAGTTTAAGAGGTTGTAGAGATCTTTGTCCGTGTTGAGCAATTCAAGCAGCATCATCGCTCTTTCCGGATTTTTGGAGTTGCGGTTGATCGCTTGCATCGTTGCCGTGATACCGCCTGTTGTCAAATGCGCAGTGCCGGCAGGAACTTCAAGGTACGGCTCTCCGCCAAGCGCGGAGTCAAGGTTAGCGCCGCCCGGCTTGAATGCGCCGCCGATGTTCAGCACCCATTTGCCTGCTTTTCCGTCTGTCCAATCATCGGTTTTCTTGGAGATCCGTTCTTTGGAATGCAGAATGCCCTTCTCGTTCCAATCTCTAAGGGTAGCTGCGAATTTCTTATAGCTATCGGATTCGAACTGATTGATAACCGTGAGGGAGTCATCGCCAAATCTCACGACGCCGGGTACATTGAAGCCGACAATAGCCTCCATGTTGAAGAAATCCGGGTCAATCCCGATAACCGGGTATTTCTGAGGATAATCCTTTTGAACCGCTTGAATGAACGGCAGGAGCAGGTCTAAGCTGTTTTCATTGATTTTGCCGCTAATGGAATTCATATCTAAGCCATATTTATCGATTAATGCTTTTGGAGCTGTAACGGCCGGTGTTCTTGCCGAGATTTGCTGATTGACGAAGCCGTAGATTTGCCCTTTGATTTTCGTTGCATCCCAGAAGGAAGCGGGCATGGAGGCTAACGTCGTCGGTGCGTACTTGGCAAGCAGATCATCGAGCGGGAGGAATGCGCCTTTGGCTACGTTTTGCGTATAGTTGTTGATCCAGCCGGCTGTGAACGTAATGTCATAAGGCTCGCCGGAGGCAATAACCACCTGCATTTTTTGATCGAAATCACCAAACGGGATCGCTTTGAAATCAACGGTAGCATTGATTTTATCTTTGATCACTTTATTGACTTCAGCGAAAATCTTATCTTGTTGCGGTTGCGGGAAGTTTCCGGGGAAGTACCAGGTAAGCTTAACTTCAGGCAGATCTGCCGCTGTATTCGCATCTGTTGCAGCTGTGTTGTCTGTTGTGGCAGCTGCATTTGAAGTTTCATTCGCCGCGGCTGTATTGTCGGACTTGCCGGTGTTGTTCGTGCTCGTGTTTCCTCCATTATTATTGGAGTTGTTGCCGCAAGCGACAGCCAGCATGCTGAATACGAGAAGCATAATCGTACATAGAAGGCCTAACTTGGACAATCGGAATGCTCTTGCTCGTTGCATTG
Source organism: Paenibacillus rhizoryzae (assembly GCF_059686995.1). Classification (NCBI taxonomy): domain Bacteria; kingdom Bacillati; phylum Bacillota; class Bacilli; order Caryophanales; family Paenibacillaceae; genus Paenibacillus; species Paenibacillus rhizoryzae. The sequence continues at coordinate 22,174 of NZ_JCAALT010000020.1, read as the reverse complement.
TGAATCCTCCCTTTTTTGTATTGGCATTGCTATCTTAAATGGGATCAGAGATCCACGTTTAAGCTATCCCTTCACTGCACCGACGGTAAGTCCTTTGACAAAATACTTCTGGAAGAACGGAAAGACAGCGAGCATCGGTCCTGCTGCCAAGATTGCCATCGCCATCCGCGCGGATTCCGAAGGAAGCTCAGCGTTCTTCATATTAGCGGGCATCATGTTGGTCGAGCTGGTGAGATAGGCAATGTTGTTCATCATGCGGTAGAGCATATATTGAAGCGGAACAAGGTGTTCATTCTCGATGTAGAGGAGGCTGAGCCACCAATCGTTCCAGTAGAGCAGCATGGTGAATAAGGAAACGGTCGCCAAACCGGGTTTGGCAAGCGGGATCACGATTTGGAAGAAGATGCGGAATTCGCTCGCTCCGTCGATCATGCAGGATTCAATGATGTTGAAAGGGATCTTCTGCATAAAGGAGCGCAGCAGCAGAATGAACCAAGGTACGGCCAGGTATGGAAGGATGAGCACCCAGATGGTATTTTTCAAATGCAGGTAATTGCTGATCAAGATGTAGGTAGGGACTAAGCCGCCGTTGAACAGCAGCGTGAAGAAGACGTAGAAGCTGAGGCTATTCTTGTATTTGAAATCTTCGCGGGAGAGTGTGTAGGAGATGCCGGCCATGAACAGTACTGCGAGAAAGGTGCCGATGAAGCTGACCATGATGGATACTTTGAACGCGCCTAGAAGCTGGATAGGGCGGTAGAGGACGTACGTATAAGCTTTCAAATCGAACATGCGCGGAATTAAGCTGTATCCGTTCTTGATGATGTCCACTTCATTGCTGAAGGAGATGGACAAGATCGAGACGAGCGGCAGGATACAACATAGACTAAAGAGAATAAAGATCAAATGGATAAGAAGCTGCGAAATCTTCCTTTTCTTCTGTGGCATAGGCTCATCTCATCTCCAGACGTCTTCTAAAATAATTTATTGTCATCATCGATTTTCTTCACGACGTAGTTGCTTCCCAGTACAACGATAAAGCCCATAACGGATTGGAATAACCCGACTGCGGACGACATGCCGATATCGCCTGAAACTTTGAGCATCCGATACACATACGTATCGATAACTTGGGTGACCGGGAATAGTTGACCGACTTCCCTTGGGACGAAGAAGAACAAGCCGAAATCCGAGTAAAAGATTTTGCCGATGGAGAGCAGCGTCATGATCGTGATGAGCGGCATGATGAGCGGTATGGTAATGTTGCGGATAATTTGAAGTTTGGAAGCGCCGTCGATCTCAGCCGCCTCGAAGTATTCCTGTGAAATGCCCAGAATGCCTGCGTAGAAAATAATGCTGACATAGCCAAGCCCTTTCCAAATATTAATGAGGGTTAGCATTATGGGCCAGACCCACGTGGTGGAGTAGAAGTCGAACGCCTCAAAACCCAGCTTCTCGGTTAACGTAGTAAGAACGCCATACGGCCCGATGAACGAGTAGGCCATGTAAGCCACGATAATCCAGGAGAAGAAGTAGGGGAAGAAGAAAACCGTCTGGTAGGCCTTGACCCATCTGCGGCTTACGACTTCATTGAGAAGAATCGCGAATACGACGGATAAGAAGGTGCCTACTGCAATAAAGACGCTATTATATAGAAGCGTGTTTCGAACGACCATCCAAGCGTCGCTGGAGGTAAAGAAGAACTTGATGTTATCAATCCCGACCCAAGGACTCCGCAGAATACCATCGGTATAATTGATATTTTTGAAGGCAATGAAGATCCCGCCCATCGGCAGATAAGAGAAGACGAAGATCACGAGGAAGGCGGGCAGTGCGAGCAGCGCCAGCTGCAGATTCTTTTTGAGATGGCGAGATGAAGCTAAGAACGGAATCTTGTTCATAGTAGCTAGGCCTCCTTCAGGTAAGAATGTAAACGTTCTCAAGAGCTGATTTGATCATAGTTGAACAGAGTGGGTGCTGACAATTTCTAAAATGTCATTTCAGTTCGCTTTCGAACGAATGGAGCAGTTCTCAAAATCACTTTTTGTTCTGAAAAGAGGCTTTTGAGGTCAAAATACAAATCGAATTGAATCATTTTCGCGTTGTGTGATAGTCTTGGAGGTAGAGGAGTTGCATACAAAATGTTCAAGAAATTTGTTCTGAAGAACCCGTTTCAGCTCTTTCTGACGATCCTGCTTCCCTTCCTGGTCAGTACTGTGCTGCTGCTCTTCGTTCAATCCTCCTTATTGAGCCGGAATTTCGAGAACTTCGCCTTGAAACAGGTCTATCGCGAGCAGCTCGCCGACCTTCAATACACGAGCCGAAATGTAAGCACGCTTGAGCAGACGGCCAGATCGGTGTCGACAACGGCTTTCTTCGATGACATTATTACGGACCTGCTTTACTCGGATATCGATTCTGATGACTACGTGAAGTACCAGATTAAACTGCAATCCTACAAAAATATTTATCCGTTCCTTCAATCCATCTATATCTACAACGGTGAGCAAATCTATGCCGTCCCCCGTGAACAATTCATCTATGACCGCACAACCTTTGATGATCAAGGCATCTTCCCGATTCTCGATGACATTAAGAACCACCCTTCGCACAGCATCGTGCTGCGCAAAATTCCGAACATCATGTCCGGCATCGCCACGGGCGCGGTCAAGGATATGTACGTTTATTCGTATTTGTTCTTTGACTCCCAAGTTGCGAGCGGCAAAGTCAATGAAGCGATCATTCTGAATATATCGGAGGAGTGGCTTCGCCAAAGCATCCATTCGCAGAACGATGCCGGCGGCAGCCGTATCTTCGTCACCGATAGTAAAGGCATGCTGCTGTCGGCAGATCAGACGCATCCTCTGCTGGCGAATTTGTCGGACAAGCCGTATATCAAGCGCATCAATGATTCTAAGGTGCGGGCCGGGAACTTCCGCATGAATGTGGATGGCGTCGATTCGTTTGTTACTTATACGAGTACGGATGCCTTCGATTGGAACCTCGTCAGTATTACGCCGTATCACGACATCGTCAAAGATGTGGAACGGATGAAGCAGAAGACGTATCTGTTCGTCGTCCTGTTTATCGTCGGCAGCATACTGCTCACCTTCTATTTCTCTCGAAGACTGGTCGTCCCGATGTCCCTCGTCATTCAGAAATATAACCAGCTGGAGATGGAGAAGCGGGGCGAGTCTTACGATCGGAAGCAGCAGTTTCTGCGCAAAATCATGCATTCCAAGGGGCCGCTGTCTGCGGACGAATTAAGGAAGCAATTTCTCAAATACGATATTTCCCTTGATCCTTCTGCAGCTTTTCTCATCGTGCTCTTCAAAATCGATCACTTCTCGGACTTCTGCGCGACATATAGCAGAGGGGACCGGAGTTTATTAAAGTTTGGCATCGTCAATATTGTTACTGAGCTGATGCAGCAGAAGGCCGCCCATGAATGTTTGGAGCTTGAAGAGGATCAGGTCATGCTGCTGCTCAATGTAGATTCGCTTGGCGCACCTTCCGAGCAGCTGGCGCTGGTTGAATGGATGCAGCAGATTCAGCAGCATACGAAACAGTATCTGCGTCTTGCCGTATCGGTCACATTCAGTGAACCGTTCGAAACGGTATCCCAGCTGAATTTTCATTATTTGAAGACGCTCGACCTCTCCTATTACCGACTGATTTACGGTCATGAAAGTATGATTTTCAGCGAGCACATTACGGTCCGAACGGATGATTTCAAATCATCGCAGGAGAAAGATGATGAATTGAAGGAGGCGCTTATCCAGGGGCATTTTCAAGAGGCGAAGGAAGCACTGTCCGCCATGCTTAAGGATGCATCGGCATACAGCTATTCGGCGCTCAGCTCTATGTTTATTCGGATTTTGCTGCTCATTCGGCATGCCATTGAGGTGCTGGAAACCAATCATGCGATGAAGGTGGATTTTCATTTTAACGCCTACCTCATGAAGCTGCAGAAGATGGAAACGATTGAGCAGATCATGGCCGACTTCTCCGCACTGTTTGACAGTTTGGCACAGGAGCTCGAAGCCAAGAAAGACAATAAGTATTTGAAGCTGCTCGATATGGTGAATCAGATTGTTCACCGTGAGCTGGCGAATCCTGCGCTGTCGCTCGACTACATTGCGGATGAGGTGGATCTGTCGCCCCCATATCTGGGTAAACTATTTAAGAAGCATAGGCTTGTGTCCGTATCGGATTTCATCAATAATGTGAGGCTCGCGTACGCCAGTCAGCTGGTTGCGACATCCACGGATACGATAACGGATATTATGGAAAAGTCGGGATTCTTGAGTCGGAGCCATTTCTTCACCCAATTCAAGAAGGCCTATGGCTTAACGCCCAGTCAATATCGCATGAATGCGAAGCAATCCGGCTATTCGGACAAGCCAAGCATTGACTTTCCTGAATCATTCTAGTAGCGTGTATAGAATAGTTAATCGAGGGAGCTTGATCGAAATTGGAACATACCGAAGAAGAAGTAATGGAACAACCCGTTAGTTATGAAGAATTGAAGAAAGCCGCAGGCCGTACGTCGAACTGGCGTGAACGCCTTCGTGCTGTTGAGGAGCTTGGGCAATTAGGCGAGGAGCAGGCTACTCTGCTGTTGAAGCGAATTGCGCAAAGCGATATGGTGCATCAAGTGCAAGCGGCCGCTCAGCGTGTGCTGAAGGAGCTTGGCGAAGAGGTGGAAGTGCCAACTCGCAAGACAGGCGAACTGGTAAAAGGCCTGAACAAAATTCTGGTGCGGATCAAGAAGAGCTTGCCGGATGGCCACACATACGAAGAGTTCAAAGAGAAGCTGAAGAAGATGAGATCCGACGTTTACGATATTTACGAAGGCGATAAAGAAGCGGATTTCGATCAGTGGCTCGAGAGCACGTGGGCATCGCTTTCGAGAAGGTAGGCTAGTTGATATGACCAAGAGTAAAGGCGGCGGCACAGGCCGCGGCACGGGCAAGAAAGGCTGGAACCGCTGGCAGGCTGCCGAGAATCGGAAGAAAAGCGCTCCGAAGCCGTACAAGAGCAAAGGAACCAAGAATCCCGAAGGCACCGGCGGTGCCAACGGTTCATAGTTGGAAGGAGAGCTGTCTCACAAGCGCGATTACGCGATTTGTGGGGCAGCTTTTTTTGTGTGGGCGGGTGGGCGCGCAGTGCTTCGCCAAGTTGGGCTTCGACTCTAACGAACCACAGAGGTCTTATTTCAGCCAAATAGCTAGGTTTGAAATTCTAACGAACCCTGCAGGACTTATTTGGTGTTGAATTGCTCGTTTTCGCACCATTTGTTCCTAATAAGACCTCTACGGTTCGTTAGAATAAATTTGGAGCGAATTTCGCTCGAATAAGGGCTGTACGGTTCGTTAGCGCTCCGATGCCGATCTCAACCTCGACCGCAAACCCCAACGTCAACCTCTCCGAACCCAACCCAAACCACCAACCGCCATTTGCAACCCCCAATCGCAAGCTGCAGCCCCGAACCCCGAACCCCGAACCCCGAACCCCGAACCCCGACCCCGAACCCCGAACCCCGAACCCCGAACCCCGAACCCCAAACCCGAACCCGAACCCGAACCCAATAAACCGCGAGACTGAGAGTCCGATTTTAATACTCTCAGCCTCTTTTCGAGGTGTTTTCGGCGTTGAGAGTTCGACTTTCGAACTTTCAGCCACGCAAGAGGGTACAGAATGGTTAGTTCGGAGACTGAGAGTTCGATTTTCGAACTCTCAGTCGTTAATCGAGATGGTATCGGCGTTGAGAGTTCGACTTTCGAACTTTCAGCCACGTAAGAGGGTACAGAATGGTTAGTTCGGAGACTGAGAGTGCGATTTTCGAACTCTCAGTCATAAATCGAAGTGTTTTCGGCGCTGAGAGTTCGACTTTCGAACTTTCAGCCACGCAAGAGGGTACAGAATGGTTAGTTCGGAGACTGAGAGTGCGATTTTCGAACTCTCAGTCATTAATCGAAGTGTTTTCGGCGCTGAGAGTTCGACTTTCGAACTTTCAGCCATGCAGGAGTGTACAGAATGGTTAGTTTGGGGTCTGAGAGTTCGATTTTCGAACTCTCAGTCTTTAATCAAGATGGTTTCTGCGCTGAGAGTTCGACTTTCGAACTTTCAGCATCTCATGAGGGTACAGATTAGTTAGTTTGGAGACTGAGAGTGCGATTTTCGAACTCTCAGTCATTAATCGAAGTGGTTTCAGAGCTGAGAGTCCAACTTTCGAACTCTCTACTTCTCACGCCCCCCGCCCCCCGACTCCGCCGGACGCGGACGTTCCCCCTACAGTACCCGCGAGAGCTTGCGGTACATACTCGGCGACAGCCCTTCCTGCTTGCGGAACTGCCGGCTGAAGTAGTGGATGTCGGGGCAGCCCGTGCGTTCGCCGACCTCTTCCACGGATAAGTCGGTCTCGCGGAGCAGCCTGCGGGCTTCGCGATGCCGAATAGAGCGCAGATACTCACCCGGCGGCTGTCCGGCAACCTGCTTGAACAGCTTCGCCGCGTGATCCTCATTCATGAGCAGCAAATCGGCTAAGCGTTTGTTGCTCCACGCCTCAGACAGAGATGACTCCATCTGCTTCATGAGGGATAACAGACGCTGGCCGTGAACCGTATCGGCCGCACGCTGATGGAGCGTGGATCTGGAACGCTGCAGCTGCGACAGAATGTTCAGCATTAGCGCCTTGCAAGCCAGCTCATACCCGGGAGGACGCGCAGTGAACTCCTCGACTAGTTGCTCCATAAGCTGCACACAGAGCAAAGAGGGCGTATAGATAATTTGCTCCGATAGCGGTGGAAAGGTCTCGTTCGCAGCCTCGCGGCAAAATTTCTCCGCCAGGGGGTGCGCCTCATTCACAACCATATCCTCGTCAGAGCCAACTTCGAGCTCATCGAAGTAATCGAAGTGGATGCCGAGAAATTGGGCGTTTGGCTGGGAGACAACCTCGTTCTGATGGAACAAGCCCGCTGGCAGATAGATCAGCTGTCCGGCTTTCCATTCATATCGCGTTTCCCCAATCGTCGTCGCGGCTTCCCCTTGACTCACATATAGAATTTCGTAGTCATAGAGTCGCCGTTTGGGCAGCTTCCCCGGGGGAAGGCTCTGATATTTGGCATAATGGATGCTTGGCGACCACTCGCGAAAATGGGCGTGGGCAAGTTGATGACGATTTTCTGCATACAGCTGCTCCATCTGAACGAACCTCACTCTTCTTCACCGGATAGGATCTCGGAAAAGTTTAAATTATATCTGATTCCGCTAAATATTTTTCTCGTTATTTCTACTATACTTTGATTAATGTTGGCAGTTTCATTATAAATGATGAGGTCCAAGCAATAAACAGGAAAAATACAAATCACTTAGGAGGCAAGCCTGATGAAAAAGGGAGTTAACATTTGGTCTTTTCCACAAGGGACGACGATTGCCGAATCGATACGCATTGCTAAAGACGCTGGATTCGAAGGAATCGAGCTGTCCTTGAACGAAACAGGCGAGCTAAGTTTGGAAGCTACAGAGCAAGAGGTTCGTGACATCAAGTCCCGATTGGAGCAGGCGGATCTTGAAATTTGCGGTCTTGCTACGGGGCTATACTGGTCCTATTCCATGACAAGCGAATCTGCGGCTAACCGCACGAAAGCAATGGATATTACACGCAAGCAATTGGAGCTTGCTGCATCTTTTGGCGTCGATACAATCTTGGTTATTCCAGGAGCAGTAGGCGTTGATTTCATCCCGGATAGTGAAGTAGTCGACTACGAGCGTGCTTATGAGCGCGCGCTTGAATGTGTCACCACGCTATCGACTGATGCTAAGGCAGCGGGCGTTTCAATCGGGATCGAGAACGTGTGGAACAAGTTCTTGCTTTCCCCGCTGGAGCTGCGGACATTCATCGACACCGTTAATTCCGATTATGTCGGCTCCTACTTCGATGTGGGTAACGTCGTCAGCAACGGATATCCCGAGCAATGGGTACGCATTCTGGGCAAACGTATCAAAAAAGTGCATTTCAAAGACTACCGCAGACAAGCGGGCGGATTGCACGGATTTGTTGATCTGCTTGCCGGTGATGTGAACTATCCTGCAGTAGTGGAGGCACTTCGCGCGATCGACTATAACAACTATGTCATTGCAGAGATGATTCCGGGTTACACGCACCATGGTGAGCAAATCATTTACAACACATCCCGTGCGATGGATGCCATTTTGGGACGAGGCAACAACTAAAAGGGGGAAGCAGCATGATTAAGGTAGGTCTGATCGGCTTCGGTTTTATGGGACGTATGCATTTTGACAATTATACACGGCTTATGGCAGAAGGCGCGCCGGTTCAATTGAAAGCCATTTGCGATGTGCGCATCGAGGAATTGAAGGACGGCAAAGCAATCGGTAATATTGCGACGAATCAAGAGCTGTACAACCTTGATCCGTTCAATCTCTATACGGATATTGAAGAGATGATCGCGAGTGAAGAGCTGGATATGATCGATATCACGCTGCCGACCGGGCTTCATGCCGATATCACTTGTATGATGCTGGAGAAAGGCTATCACGTCATGTGCGAGAAGCCGATTGCTCGAACCGCCGAGGATGCATGGCGAATGGTAGCGACTGCAGAACGCACAGGCAAGAAACTCATGATCGGTCAATGTCTGCGCTTCTGGCCGGCCTATGAATATGCAAAAGCATGCATCGAGGATGGACGTTACGGTAAGCCGCTGGGCGGCTCGTTCTTCCGCGGCTCAGGCCTGCCGGCAGAATGGTTCCTAGATGGCAGCAAGAGCGGCGGCTGTCTGCTCGACATGCACATTCATGATACGGATATGGTTCACTGGCTGTTCGGTGTGCCGGATAAGGTTTCTACAATAGGTCGCAATGTTATTCCGGGCAGCGCCTATGATATCGTGTCGACGCACTATGTATACGACAGTGGTCTTGTATTGAATGCACAAGCAGACTGGACGCTACGCGGCGACTTCGGCTTCGAGATGACGTACCGCATTAATTTCGAAGGCGGGAACCTCATCTTCGCGGACAACAAGGTGAAGGTCAATCCGAACGAGGAGCCAAGCTTCATAGCGGAGCTATCCGATGATATGGGGTACTACTTCGAGATCCGTTCATTCATCGATTCGCTGGCGAACGATAAACCGATTACGGTATGTACGCCTGAGAGCGCAGCGCGCACACTGGATATTATTGAAGCAGAGCAGAAGTCGGCAGATGCCGGCGGTTCGTTCATCTCCCTATAGAATGGCGAAAGCCGCATCCCGTTGAGGGGTGCGGCTTTTTTTAACGATTCGCGCAGCTCTGCCGCAAAGGACGGCAACCGTCCTTATCCGATCGAATAGTTGACCCACTCATCTTGCACGCCGCCCATTTTGTCAAAGAAGCATTGCGCTCTGGTATTGTCCTTGGCGGTAATCCAGGACATGCGCGCATAGCCGAGATCATGGGTATAACGCTGGCAAGCGAGGAACAACAGAGATTCCACTTGTGTATCTCTATAGGGCTCCATGACATAAAGGTCGTTCATAACGGTGATCCGTTCGGCTTTCATGGTGCTATATGTAAAATAGAGCGTGGCGAAGCCGACCATTTCTCCATCTTTAAGCGCTGCGAATTGAATGCCTTCTTGTTTCTCGAGCAAGGTTTGAATCAACTGACGAACAACGCGATCTCCCGGCCATGCCTTCCGATAGAAGTCCACGATATAATTATGCATTAAGGCTGTTAGGCCGTTTACATCCTCAAACTCTACATTGCGTACTACGAGTGACATTATGGGTCCTCCCTTATGATCTTGTTACGGATAATTATATAATAGTATGTATAAATATACAACACAATTCATGAAATTTTAACACAATCTTGAGAAACTTGTTTGCATACAAGCTAAGGGTGAAATCATATAGCCAAAATAAAGAAATATTCACTTTTTATAGGAGTTAGCGCAAACGATTGCGCTTTCCGATTCATAAGCTACGAGCTCCGCATGATTTTCGCCAATGATTTTCCTTAATGGATATCATTGACTGTAAAGCGTTTTCATACTAAGATAAAGGCAAAGAACTATGCTGATTCTTGCTAATTTAAGGGCAATGTTTTCCGGCCTTCGAGATCCGAAGCGGAACAACCCGGCTATCTCTTCTTTCAGGGGATAGCTCTTTTTATCGGCAGAAAGGGGATTCTATGGGTATTTGCGCAAACGATTGCGCAAAATTTCATGTTTTCATCGACTCAAGGAGCACAGCATCGTCAGTCATTTTAACTTAGGGAGGTAATGGAATGATAACCATGAAAGGCAAACGTCAAACTCGTATATGGGCACTTCTTCTATCCATACTTATGGTTGTACAGATTGTAGGCTTCTTTCCCCAGCAAGCGAATGCAGACGAGGCCGGGGCGGATGCGATTCAAGCGGATACCTTCGTGGAGCAGCCGGGCGGCAACCACAAGTGGGTTGTAGTAGGCTCCTTCCAAGGCTGGAGTAACGATTCGGCCGTGACACGGATGAAACATCTTGTTGGTGAGTTTTATGCGTATTCCACTGTGCTGGACGCAGGGCAATATGCCTTTAAAATCGTGCACCAAGGTACGTGGGACGGTTATTCCAACAACGGCAACAACATCGAATTCACTTTGACTGAGCGAACGAAAGTCAACTTCTATCTCAATGATGAGTTAGGCCAAGTGCGCATCAGCTTGCCGAACGTCGCAGGTGCACAGCAGTATACACTTGCTCTTAGCTCTGCGGAATGGCCGCGGCTTGTCGGCAGCATTCAATCCGTATTCGGCGAGTCCGAATGGGCACCGGATCAAGCGAAGCAGCTATTCGTGGATTATAATTTCGACGGATCGGTTTTCAAGCTTCAACGCACGCTTCCGGCTGCACGCTACGAAATGAAAGTGGTGCAAGGGAATAACTGGGATGCGAACAACTACGGTTCAGGCGGCGACAACTTCGCGCTGCAAACACTGGATCCTGCGGATGTGACATTCACGACTGTTCTAGCAGAACGCACGATTACGACGGACTATAAACCGGCGGACAGTCAATTCGATGGCATGATTCATCGCGATAAGCTGGTATTTGACTCCCGTTCGGTTACCTATAAGAAACCTTTTGGCGCGATTAAAGAAGGCAGCGAGGCGGTAACGCTCCGCATCGCAACGGAAGCAGGAGACGCACAAGTGGTGCGCGCCGAGCTGAGCAACCCGCAAGGACTGGCTTCCGCATTCGATATGCGCAAAGCGACTTCTTTTGACGAGAAGGATTATTGGGAAGTAACGATTCCGGCTTCTGCGTTCCAAGGGATCGGCGTGTGGGGGTATAAATTCATTCTGATCGACGGCCCTGCGAAAGTGGAATATGGGGACGATGGATCACGCGGCGGCAGCGGCGCCTCTGCGGATGAAGGCGTACTGCCATACGATCTGACTGTGTATGACAAAGATTTCAAGACGCCGGATTGGATGAAGAATGCGGTCGTCTATCAAATCTTCCCCGATCGTTTCTTCGATGGGGATGCTTCCAACAACCGCGCTAAGATCGTAGATGGCTATCGCGGCGGCGCAGCTCTCCCAGGCGAGACGCTGACAGAGAAGAACGGTCATAAGCTGCAATATTTTGATGGCGGCGTAACGAATGATCCTACTCCGGATCAGGTGTGGGGATCATGGAACGATGTACCGGAGAATCCGGATCGGACGACACCTGAGCAGCAGCCGTATTTCCCGGGAGCGACTTCGGATGACCTCTGGACAAATGAGTTCTACGGCGGCGATATTGCAGGCGCGTCGCAGAAGCTCGACTATCTAAAGTCCATTGGCGTCAATGTCATCTACTTCAACCCAGTCGCGTGGGCGGCTTCCAATCACAAATATGATGCGACGGATTATCAGCATCTCGATCCGATGTTTGGCGAGCCGGTCTACAATACACCGGGTAATCCGGCATCAGGACTGGATTATGAAGCAACGCGCGTTGCTTCCGACCGTGTATTCACGGCTTTCACGAAGAAAGCAAGCGAGATGGGCATCAAGCTGATCGTGGACGGCGTGTTCAACCATGTCGGCGATGACTCGATATATTTTGACCGCTATGAGAAATATCCGGAGATCGGCGCTTACGAATTCTGGGCGAAAGTGTATGACAAAGTGAATAAGGACGGCGCTACGCTTGAAGCTGCCAAGCAACAGACAATCAATGCGTTCACTGCTCAGGTTAATCCTGCTACAGGGGAGCATTATGCGTATCCGAATGATTTCGACTTTACAACTTGGTTTACCGTTTCCAACGAGCAAGTAGACGGACACTACAAATACGAAGGCTGGTGGGGCTACGATTCGTTACCGGTTGTGGATGCGCCGCAAGCAGCAGCCGGCGATGCGGATGCCCTTCAAGGCAACCATGAGTGGAACGTGCCAGGGTATCGTGATCTCGTCATCGGACATGACCTAAGCGGCAAAACAGACGAAGACGCAGATTCCTTGATGCAAAACGCGAACTCGCAGCGCTGGGAGTGGATGGGGGCGAACGGCTGGCGACTGGACGTTGCGCCTGATGTGTCCTCGGGTACATGGCAGCAGTTCCGCAAAGCGGTGAAATCGACAGCCGGCCGCGTGGACAGCAATGGCAATACCATTCCGGACCCGATCATTCTGGGCGAAGAGTGGGGCGTTGCAACTCGCTTCCTGCTGGGAGATCAGTTCGACTCCGTCATGAACTACCGTTTCCGCGCTGCCCTGCAAAGCTTCATTATCAGCGGCAATGCGGCGCAGTTCAACGATGCACTGGAGTCCATTCGCGAGGATTACCCGGCAGAAGCATGGCAAGTGATGCTGAACCTCGTAGATTCCCATGATACGATTCGTTCCATTACGAAGTACGATAAACCGGAGTGGGAAGAAGAGCATTTGGCCATTGCACCGGATGCGTCGGACAAAGCGCTCCAGATGCAAGCACTAACGGCGATTTTCCAACTGGGCTATCCCGGTGCGCCTACGATCAACTATGGGGATGAAGTTGGTTTGACCGGTACGAAAGATCCGGATTCCCGCCGTACATTCCCGTGGGAGCGCGTTTCCGGTTCCAATGGCGAATATGCAGGAGTTGGCAAGTACGCAACCCTGTTTGATACGTATCAGAAAGCAGCCAACATCCGTGAGAACAATGAAGTATTCCGCACAGGTGAGCTGAAGACGGCCTACAACCAAGGCGATGTAATCGCCTATGCCCGCAAGACGGACAATCAAGCAGGACTAGTTGTCGTGAATCGCGGTACAACCGATGTAGCAATTGAAGCCAATGTAGCCGGATTCCTGCCTGAAGGCATCACACTGGCAGATCAGCTGGGCAGTGAGATTGAAGGTACGGTTACGGGAGGCACAATCTCGCTTACAGTTAAAGCAATGAGCGGTTTGATGCTGACTTCAACGACTGAGCTTGTTACTGTGCCGCAGGTGCAGAACCTTACTGCAGTAGGCGGTAACGGCGAAGTTGCGCTGACATGGGATGCTGCTCAAGGTGCAACGGGCTACAATGTGTACCGTGCAGCAATCGAGGGTGCCGAGCTGCAGTTGGCCGGCCAAGCAGAAGGCAACACGTGGACCGATGTAAACGTGGAGAATGGGAAGAAGTACTACTACACCGTGACTGCCGTTACGGGCAGCGGGGAGAGTCTGCTGAGCGAGTATGCATCGGCGACGCCTTCTTTTGCGGTGAATGGGGTAGCGATTACGCAGCAATCTGACGCGGTTACGCTTGGCGTAGGCCGCAAAACCTCCGAAATCCAAGTCACCATCGATGTTCCGGGACTTACGGATAACGCAGCTTATGCAGGCAGCGAAGCGCCGAATCTGATTGCACGCCTTGCTTATTACCAAGAAGGCTCAAACAAAGCCGAAGCGGTAGAAACCAAGCTGCGCTATAAGCAGGACACGCAAGACGGGAAGAAAGTGTATTGGGCAGCTTTTGAGCCGATCGAAGCAGGTGCCTACTATTACTTCGCCAAAGTTTCAAGTGACAATGGCGATACTTACACGGAGTCCACGCAGCAGAGTGTTGATGTACATGCAGACAATGGGGACACGACGGCACCGGAAGCACCTGTGCTCGCTGATATTATGACGGAGTCGAACCGCGTTCAATTGAACTGGACTGCGGCAGTGTCTGAAGAAGCGGCACATCATTATGAAGTGTATCGCAAGAAGGCGGATACGGAATTCGTGCGTATTGCAGTTGTAGACCCTACGGTTTCTTCGTATGTGGACTTTACGGTCAGCAATGATACGGCGTATACGTACAAAGTAGCAGCAGTGGACAACGCCTATAATCGCGGTTATTCCGAGGAGAAGTCGGTTACACCGAAGCTTGTCATGGTGGATGTGAAGCTGCGCGTTCATCTCCCCAACTACACGCCGGTTCAAGATGATATCTTCTTGGCAGGCGACTTGAATGGCTGGAATGCATCGGGCAACAAGCTGAATGTACCAAGCGGAGCAACGACTCGCGATGTGGTGGAATACAGCTTCAAGATGATGGCCGGCAAATCCATTCAATACAAATACACACGTGGAGCTTGGTCGACGGAGGCATTGACTTCGCATACGCGCAAGGCTAATGACACCGAGGATGCCGGCAATTACGCGTACTCCTCGACGGATACGAATATGCAATTGACGATCAAGAACCAAGGGGGCAACACGATGGTTGTGGACGATTACGTTCTGCGCTGGGTGGATATGCCGATGATCGTAACCATGCCGCGTATCTCCTACGGCGATGATATTGTCTATACGACGGATGAAGAAGATTTCACGCTAAAAGCAAACGTACCTTATGGCGTGAACTTCACCGTCAACGGCGAGCCGATTGATGCAGCGGATATGGATGCAGCGGGGAATGTGCTTGTCGAGCGCTTGCCGCTTGCAGTGGGTGAAAATAACTTCACGCTGCATATTGAGCCGAGTGCGGAAACACTGGCACTGCCGTGGTATACCGATGCAGGTCGTGCGGGACAAGCGACGAAGACGCTTAAGCTTACGATTACCAGAGAAGGCGATCTTAGTCCTACGCCGCCTTCATCCGGCGGATCGGGCTCTGTAACCGTAGTTACCGATAGCAAACAAATGTCACCATCACAATTGAAAGATGCAATCAGCAAAGCAGCAGGCAGCAAAGTGACGATCGACACGGAAGGCAAGAGTCAGCTCGTATTGCCGCTTAATACGGCAGAACTTCTCGGCAATAAGTCACTGGAAGTGAACCAAGGCGATGTTAAAGTTGGTGTTCCAACCGGCGTGTTGAACGAGCTAGTCAAGCAAGTTGACGGCGCGACTAACGGTGGTGGGCAAATTACACTTCAAATGCAGCCGCTGACGGAGCAAGCGAAACAAGCCCTTCTGGCTAAAGCCGAGCAAGATGGCACAGCTGAGCTGAACGCGGCATCGGATATTTACGATTTCCGCCTCGCGCTTGTAGACGCGGCTGGCAAGGAAAAGACGGTATTGAGCAAGTTTGCACAACCGCTTACGCTTACCTTCAAGGTGAAGGCTAATGCCAATACGAAGCGGATCGGTATCTACTATATCGCAGATAACGGTCAACTTGAGTTTGTCGGCGGTAAGCTGAATGATGACGGTACGTTGACCGTGGAGATTTCTCACTTCTCCAGCTACGCTGTACTGGAGTTCACGAAGCACTTCGCAGATGTGTCCGCGACTCACTGGGCGGCTGCGATGATTGGTGATTTAACGGCGAAGCATATTATGAACGGTACGAGCGCTGAACGTTTCGAGCCAAACCGCAGCATTACCCGTGCTGAGTTCGCAGCACTGCTTGTGCGTGCACTGGAGCTCAAAGCGACGAAGACGGCTGCATTCGCTGATGTACCGGCAAGCGCTTGGTACGCGCCTGCCGTGGCGGCTGCAGCTGAAGCGGGCATCGTGAACGGGCGCAGCGCAACGGCGTTCGCGCCGAACGGCACGATTACGCGTGAAGAGATGGCGGTCATGCTCATGCGCGCTTATGAAGTGAAGCATGGCAAGCAGACAGCTGATCACGCAGCTGAGCTGAACAACTTCTCCGATGCGAATGCCATCAGCAGCTGGGCTGCGGCATCGATCGAAGCGGCAATGGAGCTGGGCCTCCTCGATGGCAAGACAGGCGGCAGCTTCGAACCGCAAGGTAATGCAACACGCGCCGAAAGCGCGAAAGTGATTTACAAGCTGCTTGAGGCATAATCTAGTCGCCTCTATATGAAGAAACCTGCTCCCCGATAAGGGGAGCAGGTTTCTTTTTGCTATACAAATCTCGCAGCTACCCAGTAAATAGATCATTGACGGGGTTCAACCGTCGTGCCTCTTGAAATGTCTCGTTAATATGATGGTACTACGACAACGTATGACCACTTCCGCGCCGGAGCAGCTGTCCCGGCAGCTAACGGATGCAGGGAGAGAGGACAGCATGAAGATACTGTTGGCCACCTTTTGGCAGGTTCCGCATGTTGGCGGCGTTTGGAAGTATATGACGCAGCTGAAGCAGCGGCTCGAGCTGATGGGACATCAAGTGGACCTGCTCGGCAACGGTCCCGATAAAGTGCATATGCCCGGACTAAACAAGGAGATTGCCAAGGAAGTACTGCGTCCTCTAATCTCCGCCAAGCTGAACGCGTCTCGTATCCCGCAGATTCACGTGGATCACTATGTGATGCACTGCGAATATGAACGCTATTATTTGGAGCTGGGAGCTGCTTATTTTGGGCTTGAACAATATGACATTATCCATACGCATGATATTTTTGCCGCTAGGGCGCTCGGCCGGGTGAAGTCTCCCAGAACGGCGCTGGTTGCACATGTTCATGGCTCTGTCGCGATCGAAGTGACGATGAACTATCGGCTAAATCCACAGTTAGGCGTAGCGGAGAACTCGCCGGCTTGGAATTATTTTAACGGCATTGAGCATTACGGCGCGAACTCGGGCGATGTAACGCTGACGGCGAACGAGTGGCAGAAGCAGCTGCTGGTAAACACGTTCGGAGTGCCGGAAGCGCGAATAAAGGTGTTTCCATATGGCCTCGACATTGATGCATTCGAGCGGCAGGCAAGCAAAGGAACGACGATGCAGCGCCCACTGGGTAAAAAAATCATTATATGCCCTGCCCGTCTCTCATTCGTTAAAGGAATCGATATTCTCATTGCTGCGCTCGGCATTCTGAAATGGACACGGCAGGACTGGGTGTGCTGGATCGTGGGGGATGGGGAACAGCGGGCTGAGCTTGAGCAGCTGACTGCGGCCCATCAACTCCAGCATAATGTCCTGTTTCTAGGGGTTCGGGACGATATCCCCGGACTGCTTCGGATGTCCGATATTTTTGTTCATGCCTGCATACAAGATAATCAACCCTTCTCCTTGATGGAGGCACAGGTGGCTGGGCTGCCTTCCTTGGTGTCGACTGCAGGCGGTTTGCCTGAGATGGTTGAGCATGAAGTGACGGGTCTGATCTCCCCCGTGCGGGATTCGGTTAAGCTGGCGGAGCAGCTGGGGCTGCTGCTTGCAAATGACAGTCTCCGAGAACAGCTAGGACGTAACGCAAGAGCATGGGGCACTGCCCACTGGTCGATGGATAGGATGGTGGAGCGGGTACTTGATGTGTATCAATCGGTTATGAAGAAGTAACAGCGAGAAGCGAGGTGGGAACCCATGCTGAACCAGCGATTCATGGTGAAAGGCGATTTATACAATCGTATATTCGCCGATCAAACGCCGGATCCCGGGATCATGGTGGACTATGAGGTGTGGAACCGAATATTAGCCGGGCTTAGAAAGGCGGACGACTATAAGCTGCCCGATTGGCCTGTGCTTTCAACAGTGGTCGATAGTCAGAAGAAGCCATAACAGCAAAAGGGCGATCCAATAAGGATGCCCTTTTCTCATTTATTCCTCACGGAGCACGATACCCTGAAAAATCTCTTTCCAGAGCTGATCATTCCCATGCCATATTTCCTCGTTCGGCAGCTGAATGGCACATACATGCGGCAATGGCCAGTGCTGCTCGACGATACCGCTTACCGGTGCATGATTCACAACCAACAGACGATAACTGCCTGCTACCATAGCCGAAAGAACGCCAGTCAATTCCTTCGTTTGCTCGACGGTTGCTTCTGTACGAATGAATAGAATTTGCTCGCTCAAAGCGGCCTTTTCCAGGAAACGCGCGACCCTTCGGTCGTATTTGGCTTTCACCTCGGGATAAGCGTTTAACTCCGGCGGAAAATTGTTGTGGGTGTAGAAGTCGTGATTCGAGAACACATTGTATTCGGTCTCTTTGACGTAGTACAGCTTCTCGCTTGCCTTGCTGATGACCTCCAAATGGCTGTAATCCATGAAGCGGGCGAAACGGTTTCGAAGCAGTCTTGTGACATCGGCGAGGTTCTGCGATTGCATCCAGTCCAGCGGACCTGCGAATGGCCGAATCTCATTAAGCTCCATTTGAATGGCCGGCAAACAAAGATCGCCGAGGCTGTAGATGGCGTCGTAGCTCCCTTTCAAGTCTACGAGTTGCATCGTCCACACATCCTTCCTTTCGTAGATAGACTCTATTTAGTTAATGCTTCTGATAGGGATTCCGCTTGGACAAATGGATGCGTGACCTTTGTTTTTGGGTGGCTGTTCGGGGCGGTTATGCCCTTACGTTTGCCATAGCTTCTCATACGATAATAGAAGGAAGACGTGCGGAGGAGGGAGTACATGGCGATATTTCGGCTGGATGCCGCATCTTTCGCGAGAATTGATTGTCGGTTTATAGAGTTTATTTCGTGGTCGATCGTCAATGACGGCGAGGAGGTATTCGATTGTCTCGTGCACGTCTATAATAACGGGATTTTATTCTACGAGACGCTGCAGGAGATGGAATCGCGAAAACCGATTGAATTGCCTCCGTTGACGCCGAACTATGCGCCGTTCAGTCTGCTGGTTGTGACGAACTATTCGACGTATAAGCCGATGCGAATTAAAGCCGTGCTTCGTAATAAAGGCGCTGTGATCGCGACATTGACGGAGAAGGACTTTGATCGGCTGGATTAAGGAGAGGCATTCGTGCATTTGCTGCAAATCATTTAAGGAATAGGAAAGGAATGTTCGGCATGAAATACTCGGATAAAAGTGGTGCAGATGTCGGCAGCTTTGTGCCCATTCTCGTCGGTCCCGAGCAAGTGGTTCTCACTTCGCTATTGCTTACTTCCATTCTGCCGGGTGACCGATTGGTACTGCGGTTTGAGGTTGGGTGGGAGAATCCGGATATCATGAGCTGGGACTCGGGTGAGATGGAAATCATGCTGCGAGAAGACAGTCCGGATGGTGCGGTTGTCTATTGGAATATGGAGTCCTGTTTCATGAAAGCCAGAACGAAAGAACAACTGACCTTCGGAGGAACTGTTCCGCAGCGGCACTATTACTTGACTGTCCGATCAAACGATACGCGTGCGCGAATTACGGGTCCGTTCTCCCTTCAAGGATTCGTCTATGCACCATGAGCAAATAAACCAGCCCCGTTCATCACTCTGGTTGTCTTCAGAGCTGAGAACGAGGCTGTTGTTATTTTTGCCGCAGTTGCTGGATGTGCTTCGCTTCACGATTCTGTCCAGAATCGGTACGTTTCACCGACGCCACGCTCTATGCTGGTGATCGGCTCCCATTGAAGCGTGTGACGTGTTCGCTCGCAAGATAAACAGCTGTGCATAATGTCGCCCGGTTTAGCCGGACGGTACAGCAGTTCAATTTCGCTGGGGTGAAGGTCTTGGAGCAGCTCAGCCAAGTGATTGATCGACGTCCGAAGCCCTGTACTTACATGCAGCGTTTCAAGATTCCCGCGTGATGCTGCGGCAAGATTAGCCGAGACGACATCCCCTACATAGATGAAATCCCGAGTCTGGAGTCCTTCTCCATTGATCATAAGCGGCAGGCCCTTCACCGTTCTTTCTATGAAGTTTGCGATGACGCCGCCTTCGCCTTTGGCCGTTTGACCTGGACCGTATACGTTGCCGTAGCGAAGAATGGTATATCCCAATTCATAGAAGCGGCTATAGAGTCGGATATAACGCTCAGCTGTCAGCTTGGACATTGCGTAGAACGAAATCGGATCCGTGGGATCCTGCTCGGTAATGCGATCCCTTTCCAAATTGCCGTATACCCCGGATGTGGAGGCGAAAATCAGCTTGCGTACGCCGGCTAGTATGCAGGCTTCAAGCATATTAATCGTACCTCCGACATTAATGGAGGCGTCTCTGCTCGGATGTGCGATAGAGCGCTGTACATCTGCTTGCGCGGCGAGGTGATAGACGACATCCGGTTTAACGGACGTTATGATTCGTTTTGCTCTTCCGAACCGAACATCTTCTATATGAAGGATCGCTTTCGGATCTACTCGTTCCACCGAACCTGACGAGAGGTTGTCAATGACATGAACGTCCGCTCCGCGTTCAACTAAACCATTTACGAGATGCGAGCCGATAAAACCGGCCCCTCCTGTTACAACCACTTTCATGCGCCTGTTCCTCCCACGATGGAATCCCGATGTTTTATCGTACGCATGGAGCCGGGAATCCGCATGGGGCACAAGCCTTGCGACGGTGCTGATTTTTATCCGGAAGCTGTTTTATTCTGTGCCCTCATCACGGTATAATAGGCTCGAAGTGAGGATTACTTACCATGATTACTTACTAACGAAGGAGTCGTTGTATGCCTACATACAATAAGCTTGTACGCGACCGTATTCCGGAAATCATCGCAAACAACGGCGAAACTTGCACGACTCGTATTCTGGATGAAGCATCGTATCACGCAGAACTGCGCCTTAAATTATCGGAGGAGCTCCACGAGTATTTGGAGGCGGAGGATAACGCGAGTGCTCTGGAAGAGTTGGCTGATATTCTTGAGCTCCTTCATGCGCTATCACGTGTTCATGGCTTCAATGCCGGGCAGTTGGAAACGATAAGAGCGGAGAAATCCGCAAAGCGCGGCGGGTTTGACGAACGAATTTATCTGGAAGCTGTACAAGAAGCTTGATCCGAGTAGTTATTCTCAAATTCATGAGGAGGATCCAACAATGTCCCAAGAACAATTAAAGCTGGCAAAAGAAAAATTCGATCGTGACGGTTATGCCGTTTATCCGGAAGTTCTCGATGCATCACTGATTCAAGAAGCCAAGCAGCATGTGGAGTGGCTGATGGAGAAGAACCCGGGACTTCGCCCGGAGAATCTTGGCCATACGCTATTGGCGGATGACCCGTTCTGGCTTCGCCTTGTAAGCGATGATCGCCTGCTCGATATCGCAGAGCAGTACATTGGTCCGGATATCGCTTTGTTTGCTTCCCACTATATTAGTAAGCCGCCATTTGATGGCCGCCCTGTTCTCTGGCATCAAGACGGCAGCTACTGGCCGCTTGAACCGATGAATGTCGTTACATTATGGCTAGCAGTCGATGACTCCTTGCCTGAGAACGGCTGTCTGCGAGTAATCCCGGGCACGCAAACGATGGAGCTTCAAGAAATGAAGGCCAACACGACAACAGCCAATGTTCTGGAATCCGAAGTGGATCCGGCTTTGGTGGAAGAGGAGAAAGCAGTGGATCTCATCTTGCGTGCAGGCGGCGTATCCGTCCATCACCCAAGCATCATTCACGGCTCTGAAGCTAATCACTCCCCGCTGCGCCGCTGCGGATTGACGATTCGCTACATCCCGACCAGCACGTTAATCAAAGTACCGCAGTGGCCTTCGGCGTTCTTGCTGCGCGGCAAAGCCGTTCCGGGTATTAATGATTACTTGCCGTTCCCTAAATTTGATGAAACTCGCCATATGCCGTTTCAAGGCAGCGAAGAATGGAAATAATGCAGAACTGAAAGACATCATGGATGCGCGCTTGTTCACGCGGGCGCGCATTTGTTATGGGCTATATGGATTGTAAAATAATACCTGTTGCAAGTGCGTTGCCAATCATGGTATATTCTAATTCCGCCGCTGAGAGATTCAGGGATGCGGTGATCGAAACAAAAACAAGTTGAAAAATAAAGCTTGCAATTATGTTTCGAAGTATGATAAGATCTGATTCTGGGTCAACAAACCAGAACATGAAATTTGTTCTTTGAAAACTGAACAATGAG
>NZ_JCAALT010000019.1:0-47168 GCF_059686995.1 Paenibacillus rhizoryzae | reverse complement strand
CCAAAGGTTGGCGCCCAAATCAGCATGTCTAGCCGAGGCAATTGTTACGACAATGCCTCAATGGAGAGCTTCTTCTCTCATTTGAAGACGGAAGCACTCTATCCTTATGATGTCCGATCCATTGAGGAAGCACAAAACAGAATTGAAGAATATATCTATTTTTACAACAACCATCGTCCGCAAAGAAAATTAAATAAGCTGTCTCCGGAACAATACCGGAGACAGCTTATTGGGTAGGGCTTTTTCTATCTGTCCACTAAATGGGGTCTTGACCAAACTCCTCTTGGAGACGAAAGGGCTTCTTTGTTGCTCGTGCACAGAAACAATTAAATAATGGATGACCAGGTCGCAGCCTTCTGGGCATAGGCTTCTTTCACAAGCATCGTCTGATAGGCTTCCTTCAGGCTGCTCGGCATTGAGGCGCCGGTTTGCACAGCGTCAAAGAACACCTTGTTTTCTTCATAAAATCCATTGGTCAAATAAACTTCCGAGCTGTCACATACCTGATCGCCTGTCATTGAACGCACGACTTCGCCTTTGCGGATCATGACGATCGATCCCGGAATGTCGTAGCTGTCGTTCCATATAGGCAAATGCAGTATGATCGTCGAGTCTCCAATATGAAGGGTTGCGCGTTCGATTACGACACCGGCATTGGGGCATACGTGAATATGCGCGATGGCACCGTTCGTCATTGTGGCATCCATATATACGTTGCTGGGGCGCTTGCCGGGAATGTCCTGATAATTGAATCTCACATGCTCATAATCGCCGCCTGTTAGATAACGAACCGCATCGATCGCGTGGATGGACGTATCGGAGAAATCCTCGTCATTGCGCCCATGGCGAAAAAACTCATAATGCGCATAATATACCGCCCCTCCCAACTCATCCAACCATGCCCGGCACACTTTCATCAGCGGAATGAATCTGCGATTGAACGCAACCAAATGCGGCACATTATGCTTCTGTGCCGCTTCGACCAAGCGCAACGTCTCCCGGCTGGTCTTGCCGGGCGGCTTCTCAATAAACATAGGAACGCCGTATTCCAATACGGCGTTCCCTACTGTTGCAGAAGCTGCTTCAGTCACTATGACGCATACCGCGTCCGGTTGTTCGGTTTCAATCATTTGTCGATAATCGGTGTAGGCGCGCTCGAAACCGAATTTTGCTCGATATGCCTCCAATTTAACCGGGTCCAGGTCGCTGCAGGCAGCCATCACGAATGATGGGTTATTCTCTCGATAACGAAGATAGGATGGGCCGTGATTCGTTGATGACATCCCTCCGCAGCCGATTAAACACATCTTCATGCTTGTTATGCTCCTTCCTGATCTACAACATATAAGAAACCATTAGTACCCGTTACGACAATCTCACCATAACCGTCGCCGTCCACGTCACCGAAAGCCGGCCAAGACAACAAGGTAGGAAACTCCATTCTCCATGCCACCTTCCACTCCTCACCGGTAAACCGAATAGCTTCAAGCGCGGACCCTGAAGTATATACAATCTCCTGTTCTCCATCGCCGTCAATATCGCAAGCGACAGGCACCGCCAGCTCCGGACTCTTTACCGAATAAAACACGCCCACTTCTTCCCCAGTCAGCGGGTCCAGCGCGTGAATCGTGGAAGCCCCGTTCAGATAGGCCGGTTCTACAATGAGCTTCCTGCCCTGGTAGTGGAATTCGCATTGATGCGTCCGGTCTGTGTACGTTCTTTGTTCGTTGCCCCATACAAGCTCGCAGCGATCTTCCATATCGTTCTCATTGTTCAATTCGACATTGGCAGTGCCGTGAGAATCCCCCGCATTGCCGAAGAAGAACGTGGATGAATGTCCTTCACACGATAGAGGCATCGGGGAAATGCTGGAAACCCAGCCGGCTCGATAATCTTTGATCCACCGGTCCACCCAAAATCCGCGCATGAAGTTTTGAAACAGCATTTCACCGGTATCGCTTTTCGCTGCCCACACATTGTTCCCGTAACCTGTCAGCACTTCATCTACGCCGTCGCCGTCCATATCCCACGCCGTGAGATAGAATGATCCAGCGCCCGATTCGTTGAACTTGCCTTTGCGGATCGCATCATGCGACCAGAGCTGGTTGCCGCTCTTGCCATCCAAACCGTAGGTGATGCCAGTGTGTTGTACATTGCGTTGTCCGGACACGACCAGCACTTTGCGGCCATTCGCATTGGCAGAAGTATAGAAGCCCAGAATGCCGCGAAATCCGCTGGGCGAACCGGAAGGAATCAATGGGAATTCAGTCTTCCACAGATCCAATCCACTCGCGTCGACCAGCTTGATCCCGCCGCCCTTACCGTTGATGCGCACCGCCACCTGATTTTGTCCATTGCCCAAGAAATCGTCCGCCACGACGCCGAAATCAATATGGCTCTTATACTGCTCGGCCGCGCCGAAGCCGTCCGTGAACCAGCGCTCATGCAGGGTGCCGTTCACTGCTTCGTAATTGACGACCTGACCAACACTGTTGGACACGATGATACTGTTGCTTTCCCCGTTCATTCTCGCAATAATCGGCAGCTTGACTTGTTGATTTGTCGGTACTCCCCAGCAGAGCGGCTCCAATTGAATGCCCGATATTTTGAAGTTTTCCGGATTCTGATACTTGGTTTCCCAACATAGCAAGAGTTGGCCGTTGCGCTGCGATTTGATCAGACTGACTTGATTCCCCCGGGAATATTGGATTTGAAAGCTTCTGACGGCTCCTGACACCGTGTGCCTTGTAATGGTTGTGTTCATTCCCGTATCCTGATAGACATAGAAGCAAACCTCATCGCCGATCTGACCGGTTACGATATATTTCAATCCCTGCTGCGATTCCTGGCCCGGATGCACCGCCATCTGTTCATTGTGAAAGCTGTCAAAGTTATAACCCCACTTGGATTTCTCTGAAGTGTAGATTACTCTACCGTCCAAGTGACACAGGGATATTCTGGAATACTCCGGTACATCGATCCCAGCCGGCTCGGACAGAAACAGCTCCAACTTGCCGTCTTGGTCGATATCAACCATGTCATGTAGATATGCATTGGGAATGTCCATGACTTCCTGGCCTGTGAGCGCATCCAATATTTTCACATGCCATTGACCGTCACCGTGTTCATTCCAGATGTTGAAGATCATCTCGTCTTGGCCGTCATCGTTGCAGTCGCATACAGGTGTTCGAGTATACGCCGTGATGACCTGGGCAGATTCGATATGATCGTCGTAAATTTTAAACCAATTCTTGCTCAGATTGACGCCATCGTTGTTGATCACGTTCACGTCCCAGGGGTAACAGGACAAGATCATGACCTCTGGCAATCCGTCGCCATTCAAATCGCGCGTCAATACATAGCCGCGCTTGCGAGATCTATGCAGCAGAGACTGCGGGAAATCCATGATCGGTTCCCTTGACCTGATATCATAGACCGTGATGCCCTCCCAGCCTTCCACCACGATCTCAGGCACACCGTCGCCATTCATATCGTCGATGACGATATGAGGTCTCTCATGATAATAGGGTAATTCAACTTGCCACAGAATCTCGGTTTCCAGCTGTTCATTCAATACCCGGCACACGACCAGCGAATTGATGCTGTTATGCAATTCCATGCTGTCCGTCACATAGACCAGGTTCAACTCATCCGGTGAATAAAGATGAAACAGGCGATAATTCATATTGTCGTGCCGATGCAGGATTCGCCCGTTCACAGCATAGTTAAGCCCGTTGAATTCATAGCGGCTCTCGATCTCATGATAACTAGCATCCATCATTTCGGGAGCTTGCATCATTTGACGGTCCACGGCGGTGTCTTCGGTAACTTCGAAATAGCCTTTGAAGTTGCCGAATTGCGTTTCCATGACCACTCTGGGATTCGTAATGTTGCCGGGCAGTGGACTGTTGGAGTTTCTTCGATTATTCCCCTTGAGCGTTTGCCATTGATCCTCCATCGATCTGTCGTTCATAGTAGCGAAACCCTCCTCTATTATTTGATTCCGGAATGCTCGATGCTCTCCACGAAGAATCGCTGGGCAAAGATGAACAGGACGAGCAGCGGCAGAATGACCAGCAAGGAAGCCGTATTGCCGATGGCTACGGAATAACCAAGCGGCGGCAGCACCTGATCGCTAAGGCCGAGTTCATTCATGATGACCCGAGTAACTTCAAATACGACCGTAGTCAACTCTTTGGAGAACGTCACGAATCCCGGTGTATAGAAGGAAACGTAATACCCGTCCGTCCATTGCCAGACAAAAGAATACAGGAAACAAGTCATCATCATGGCATAGGAACTAGGTAAAATAATTCGCAGGTATGTGCCAAAGCGGGTACATCCGTCAATATAGGCCGCTTCCTCAAGTTCTTTGGGAAGCCCTCTGTAATGTTGGCGCAAAATATAGACGTATAAACCGTTCTTATAGCCCATCACCGTCATGGAGGTCAATATGAATGGCCAGAAACTGTTCAGCAGATTGATGCCTCCGGGTTTGAACATGCCAATAATGCCAAATACATCAAAGTTCTGAAACGTTATATATTGCGGAATCAGAATGACCATCGGCGGCACGACCATTGTAAAGATCAACACTCCGAACAGCAGCGAGCGCCCGGGAAACTTGAAACGGGCAAAGCCATAAGCAACTAACGAAGAAGCCACCACTTGCAGGAGCGCCACGATTCCGGCCAATGCGAACGTGTTGAAGAATGTAGTCCAATATTCCAATTTGATGTAACTTGATGAAATGAAGAAGGTGCTGATATGTTTCGGCAGATAGATGACCGTAATGTCGAGAATGTCTTCTTTGGCCATGAACGCATTGGATATTTTTTGGATGACAGGCTGCAATATGATAAAGCAGATGCCGAACACGACGACATAATGAATCAGCTTCACAGCAAACTGGCCCAATACTTTCAGCCATCCGTTCGCTTGCCACTTATCTCTTTTTTTTCTGAACCTCAGCGTGATCCCGTTAGTTTTCATAGTAGACACCTCTAGACATGATGGCCGTAACGATGCCCATCAGCACAAGAATGACGACAAAGTAAGACCAGCCCATCGCAGAACTAATGCCGAAATTCGCTTTTTCAAACATATTTTTATTGATGGTTATGATGATCTTGTTCGTCGGCCTGGTAAAGCTGTCCACGATGGTATAGACGAGATTAACGACGATAAACGGGCTAACCATAGGGAATGTAATTTTCCAGAAAAATTCCCAGCCTGTCGCACCGTCAATATGAGCGGCTTCCTTGAGCGAAGGAGGAATCGTCTGCAAGGCGGATAGAAAAATCAAAATTTGTACGCCGGAAAGCGTAATGAGCGTGTAGATTTCATTGACGGCTTCTAGAACATAATCCACCAAAGTCATATCAAGTTTGGAACTCGTGAGGAAATTATAGAGATTGTACGAGAAAAAGTTGCCTCCGCCGGCATCCGCGATCAGGTTAGGGTCAACAGCCGATTTGGTCAACAAGATCATGCTGTTCTGTTCGAAGTTAAGCAATACGCCGGAGGTGATGATAACCGGAAGGAAAAAAACCGCACGCGCAAACGCGCGGCCTCTGAACTTCTGGTTCAGTAAACTAGCAGCTAAGAAGCTGATGATCAGGATCAGAGGAAAATCCAGTAAGATTTTCAAGACCGTCTGCAACAGCTCGGGGGCGAAGGTGGCATCTTTCAGAAAAATATATTGATAGTTGCTCCATCCGATCCATGAAGTTTTAAACCCTGTGGCCGTATTCTGAAAAGAGCTGAAGCTGTAGATTAACGACTCGACGATCGGCTTCATAAAGAACCAGACGAAGCCGAGCAGGAAGGGCAAAATAAACAAGTAACCGGCAATGCTGTTCTTCGTCGAGATCGGAATACGGGCAAATGATGCGAATTTCCAGAATTTCATCGCGATAACCGCCTCTCTTGCGATTCCTAATGGATAACTTTATATGATTGCGCCGGCAGGTTCATTGAATCGACTGTCACTTCCGACGGGCGATAATTGATATAAATGCTGGTGTTATTCGCATATGTGACCTTGTATACATCATCCAGCAATCGTTCATGATTCACCATTTGAACATCAGCAAGCGGCTCCAGCACGCCACGCGCCTCGTTATAGATTCGCACAGCCTCATCGAACCATATTTGATAATCCAGCGAGTACAAGTTGTTGAAGTTAGAATCTTTCAACTCTTCGCTGCCTCCGTATACCCACATCCAGGAAGGTATGCTGCCGGTTTCTAGCAACTTGAGCAGTTCCACCTGCGGCGTGGCTTGTGTCTGATTAATCGGAGCCGTCGCATATGGAATCAAGCCATGAACGACCAACTGATAGAATGGCACATCATACGTATAGAAATCCAGCATCGAAGAAGTTGCCGGCATGCGTTCAATGAAGCTGACATAAGGCAGTGCGTAGCTGTTTGTACCCGACGCCATCAGTGCAACGTTGTCAGCAAACTCGCGCATGACCGCTTCATCATTTTGTTGGCTCATGGTTCTGTCATACTGATTTTCATCAAAGAAATCCGAATTTAAATCTAACCCTTCGTATTCCAGCGCAATGCCATTTATCTTGTTGTTCTTCTGCAACGAAGCATTGAATTGATCGGAGAGCTTCTTTTTATATTCCGGATTATAGATGTACCACGATTCTTTCCGGTTTACATTGCCGGTGCTGATGGAGAAGGTGCGCTTGTATGCCGTCTTCTGCGTAATATATTGCGCCGCATCCCGGGACTCTCGGAAAGAATCAAACCATGAGTTGCGAATGGTATTCCGATAGGAACCGTTCCAGTCGAAATAAACGCCGATGTTCTGTTCAGCAGTCGTTGTCAGGAAGCGGTTTAGCCCCTTCTTGCCGCCTAATGTGCTTGATGGATTGACATAATCGGGATCCGTATTGCTGATCCCGCCTTTCATCCATCCGGTATACTTGACTACCCGGTCCTTAACGCCCTTCTCCGCTAATTGCTGTAGAATATCACCTGCCTGATCAAACGTGGTCAGTCCGATTTCCGTATCGCGAGGAAAGCCCAGGAATGACGATTTCTTGTTAACCGATCCGACCAGATTGAAATAAAACGGGTAGGTATGTAAGTCTTTCAACTTGTTTAATTCGTTTGATTGGTTCAGCTTGCCTGATTGTTGCAAATAATGACGATAATAGCTGGCCATCCCGGAATAATTGGCGTTATCACCGACGAAGAAAGCGTAGCGAACTTTATATGCTCCCTTATAGGCTGTCTTCTGATACACCCGCACCTCGGCTATACTGCTGAGGGACTGCAGGCCGACCGTGTTGTTCTCATGTATGCTGTACAAGAGTCCGAGAGAATTGTATTCATTGATGCGTCCGGCTTTATTGATTTGCAAAGAGGCCAGAGCCGCACCGTCTTCCAGAATGCCGAGGTATGATTGGTCCCCTGTTTTGATGCCGAGTACCGGGAGATGCATGTTCTGCATGGTCACCGTTTGCGACGAAATATCCAGCGCATTATCGTTTCCGTAATACTTCATATTGAATTCAGACTTGAAAGGTTTATTGTCCTTGAAGTCGACAATGGCTCCGCTGCCATCCGGGATGAAGAGATATCCGTCCTCTTTCGCTTGACCGGCGCCGAAAAAAGGCAGAAAGGTAATGCCGGTGACGATCAATTCCTTGCTCGATCTAATGTCCGAAGTAGGAACGGACACCACCAGATTATCCTTGTCTAACGAATATTCAACGCTGATCGTGAACCACTTCACGGCTTCCGTTTCGATCATGCCCATTTTTGCTTCGAATGCCTGCTTGTCCTCAAGCGTAAATCCGGCTTCTTCGAACAATTTGCTGATGCGCGTAAGCCCTGTGTTGGAGACCGAGCCGAACAGCATATAAATGACGTCCATATTGGCAGCGAGCGGATACTGCGCAATGATATCCTCTCTGCGCTTGGCACTCTCTTTGGCCATGACTACCTTGTTATAGGCATTCTTGAGCGAGTTCTTGTCTTTGGCTTTGGGGAATTTGGCCAAAATGATTTTCTCATAGTCATCCTGGGTGACAGCCCGCGGCATATAGGTTACTTCGCCTTTGGGTTGCAGCAAGTAATCCACCTTGACCCCGTGATCGGTCTTATAGAACTTGAATTGTTTATTGGCAACGGACAGCTCGTAATTGTTCGCTGTACTGATGTGGTTCGCCTTATCCGCATATTGAATGATGAATTGCGATGCCAGTTCGGAGGAATTGACACCTGTGGCAATGGCATCTCCCGACTTCGCCGGGGGATTCGTATACCACATCCGGCCGGTTTTCTTATCCTTGACCGCCGCTTCCGAATTATCCGGATTCAACAACAGCTCCAAATTGTCGTTCTCCGCCACCTTGACGAAATCGTTGCCCTCGAGCGTCAAAGGAGTGGCAGAAGATCGGTCGAGATTACGATCATGATTGTAATCATTCGGAATACCGCAGGCGGTCAATACCGACAAGACCAGCATAATCACAAGCAAAAAAGCGGTGATTCTCTTGTGCACGGAACACCTCTCCTTCCTATTGACGAAGACTGATCTCCTGCATAATCGTGCTGATAAAAGAAACGAATCGGTCAATCAGCGTGAAGAATAATATAAACGTAAACAACATGATGCCCATGGACAGAACGACGAGCAGAAATACGAGTATCGTTCGTCGAATCGTGTACTGATGTGTGACCAATGTGCCTATGAACAACATAAATCCGACCCAAAGCGCCGAAAACATGTTGATATAACGCAAGAATGCAATCTCCCGCAGTGTCAGGACGTTGGAAGCGATCAGAAATAGGAATCCCAGGATGACGGCCGGCACATACGCATAAGCAACATGGATGACGATGTCTTTAAAGCCGCCTTCTCCATCCAGCAAGGTGGTAACCGCCCAGTTAGCCACACAGAACAGCACGAATGGGACGACGACATTCAACACTTCGGTCATGATATTGAGCGATTCCATCCGATTGACATTGAAGATAAAACCCGTCAACTGGCGCTGCAAGATCGTAAGAACAAGCATCATCGCCATAATGAGTACGGCGACTCTGATTGAGCCGCGCTGCTCGTGCTTCAAGTCGTAAAACCCGTCAAACGGGTGAAACAAGACATGCTTGATATAACGAATTTCTTTGATCATTCATCGCACCTCCCCCAGAAGAGTCTCCGCTATCCTGCATTATTCTTGATCATCTGCAGACGGCTTTTTCTCTGCCGCCGCCACAGGAAACGGAGGAAACTGAGCAGCACGAGAGCGACGATCGCGTAACCAATTACATCCCGCAGAATCGACTCCCGGTAATGCTCATAAGCTTGGTTATAACCTTCGCGATATTCGCCTATTTTGAAGTAGTGCATCGCTTCTTTGTATTCGCCAAGCCGAAGCAACGCTCTGCCCACGCCGATATAGCCTATCTCAAAATTCGACGAAAGGCTGAGGCTCTTCTTCCAACTCTCCACAGACTTCTCATAAAGCCCATCTCGATATGCTTTGATACCTTGTTCGATACTTTGAGCGAATTCGGTTGGCCGATATGCGACGACCACGTTCCTTAACGAGTCGGCCACGAGAAGAGAATCGCCCAGCCTCTCGATGGAACTGACCTTGTCGAACAATCCTTCATTGCGGCCCGTCCCGCCAAAGGCATACAGCAGCACTCCGTTGTCGTCATAGGTGAAAATCCGATTGCGATTCTGGTCCAATACGCTGAATATCCCGTTATCATCCACCACAATATCGACAAAGCTGGACGGCCCGGCCTTCGCATCCCGGGTGGCAGCCTTCACTTTGAAGTCCAAGTCTCCTGCAACGGGATAATATCCCGACCTTCGCAGAATATCGTCGCCCTTCAGGTTGAGCTTCTTCACCACGTCATCTTGCCCCGATTGAGATGCCGAAGGCGAGATCCATCTCAGAAGTTTGGCTGAGATCGATTCGTTCAAGTTATTCACCTGAACGCCCCCAACTGTCAGCAATCGACTATTGATGCTGTTGTACAAGACTAATGGATCAACAACGTTGATCGTTCCATAAACAAAGTTGTTCTTGTCGACGAAGATGTTGTTATATTCGGTCGGCACGATCCGGCTGAGCTGTTTGGCTTGCTCCTTCGTCAAGATCTGTTTTTTCAAATAGAGCATGAGGTCAAAACCGACCTTTGCTGCGCCTAGAAAGCTTTTGACATCGCCGTTAAGGTCGATGTGCATAATCCCGAAATTGACACCCTTGGCAACGACAAAAATATTATCCGTACTGTTCAAGACAATTTTCGTAGGGGTAAACTGATAGTTTGCGCCGAGCATTTCGGAGGTAACGTGGTCGATTACCTTGATGAATGTCCCATCCTTCGAGAGGATGACAATGCGATTGTTTCTAGAATCCACGATGTACAAATCACCGTTCGAAGCGGTTGCGATATCGGTCGGAAAGTTGAACTTCTCCTCTTTACCGTCTCGTACAAATCCTTCAATCACACGTTCCAGCTTCAAAGAAGCATTCATCACGACGATGCGGTTGTTGCCGGAATCACAAATAAATAATTGATTGTCTTTGACATATAGGCTGTTAATATTGTTGAACGACGTAATTCCTAATTTGGTGCCATCAACGATATTGTCCACCTGATAGGCATCTCGCAACGCTAGAGGCTCCCCATAGATATTGTAGGTGTAGGTCTGATTGGGGCTGTATGCCATCGCATGAAGCGGCAGACATAACACAGCTAATAATAGAAGCAAGACCTTTTTTTTCATCGGACTCCCCCCTTTCATTATGCAATCATCATTCCTTAATCCCTGATGCAGCCATCGTATCTACGATTCTGCTTTGCATGATAATGAACAAGGTGATCGGTACCACCATAATAAATACGGATACCGCTGCGCCGACACCCATTCGGGCAAAGCCGCCTTGCAAGATTTGAGACAGCGCATAGGGCAACGTTTTGAATTGCTCGGAAATAATGAATGCGCTGGCAGGGTTGCTCCACAGTCCCTGCACAGAAAGGATGGTCAGGGTCAGCCATGCCGGCTTCACCATCGGCATGACAATGGTAAAGACAATTCTGAGCTCCGAGGCCCCTTCGATTCTCGCTGATTCAATGATAGGGTCCGGTACCATCTGCTCGATAAATTGCTTCATCAGGAACAAACCCAGTGAATACCCGAAAGCCGGAATAATGATAGAAAGCGGTGAATCGACCCAATGAAGGAATGTCATAACGAGATAGTTTGGGATGTTAGTAACCTGAGGTGTGAACATCAAGGATGCAATGATGATGGAGAAGAACAGCTTGCGGCCGGGGAATTCATGTTTGGCCAGTACATATGCAGCCGTTGTCGCGAACAGGACGTGTCCGATCGTACCGACTATGGTGTAGAAGAGTGAGTTAAACAAATATCTGGAGAATGGCACCCATGAATTCGACATGATCATCCACAGCATAGAAAAGTTCTGTCCCGTCGGCTTGCGTACAAAGAAGGTCGGCGGGAACAAAAACAATTCGTCCAAAGGCTTGAAAGCATTGCTTACAGCATAGATCAGGGGAAGCAGCATAAATGCGCCTAGAAATCCTAAAAACAGCATACTGATGACGTTTCCGTACAGCGAGCGCACACCCAATTTATTGGCCATAGTTACTGCCCCACCTTGCTTAGCATTCTTTGAACGGTTCTATTAATCCAAAGCATTGAGACAAACAGCACTGTCGCAATGGAAGAGGCATAGCCCATCTCGAAACGGATTGTGCCAGCGTCCATTAAATGCGCAACAACGGTGTGCGCCGCATAATCCGTACTGGGAAAGCCCACAAGATCATTAATGACATCGCATGCCATGAACGAGTTGGTAATGGCCATGATCGATCCGAACATCAGCATCGGTTTCATGGAAGGCAACGTGATGAACCAAAGTTCCTGGACGCGGTTCTGAATGCCGTCCATGCGCCCTGCCTCATAGAGCGCATTGTCAACGCCTTTAAATCCGGCTAAGAACGACAGGAAGCCGGCGCCAAGGCTCATCCAAAGTACAGCGATGATCACGACCGTCATCATCGTTTTCGGATTTTGCAGCCACTGTATCGGTTCGTTCAACATCCCGAGTTTCAACAAAATACCGTTTACATACCCATTGGCATCACCTGAGAATAACACCTTCCAGATGAAGTAAACCTGCCCTGTAATGCTCGGCGAGTAGAACACGACAACTAGCGTTGCCCGGATCCAGCGCGGCAGATCGTTCAACAACCAGGCGACAATGAACGATGCGAGAAATCCGATCGGCCCAGTGATTGCTGCGAAGAATAACGTATTCCTAACGGCAATCAGGAATACATCATCCGACACAAACAGCCTGATATAATTTTGGAAGCCAATAAATTGAGGCATTTCCAGCAGGTTAAAGTCTGTAAACGACAGCACGATCGCCGTAATGACCGGAATGATCGTAAAGGTCGTGAAGATCAGGGCATAAGGAGCCAACAATAGGTAGGATACTTTTGCTTTTCCAATCTCGCTAATGAGCGTCTGCAATTTCGATCTTATCTTACTCACCTTTCTGATCTTTATTGGCGAAGTTGATTTCACGATAGATGTAGAAGACATGCCAGTCACCTCCTTGCAAGCCTCTTATTTTCGATTGACGAATTCTCGCTGCTTAATTTCCAATTCCTCATTGATATATTTAATATAGTCCAGAATAGCATCCCGCGGGCTCTTCGGCGGCTGTGTCATCACTGTCGAACGAAATGCATTATCGATGTGACGCGGCGTGAAATATCCGCCCGGAACCTCCGGAGTCCCTACGACCTCATCCATTTGCGTACGAATTACCTTATATTCGCTAGTAGTCCATGGAAGTCGGCTCAGCGCCTCGACATTCGCTGTAGGATATCTAGCGGCAGCCCCTTGCAAATTCTCCATTTCTCGTCCATAAAGCTCCTGCACATTGGCTGATGTCCACCATTTCAGAAACTCCCACGAATCCTCTGGATGGTCATTGTCTTTCTTGAACATAATCGACGAGGTTCCGACAAACGGAACGGCTCTATTAATGGATCCATCGGCTTGCTTTGTCCCCGGAACGACCGTGAAGCCCCATAAACCTTTGATCTCGGGCGCAAATACCGACAGCATGTTATACGCCGTGTAATCTTGAATCGCAAGCGGCATTTCTCCCAGGCGAAACCGGTTCGCAAAGTCAAACACGAGCGGAATTTTGTAGTTCGAGTAAAAGGAGGACCACTGATCGAAAGCTTTAATCGCTACTTCCGAGTCAAGGTTAGATACACGCCCTCCGTCTCTGTACAAGGCACCGCCTTTTTGCAAGAGAAACGTCATAAACGTCTCCATGCCCCCATTCAAAGTGCCGTATCCGCTCGTTTCCACATTTGAAAATGGAAGTCCGATCTCTAGATTGTTTTCCTGCAGCACCGACAGCACATGGACCATCTCATCCCAGGTTTGCGGAGGCGCTACGCCGAGACTTTCCAGAATATCTCGACGATAGAACATCAGCAGGAACGATTGTGTCTCAGGAAGTCCGTACACGCCATCTGCTAGCTGATAGGGAACTACGGCACTGTCAAGGAAGCGGCCTTTCACTTCGTCGAAATCTTTAAACTTTGATAAATCCATCAAAGCACCGCGCATGGCATAGTTGACCGGATCAGCCATCCCTACTTGAATAGCCACATCCGGATTAATGCCAGACAGAACGGAAGGAAGTAGATTGCCGCTTTGCACCAGCTTCAAATTAACCTGAATTCCCGTCTGCGGCGTAAAGGACTGTTCGATCATTTGCTTCACTACCTGCGCCTGATCGCGTCCTGTCACCATCCAAAGGTCAATCGAATCTTGCTGCTCAGTAGATACCGTACCGATGGCATCATAATCCTCGAAGAAGGATGATACAAAAATGCGCACTTCATGTGACATCCGTGCGAATATATTCGCTTCAGCCTTAGGCATTTCCCCCTCTAGTCGACCTGCCATAATGTAATCAATCGTCAACGGCTGTTCGCCTAGCGTAAGAATCAAGGTTGCCATACCTGCCAGATTGGATTTGAAGCTGCTCAACCGTTTGGCAATGGTCTCAGGCTTGCGTACAAAGGACTCTAACTGGGCAGATGAATTCTTAATTAAAGCCGATTCACTGCTTCTTGAGCCTGTCAACGCGGATAGACTTTGTGACAACTTGCTAAGCGTCTTCGCCTCGCGCTCAAACACAACCATGATCCCCGGTAAATATTCGTCCAACGCATAATCGCGATAGGCATCAGGCGTAGAGCCTGTTATGGCGATAATTTGCCGATAAGCGTCATTCAGGCTGGCAACTGATTCTTCAATTTGGTGTACGATCTCGCCTAATCCGCCGAGTACGGGCTCCAAGGTAATGGTATGCTCGCCGGGTTCAAGCCCAAACCAGAATGGATCGCCGTGATCATCGCCAAACAAATAGTTCTTCCACTTCGTTGAATACTTGAACGGAATGACTTCCACTTCGGAGAATGGCACTTTCCCGTCAATGAGCAGCCTCCGGTATGAGATTCGCCCTGGGGACAAGTTTTGTTTGCCCTTCAAGGCAAGTTGATAAAGTCCAGCCTCATCGATGTGAACAGTCCAACTGATTTGTTGATTTGGCTTCTTCCAGTTGTTTCCTCCAATTGCGTTTATAGCTATTTTCGAGCCTCGATAAGGCGAAACCTTCGGTGATGAACGATCGCTGATCGGATAAAGCGTAGGATCATTGGTCGCGATGGCCGACTCACCTTCGATGAACTGGATCTTGGTATCCGAAGGCGAATACCCTTGCTGCTGCCAGCCTTTCAAAGCCTGATCGTAAGCGGGATAGGGTTCCGGCGCTTGCAAAGTCAAGGAACCGATGATCATTTCTTCTCGCAATGCATGCAGAGCAATTGTGTTCTTGCCTTCATTTAAATAAAATTCCAGCGGCTTCATATTGAAACCCCGAGCATCTTGCATAAATAATGTTTGCCATTGTGGGTAGGTGATTTGAAAGGGGCGAATGTCATTGCCACGAGGATCTTGCTTAATATTTGTTTTGCTCTTCCATAAACGCGGAAACGATAAGTCTCCAGCCGCGTTGTAAGGCACACTGCCATTGACGAGCAATGCCCGCTCCGGGTCGGAACTTCCTTGCTCTGTCGAAGAATATTCTATGTACATGGTGTACAGCCCCGCATGAGGCGCGGTAATCTCATATTCCACCGTGGAATTGTCTTTGGTCAGCAGCCCGCTGCGACCCAGAAAGTTTCCAACCGGCTCGACATTAGCGGCTGATGAATAATGCATGACATCAACGGTGATCGGAGTTAAGGATTCACTCGACTTCTCATTGGAGCTAAAGGAAGCAAGATATTCCTCGTAATCCGTGCTGGATGATATACCTGAAATGATATTTTCGTCAGAACGGGGCAAGTTATTCGTGGATGAAAATACAAGAGAAGTAGGAGCCGTCAACGAAAATATCAGCACAAAAACAAAAACAGAAGCAAACGTTTTCACCTTCATGATGTTCGTTCCCTTCTTAAATTAGAATTACATACGGCTTATCTTAATAATTTAATCATAAGTAGATCCGATACTTATGTCAATATTTAAATTTAATGAGATTCGACGCTTACATTAACTGGGTGAATTTCTCGCTGCCACTCTCTCTTTTTGTATACGAATAAAACCCCACAGCCGCTGGAATATCAACATAACAGCGCGGCAATGGGGTCCTCATTCAATTGATTAATCTGACAATATTTAAATTTAGATGCCAAGATACGGCGTCGTGCGATACTTATATGGTTTTGCTGACGAAACGGAATCCTCTCATACGATCGATACCATTCATACTTCTTTCTTTATATGCCCGCAACTCTTCCAATCCATATTGTTGTGCCAATTGTTGCACGGAGACGTCCGGATCAAGACAACGCAGCGTAAACCATTGTTCCCGTTCCATCAAGCAATCCTGCTCAATTCGCCCCGCATAATCCTTTAAGAGCGCATCTCTCTTATCGATATTAAAGTTCTCATGAAAGATCCGGCGATCCAGGTCGAGTGTAATTCGACTGATATTAATTTCTCCGGGATTCTTTGAATAATGGATTTCCTTGCCGGTAATATCATAGACAATACAATCGCTTAACAGGGTCGATGTCACAATATAGAATTGATGATTGATTGCATGTGCCTGCAGAGAGGTTCCAGCCGAATAGGCACTTGGCCATAATACAAGTTCCGCACCTTGTTGGGCCAATCGCTTCCATACTTCGGGGAAATTGGCATCAAAACAGATGGCCATACCAATTGTTCCAAAGTCCGTTTGATAGACAGGCGCTTCCACACCGCTTGCAACCGGCGGAGTCAAATCGAACTCATTCCAGAATGGATAGACCTTGTCATAAATGCAAACGATCTCCCCTTCTCGGTCGATAAGAATGGCAGAATTCGCCTGCTTATTCTCATCGATTAGCCGAAACATGGGATGGATAATATAGGTATTGTATCGCTTAGCCAAGGCGCGCATCGTCAAGACCGCTTCACTGTCGATCTGCTCCGCATCGTTCCCTCTCCACGTTTCCGGCAATACAATCAAGTCGCATCCTTTAGCAGCCTCTTGCTCTACGATTGCACTGATTTCGATAAGCGGTCGATTGCGAAAGCTAATACTAACGATCTCTACCGGTCTTCCCATCTTCTCATTGTCCATATGAATCGCCTCATTATAATAAAATTGGATTATTTGCTTATAAATCCGCGAAGGTTATCCAGCACAATTTTACAAGGATTATTCGTTTTGGCAACTTTGATTTCCAGGGAGACTTGATCTGCCTTGGATTCACCATTGCAATCCAGTGGTATTACAATTCGTCTGGTCGACATCCAGCGTAATTGATAGATTTCACGGAAGCTGTAGGTATCGCCGTTCTTCAGTGACACTTCAACGACGACATCCTTCCCACGGTCCATGACATCCAAGGCAATATGCGTCAAGGCAGGATTATCGTGCAGGTAGTTGTTCAAAGGTCGGATCACAATCGCCTCCGCCTCCCCCTGCCCCTGTGGAATCGTCCACAAAGTCGAACCCGAGCCTTCTGTCACACCTTCCGGATACAGAAACATATGTAAATTACCGTTCGTCCAGTTTCCTTCGCTTCTATAACGCTCCAACGTGCTTCCTTCTACAAGCCAGCCGCTATTCATCGCATTTTCCAGACCATCAAGCAGTATGCCTTTGTCCGTAGCCCAAATCGCAGGCCGGGTTGATACTACATGATCCTCGGCATAAGGGAAATCTTCCTGAAACATGCTCGTCAGCAATGGCAAATCAGCAGGCATAATATACACGACTGTTTTGGCCGTTAATGACTTGGCATTCGGACCGTCCGCTGCGATATTGCTGTGCAAACATGGACCCCAGCGGATTCCCAGCTCATAAGGATTATCGCTTGCAGTGGCAATGATATGCGAATTATCATCCGACACCCAGCCAACCGGAGCCAGCAAAGCGGTTTCACCTTGTTTGGTGAACGCCTCCGTTGTAAATCGTTGTATCCACGGGCCTTCTTTGTAGGGTTCATTCTGATACTCAGCACGATTTCTTTCCACGTCCGACAGCCATCTGAACCCTTTTCCTTTGAAAAACCCGAACGATTTTCTCGCCATTTCAAATGCCGGGTGATTCTCAATGGAAAAAGAAGATGACTGTAAACAAGGTTCAAATGAGAACAGAGCTTCCTCGGACGAGATCTCTAACCTGCTCTCAATCGTAATCCTGTACTGCTCGGGGACGACCCGCATATGCAGTGTGAAGGGAATGTTGGGTCCCGGCATTAACTTTGGTTCGAGACAGAGCAAACCTTCAACTTCAATATCCATTCCTGCATCCGTTTCCCATACTTCACACTTTTGGGACACGCAATAATAAGAAATGCTTTTGTCGAAGGTTCCCGTTCGCACATTCTCGATGTTAAGCGTTAGAACAGGAATATTCGTAATCGTTTTAGATGTAAAAGCTAATGTAGAAGTGTGTCCGATATTTCCCAGAAATTCCACTTGGATCTTCGGTTCTGTTGACATTAACGGATCATCCCTTCTTAACTGTTTCATCATGGCAGCGTCACATTACCATTCTGCGATTGAACCGTCCTCATGTCGCCAAATTGGATTATGCCAATCATGGCCGATCTCAGCTTGTTTTTTGACATAGTCCTCGTTGATCTCTATTCCTAAGCCAGGACCTTGCGGAATCGTTACAAATCCATCCTTATAGTCAAAGACAGTCCGATCCTGCATGTAGTCCAGCAGATCGTTCCCCTTGTTATAATGGATGCCCAAGCTTTGTTCTTGGATAAAGGCATTGTGCGCGGTAGCATCCACTTGCAAGCACGCAGCGAGTGCGATCGGACCGAGCGGACAATGAAAGGCAACCGCAACATCGTAAGCTTCCGCCATAGATGCGATTTTTTTGCACTCCGTGATTCCTCCCGCATGCGATAGATCCGGTTGAATGATGTCCACACATCCGTCTGCCAGCAAAGATTTGAAATCCCAGCGGGAGAACATTCTTTCTCCGGTCGCAAGCGGTATGTGCGTATGCCTGGAGAGTTCCCGCAATGCTTCATTGTTCTCCGATAATACCGGCTCCTCAAGAAACATCGGGCGATACGGCTCCAGTTCTTTGGCGAGTACTTTCGCCATCGCCTTATGAACCCGGCCGTGAAAGTCGATTCCGACTTCCAATTGATTACCGACCGCTTCCCGAAGGGCGGCAATACGCTCCACAGCTCGATCAATCTTGACATAAGAATCAATGTACTGTAATTCTTCGGTCCCGTTCATCTTGACTGCTGTAAAGCCTTTTTCAAGCGCCTCTTTGGCCGAAGCCCCCACATCGCTTGGACGGTCACCGCCAACCCAAGAATACACACGGATCTTATCGCGGCATGCCCCTCCCAATAGTTGATAGATTGGCGCATTGAAATATTTCCCCTTGATATCCCACAGCGCCTGATCAATCCCGGCAATTGCGCTCATCAGAACGGGACCCCCGCGGTAAAACCCGGATCGGTACATCATATTCCAATGATCCTCAATACGGAGCGGATCCTTACCGATTAATACTTCCATCAATTCCTTTACCGCAACGGCTACCGTCGAGGCGCGCCCTTCAACGATTGGTTCTCCCCATCCATACAAGCCATCATCCGTCTCAATTTTCAGAAACAACCAGCGAGGCGGCACTTGATAAAGACTATAGCTTTTGATTTTCATAGTAGACCGTCACTCCTCAAATTAACAAATTCGGCTGTTGTTACGGTTTTCATAGTAATCCGGATTCGTTCCCAGTGTCTTCAATACAGGCTCCGTGATTCGGTTAAGCCGATCTATTATCTCTTTGGGTAGTTGATAATACGCCCCCTGGATGTTCATCTCCAATTGTTCGACATTGCGCGAGCCGACAATGGATGTCACGATTCCTTTATTGGCGATCACCCAGGCTAGGGACAACTCGATAGTATGAATATTCAGTTCATCCGCGATCCGGCGAATTTCTTGCAAAGCGTACACGATTTCCCGTTCTGCACCTTCCTCACCGTGACGCGTCCCTTGGCCGCGACTGTGATGAAAATGCCTGGAGCGTGTTTGCATGGGCTTCATCTCTTCGATCGAATGATATTTGCCGGACAGCAGCCCCTGTAAGAGCGGCATATAACTAATGACCCCGATCTCATTCTCCACGCAATACGGAAGAATGCTTTCTTCAATCGCTCTGGAAAATAAATTATAAGCCATTTCATTGGCGATAACCGGAACC
The DNA here is from genome assembly GCF_059686995.1 of Paenibacillus rhizoryzae. NCBI lineage: Bacteria > Bacillati > Bacillota > Bacilli > Caryophanales > Paenibacillaceae > Paenibacillus > Paenibacillus rhizoryzae. The sequence goes on along the minus strand of NZ_JCAALT010000019.1, from coordinate 27,316 downwards.
CCGGTCTGTTTGACTTCTTCCATCTGTTTGATCCCATGATTGCTGATGCCGATATGGCGAATCTTCCCTTGCTTCTGTAGATCAAACAACGCCTGAAACCCTTCATGCAAATCCGGCGGCTTTGCAATCCGATCTTGATCCTTAGTAAAGTGAGCAACGGCATGACCGGAAATCGGCCAATGCAGCATATACAGGTCAATATAATCGGTCTGTAATCGCTTCAAGCTGTTGTCGCAATGCTGCACCAGTACATTCGGATACATATTCGATGTGCTGATTTTGCTCCCAATGATCGCTTGTTCCCGTCTGCCTTTCAATGCACGGCCTAGTGAAATTTCACTTTCTCCGTCATTGTATACTTCAGCCGTATCAAAGTAATTGATGCCGCTGTCAAGCGCCCGGTGAACGACGGCATCGACATCCTGTTGATCTTGCGGCCCCCAATAGGTTCCGCCGCCGAACTGCCAGCACCCAAGTCCAAGTACGCTAAGCGCAAGCTCCGAGTTGCCAAGTTTTCTTTTCTCCATATTTCACCTCCGGAAGCAAGAAATTAAGGCCGAACAACACCCTTTTTCAAGATCAGATTCCCTTTGTAGGCGGTATCGCTTGTAATGACGATGGCAAATGCTTTCTTCGCCCTCTCATAGAAATCAAATCGATCTACATATTCCATGCCGGCAAAGTTGCCTGACAACCGTTCAATCGTATCCCCGTACGTTTGCCAAACAACCGGAGTTTCTTGCTCCGGAAGCAAGGACATGACTGCATAAGGCTGCTTGACAGCGTAATCAAGGGGAAACAGCGGCAGCACAGCTTCCAGCAAATCAATAATGCGATGCCCATCTGCACGAACTAAACGCTGCGCACATGTGACAGCCGGGAAATTGCCATCCGCCAATACAAGCTCATCCCCATGTCCCATCTCCATCAGAATTTTCAACAACTCCGGTGAAATAATCGACGGTATGCCGAATAACATGCTATCCCTCCTCCCATCAAGGCCCGATTACAAGTTATAGATGTTTTGCGCGTTCCGATACATGATTTTCTCTGCAAAGGACATCGCGCGCCGTTCATCGAAATATCCGTCTCTCACTTTCTCGGACAGTACTTTGGTCAAAACATGACGGAATGCCATGGCGGCGCCTATCGATTCCTCGGAGGTCTGGCAATCTCCGCCCCAAGTGATATGGCCGGAATCGAACAGTACCTCAATATAGGTATGCAACGCCTCGACCGCGCTCGTCGTCGAAATTAGCGGCAACCAATTGATATCCAGCACGACATTTCTGTAGTTATGCGCAATGCCTGCAGTTTCCTTGACCCACGGGAACCCGCCATGGAAGAATACGAATCTAGTTTTAGGGTTTCGTGCAACGAACGGCTCCAATAGGATCGGGCTTGAGCCTGACAATTGCGCAAGTCCGGTATGAAGCTGGATCGGCAAATCCAGTTCGGCGCAAAGCGGGGCAGTCAGTGACATGACATAATCGCCAAACTTGAGCTTCTCTTGCTCTGTAAGCAGCTCTGGCGACTTCCCATAAATCCCCAGAATCTCTTCACGCGTAACAGGCAGGAAGCTGATCGTGCGTTGATAAGCGATTGCATTCTTCAAGGCCACGATCCCCGGCCTTCTTGCGCGAAGTTCATCCCTAAGCGCATCCTCAAACCCGCTCAGCGTATTCACTTTACCCGCCAAGTTCGGGGAAATTTGCTCTTGGACGAGCTCCGGCGTATAGGCGGTCATCCATTGATCGATACGGTAGACAGCGGAGACGATCTCCGGATGCCCCAAATCGATTCCGGTATCCCAGAAGCAGTCCTCCAGAAACCGGATGTAGCGGCCATGCTCGCGCAGCAGCCGAATATGACTATCCTGTTGTTGATGCGTCTCTTGGATGCGGCCGGAAATGTACGCCCAATTCGCCTCCGTGATCTGACCCGTGCCGTATATTTGCTGAATCGCCTTCTCCAGCCAGACAAAATACGAATTATAGCGAACGCGCTCCAGCCAGCTTTGCCGTTCCTGCGCTGTTTTGTCCCGAGGAAGTCCATGCCACGCGATGTAGGCGGTCGATAGGAGCTTGTCTAAATCCAGCGACTTGTGGAAAGCATCCTCCTGATGATGTTCATGGGTACTGATGATATCCGTTTGGTTGATGAACTCACGAATCGATTGCAGCGTGTCCGACATGTTAGGTTATACCTCCTTGATTCTCTCGATCATCCTATGGCCTGTCGCCAACTCAATAACTTAAACGCGAAGCAAGCTTTGCGCCAGAATCTTCTCGGCGACCTCCATCGTTTTAATCGCATCGCCGAAATGCGATGATGGCAACGTCCCATTCTTCAAACTATCGATAAACTCGCGGTGTTTATTCTGGAAACCGCCATAGATGAACAACTCGTCGCTGCCTGCCACCTTCTTGGCATCGTACTCGATCCCCTTCGTATCACCGTCCGCATACAAGAAACCTCTTGTTTCATGCTCTGCTTCTACACAAATATTAGGCGCGTGCATTTCAACGGCAAATATTCTGCGGCCGCTCGACCAGCTATTAATCAAATAGCCGCTTGAACCATTATCGAAATGTAACGTTGCCGATATAAAATTGATATCCGGAACGCCGATTCGTTTCGTTTCGCTCTCTATCGCCACGACGTTTCCTCCGCACATCCAACGAACCGTATCGATTGAATGCACGGTGTCATCCATCATCCGGTCGCGCGCCGAGAGGAACGGCGTAATATCCGACTTGTAAAACTTACAACCTGCATGCGTAATCGGCCCGCGCTTCAAGCATTCGTCCCGCAGCTGTGAAACCATCGTGGAACTGCGTCTTTGAAGGCTGACCTGGGTAATGCACTTGTTTTTCTCCGCCGTATACGCAAGCGACATCGCTTGATGGATCGTGATCCCTAACGGCTTCTCGATATACAGATTTAAGCCTTGTTCCAATACCCACATCCAAATGTCATACATAATATGAGGCTGACCAATCGCATAAACAGCGTCTGGCTGTACTTCAGCGATCATCTTCTTGTAGTCCGTATATCGATTTGCAATCTCGTACTTATTCGCTGTTCTCGTCAGCGCATCGGTATTGAGATCGCAAATGCCCGCAATTTCGACATCAGCCAGAGAGGCCAGCGACGGGTAATGCACACTATTCGCCATCCAGCCAGCGCCAATAACTGCCACTCTTACTGTTGAACTATTGATTTTCCCCATCTTGATTCCTCCTGTTTATCTTCTGAATTATCCCTCTCGACCAAGCAAGGCTCTCACTTGCGCGACATCTATCGCGATATATTCGTCGACTTTATGTTCATCCGTATATTCAGCCGTCATCGTGATCACGCCGTTATAATTCCGTTTCTGCAGATAGGCGATGACTCGCGGCCATGGAGACATGCCGTGGCGACCCAGCGTGAAATGGCGCTCGAATTTAGCCTGTTCCGCTTCCGGACCATTCACCCTTTGATAGTAAGCGTTCTTCAGGTTGACCATGCCTAACTGCGACCAGACGATATCCAGACCATGCTCGGGCGCCAGACCGGTTAATCCGTCATGAGCGGAATCCCATATCGCTTTTATGTACCGAGAATCAATGCCTTCAAGCAGATGGAGCAGCCCCATTGCGTCAATGACGCTGCTGCCGTAATGCTGTTGCACGCCGATCTGGATGTTATACTTCTGGCACAGAGGCAGCAGCGATTCGAGATATTGTCGTTCCCTGCGCTCGGAAGCCATGTAGCCTTCTTCGAACGTGATGCTGGTCATAATCCGGATCATGGGGACGGAAGCTTCCGCGCATGCAGCGAACACACGCTCATCCGGCGTACTCGCGACGCTGAATACAGACAGATTGTATTTCGCCAGCTCGCCGACCAGCTTCGGCAACCCTCTGTCCGCATCTTTCGGCTCTACCTGGTAGCCGTCTCGGAGTGGGAATTCAATTCCATCGAAGCCAAGCCCGCTAATGTTTTCCGCGATTTCGGCTACCGACTGCGTTTTCCATGGTTTTGTAAAAACGGATAATTGTATATTTGAATTCGACATATTCCCAAATACCTCCTTTTGTTATCACGAACTCGCTAGACGATTGTTATTAGAGCTTCCGCATGCTGACCAAGCTGCACATCGTCAACCGTTACATCTACGCCAATCCTAGCTCGATATTGCCTCGAAAGATCAGAGAGATTCACAGTAAACATGGCCTTATATGTTTCTTTTGGTTGAAGCTCGACATCTGCAGCCTGTAATTCCATCTGCCACGCCGACGGGAAAACCAGTTTAATTTGCATCGTTGCCATATGGTGCAGCGGATTCTCCACTTCGACTTCGAGCACAATCTGCTCTCCGGCCTTAACAGTTTGTTGATAGGGATATATTCTTGCACAAGAACCATCCGCTCCCACATCGATCGTTTCCACTGGAAGCAGCTCATTGTGCAATTGCTCTAGCATCTCGCCATTATCGCGAAGCAGCTCCAAGTAGCCAGGTTCAACCCATAGAGGAGGCCAGTGTCCGGAAATGATCAATTCGGGCTGAAGCTGCAGGTATAGATTTCCGCTTGCCGTATAATCGCTTGCGCGAAAACGATTCTTATAGACGTAGTTCCATATATCGCCCGAATTAGCCTGCTGGTCTCCAATTGCAACGACCCGTTTGCCGTCCGCTTCGAATGAAATCGCAACCGCATTAAGTGCGTGTCCGGCCTGCTCATATAGCGTAAACTCATATTCTTCCCAAGTGAACGGTTTGCCCAGCGGAACAACCCGGTCAACAGGGATTCGATCAAACCAAATACAAGGCAAATCGTAGCGTGCCGGATCTTCCAGGATATCCGCGAAATTGTCCGCCGCCCACACGCTTGTGCCTTCTACATCCCGCAGCAGGTTGAAACCAGCGACATGGTCATCATGGAAATGAGTAGGTAATACGACATCGATATTTGACACACCGAATTGTTTTTTCAATTTTGCTATGTTATACAGCCAAGGTCGGCGAGCGGACCTGTCGTAACCGGCAGCGCAGCAGCCGACTCTGAAATCATAGCCATAATCGATCAGCAGCGCCTTGCCACTGTCCGACAGCAGTACGAAAGAATTTGAAACCGATGTCTTATTCATTAGTAAATGAGGGGTAATGATTTCGAAGGGTTGCTCGCGCAATTGCAGAAAATCACGATTGGAATTGCGAAATTTCAGGAGCCGATCAAATCGCTCCAGCAGCTGATCAATTGCAGATTCAGGTGAATCCATCGGCGAGCCATGAGAAGGAAGGAGTAGATCCGGTGCACGGTCTTTCAGATCCAGCAAAGAGAGATAGCCCGCCACGATCCCTTCATCGCCGTGATACGTCCACTGCGTTGCCGACATCGACCATACTTTCCCAGGCGCATAAATAAGATCGCCGGTAAAAGCAATGTGCCGATCATTCTCTTGTACGAGGAAGGATACCGCACCAAGCGTGTGTCCCGGCGTTGGAATAACTGTTAGTTTCATTCCGCCGAAAGTATGGACCGCGTAGTCGGTCAATGTCTTCCATACCGGCACGGATTCCAGCAAGGAGAAACGATCCTGGCGAACATTATAATTGTTGTACACTTCCCTGGCTTGCCATCTCTCATCAACATTTTGAAACCATTCCTGCTCGGTATGTGGTACCCAAATGCGAATTCCCGCTTGCGCAGCACGAGACAGCCCCTGGCCTTGATCGCGGTGATGGTGGGTCATCAGGACATCTGTAACAACCGACACGCCTATCGATTTCAGATGATCGAGTATAGTTCCTGAACCGAAATCGATTAACGTCGCTTGATCGCCATTTCGAATGATATATACATTGCAGGTGTCCTTATAACAGAAAATATTTTCGGTTATCTGTTGAATTGACAAGGGCTTCATTTCCTTTCGCGATGAAAATGAACCATTATTGTAGATATTTTCTTAGAAAAGCAACCGTCTTGTCGACTGCATCGCTATAATTTGCTCCCAAGCCATGACCGGCTCCCGGATACGAGACAAACTCATACGCTACGCCGACTCGTTCGAACTCTTCTGCCATAATAACGGATTGCTCATGCGGTACATCCGTGTCGTTATCGCCATGCAGCAGCAAGGTTGGCGGATATGCTTCCGTTACATTGCGGACCGGGCAATAGGGATCAAATGCGCGCGGCTCCGTTTTCGGATCATGCCCGGCGACAATATTCGGCCAAAGCCCGTTTTGCCGACAGTAGAGATATAGATTCTCCTCACGTGAAGCAGGCGGCTGCTGACAATAATGATCATCCGGCTCCGCATACCATTTCCCTGCGACATCGCCATAACCGAAGAAGGACACCAGCGCAACTGGGTTGGGATCTACGCAAAATCCGGCCATCAAGGTCAAATAACCGCCAGCTGAACTTCCGATGACTGCGAGGCGCTCGGGATCAATTTGGAACAACGTTGGCCCTTGCTCACGTACCCACCGAAAAGCGTCTTGCAAATCTTCAATAATAGACTTCAACATCACTTGCGGGGAAAGGCGATAGTCAATCGAAACAACCGCATAACCTTCCTCCACATACTTCATTAATTCATGCTTTCCGAGATTTGTTCTACTCCCCCCCATTAAGCAGCCACCATGGATCCATACAATAACGGGACGAATCTGTTCATCCGACTTTCGGAATACATCCGCTTGAATGTTAACGCTTTCAACAACCTTATAAGTATACGTTCGTTCGATCAACTGTTCCTGAATCATAGCAACATTCACCTCCAACGAATTTAGTTCAATTGTTACGATAAGATTCATCTCACTTATGGAAAAATCATACTATCGACTTCCCACTTATGTCAAGATTAAAATTATTGTTAAGCGGCAGTAGAATGATATCGCGCTGACCTCATACACAAAATGGTAATATTAGCTACACTTTGACATGTTCTTCCCTTTCTTCTGATCTACCAGCTAAAAAAACTGCATTTCGGAATAGAGTTTTATACGATCGACATCTACAACACTATTGTTGCAATACGCATAAACTCTGATATAATTTAATATAACGCATACTTTTGTAAACTTTTTAATCAGGGAGCCGATTGGTAGATGGCCAGAGCTAACGTGGGAAAAGATCAAAAAGGCACGAAGACAAGCATCATTCAAACTCTTCGCATTAACGGATCCGTCGCCAGAATCGATTTGGCCAAGTTGACTAACTTAAGCAGAGCCACAATCTCCATTTCAATTGCAGAATTAATTGAGTCCGGGCTAGTTCAAGAAACCGAGTCCAAGTATTCGACTGGCGGTAGACCAGCTACCATTCTTGAACTTACGCCAAATTCCAAAATTATTGTCGGCGCCGATTTCAGCAATAATTTATGGACTTTAGGGGCTTTCGACTTGCTTGGAACCGTCGTCCATAAGGCGATTATTCCGGTCAATGGAAACTCCCCCATCATCACGATCCAAACGTTAATTGATCACTTGAGCGATTTTTTGAAACAGATTGATGCGAACCCCATTGAGTTACTCGGATTAGGGTTGCCTGGGTTGGTGGATATCAATCGAGGCGTCATTAAAGGGGCTTACGATTTAGGCTGGTACAATATCGAAATTGTGAAAATGATCCAAGAACAATTCAATTGGCCTACTATCGTTCTGAATCGACATCGTGCTAGAGGGTTGGCAGAATGCCGCTTCGGTGCAGGTAAGGAGTTTGCCCATCTGGTGTATATCGGGGTCGGCACGGGAATTTCCGCCGGAATATTCAATAACCGGGAACTTTTATTCGGCGCAATAGGCGGAGCTGGTGATTTGGGGCATGTGACAATTGATCCGAACGGCCCATTATGCCCTTGCGGCAACCATGGTTGCTTGCAGCAGTTAGCAACAGGACCCGTTATGGAGCAAGAAATCCGCATGCTGTTAAGGTCAGGGAGAACATCCAGCATTTATACCTCGTCTACTTTTGACCTGCAGCATATTAATTCTGACATGATATGCAAAGGCGCTGACGCTGGGGACGAGCTGTGCATGGAAGTTGTAGAGAAAGCCGCAACCAATCTGGGAATCGCCATGGCGAATCTGGTCAATCTATTAAATCCGGAAGCGATCATTCTCGGCGGCCCTATTCCTATCAATTGTGATTTTTATGTCAAAATCGCAACAAAAGTCATGCATCAACGGTCGATGAATCCGCTATCTGCCAATGTCGTGGTTAGGAAAGGGCAAATCAACGAAATGGGCGGAGCGTTAGGCGCTGCGAATTTTGCACTCGATCAGAATCTGGAGTACTCTCTATTTAATTCGTAGGGTACAATGCCATATGAAGTGAGAAATTACAATAGTCTCGTGACCGTCCATACCGGCGGTTACGAGACTATTCTTATGTTTCAATCAGATGAAGAGATAAAACTAGCCTTCATATGTCGGTTGCTCTGACGATATTGTCCCGGCGTTCGACCGAAGCTTTCCTTGAATGTCTTGCTGATATAAGCAGCATCCCCAAGCCCGCATTGCTCGGAGATAAACTCAAGCGTATAATCGGACTCCTCAAGCATTTGCGCGGCTTTGCGCAGTCTCATTGACCTCAGCATCTGCATCGAGGAGACGCCAAACAGCTTCTTGAAGGCGCGATTAAAGTAACCGGGATGCAGATGCAAAATCCTCGCAAGCACCGTACTCGTAATTTTATCACCGAGATGGTCCTCCATATACTTCACCACTTGAAGGAATCGATCCCCTTCCGCAGAATTGACTCCCGGACGCCCAGGGCTTCCCGCCGCGATCCAACTCGATACGATATATTCGAGCAATTGCAACGTCAAACTAAACGCTCTGTAATCCCGCAGCGGTGAGTACTCCCCATTCCAAACGCCCAGTAGATCATCAAATACGCGAGCGTAAGCAGTCTCATCGAGAAGTTTAACGACTTGCGCAACCGGAAAACGATGAAAAAACTGTAGTTGAGTCATGTCCTTCATGTCGATCAGCATCCACAAATGAATGCCTTTTCCTGTTGCAGTCTCACTGAACGGAACATGAGGAGGATAAATCATTACGTCGCCAGAGCCAGCAATAGAGACGTTACCTTCGGTTCTCGACTCTACCTGACCCTCAAGGACAAAGGACACCGTCCAATAAGGCTTGATCATGTCGAGGCGGAACTTCTCATAGACTGCCCGCTCCACATGGTAGAGAGAGAAATCGAATTTCTCTCGTACGCTAAGACTGGTACGCATGAATCATCCTCCTCTCGTTGCGCGAATTCGTATAGGTGTTGTGCTAAGCCAAATGGCACTTACACTGCGTCAGCATCAATCTCTGGTGCATTCAACAGCGATACATCAAGATGTGCTTTGCCATCTTTGGCGACAATCATTTTCTTGAATGTTTTTCCGGTCTTCACGTTTTTCGTGTGTGTCGGGAAATATTGCAAAATATACCCTTTACGAATGCCATCGCTCACATTTGGACCGCTTCGGTGGAATAGCAGTGACGAAAATACAACCATGCTGCCCTTTTTCAACGGCACCGGTGTGCCCGGATCATCGCCGAAGTAGCACTGCCAGCCGATCGGCGTATTCTTATGCTCCACAATCCCTTGCTTGTGAGATCCTTTCATAACCCATATGCAGCCATTTTCAATGATCGCATCTTCAAGCGCGAGCCAACATGTCAAATACTGTTCGGACAACACATTTCCATAGCCGTTATCTTGATGCCACGGGAAATCTTTGAGCGTCTCCGGCCGCTTATATACGGCTTGGTCCCAATAGAGGGCAATATCCGGTCCGAGAATTTGCATCGCTATATCTACGAAACGATCATCCGCGCAAAATTGTTGGAACAACTCGTCCTTTTTCACCAGGTGCGGCGTAAATGTAATTTCTTTGACGCGATTGATGCCGCTATCCAATTTGCCAGAGTTAAGCATCGCCACTTCGTCCGCAAGGACGATTCGGTCAATTTGGCTCTTGAGATCATCCATCTCGGTTGCTGTAAACAGATCATTCAGAATAAAATAACCATCTTCCTCGAATTGATGCAATTGTGCTTCAGTCACCATCGTTCAACAGCTCCTTATTAATAGATACTTCTTGCTCAGCATATCTTAAGTAACTGGAGCACCACTATGGCGAAAAGAAACTTCCTATTGTCAAATCCGAACTTCATGCCACCTTACTCAATCCCGGGATCCGTATGTATTCTCCGATAAATATTGGGTGAAACCCACGTATGATTCTTAAAAGTGCGATAGAATGTGGACAGGTTCTCGAAACCGACTTCAAAGCATATCGAAGAAATCTCTTTTTCCGTTTCGACGAGCATCTTCTTCGACAACTCGATCCGGACTTCTGCAAGATAATGCACAGGCGTAATCTTATAACGTTCTTTAAAAATATTATTCATATGCCGAACACCAAGTCCTAGCTTGGACGAAAGATCATTGGAATCCGATATTTCAAAATAATGGTTATCGATATAGTTGCGCAGTTTTTCAGCTCGCACATCGTTTGCATCTGTCACCTGGTATGAGGATTCCTGCCTAGCAAGTATAAGCAATATTTCCGAGAGATAGATTTTCATGGCTAAGTAATTGAATGCACTGCCTTGCGTTTGCTCGTATATCATTTTACGCAGCAAGTGTTGAAGCTCCCTTCTGCCAACTGGCAGAGGAGCAATAAATTTTGATCGATTGAAAAATTGTCGGAGCAACTCATTCGTGCTTGAAGAATCCAACATATCTTGACTGAAAGCGAGTACAAGCACCGTTAATTTGGAGTCCGAAATAATGGAATGATTCGTATATGGCGTAATGAGGGCGCCGCAGTCTCGTTTGAGCGCGTATGATTTGCCGCTTAACAAGATGGTTCCGTGACCCTCTAAGACATATATCATCTGGTGAAAATGATGGTGGTGCTCGTTAATCAGGTTACCTTCGGAATGTTTATTCTCATAAATATCGATTCCGTATTCGAGATTATGTAATGTTGTATTGGGCATATCGCACACCTCCCTATGAAGAATAACTATACGGGAAATAGCATTTATCACGTATTATTATTCTCCATAGCAAGACGTTCTCCTTTAACGCTTTACCTTATAAAACTCATGATACAATTTCATCAAAGCCCGCTTCTCTATACGCGATACATACGACCGTGAAATTCCAAGCTCCTTAGCGATTTCCCGCTGCGTTCTTTCTTCACCGCCGGTCTCTAATCCGAATCTCGCAACTATGACCTCTTTTTCTCGTTGGTCTAGAATTTCCAAATTTCTGTATATCTTCGATTTCTCAATTTTCAATTGGACTTTATCAACAATATCATCAGGCTCGCTCCCAAGAATATCGATGAGAGATATTTCATTCCCTTCTTTATCCGTGCCAATCGGATCTTGCAGCGAAACATCTTTACTGGATTTTTTCTTAGAACGTAAGTGCATGAGAATTTCATTTTCAATACATCTTGCGGCAAATGTGGCAAGCTTCGTTCCCTTATCAGGTGAGTAGGATTCAATGGCTTTAATTAGTCCGATCGTGCCGATGGAAATTAAATCTTCCGTATCTTCCTTCGTATTATCAAACTTCTTCACGACATGTGCGACTAAACGCAAATTGTGCTCAATGAGCAAGTTACGTGAATTTTGATTACCCATCGCTAATAACTGGATATGCTTTGCTTCTTCCTCTTCATGTAACGGCTGAGGAAAAGCGTTGTTCTTGACATAAGAAACGAGAAGAGATAGCTGCTTAATAAACAAAGCTACAGCTGCAAATAATCCCGGCATCCTTCATACACCTCCGCATGGATTCTACATCGGGTTGTGTTCACAACGTGTTGACGATGTGGGCAACCAATCGGAGGTTATGCTCAATGAGCAGATTGCGCGAAACTTGATTTCCCTCTGCCATGAGCTGAAGGTGCTTGAGCTCATCTTCTTCATGCAGCGGCTGGGGAAAAGCGTTGTTCTTGACGTAAGAAACAAGGAGCGACAGCTGTTTGATAAACAATGCGATCGCCGCAAACAATCCGGGCATCGAAAAGCCACCTCCATACAATTTCGCCTCTAACAGGAGGACAACGACAAGAGTAGCTCTCCCATTACCGACAGTGAAGACTGTTCTACAGTGTATGTAGGCGGCGGCCTATACGTGCCTGTACGGTTTTTATTCCATCGTCGGTGCACCTAGGTTGCCAGTTCCAATCCCCTAGTAATCCACAACAAAAAAAGCCTTGTCATCTCACACATGACAAGGCCCTCCTTATAACTTACAAGGTATCCGCGATCTCTTGCAGCGTCACAGGACGGTTCTCTTTCATGGACAAATACGCACCGAACACCATCTGCATCGTCTTCAAATTATCCGCAACGCTGTTCTCCGCCTCGCGCTCTTCTTCCACGGCACGCATCAGCTCGCCCATCGTCCCCATGAACGCATGCGGGAACCATTTGCCATGCAGCTTCGGCGTGAACCAGTAATCCTCATGGATCGCTTTCGTAAAGTAGCTGAGCGTGTCTTCACGGCCAACCGGATAGTTGTACAGCGATCCGTTCGTGCCCTTGATGATCCCCTCAGTGCCTTCGAAGCGATAAGTCGCATACCAATCGTCTTCGTCAGCGATATGGTTGTGATTATCATGAATGATACCGCGTGCTTCGCCCGCAAACTTGATATGGAGCAGCGTGCGTGTTTCCCCGATCGTACGTTGACCCGGGAAACGCGCTCCGTCGGCATACACATACTCCGGTGTGCCGAACAGGAAGCGAATGGCATCCATGTAATGGATACTGTGGTACATGAATTCCAAAGTCGGCATTTCGCGCAGCCAGCCCCAGTTGGCAAAATCCTGCTTCACATTCACTTGAATCGAAGCCTGCAGCAGCTCCCCTAGCCATCCGCGCCGAATGATCGTATGGCTGGCTCGAATGCTTGGCGACCACCGCATCTGCTGGTTGACGGCTCCTTTTACCCCATAACGCTCGCATGCTTGTTGGATGCGCGCAGCCTCAGGGTAGGATTCCGCCAACGGTTTCTGGCAGAGGATATGCTTACCCGCCGCTGCTGCCCGTTCCGCGATCTCCGGCTGAATCTTCGCAGGGATAGCAAGATCCGCTATACGTACATCCGGGTCTGCAAGCAGCTCATCGAGCTCCTTATAGACTTTCGGAATGCCGTATTTAGCCGCAAGCTTCTCCGCCCGCTCCCGATTCACGTCATAAATGCCGACAACGCGAAGACCGCCCATTTGATAGGCCGGCAGATGGCAGGCATCCACAATTTCACCTGCACCGACAATGCCGATGCCCATTTCTTTATTGGCAGGCAGCGCCGGGCGATACTCTAAATCCAGCCAATTCTCTTTCATCGCGCTCACGCCTCAAGCACCTCCGATCGATTTTACAAGCTTGGTCCGATCCGGTTAATACTGAACTCTTGATGGCCCAGCACTTCCGCTTTCGTCCATTTGCCTTCCGCAACTTCAACAATTTCCTGCCAAATCCGCTCGCCCGCTTGTTCAAGGCTAGCTGTTCCGTCCAACATATCGCTGACGTCAATATCCATGTTATCTTCCATCCGCTGGAACATCATCTTATTCCCTGTAATCTTAATAACCGGTACGACGGCAGCTCCTGTTGGCGTGCCGCGACCTGTTGTGAAGCATACGATATGAACGCCGCCAGCGGCCATACCCGATACGCATTCAATATCGTTACCCGGCGAATCCATAAAATAAAGCCCGTTCTCAGGAATATACTCCGCATATTCAATAATACCTTTAATCGGTGCTTTACCGCATTTGCTAATACAACCGAGCGATTTCTCCTCAATCGTAGACAATCCGCCTGCAATGTTCCCTGGGCTCGGATTACCGCCGCGCATGTCTGCACCCATCCGTTCAACCTCTTTATCAAAACGGCTCACGATATAATAGAGTCGGTCGGACAGCTCCTCCGTCACGCAGCGCTCAGCGAGCAAATGCTCCGCGCCGATGATCTCCGTCGTTTCCCCAATTACGATGGAACCGCCCTCAGCGATTAGCGAATCCGCCGCAGCACCGAGTGCCGGATTAGAAGCAAGACCGGAAGTCGCGTCAGAGCCGCCGCATTTCACCGCTACTTTAAGCTTGCTAAGCGGAACCGGCACCTTCTCTTCCTTCTCCAGCTCAGCCATCATCCGTTTCGCCAATTCCGTGCCATATGAAATCGCCTTGACCGAGCCGCCGACCGATTGAATGTCGAACACCTCGACTGGCTTGCCTGTTTTGCGAATATCTTCAGCCAATGCGATGGGGTCTACAACCTCGCAGCCTAAGCTGATGATGATAACTGCGCCAACGTTAGGATTTTTGCCTGTACCGGCAAGCACCTCGAACGTACGCTCTTTATCTGCGCCGATCTGACTGCATCCGTGCTGATGCGGAATAGCAACGGCACCGGGTACCATTTGCATAATCCGGCTGCACACTTGATTCGAGCAAATAACTGTCGGGATGATCAGGAGATGATTGCGAATTCCGATATCTCCATTTGGGCGTTCGTACGCCATGAATGTCTTACTCATTGCGCTGCCTCCTTCGTTCCCAGATCTCCGCGGCCGCGGATGCCTTCAATATTGTGTACGTGCACATGGCAGCCAAGCGTAATCGGTTTGACGGCCCGTCCAATCACTTCTCCGTATTTGCGAACATCCTGTCCGGATGCAATGTCCGCGATCGCCACTTTATGGCCAAAAGGGATATCCTCTGCAAGCGTTATCAATTGCAGCCCGGCTGCATTGCGGTAATGGATCGAATCTCCTGCTTTCATATCGCGAAGCGCTGTTGCTACATGATCGCGCTCGTCCATGTACAACGCGTCTGCGCCTGTTTCAATACGGTGTTCCACGTTAGCTCCACCTTCCGGTTGACTCCATGATAGACATTCTTCTTCAGCTTCGATATAGTTCAATTATAGAAACAAAGAAACAGAATATAAATAATCAATTTCGCTGTAAATATACCTTTTTTTGTACTAGGAGCACATCTTGGAGGTGGCAAGTCGATGAACCCGCTTCGCAAACATTTTGATCCCGACACTTCGCTGCCAATTGAGCTAGTTCTGCGTAGTACAAAGAACCTGCAATCAGAGCTGCCGGACCATCTGCATGACTGGTATGAGATGATTTATGTCCACAGCGGTGCCGGCTCGTTCTTTATCAATCATACCTTCTATGAAATGCAAGCCGGTGATCTCTATCTTATCCCCGGTAATACGATACATCGTACGCTCCCGCATTCGGATGAACCGATCACGTCATCGGCTATGTTCTTCAGCGGACAATATGTGCAAACGACCGCAATTGCGAAGGATACGTACTCTTTCTTGCGCTGTTTCGACATAGCCAAGACAGGTCGCAATTACCGCGTTGAGCTGCTCCCCGCCGAACGCACTCGGATCGAATCCATCATCGACGAGATGAACGAAGAGCTTCTACTGCGTCAACCCGGCTATAGTCAAGCGGTGCTCCTGCTGCTGCAAACCGTACTTCTCCATACGAATCGCAAAATGAATCCCGGACAGCCTAAGCAGCAGCAGGGCGGCTCAAGACCATTATGGCTCCAAACCGCGTTGAATTATATTGATGCGCATCTGGTTGAGAGCTTAAGCTTGTCCTCTCTCGCGGCGCGTGCAGCTGTCAGCCCTTCCTATTTCTCCAGAATGTTCAAGCAGATGACAGGACTAAACGTAACGGAGTATGTCATCGCCAAACGGATCATGCACGCTAAGGAGCTGCTCGGCGACACCGATTATACGGTTGCCGAAATCGCGAATATGTGCGGCTTTGAGAGCCTGCCCCATTTCTACCGCATGTTCAAGAAAGTGGCCGGCAGTACCCCGGCACATTACAAACGCGTGGATGATCGAAACACATAATGGCAATAAAAAAGCTGCAGCCGCATGAGTGATAGACTCATGCAGCTGCAGCTTCTTGAACTAGTTCAGATCAGCGGGAAATACCAAGCCTTGCTGACGCCGTGCCTCATCAAGGATGTTCATCACGGCTAAGGAATTCGCATGCGAATTGAGCTTGGACTCCCTTTCTCCGTTTTGAATCAAGTGGATAAAGGCCTCTACTTCATAGCTCATCGTATGGCGGTCAACCGGTTTCGACACATCCTCAACCCGTCCATCCCGGTAATGGATCCGGATGTTGATCGGCAAATTAATGCTGTCGATCGTCATCGTTGCTTCCTCACCTTGGATTTCCGCTAGCAGCGAGGAATTGCTGATTTTGGAATACATAATGGAGGCTTCCATGTCCGGGTACTTGGCGATCAGACTGCCTTGTCCATCCACCCCTGATTCCAGCAAATAACCGCTCGCCCGAATCTCATCCGGCTGGCCGAACAGAACAACAAGCGGATAGATGCAATAAACACCCAAATCCATCAGTGCTCCGTTGGAGTATTCCGGTTTGAAAGCATTCAATACTTGTCCTGCTTTATAGGCATCGTATCGCGAAGAATACTGGCAGTAGCTTGCAAAATACCGCCGAACCTTCCCTAGCTTCGGCAGATGCTCCATGATCGCCGAGAAACCAGGCAGCTGCGTGCTCTTCATCGCTTCCATGAAAACGACGTCATACTGCTTTGCCGCATCCACGATCTGCTGCAGCTCGCGCGTATTCGAAGCTGCCGGTTTCTCGCACAGCACATGCTTCCCTTTACTCATAAACAAGATAGCCAGCTTGGCATGGAGCGATGTTGGCGAGGCGATATATACGGCATCCAGCTCGCTGCTCGCTGCCATCTCAGCAGCATCCGTGAATGTGAACGGAATGTTATGCTTGGCTGCGTACGCCTCCGCCCGCTCCTCGGTTCTGGAATAGACTGCGGTAAGACTCAACCCTTCCGCTTGTCTAGCTGCTTCGATAAAAGAATCCGTAATCCAATTTGTTCCGATAACGCCAAATCTAATCATAGCAATCCTCCGACAATGGTGATAATTTCTATTGTAGCAAGAAGAACCGGCTGCCGCCATCCTTCAGAAGTAGCTTTTAGAAGGTTAGCCGATAGAAAGCTTTATTCTCCAAACCGCGAATTTGCGGCGTCCATGCCTCGTGGCTGCCCGTAGTGTCGAAAGCATCCTCGATCATTTGCAGCTTCGCATCGATGGAATCAATATGATGCAGTGCCAGCGCTTCTGCCAGCTGCGGCTGCACCGGACTTCCCCATTCGCCCAGATTATGATGGGAGAGCACAAGATGCTGCAAAGCCATAATACGTTCCGAATCCGGATCGATGCCGAGGCGCATCGCAGCTTCGGCTACCCACAGCGACGCTTGCGAGATATGCCCAATCAGTTTACCCGAATTGCTATAGTCTGACACAATGCCAAGCTCAGAAACCATCTCCACAGGCTTTGCGATATCGTGAAGGATAATGCCGGCTTTTAGTAAGTCTGCATTCAGGAACGGCCGCTGTTTGCAGATGAACTCACCCAGCTCCAGCATCCTTGAGATATGATACACGAGTCCTGCATAGTACGCATGATGATGGGACTTTGCCGCAGGCGCGTGAAGCAGCTTATCCCCGACTTTGTCCAAGCAATAGTCCACAACGGCGCGCATCTCGGTGTCCGTGATGCTGTCCTTGGCCTTATGGATCCCTGCAAGCAGTACCTCGGGCTGAACCGGCGCCGATCTAACGAAATCCGTTAACTGAACGTTATCCGCTTCGGTCGTCTTGCGAATACGAACGATCTTAACCTGCAGCTTCTCTCTGTAAAGCTGAGCCATCCCTTGCACCTTCACAAGGGTAAGCGGAACTAGGTTTTCTTTATCGGACGGTGTCGCATCCCACAGCTTCCCGGCCACATGACCGCTGGCATCCGAAAGCACGATATTCATAAAATCCTTAGGAGGCGTCGTATTGGTTTGTTTCACTTCGCTCTCTTTAATGAGATAGTAACCGACAAATTCTTCACCATCTCGTAAATCTCTGACAATTGTCATGCACATTTCCCTCCACCTATTCGACAACCTAACTCCTAGAACTTCGGGAAGGCCACGGCAAAATCCTTTTATTAGCGCACAATTTCATAGGAAAACGACCCCATTGCATTAACCGGATGGCAGTATCGCCCGCTCCCGATACTCCTGCGGTGTCATATTGGAATGTGCCTTAAACAGCTTGATAAAATGCGGAACAGCCTGATAACCGAGCGTCTGCGCAATTTCGTAGATTTTCTTATCGCTGCTGCGCAGCATGTAGGTGGCGAGCTCCATCCGATATTTGAGAATATAATCGCTTAGATTATTGCCGGTTTCTGCACGATAAGCACGCGACAGATAAGCCGGATGTAAACCGATATGAGCCGCAACCGTCTGAAGCGACAGACTGCCATTCATATTCTGTTCCACGTATTTATGTACCTTATCGATCAGGCTAACCTTCTGCTTCTCGGATGGATCGCCAAACAGCTCCCGAATACTTCTAAAGAGGAAGTATGCCCACCTCTCCAGCTGCGCTAAGGAAGGGGCCGCAGGCATAAGGCCAAAGGTAGAGCCGCCAAGCTCGCTTAGCAGCTTGCCCTTCTTATGCGCCATATACTGGTAGGCTCCTGCAATCGTAAAATACGCTTCGTTCGCATACTCAGGCGGATAATGAACACTCTTTAATTCATTGAAAATATCGCTCAGCTTCTTATCCGCCCCGTCCCAATTCCCGGTATCGAGCAAATGCAGCAGCAACGGGGGCTTATACAAGGTGGTCATATTCCCGATTGCAAGCGGCTCCGGCTGATCGTCCACCCGCAGAAACACGCTTTGCCGACTAGCCTCTTCGATCGTTCGAATTCCGTTCACGATCATTCGGTATTGCTTTGGCAAGCCCACCGGAAAGGAGGTCCCGTTCACGGCCACCGCAACGGACAAGCTGTTGTTCAGCAGCGATTCCGCTTTCTTCTTCAGCTTGGCTGCCCGGCAATCGAGTGCAGAGCGGTCAATTCCCGTAAATGTGCCGTCCCTGCCTCCAATTGGCGAGGCGATAAAGACAAGATATTCATTCTGATCCAAACAGAACCATAGATGGAACGCGTCATGAAACACTTCCTCCGCCATATTCATGACCGCATATTCAATGAGTGCCCGATCCATTCTTTTATAATCCTGCATGCGCCCTTCCAGTCGCACGGCGAACATACCGGTATCTTGTTGAGAGGAGAAAGGCAGCTCGAGCAAGGATAGCTTCCTTTCAAGCTCCGTATCGGAAACGCGTCCATCACATAATAGTCGGCCCAGCAGCTCACTCCGTAGTGTCGGTAAGTTTTCTCGGTAGGCATATACATTGCGCTGCTGCTGCTTGTGCGCTTTCAGCTCATCCGCAATCTCTTCAACGAGTTTCTCCAGCATAGAGCGAAGCTGCTCAGGGTTTACCGGCTTCATAAGGTAGCCGGAAGTGTTGTACGGCACGACACTTTGCGCGTATTCGAAGTCCGCATACCCGGAGAGGACGATTAATTTCACTTTCTGATTCGTCCTTCTAATCTCTTGAATCAATTCAACGCCGCTCATCTCCGGCATGCGAATATCTGTAATGACAAGCTGAATCGCATGCTCCCTGAATATCGCGAGTGCCTCTTCCCCTGAGAAAGCCTTATGAATACGCGCAATACCGAGCGCCTCCTTCGGTATCGTCGCCGCGATGCTGTCCACCTGAGATGGGATATCGTCGACAATCAGCATGTCAAATATGGGAATCGCCTCCCTCTTTGATAATGACCAGCCGTGCACGTAGTCCGCCTAACGTAGAGTGATCGATATGCAAGCCGGATAAAGGTCCAAAATAATGCCTCAGCCGCTGGTGCACATTCCATAAGCCAAGACTCTGAATAGCACTGGATTGCGGCAGCGAGCTTCGGAGAGCATCCAGCGCCTCCTGCTTCATGCCGATTCCGTTATCTTCGACCGCAAGCTCGCAGCCGTTCTCCGTGCGGTAGCCGGAAATGATAATCAGGCATTCTCCTTTTCTTCCACCCATGCCATGCACGATCGCATTCTCCACAAGCGGCTGCAGGAGCAACCGCGGAAGCAGCAGCTGCATCAGGCCTTCCTCAATATGTTCATCGTAGCGAAGCCGTTCCGACTGCATCCGGTGAATTTCCAAGTAATTGCGAAGCAGGTCCATCTCTTCCGACAGGAAGGTGAGCTGCTGCTCCGTCTTCGTCGTATAGCGGTAATACTGGCTTAGATGCTGTGTGAAAGCGATAATGGCTTTCGTGCGGTCCAGCTGCGCCATACTTTGGATATAGGCAAAATTATTGTATAAGAAATGCGGATTGATTTGCGCTTGCAAATGTTTAAGTGAGGATTCCTTCGCACGCAGCTCCTCGATATAAACCTTATCGATCAGGGTTTGAATATCGTCTGACATCAAGTTAAACTGTTCGATCAAATAATGAAATTCATTCTGCGGCTCACGTTCGATGCGATGCCCGTATTCACCGCGGCGCAGCGACTTAACCGCACGGATTAGTTCATAGATCGGCCGCTGAACGTTCCGATATAGCAGTGCCGCTGCTGCAACGCCAAGCACCAGAAGCAGCAGTCCTGCTCCATAGAAAATACGTTTGCTTTGATTAATCGGCTGCAGTACCTTCTTCATGGGCACAAAATCAACTAAGTACCAGCCCAAAGCGGCGGATGCAGCATAGTTAACCAGATACGGTTCATCATGAAACGTTACCTTGACAGAGCCCTCTTTATTTCGTGTGTTCCGTTTCAGGATAGCGAATTGACGAGTCATTTCTCCGATCAGCTGCTTATCCGAGTCATGCGTCTGAATCGTCTCGAATGCCGGGTGATACAAGAAGGGCTTCCCGCCGCTGCCCTGCATGAACCGCTCCAGCATGTTCACTAGATTCTCCGTTGAGAAGGTTACTTCCACATATAAATTCGGATTTTCAGGTTTGCCGAGCGGCGTAAAGGGCAGTATCAAATGGCGTACGAATGCCTTCTCTTCCCCTCGTTCCGTTTCAATTAGCCGGTAATCCCAATGATCTTGAACCGCGTTCTCGAAATAAGCTTCGTTGTACTCTTCCATCCAATTGGTCGATACCGCTATCCCGGACGGTGGTGAGAAAACAGTCAATTTATTGGTCCAGGCCAAGGTGGTCGATTGCATATCGAGCTTCTCCTGCAGCAGTTTCTTCGCTTCAAGTCTCGAATACGCCCCCGTGTTTGAAGAACGAAACTGCAACTGAACCACATCCGGTTCTCTTGCAATGACGAACGCTGCTCTCCACAGCCGGTCTACCTCTGTATCCATTTGATCGACAAAGAAACGGAGCCGATTCAGGTTAACCTGAAGCAGCTCTCGTTCCACTACGCCCGTGCTTATTTTGTTAGAGGAGTTGTACATCATCACGATCGGTACAAGCAGGAGCACAATGACGATCATGATCTTGCTGAAAATATTAATTCTGCCGCCTACGACACGTCTGAATCTCATCTGGGTCACCATCCGAATCCGTTCCTCTTCGAGCTGCATAACGACTAGATTAGGATTTTACGGAACCGAGCACGATCCCTTTAACAAAATATTTCTGCAGGAACGGATACACCATCAGAATCGGTAAGGCACCGATAAAGATTTGCGCCGCTTTGACCGTCCGGTTAGAGAAGTTGGCAATCGATTCCGTTGATACGCCGATTCTGGATAAGTTATCGCTGACAATCATGGAATGCAGATACGAGGCTAATGGATAGCCGTCCGGCTTGGACATGTAAATAATGCCATCAAACCAAGAGTTCCAATGCGATACCATCGTGAACAGCGACAAAGTGGCGATAGAAGGCATCGATACCGGTAGATAAACGCTCCATAATACGCGCAAATGACCGGCACCATCGATATAAGCCGCTTCTTCTAAGTCCTGCGGAATGGTTCGGAAGAAGTTGAGCATGAGGATCATATTCCACACGCTCACCGCACCGGGCAACACCAGTGACCAGATGCTATCTAGAAGGTGAAGCTTGCTGATGACGATATATGAAGGAATTAACCCACCGGAGAATAACATCGTGAAGACGAAGATCCACGTATATACTTGACGCCCGGGGAAGCGAAGGCTTGTTTTCGACAAACTGTAGGAAGCCATCGTAATAACAGCCATGGATATGACCGTCCCTAGTATCGTACGTTCTGCGCCGATCCACATCGCAAGCAGAAACTTCTCATTCGCTAACGTCTTGGCATATGCGTCTAACGTAAAGCCGATCGGCCAGAAATTGACGATGTTCGCCGTAGCTGCAGCACGCGAGCTGAAGGACACCGCAAATACGTGGATCAATGGAAGAATGCAGAGAATGCCGAGCAAACTTAGCAAAATATTATTGGATATCGCAAATGCAGCGTAACCTCGGGAGCGAAATTTCATTACGGGCCTCCTTTAGAAGATTCGGTAGTTGGCTAGCTTGTAAGCCAATCTATAGCTGACAACAATCAAGATGAAGCCGATTACCGACTTAAATAGCCCTACGGCCGTACCAAAGCTGAACTGTCCATTATTTAAACCCACTCGATATACAAACGTATCGATAATATCCCCATGCGAGAATACTAGCGGATTATAGAGATTCAAGATTTGGTCGAACCCTGCATCCAAAATACGACCAAGAGATAACGTTGCTACTACGATAACGATAGGCAGAATGAGTGGTATGGATATGTAAATGACTTGCTGCCAACGGCTGGCCCCGTCAATCTCTGCCGCTTCATATAACGCCGGATTGATGCCGACGAGCGTAGCCAGGAAGATAATCGCCGAGAAACCAAATTCCTTCCACACGTCGCTTACTATAACCGTAAAACGGAACCATTGGCCATTGCCTAGGAAGAAGATACTCTTGCCGCCAAACGCTTCGATCAGCCTATTCACGATCCCGCCATCGGTGGACAGGATATCGATCATGATCCCGCCAAGAATTACCCAAGATAAGAAGTGTGGCAAATAAACAAGCGTCTGTAGAATGCGTTTGAAGTATGTTTTGGCCACTTCGTTCAGCAGCAGCGCAAATATTATCGGTATGAACAAGTTAATGACAAGTTTAAATGATGCAATGATGAGCGTGTTCCAAATGACCTGTTTACTGTCCGGGTATTCAAACAAGGTGCGGAAATGCTCCAGTCCCACCCACGCCGACTTGGTAACGCCAAGCCATGGCTGATAGTCTTCAAAGGCAATGATGACGCCGAATAGCGGAATGTAATTAAAAATGATGCATAACACTAACGCAGGCAACACCAGAATATGAAACGGCCATGTCTTCCTCCAATATGACGCCACACTGCATCCTTCCTTTCCATAGAAAAACGGGGGATCGGCGACAGCTTGCAGCAGCCTCTCCCCCGTTTTATACTCGGTACTTCCATGCTCGTTATTTGATACTATCTGCGTACCATTCATTCACTTCTTCGGTAATCTTCTCGCCGCCATTATCCAACCATTGCTTTGCGAACTCGTCGAAGAATTCGAGCGGTTTCTCGCCGTAAATGATTTTCAGGTAGCTCTCCGTAGCGAGTTTCTTCAGCAGCTCGCCCTTGGATTTCATCGTATCCGTCATTGGACCGGTGAAATAGTTTTTACCTTCTTCGATACCTTGGTTCATCCGGACACCTGCTGCAACGATCTGTTTCTTCGCCATCTGCTTCACGTCAAACTCTCGTGTTGTCAGCGGCTCCGCATTCGGATCAGCCAGGAATTTCTTGATCGGTGCGTCATTGGAGAACGGAATCGTTGTTGTCCCGCCTATGATGCTTGCGATCATGAAACGCATATCCATGCGGCTGCCGTCTTTAAGCGGCCATTTGTCTTCCGGTACGCCTGCGTCCTTGTAATTACCTTTAATGATTTTACCGTCCATATTCACATAATCGTAACCTTCGTGATAACCGTCCTTGAAGCGTGGATCGAAGTACGGATCGCCTTCTTGCTCCAGGTTTTTAGCGAAGATTTTGTTGAAGTAAGCAAACCAAGCTTCGATATTTTTGAAGTCTTTGTTGAACATCGTGAAGCCGCCGGTGATCGATTTCTCGGCACGTCCTACCAAACCATCCGCACCAGCCGGAAGCTCGAAAGGCTCGAAATCTGCTTTAGGATTCAGCTTCGTTACGTCGCTAAGCGGCCAGTCACCCATCCAGAAAGGTCCGAACATAACGCCTGCTTTGCCGCTGGCAGCCATCTCGGAAGCTTTCATTGGATCTTTGATCCCTGCTTCTTTATCCATGTAGCCTTTGCTCATCCAGTCTCTCATCGTTTCCAGGTACTTCTTCGCATCCGGATGAATCGCACCGTAGCTCAGCTTGCCGTCATCGCCTAAGTTCCAGTAGCTGGTGACATCGTACGTATTGATCATTTGTTTCGTAAATGCGCCTACAATCGCGTCCGTTTGCCCCATCCACGTCCATGGACCCTCTTTCAAAGGCACCGCCAATCCGAAGGTATCCGCTTTGCCGTTGCCGTCCGGATCGTTCTCGGTGAATTGCTTGAGAACGTTTTCAAGTTCAGCGATCGTTTTAGGCGGCTGCAGGCCTAATGTATCCAGCCAATCTTTACGAATCCACATGACGGTACCTTCATCCCCCATGAAGAAGCTTGGGAGACCATAAAGCTTGCCGTCACGTTTTACGCCACCTAATGCATAGTTGTATTTCTCAAGAATTTTCTTGTATTCCGGATGCGCATATTTCTCTATCGCTTCATCCAGCGGCATTACCCGGTCTGCGGAAATCAGATTCTGAACCGAGTCGCCCGGGGCCGAGAATACATCCGGGAGCTTGCCGTTGCTGGAGAGCAGCAAGCGGATTTTGGTATCATAGTCTTCCGGTTTCGTTACGATAAAATCAAACTTAATGTCGATCCCCATGTTTTCTTTCATCCAGCGGGTATGAACGTTATCCTCCATGGACTCACCGGGCTTAAAGGCATTGCCCCTGGAAGCGCCATCATCTACAACCGCAGTTGTAATCGTAATCGGAGGATCGAATTTCTGGTTCCAAATATCAGCCGCCGGCTTCTCATCGGTTGCTGCCGCACCATTGTTTGCAGCTTGGTTGTTCGTCGTCGTTGCTGAGGTGTTCGATGCTTCTTGATTGCTGTTGTTGTCGGAACATGCAGCAAGCGTTGGAAGCATGCCAAGGACGAGCGAGAGCGTGACGCCTTTTGCTAGCTTTGCATACCGTTTCATGTTCTACCCCTTTACTTTGTAGTGGTGCTTACAAGGCTTATTATAGAGGCGAGCATTTGATGTTTATATATTCCATTCTTTACTTCATGTCGCAAATTGTACATTGACGCTCCCCCTGCGAAAACATAAAAAACCATGCTCTGATTGTTCATCAGCAGCATGGTTTCCCTTTTATTAACAAATATAATCAACCGGAGATTGAGTTGTGAATAGCGGTTCGCGCGGTTCTTCTGGCATACAGAACCATCATAAACACACTTACTAGAAACGCCGCGACGATAAACACAAGCGGAAACTTCGCATTGATCGTATAAGTCCAACCGCCAAGTATTCCCGCAGGAAACGTGAAAATCAGAATAAGCACGCCAAGAATGGAGAAAACCTTCGCTCTGTTGTGGTCATCGATCGCATTCTGTATGGAGGACTCTAAGTAAGGACTAGCCAGTAATCCCCCGATAGCCATCAGAACCGTACTAATGATCGTTGCCGGAATGTTCTCGGGCCCTGTTGTCAGCAGCATGACGAATGATATTGCCGAAATCAAGAAACCCACAATCATATACTGATTGGCGAGGCGCTCCTTGAGTCTTGGGGTAACCACCATCAGGAATAGGATCATAGCAGCCGATGAAATCGCCGGAAAGATCGAGATGACCGAGTCATTGATATGCAGGGCATCCACCCAATAGACAGACAAGTACGTATTTCGCAGCGTCATTTGAAAATTGAATAGGATGTACACACCGAATATAATCATTAACGCTTTGTTCGCTGCGATCATCTTCAGGACATCTTTGTATTCGGTAACCGTATCCGAAAGGCTGACTGTCGAGCTTTCTTCCATCTTCTTGATTCCGATTGCGGTTTCATGTGTAGTTAAATGACGGACAATCATCATGATAGTCATCCCTACAAAAGCTATCACATACATAATGCGCATCGCCGGCACCAATGTGAATTGACTAACGAACAAGCCGCCAAGCGGCGCGAACAACCCTCCGATAACGCCGATGAACATAAGTATGGTAAACACGATCGAACGATCCTTGGGATCGGTATCCTCCACGAGCAGACAGTACCAAGCGGTCGTCGGCACACGCTGGAAACTGTTCACCACCGCAGCCACCAGGAAGAACCAGAAATTTTGTGATACCGCCCAGATCAAAGTCGCGACGCTCCAACTGATCACATCATAGACGAGCAGCGCGCGGCGTCTGCCCATTTTGTCAGTCAAGTGACCACTGATCAAAGAAGTGAAGATTTGCATGGCCATCCCGATCGATGTGATGAGTCCAATCTGTGTTTCGCTTACCCCAAGCTCAAGCATATAGATCGAGGCATAGGTCATGTACATGTTAAATGGGATCAGAAACAGCGGCTCATAGAGCAAGCAGTTCCTCGCATTCCCTTGAATTCTTCTCCACACTAGCGGCATCCCCTTGATCTAATTGCCTAGTTATTCAAACCATTTTTTTTTAGTTCTTGTCCCAACTTGCCGACCAGCATGTAGCCATACATTCGAAAATCTGCCCGCAACGACCACACGGGATGTCCGAACGTAGCCGGCTTATTCCCCTCGATAAAGAAATGGCTGAACCATGCCAGCCCATATGCAATAACAGGTGCAAGCAGGAACATCCACCACTGGAAAATAAAGCTTGCAGCCACGCATAGGAGTACGCATGTCGTGCCTACAAAATGCCAAGCCCGCGTAGTTGCTTTCCGATGCTGTGACAGGTAGAACGGCCAAAATTCCTCGTAGCTCTGAAAAGATCGCATCATGTTATCCCCCAATTAGATGTAAGCGTTCTCGCACAGTTGATGTAATGTATTCGAAGATCAAGGTACCATATCCTTTGTTTTCGCACAACAAAAAAACCGATCCTATGGAATAGAATCGGTTTGTTATGTATGGCGCGTTGCGCCTTGAAAACTGGATACGAACCTTTGCGAAGGTCTTATTTAGCTGATCTTGTCCGAAGTTGAACATCCGAGCGAATGTTCGTAGGATAAGCCCTCGACCGATTAGTATTCGTCAGCTGCATGCATTGCTGCACTTCCACCTCGAACCTATCAACCTGATC
>NZ_JCAALT010000018.1:0-57094 GCF_059686995.1 Paenibacillus rhizoryzae | reverse complement strand
GTTCGAGGTGGAAGTGCAGCAATGCATGCAGCTGACGAATACTAATCGGTCGAGGGCTTATCCTACGAACATTCGCTCGGATGTTCAACTTCGGATCAAGATCAGCTAAATAAGACCTTCGCAAAGGTTCGTATCCAGTTTTCAGGGCGTAAGTTAACCTGATTATTGCGGCTGCCTCAGCCGTGATGGACAAGCAGTACTTTGAGGCAATTGTGTGGCGGTGTAGCTCAGCTGGCTAGAGCATTCGGTTCATACCCGGAGGGTCGGGGGTTCGAGTCCCTTCGCCGCTACCACACCTATATGGAGGCTTAGCTCAGCTGGGAGAGCATCTGCCTTACAAGCAGAGGGTCGGCGGTTCGATCCCGTCAGCCTCCACCATAATTTTTAAATGCGGAGCCGTGGTGTAGTGGCCCAACATGCCTGCCTGTCACGCAGGAGACCGCGGGTTCGAATCCCGTCGGCTCCGCCATTTAACTAAACTGTAAGGCTCGGTAGCTCAGTCGGTAGAGCAGAGGACTGAAAATCCTCGTGTCGGCGGTTCGATTCCGTCCCGAGCCACCATTTTCTTGTGGAGGGCTAGCGAAGTGGCCAAACGCGGGAGACTGTAAATCTCTTCCTCACGGTTCGGTGGTTCGAATCCATCGCCCTCCACCATTCCTTTAAAGTAAGAGCCATTAGCTCAGTTGGTAGAGCACCTGACTTTTAATCAGGGTGTCGTAGGTTCGAGTCCTACATGGCTCACCATTTCATAAACCATTCACCTGTAGGTCATTGACCTGCAGGTTTTTTTGTTGTTTTCTGCACAATATTACATGGGAAGTCAGAGTATTTCATACTGCTGCGGGTAAACTGAACACAAAGGGCTGTTCAGGGGGTACAAACAGAGATGAGATACGTATTAGCTGCCGTGCTTTGTTTTGCGATTGTTGCTGTATTGGTGCCGATTCTGAGGAAATACGCGATTCGTATGGGATTTGTAGACAAGCCATCTTCGCGTAAAATCCACCGTACCCCCATTCCGCTGATGGGCGGGGCTGCGCTTTATGCCGGGATCGTAATAACCTTGTTTATATTCCAAGGGGCAACCCCGCTAAGCATGACGATCAGTATTGGGGGCTTGATTCTCGTCATCATTGGTTTAGCGGATGATGCGGCGAAAGCGAATGGAGCAGAATTCCCGGTATGGCCACGGGTACTGGTTTATTTGGCTGCGGCGATCCTGCCGTTGTTCTTTGGGATTCGAATCGAGGGACTGTCGAGCCCGAACGGCTTGATTCATTTTCCGACATGGCTCGGCATAATAAGTTCAATAATATGGGTGTTTGCCCTGATCAATATGATTAATTTCATTGACGGTGTGGATGGACTTGCTTCAGGTGTTTCGACATTATCTTCATTAACTTTATTTATAGCCGCGCTGTTGAAGCATCAGCCATCGACTGCAATGCTCGCCGTTATTCTGGTTGGAGCCTGTTTGGCGTTTCTGATCTATAATTTCTATCCGGCAAGAATCTTCATGGGGGATGCCGGCGCGGCCTTCCTCGGCTATGCACTTGCTGTTACTGCGGTCGATGGTGCTTTCAAGAGCGCTACGCTTGTCACCGTAGCTGTACCACTGCTTGCGCTTGGCGTGCCTATTCTGGATACGGCAGTCGTCATGCTCCGCAGACTGCTTTCCGGCAAAGGGCTACATCGTGCAGACAAGCTGCATACTCACCATGTGTTGATGCGCTGGGGGTTAACCCAGATTCAAACCGTATCCTTTATCTACCTTATTGCGGCGCTTTTCTCCTTATTATCCATTGTTCTACTGCTTGCCCTAAGCTGAAATAGATCCCAATCTATGGTACAATGTCCCAAGAAGAAACAGCTTTCGCCATCAACATATGGTGGTGATATCCATTTCTTCCTAGAATATATAAGCGAAGGATGATCAGTACTTATACTTCCTTATATAATAAAGCGCATTTTTGCGTGGATAGGATAGGGGCAAGCCGATGAGTGAAGCAAAATGGATAGCGCAATTGCAAACTGTTCTGGATTGCCCGGTCCGAGAGCATCAATTGCCAATGCAAGATTGGAGAATGCTGGCCGAAGATCGGACAAGCACAGAAGAGCAATCATCACTTAAAAATAATACGGTTTCCATTGGCGATTATGTCCATGGCACCGAAGGTACCGTTTGGTTCGTCATGAATGTTAATTTGCATACGGTCGATCTGCTTGAAATCGAGCGGAGTCAGCTGTCTGAGAAAGAACAGCGTCTTATCAGCTGGACGTTATCCGAAATGCTTGCCGTACGCTCTAAGAGCTACGAGGGCGTTACGGAATCTGAGCGTTATGCGCGAGAACTCGGTGCTTGGATTGATGAGCAGCTGGACTCCGCTGAGCCGAAGCATTCGCTGCCTGAACGACTAATTGCACGCGGAAGATTATTCTCTTCCATGATTCCATTCATGCTCGTCTGTGAGCAGGCCGAATCCGGGCGCTCAAACTACAGCGAATTGGAGAAGCTGCTGCGTACGTTCCTAGCGGAAGAGGTCATTATCATTCCGCTTAAGGAGCAGGAGTGGCTTGTACTGGGTCCGGTTTCGCTTATCCACGAAGCCCAGTCTGAAGAACGCGATGATGAAGAAGAGGAATCCGTCGAGGAAAGCTTGGCTTCCATCGTCAATGGTTTGAATGAAATGCTGACCAGCGAGTGGATGGGGGAGTGCCATCTTGCTGTTTCTCAGCCGATCTCTCCTGCTAATTCATTAGTTGGAACGACTGCACTGCTGCGTGAAACTGTTCACCTTGGGAGAACATTTCATATCGGATCCAATATTCATTTGCCATGGCTGCTTCATTTAGAGCGTCTGCTAAACACCATTCCTGAAACGCACCGTCTTAAGTTTGTAGAGCAAGCGTTGAAGCGTACGGATGCTTTTCTAGACCCGGAGATCTTAACGACGTTGGAAACCTTCTTCAGTCTAGACTGCAATGTAAGCGAAACCGCGAAGAAACTCTATATTCATCGGAATACACTTCTGTACAGACTCGATAAGCTAAAACAGGAGACAGAACTCGATGTTCGGCAGTTCCGTGATGCGGTATTAGTCAAAATTATTTTACTATTGTATAAAGTGACGAAAAGGTCGTAGTTTTTTTGTAAAGTATGTGCATAGTCATTAGGACAGCACTGATATACACTAAGGTTATTGAATTACACTATTTCTTTTAGGGGGAAATACAATGGCTGGTGTACGCTTAGAGCACGTTTACAAAAAATACGCGGGAACTGATCTCGCTTCCGTAAAAGATTTCAACCTCGACATTAAAGACAAAGAATTTTTGGTTCTTGTCGGTCCATCGGGTTGCGGTAAATCCACAACACTTCGGATGATCGCAGGTCTGGAAGAAATCTCCGAGGGTAAACTGTTCATCGGCGAGCGTCTTGTTAATGACGTTGCCCCTAAAGACCGCGACATCGCGATGGTATTCCAATCCTACGCTTTGTACCCACACATGAACGTATACCAAAACATGGCTTTTGGTCTTAAACTTCGTAAATTCAAAAAAGCGGAAATCGACAAACGTGTTCGTGAAGCCGCTAAAATTCTTGATATCGAGCATTTGCTTGACCGTAAACCAAAAGCATTGTCCGGTGGTCAACGTCAGCGTGTTGCCCTAGGCCGCGCAATCGTTCGTGAACCACAAGTATTCTTGATGGATGAGCCGCTTTCTAACTTGGATGCTAAACTTCGTGGTCAAATGCGCGCGGAGATCTCCAAACTGGCTAAACGTCTTGAAACAACTGTTATCTACGTAACGCATGACCAAATCGAGGCAATGACAATGGGTGACCGTATCGTCGTTATGAAAGACGGTATCATTCAACAAGCTGCTTCCCCGGAAGAGCTGTACAACCACCCAGTTAACATTTTCGTAGCAGGCTTTATCGGCGCTCCTTCGATGAACTTCATCACGGGTACGCTTAGCGAAGCTAACGGTGCAATTCGTTTCAAATCGACTGGTATCGACGTTCTTGTTCCAGACGGCAAAGCACAACAATTGAAAGATAAAGGCCTTCTTGGTAAAGAAATCATCCTTGGTATTCGTCCTGAGGATCTTCACGAAGAGCCTGTGTTCCACGAAGCTTCCCCGCAAACAATCGTGAACGCTCACGTTGAAGTTGCTGAGAACCTTGGTCACGAAATGTTCTTGTACCTGAACGGTCTTGGCAAAGACACAGTTATCGCTCGTGTTGACGGCCGCTCCGGCGTTAAAGAAGGTACAAACGTGAAGCTTGCTCTTGATATGAACAAAGTTCATGTCTTCGACAAAGAGAGCGAACTGAATGTATTTGAAGTATAAGATAAGGCGCTGAGCCTTTACTGACAACCGCCCGAATTATCGGGCGGTTGTTTTTATTTGTTATTTCCGATACGATAACGATATCTGGTTAATTAATCTAACAACTCGTAGCTGGCTGCGATTTTGAGGAGGCCGAAATAGTGGCTAAGAAAGTGAAAGTGTCCGATCTGGTAAGTCAATTTCAGCTCGAAATACTAAGTGGAGAAGACGGACTCCGCCGCAGCATTACGCTAGACGATTTATCACGCCCAGGCCTTGAGGTAGCAGGTTATTTCGACTACTATCCGAAGGAACGCGTACAAATTCTGGGGAAAACCGAAATTACGTTTATGGACACGCTTAGCAAACAAGAACGGGTAGATCGCATGGAACGTCTATGCGATGATGAAACGCCATGTTTCATTATCACTCGTGGGATGGAGGCGCCGGCTGAGCTGCTCGAGCAATCGAATTTGAAGCAAATTCCGGTACTTCGCAGCAACGCGGCTACGACGATATTTTTAAGCCGAATTACCAACTTCCTTGAACGGAAATTGGCACCATCGGCTACTATTCATGGTGTTCTTGTCGATGTCTATGGCGTCGGTATGCTCATAACGGGCGGCAGCGGGATTGGTAAGAGCGAGACAGCACTTGAGCTCGTGAAGCGAAGCCATCGCCTTGTAGCGGATGATGCTGTTGAAATTCGTCAAACCTCCGATGGACAATTACATGGTACGGCACCTGAACTTATTCGCCATTTACTTGAAATTCGCGGTCTGGGTATTATCAATGTCATGACGCTGTTCGGCGCGGGCGCTGTTCGCAACATGAAGAGGATCAGTGTAGTTATCAAGCTCGAGAACTGGCAAGCGGACAAGCAGTATGACAGACTCGGCTTGGATGAGGAAACAACGAGAATTATCGATACGGATGTACCGATCGTTACAGTGCCGGTTCGTCCGGGCCGAAACTTAGCGGTTATTATCGAAGTGGCTGCGATGAACTTCAGGTTGAAACGGATGGGCTACAATGCGGCGCTGCAGTTTACGAACAAGCTGACAGAAACCATTGCCGAGGATTCCGATGATTTTGATTGATTCCGATGGATCCAAATGATCATGATGATTTAATTTCGAAAATGGAGAGAGAAGGAGCCGTTGACGCATGTATGGATTACGTTTAGATCCGATTGCTTTTTCGCTGGGCCCTATTACTGTGCATTGGTACGGTATTATCTTGGGTACGGCAGCGCTTGTGGGATTGCTGCTTGCAGTTCGTGAAGGTAAACGATTCGGGTTATCGCCGGATTTCTTCATGGATTTACTGCTGCTTGGTGTACCGTCTGCTATTCTAGGCGCGCGGATCTATTTTGTGGCGTTCAAGTGGGATGAGTATAAGGGCAATCTGCTTGATTTCTTCAAGATTTGGAATGGCGGTATTGCGATATTTGGAGCGCTCATAGGCGCTTTCATATGCGGTATTATTTATTTCCGATATAAGGGCTACAGCTTCTGGAGAATCGCGGATATCTGTGCGCCATCGCTTATTGCCGGTCAGATGATTGGGCGTTGGGGAAACTTCGTCAATCAGGAAGCCTATGGCGGACCTGTTGAAGAGAGCTTCCTGCGTGACACGCTTCATTTGCCGAATTGGATCGTAAACGAAATGAATGTGAACGGCGTATTCCACCATCCGACGTTCCTTTACGAATCGCTCTGGAACCTGCTTGTACTTGTAGTGCTGCTTGTCCTTCGCCGTCGTCCGTTCTTGCGGGCAGGCGAACTGCTGATGACTTACTTTATCGGTTACTCCATCGGACGTTTCTTTATTGAAGCGCTGCGTACAGACAGCTTGGCTTTCCATGGCGCTTCGTGGGCGGCTTCCGTTATGAATGCATTATGGTCCCCAATGGGCATTGTTTTCGATCAAGGTTATTTGAATCCTGCAGAAGGAAACATTCGGATTTCGCAGCTGGTTTCGGTATTGCTGATTATCGCAGCGATCGCTATGATCATTGGACGCCGTACTACGGGTGAAGCGAATGTCCGTTATAACGATCCGATTATCAATTACAAAACCGGTTTACCGGCAGGGGCAACACCTGAGAAAAAGGCTGATCGTACGGGATTGGATAAGGAATCCGCCGGCGGTCACGGAGAATCGACATTAAAGGAGTAATTAACAATCGCATGGCAGCAGTAGTGAAAACAATGTTGTTTGACTTAGACGGCACGATTATGGATACGAATGAGCTGATCATTCAGTCGTTCTTGCATTCGCTTAAAGGAATTGTTCCTCCTGAGTTTGATCGGGAGCATATTATACCAAGCATGGGACAGCCGCTTACGATGCAGATGCAGCTGTTCTCAGGCCGTGAAGATGTTACGGACCTCGTTGCAGCTTACCGTGAAATCAATCTTCAGATGCATGATGATTACGTATCGGCATTCCCACAAGTAGTGGAAGTGTTCGCACGGCTTCATGAAGCTGGGATAAAGATCGGAATCGTTACGACCAAAATGAGATTGACGACTGAGCGCGGGTTACGTTATGTAGGCTTATACGATTACGTAGAGCCGGGCGCGATCGTAACGATTGAAGATGTTGAGCATCCGAAGCCGCATCCGGAGCCGGTTCTGAAAGCGTTAGAAGCAATAGGCGCAGATCCGGCGACGACATTGATGGTTGGCGATAGTGTTGTCGACATCGAAGCTGCTGAGGCGGCAGGGGTTATCTCCGTTGGCGTGGCGTGGTCACTGAAGGGTGAAGCGAAGCTGAAGGAAAGCGGTGCGCGTCATGTGATTCATAACATGCGCGAGCTGTACGCATTCGCGGGATTGGAGTAGAGCACCACTTGAGAAACGTTGAGCGTTATCCGGTAGAAGGGCCTAATGCCCTGTGGCAAGTATACCGTACGGTCAGCAGATTTAAGGCCGTACGGAATTTTATCTTCATCCAGATAGCGCGTTATTGTCCCTCATTGCCAGTGAAAAATTGGATTTATCGGCATGTGCTTGGCATGAAAGTAGGGCGCCACTGTGCGTTTGCACTCATGGTAATGGTGGACGTGTTCTTCCCGGAGAAGATCAGTATCGGGGAGAACTCCATCATCGGCTACAACACGACGATATTGACGCATGAGTATTTGATCAAGGAATACCGCCTAGGCGAGGTTCGAATCGGTTCGGGTGTCATGATCGGTGCGAATACTACGATTCTTCCCGGCGTTGTCATCGGAGACGGTGCGGTTATCGCGGCTGGATCGGTTGTTCATAAGGATGTGCCGCCCGGAGCTTTCGTTGGTGGCAATCCGATTGCGGTTATACGCAGTGGGATGGATCAAGGTACATAATGGCACTCTTTGCGGGTCAGAAACGGAGAGCGATGCTCTCCGTTTTTTCTATATCTACAGGCTTCGGCAGTTGGATACAACCGGTTGCAGGTGTATTGACGAATAGGGGGACGCGTGTTATTATTACGACTAATCCTTTATTTTGGCAGTATGGTAATATGGTAACACGTTAACTAACTAAAGCATTGTGGGTGAAAATAGAATGTCTAAACCGAAGGTATTTGAGAAGCCGATTGGCGTAAAAGATTATTTGCCTCATGCCGTCACGAAGCTGAGACAAATTGAGAATCAAGTGCTTGCCTGCATGAGCTCTTGGGGATATGAACAAATCATGACCCCTACTATGGAATATTACGATACAGTAGGTGTCGCCAGTTCGACCTCCGACCAGAAACTATTCAAGCTGCTTAACAATCGCGGTACGACGTTGGTGCTTCGCTCCGACATGACGGCGCCGATTGCACGTGTCGTTAGTTCCGTATTGAAGGATGCGCAGTTCCCAGTGCGTCTCTCCTATCATTCCAATGTGTTCCGGGCGATTGAAGAGGAAGCCGGCCGTGAGGCGGAATTCTTCCAAACCGGCGTTGAGCTTGTCGGAGACGCTTCCCCTGAGGCGGATGCCGAAGTGGTCGCGCTTGCGATCGCATCGCTTAAAGCAGCAGGCGTGAACCGTTTCAAGATAGCCATCGGGCATGTTGGCTTCCTGAACGGACTGTTCGAGGAAGCATTGCCGGGGCAGGCGGCTGCTCAAGAAGAGCTGAAGGCTTATTTGCTCGGGCGGGATTATGTCGGGTACCGCGAGGGCCTGCGGAAGCTGACGCTGCCTGATGCGATGCGCAGCGAGCTCGAAGGCATTACCCGTTTGCGCGGTGGGCAGGAGATTTGCAGCCAAGCGATGGCGCTTAGCCTCGATCAGACGGCGCAGGCTTCGATTCAGCATCTCTGCGAGATGTGGGATGTGCTTGAGGCGTATGGCGTGTGCGAGCATGTGTTGATTGATTTAACGATGATTGGCGATTTTAAATACTACACCGGCATGACGTTCGAAGGCTATGCGGCGGATCTTGGATTCCCGGTAGCGAGCGGCGGCCGCTATGATAACTTATTGAAACAGTTTGGTCGTCCTGCGCCTGCAACAGGTTTTGCGCTTAAGACCACTCGAATTCTGGAGCTAATCGGGGACCATGCAAGCGAAGCGAGAACGGAGCGCGTACTGATTGGCTATGACGCTGCCGGTCGTGCTGCGGCGCTCAATAAAGCGCGTGAACTGCGTGAAGAAGCAGAAACGGTTAGCAGCGGGAACAGTGGCGATGCGATTATAGTGGTGACGGAGAAAATGGACGGGGCTGATGCTCAGCAGGCAGTGCTAGCTGCATCGGATTCGGTCGACGGACAGGTGAACTACAAAGGCGTCACGTTTACGAAGCTGTTGACGTTCTTCGGCGGCGCACAGGGAGGGACTTCAAGATGAGCAACGGTATATACACCGGCGAAACATCGGGACGCGAGCTGCTCAAGGTCGCGATGCCGAAGGGGCGTATCTATAAAGTGGCATCGAATCTGTTTCGGGAAGCAGGCGTGCCGATCCCAAGTGATTTTGACGACACGCGGAAGCTTATTATCGAACTGCCGGAGCTGGGCATGTCCTTCATCATGGCGAAACCCGTCGATGTACCGACCTATGTCGAGTACGGCGTCGCGGATATCGGCATCGTAGGCAAGGATGTGCTCATGGAAGAAAATAAAGACGTCTATGAACTGCTTGATCTTGGTATCGCCAAATGCCGCATGTCCGTTATCGGACTGCCGGATTGGAAGCCGGTCATTCAGCCTCGTGTGGCGACGAAGTATCCGAATGTGGCCTCGCAATATTTTCGCGAATTGGGGCAGCAAGTGGAAGTGATCAAGCTGAACGGCTCTATTGAGCTGGCGCCGCTGATTGGGCTTGCTGACCGTATAGTCGATATGGTCGAGACGGGGCAAACGCTTCGCGAGAACGGACTCGTGGAGATGGAGACGATTTTTGGCATTACAAGCCGGTTGATTGCCAACCGTGTAAGCTACCGGATGAAAAATGATGCGATTCAAAGCCTGTGTGATAAGCTGCAGACTGCGATTGCGGCTAAAGCAGGCGTATAGATAGCGAAAAAGAGCGGCCGCTAAGCATAAGCTAGGCGCTTATGAGGCGGTGAAGTGAAAAGGAGCGGGTGGCGTTATGCGGAAGCTGCGTGCGGAGCAGTTTGGATTAACACGTAAGGTGGACTACGGCTCACCGGAGCAAAATGAATCGGTACGTCAAATCGTAGATGCGGTACACACCGAAGGAGATGCGGCTTTGCTGCGTTATACAGAGCAGCATGACCGCGTAAAGCTGGATGAGTCGCAGCTGCGTGTCACGGAGAACGAGATACAAGCCGCTTATGATCGCGTGGATGAGGGCTTTCTGACGGCGATTCGTGAAGCGGCGGCGAACATTCGGAAGTTCCATGAGAAGCAAATGCGCCAATCATGGGTAGATGTACAGCCGGACGGCACGATGCTGGGACAATTGCTTAGACCGCTCAAGCGTGTAGGCGTCTATGTCCCAGGCGGGAAAGCAGCTTATCCTTCTTCGGTGCTCATGAACGTCATTCCGGCACAGGTTGCCGGTGTACCGGAAATCGTGATGGTGACGCCTCCGGCAACGGGCGGTAAAGCAGGAATCGATCCTTATATTCTTGTAGCGGCTGCAGAAGCGGGCGTGAAAGAGATGTACCGCGTTGGCGGTGCGCAGGCGATAGCGGCACTGGCTTATGGCACAGCGACGATTCCGCCGGTTGATAAAATTTGCGGACCGGGCAACATCTACGTAGCTCTCGCAAAGCGTTCGGTATATGGCGTTGTCGCGATCGATAGCATCGCCGG
Source organism: Paenibacillus rhizoryzae (assembly GCF_059686995.1). NCBI lineage: Bacteria > Bacillati > Bacillota > Bacilli > Caryophanales > Paenibacillaceae > Paenibacillus > Paenibacillus rhizoryzae. The sequence continues at coordinate 46,500 of NZ_JCAALT010000018.1, read as the reverse complement.
ACCGAGCGAGATCGTTGTATTGGCCGATGAGACGGCCGACCCGGCTTATGTGGCCGCGGATCTGCTGTCGCAGGCCGAGCATGATGAGATGGCGTCTGCGATTCTTGTGACGACATCGGAAGCACTTGGCGATGCAGTCGCTATTGAAGTTGAGCGGCAGCTGGCGCTGCTTCCCCGCGAAGGCACAGCTAGGCAGTCTATTGACGGCTACGGCGCCATTCTGATCGCCGAAACGATGACTGAAGCGATCGACGCGGTGAACCGTATGGCGCCTGAGCATTTGGAAATTATGACGGCAGAGCCGATGGCGCTGCTCGGCCGGATCGAGAACGCCGGTGCGATCTTCGTCGGACCGTACAGCTCGGAGCCGGTCGGCGATTATTATGCCGGTCCGAATCATATTTTGCCAACGAACGGCACGGCTCGATTCTCGTCTCCCGTGAATGTGGATGACTTCGTGAAGAAGTCTAGCTTGATTTACTATAGCAAGGATGCGCTGCTCGCTAATGGCGATAACATTATGACGCTTGCCCGGCATGAAGGGCTTGAGGCGCACGCCAGGGCGATCGAAATTCGACTCGAGCGGGAGCGTAACGCTTAATCTAGTCATTCGTGATGAACATCATCGTCAAAAATATAGGGTAGAGCGGAAAGAAGGATGAGTGCTACATGGCAGAGAACCTCGCAGTCCGCGCGGCTGAAGTTGCGCGTAAGACGAATGAAACGGACATTAAGCTGGCTTTTGGAGTGGACGGAACCGGGATCTCCAAGATCGATACCGATGTTCCTTTCCTGAACCACATGCTGGATTTATTCACGAAGCACGGTCAATTCGACCTTACCGTGGAAGCGCGCGGCGATGTAGATATTGACGATCACCACACGGTTGAAGACATCGGCATTTGCCTAGGTCAAACGCTTCGCGAAGCACTGGGCGACAAACGCGGCGTTAAGCGTTACGCTTCCGTGTTCGTACCCATGGACGATGCGCTGGCACAGGTTGTCATTGATCTGAGCAACCGACCGGCTTTCGAATATCGCGCGCAGTATCCGTCCCAGCAAGTAGGCAGCTTCCAAGTCGAGCTGGTTCACGAGTTTCTGTGGAAGCTGGCGCTTGAAGCGCGCATGAACCTGCATGTAATCGTTCATTACGGGGTGAATACTCACCATATGATCGAAGCGGTATTCAAGGCGCTTGGCCGTGCGCTGGATGAAGCGACAAGCATTGACCCGCGCGTGCAAGGAGTGCCTTCGACGAAAGGAGTGCTGTAGGATGATCGCGATCATCGATTACGGCATGGGCAATCTGCACAGCGTCAGCAAAGCCGTTGAGCGGCTCGGGTATGAAGCGGTCATTACCGCCGATGCCCAGGTGATCATGGAGGCGGATGGTGCGATTCTGCCGGGAGTTGGCGCTTTCGGCGACGCGATGCAGAATTTGCAGAATACCGGCCTTGAAGAAGTGACGCGCTTCTACGCTGCATCCGGCAAACCGCTGCTAGGCATTTGCCTTGGCATGCAGCTGCTGTTCAGCGAAAGCGAGGAGTACGGACAGCATCAAGGCTTGGGGCTGCTCCCCGGCAACGTCATCCGCTTCCGCGGCGACTTCAAGGTGCCGCATATGGGCTGGAACAAGTTGTCGTTTAAGCAGCAGGAAAGTCCATTGTTTAAAGGGCTTGAGGAGGGACATGTGTACTTCGTCCATTCCTTCCATGCGAAGCCGCAGCGCGGCGATGATCTGCTCGCCATTACCGACTATAACGGTCCGGTGACCGCCATTGTCGGCAGAGGCAATGTGTACGGTATGCAATTCCATCCGGAGAAAAGCGGCGAGCTCGGCATGAGCCTGCTGCGGAATTTCCTCGCGTTGACGACGGAATCTAGAGAAACCGCTCGATAGATGCGAGTGGTGTTCTACATATCAAGCTAGAAGGGAGGCGGTATTCGGATGCTGGCTAAACGTATTATTCCATGTCTGGACGTGAAGGACGGCCGGGTCGTGAAAGGCGTCAACTTTGTCAACTTGCGCGATGCAGGCGATCCCGTGGAGCTTGCGGCAATTTACGACAAGGAAGGCGCGGACGAGCTTGTTTTCCTTGATATCTCCGCTTCGGTTGAAGGCAGAGCGACAATGATCGAGGTCGTCAAACGAACGGCCGGAGAAATTACGATCCCGTTTACGGTAGGTGGAGGCATCTCTCACGTCGATGATATGAAGCGGCTGCTTCGTGCCGGCGCCGATAAGATCGGCATCAATACGGCAGCGGTCAAGAATCCGTCGCTTGTGAAGGATGGCGCGCGCAAATTCGGTTCGCAGTGTATCGTCGTTGCAATCGATGCCAAGTTCAACCCGGCTTGGGGCGAATGGGAAGTGTACACGCACGGCGGCCGTACAGCGACCGGTATTAAGGCGCTTGCTTGGGTGAAGGAAGTGGAGTCGCTTGGAGCGGGAGAAATTTTGCTCACGAGTATGGATGCGGACGGAACGAAGGACGGCTTCGATATTAAGCTGACACAAGCGGTATCGCAGTCGATCAGTATTCCGGTTATCGCATCCGGCGGTGCGGGCAAGGTGGAGCATTTCTACGATGTATTTCAGCAGGGTCATGCGGATGCGGGTCTTGCGGCAACGATTTTTCATTATAAAGAATTGACGATCCGCGATGTGAAGGATGACTTGCGGCTGAAAGGAGTCGAGATCAGATGAGTACTGGACAAGGAAATGAAACAGTTGCTGCAGCGATTAAATGGAACGAGGCTGGCCTCGTGCCGGCAATCGTGCAGGATGCTAACAGCAAAGAAGTTCTCATGATGGCTTATATGAATGAGGAATCGCTTGGTCGTTCAATCGCAACGGGCGAGACCTGGTTCTGGAGCCGTTCGCGCAATGAATTGTGGCATAAGGGAGCGACAAGCGGCCATACGCAGCGAATCGTCTCGATGCACTATGATTGCGACGGCGACACACTCTTGCTTCGTGTTGAGCAGACCGGACCGGCTTGCCACACAGGCTCGTACAGCTGCTTCACGAATGAAGTGAACGGCATTCAAGGTGTGGATGCGAATGCGACAACGCTGACTCGCGACCGTTTCGCCATGCTGAATCAGCTCGAAGCCGTAATCGCGCAGCGTTATACAGAGCGCCCTGAAGGTGCGTATACAACGTATCTGTTCGAGAAGGGCGTCGATAAGATTTTGAAGAAGGTCGGCGAAGAATCGGCAGAGGTCATTATTGCGGCCAAGAACAAAGACAATGATGAGCTCCGCTGTGAAACGAGCGATCTGATCTTCCACTTGATGGTGCTGCTCCGCGAGCGCGGCTTGTCCTTGGATGAGGTCATGGCTGAGCTTGGCCGCCGTCACAACAAATCCAAGCAGCCGAAGTAAATTAAGCCGCAGCTGCTAATATGAGGAACCGAGCCTGATTGCCAGTGCTCGGTTCTACGACGTTTTGCCATAAAACGTTCATAAATCGGGACAAACCGCGCTAGATGTTGAAAGACGCCGAGAACGCGCAATTGTAGCGGATAATGGGTCTTTTTGCGCATTTGATCGTTTTTTGAAATATTACGATTTCCATGTATAATGAAGGGTGTCGAATCAAGCGGTGTTTTTGATGCATGTAAATAAAAAGTGGTCTAATCGCTCAGGAGGGTATTATGTTGTTTAGCGACAAGCTGCGTATTTTCTCGGGGTCCTCGAATCCCAAACTTGCGGAACGGATCTGCGAGAATCTAGGTATGGAGCTCGGTAAAATCAAAGTGTCTCGTTTCAAAAGCGGTGAAATTTATGTTCACTACGAGGAAACGATCCGTAATTGTGATGTATTCCTTGTACAGTCGTTCTCACATCCGATCAATGATCATTTTGTCGAATTGCTCGTCATGATCGATGCGGCGAAGCGTGCTTCCGCGCGTACCGTCAACATCATTGTGCCGTACTACGGTTATGCACGCCAAGAGCGCAAAGCTGCTCCGCGTGAACCGATCTCGGCTAAAATGCTTGCGGACGTACTGACGACCGTTGGTGCAAACCGCGTTATTACGATTGATCTGCACGCACCGGCGATCCAGGGCTTCTTCAATATCCCAGTGGATCATCTGACGGGTCTTGATCTAATCAGTGATTACTTGAAATCGAAGAACATTAAGAATCCGATTGTAGTATCTCCGGATGCGGGCCGTGCCTCAACTGCTGAGAAGCTGGCTAACTATCTGGATGCTCCGTTTGCGATTATGATTAAGAAACGTCCGGCACACAATGAATCCGTTATTACCCATGTTATCGGTGATGTTGAAGGCCAGACTCCAATAATCATCGAGGACTTGATTGATACGGGCACAACAATCGTCAACGTTGTGGAAGGTCTCAAAGAACGCGGCGCTGAAGATGTGTACGTGTGTGCAACGCACCCGCTCTTCTCCGGCCCTGCAGTGCAGCGATTAGACCATCCGAATATTAAAGAAGTCGTGGTAACGGACTCTATTGCGCTGCCGGATAACTGTTCCGACCGCTTCACAGTATTGTCTGTAGCGCCAATCTTAGCCGAAACGACTCGCATTATTATCGAGGGCGGCTCCATCAGCACGCTCTTCAAGAATGCCGGAATCTAGGCGACATACGGCCTGTACGTAAGGCCAAACTCCGAAATCGCGGGCGAATGCCCGCGATTTCCCACATATTCTTTCGTGTAAGGATAGGCCGCGCTATGGTATAATCGTAGAATATTTGTTTGTACCGGGGAGGTGCCTTTTGTTATGAAAGAAAAGAAAATTGCGGTAGCCAGCCACAGCACGAAAGTCATTCCGATTCAATGGGACGCAACGTTCTTCTTCGAGCGAGCGGTTCGGTCGATGGATCGTTATCATTATGACAAGGCACTGAAGTATTTCCGCCGCGCGGCCGAGTATGAACCGGATAACCCGGTGAATCATTGCAATATGGCCGGCATTTTGTCAGAAATGGGCAATTACGAGGAATCGAATCGAATCTTGTCGTCGATTGTGAACGAGCTCGATCCGGAGATGACGGAATGCCATTTCTATATGGCGAACAACTTCGCCAACATGGAGAATTACGAAGCAGCTGAGGATTCACTCGTGCGCTACCTGGAGGAAGATCCCGAGGGTCAGTTTCTCGATGAAGCCGAAGAGATGATGGAGCTGCTCCAATTCGAATTGGAGCGCCCGATGAAGCTGGCGTATATTAAGGCTCGCGAAGGATTCTTCGAGCATGACCGCGCGAGGTCCATGCTGGAAGAAGGCAAGTTTGTCGAAGCGGTGCGACTGCTGGAGAGCATTGTCGAGAAGAACGGCGAATTTCTCGCGGCTCGCAACAATCTAGCGCTAGCTTATTACTATATGGGGATTTTCGACAAAGCGATGGTCACCATTCATCAGGTGCTGGACATTGAACCAGGCAATTTGCATGCATTATGCAACCTGGCGATCTTCCACCAGCATGCCGGTGACCAGGAGCAGTTGAAACCGCTCGTGGAGATGCTATGCAGAACCGTGCCATTCCATCAGGAGCATGTGTTTAAGCTGGCTACCACAATGGGTATTCTAGGGGAACACGGCGAGGCCTATCGTCACTTCATTCGTCTTCTGAAGGACAATGCGCTGAAGTCGGATCCGTGTCTATACCATTATGCAGCCGTTGCGGCCTGCAATATGGGGCGCTACGAAGAGGCTAAGAAGCTATGGCATCAGGTCAGCAAGCTGGACAGTGAGTCGCATGTACCGGGCTACTATCTGGAACAGCTTTCGCTTATGGAGAAGGGTTTGAATGCGGCGCCTACAAGCTACCATTATCATCTACCCTTCGAAGAGCAGTTTAAGCTGTGGGAGAAATCAACCGAAGCGCTGCCCGATCATATGAAGCGGGATCCGCTCGTTCGTTCTTCCTTCTTCTGGGCGCTGCGCCATGGCGACAGACATACGAAGCTGCAGGTTATCCAAGCTCTTGGTATGATTGCCGACAATGAAGTGAAGGATGCGCTGCGTGATTTCATCGTGGAGCCGCAGGAAGATGACTATTTGAAACGGATTGCGATCTTCGTGCTTCGTTCCATCGGTGTGCATGAGTCCCTTAAAGCGGTGCTTGAAGGGAAAGAAACGGTTATCGAACATAGCCGGATGCCTTCAAGACTTCCGATTTGGGAGGATAAATGGCAGTCGGTCCTTGAAGCAGCACTGATGCGGATGAACAAGCATTATGATCTGGTTCAGCAACATGACCTGTTGACGCTTTGGATTGAGTTTCTTTCGCGGATTTACCCCAATGTGCCGAAGCTTGGAAAAGTGGAGGGCTGGGCTGCAGCGCTCGAGTATTTGACGGCCAAAATGCACCGGAGAGAAATTTCGTACCATGAGGTTTCCCAGCGGTATGGGACGTCGATTGCGACTGTAAGTAAATGCGCCAAACGCATTGATGAAATATGTGGCATTAAAGAAAAAATGAGAATGACATTCCCGGGACTTGCGGAACATCGCGACTAGGGGAGTCCATGTTTAGGAGGTAACAACTGTGCATAAAGCAATTATTATCGGAACAGGCCCCGCAGGGCTGACAGCCGCGATTTACTTGGCTCGTGCGAACATGAACCCGCTTATTATTGAAGGTCCTGAGCCGGGCGGTCAATTGACGACAACGACAGAGGTTGAGAACTTCCCGGGTTTCCCTGAAGGTATCATGGGTCCTGATCTGATGGCCAACATGCGTAAGCAAGCGGAGCGCTTCGGTGCAGAATTCCGTACAGGCTGGGTTAATTCGGTAGACACTTCGAAGCGTCCGTTCACCCTTCAAGTTGAAGGTCAAGGCGAGCTTCAAGCAGAATCCCTTATTATCTCGACAGGGGCTTCGGCTAAATACCTCGGTATTGCTAACGAGCGCGAGAACGTTGGACGCGGCGTAAGCACATGTGCAACTTGCGATGGATTCTTCTTCCGCGGTAAGAAAATTATCGTGGTTGGCGGCGGCGACTCTGCCATGGAAGAAGCTAACTTCTTGACTCGTTTCGCATCGGAGGTTGTACTCGTTCACCGCCGCGCAGAAATGCGCGCATCCAAGATCATGCAGGATCGCGCGCGCGCGAACAGCAAGATCACTTGGTCGCTTGACCGTACACCGCTGGAGGTTGTCGCGAACGACATGGCTGTAACCGGCCTTAAAGTGCGCAACAACCAAACGGGTGAAGAGGAAGTTATCGAAACCAACGGTATCTTCGTTGCAATCGGCCACACGCCGAACACGAAATTCCTTGGCGGCCAGCTGGAAACGGATGAGACAGGCTATCTGATCGTGAAGCCGGGTACATCGGAAACGAACATTCCTGGTATCTTCGCTTGCGGCGATGTACAGGACAATAAGTACCGCCAGGCGATTACAGCTGCGGGAAGCGGTTGTATGGCTGCACTCGATTGCGAGAAATTCCTTGAAGGTCATGCCGTGCATGACTGGAGTCAATCGGTATAATAGCAAGCCGGCAAGCTGCATCAAGAGTGTATCTGCACAAGTGAATGACGTAGGGATGACGCTGTCCGTAGCAACGGACAGCGTCACTTCATGTTAGCGCGGACGGGGCATTTTCATCCTATTTTATTCCATACCATAGACCCGTTAAAGTATTCGTTCTCCGGATTGAAACACGTTGTGCCGTCGAAGGGAAGGCGGCAGTCGTTTCACCTTGACCAGTTGGAAGCGTTCGCTTATAGTTTAGTTGGAACAGAAGTAACCCCAGATCCTTATATTATAGAGGTGGCCTATTATGTCTGAGAAAATAGTCGTTGGTGTAGATATTGGCGGTACAACAATTAAAGTTGGTATTTGCAGTATGGAAGGCGCTTTGTTGCATACGTATGAAGGAGCAACTGAGGTTGAGAAAGGCTCTGACGTCGTTTGCTCGAATATCGCTGATTATGCCAAGCTGATCGTCGAACAGTCCCCATACTCGTGGGAGCAAGTAGAAGGCGTAGGCATCGGTATTGCCGGTTTCCTCGATATCCCGAACGGGATCGTGAAGCAGTCGGTTAATCTGTTCTTTGACCATGTCCCTCTGAAAGCGATCCTTGAAGAGAAGCTTGGTAAAAAGGTACTAGTCAATAATGACGCGAACGTTGCAGCACTGGGCGAAGCATGGGCAGGAGCAGGCCGTAACATTTCGGATTGCGTATGCTACACGCTTGGAACAGGTGTAGGCGGCGGTGTAATTATAAACGGTAAAATCGTAGAAGGCTTCGCAGGTATGGCGGGCGAGCTTGGTCATATTCCAATCGTGCCGGATCTGGAAGCTATTCAATGCGGCTGCGGCAGAATGGGCTGCTTGGAGACGGTATCTTCCGCAACGGGTATTATCCGCATGGCGAAAGATGCTGTCGAACGTGGAGATCGCACTTCGCTTTCGTTCGTTCCGAACATTATGGCGAAGGATGTCGTAGATGCAGCTAAAGCCGGCGATGAAGTAGCAGCACGCATCGTAGCTCGCGCAGCTCATTACTTGGGCAAGTCGATGGCTACCGTAGCGGTTGTTCTTAACCCGCAGCGTTTCATCATCGGCGGCGGCGTATCCAAAGCCGGCGAGTTCCTGTTTGAACAAATTCGCGAAGCTTTCAAGAAGTCAGCTCCTGAAATGGCGCAAGAAGGCGTTGAAATCGTGCCAGCTATTCTTGGTAACGATGCAGGCGTTGTTGGCGCAGCAGGTCTAATTATTCGTGCGTAGAAAGTCATGGTAGACGGTGGGAGGGATTGAGTGTGGAAGCGGGAACAGCGATGGCAAAGCTAGTCATCATTACAGGCATGTCCGGTGCAGGTAAAACGATTGCGGTACAGAGCCTGGAGGATCTCGGATTTTTCTGCGTAGATAATCTTCCGCCGGTGCTCATTCCGAAGTTTGCGGAGCTCATAGAACAGTCCAATGGCAAAATCGGTAAAGTCGCACTCGTCATCGATTTACGAGGACGCGAGTTTTTCACGGCCTTGTCAGAGTCGCTGAATTATATGAAAGAGCACTACACGATTGGGTACGAGATTCTCTTCCTGGATGCAACGGATGGCGTGCTCGTGCAGCGTTATAAGGAAAGCCGCCGGCTTCATCCGCTGGCTCCGGAAGGATTGCCGCTGGAAGGCATCAAGCTGGAGAGACGTATTCTTGAGGATTTGAAAGGCTGGGCGACGCAGGTTATTGATACAAGTAATCTGAAGCCGGCTCAACTGAAAGAACGAATCATGTCTCGCTTCACGAACTCGGACCTTAATACGATCTCTATCAATGTCACGTCATTTGGATTCAAATATGGAATCCCAATCGATGCCGATCTCATATATGATGTTCGTTTTCTCCCGAATCCGCACTATGTCGATCATCTGCGTCCCAATACAGGTCAAGATCCTGAAGTGTTCGAGTATGTGATGAAATGGCCGGAAACACAGGCGTTCCTCACGAAGCTGCTCGACATGCTGCAGTTTCTTATTCCCCTTTATCGGAAAGAAGGCAAGAGCCAAGTGGTCATCGGGATCGGTTGTACGGGCGGGAAACACCGTTCGGTCGCCATTGCCGAATATTTAGGCCGCATGCTTGGCAGCAGTGACACAGAGCTCGTTCGAGTCAGTCATCGAGATTCAGATCGTGATCGGAGCTGAGGTAAGCGTGGCAGAACGGAGAAAAGAACAGAAGCCCCGAATTGTCGTCATCGGCGGGGGCACAGGGCTATCGGTCATGCTGCGCGGATTGAAAGAGAAGCCGCTTGATATTACGGCCATCGTCACGGTGGCAGATGACGGCGGAAGCTCCGGTATTCTGCGTAATGAACTGCAGATGCCGCCTCCGGGCGATATCCGCAACGTTTTGATTGCCCTTGCTGACGTTGAGCCGCTTCTCTCCGATTTGCTGCAATATCGGTTTAATACCGGAACCGGACTTGCGGGTCACAGCTTAGGCAACTTGATGTTAGCTGCTATGACCGACATATCCGGTGATTTCGTGTCCGGCGTCCGGATGCTCAGTAAAGTACTTGCAGTTCGCGGACGTGTGCTGCCGGCTGCAGGTGAAGCGATTGTGCTGAAGGCGGAGACGGTGGATGGCACCATTATTACAGGCGAGTCGAATATTCCGAAGGCAGGTAAAGCGATCAAGCGGGTATTTATTGAGCCCGCAGATGTCGAGCCGCTGGAAGAAGCCGTTGAGGCGATCCGTGAAGCCGATGCGATTTTGATCGGTCCGGGCAGTCTCTACACCAGCATTATCCCGAATTTGCTAGTGCCTAAACTGGCGCAAGCCATTGTCGATTCGAATGCGGTGAAGATGTTCGTCTGTAATGTGATGACGCAGCCGGGAGAAACGGACAATTATTCGGTAAGCGACCATTTGGCTGCAGTACATGCGCATATCGGTCATCATCTGTTCGATTATGTTATCGTCAACGACGGTGAGATTCCCGAACAGGTGCAAAATAAGTACGCCGAACGAGGTGCAAAAGCTGTACATCTTGATCTCGAAGAAGTGAAACGGCGCGGCTATGAAGTTATTGCAGACCGGCTCGTCCTTTTTCGCACGTATTTACGTCATGATGCAGCTAGGTTAAGTCATCATATTTATCAGCTTGTGGAAAACTGGATGGAACGAAAGAGGTGAGTTACATTGTCTTTTGCGGGACAAACCAAAAAAGAATTGACGCTCATCGAAGCCGATCCGTGCTGTGAGAAGGCGGAGCTCTCTGCACTGATTCGAATGAACGGCTCGGTTTCGTTGTCGAGCCGAAAGGTTATACTCGATATATCGACGGAAAATGCGGCGATCGCAAGACGGATCTATTCACTCATTAAGAAGCAATTCGCGGTTCATACGGAGCTGCTGGTGCGCAAGAAGATGAGATTGAAGAAGAACAACGTTTATATCGTGCGGATTCCGGCCAACGTGCAAGAGATATTGAGCGACCTCAAAATTGTCTCCGAGGGCTTTATGTTTAACCAGGGCATCGACCGAGACATAATTCGCAAGTCATGCTGCAAACGCTCCTATCTGCGCGGCGCGTTCCTGGCCGGGGGTTCCGTAAATAACCCGGAAGGATCGTCCTACCACCTGGAGATTGCCACCATGTATGAGGAGCACTGTCAAGCGCTTGTGGAGCTGGCGAATAAGTTTGATCTCAACGCCCGCTGCATCGAACGTAAGAAAGGGTTTATCTTCTACATGAAAGAGGGCGAGAAAATTATTGAGCTCCTCAGCATCATCGGTGCCCACCAAGCGCTCTTCAAATTCGAGGATGTGCGTATCATGCGTGATATGCGTAACTCCGTCAACCGGATCGTGAACTGCGAGACGGCGAATTTGAATAAGACGATTGGTGCCGCTGTGAGGCAGATCGATAATATCAAGCTGCTCGAGCGTGAGGTGGGGCTGGATACACTGCCTGATAAGCTTCGCGAGGTGGCCAATATACGGCTTATGCATCCGGATTTGAATTTAACGGAAGTCGGCGAGATGCTCAAAGGCAAGGTGAGCAAGTCAGGCGTGAACCACCGTTTGCGCAAAATCGACGAGTTGGCCGAAAAATTAAGGAACGGTTAGGCAGAAGGCTAGTGTAGACTTTAGAAAAGTGATATAATAGCGAATAAAATGACTTGGTGCAAATGATCGCAGGATTGAATTTCGTATAGGGGGTAAGGTTTCCATGACAAGGCATCCGGTTGTCGTTCGACTGAAGACAGGTCTTCATGCAAGACCGGCCGCACTTTTTGTTCAGGAAGCGAACAAGTTTTCTTCCGAGGTGTTCGTAGAGAAAGACGATAAAAAAGTGAATGCAAAATCGATTATGGGTATTATGAGTCTTGCTATCAGCTCAGGTACTGAGGTTACAATAAGCGCGGAAGGTTCCGACGCCGATCAAGCTGTAACCGCTTTAGTCAACCTGGTTAGCAAGGAAGAGCTAGAAAACCAATAATCAGACATAAACGACTCGAAGAAGCTCCCTATTGGGGGTTTTTTCTATTTTATGGTCCAATTTATGGATGTACGGCGCAACAAAGCGTGAGGGAGCAGCGTCTGAGTAGATAGAACCAAATATGGAGATTGAAGGGGGCTGAACGTGATGAAGAAGATGCAATCCAAATGGCTGTTGGTACCTGTACTGGCACTGGCGGTAGGTGTAGGGGCTATGTTTGGAGCAAGCGGTCATGGCAGCAATGAGGTGTATGCGGTGGATAATGGGAGTCTTGTTCAGAAAAGCACGATTACTGTAGCAGGTACAGGCAAGCTGGAAGCGGCACCGGATGTGGCGTACTTGAGCGTGGCGGTTGAGGCGCGCGCGGCAACGGCGAAGGAAGCTCAGTCGAAGAATGCGACACAGTTTGCAGGCTTGAAGAAAGTGCTGTTCGATACGTACAAGATGAATGCCAAGGACGTGAAGACGGTCGGCTTCTATGTGCAAGCGGAATACGAATACAACAGCAAAGACGGCACAAACAAAATCAAAGGCTATGTATCCGTGCATAACATTCAAATTACGACACGTGACTTAGAGGGTATCGGCAAATTGCTGGATGATCTGTCGGAGAATGGCGCAAATCGGGTAGATGGGGTACAGTTCAACACAGAGAAGCAGGAGCAATATGAGATTCAAGCGCTTGAGAAAGCAATGGCTAATGCCAAAGCGAAAGCGGCAGCGCTTGCGAAGGCTGCAGGCAAACAAGTGAAGGAAGTCATCAGCATCTCGCAAAACGGCACTAGCAGCGGACCAATCTACTATGGCCGAGATCAAATGGCTCCGGAAGCAGCAGGTATGGCCGATAAAGCGGAGACAAGTGTGCAAACAGGCGTCATTAACGTTTCTGCAGACGTTACAGTCGTCTATGAAATGCAATAATAATACAGCGGATTATTAGGCGAAAAAATAAGGCAGACCTCTCTCCGGCGTGGAGAAGGGTCTGCCTTATATGATGAACTGGCAGTTATGCGATCTGGAACATAAGTTAGGCTAACGATTTCCGATCATCAGTGGTGGACAAGCCGCGCTGCTCAATGGCATGTTCAATCAATGCAATAAACTCTTCGGATAAACGCATCGCTCTAGCTTCATGGTAGACTTCAATTAAGTGAGTGTCGCTAAGCGGACGCAGCAGGAGAGACTTGTCCTGCATGGGCAAGAAGAGATTCTGATTATCTGTGTTAACTGGGGCATGCTGAAAAGTAGGCTCAAACGATGGCGTGTAAGAAGTATATACGCTGCCAGAATCACTGGATCGAATGAAATTTCGCACGCTTGCGAATGGGTTCGTAAGTTTCATGCGTGTGCAACTCCGTTTATATTAGATTTCCGAAACGTAACCTAAGTGACGGTGGATATGGAATCATTTAGTACATCTTATCATGATTTATTGGAGCAGTCCGCACCCATTCAGCGCTTCAAATTGTCATTGACAGACTGTGTGAACTGTGTTAATGCAAATAAAAAGAGCGTTAATCCGGCGAAGGATTAACGCTCTTTCATGTTCTTATGAACAAAGACTTACAGTTTCTCGATAACCTTGTCAACGAGGCCGTAAGCTGCCGCTTCAGCAGCGGACATGAAGTAATCACGGTCGGTGTCGCGCTCGATCTTCTCAAGCGTTTGACCCGTGTTCTCCACCAAAATCCGGTTCAGCGTATCGCGAGTTTTCAAGATGTGCTTCGCACGGATCTCGATATCGCTCGCTTGACCTTGCGCACCGCCAAGCGGCTGATGAATCATCACTTCGCTGTTAGGAAGCGCGTAACGCTTGCCTTTGGCACCGGCCGCAAGCAAGAATGCCCCCATCGAAGCAGCCATGCCCACGCAGATGGTGGAAACAGACGGTTTAATGAAATTCATCGTATCGAAAATGGCGAGACCTGCAGAGACCGAACCGCCAGGGCTGTTGATGTAAAGCGAGATGTCCTTATCCGGATCGTCGGCTGCAAGGAATAATAGCTGCGCGATAATGGAGTTAGCTACCATATCGTTGACTGGCGTGCCTAGGAATACAATTCGATCCTTCAGCAAACGGGAGTAAATGTCATATGCGCGTTCGCCGCGGTTGTTCGATTCGATAACCATTGGTACGAAACTCATCGTAAGTCCCTCCTCAAGAACATTCATTTAGTGGTGAAACGCAGAACCGGCAATCGGAGTGGAATAGCCTTCGATTGTGGAGCTGCTAATAAATTCATCATAACGGATTACGGATTAAAAGTCAAAGATGGTCAAATTGTCTGTAAACAGGCAAATAAGGCCCAGATGAAGGTTACATTCAAGCAGAAATGGGGATGCTGTTTGAGGTGAGCTTTCTGCCTGGAACATGAAGAAGGACCCTCCGATTAATCGGAAGGTCCTTCATTATGAGTCATTCATTATTGTTATAATGGCGCGCCCGCGAGGAATTGAACCTCGATCTCAGGCTCCGGAGGCCTACGTCATATCCATTGGACCACGGGCGCAAAGTGACAGCGAAGATAAGTATATGTGATTGAGGGTAGAAAAGCAAGATCATTAGATAAATTAATTTTGTGCAAATCGTGACGGGAAACGGTTTCATTAGGCAAACTGATCTTGCCCCTGCCATGAGTTTGGGTTACAATAGGTGTGGGACTTAAAAAGAGCATATGGGACGAAACGTGTCCCTGCAATTGTCCCAAGAGATACGAAGCCTCTCTCTGCAACAGGAGTTGATGTTGGAAGATGCAATCTCTCATCGAAATACAGCAGCAGCTTCTGCCAGACTTACTTATCGTCATGAGGAAAAGGTATCTTATTCTCCGTCAGGTCATGCTATCAGATATGATCGGCCGGCGCACATTAGCAGCTTCACTCGATATGACAGAGCGGGTGCTGCGCGCGGAAACGGATTTTCTCAAAGCACAGGAGCTTCTCCTCATTGATGCTGCAGGGATGCGGATCAGTGATGCCGGTAAACGGCTGCTTGAGGATATGGAGCCTTTCTACAAAGCGATGTTCGGATTGTCGGAGCTGGAAGAGAGAATTCGCAAGCATTTTGGATTAAAGCAAGTTGTGATCGTCTCGGGCGATTCCGATGCTTCCCCTCATACGAAGCGGGAGCTGGGCCGAGCAGGATGCGCGGTGCTGAGCAAAGCGATGAAGAACGACGATGTCATTGCCGTAACCGGCGGATCGACATTGGCCCAAGTCGCTAACCAGCTGAATTCGCAAACACCGCTCAAAGGCAATTGGTTTGTACCGGCACGCGGCGGACTGGGCGAAAGCTTGGACTACCAAGCTAACACGATTGTTTCGACAATGGCTAAGCGAACAGGTGCGCAATACCGGATGCTTCATGTGCCGGATCACTTGGGCGAAGAAGCGTACACCTCCTTGATGCAGGAACCTAATGTGAGGGAGATCGTGGAAGTTATTCGCAAAGCCCGCATCGTCATTCATGGGATCGGGGACGCTATGGTAATGGCTCGTCGCAGACGGGTGGATGCGGCGGTTGTCGACGCACTCAAGGCAGAAGGAGCGCTTGCGGAATCATTCGGGTACTATTTTGACCGGAGCGGTTCTGTCGTTCATAAGATGCTTACCGCGGGTCTTCGAATCGAAGACATTATGGAAACTGAGGTTGTCATTGCGATTGCAGGCGGCCGCAGTAAAGGCGAGGCGATCGCAGCGGTGATGCGCTTCGGACATGATGATGTACTCGTCACCGACGAGGCAGCTGCCCTTGAAATTGCAGCGATCATCGATCAGGAACAGTAAGTGATGTGATCTTGACGAGTGGACCGCCGGAAACCGGTGTCCAACGCCTCGTCTTGAGATAAATGAAATTATGCCTAGGAGGAAACTAAAATGGTAAAAGTTGGTATTAACGGATTTGGTCGTATCGGCCGTAACGTGTTCCGCGCAGCATTGAACAACCCGAATGTACAAGTGGTGGCTGTTAACGATTTGACAGACACCAATACACTGGCTCACCTGCTTAAATATGACACTACACATGGCAAGCTGGAAGCTACTGTAGAAGCTAAAGAAGGCGCGCTGATCGTAAATGGCCGTGAAATCAAGGTTTTTGCTGAACGTAACCCTGAGAACCTTCCATGGGCTTCTGTAGGCGCTGAAATCGTTGTTGAATCCACTGGTATTTTCACAGCGAAAGACAAAGCTGAGCTTCACTTGAAAGGCGGCGCGAAGAAAGTAATCATCTCCGCTCCAGCTACTAACGAAGACATCACAATCGTAATGGGCGTTAACGAAGATAAATACGATGCTTCCGCTCACACAATCATCTCCAACGCTTCTTGCACAACGAACTGCCTTGCACCATTCGCTAAAGTAATCAACGACAAGTTCGGTATCGTAAAAGGTATGATGACTACAATTCACTCGTACACTAACGATCAATCCGTATTGGACGTTCCACATAAAGACCTGCGCCGTGCTCGCGCTGCTGCAGAAAACATCATTCCTTCATCCACAGGCGCTGCTAAAGCAGTATCCCTTGTACTGCCTGAGCTGAAAGGCAAACTTAACGGTATGGCTATGCGTGTTCCTACGCCTAACGTATCCGTAACCGATCTGGTTGCTGAACTGAAAGTTAACGTAACTGTTGACGAAGTAAACGCAGCATTGAAAGATGCAGCCGAAACTTCCCTTAAAGGCATCATGAACTACTCCGATGAGCCGCTTGTATCGAGCGACTACAACAGCGACCCAGCTTCCTCCACAATCGACGCTTTGTCGACTATGGTTGTTGAAGGCAACATGGTTAAAATCATTTCTTGGTACGACAACGAGTGGGGCTACTCCAACCGTGTAGTTGACCTTGCTGCTTACATCGCATCCAAAGGTCTGTAAGACATCCCCTTAAGTCCCCCTTGAATTTGGGGGTACCAAGGGACTCTATGAGGACCCAATAACCGTCGAAGGAGCTGCTTGTGGCAGCTCCTTCGCGATAGTTTGCGGATGCCTGCCATACGACTTAGAGTTCAAGAGATTTTAACGCATCTGCGGGTCCCTTTATTGGGATCCGGATGCTTCTTTTTATTAACGGTTGCCCGTTGCAACCTGCAAGAGCCGGTTTCCCTGGGGGAAACTAGAGCAAAAACATATAGATATAAACCTGCAACAGACTGCGGGATGGATAGCAAGCGGAGAATTTAAATATACTTAAGACCTTTATCATGGGGTTCCCGGGAGGATTTCACTAATGAACAAGAAGAGTGTGCGTGACGTTGAAGTAGCCGGTAAACGTGTATTTGTTCGTGTGGATTTTAACGTACCAATGGAGAACGGTGCGATTACGGATGATACGCGTATTCGCGAGACGCTGCCTACCATCAAGTATCTGATCGAGAACGGTGCGAAAGTGATTTTGGCGAGCCACCTGGGACGTCCAAAAGGTCAAGTCGTTGAAGGCATGCGTTTGACTGAAGCCGGCGTGCGGTTATCGCAATTGCTTGGCAAGCCGGTTGTCAAAACAGACGAAGCGGTTGGCGAGTCTGTTAAAGCGCAAGTAGCTGCTCTTAAAGAAGGCGACGTGCTCTTGCTGGAGAACGTTCGTTTCTATGAGGGTGAAGAGAAGAACGATCCGGAACTGGCGAAAGCTTTTGCCGAGTTGGCTGATCTGTTCGTAAATGATGCTTTCGGCGCTGCTCACCGCGCTCATGCATCGACTGAAGGTATCGCACACTATCTGCCGGCTGTATCCGGTCTTCTGATGGAGAAAGAGCTTGACGTGCTTGGCCGCGCGCTCTTGAAACCGGAACGTCCATTCACGGCGATTGTCGGCGGATCTAAAGTTAAAGACAAAATCGACGTTATCAACAAAATGATCGAAATCGCGGATAACATCATTATCGGCGGCGGTCTTTCCTATACGTTCTTCAAAGCACAAGGCCATGAAATCGGCCAATCGCTCTGCGACAACTCCAAGCTTGACCTGGCACTTGAGTTTATCGAGAAAGCCAAATCGATGGGCAAGCAGTTCCTGCTGCCGGTTGATATTGTCATTACGGACGAGTTCAGCGCGAAAGCAAACACGCAAATCGTTGATGTTGACGGCATTCCTGCTGAATGGGAAGGCATCGACATCGGTCCGAAAACACGTGAGCTGTATGCAGATGTAATCAAAAACTCCAAGCTGGTTGTATGGAACGGACCGATGGGCGTATTTGAAATCGAGCCATTCTCGCACGGTACGCGTGCGGTTGCGGCAGCTTGCGCTGATACAGCAGCTTACACGATTATCGGCGGCGGCGATTCCGCGGCAGCTGCAGAGAAGTTTGGTCTGGCTGACAAGATGGACCACATCTCCACTGGCGGCGGCGCATCTTTGGAATTCATGGAAGGCAAGGCGCTTCCGGGCGTTGTTGCACTGAACGACAAGTAAGGGATAAGAGGAGCGAATAACGATGCGTAAACCAATCATTGCAGGCAACTGGAAAATGTTCAAAACGGTTTCTGAAGCGACGGCATTCTTCGCAGACGTTAAAGGCAAAGCAGAGGTTGACGGTGTTGAAACGGTCATCTGCGCGCCATTCACAACATTGCCTGCGCTTGTAGAAGCGGCTAAAGGCACAGCGATCGCAATTGGCGCACAAAACGTTCACTTCGAGGACAACGGTGCGTTCACGGGCGAAATCAGCGGCGTTATGCTGAAAGACCTCGGCGTTCAATATGTCATTATTGGTCACTCGGAGCGCCGCGCATATTTTGCGGAATCCGATGAGATTGTAAATAAGAAAGTCCATGCTGCATTCAAACACGGCCTAACGCCTATCGTATGTGTGGGGGAGAAGCTGGAAGAGCGTGAAGCAGAGCAAACGAAATCGGTTTGTAAAGTTCAAACCGAAGCTGCCTTCCAAGGCTTGTCCGCAGCACAAGCGGCAGAAGTAGTTGTTGCCTATGAGCCAATCTGGGCGATCGGCACAGGCAAATCTTCGACTTCCGCTGATGCGGAAGACGTAATCGCGTTCATCCGCGATGTTATCGCCGGCCTGTACGATGCGGCAACAGCAAACGCGGTTCGCATTCAATACGGCGGCAGCGTGAAGCCGAACAACGTAAGCGAATATCTGGGTCAATCCAATATCGACGGCGCATTGGTCGGCGGTGCAAGCTTAGAGCCTGCATCCTTCATCGCACTTGTCGAGGGGGCGAAGTAAGATGACAGCTCCGGTTGCACTCATTATTTTGGACGGATTCGGTTTGCGTAACGATGTTACCGGCAATGCGGTTGCACAAGCGAATAAACCGAACTACGATCGCTACTGGAACACCTACCCGCACACGACATTAACGGCGTGCGGAGAGGCGGTAGGCTTGCCGGAAGGTCAAATGGGCAACTCCGAGGTTGGCCATCTGAACATCGGCGCAGGTCGTATCGTATATCAAGACCTGACTCGCATCAGCAAGTCGATCCGCGACGGTGAATTCTTCGACAACGAGACGTTGATGGGCGCCATCCGCCACGTGAAAGAGAATGGCAAGAAGCTGCACTTGTACGGCCTGCTGTCTGACGGCGGCGTACACAGCCATATTGCGCACTTGTTCGCATTGCTTGAGCTTGCGAAGAAGGAAGAAATCGAGGAAGTGTACATCCATGCGTTCCTGGACGGCCGCGACGTGTCGCCGGACAGTGCAAAAGGATACCTCGAGCAGCTAACGGCGAAGATCGCAGAACTCGGCGTAGGCAAAATCGCGACTGTACAAGGTCGCTACTACGCGATGGACCGCGACAAACGTTGGGAGCGTACCGAGAAATCGTACCGCGCCATGGTTTATGGAGATGGACCGCAATATAAAGATCCGATCCAAGCCGTTGTGGAATCCTACGAGAAATCAGTCTATGACGAGTTCGTCATGCCGACTGTAATCGTGAAAGAAGACGGCAGCCCGGTAGGCGTCGTGGAATCCGAAGATGCGGTTATCTTCTTCAACTTCCGTCCTGACCGTGCCATTCAGCTGTCGCAAGTGTTTACAAACAGCGACTTCCGCGGTTTCGACCGTGGTCCGAAAGCGCCGGAGAATCTCTACTTTGTCTGTTTGACGCTGTTCAGTGAAACCGTAGGCGGATTCGTTGCGTATAAGCCGAAGAACCTCGATAACACGCTGGGTGAAGTGCTCGTGCAGAATGGGAAGCGTCAGCTTCGCATTGCCGAGACGGAGAAATACCCGCATGTGACGTTCTTCTTCAGCGGCGGCCGCGACGCAGAGCTTCCGGGCGAGACACGTATTCTGATTCCTTCTCCGAAGGTAGCCACGTACGATCTTCAGCCGGAAATGAGCGCCTATGAAGTAGCGGCTGCAGCCGTGAAAGAAATCGAAGCAGATCGTCAAGATGTGATCATCTTGAACTTCGCGAATCCGGATATGGTAGGCCACTCCGGTATGCTTGAGCCGACAATCAAAGCGGTTGAAGCGACTGACGCGTGTCTGGGCCAAGTAGTAGAAGCGGTGCTGGCAAAAGGCGGCGTATGTCTGATTACGGCTGACCACGGCAATGCTGATATGGTGATCGATGAGAACGGCCGTCCGTTCACAGCCCATACGACAAACCCGGTTCCATTCATCGTGACGAAGCAGGTTGGACCTCTTCGTGAAGGCGGCATCCTTGCGGATATCGCGCCGACTATTTTGTCTCTTGCAGGTCTTCCGAAGCCTGAAGAGATGACAGGCACACCTCTTGTGCAAGGATAAGCCACGCCACCGATGGATGGCGACAGCCGGTTCACCGGGTTTACTATAATCATTCATGCGTTTAATGGTTAATGACGATAAAAAAGTAAAGAATCAATCAAAATTAAAGGAGTGTTTTCGAATATGTCTATCATTACTGACGTTTATGCACGCGAAGTACTTGATTCCCGCGGTAACCCTACAGTTGAAGTTGAGGTTATGCTGGAGTCCGGCGGCAAAGGCCGCGCAATCGTTCCATCCGGTGCTTCCACTGGTGCCTACGAAGCTGTTGAGCTTCGTGACGGCGACAAATCCCGTTACCTGGGTAAAGGCGTTCTTCAAGCAGTAGAGAACGTAAACACAATCATCGCTCCTGAAATCATCGGCCTGGATTCGCTTGACCAAGTACTGATCGACCGTAAAATGATCCAGCTTGACGGCACGCACAACAAAGGCAAATTGGGTGCTAACGCAATTCTTGCCGTATCCATGGCTTGCGCGCGTGCAGCAGCTGACGCGCTTGATGTACCTCTTTACACATACCTTGGCGGATTCAACGCGAAAACACTGCCAGTACCAATGATGAACATCGTTAACGGCGGCGAGCACGCAGACAACAATATCGACGTTCAAGAGTTCATGGTTCTGCCGGTTGGCGCTGAAAGCTTCAAAGAAGCGCTTCGTATCGGTACGGAAATCTTCCACAACCTGAAATCGGTTCTGAAAGATAAAGGCCTGAACACAGCAGTAGGCGACGAAGGCGGTTTCGCACCGAACCTTGGTTCCAACGAAGAAGCAATCACTACAATTATCTCCGCTATCGAGCGCGCAGGCTACAAGCCGGGCGTTGACGTATTCCTCGGTATGGACGTTGCTTCCACTGAGTTCTACAAAGACGGCAAATACCACCTCGAAGGCGAAGGCCGTTCGTTCACTTCCGCTGAGTTCGTAGACCTGCTTGCTTCGTGGGTTGAGAAGTACCCAATCATCACAATCGAAGACGGTTGCTCCGAAGACGACTGGGAAGGTTGGAAATTGCTCACTGACAAATTGGGCGGCAAAGTCCAACTCGTTGGCGATGACCTGTTCGTAACAAACACAGAGCGTCTGTCTGACGGTATCGACAAAGGTGTAGGTAACTCCATCCTGGTTAAAGTAAACCAAATCGGTTCCCTGACGGAAACATTCGATGCGATCGAAATGGCAAAACGCGCTGGCTACACAGCTGTAATCTCCCACCGTTCCGGTGAGTCCGAAGACAGCACAATTGCAGACATCGCAGTAGCGACAAATGCTGGCCAAATCAAAACAGGCGCTCCGTCCCGTACGGACCGCGTTGCAAAATACAACCAATTGCTTCGCATCGAAGACCAATTGGGTTCCACAGCACAATACGCGGGCAAAAGCGCGTTTTACAACCTGAAAAACTTTAAGTAAGTTTCAAAGGAAAAACGGCTAAAGCCAAAATGGCATAAGAGTGTCCCAAAAGGTGAGGTAGTTTAAGCCTAGGCATTCGCTATAATTAGGGAGAGATAACAGGGCGCAAGACCTGTTGCTCTCCCTTTTTGCATGGAAAGAACAGGAAGGGCAGAACAAAAAACTATAGAGCTATGAGGTGGAAGCATTGGCTAAACCGGTTGTTGGCTTACAGTTGTATACGCTTCGTGATCAAACGGAGAAGGATTTCATCGGTACGATTCGCAAAGTAGCCGAAATGGGCTACAAAGCAGTAGAATTTGCAGGGTACTTCAATACGCCTGCGAAGGAATTGAAAGCATTGCTGGACGAGCTTGGCTTGCAGGCGCCATCGGCGCATGTCGGACTAAACTTCGGTGAGCCTGAGAAAATCGAAGCCGATCTGGCAAAGCAAATTGAATATGCGAAAGAAATCGGCCTTCAATATATCGTGACACCATGGGCACCGCTGCCTGAGAACCCAACGGCAGAAGACGTGAACAAGCTCGCGGACATTCTGGCTGCAGCTGGTAAGCAAGTAAAAGAAGCCGGACTGATCTACGGCTATCATAATCATGATTTCGAATTCAAACTGGTTGACGGCAAGCCGGTTATTGATCTGCTTCTGGAGAAAGTGCCTGCAGAATACCTCATAGCTGAATTTGATTTCGGCTGGGTACACATGGGCGGACAGAATCCGGTTGATTATGCAAACCGTTATGCGGGCCGTTTGCCTTTGGCGCACTTTAAAGATTTTGGCCAAGGCCGCAGCGACACCGAGGTGGGCAAAGGGATCGTGAATTTGAAAGGCGTCCTGGATGTAGCCGAGCAATCGGGCATTCAATACATTTTCGTGGAACAAGAACAGTTCGTTTCTTCGTCGCTGGAGAGCGCGAAGATCAGCCTTGATTTCTTCCGCGAGAACGGCTATCTATAAGCGATCAATGAGAAAGGCTCTGCGGTTCCCGTTTAGGGGACTGCGGAGCTTTTTTTGGCATGGTGCTAAATAAACCGGGAAAGCTTGCGGAATTGGCCAGGAGGCACACCGGTGTGCTGTTTAAACCATTTGGTAAAGTTGTGGATGGAACCGGCTTGAAGCTCATCGGCGATGGTAAGGAGCGAGTGCTCGGAATGAGCGAGCAGCTCCTTGGCAAGCTGCAGCTTACGGCTCATGAAATATTCGTAAGGCGTTGTTCCCAGCTGTGCGCGGAAGAGTCTTGCAATATGATCAGGGTGGTAGGAGCTCCACTGTCCAAGCCAGTTGTGGCTGTAGCGCTCGCGTGCGTGTTCGTCGCATTTGGCCGCAATCGCGCTGATGATCGGGGATAGCGGCTGCTGATTGCTGACCGTGCGAAGTTCCTCTTGCTTCATTGCAGCAAGCAGCTCCAGCAGCAGACCACGAAGCAGGGGAGCCGTATACGCTCGCGGTTCGGCACTATAGCATTCGGCTAGGCGAGCGAAGCGGGACTCGAACCGCTCAACAGACAGCTGGCGCACATCTTGGAACAAGAGGCTGTCCTCCGGTTGCAGAGCGCTTCCAACCAGCATCCGGTTATCTTGCTTCGTGTCTTGCGCCGGGTCGAATTTGGCGGTATCGCGAATCTTAATCCCTGTGCTTCTTTCGGAGGGGTTATATTCTTCCCAGCTGAAGTGTAAGCCGTACAAGAGAAACGGAGCTGCTTCATCGGCGATGAAATGATGTACCGTATCAGGGCCATAGTAGAATAAGCTCCCGGGGAGAGCACTATAATGCTCGCCTTGTATATTGGCTGTTCCATGGCCAGCGGCAACGAATATAAATTGATGCTCATCGATGACCCTGGGACCGAAGGAGAAGCCCGGCAGACACTGCAGTTTATTGGCATACCACACAGCAGGCTGAAGCGACTGCCAGCTTACAGCCGGCATGGAACTATAATTCAAGATGACTGCCTCCTCAAAGGAATCAGGATGTCGGTAAGAGTTAAAAAGGCGTCGGATGCAAATAAATACACCGCTTTCACCTAAGCATATAATGGAATTATGAAGTCGACAATCGACAAATTCCTAATGGGATGAAAGGGCGGGATGGCGATGGATCCGGCGATCAAACCGGCAACGCGGTCTTTCGAAGATGCAACACCTTTATTGGCGGTACCTGAGGAATTGAGACGTGAAGCAGAGAAGAAAGGGTATTTGTTCTTTAAGCATTTCTTCACACGAGAAGAAGTGATAGAGCTTCGGGGGCAAATGCTGAATGTTCTGCATGATGAAGGGCTCCTGGACCCTGCGGCGCCGCTGCTTGATGGTATTGGCAATCAACCAATCATTGACGAAATGACGGTCGAAGAGCTGAACTGGAATGGGATCGGGACGACGCAGCAGGTCTATCATAAGGTTCAGAAGCTGGAATCGTTCCACGCTGTAGCTCATCATCCCAAGCTTCTCGGGTTGTTTGACACGTTATTCGGAGAACGCACCTTCCCGCATCCCCGTAATATTGCCCGTATCATGCTGCCAAGCGACAAGCTGAACGTAACGCCGCCTCATCAGGATTTTCTCCATATTCAAGGCAGTTACACAACATGGACCTGTTGGGCTCCGATCGGGGATGTGCCTAGAGCACTCGGCGGTCTATCGGTTCTTGAAGGCAGCCATGATACCGGTTTGCTTGGCGTTACGGCTAATCCAGGTGCCGGCGGACTGGAGTCGATTCTGTGCGGGCTTGGCTATGAGTGGGCAGAGACGGACTATGAAGCGGGCGATATTCTGATTTTCCACAGCTTGACGGTGCATAAGGCGCTTGCGAATACGATCCCGGGACGGGTGAGGCTGTCACTGGACTTGCGTTTCCAACCTGCGAGCCAGCCGATCGAGAATGCATCCTTGCTGCCGCACGGGCCTTTCGAATGGGATGAACTGTACGAAGGCTGGACACGCGAGGAGCTGCAGTACTATTGGAAGAAGGAGCAGTTCACGTTCCTGCCGTTCAACGAGGAGATCCGCTGGCAGAAGGACAAAATCTGTTAGCTTGTATTAGCCACCTTGCTATGGTACAATAATATTGCTGTTTCTAGGTCTTGTCTCCTTAGGCAAGGCACGGCAAACTTTAAATTTGCTCCTTGTGCGCAGGAGGTGGAACTATGGAAATCACTTTTAAAATTTTGCTTATCATTTTCTCCTTGGCTCTGATCTCAGTTGTACTTTTACAAAAAGGGAAGAGCGCTGGGTTGTCGGGTGCTATTTCCGGCGGTGCTGAGCACTTGTTCGGTAAAACGAAAGCACGCGGCTTGGACCTATTCTTGCAGCGTATGACAATCGCAGTCGCAGCAGGCTTCTTCATTACTGCTCTGATTGTTGCGTACCTAGTTAAGGCGTAAATGAAATAAGATGTACAGAAAGCGGGCTTAGGGCTCGCTTTTTTTGTTGCTTATGCAAACTGGAAAAAGTTTACTCAATACATGCGGCAGGCGAAAAATGTTATTTTTGCCGGGCTGGCGCGGATGGTGGCCATACCTTTCGTGTATACTATATAGTATATGGCAATCTATCAACCGACTGCTGCATAAACGTTGATTGGATTGAACGAACCTCGGGATCGTTCAGCATTCAGCAAAATGGGATTGACGGCATCGCGGTACATGAGGTGAGAAGTTATGGTAACAGAGCAGCAGCTGCTGGAGTTTATGCGTGAGCAGGCGTACAAGCCGATGACCTACCAAGAGCTAGATAAGCAGCTGGGCGGAGAGGGAGATGCGGCGTCGTTCCGCAATTTCCTGGTAGTCTTAAACGAGCTGGAGAATGAGGGTAAAATCGTACGGAATTCCAGCGACCGCTACGGGCTTCCGGAGCGGATGAATTTGGTGCGCGGACGGGTACAGGCGCATGCGAAAGGTTTTGCATTCCTAATCCCTGAGGACAAGGGACATGGCGATGTGTACATTAACGCCAACGATTTGAAGAGCGCGATGAACGGCGATATCGTGCTCCTGCGCGTCACTTCGAAGAGCGCATCCGGCGGCCGCATGGAAGGCGAAGTCGTGAAGATTATCGAGCGTGCCGTGACGCAAATTGTCGGAACATTTGATCATCATGAATCGTACGGGTTCGTGCTGCCGGATGATAAGCGGATTAATCGGGATATTTTTATTCCGCAAGGTCAATTTAAAGGTGCGGTAACCGGTCAAAAGGTCGTCGTGCGCATCGTGTCCTATCCGGAAGGCCGTTCGGCGGCCGAAGGTGAAATCGTCGAGGTGCTCGGTCATAAGGATGACCCGGGCATCGATATTCTCTCGATTATTCGGAAGCATCAGCTTCCGGAGAGTTTCCCTGCCGACGTTATGGCAGAAGCCGAAGCAGCGCCGGATTCCATCACAGAGGATGAGCTTGTACGTCAAGGCCGCCGCGATCTGCGCGACAAGGTCATTGTGACAATCGATGGCGAGGATGCAAAAGATCTGGATGATGCGGTCAATGTTGAACGCCTCGAGAACGGTAACTTTGTGCTGGGCGTGCATATCGCCGATGTCGGCTATTACGTGAAGGAAAACTCGGCGCTGGACCAAGAAGCGTACCGCCGCGGATGCAGCGTGTACTTGGTTGACCGTGTTATCCCGATGCTGCCTCACCGGTTATCGAACGGGATCTGTTCCTTGAATCCGAAGGTGGATCGATTGACGCTTTCCTGCGAAATGGAGTTTGATGCAGCAACGCTCAAACGCGTGCGCCATGAGGTGTTTACGAGCGTCATTCGGACGAAAGAGCGGATGACTTATACGAATGTACGCAAAATCGTGGCCGACGAAGATCCTGAGGTTATGGAGCGCTATGCCGAACTGGTGCCGACGTTCAAGCTGATGGAAGAGCTTGCGATGCGCCTGAGGGGCATGCGGATGAAGCGGGGCGCGATTGATTTTGACTTTATCGAGTCCAAGGTCATTGTGGACAGCGATGGCAAAGCGGTTGACATCGTGAAACGCGAACGCTCGATTGCGGAGTCGATTATTGAAGAATTCATGCTTGCGGCGAATGAAACGGTTGCGGAGCATTTCTATTGGCTCAAGGTACCGTTCCTGTACCGGACGCATGATAATCCGGATCAAGAGAAGCTGCTGCATTTCGTGCAATTTGCGGCTAACTTCGGTTATACGATTAAAGGCAAGGGCGGAAGCGTCATTCATCCGCGTGCGCTCCAGACGCTGCTTGAAGATGTGCGCGGCTCCAAGGAGCAAACGGTCATTTCGACGGTGATGCTGCGTTCGATGAAGCAAGCGAAATACGATGCAGAGAGTCTCGGCCACTTCGGCCTTGCTGCTGAATTCTATTCGCACTTCACGTCGCCGATTCGGCGTTATCCCGATCTTGTCATCCATCGCGTCATGCGCGAGGTATTCGAGAACGGCGGCACGCTGACAGATGCCCGCCAGGAAGCGCTGGCCGCGCGGATGCCCGATATTGCGCAGCAGTCGTCGGAGCGGGAGCGTGTGGCGGTTGAGGCGGAACGCGATACGGAGAAGCTGAAGAAATGCGAGTATATGCTCGATAAGGTCGGCGAGGAATTCGACGGCATCATCAGCAGCGTGACGAGCTTCGGTATCTTCGTGGAGCTGCCTAATACGGTCGAGGGGCTCATTCGTTTGAGCGAGCTCTCGGACGATTATTATCACTTCCACGAGCAGCACATGCTGCTTATCGGCGAGCGGACGTCGAAGACGTACCGCATCGGCGATGAGGTGCGCATCCGCGTGGAGCGGGTGAACATGGATGAGCATACCATTGATTTTGGGATGCTCGAGAATAAGAGCGCTGACGGCGCCGACCGTGCGCGCGAGTACGGGTTTGGCGGCCGCAGCGGAGCCGGCCGCGGTTCGCGCAGCGGCGGCGGAGGCCGCGAGCGTGGCGGTGCAGCCGCGCAGCGCAGCGCCGGCGGGCGCGGAGGCGGCAGCGCGCCAGCAGCGGCGGCGCGCGAAGCGGCCGTGGGGCCGCGCGGACGCGGCCAGCGGCGCGGAGGCGCAGCTGCGGCGGAGCCGGGCGTGACGCGCAGCGGAGCGGGAGCGCCGCAGGCGGAGCGCGGCGGCAGCGAGCGCGGCGGACGCCGGCGCAAGGGCCGCGGCGGCGAAGCAGCGCGCAGCGGCGGAGCGGCGACGCAAGGCGCGGGAGTCGCGCCGGTGCGTCGCGAAGGCGATGCGCGCGCATGGAAGCCGGAGGATGATTTCAACCTCGATCGGCTTCTCGGTACGGATGGTGCTGCACGCAGTGGCGGTGAATCCGGTGAAAAGCGTAAAGCAGTCCGCACGGATATGTGGGGCTTGCCAATCTTGAACGCAGGATCACTTAAGGATAATGGGGAAGATCCGGATGCTTACCGTTCACGCGGCCGCGATGGCGGCGGCCGAGGCCGTTCCGGCGGCGGAGACCGCGGATTTGGCGGTCGTTCTTCCGGCTCCGGTCGTGGCGGGTCATCCCGTTCCGGCGGAGGGAACGGTGGCGGCGGTGCAGCTGGCGGAACCGGCTCTCGCCGCAAGAAACCAGCCGGCGACGGGTCTTCTCCTCAAGCTACGCCGGCAACTGATGCAGGCGGCACTGGCAACGCAACCAACGCCGGTACTGGCGGCGTCGGCCCGAAGCCGCGCAAGAAGAAGAAAAACGGCAACTCGACCGCAGCTTTTGTGCGGAAGAAACGCTTGTAGGACGCGGATCGAGCTTGCTTTTACCAAATCTTGATTTCAATCTGTAAAGTTGTTACAATGGACTCCTGACTGCAATGGTTAGGAGTCCGTTTATTAAGGAGAGAGGTGGGGTAGAAGTGGCGAAGAAGAGTGACGGGAAACAGCTCGCACAGAATAAGAAGGCTTCCCATGACTATTTCATCGAGGATACCTTTGAAGCGGGCATGGTGCTAATGGGAAGTGAAATTAAATCGCTTCGAATGGGACGGGCCAACATTGGCGATGCGTTTGCTACGATTCGGAACGGTGAGATCTTCATTCACAATTTGCACATCAGTCCTTTCGAGCAAGGTAACCGAAGCAATCCGGATGATCCGACAAGGACGCGTAAGTTACTGATGCACAAGGCACAGATTCACAAGCTGCTTGGGTTGTCCAAGCAAGATGGCTACGCTATTGTTCCGCTCAAGATTTACGTTCGCAATGGTTACGCGAAGCTGCTGATCGGCCTTGGTAAAGGGAAGAAACAGTACGACAAACGCGAATCGGCGGCGAAGAAGGATGCACAACGCGATATTCAGCGTGCATTGCGCGAGAAACAGAAGGTTGCCAGATAAGTTGCTCGGTT
This sequence comes from Paenibacillus rhizoryzae, assembly GCF_059686995.1. Lineage (NCBI taxonomy): Bacteria > Bacillati > Bacillota > Bacilli > Caryophanales > Paenibacillaceae > Paenibacillus > Paenibacillus rhizoryzae. The sequence goes on along the minus strand of NZ_JCAALT010000018.1, from coordinate 17,128 downwards.
GGCTGACTGGATATAATGGCTGATCGTCGCCAACTCTTCCAGCAAGACATGCCTTCACGAAGTCGGCACCTGTGTTATACTAAGTAAGCAACGAACGAAGTATCGTTTTACATGCTCAAGTACGTTGAGACTGCCTGAACGTTAGGCGGGACCAGTCGACAGAGCGTCTTACCTGCTAAACGGAACGTATGGAGCCGTTTATGCGACATTGGGGGCGTTTATGGATTCGACGGGGATAGTTCGAGCATGGGTTGCGGGTAGTGGGGACGCGTCCACTTCATCAACGCTAAAGCCTATTAAACGGCAAATCACAAAACAACTACGCTTTAGCAGCTTAATAACCTGTTAGCGTGCTCCTCCTCAGCATCGCCCATGTGACTGGGATAGGGGCTCACATATAGTGGGATACGCCGCTTCGGTCTCCGCCTGGGGTCGACGGAAGAAGATAATCAGGCTGACCCAACGCAGAGCCGGTTACGGGGCGCTGCTCGGGTGACATCAAAACTGTGACTACACCCGTAGAAGCCTGTGTGGCGTTGTCTTCGGACAGGGGTTCAAATCCCCTCGCCTCCACCAAATGTAAACCACATCCGCATGAGGATGTGGTTTTTGCTATTTAATGGCTCAACAGATTTTCAGCAACCTTTTAGGTAGACTTAAGCTTCCTTTTAGGATCGCCCTGCATAATAGAGTCACCAAGAGCACAGGAGGATGATCCTAATGGATGCAAATAAGGAAATGAACAAAGAATTCGATAACTCCACCGAAGGCCTGACAATATATCGCTATGATTCCTCAAAGAAAGTGACAACCTTGCAGAGGATGTATGACGAAGCAATCGCGGCGAATGAGGGAGAGGGAGCTTCCGGAGGCGGCGCGAATCGATCCAGACGAACGTCGGCTAAATCGATCCTGGCAGCTTTTCTTGTCGGCGCTTTAGTAGTTGGAGGGCTAACCTATATGTCCGATCGAATGAACTTGTTCGGCGGAGGGACATCCAGTATAGTCCAGACAGTAGTGTCGAGCGGTGGCTCTAATTCCGCCGATGCCGGATTAACGACCGCTTCGCTCAAATCCTCTACGGAGAACTTCGCTTCGGTATTTAAGCAAGCGAACCCTGCAGTCGTGGAGATTGCAAATTATGGGGTGGAGAATAACCAGTCGAATCCCAACCTCTTCGGCAGAAACGGCAGTCGGTCGGGCAGTCGGCAGCAGTCGCTGCAAAGCAGCGAAGATCCAGTGCTGAAGGGAACCGGGTCCGGATTCTTTTTCAATAAAAACGGTTATATTCTGACGAACCAGCACGTCATTGCAGATGCCGCGGAGCTTAAGGTGACCGTCCCCGGATACGACGAGCCGCTTAAGGCCACGGTTGTCAACGCGAACGAAGATCTGGATTTAGCGGTGCTCAAGGTTGAAAACCCAGAGGGGAAAGGTTTTCCGGCTCTAAGTTTCGGTGATTCGGATCAGGCGAACATCGGCGACTGGGTCGTCGCGATCGGCAATCCATACGGTTTGGATCACACGATGACGATCGGCGTGCTTAGCGCGAAAGAGCGTCCGATTACGGTCACGGAAGACGATGGTTCTGAGCATCCATACAAACATCTTCTGCAAACCGACGCTTCGATTAACCCCGGCAATTCGGGCGGACCGCTATTAAACGAAAAAGGCGAAGTAATCGGAGTGAATACCGCTGTCAACTCCGAAGCGCAAGGCATGGGATTCGCCATATCGTCCAGTACGATTCTGGATGCAGTGAAGGAGATGATGGCGGGAACGACGGAAAGTTCTTTGTGACCTGCCGCGGACTAGAAGCTAGTCGCCTCCGCCAAGTAAATCCACAACCATTTGGGTTGTGGATTTTTATTATGAATATAAGATGGCTTGATATGAAAAATGAGCGCGCGAAATTCGCAGCAACCGTAAATTCGCATAAAATACTTCAAATGGCTAAGACAAACCTTCTCTCGTAAATGGTATAATCTGATATATTATGAGATTGCGTGATGATGATAAATGCTTTTAGCGTCGCTAACGAATGATTTGGATGACGTGGACATTTTACATTAAGGGAGCCGATCGTCGATGAACGTCGTTTATCAATTTGAAGAAGTAGCCAGACTTCCCTTGCCCGGGGATAACTGTGCCGTTGCGATTCGTCAATTGAACGCTGGTACCGCCATTCAATATGAAGGCCAAACCTTTGTCTTGGATTACACGGTTATGGAAGGCCACCGGTTTGCGGTGAAAGAGATTGCTCCCGGCGAAGAACTGCTTTCGTGGCAATTGCCATTCGGCGTGGCGCTTAAGCCGATTCATCCCGGGCACTATGTGATCAACGAAACCGTTTTGGGAGCGCTCGGCGTGCGCAAGTTGGCATTCGCGCTGCCGCCTGTGCCCAATTTTGCGGATCAAGTTCAACCTTATATTCTGGACGAGCAGAACTTCCGGCCAGCTCCGGCATCGCCGGCGTATACGGAGACGCGCACCTTTATGGGGTATCGCCGCCATGAAGATCGCGGAGTCGGCACCCGAAACTATATCGTACTGCTCGGTACCACCTCGCAGACGGGCAGCTTTGTGAAAAAGCTCGCCGCCCGTTTACAAGACGAATGCAAGAACTATTCGAATATCGACGGGATTGTTCCCGCAGCGCATACGGAGGGCGGCACAGAAAATCCGAATAACGTGGACTTGCTGCTGCGGACGCTCGCCGGTTTCATGGTTAACCCGAATGTCGGTGCGGTATTGGTTGTCGATTATGGCAATGAATCGGTCACGAACAAGATGGTGGAGGCTTATGCACGCGAGCACGGCTACCAAATCGATGATGTGCTTCATAAGTTCGTGTCGCTCACCGGCAGCTTCGAAGAAGAGCTCGTTAAAGGCGATGCGTTAGTCCGGGAGTGGCTGCCAGCGGTCAATGCGATGCAGCGGACGCCCGAATCCATCCGCCACCTGAGAATTGGACTGCAGTGCGGAGGTTCGGATGCCTTTTCCGGCGTATCCGCGAATCCGCTGCTTGGCTGGATTTCGGAAGAATTGGTGCGTTACGGAGGCGCGGCCAGCCTGGCCGAAACCGATGAATTGATTGGTGCGGAGCCCTATATTCTGTCGAAGGTACGCAATGTGGAGACCGCTCGCAAATTTCTGGAGCTTCTGGACCGGTTTAAGGAGCGTACGTCTTGGCACGGCACCAGCGCGGAAGGTAACCCGTCCGGCGGTAACATGTATCGCGGCTTGTACAACATCTATCTCAAATCGATAGGCGCCGCGATGAAGAAAGACCCTGTAACGCGGATCGATTTTGCAACCGAGTACGGCGAGCTCATGAAGGATGGCGGCTACTACTTCATGGATAGCCCCGGCAATGACCTGGAGAGCATCGCAGGACAGGTTGCAGCAGGCTGTAACATGATTTTCTTTACGACAGGAAATGGATCGATAACCAATTTCCCGTATGTGCCAACGGTCAAGGTGGTCACGACAACGCGCCGCTTCCAATTGCTATCGAACGATATGGATGTGAATGCAGGTAAATATCTGGAAGGGACATCGATGGATGAGCTGGGACAAGAGGTGTTCGAGCTGGCCATCCAAGTTGCCTCCGGACAGCAAAGCGTTGGCGAGAAGGCAGGCCATTCCCAGGTGCAAATTTGGCGTAACTGGCAGCAGAACGATGCGAGCCGACTGGAGACGCTGCTGCACGCTCCCGTACCGACAGGAGCACCGATAGCAATTCAAGACGATGCTGCAGCGACAGCTAACGATGCGATCCAATTTACTTTTACACGGCATCACGATCGGCTGTCCAGTGACAAAATCGGCTTGATTGTGCCGACCAGTCTATGTGCCGGTCAGGTAGCCAACATGATTACGAAGCGCTTGAACGAGCAAAAAGCGGGGCAGCCCGATCTCTCGCGTATCGTCGCATTGGCACACACAGAGGGCTGTGGCGCCTCTGGAGGAACGGCCGAATCGCTGTTTGCCCGCACGATGATCGGCTATATTACGCATCCGATGGTGGAGCACTGTTTGCTGCTGGAGCATGGTTGCGAGAAAACGCACAACGACTATATGCGCCATCAGATGGAAGTGAACGGAGTCGATGCGAGCCGGCTTGGGTATGCCAGCATTCAGCTCGATGGCGGAATTGCCAAAGTAAGCGAGAAGGTCGAAGCATGGTTCTCCGATCGATTGGCAGCGGCCGAGGCGGCGGAGAAAGTGACGGTCGGTCTGGAAGGACTGCGTATCGGTATTGTGAGCGAGGGTGCCATTGCCGACGATGCCGGCGAGCAGCTGGCGTCACTGACCAAGATGATTGTCAGCGCAGGAGGCTTGGTGGTCGTGCCTGAGAACAGCGGATTGCTTGCCGATGCCGCATTCGGTCAACATCTATCATTAGCACCTCAAGTTCGTCCGTCCATCGCCTACGGGGAACATGTTCGATCCAACGGCTTCCACATCATGGAGACGCCTACAACGCATTTGGTAGAGACAATCACAGGCCTCGCAGCTACAGGAGTGGAATTAGTGATTGCGTTGATTGGCAATCGTCCGATGCAGACGCATCCTTTTGTCCCGATGCTGCAAATGGCGTCAGGGCAAGCCGTGCAGCAGAAACATCAGCAGGATGTTGACTTGATGCTCTCGGGTGAGCCGACCTTATGGCCGAATCAAATTCTCGAGCTCAGCAAACAAACATTGGAACATACTTATGTGCCGCGTCTCTATCAGCAAGGAAATATCGATTTCCAAATGACGCGAGGCTACTTGGGTGTATCGTTATAATGCAGATATCTATGAAAAGCGAGGTCTAAACCATGTTGAATACGCTTCTATCCAAACGACCGCTTGGCAATACCGGTCTGCTCGTAACGCCGCTATGTCTAGGAGCCGCTCCGCTCGGGGATATGCCGGAAACCTTTCAATACAGCACCTCGGAAGAACAAGCATTGGTAACGCTGCGTACCGCATTTGAAAGCCCGATCAACTTTCTGGATACGGCCGCATCCTATGGCTTTGGCGAGAGCGAGCGGCGGATTGGCAAGGCCATTCAAGCCAATGGCGGACTTCCGGAGGGTTACGTGCTCGCCACCAAAGCCGACCGCGACTTTACGACGGGCGACTTCAGCGGCGAACAGATCAAACGTTCCGTCGAAGAAAGTCTTGAACGCTTGGGACTTGATCGTCTGCAATACGTTTATATCCACGATCCCGAACATACTACCTTCGAAAATGTCATGGGACCCGGCGGACCGTTAGAAGTATTGCGAAAGCTGCAAGATGAGGGAGTCATCGATCACATCGGCATGTCCGGAGGACCGATCGATATGCTCATTCGTTATGTAGAAACGGGAGCGTTTAGCGCCGTGGAAACCCACAATCGCTATACACTGCTCAATCGGGCTGCCGAGCCGTTGCTTGAAATCGCGAGTCGCATGGGCGTCGCCGTTATCAATGCCGCTCCCTATGGCAGCGGTATATTGGCCAAAGGTCCGGACGCATACGCCCGCTATGCCTATAGCGAAGCTTCGCCGATCGTACTGGAAAGAGCGCGTTCGTTCGCCAAAGTGTGCCAGGAATTTAATGTCCCATTGGCCGCTGCTGCTCTTCAATTTTCGCTTCGCGACCCGCGAATCACCAGCACGGTCGTCGGCATGAGCAAACCGGATCGGATTGCTCAGACGGTAGAACTGGCGAATTACCCGATTGCCCCTGAACTATGGCCGGCGCTTGACGCCTTCGGTTATGATACTGAGGATCCCGAAGCGAGTCGTTTTGATTAATGGGTAGTCTTACGAAAGCTGCATGTGTCAAGTGATTCGCCCGATAATCGGTTCCCCTTCACCAAAAACTCTGACCGCAGAAGGTCAGAGTTTTTTGCGTTCCCTGCATGATTTCCTTCAATTGATTGATATTAAGGAAGATGTTGATAAGAGATCCAATGGATTGAACTTCGGGGGCGAGTAAATTGAACTGGTTATGGAATGAATGGCGGACTTTCTTTGGGTCGCGGAAAATACTCGTGCCGGTAATCGCGATGTGTTTAATTCCTTCGCTTTACAGCGGAATTTATTTGTGGACCTATTGGGACCCGTACGCGCACTTGGAAAGGCTGCCGGTCGCTGTCGTAAACGAAGATCGGCCCGTTGATTACCAAGGGAAAACATTCGCGATTGGTAATGATCTCGTGAGCGAGCTTAAGAAGGATCGTTCCTTAGAGTGGCGGTTTGTCAACGCGGAGGAAGCGGATGCAGGATTCCGGAACCGGACGTATTATTTCGAAATATTCATCCCTTCCGATTTTTCCCATCGGGCTACGTCTTTGGGAGCGGCAGAGCCATCACCGCTAGAGCTGACCTTGAAGCTGAACGAAGGCCTTAATTATATCGTGAGCAAAATCGGCAAATCAGCAGTCGAAACGATCAGGCAGCAGCTGTCGGAACAGCTTACGGCAAGTTATGCCAAAGCCATTTACGAACAATTGACCCCGTTAAGTGGGGGCTTCCGGAAGGCGAGCGATGCAGCGTCTCGGCTTGATGCCGGCCTTATGCAGTCGGCTGACGGGACGAAAGCGATTCTGAACGGTTTGCGCAATGGACAAACTTCCATACTGAAGCTGGACCGGGGTGCTTCTGATTTGATGTCTGCTTCGGATCGCCTCTCGGGAGGTGCTGGGCAACTTAAGCAAGGGGCTACCAAGCTTTCAAGTGGTATAGGGAGTCTTCGTGGCGGGCTTGATCGGCTTCAAGCGGGAAGCGCAGACGCAGCTCAAGGGACGGACAAGGCGTCGTCGGCGGCTAAGCAATTGAACGACGCGTTATCGAAATGGCTTGCAGCGCACCCCAATGAGGCCAAAGACACGAATCTGGCGCTCATCGAGAAGCAAAGCAAACAGTTATCCGATGCACTCGATCAATTAAATGGCGGAAGCGACTCGCTGTCCAAGGGCATTGCGAGCGCCGGCGGCAGCGCTGCACAGCTCGCCAGCGGAGCCGAGCTCATTGCGAGCCGCTTGGCTGAGCTTGGCGACGGCGCTTCGAAGCTTCGTGACGGCGTTGCCGCCGCTGCGGATGGTATTCATAAGGTATCCGGGGGATGGAACAGCCTTACGACCAACGTTACTAAACTGTCGGTCGGCCAGCAAGCGCTCGTTCAAGGAGGTGCCGAGCTGAGCCGAGGGCTGTCGGAAGGCGCGGAGAAAGCGGCAAGTATTCATGCATCGGACCCAGTATTCGCGATGCTCGCCAATCCCGTCCGTTTGAAGGAGCAGGCCGTTCATCCTCTTCCGAACTACGGAACGGGGGTGGCACCGTTCTTCATTGCGCTCAGTCTCTACATCGGCGCTCTCTTGTTTGGCAACATTTATTCATACCGAGCGACGATAGCGCCGCCTCCGTCCGGAATATTGTGGTTTATCTCGAAATTCGGCGTGCTCGCCGTCGTATCGCTCGCTCAATCCGCTATCGCCAGCGTAATTCTGATTCCGGGGGTCGGCTTAAGTCCCGCGTTCCCGTTCCGATTTTTCGCGTTCGCCTTTTTATCCAGCCTTGTATTCATGGCAATTGTTCAATTGCTGATTACAACATTCTCGGACTTCGGAAAGCTGCTGGGCATTATCGTTCTCGTCCTGCAGCTGACGGCTACGGGAGGAATCTTCCCGGCGGAGTTGACGCCGAACCTTATGCAGATGCTTCACGGGGCATTGCCCATGACGTATGCGGTTGAAGGATTCCGCGCGCTGCTTTCGACGGGGGATTATGCGCTTGTAAGGCACGATGCGCTGGTGTTGGCTATATTTGGGGTAGGTTTCGTGTTGTTCACTTGGTTCATTCTGTCGTATTTGCGATCGAAACAGATGGCGACCAAAGGCAGACTCGCGGAAGGCACCTGATTGATTGTCTACATCCAGCATGTAAGTTCGCTTCCATGATCCGTAACCCGGCCGCATCAGGTCGGGTTATTTTTAGGAGGAGGCTATGCTCCGAGATTTATTACTTGACCCCATTAATTTTGACTGCCAAAAGGCTCTGAAATCTTTACAAAAACCATATCTAGCGTTCATATAAAGCCCAAATTCCTTTTATAAACTGAAAGGGTCCGAGAGACTCGAATCATAAGGAGTAGGGTGGTAGTTCACATACTTAAACAACTTGATTTGCATGAATGCCATTCCCTGCATGACTTAATGGTGGACCCTGCCGTATTCCCTTACGTCCGTAATAAAAGCCGATCCTACGAAGAATACTTGTTCATCACGAAACAGTTGATCGCACAGGAGTTACAAGGTACATCGATTTCGAGAACGATTTTGAACGAGCTTGGACATCCCATTGGCACGATCCAGTTATACGATATTGTGAATCGTACGGGCTTCTTGGCGACATGGATCGGAGCTCCCTACTTTGGACAAGGGTACAATGGGCGTGCGAAAGAACTTTTCATGACTGAACTGTTTCTTGAGCATCAGATCGAGACGGTATATTTGAAAATTCGCAAGCACAATATTCGTTCGAAAAAGGCGGTAGAGAAGCTGCCGTATGTTCAATTAGCGAATGATCTTAACCCGCAAATCTATGAATCAATCAATTCGGCGCAGCAAGTTTATGACCTGTATCAAGTGGAGCGGGCAAGCTTCTTAGAAGGACATAATCAAATCAATCAATGCCGGATGAAGAGCATGGTCTGAGTACCGCTGCTGCTGCGACCGCCGGTCCCTCTCCCCAAGGAGGGATAAACGCGACATATGGCGAATATTGTTCCAGACTTGATGTAATGTCCCATACTCGTTGTGAGGTGGCGGAGGTGCTCGGCATACGCTCTATAAAGACTACCAGAACGGTTCATAGGAAAATAAGCTTCATGCATGTGCTGCTTAATCGATTCGGTTTCTCCTCGCTGCGCAAACGCATAATGATGCTTCTGACGATTGGCTTAGTGGGATTCGCCATCTTAATGGCAACTGTTTCTTACAATGCGATCTACACGATGCAGCATGATAAGATCAAGACTTCTATGGCATTCGATCTGTACCAGCAAACAACCAAGCTGAACCAAATGTACAATAACTTGCTTCAGGTTACGCAGCAGATGACGCCGGAAGGCACGGTAGGCAATCTGATGGAGTCCTACCTTTCTGCCAAAGACTCTTATAGCCAGCGAATTCTCTCACGTGATATATCCTACAATATTGGATTAATCACATTTTCCAACCCGGCAATGGAACTCGTGATGTATTATCATCCCGAAACCGGACAGCCTGCTTTATCGAATTTGCCGCTGCGCGGAGACTTTACGCTGCAATCCTTGCCTGATGTCTCTGGAATGGGCCAGCTGAAATACCAGTCCCCGCATAAATCGTTATGCCGCTTCAGCGATGATCAGGTAATATCCGTGACAAGGGAAGTGAAATTCTCGGACGGAACGCAGTTAGTCGTTTATGTTGAAGCCAAGACGGACATTTCGACAGATATGAATTCGCTTTCAGAGAGCCTGAATATGCCATACTCGCTCGTTTTCACGGATTCAACGGGCTTGGTCACTTATAACAGCAGCAATTCAACGGCTTTTGCCGCTGGCCAACAGCTCATGCTAAACGGGCAATCGGGTGTGACAGACGGCTATGTTTGGAACCGGATGACAGGCGATTACGGCTATGGAATCACGCTGCTTCTTCCCGTCTCCTACTACAATCACGAGCTCTATACGTGGAAGAACCATATGTATTGGATTCTCGCCATTGCCCTTCTGATGATGTTTTTGCTTACGCTGCTGCTTCGGCGGCTTATTAACGGACCCTTTCAATTAATTGAGAGGGAAATGAGGACATTTGGTAAGGGCTATATGGGCACCAGCCAATATCGTACGGGGATTGATGAGTTTGACCGGATATTCGATCAGTTCAATATTATGAAACGGCAAATTCAGCAGCTCATTATTGATGTGGAGCAGAAGGAGAAGCGGAGACATCAGCTGGAGATCGAGAAGCTTGCCTACCAGATCAACCCGCATTTTCTGATGAATACGCTCAATTCGGTGCGCTGGTTGGCGGTCATGCATAAGCAAGCGAAGATTGAGAAATTTGTTTCTTCTCTAATCAATTTGTTGAATTATAACTTAGGCAAGTCTAAGGAATCGGCTACCTTCCGGTCAGAAATCGAAGTCATGCGCACGTATTTGGAGCTGCAGCAGATGCGGCATGATTTTGAGGTGGGATTGGACATTGAGGAAGGGGTCTACTTGGATAGCCCGGTTGCAAGGTTCATCCTGCAGCCTATCGTGGAGAATGCCGTCTGTCACGGCCTTGATGATCACGGAAAGCTGGAAATCTCCATTTCTCCGGATGAAACGGCACAGATGGTGCACATCACAATCCGCGACGATGGCAAAGGACTCAGCCAGGAGACGCTGGCCTTACTGCAGCGCGACACGCCGGATCAGCAGCAGACGGGGTGGGGAATCGGACTTCGATACGTGCGATCCATGTTGGAATCATTTTATGGCAACCATGCTCGTATGGGTATAGAGAGCACTCCGAATCAAGGCACGACGGTAACATTAGATCTTCCTTATCTTCAGCATAGAGAGGAGAAAGCGATTTGATCCGAGTATTAGTCGTTGATGATGATAAACTTGCGCGTAAAGGCTTGATTTCGATTATGCCATGGTCGAGCCACGATATGGTTGTTGTCGGAGAAGCGGCGAACGGCGCGAAGGCGCTGGAGTTCATGGAAAGGCATGAGGTGGATCTCATGTTCGTGGATCTCTCCATGCCGGTTATGTCGGGAATGGAGCTGCTTCAGGTCACCAGACAACGATTTCCGGGGCTGCGCTCCGTGATATTATCCTTTCATGAAGAGTTCGAGAACGTGCAAACGGCATATCGGATGGGGGCACTCGATTATCTATCTAAGGTCCGGTTAGAGTCGGAGGACGACGAGCAAATCTTGAAACGCATCCAGCAGCAAATGACTGGCGAAATGTCGCAGCGTGCGGCAGCCAAGCCTCCTACGTTAGCGATTGCCTCTCCGGCTCCTGAGCAAAATACTCGCTCTCAGGAAGAAGAGGTCTGGTCCAGCCTGGAGCAGGAATGGCGCTCTCACTACTGGCTGTATAATGAATCGGTCTTTCAGCGCTTATGCAAGCAGACCATAGATGCCAAGGTTTCTTTTCGCCGTGTGGAAGGGATGTTCATGCGCGTGCTTTCCCAATTGGAGACCATCGTAGCCCTCGATATCGAGCTCCGTTCGGATGCGAATGATGTCCGGTCAGCGGTCGAATGGCTGCGCGATTACAGGAAACGCGTGTATGTGCAGGTTGCGGCATCCTCTGATTTCACCAATACGACTACCAGTATTCTGAAGGCTGTATTGTTCATTCGCGAGCAGGCTTCGAATACGCTGCATGCCGAGGAAGTCGCGGATCATGTGCATATGAGTCGAAGTTATTTCAGCCAATGCTTTAAGAAGCTGACGGGTTCGACGTTCAATGATTACTTAAGGCAAGAGCGGATGAGAGCGGCCGAGCGGCTGCTGTGCGAAACCAATCAGTCCATCGCATGGGTTGCCCATGCCGTAGGCTATAATGATTCCAAGTATTTCTCTCAGCTCTTCTATGAACAGACACGTCTATTGCCCTCCGAATTCCGAGCTCAATTCCACAAGGGGGACGATTGATTGCAACCGATCGAACAAATATCTACCTCAGTCTTGAATTCATCGCAAAACACGGCACATCCGTCTGACTTTTTTTCTCCGCTTCCCATGTACAATGAGAAGGCAAGAAACAAAGGGGAGGGTTAAGATGAAAAGGAAAATGGCATTGTTGCTTTCCACCGCATTACTTGGTTTAACTGTGACAGCATGTACTTCCAATGATTCATCGAATAACAATTTGAAAGCGTCTTCAAATTCAGACTCGAACTCCGCAAGCCCGGCACTGACGGGAGACGATTTGGCCTTCTCAAAATTCCCGAAACCTGTTGATGTTCACATCGGCATGGTGGTGGATCCGACCGACAAGACGCTGCCGGAAGGCGACAGTGTAAGCAACAACCCGTACACACGGTATCTGAAGGACAAGTACAACATCAACATCATTGTCGATTGGACCGCGGCAACCGGTAACGACTTCAAGCAGAAAGTCAGCTTGACGATCGCATCGGGCAAACTGCCTGACGGTATGGTCGTTGACGACCGTTCCTTTATGACCAAAGCGGCTAGTTCGGGACTGCTGTATGATATCACCGATATTTTTAATCAATATCAATCTTCGCAGGTGAAGGAGATCATGGCTAGTACGGAGGGCCGTGCACTCGAGAATGCAAGCTATGACGGTAAAATGGTAGCGCTTCCGAATATCACGGTAGATACCGACGGTGTTCACGTGCTCTGGATTCGCAAGGATTGGCTGGATAAGCTGCAGCTGCCTGTGCCGAAGACGCTGTCCGATATCGAGAAAACGGCGAAAGCGTTTATTGATAACAAGCTTGGCGGGGACAAAACGATCGGTATCGCCGGTCCTTCCAAAAACTCGTTCCCTTATTCAACCTTCCTCGTTTCCTCCAATAATATGGGCGGCTTCGATCCGATTTTTGGCGCGAACGATGCATACCCGGGCTACTGGCTTGATAATGGAGACGGTACGGTATCGTACGGAACGACGTCGGACAATACGAAGAAAACGTTGGCTTTGCTGGCGGACTGGTACAAAAAAGGACTTATCGATCCGGAAGTGGGCACCCGCGATAACGTAGGGGATCCGATCAATGCCAATCAGACGGGGATTTTCTTCGGCCCTTGGTGGAATGGCGGCTATGGCAACGGGGACTCCTTCAAGAACGATCCGACTGCGAACTGGCAGGCTTATCCCGTTTATACGGCAGACAACAAGTGGAATACACATATGAAGACAACAGGCAGCACCTACACGGTTATTAGCAAGAATGCTAAGCCGGATGTCGTCAAGGCAATCATGATCATGAACAATGCACTTGTACGCGATGAATCGACGTTCGATTTGTCGGTTAATGTGGGCTGGTATCCGCTCCGCAACGTTATGGCCGCAGCCAACGAGACGGAATACGAGTATACCGAGCTTCTGAAAGTACTGAAGGGCGAAACTAAGGCAGAGGATTACAATAAGCCTAACAGCTTATACAAACTGATGTACGCCGATGCCAAAAAGGTGAAAGACGTCGTTAAGCCTCCATACGATAATTTGAATGTGAGCAACTTTAATACGACGAACTTCGGTGACTTCCAGCGTTTGTATTCCCTCCTAATTGGCGATCGTCCGTTCACGACGGTTCCAATTGATAAGAAGGTCTTCAGCGTAACCTACAACCAAACGCCGACCATGGAAACCAAATGGGCGAATCTGAAGAAGATGGAAGATGAGACGGTTATGAAAATCATCCTTGGTCAAGCGTCCATCGACTCCTTCGACAAATTTGTGAGCGATTGGAAGTCTCAAGGCGGAGATGAGATCACGGCGGAAGTTGCAAAACTCTTGAAGAAGTAATGATGCAGAAGCTTGCGGAAGGCACTGCCGGTCGGTGCCTCTCGCAAGCTTTACTATCCTGCTAGGGAGAAGGAGGTTAGCCGGAATGAGAAAACTGGGCCATCAGAAGCACTATTATTTGATGCTGCTGCCGGGTATGATCTGGCTTGTCATGTTCAGCATTGTGCCTATGTTCGGAATTCTGATGGCATTTCAGAATTATAATCCGGGAGCAGGGCTGTTCAAATCCGAGTGGGTCGGGATGGAAAACTTCAAGTATATGTTTCAGCTCAATGACAGCAAGACGGTTATCGTCAATACCCTCATTATCGCTGTCGGCAAAATCGTGCTCAATCTAGTCGTGCCGCTTATCTTTGCGATTCTGCTAAACGAGCTTCGCAGCTTGCGTTACAAGAAGCTTGTTCAGACCGTTGTTTACCTGCCGCACTTTCTGTCCTGGGTTATTATGTCCACGATTGTAATTGGGATTTTCGGCTATTATGGCGTTATCAATACGGTTATCGGGATGTTTGGCCACGATCCAAAACTATTTATGGCGGATGCGGGGATCTTCCGGCAAATCGTCGTTGGCAGCGATGTTTGGAAGGAATTCGGCTATAACGCGATTATCTATCTTGCGGCACTGACAGGCATCAATCTCAATCTGTACGAAGCGGCCTCCATTGACGGCGCGAATCGCTGGCAGTTGATCAGGCATGTCACGCTCCCTGCACTGTCGACCACGGTTGTTTTGCTGGGCGTGTTAAGTTTAGGAAACGTACTGAACGCCGGTTTCGATCAAGTATATAACCTGTATAACCCGCTCGTATTTTCAACCGGAGATATTTTGGACACATGGGTATACCGGCTGGGCTTGCAAAATCTTCAGTTCTCGCTGGCGACGGCTGCTGGATTGTTCAAGTCGGTCATTAGCTTTGTACTGATTTTCATATCCTATCGTCTGGCTTATCGCTATGCCGATTACACGGTATTCTAAAGGAGGACGCTGCATTGGTCAGAAATACAACGTTAGGCTCGCGGACGTTTGAAATAGCCAATATTATCGTCCTCGGTCTCCTGCTTATCAGCTGCATATACCCGCTGTGGTACACGTTCTGTGTATCGATCTCCGTCAAGTCCGCCGCTAATGCAGGCTTGGTTACCATTTATCCCATCGGCTTTTCCTTGACTCCGTATAAGGAGATTATCAACGACAGCCTATTCTTTAACGCATTCTGGATCTCGATCCAACGTACCGTGCTCGGGACATCGTTCTCCTTGCTGATGACCGTATTAATGGCGTACCCGCTGGCTCGTCCTAAGAGAGATTTCAAAATGCGCAATACCTTCATGTGGGTCCTTGTCTTCTGTATGTTGTTTAACGGGGGATTGATTCCATGGTATCTCACGATTCAGAACTACCATATGATCGATACGATTTGGGCCTTGGTGCTGGGCGGAGGTGTACCGGTATTCGACGTCATCCTGATCATGAACTTCTTCCGCAATCTGCCGAAGGAGCTGAATGAGGCGGCCGTAGTCGACGGTGCAGGTCCTTGGTCCGTACTATTTCGGGTGTACATCCCATGCTCCATCCCCGTGCTTGCTGCGGTGGCGTTGTTCCTGGCCGTGTATCACTGGAACGAGTTCTTTAACGGCCTGGTGCTGATGAACACGGCTGCGAAATATCCGCTCCAAACCTATATCCAGCAGTTAGTCGTCAACATTCCGGTTGGCACGAGCCTGACCCCGGAACAATATAAGAAGCTGTCGGAGCTGTCTAACCGGACGCTGAACTCGGCCAAAGTGTTTATCGCTATGGTGCCGATGCTGATCGTATATCCATTCCTGCAAAAATACTTCGTATCCGGCATTATGCTCGGCGCCGTGAAGGAGTAGGGGCGAGCTAAGCGATTTGTGGTCGCAAGGCTGACTATTGGCTCCACCGAGAAGGACTCAACCGCGCGAGGTTGGGTTCTTCTTTTTCGTTTGGTAAAATAGGGGGATAGCTGAGCTGTTATATGAAAGGTGTAGAAAGGAAAGGAGTCTCACAAATGAATACATTTGAACGGATGCTTAACAAGTATGCGGAGTTGGTCGTCAGGGTTGGGGTGCATATTCAAGTCGGGCAGGTGCTTATCGTCCATGCTCCGATCGAAACGGCTGAACTTACCCGATTAATCGTGGCGAAGGCTTATGAAGCGGGAGCTAAATTCGTCATTGTGGAGTGGGACGATGATGCGGTTACTCGTGCCCGCTATGAGAAGGCCTCAGAGGATTCCTTTGATTATTATCCGCAGTGGCTGGCAGACAGCATGGTACGGTTTGCCGAAGAAGGCGGGGCAATCCTTCATATTAAAGTTCCTAATCCGGATCTGTTCCAAGGAATCGATTCTTCCAAAGTATCGGCAGCGGTTAAGTCAGCGGCTATCGCGCGTAAAGAATATTCCGCATATACGCGCAATAGCAAGATCAGCTGGTCGTTGATCAAAGCTCCGACGCTCGCATGGGCAAACAAAGTGTATGCCGATCTTCCGGAAGGGCAGCGTGTAGATGCGATGTGGGAAGCGATATTCGCCATGGTACGCGTGAATCAAGACGATCCGATCGCCGCTTGGCGCGAGCATATCCAGCATTTGAAGACGAGGCAAGATCTACTGAACGCCAAACGTTACAAGAGTCTCCATTATCGTGCGCCGGGAACGGATTTGCGGGTGGAGCTGCCTGAAGGCCATATTTGGCGCGGCGGCGGAGGCGAGAATGATCAAGGCGTCTATTTCGTCGCGAATATGCCGACTGAAGAAGTGTACAGCATGCCGCATCGTACCGGCGTGAACGGAACGGTAAGAAGTACATTTCCGCTCAATCTGAACGGTAGACTTGTTGAAGGGATTACATTTACATTTAAGAACGGGAAGGTGGTTGCCTACGATGCCGAGTCAGGGCGTGAACATTTAACATCGCTGCTGGAAACGGACGAAGGAGCCTCCTATCTCGGCGAATTGGCATTAGTGCCGCATGATTCTCCGATATCGAACTTGAACCGAGTATTCTATAACACAGGCATCGATGAGAATGCTTCCTGTCATTTTGCGCTTGGCAGTGCTTATCCTGTAAACCTAGAAGGCGGCACGAAGCTGTCCGGTGAGGAGCTTCTGGAGCGGGGCGCTAATGTAAGTTTGACGCACGTTGACTTTATGATCGGCTGCGCTTCTCTCGATATTGACGGAGAGCTGCCTGACGGATCAATCGAACCCGTATTCCGCCAAGGGAATTGGGCGTATTAATAGATAGTAGCTCAGAGTTGATCTGATGGAGGACTTCATGGAAAACGGCCATTCCCGGAGATCGAAGCGGGGGTGGTCGTATTAATTTCAAAAAAGACTTGCCATATGATGTCGAACCATGATATATTCTATTTCTGCCTCCGAGACATCAACTTGGAAGCGGCGATCGAAGCCAAAACAAGCTGAAAAATAAAGCTTGCAATCATGTTTCGATTCATGGTAAGATCTAATTCCGGTCATGAGCCGGAAGGAAATAAACCAAGTATTTGTTCTTTGAAAACTGAACAATGAGCGACCAGTCAAATGGTCATAAATCGCGAAACGAACGTTTCGCA
>NZ_JCAALT010000017.1:0-61701 GCF_059686995.1 Paenibacillus rhizoryzae | reverse complement strand
TTCGTCCTGAGCCAGGATCAAACTCTCCATAAAAGTGGTAAGCCCGAAGGCTTGGCCATTTTTAAGAATTCGCTTGTTAGCTCATTCAAAAAACTAGCTTTGCGAAACGTTAGTTTCGCGATTTATGACCATTTGACTGGTCGCTCATTGTTCAGTTTTCAAAGAACAAATTCCGTTGTTCATTCGCCCATGTCTCAGCGGCGACTTGATTAATATATCACACGCTTTATAAACAATGCAAGAGTTTTTTTAAATTATTTATCCACATGTTTATAACCCCTTGAAAAACCCATGATATCAGCGGTATGTACGCATATTCAATGCATAGCGGGACAGCTCTTTCGGTGAGGCAATACGAGCATACATGCGGAAAATAATCTTGTAACGTTTGGCAATTGCGGTTTTGATATCGCCATCTAGCCGGGAATCGTTCAAATCGAGCAGCATTTCGTCGAGTTCTTTGCGTAGTACGTAGTCGAGTTCTTTACATTCTTTGTCGTTGAACAGAATTCCGAGCATAACCGTTGGTGGCCCCTTTCAATTAATCAGCCAGAAATCATATATCGGCCAACAAGAAGAAACTGCTATCACCGCCCGAAAGCGGTGCAATTTGCTTCACTTTCTCCAAATTCCGGCAATGCAAGACGGATCTTTCACTCCCTTAAACTTAGAAAAAACGGCGCTTATCGCATGTCACGATAAACGCCGCTTTATTGTTATGCTCAAATAATTGGAAATTTATTACTAACTAAGCAACCAAACTGTTACGGTACTCTCAATTACAGCCGCAACAACCAACATAAACACAATTAAAACCATAACCGGCAGCGTCCGCAAAACGAATAGCTCAAGCTCTTGCCCCCAGCCTTTTCGCTTCGTAAAGACGGTACCAAGCCCCTGAAGCATCATTCTGCCGAAACGCAATCCATATGCACATGCAATAATGATTGCCGCGAGCTCGATTATGCCATGCGGCAGCAGCCCCTTAAAGATAACCGTGAATACAGCCTCATTGCCCTGTTCCGCTGTCTTATGAACTAAGTATCCAAGCATCATACCGTTAATGGCTAAGAACGCGATCGGAACGATCCCGAACAATGAGCCTACATACATAACCAAAATGGCTTTAATGGCATTATTGAAGAAAATAAACAACATTAAGAAAAAGGTCGGGTGGGAGCTCGAATCGATATTTTCCGCGACACCTTTAATTCCATTAAGCTGACTGTTGATAAAAGCGTCTAATCCCGGATTAGTTGCACCTACAACGATACCGGCTAACAGAAAAATCGTGCTGAAGGCGATATAGTGCCGCATCGTCTGCAAATGGCGAAAGATTTCTTTTGGCGAAAACATATGTGGGTGTCACCTCTTTGGGCTCTTTTTGGGATAACAAGAATAAGTTGTTGGTACGAGCATAGATTGTACTAGAACAAGCCCTTATTGGAGAGGAGTGCAATTGTAATGAATATGTTTTATGTGATGAACGGACGGAAACTGAAGCGTTACTTTCTAGTCACCGTAGGTATTTTGTTTGCTGCGGGCGTTATTTACGCGGAGAAGGATAATATTACCGTGTTTGCACCTAATCAGCCTGCGGCCATCTACAGCGTTCCAACGGATAAGAAGGTCATCGCCTTAACGTTTGACATCAGCTGGGGGGAGAAACGGACCGAGCCGATTCTTGAGGTACTAAAGGAGAAAGGTGTGAAGAACGTTACCTTCTTCCTCTCTTCGCCTTGGAGTCAGACCCATCCCGACATCGTGAAGAAGATCGTTGACGGCGGTTATGAAATCGGCAGCCATGGTCATAAGCATGACAACTACAGCACATTCAGTGATGAAGAAATTCGCAGCCAGATCGAAACTGCCCAGACGATTTTGACACAAGTTACCGGTAAAACACCAAGCTTGATCCGCATGCCTAATGGTGATTTCGACAAACGCGTTCTTCGTATTGCTGAGCAAATGAACTACAAAGTAATTCAGTGGGATACCGATTCGCTCGATTGGATGAATATCGGCACGGACAAAATCATCAATCGCGTCGTCAGTAAAGCACATCCCGGCGATATTATTTTGATGCATGCCAGCGATTCCGTGAAGCAAACCCATGAAGCACTTCCGGCCATTATCGATCAGCTGCGCTCCAAGGGCTATGAATTTGTGACCGTGTCGGAATTAATCGCGCAAACTGAGCTTCAAGGCAAAACGGTACAGGATAAAACCGCGATGTTCGAGCAGCTTGACGCTTCGGCCGAACAATAATAGCTGCAGCTTATACAGCCGGTTTCGCATCTGATGCGGATCCGGTTGTTTTTTCTTTGCGCACAAGCTTGTGCAGCCACAAAATTTGGTAGGCATTACACGCGAACATTGGGATGATCATAAATATCATTGCCGTTACATTGCTTTCCTCGCCTCTGATGCTTGGCCATGCTTCAAGCAGTGTAACTACAACTTGTAAGAACAACGTCGGAATGAACGCATTATTGTTCGTCAATTTGGCTTTGTAGTAAGCAACTGCCCAAGATGCGAGTCCGAGACCAAGCGGCAGCACCCAGAAAATCCAATTGTTATCCAGCTTCACGCGATCTTGGTAAAGCAAATATCCAATGCCGCCAAGCGCAAACAACGTCGTGTATGCTTGTAGGGCATTCCACATGTAGTTTCTGCGAATGACGCTAAGTGCAATGTAATTCAAGGTCATGTACGCGAAGAAGCCCATTTGGCTGAATGCCCCGAAAAGCAGACCGACCAGTGCCATCATGGCGGCATTAAAGCCTGCAGCCGACAATCCCATAAAGCCAAACGAAGTATCTGTCCATTGCATGATACTTCCGACAACAATTGTCACAACGCCGCCAACTGCCATCGTGCTCCAAAATAAGAAAAACAATTTGCGCAAGTTCACTATTTTCCACTCCTACAGGTTTGTTGAGCTTGAAGAATCCAATATGTTTCAAGCGATTATCGCCAGCTTTTCCGAATATGCCGAAACTACCCTTCATTTTACCATGTCCGATACAAAAAGCTATGCTGCTTCCATGATAATACGATGAACATTGTCGCATACTACACACAGCAACAGTTGCTTTTTCAGAAGGGAGACACTGACAGCATGGTTAAACGAATTACATGGCTTGGTGCCCTCATTGTCCTGACATTCAGCCTGTCAAGCTGTGGTACGCAACAATCCAGCGCATCAAGCGAGCCGATCAGCTATAAAGACATGAAGTCTATGGTAATTGACATACTCAAAACCGAAGACGCGCAAAAAGCGCTGCAGGAATCGGCCGCAGCCACAAGCGGTAACAACGGCTCAAGCATCCGAACGCTCTCCGTGCAGGATCAAGAGCAGATGCGTTTAGCAGTCAAGGAAACTTTGGTGGCACCGGAGTATAGCAAGGTTATTGAGAAGTTGATGACCGATCCTCGTTTTGCCGGTGAATTCGCGAAAGCCGTGAATAAGCAAAACAAACAAATCCACAAGGATTTGCTGAAGGATCCTACGTACCAGAAGGATCTCATTCAAGTGATGAAGAGTCCGGAAATGGACAAAATGATTCTTGAAGTGCTGCAAAGCACCCAGTACCGTAAACAAACCATGTCCCTAATGCAGGAATCCATGCAAAATCCGCTTTTCCGTCTTGAAATTTTGGACCTGCTCAAGAAGGCTGTTCAAGAAGAGCTTAAGCCTAAGCCGGACGAGAAGGTTACGAAGGACAAAGGTAGTGGCGGCGGAGATAGTGGTGGTGAAGGCGGTGACAGCGGAGGAGATGGCGGTGACAGCGGTGGCGAAGGCGACAGCGGCATGAGTGATCAAGGCGGTTGATGAAAAAAGCCGGTATTCTCACACGATTGTGTGTGGAATACCGGCTTTTTAAATATAGGTAGTGTGGAACAGTGAAAAAAAGGATTAAAGGGCTGCGTAATGAGTGAATATAGCGAACTCGGTAAAGAGTGGATCAGTGAAAATGATTAAGCCTCGCACTTTGCAATTACGCGGTCGGCGATATCCAGGTAGATGCGGCCGTTATCCGTATCGGCTTTGTATACCGAAGGTGAGAAATCCGGCTCGGACGGATGGTTGTCCGGCGCGCCAAGCGGAATCTGGGCCATCAGCTCGGCGTTTAGCGATTCAGCCAGCCTTGCGCCTCCTCCGCGTCCGAATACATATTCGTGCTCACCGCTCTTGCTTACAAAGTAGGACATGTTCTCGATGATACCGATGATTTCATGTTCGGTCTTAATCGCCATCGCACCTGCGCGTGCAGCAACGAACGCGGCTGTCGCATGCGGGGTCGTAACGATGATTTCTTTGCTTTGCGGAATCAGCTGATGCACATCAAGCGCAACATCGCCTGTTCCCGGCGGCAGATCGAGCAGCAAGTAATCCAGCTCGCCCCACTCGATCTCCGCGAAGAAATTGCGGAGCATCTTGCCCAGCATCGGTCCGCGCCATACGATCGGTGCATTGTCTTCCACGAAGAAACCCATCGACATCACGCGCACGCCGAATTTCTCGATCGGGATGACGCGCTCGTTCACGATCTGCGGGCGTTCCTCGATGCCCATCATATCGGGCACGCTAAAGCCGTAAATGTCCGCGTCGATGATCCCGACGCGTTTGCCCTTGCGTGCCAAGGCGACCGCAAGATTGACGGTCACCGTGGATTTGCCGACGCCGCCCTTGCCGCTGGCGACGGCGATGAAATGCACCCCGCTGCTGCTATTCAGCAGCGGATGTGCCTCTAGCCCGGCCCCGTGCCCACGTACGGGGCCATTGGCTGCGGCCTGCGGCTGCGGCGCTGCTTTGCCGCCGCTGCCTGGGCCGCCAGGGCTGCCCGCGGCATGCGCTGCCGCGGGCTGCTGCGCCGCAGGCGCGCCTTCGCCGGCACGAAACCGGAAGTGCGCGGTTTCGGCCCCGGCGGCGGCAAGCGCTGCTCGCAGCGCAGCCTCGAGCGCGCGCTCAGCGCTCGCGCTTGCACCTAGGACCGTCATGGAAACGTGACGGTCCTCCTTAACCATCACATCGCGGAAGGTAATTGCACCTTCCGCCATATATGGGGCCGCTGCAGACTCAGCGGCCGCTAAAGCTTCTATGCGGGTCAACATGTTTAACCGTCTCCTCTTGTCCTTGAATAAAGGCTTATAACAACATGTGTGTATGTACTTGCTCCATTATAACAAGACCAAGACCCTGTTCCAAGCCGAGGTTATTTAGGAGCATCAGGCTCCGCCCCGGAAGCCGATCCCCATTTCTCTCCGGCGGTAAAGCGAAGAACCCCCTGATAGATCGCGGCCGCAACCTTTTTCTGGTATTCGGCATCTGCAAGTCTTGCTGCCTCACCGGGATTGGACAAGAAGCCAACCTCCACTAAGGCACTCGGTACTTCATCCATCGCTTTAAGGAGATAAACCGTATTGACAGTTGCAGCCACCCGCTCGGTATTCGCCAGATTCCGTTTAATTTCATCTTGAATTAAAGAAGCAAGGACCGCATTCTCCGGCAAATTGGGATAAAAGAAGGTCTGAGCCCCTGACCAACGAGGGGACGGGATGCTGTTCATGTGAATGCTGAGCAACATGCTGGCGTTTTTATCTTTTACAAACTTAGCTCGATTAACTAAGTCCTGTGTCTTGCGCTTGCTTATCTTCGATGTGCCTTCCTCAGCCAGATCGTAGTCGCCTTCTCGTGTCATTACCACGATGGCACCAGCTTGCTGCAAATAATCTCTCAGCTGCAAAGCGATGGCTAAATTCAAATCCTTCTCCACCATCCCCTGCTTGCTGACCGCACCGCCATCCACTCCGCCGTGCCCGGCATCAATAGCGATGATCTTGCCGGATAACGGCAGCGTCCAATACGTCCAGGTGCGAGACGCGGGCACTTCCTGCGTGAGCAGGATCACAGTCAGTATAACCGCCACCACGCCAAGGGAGATGCGTACAGCACCGCGATACGTGATCCAGATGACGAAACGTTTCCGAACTCCGCGCATACAAAAAGCCACCCCTATCTCCATCCGATGATCGTTCACAGGAGTTTGTCCTGTGCTCTTTATCATCCTATGGGACGAGGTGGTTGGTTATGCGAACAACCATGAACAAATGCAGATTCGCCAGTATGAAAAAACGCCTTTGCCGCCTTCGGTAGACGGGCAAAAGCGTTTTACGTGGTCAATTAATTCACAGGCTGCTCAGACATGCCTTCTATCAAAATCTTAGCCACTTCCGGACGGGAGAACTCCGGCGGCGGGCAAACGCCGTCACGCAGCAATGCACGAACTTTCGTACCCGACAACGTCAGATGACTCTCTTTGTCATGCGGGCAAGTTTTGCTCGATGCCATATTGCCGCATTTCGTGCAGAAGAAGCTGTGCTCGAAATAAAGTGGAATAATGCCAAGTTCATCAGCAGTAAAGGAACGAAGCAGATCCTGCGCTTCATACGTGCCGTAGTAGTCGCCTACACCAGCGTGGTCACGCCCAACGATGAAGTGCGTACAGCCGTAGTTTTTGCGAACCATCGCATGGAAGATCGCTTCGCGGGGACCAGCATAACGCATAGCCGCAGGGAATACGCCAAGGAACGTGCGATCTGCCGGGTAGTAATTCTCCAACAGCGCGATGTAGCTCTTCATGCGCACGTTTGCAGGCACATCATCCGATTTGGTTTCGCCTACAAGGGGGTTCAAGAATAGCGCATCTACGATTTCCATCGCACACTTCTGAATATACTCATGTGCACGGTGTACCGGGTTACGCGTTTGGAAGCCGACAACTGTACGCCAGCCTTTCTCTGCGAAGATCCGTCTAGTCTCAGCCGGATCAAAATAAAATTCATTGAACTTCTCAGGAATCGGACGGTTAAGAACCGTAATCGGTCCACCAACATACGTATTTGGACGGCTGTAGGTTTTCGCTACACCCGGATGCTCGATGTCATCGGTCTTATATACATGAAAAGCTTCATGCTTCAGATCAACGCTGTAAATGCTTTCGATATCGATCACGCCATAAACGATACCATCTTCGCCTACAAGTGCTGCACGCTGCCCAGTGGACAGTTCAGAAGCTTTCGCCTCTTCTACTGCCAGTGTAATTGGGATACTCCATACTGTGCCATCTGCAAGGCGCATACGTTCAACTACGGAGCGATAGTCTTCTTCATTCAAGAATCCGTTAAGCGGCGAGAATGCGCCGACTCCAATCAGATCTAAATCCGAGATAGCCCAAGTGTTTACAATAATGACCGGTAATGCTGCCGCTTCTGCCAGCAGCGCATCGCGCTCAGCTCCGTTTGCGACTCGGTTGATGAGTACGCCGCCATGTGGCTTAATGCTGCTCATGCTCTAAAAGCCCCCTCTTATTTATGCAATCCGCATTCTGTTTTTTCTTGACCCGCCCAGCGGCCTGCACGTGGATCTTCACCAGGCATTACCTGACGTGTGCAGTGCTCGCACCCGATACTCGGATAGTGGTTGTCATGAAGCGGATTGTAGTACACATTGTTCGCACGGATATAATCCCAAACATCTTCAGAAGTCCAATTGGCAATTGGATTGAATTTCACGAGTCCAAACTTCGTATCATATTCAATCTTTTTCGCATTCGCACGTGTAGGTGCTTGGTCACGGCGAATACCTGTAATCCATGCTTCATATTTGGAAAGAATTTGGGTCAACGGCTGAACCTTACGGATATCGCAGCATTGGTTCGCATTGCTTTTCCAAAGCTCTTCGCCATATTGCGCTGCTTGCTCTTCGGGCGTAATCAACGGCTTCACTTCAACAAAATTAAGGTTGTAGATAGCTGCCATTTTGTCGCGGGTTTCGTAAGTTTCTTTAAAATGGAAATCCGTATCTAAGTAGAAAATATCTGTTTTCGGGCTGATTTTTTGCAGCATATCGACAAGTACGACATCTTCCGCACCAAAACTGCAGGCAAAGGTAATGTTCGGGAAAGTTTCAACCGCGAATTTAATAATCTCCTGCGGCGTTGCCGTTTCCAATTCTTCCGCTTTTTGCTTGATTAGTGCTTCCTTTTCAAACAAGTTCATGTTGATGACCTCCATATTCAAATTCCTAGTAAACTAATCTACATTAAATTATACGTCGATTACTCCATTTGTTCAATATTTTTAAATATTCGATGACATGAAAAAAAAGCCTCCTCTGCAAGCAGAGAAGGCTTTTCCTGAAATTCGATATTAACGTTTCGAGAATTGTGGCGCGCGACGTGCCGCTTTAAGACCGTATTTTTTACGCTCTTTCATACGTGGGTCACGAGTCAAGAATCCTGCACGTTTCAAAGCTGGACGGAATTCCGGATCTGCTTTAAGCAGAGCGCGGGAGATACCGTGACGGATAGCGCCGGCTTGACCGGAGATACCGCCGCCGTGTGCGATAACCAAGATATCGTATTTGCTTCCAGTCTCAGTAAGAGCAAGCGGTTGTTTAACGATCAGCTTCAGTGTTTCCAGACCGAAGTAATCATTCAAGTCACGTTTGTTAATAATGATTCGTCCTTCACCCGGCACGAGACGTACACGTGCTACAGAGTGTTTACGACGACCGGTTCCATAGTATTGAACTTGTGCCATGAAACTGTCCTCCCTCTATTTACCCGCGAAGTTCGTAAACTTCTGGATTTTGTGCTTGATGTGGATGTTCTGGTCCGGCATAAACTTTGAGCTTCATCTTCATTTTATCGCCAAGACGATTTTTTGGAAGCATGCCGTAGATAGCTTGCTCCAATACTAGCTCTGGTTTGTTCTTAATCATGTCCTGAGCAGGAGTTACTTTAAGTCCGCCTTGGTACATGGAGTGACGGTAGTACATTTTGTTTTGAAGTTTTTTACCAGTAAGGTGAATTTTCTCCGCGTTGATGACAACTACAAAGTCACCAGTATCAACGTGTGGAGTAAATGTTGGTTTGTGCTTGCCGCGGATCAGGCTAGCAGCTTCGCTCGCTAAGCGACCAAGCGTTTTGCCTTCTGCGTCAATGACAAACCATTTGCGATCAACTTCACTGGACTTTGCCATATAGGTAATGCGCATGGATGTTCCTCCTTGTTCATTCAAACATTGGTTCTAATTTATAATGTTACGGTACCGTTAGAGATGAATGGTGGATCGACCAAGGGTCTTCTCAAAGCCATCATCTGTAACCGGCTCGATTCCATTCAAAAATGCTACTGTTGGTTGGCGATCTCAGTCGGGGCTGTGGGAGAGCCACTAAGAAAGCACAAGTTATATTCTACAACATAGGATTAACAAGTGCAAGCTATTTGTTTAGGCTTTATGCTCTTTGAGCACTGGTAATACTCGTCAATCGTCGTAGGAAACTTCCCAAAGCATCAAACCGTGAGCCATCGCTGTAGGTCCGGCCGCAGTACGGTCCTTAGCCTCCAGAATTCGCTCAAAATCAGATACGGTCAGCTTCCCTTCCCCTACCCATAGTAAGGTGCCCACAATGATTCTCACCATGTTATAGAGAAAGCCATCACCAGTCACAAATAGATCCAATTTCCCTTCACTTTGTTCGATTCTCGCCTCAAGGATCGTTCGAACATGTGAACGCTTCGTAGAACGCTGCGAAGCGAAGGAAGTGAAATCATGCTTGCCTACCACTTTAGACAGAGCTTCCCTCATCTCGGACAAGCGAAGAGGCATGGGATAATGGAACCGGTAATCCCGTTCGAATACATCTGCAAACTTATTGGTGTCGATGGAATAGCGATACGTTTTGCGTTTCGCACTATAGCTTGAATGAAATTCAAGCGGCACTTCATCGGCCTTTAAGATGGCGATGTCATCCGGTAACCGAGAGTTCAAGGCGAGCGCCCAGCGTCCGATCGGAATTGGCGAGGAGGTGACGAAATTAAACACCTGCCCCCTCGCGTGGACACCTGCATCCGTTCTTCCGGATGCCACGATATGCACTTTCTCACCGGTCAACACATGAATCGCTTGCACAAGCACATCCTGCACCGTATTTCCGATGGGCTGCGTTTGAAAGCCATGGTAATGCGTTCCTACATAGCTGACAACCATCCGTATGTTCTTCATCCCATATGGTCCCCCTTAAGCACGGTATCAAGGGCAACAAAAAAAGGTGGCCGCAAGGTCCACCCTTTCCGAAAGAAACTTTCGCGGGCGCCAGTTATGTCGCCAGCCGTTTCTTCTTGCTACGCGCGATCCACCAGTTCCAAGTAAACCATAGGTGCCGCGTCACCGCGACGTGGTCCTAGTTTCAAAATACGCGTATATCCGCCCGGACGTTCCGAGTAACGGGTAGCCAGTTCGGAGAACAATTTTTGAATTGCATCTTGCTCACCAGCTACCAAAGACTCACGGCGAACGAAAGCTGCAACTTGACGACGAGCGTGCAAATCACCACGTTTTGCAAGTGTGATTAGCTTCTCAGCGATTGGACGAAGCTCTTTTGCTTTCGCCTCAGTCGTTTGAATGCGCTCATACAAGAACAAGTCAGTAACGAGATCACGGAACAATGCTTTCCGGGAGCTAGCGTCACGGCTCAATTTAGAATATGCCATCGAATTTCCCCTCCTTAAAACAGTCTAACGATCTTTAGTCTACGCTGCTTTTTATTCTTCCATGCGGAGGCCAAGACCCAGTTCTTCGAGCTTTTCTTGAACTTCTTCCAAAGACTTGCGTCCGAGGTTACGGACCTTCATCATGTCTTCTTCCGTTTTCGTGATCAGCTCTTGGACGGTGTTGATACCTGCACGTTTCAGACAGTTATAAGAACGTACCGAGAGATCGAGTTCTTCGATCGTCATCTCAAGTACTTTCTCTTTCTTGTCTTCTTCTTTTTCAACCATGATCTCAGCATCTTTCGCTTCGTCAGTCAGACCAACGAACAGATCCAGATGCTCAGTCAGAATTTTGGCGCCGAGGCTTACAGCCTCTTCCGGACGAATGCTTCCGTCGGTCCAAACTTCAAGTGTGAGCTTATCGTAGTTAGTCACTTGACCAACACGAGTATTCTCAACCGAGTAGTTTACACGAGTAATCGGTGTGTAGATCGAATCAACAGGAATGACGCCGATTGGTTGGTCTTCCCGTTTATTCCGATCTGCTTGCACATAACCGCGTCCGCGATTAGCAAATACCCGCATGTGGAGCCGTGCACCGGAGGCCAACGTCGCGATATGAAGATCAGGGCTTAAAATCTCGACATCGCTGTCTGCGCGAATATCGCCAGCCGTAACGTTGCCATCGCCTTCCGCGTCAATCTCCAATACCTTCTCTTCGTCGGAATGGATTTTCAGCGAGAGGCCTTTGAGATTCAGGATGATTTCGGTAACGTCCTCCATCACACCTGGAACCGTAGAGAACTCGTGAAGTACACCATCGATTTGAACAGAGGTTACCGCTGCACCAGGCAGCGACGACAACAGGATCCGGCGAAGGGAATTCCCGAGCGTTGCTCCGTATCCACGTTCAAGCGGTTCAACTACGAACCGTCCGTACGTGCCATCCTCGTTTAGTTCTACGGTTTCGATTTTCGGCTTTTCGATCTCAATCACAATAGTACCCTCCCTCAAAACGTCGCTCCGTTACCATTATCGCATAAGTAGTCAAA
This sequence comes from Paenibacillus rhizoryzae, assembly GCF_059686995.1. Classification (NCBI taxonomy): domain Bacteria; kingdom Bacillati; phylum Bacillota; class Bacilli; order Caryophanales; family Paenibacillaceae; genus Paenibacillus; species Paenibacillus rhizoryzae. The sequence continues at coordinate 50,086 of NZ_JCAALT010000017.1, read as the reverse complement.
TCATGTAGTATGGCAAACCTTCACAACCATTATTCACAAGTTGTAGTCATTTGATACCACAAAAATTGACTATACGCGACGACGTTTTGGCGGGCGGCATCCGTTGTGCGGAACTGGAGTAACGTCTTTAATAAGGTTAACTTCCAGACCTGCTGCTTGAAGCGAACGGATTGCTGCTTCACGGCCTGCGCCAGGACCTTTAACCATTACTTCGACAGTTTTCATGCCGTGTTCCATTGCCGCTTTTGCTGCAGATTCAGCAGCCATTTGAGCTGCGAACGGCGTGCTCTTACGGGAACCTTTAAAGCCGAGGTTACCCGAGCTTGCCCAAGAAATCGCGTTTCCGTGCGGATCAGTAATCGTAACGATCGTATTATTGAATGTCGAGCGGATATGCGCTACGCCAGTATCAATATTTTTACGGTCACGACGTTTCGTACGAACCACTTTTTTTGGTTTAGCCATTTCGGTTATCCCTCCTTCTTATTTCTTCTTGTTCGCTACAGTCCGGCGAGGACCTTTACGCGTACGAGCATTTGTTTTCGTCCGTTGACCACGAACCGGAAGACCACGACGGTGACGAACACCGCGATAGCAGCCGATCTCGATTAGACGTTTGATGTTAAGCGAAATTTCACGGCGAAGGTCGCCTTCTACTTTAACCGTTTTGTCGATTGTTTCGCGAAGTTGGCTGACTTCATCTTCAGTCAGATCACGAACGCGAGTATTTTCGCTAATACCGGTTGTGCTAAGAATTTTATTAGCAGTCGTTCTGCCAATACCGAAGATGTATGTCAGAGCGATGACAACGCGTTTATCACGCGGTAAGTCTACACCAGCAATACGTGCCATGTATCGTTATCCCTCCTTATCCTTGTTTTTGTTTGTGTTTCGGATTTTCACAAATCACCATAACATTGCCTTTGCGGCGAATGACTTTACATTTCTCGCAAATCGGCTTGACCGATGGTCTAACCTTCATTGTGATTACCTCCCGAATTCTTTCGTCGGCAGGCCTTTAAGGCCTACTTCCGATAGGTAATGCGTCCTCTAGATAAATCATAAGGCGACAATTGAATGACTACTTTATCTCCTGTCAGAATGCGGATAAAATGCATTCTGAGTTTGCCCGATACATGGGCCAGAATTTGGTGTCCATTCTCAAGTTCAACCTTGAACATGGCGTTAGGTAGTGGTTCGATGACCGTACCTTCGACTTCAATGACGTCTTCTTTGGCCATAGTCATTCTCCTTTCCCTTGCACAGCCTTCTGAATAGCATAACGCAGTTTTGCGTTAGTAACACGGCCGGTTTCCCGCATGCTGTCAGCCACTTCATGACTGACGACCGGTTGCATCAGAAGATGCAGTACGTTCTTCTTCTTCGATTGATCGAAGCGCCGCTTGTCTCCGTCAGCTACAAGGACGAAACGTTCATCCAGAACCTGAATGATGACGGCGTATGAGCCTCCGTCTTTTCCTTTAAGGACCTTAACTATACGACCGATCTCCGGCATATGTTCCAATGCACTCAACCTGCCTGCTCCCTGGATAGGGTTAAGATTTCGCAGCCATCCTCTGTGACGGCAACCGTGTGCTCGAAGTGAGCGCACCAGCTGTTATCCTGTGTAACGACTGTCCAATTATCCTCCAGTGTACGCACATATCGCTCACCGATGTTGACCATCGGTTCTATCGCCAGCACCATTCCTGGTTTTAGACGAGGTCCGCGATCGGGTAATCCGAAATTCGGGATTTGCGGTTCTTCGTGCAGATCTGCACCAATGCCATGCCCCACAAAGTCTCGAACAACAGAAAAACCAGCAGCTTCAATCACTTGTTGAATCGCATGCGAGATGGTTAACAAACGAACATCCGGTTTTACGAGCGCGAGTCCTGCAAAGAGCGATTGTTCTGTAATGTCGAGCAGTCGCTGGGACTCTTCACTAATATTGCCTACACCGTAGGTCCAAGCGGAATCGCCATGGTAGCCTTGATACTGTGCACCAATATCTATGCTGATGACGTCGCCATCATTCAGCTTACGTGAACCTGGAATACCGTGTACCAGCTCATTGTTTACAGAAGCGCAGATACTGGCAGGAAATTGATTGTACCCTTTAAAAGAAGGTATTGCGTCCTGACTGCGAATGTACGATTCAGCAATATCGTCCAATTCTTTGGTCGTAATGCCGGGACGAATAGCTTGTTTGAGCAAGCGATGCGTCTCCGATACAATTCGGCCAGCTATTCTCATTACTTGCAATTCCGATTCGGATTTGCAAATGATCATTCTGCTGTTCCCCGCAGGCAGCTAACGATGTCAGCTGTTACTTCGTCGATTTCTTTCTCGCCGTCTACTTCGCACAAAACGGCTTTACTTGTGTAGTACTCAAGTAATGGAGCTGTTTTGGAGATATATTCGTCGAGACGCGTGCCTACTTTTGCTTCCGTATCGTCTGACCGCTGATACAGCTCGCCGCCGCATTTATCACAAACGCCTTCTTGCTTCGGCGGGTTGAACATAACATGGTAAGTGGAGCCGCATGCTTTACAAATGCGACGACCGGTCAGACGCGCAAGCAGTAGACCGCGGTCAACCTTCAAGTTAACAACATGATCGATACTGCGTCCCATTTCAGCCAACATCCCGTCCAGCGCCTCAGCTTGTTGCAGCGTGCGAGGAAATCCATCCAGCAGGAAGCCGCCATTACAGTCCTCGAGTTGGAGACGTTCACGAACGATACCGTTCGTAATTTCATCCGGGACAAGAAGTCCTTGATCCACGAATTCTTTAGCCTTCAAACCAAGAGGTGTGCCTTGCTTCATTGCTAAACGGAAAGCATCGCCAGTGGAAATGTGCGGGACACTGAAAGTGTCCACGATACGTTCCGCCTGTGTGCCTTTGCCGGCGCCCGGAGGGCCCATGAATAAGATGTTCATTAGCGTGTTCCTCGCTTTAAACATAATAGGCTCGGCCGGGTCCCGCCACACAATTAGATGCGCGGAAGCCCGCTTGCGAACCTATTGTTATTTATTGATAAACCCTTTGTAGTGGCGCTTGATCAATTGCGTCTCGATTTGCTTCATCGTATCCAGTGCAACACCGATTACGATTAGCAGCGAGGTTCCGCCGAGCTTCACATCACGAGGCAAATCAGCGAGCGTGCCGAAGAGTACCGGCAAGATCGAGATGAGCGATAGGAAGATCGCTCCGCTGAGTGTGATCCGCGACATGACGCGCGTAATGTAGGAAGATGTCGGTTTACCAGGACGAATGCCCGGGATATAACCGCCATTTTTCTTCATTTGATCGGCCATCTGCACCGGATTGATTTGCACAAACGTGTAGAAGAACGTGAAAGCGATAATCAGTATTACGTACAACACCATGCCAAGCGGCTTGTCGTAGTACATATGAGTTTGAACCCAAGTTGCCCATGCATGCGTCGACCAGAAGTTCGCGATCGTAACCGGGAACATCAGAAGCGATACTGCAAAGATAACCGGGATAACACCTGCACCGTTAACTTTCAGCGGAATGTGGGTAGATTGCCCACCGTACATTTTCCGTCCAACAACGCGCTTAGCGTATTGAACCGGAATTTTGCGAATCCCTTGTTGTACAAAGATAACGCCGACGATAATTGCGATGATCGCAATTACAATCACCACTACCTTAATAATGCTAAGGAAGATGTTGCTTGCATCAACAAACTCCTGCGTGTAGATGGATCGAGCATGTGCAGGTATTCTTGCTACGATACCGGCAAAGATGAGGACCGAGATCCCGTTGCCGATGCCTCTCTCCGTAATCTGCTCACCGAGCCACATGAGGAAGGCTGTTCCTGCCGTTAGAATTATCGCAATCATAATATAATCCGTAACCGTTGCACCAGGAATCATATCGTACTGATATTGCCGGTTAAAACCAATTGCAGTACCAAAACCTTGGACTAGACCGAGGATAATCGTACCGTAACGAGTAATTTGAGCAAGTTTACGTTTCCCATTCTCGCCTTCCTTCGCCCATTCGGCGAATTTAGGGATAACGTCCATCGACAGAAGCTGTACGATGATCGATGAGGTAATGTAAGGCATGATCCCAATCGCGAAGATCGAGAACTGGAACAGTGCCCCACCGGAAAACGTATTAAGCAAACCAAACAATTCAGAACCGGCCTGATCAGTTTGTGTAAATACATCTTTGTTGACACCAGGAACCGGGATAAAAGAACCGATCCGGTAAACCAACAGGATGAACAGCGTGAACAGGATCCGCTTGCGAAGGTCTTCCACTTTCCAAATGTTGGACACGGTCTTGAACAATTAGATCACCTCGGTTTTACCGCCGGCAGCCTGGATTTTCTCTACCGCAGATTGAGAGAACTTGCTTGCTTTTACCGTAAGTTGAACTGTGATTTCGCCATTGCCCAAGATCTTGATTCCGCTCTGTGGGTTTTTAACGATACCTTGCTCAAGCAGAAGCTCAGGTGTTACCTCTGTGCCAGCTGCAAAGCTGTTCAACTCATCGATGTTCACAATCGCATACTCTTTACGGAACGGGTTGTTGAAGCCGCGTTTAGGCAAGCGACGGTACAATGGGTTTTGTCCGCCCTCGAACCCTGGGCGAACGCCACCACCGGAACGAGCATTTTGACCTTTATGACCACGACCGGCTGTCTTACCGTTGCCGCTACCGATACCACGGCCTTTACGGAAGCCTTCTTTACGAGAACCCGGTGCTGGTGAAAGTTCATGCAATTTCATCGTACGTTGCACCTCCTTAATGTTTTACGCTGCTTTCTGTACGAGTTTGCTTCATCAGCAAAACTCGTCTTTGAAAGCATACTGTTGAAGCGGTATATCTTTTACGCCATTAAAGACGATTTATGCTTGTACTTCTTCCACTTTGATCAAGTGGCTGACATGAGTAATCATGCCACGGATAGCCGGGCTGTCGCTGTGGACAACCGATTGACGAATCTTGCGAAGACCAAGCGTAGCAACAGTAGCACGCTGCTTCTCGTTACGACCGATCAGGCTGCGAACGAGGGTGATTTGCAATTTTGCCATCGTATTCTCCTCCTTAGCCCAAAAGCTCTTTCACGGTTTTGCCACGAAGTTTAGCAACGTCCTCGGCACGTTTCAGACGGGAAAGTCCTTCTAGTGTCGCGTTAACCATATTCATGGAGTTTGAAGAACCAAGCGATTTGGTTAGAATGTCGCCAACACCTGCAAGCTCAAGAACGGCACGAACCGGTCCGCCTGCAATTACTCCAGTACCTTCAGATGCTGGTTTAAGCAATACGCGGCCAGCGCCGAAGTGTCCGAGCACTTGATGTGGGATTGTTGTTTTCACAAGTGGTACATGGATCAGGTTTTTCTTAGCATCTTCGATACCTTTGCGGATTGCATCCGGTACCTCGCCAGCTTTACCGATCCCTGCGCCAACATATCCTTTACCGTCACCTACAACTACCAGTGCGCTGAAGCTGAAACGGCGTCCGCCTTTTACTACTTTCGCTACACGGTTGATTTGAACTACTTTTTCAGTTAGTTCCAACGTATTTGGATCGATACGCAAGTCGACTTACCTCCTTCATAAGTATTATCGATTAAAACTCAAGTCCTGCTTCGCGAGCTGCATCAGCCAGTGCTTGAATTCTTCCATGGTACAAGTAACCGCCGCGGTCGAAAACCACTTTGTCTACGCCTTTCGCTTTTGCGCGAGAAGCGATAACTTCACCGATTTTGCGAGCAGCCTCGATGTTACCACCATTTGTGAATTGTTCTGCGATTTCTTTATCAAGCGTGGACGCTGAAGCGACCGTTACGCCTTGAACATCATCAATCAATTGTGCATAGATGTGTTTGGAGGAACGGAATACAGAGAGACGCGGACGCTGCGTAGTTCCGTTGATTTTCTTACGCACACGCAGGTGACGTTTGAGACGTGCTTTGTTTTTATCGCCTTTTGTAATCATTCGTTGTACACTCCTTTCCTTGGGTCCTTATGAAGCTATCCGATTAAGCAGCGCTAAGCGGCTGCTTACTTCTTCTTACCAGCTTTACCTTCTTTACGAAGGATACGCTCGCCTTCATACTTGATACCTTTACCTTTATACGGCTCAGGCTCACGTACGGAGCGAATTTTCGCAGCAGTTGCACCAACGAGTTCTTTATCGATGCCTCTAACAGTGATTTTCGTGTTCGATGGAACATCGAACTCGATTCCGCTCTCAGGAGTGATTTCTACTGGGTGCGAGTAACCAACGTTAAGTACGATTTTCTCGCCAGTTTTGTTTGCACGGTAACCAACGCCTACTAGCTCAAGGTTTTTTGCAAAACCTTCAGTTACACCACTAACCATGTTAGCGATGACGCTGCGAGTTGTACCGTGTAGGGAACGATGCAATTTATTGTCAGAAGGACGCTCTACAGTAATTACGCTGTCAGCTACAACCACTTTCATATCCTTGTGGATTTCGCGGCTCAGTGTACCTTTAGGTCCTTTAACAGTGATCAAGCTGTTGTCCAAGTCGATGTTTACGCCACCTGGAACTTGGATCGGTTTACGGCCAATACGAGACATTGTTACACCTCCAATCGTTGTGACAGTTAATTACCAAACGTAGCAGACGACTTCGCCGCCGGATTTAACCTGACGAGCTTCTTTATCAGTCATAATTCCTTGGGACGTGGAAATGATCGCCATTCCCAGGCCGCCCAATACGCGAGGCACTTCAGTGCTTTTCGTGTAAACGCGTAGACCCGGTTTGCTGATACGTTTCAGCCCCGTAATTACACGCTCTTGGTTCGGGCCGTATTTAAGGAAAATACGGATCATCCCTTGTTTGTTATCTTCAATATACTCGGCATCGCGGATAAAGCCCTCGCGTTTCAAAATTTCAGCGATTTGCTTCTTTACTTTCGAAGCAGGCATTTCTACGGTCTCATGACGCACAACGTTTGCGTTGCGAATGCGTGTAAGCATATCTGCGATCGGATCAGACATAACCATTGTGTAAACCTCCTTCCCGAACTAGGCTGATTACCAGCTTGCTTTTTTAACGCCAGGAATCTGGCCTTTGTATGCTAATTCACGGAAACAAATCCGGCAAATTTTAAACTTTTGCAAAACGGAATGCGGACGGCCGCAACGTTCGCAGCGTGTATAAGCCTGCACTTTGAATTTAGGAGCACGTTGCTGCTTAACCTTCATCGAAGTTTTTGCCACTTGGTATTACACCTCCTGTGGATTACTTCGTAAACGGCATGCCCATTTGGGTCAGCAGTTCACGAGCTTCTTCGTCCGATTTTGCCGTCGTGACGATGACGACGTCCATACCGCGTACTTTGTCAACTTTATCATACTCGATCTCTGGGAAGATCAATTGCTCTTTCAGACCCAGAGTGTAGTTACCACGGCCATCAAACGCTTTGTTCGATACGCCGCGGAAGTCGCGTACGCGTGGAAGTGTGACATTGAACAGTTTATCAAGGAAATAGTACATGCGCTCGCCGCGCAATGTTACTTTAACCCCGATCGGCATGTTCTCGCGAAGTTTGAAACCAGCGATCGATTTCTTGGAGCGAGTTACTACAGGCTTTTGACCAGAGATCAAACGCATGTCTTCAACAGCAACATCGAGAACTTTGGAGTTGGAAACAGCTTCACCAACACCCATGTTGATTACAACTTTCTCGATTTTAGGCACTTGCATTACTGTTGTATAGTTGAACTTCTGCATAAGAGCAGGAGTGATTTCATTCAGGAAACGATCTTTCATTCTTGCTGCCATGTAACGTGGACCTCCTTTCCGTATAGGTCAATTAATCAATTACCTCGCCGGATTTCTTAGCGATCCGGACTTTTTTGCCGTTATCAAGCACTTTATATCCGATCCGAGTTACTTTACCGCTCTTAGGATCGATGTGCATAACATTGGAAACGTGAATCGCCGCTTCTTGCTCGATAATGCCGCCTTGCGGATTAGCTTGCGAAGGACGAGCATGTTTCTTCACCATATTGACGCCTTCGACGAGTACGCGGTTTTGACGCGGATACGCTGCAATAACGCGGCCTTTTTTGCCTTTGTCTTTGCCCGTAATGACCATTACCGTGTCGTCTTTCTTCACGTGCAATTTATTGTTATGAGATTCCAACACTTTCTTCAACCGTGGCATGAGTTACACCTCCTGCGTGCTTGCGCGGAATGCGCAAAGTACTTTTTAGATAACTTCCGGAGCAAGCGATACGATTTTCATGAAGTCGCGGTCGCGAAGTTCGCGAGCAACTGGTCCAAAAATACGTGTGCCGCGCGGGCTTTTGTCTTCTTTTACGATAACCGCTGCGTTCTCATCAAATGCGATGTATGAACCGTCTTTACGGCGAACCGCACGTTTCGTACGCACGATAACCGCTTTAACTACATCACCCTTTTTGACAACGCCACCGGGTGTTGCTTGTTTGACGGAGCAGACGATCAAATCGCCGATATGGCCAACACGACGTCCAGTACCACCGAGCACACGGATGCACATCAGTTCTTTCGCGCCAGAGTTGTCAGCGACAGCCAAACGTGTAAATGGTTGAATCATTTCAACGTCCTCCTTTCGGGAAAATGCTTACTAGGAAGCATTTCTTACAAAATAACAGCAGCTTCAACGATTTCGACTAAACGGAACCGTTTGTCTTTGGATAGCGGGCGAGTTTCCATGACTTTAACGATATCACCAATCTTAGCTTGGTTGTTCTCGTCGTGCGCCTTGAATTTTCTCGTGTATTTAATACGTTTGTGGTACAGATCGTGTTTTTTGTAAGTTTCAATGGCAACAACGATTGTTTTGTCCATTTTATCACTCACGACTTTACCTACTTGAACTTTGCGGGCATTACGTTCGCTCATGTTCATCCTCCTTCCATGCATTCGTTATCGCTCACGGACAATCGCAGTTTAGCTGCTGATTCCGAGTTCTCTTTCACGAAGAACGGTTTTGGCACGAGCTATATCCTTACGTACGTCGCGGATGCGAGTTGGGTTTTCCAGTTGGCCGGTAGCCAATTGAAAACGAAGGTTGAATAGCTCTTCTTTGAATCCAGCGACTTTTTGTTCGAGTTCAACAGAGGTTAGGTTGCGGAAATCATTAGCTTTCATTTGCTTCACCACCCACTTCTTCGCGTTTCACGAACTTCGTTTTAACTGGGAGTTTATGTGCTGCAAGACGCATTGCTTCACGTGCGATCTCTTCAGATACGCCAGCAAGCTCGAACATTATTTTGCCCGGTTTTACGACAGCAACCCATTTTTCTACGTTACCTTTACCGCTACCCATCCGGACTTCAAGAGGCTTTTGCGTAATTGGTTTCGCAGGGAAAATCTTGATCCATACTTTACCGCCACGTTTGATGTAACGAGTCATCGCAATACGCGCTGCTTCGATTTGACGGTTAGTGATCCATGAAGGCTCAAGTGCTTGTAGACCGTATTCGCCGAAGGCTACTTCAGTACCGCCTTTTGCGCGACCTTTCATATGACCACGTTGTTGCTTACGATGTTTGACACGTTTTGGGACCAACATGATTAGTTGCCTCCTTCCTGTGGAGCTTTCTTCTTAGTTGGAAGGATTTCACCGCGATAGATCCATACTTTAACGCCGATACGGCCGTATGTTGTCGCAGCTTCTGCTGTTCCATAGTCAATGTCTGCACGCAGCGTATGAAGTGGAACTGTACCTTCGCTATAACCTTCTTGACGAGCAATCTCAGCGCCGCCCAAACGACCGCTAACGGAAGTTTTGATACCTTTCGCGCCCGAACGGATTGTACGTTGGATGGATTGTTTCATTGCACGGCGGAACGAGATCCGACGCTCAAGTTGTTGTGCAATGCTCTCAGCTACGAGAATCGCATCAAGTTCTGGATGTTTGATCTCAGAGATGTTGATGTGCACTTTTTTGCCTTTAGCGATTTTCGACAGTTCGGAACGAAGGTTTTCAACTTCAGATCCGCCTTTACCGATAACCATACCAGGCTTAGCTGTATGAATTGTAACGTTAACGCGGTTAGCTGCACGCTCGATTTCGAACTTGGAGACAGCCGCATCTTTCAATTTGTTTTTGAGGTACTCACGGATTTTAACATCTTCCATGAGCAATTCGCCGAAGTCTTTGCCTGCGTACCATTTGGATTCCCAATCACGGATAATACCAACACGTAGACCGACCGGGTTTACTTTTTGTCCCACACGTTTTCCCTCCTTATTTTTCGGATACCACCAAAGTAATGTGGCTGGTTCTTTTGTTAATCCGGCTAGCACGACCCATTGCGCGCGGGCGGAAACGTTTCATTGTTGGCCCTTGGTTAACAAATACTTGTGTAATAACAAGTTTGTTCACGTCCAACTGGTAGTTGTGCTCCGCATTAGCAATTGCGGAATTCAGCAGCTTCTCAACGATTGGGGAAGCCGATTTTGGTGTGTGGCGCAGAATCGCGATTGCTTCGCCGACTTGCTTACCACGGATCAAATCAACAACCAGCTGAGCTTTACGAGGTGCAATGCGGACGTGGTTAGCGAACGCTTTAGCTTGTTGCATGGATGAACCTCCTCTCGACCTTTATAACGTAACTATTTAACGATTAACGGCGACCTGTTTTCTTGTCGTCATTACCGTGTCCTTTGTACGAACGCGTTGGCGCGAACTCACCGAGTTTGTGGCCAACCATATCTTCCGTCACATATACCGGCACGTGCTTTTTACCGTCATAAACAGCAAAAGTGTGACCAATGAATTGCGGGAAGATTGTAGAACGGCGAGACCAAGTCTTAACGACTGTCTTCTTCTCTTGCTCGTTCAGAACTTCAACCTTTTTCAGCAAGTAACCGTCAATAAACGGTCCTTTCTTCAAACTGCGACCCATGGATGATCCTCCCTTCACGCTAGCGTTACGCGACGCGGCGCGTCACGCTCATGACGCCGAGGCGCCTATTACTTCGTACGACGACGAATAATGTATTGGCTCGATGCTTTTTTCTTTTTGCGTGTTTTGAAACCGAGTGTCGGTTTGCCCCATGGAGACATTGGAGATTTACGTCCGATTGGCGCACGGCCTTCACCACCACCGTGTGGGTGATCGTTCGGGTTCATTACAACACCACGTACTTCAGGGCGTTTGCCCATCCAACGGGAACGGCCGGCTTTACCGATTTTCACGAGCTCGTGATCTTCGTTACCAACAGAACCGATTGTAGCACGGCATTTTTTCAGAATACGACGTACTTCGCCAGACGTCAAGCGAATTGTGACGTATTGCTCTTCTTTACCAAGAAGTTGAGCATCTGTTCCAGCAGCACGAACCAATTGTCCGCCTTTACCTGGTTTCAGCTCGATGTTGTGGATAACTGTACCTACCGGGATGTTCTCAAGTGGCAACGCGTTACCAATCTTGATGTCTGCATCTACTCCGGAAACGATTTTATCCCCAACTTTAAGACCTTTAGGTGCGATGATGTAGGCTTTCTCGCCATCCACGTAGTGGATAAGTGCGATGTTGGACGTACGGTTCGGATCGTATTCGATCGTCGCTACGTTACCTACGATACCGTCTTTGTTACGTTTGAAGTCGATGATCCGGTATTTACGTTTATGGCCGCCACCGTGATGACGAACCGTAATTTTACCTTGGTTATTACGACCAGCTTTTTTGAAAAGCGGCGCAAGAAGTGATTTCTCCGGTGTGCTTGTGGTGATCTCTTCGAATGTCGAGACGGACATACCACGTCGCGCTGGAGATGTCGGTTTATACTTCTTAACTGGCACTTCGATTCCCTCCTTAACCGATATCTAACGTTCTTTCACGAGAAGCCGGGGGCTTCTTCGCTACTTAAACTGTTTCGAAAAATTCTAGCTCGTTGCTATCTGCGCTCAATTGAACGATCGCTTTTTTCCACTCGGATGTGTATCCGCTGTGTTTACCGTAGCGTTTAGGCTTAGCCGGCATGCGAAGCGTGTTTACGCTCGATACTTTTACTTTAAAGATCGATTGGATCGCAAGTTTGATCTCAGTTTTGTTAGAACGGATATCAACTTCGAATACGTACTTCTTATTCGCCATGAAATCACTTGTTTGTTCAGTAATGATTGGGCGCTTGATAATATCGCGAGGATTTTTCATTACGCAAGCACCTCCTGTACTTTTTCAACTGCTTCTTTAGTGATAATCAGCTTGTCGTATTTCATAACGTCTAGAACATTGATGCCATCGGCTGCAACGAACTTCACATTAGGAATGTTACGAGCTGCAAGTGCTACATTATCTTCGTAGCTAGCTGTCACAACCAGTGCTTTACGAGCCACTTTCAGGTTGTTCAGAATCGCTGCGAATTCTTTAGTCTTCGGTTGCGCGAACGCCAGTTGATCCAGAACGATGATTTCGTTGTCGATCACTTTGGAAGACAAAGCAGATTTGATTGCTAAGCGACGAACTTTCTTAGGAAGTTTGAAGCTATAGCTGCGTGGAGTTGGTCCGAACACAGTACCACCGCCAACCCATTGTGGGGAGCGAATGCTACCTTGACGTGCACGGCCTGTACCTTTTTGTTTCCAAGGTTTACGACCGCCACCGCGTACTTCGGAGCGACCTTTTGTTTTGTGCGTACCTCTGCGTTCAGAAGCTTGCTGCAAAAGAACTGCGCTATGCAATACGTGAACGTTTGGTTCAATTCCGAAAACCGCTTCGGACAATTCAACCTCGCCAACTTGCGAGCCATTCACGCTATAAAGTGCTACTTTCGGCATTTCATGTTCCTCCTTTCTTAGGCGATTATTTCTTCACCGTAGATTTAACTTTTACAAAGCTATTTTTAGGACCCGGAATGGAGCCTTTAACGAGCAATACATTGCGTTCTGCATCGACGCGCACGATTTCAAGGTTTTGGATTGTAACGGTTTCGTTACCCATGTGACCTGGAAGGTGTTTGCCTTTTGGTACGCGGTTCGCTTGGATAGAACCCATCGAACCCGGACCACGGTGGTAACGCGAGCCGTGCGCCATAGGGCCGCGGCTTTGGTTCCAACGTTTGATGTTACCTTGGAAACCTTTACCTTTGGAAGTAGCTGTAACGTCAACGAACTCGCCAGCTGCGAACAGGTCAGCCTTCAATTCCTGGCCAACTTCATATTCAGCGATGTTAATGCCGCGGAATTCACGAACGTAGCGCTTAGGAGCCGTTTCCGCTTTTTTAGCGTGGCCGATTTCTGGCTTAGTAGCTCTCGATTCTTTCTTGTCGGAGAAACCAAGTTGTACGGATACATAACCGTCATTGTCTTGGTCCTTCTTCTGTAAAACAACACAAGGGCCTGCTTCGATAACCGTAACCGGAATTACGTTACCTTCAGGAGTAAACACTTGCGTCATTCCAAGTTTTTTACCTAAGATACCTTTCATGTTGACACCTCATTTCCTTTCCATTTTCAAATATGCATAACTTACAGTTTGATTTCGATATCTACACCGGATGGCAGATCTAAGCGCATCAATGCATCAACCGTTTGCGGCGTTGGGTTAACAATGTCGATCAAACGCTTATGAGTGCGCATTTCGAATTGCTCCCTAGAATCCTTGTACTTGTGTACCGCACGCAGAATGGTGATGATTTGCTTCTCAGTAGGAAGCGGAATCGGCCCAGACACGCCTGCACCGGAACGTTTCGCAGTTTCAACAATCTTCTCTGCGGATTGATCCAGAATTCTATGATCGTATGCTTTCAAGCGAATACGAATCTTTTGCTTAGCCATATAAGTCCCTCCTTCTATCGCCCAATTTAGTATCGGACATACTCCGCAAGAAAACCCGACACGCCCCTCATGGCAAAGGAGCCGTGTGTGTCGGCAACCTCTCGCATCATCGCAACGTCACAGACCAACGCTCACTATTATATCTGAAACGATGGGCGAATGCAACAAAAATGTTGATTTTGTTAAAATGAATCTTTTGGGATGTAAATTCCGTTACGCTGCATGAAATAAGGCTTTCGGCTGCTTTTGAAATTAAGTTTCTTCATTAATAAATAATTCAGCTGTGGAAACTTAATTTCAAAGGCAGCACGTAAACTCTACGGCTCCTATTTCACTCCGCTACACTTCCTGATACCCAGAGATGCATTTCCAAAACCCGTGGTGAAGACATAATAAAAATGGCTTGAATACTCAGAGCCATTTAGGATTAACTGCATTCACTTTGTTCTCTTTGTTTCTGCGCGTCTTTGTCTTCACTTATATTAATGAATATACGCGATTTGCGCAAACATCAAAATTTAGTAATAAAAAAGCCCCCACCGAAGTGAGGGCTTCATGAGCTGCAGCTTGCGCTGCAGTTTCATTATTTTTGGATGGAAGCTACAGCGCCGGCGCCTACAGTACGGCCACCTTCACGGATTGCGAAGCGAGTACCATCTTCCAGAGCGATTGGAGCGATAAGCTCAACCGTTACTGTGATGTTGTCGCCTGGCATAACCATCTCAGTACCTTCAGGCAAGCTGATGATACCAGTTACGTCAGTTGTACGGAAGTAGAACTGTGGACGGTAACCTGTGAAAAAAGGTTTGTGACGTCCGCCCTCTTCTTTAGTCAGAACGTAGATTTGAGCTGTAAAGTTCGTGTGTGGTTTAACGGAACCTGGCTTAGCAAGTACTTGACCACGCTCGATGTCTTTACGGTCTACACCACGAAGCAATGCGCCGATGTTGTCACCAGCTTGTGCGGAATCAAGCAATTTGCGGAACATCTCTACGCCTGTTACAACGCATTTGCGAGTTTCTTCAGCAATACCGATGATTTCAACTTCGTCAGATACTTTAACTACGCCACGCTCAACGCGTCCTGTAGCAACTGTACCACGACCTGTGATTGTGAACACGTCCTCAACTGGCATAAGGAACGGCTTGTCAGTATCACGTTGTGGAGTTGGGATGTAAGTATCAACGTGCTCGAACAGCTCGATGATTTTGTCAGCCCAAGGACCGTCTGGGTTTTGAAGAGCTTCACGAGCAGCGCCACGGATGATTGGAGTATCATCGCCTGGGAACTCATATTCGCTAAGAAGGTCGCGAACTTCCATCTCAACGAGTTCAAGCAACTCATCATCTTCAACCATGTCGCATTTGTTCAGGAATACGACGATGTAAGGTACGCCTACTTGGCGGGAAAGAAGGATGTGCTCACGCGTTTGCGGCATTGGGCCGTCAGCTGCGGATACAACCAGGATTGCTCCGTCCATTTGTGCAGCACCAGTGATCATGTTTTTAACATAGTCGGCGTGACCTGGGCAGTCAACGTGTGCATAGTGACGGTTAGGAGTTTCGTACTCAACGTGAGCTGTGGAGATTGTGATACCGCGCTCGCGCTCTTCTGGAGCTTTGTCGATTTGGTCGAATGCTACAGCAGCACCACCGTATCTTTTCGAAAGAACTGTAGTGATTGCAGCAGTCAAAGTTGTTTTACCATGATCGACGTGACCAATTGTACCAATGTTAACATGCGGTTTATTACGTTCAAATTTAGCCTTAGCCATTGAACTATTCCTCCTTAATAGATAGAAGATTATGTGATCGGCTGTGTGGGAGCTCATTGCCCCCAGCATTCAGCCAAAGTACAACTTATGAGATGCAAGTTGTTAAAGGACTACTAGTTAGCAGCACCTTTGGATTTGGAGATGATCTCTTCCGAGATCGAACGTGGTACTTCTTCATAGTGCGAAAGCTCCATGGAGAACACGCCGCGACCTTGTGTACCGGAACGAAGTGTAGTGGAATAACCGAACATCTCAGCCAGAGGCACCTTAGCACGAACGATCAACGCACCATGGCGTGTGTCCGAACCTTCGATACGACCGCGGCGGGAGCTCAACATACCCATTACGTCGCCCATGTACTCTTCAGGAACGCTAACTTCTACTTTCATGATTGGCTCAAGCAGAATTGGAGAACATTTCTCTTTCGCTGCTTTAAGCGCCATCGATCCAGCAATTTTGAACGCCATCTCCGAGGAGTCAACGTCATGGTAGGAACCGTCTACTACGACTGCTTTGATGTCAACAACCGGGAAGCCGGCAACGACACCATTTTTCATCGATTCTTCGATACCTGCTTGAATTGGAGCAATGAACTCACGTGGAATGGATCCACCCACGGTTTTGTTCTCAAACACAAAGCCTGAGCCTGGCTCAAGCGGGGAGAATTCAACCCAGCAATGTCCGAATTGACCGCGTCCGCCGGATTGACGAACGAATTTACCTTCGACCTTCGCAGCCGTTTTGAACGTCTCACGGTAAGCTACTTGTGGCTTACCAACGTTTGTTTCGACTTTGAACTCACGAAGCATACGGTCAACTAGAATTTCAAGGTGAAGCTCACCCATACCAGCGATGATCGTTTGGCCGGTCTCTTCGTCCGTGTGAGCACGGAACGTAGGATCTTCCTCAGACAGCTTTTGAAGAGCAATACCCATTTTGTCTTGGTCAGCTTTAGTCTTAGGCTCAACCGCGAGCTGGATAACCGGCTCAGGGAAGTTCATCGACTCAAGGATAACCGGATGCTTCTCATCACAAAGCGTATCGCCAGTAGTTGTATCTTTCAAACCTACAGCTGCTGCGATATCACCGGAGTAAACTTCGCTGATTTCTTGACGGCTGTTAGCGTGCATCTGAAGGATACGACCGATCCGCTCACGTTTGCCTTTCGTTGCATTCACAACGTATGAACCGGAGCTAAGTACGCCGGAATATACGCGGAAGAACGTCAGTTTACCTACGTAAGGGTCAGTCATGATTTTGAACGCCAATGCTGCGAAAGGCTGGTCGTCAGCAGACTTGCGGATCGTCTCAGTGCCATCTTCAAGGTGACCCTTGATATCTGGAACGTCGATTGGTGATGGCAAGTAGTCAACAACTGCATCAAGCATCAATTGAACGCCTTTGTTACGGTACGAGGAACCAACGATTACTGGGAAGATCTTAACTTCGCAAACACCTTTGCGAAGTGCGGATTTAATCTCAGCAACACTGATTTCTTCGCCTTCGAGATATTTCATTGTGAGCTCTTCATCAAGCTCAGCAACTTTCTCGATCATTTCCAAGCGAAGTTCTTCAACTTGGTCTTTGTATTCTGCAGGGATTTCAATTTTTTCCGGATCTTTACCAAGATCGTCTTTGTATTTGTAAGCAACTCGTTCAACCAAGTCGATTACACCTACGAAGTCGTTCTCTGCACCGATCGGCAATTGAATTGCCACTGCATTTGCGTTAAGACGCAGGCGCATATCTCTAACTACGTTAAGGAAGTCTGCACCGATAATATCCATTTTGTTGACGTAAGCGATCCGCGGTACGCCGTAACGGTCAGCTTGACGCCAAACAGTTTCGGATTGCGGCTCTACGCCTTCTTTAGCACTGAAAACACCAACGGCCCCGTCCAATACACGCAGGGAACGTTCAACTTCAACAGTGAAGTCAACGTGCCCCGGGGTGTCGATAATATTAATGCGGTGACCATTCCATTGAGCAGTTGTAGCAGCGGAAGTAATCGTGATTCCGCGCTCTTGTTCCTGCTCCATCCAGTCCATCGTTGCTGCACCTTCGTGCACCTCGCCGATTTTGTGGGTACGGCCTGTGTAGAACAGGATCCGCTCTGTAGTGGTAGTTTTACCTGCATCAATATGCGCCATGATCCCGATATTACGCGTATTTTTCAAGGAGAACTCTCTTGCCATAATTCAGTCTCCTTTCGATTGAGCGAATTCTACCAACGATAGTGAGCGAACGCTTTATTCGCTTCAGCCATTTTGTGTGTATCTTCGCGTTTTTTCACGGATGAACCAGTGTTATTGGAAGCATCGATGATTTCAGCCGCCAAACGTTCTTCCATCGTTTTCTCACCGCGGTTACGTGAATAGTTCACGAGCCAACGGAGACCAAGCGCTGTACGACGTTCAGGTTTAACTTCAATTGGTACCTGGTAGTTCGAACCGCCTACACGGCGTGCCTTAACTTCAAGTACTGGCATGATGTTCTTAATTGCTGCTTCAAAAACTTCCATCGGTTCTTTACCCGTACGCTCGTTGATAAGAGTGAACGCATCATACAAAATTGTTTGAGCGACACCGCGTTTACCATCGATCATGATACGGTTGATCAAGCGTGTTACAAGCTTGCTGCTGTACAACGGATCTGGCAATACATCACGTTTTGCTACTGGACCTTTGCGTGGCATGTGGAAGTCCCCCTTTCTTCTAGTTTTTCATTTTAGGATGAGGATAACCGTCACCGGCTATGCCTTATTTTTTAACTTTAGGACGTTTAGTTCCGTATTTGGAACGAGCTTGTTTACGGTTGTTAACACCCGCTGTATCAAGCGCACCGCGAACGATATGGTAACGAACACCCGGAAGATCTTTTACCCGGCCGCCGCGTACCAATACTACGCTATGCTCTTGTAGGTTGTGTCCAATACCGCCGATGTAAGCTGTAACCTCAACGCGGTTAGTCAAACGTACACGCGCATATTTCCGCAAAGCGGAGTTCGGTTTTTTCGGAGTCATCGTACCTACACGTGTACAAACCCCGCGTTTTTGTGGTGAACTCAGGTTTGTTTCTTCACGTTTCAGTGCGTTGAAGCCTCTTTGCAGGGCTGGCGATTTCGATTTAACGACTTTCGCTTCACGGCCTTTGCGAACGAGTTGGTTAATTGTTGGCATGTTGCATCCCCCTTCCTCACTTAGTAAAACATTTCAAGACATATTGGCTATTTAAGCCCACAGATCCAGGCGGTTCATAAAGAAACAAACGAAAGTTTCTACCTTGTTATTCACTCGGTAAAAACATTACTTCTTTATTCGATTTCCGGTATAACCGCTGCCATCGCTGCCCCAACTTCGATCCCGCAGGTTTCCCCAAGGCTTTTCATTGATTCAGACCAGATGATTGGCACTCCCGATGTTTCGCAAAGCCGAACAATACTGTTCTTCAGCCGCGGATCTGTATCTTGTGCTACATAGACTTGAGTGGCTAAGCCTTGCTCAACCATCTTCGTCGTTTGCTTGCTACCTATTACAAACCGCATCACAACCATCCTTCCAAGTCAGTCAAAACTAGAACGATCAAGTTTCGTTAATGACATGCGTAGAGGTTGTGCGATTTGGCACACTACGACATATTAGCATCTAGGCTTGGTGAATGTCAAGCATATCTCTACAAGAATTACAGGAGAAAATGGATTATCGTGACAAGGCATGACGGCGCAAAGAGCGGCAGGCTTACTTCCGTTTACAACGGCTGCAGCCCCGCTCGCTCTTTGTCCACATGCTGCCTTATATCACTTCCCGATTAAGACTCAACCGGTACGCTCTCTGCTTCAACTTGCAGTTCTACCATGCCTGGCTCATCATCCATACCAGCTACATGCACGCTGCGATAACGCTGCATACCTGTACCTGCCGGGATGAGCTTACCAATGATAACATTCTCTTTCAAACCAAGCAACTGGTCGACTTTACCTTTGATAGCGGCATCGGTCAAGACACGAGTTGTCTCTTGGAACGAAGCTGCTGACAAGAAGGAGTCAGTCTCCAGGGATGCTTTGGTAATACCCAGCAATACCGGTTTGGCAACCGCCGGCTCTTTGCCGGAGAGAATTGCTTCGCGGTTAGCCGCTTCGTACTCATGAATATCAACAAAAGCGCCTGGCAACAACGTAGTGTCGCCTGCTTCTACGATACGGATTTTGCGAAGCATTTGCTTCACCATTACCTCGATATGCTTATCGTTGATTTCTACCCCTTGGTTCCGGTAAACGCGTTGAACTTCCTGAAGGATATAGTTCTGTACGCCACGGATACCTTTAATACGGAGCATATCCTTCGGATCGATCGAACCGTCTGTGAGCTCATCGCCGGCTTCGATTTGCTTGCCTTTGACTACGCGGATACGCGAGCCATAGCTGACTGCGTACACTTTGGATTCTGCTTCACCTTGGACTTCGATTTCACGGCGGTCTTTCGTCTCGCGGATGTCTTTAATAACACCATCGATTTCGGAAATGATCGCTTGACCTTTCGGGTTACGTGCTTCGAAAAGCTCTTGGATACGCGGCAAACCTTGCGTAATATCGTCTCCGGCAACACCGCCGGTATGGAAAGTACGCATTGTAAGCTGTGTGCCCGGTTCCCCGATGGACTGAGCAGCGATAATACCAACCGCTTCACCGATCTCAACGAACTTGCCTGTTGCCAAGTTACGTCCGTAGCAAATTTTACATACGCCGTGACGAGCGCGGCAGCTAAGAACGGAACGGATTTGCAGGCTTTCTACTCCAGCAGCGATAACTTCTTCTGCTTTATTGGAATCGATCAACTGGCTGCGGTTAAGAATGACTTCGCCGGTTTGTGGATTACGTACAGTTTCAAAGGAGTAACGGCCTTCAATACGGTCGTAGAGATCTTCGATAACCTCTTTACCGTCTTGAATTTTGCTTACTCTAAAGCCTTTGTCTGTTCCGCAATCATCTTCACGAACGATTACATCTTGTGCAACGTCAACCAGACGACGAGTCAGGTATCCTGAGTCAGCTGTACGCAATGCTGTATCGGCAAGACCTTTACGAGCACCATGCGTCGAGATGAAGTACTCGAGTACGGTTAGGCCTTCACGGAAGTTGGATTTGATTGGCAATTCGATAATCCGACCGGATGGATTCGCCATCAAACCACGCATACCGCCAAGCTGTGTAATCTGCGATTTGTTACCCCGTGCTTTGGAATCCACCATGAGCATGATGGAGTTGTAACGATCCATCGATTTCATGAGAATTTCAGTAATTTGATCTTTGGTTTTGCTCCAAATTTCAATAACGCGGTCATAACGCTCTTCGTTTGTAATCAAACCACGACGGTATTGATTCGAAACGACTTTAACTTTCTCTTCGGACTCTCTCAAGATCTCAACCTTCTCAGGCGGAACAATGACGTCAGAAACCGCAACTGTAATACCCGCACGAGTCGAGTACGTAAAGCCGAGCTCCTTGATCTTATCGAGCATAACCGAAGTTCTAGTTGTATGGTATTGACGGAAGCACTCTGCAATAATCAAGCCGAGATACTCTTTACCTACGCCGCCAATTTGAGCCAAACCATCCATAAACTTAAGCAAATCCGCGCCCTTATCATGGACAAAATATTTATCCGGGGTTCCTTGCAGCAAGTTCACCTTAGTCGGTTCGTTGATGAAAGGGAAATCCGGCGGGTAAATTTCGTTGAAGATGACTTTACCAACCGTGGTGCAAATCAGCGTTTTCTGCTGTGCATCCGTGAAGGACGTTTTCTTCAGAACTTTAACCGGGATAAATATACGTGCATGCAGCGATACGATACCGCGTTGGTATGCAGAGATCGCTTCGTTTACAGTTGCGAATACGGAGCCGCTTCCTTTACCCTCTTTGTTATCCATTGTCAGGTAGAAGCTTCCGAGAACCATATCCTGTGAAGGTGTTACGACCGGTTTGCCGTCTTTCGGGTTCAAAATGTTACCCGAAGCTAGCATGAGCAAACGTGCTTCAGCTTGCGCCTCAGCAGAGAGCGGTACGTGAACAGCCATTTGGTCACCGTCAAAGTCCGCGTTATAAGCGGTACAAACGAGCGGGTGAAGCTTAATTGCGCGACCTTCAACCAAAATCGGTTCGAACGCTTGGATACCCAAACGGTGAAGGGTCGGGGCACGGTTCAGTAGAACCGGGTGCTCCTTGATTACTTCTTCAAGCACATCCCAAACTTCTGGGCTAACGCGTTCAACTTTACGTTTTGCACTCTTAATGTTGTGTGCAAGACCTTTGTTAACGAGTTCCTTCATAACGAACGGCTTGAAGAGCTCAAGCGCCATTTCTTTCGGTAATCCGCATTGGAACATTTTCAAGCTAGGACCTACGACGATAACGGAACGACCGGAATAGTCAACCCGTTTACCGAGCAAGTTCTGACGGAAACGTCCTTGCTTACCTTTAAGCATATGGCTGAGCGACTTAAGCGGACGGTTACCTGGACCCGTTACCGGGCGGCCACGGCGGCCGTTATCGATCAAAGCATCAACCGCTTCTTGAAGCATACGCTTCTCATTCTGCACGATAATATCCGGCGCACCGAGATCAAGCAGACGTTTCAGACGGTTGTTACGGTTAATTACACGACGGTACAAGTCATTAAGATCAGACGTTGCAAAACGTCCACCGTCCAGCTGTACCATTGGACGAAGTTCCGGTGGAATAACCGGCAGCACATCAAGAATCATCCATTCCGGCATATTGCCGGAGTTACGGAATGCTTCGATAACTTCAAGACGTTTGATCGCACGGTTACGACGTTGGCCTTGAGCGGTACGAAGATCTTCTTTCAATGTTTCAAGCTCACGCTCAACATCGATGTCTTGAAGCAATTTCTTAACTGCTTCTGCACCCATGCCTGCATGGAAGCCATAGCCGTATTTCTCACGGTAGCTGCGGTATTCTTTCTCGGACAACAGCTGCTTTTTCTCAAGCGGCGTATCGCCTGGATCCGTAACCACATATGATGCAAAATAGATGATCTCTTCAAGCGAACGAGGCGACATATCAAGCGCCAGCCCCATACGGCTTGGAATTCCTTTGAAGTACCAGATATGGGATACAGGAGCTGCTAGCTCGATATGTCCCATACGCTCACGACGAACTTTCGCACGCGTTACTTCAACACCACAGCGGTCACAAACGACGCCTTTATAACGAACACGTTTGTATTTACCGCAATGACATTCCCAGTCTTTCGTCGGTCCGAAAATCTTTTCGCAGAAAAGACCTTCTTTCTCCGGTTTTAAAGTCCTGTAGTTGATCGTTTCCGGTTTCTTTACTTCTCCGCGGGACCACGATCGGATTTTATCCGGAGATGCCAATCCAATCTTCATATACTCGAAGTTGTTCACGTCCAACAAGGAGCAACCCTCCTTCGTCATGGTTCACTAATATGCTGTATTTAACGCCGTTAACGGCTAAAGGAGCACTGTTCATGCAGCTCCTTTAACCTTACATCCGCCCGTGAAGTTGGATTCGGCATGCTTATGACTTCCGGCAGGAAAGCAACGATTACTCGACGCCTACTTCTGCACCTTCCAAGTTGAGGTTGAGCTTGTCAGTTGCTGCATCATCCTCATCGTCCATCTCTTTCATTTCGATCTCTTCTTCATTCTCAGATAGGATCTTAACGTCCATACCTAAGCTCTGAAGCTCTTTGATCAAAACTTTGAAGGATTCAGGTACGCCCGGTTCCGGAACGTTCTCGCCCTTCACGATAGACTCGTACGTTTTGACGCGGCCGACGACATCATCGGATTTCACGGTCAAAATCTCTTGCAATGTATATGCGGCGCCATAGGCTTCAAGCGCCCAAACTTCCATCTCCCCGAAACGCTGACCGCCGAACTGCGCTTTACCACCCAGCGGCTGCTGAGTAACGAGCGAGTAAGGACCAGTGGAACGAGCATGGATTTTATCATCAACCATGTGCGCCAGTTTAATCATGTACATGACGCCGACTGTTACTTCACGCTCGAACGGCTCACCGGAGCGTCCGTCGTACAGAACCGTCTTACCATTACGCTGCATGCCTGCTTCTTCCATGGAGTCAAACACGTCATACTCACGCGCTCCATCGAATACCGGCGTTGCAGCATGGATGCCAAGACGCTTACAAGCCATACCTAGATGGACTTCGAGCACTTGACCGATGTTCATACGCGAAGGTACACCCAGCGGGTTAAGAACAACCTCTACTGGTGTTCCGTCCGGTAGGAACGGCATATCTTCTTCCGGGAGGATACGGGCGATAACCCCTTTGTTACCATGGCGTCCCGCCATCTTATCCCCTTCAGAGATTTTACGTTTCTGCGCAATGTAGGCACGAACCAATTGGTTAACGCCTGGCGGCAATTCGTCGCCGTTCTCACGAGTAAACACTTTAACGTCTACGACGATACCATCAGTACCGTGAGGTACACGCAAGCTAGTATCACGAACTTCACGCGCTTTCTCACCGAAAATCGCATGCAGCAAACGCTCTTCAGCCGTCAGCTCCGTAACCCCTTTAGGCGTTACTTTACCAACGAGAATGTCTCCTGCGCTAATTTCAGCACCGACACGGATAATACCGCGCTCATCCAAGTTGCGGAGCGCTTCTTCGCCGACGTTCGGAATGTCGCGTGTAATTTCTTCCGGTCCAAGTTTCGTGTCACGCGCTTCTGACTCATATTCTTCAATATGAATGGAAGTGTACACATCCTCTTTAACCAGTTTCTCGCTTAGTAGGATCGCATCCTCATAGTTGTAGCCTTCCCACGTCATGAACGCAACAACAACGTTACGTCCGAGCGCCAATTCGCCCATTTCAGTGGAAGGACCATCCGCAAGGATATCACCTTTCTTCACGATATCGCCTTTACGACATATCGGACGCTGGTTGATACAAGTACCTTGGTTAGAGCGCATGAACTTATGCAGCTTCGATTTCACCAAGTCGCCTGTTACCGGCTTACCGTCAATCATCTCAACGCGGCGCAGCCAGATCTCATTGGCCGACACGCGTTCGATAACGCCATCGTATTTAGCAACGATACATACGCCTGAATCTTTAGCAGACTTATGCTCCATACCTGTTCCGACAAGTGGAGACTTCGGAATAAGAAGCGGAACAGCCTGCCGCTGCATGTTGGATCCCATGAGCGCACGGTTGGAGTCATCGTTCTCAAGGAACGGAATGAGCGCCGTAGCGACGGATACAACCTGTTTAGGCGATACGTCCATATAGTCAACACGTTCAGTAGGCATAGTCAAAATATTGTCAGCCTGCTTGTTGTAACGAACGATAACCGCATCTTCGAGGAACTTACCTTCGCCGGTAAGCTTCGCATTCGCTTGCGCGATAACGTAGTTATCTTCTTCGTCAGCAGTCAGGTAGGCAATTTGCTCCGTAACAATAGCCGTCTTAGGATCAACCCAGCGGTATGGAGCTTCGATAAAGCCATATTCGTTAATACGCGCGAAAGTCGACAAGGAGTTGATCAGACCGATGTTCGGTCCCTCCGGCGTCTCAATCGGACACATACGGCCATAGTGAGAGTTATGAACGTCACGAACCTCAAAGCCCGCGCGCTCACGCGTCAAACCGCCGGGTCCGAGTGCAGACAGACGACGTTTGTGCGTCAGCTCAGCAAGCGGATTGGTTTGGTCCATAAACTGCGAGAGTTGGGATGAACCAAAGAACTCTTTAATCGACGCAATAACAGGACGGATATTGATAAGCGCCTGCGGAGTAATCGCGTTAGCATCCTGGATGGACATACGCTCACGAACAACACGCTCCATACGGGACAAACCGATACGGAACTGGTTCTGAAGCAGCTCGCCAACCGAACGAAGACGACGGTTACCTAGGTGGTCAATATCATCCGTGCTTCCTACGCCGTGCAGCAAATCTATGAAATAATTGATGGAAGCGATTATATCAGCAGGTGTAATATGCTTAACAGCTTTGTCGATAATGCCGTTGGCAATGACCTTAATCACTTTAGTCTCATCAAGCGGGGAGAATACACTCACCGTTTGAAGCGGAATACTATCCGCATCAAGAACGCCATTTGCCACATTGTACGTTTTGAAGCCTACATTGTTCTCCAAATGAGGAATTAGCTCATCCAGCAAACGACGGTCGATCATTTGACCAGCTTCCGCCAGGATTTCCCCTGTCGAAGGATCAAATAACGTTTCCGCAAGCCGTGTGTTGAACAGACGGTTCTTAATGTGCAGCTTCTTATTGATTTTGTAACGACCTACGTTAGCCAAATCATAACGCTTTGGATCAAAGAAGCGCGCAACCAGCAAGCTCTTTGCATTATCAAGCGTAGGCGGCTCACCCGGACGGAGTCTTTCGTAAATCTCGATAAGAGCTTTTTCCGTGGAATCGGTGTTATCCTTATCCAGCGTGTTGCGAATATATTCGTCATGGCCCAGCAATTCTAAAATTTCAGCATCCGTGCCGAATCCAAGAGCGCGAAGAAGCACTGTGACAGGGATCTTCCGAGTGCGGTCAATACGAACATAAATAATGTCCTTCGCATCGGTCTCAAGCTCCAGCCAAGCACCGCGGTTTGGAATCACGGTAGCCGTATAATTTTTCTTGCCGTTTTTGTCCACTTTCGTGCTAAAGTAAACGCTAGGTGAACGAACCAATTGGCTGACGATAACGCGTTCCGCGCCATTAATAATAAATGTGCCCGTCTCGGTCATCAGCGGGAAATCGCCCATGAACACTTCTTGCTCTTTCACTTCGCCGGTTTCCTTGTTAATGAGTCGAACCTTCACACGCAGCGGTGCTGCATAGGTCACGTCGCGTTCTTTCGACTCATCGACAGAGTACTTAGGCTCGCCAAGTGAATAGTCGATGAACTCAAGCATCAAATTACCTGTAAAATCCTGAATCGGCGAAATGTCTTGGAAAAGCTCAAGCAAGTCCTTCTCCAAAAACTTCTCGTACGATTTTTGTTGGATTTCAATCAGGTTCGGAACTTCGAGCACCTCGCGGATGCGGGCATAGCTTCTACGCGTGCGACGCCCATACTGAACAAGTTGTCCTGCCAACTTAACCTCACCCCTCATGTCTGCTTCACAGAAAGTGAACAATGACCTTGTATAAACAAGCTTAAACAGTTCGCTAATCTTACCCGTAAATGTGCGAGCATGACCGCGAACGTTTATCACATTGTTAAAACCAGAATGTGCAGCAGGCAAATTCTGATTCAAATAAAGAAAAGCCCTTATCGAGAAATCGAAAAAAGAGCATGCTTCTGTCAGCCACAACTCTGTGGTACAATAAACCACAAAAGTCTCATATCAAGTAATTTTGACCCAAAATGTAAACATTATACGTCAAATTCGCTGTTTCTATTCATTTAAAATAGCGCTTGACATTTTAGTGGACTAAAGAGATTGTGCCCATTTTAATGCTGACATTTTATAATGATATCACATTAGGAAAGTCAAGTCAACAAAATGTTGTTCTTTTTCCTAGACTTCCTTTTGTGCCCTAAATATGCGATAACCCTTTTCTTTTGTCACTTCTTCCACATTCCCGAAAATCGCTTCGAGCTTTGCCGCCGCAGACGGTGCCCCTTGCTTCTTCTGAATGACCACCCACATCGCCCCGCCCGGCACTAACAGCTTAGCACCTTCTTCAAATATCCGATGGACAACCTCTTTGCCCGCCCGGATCGGCGGATTCGTTATGATGGTGTCGAAGGTTTGACCCATCACTCGTTCATAAATATCACTTTGGAGCGCGGTTGCGTTCAAGACGCCATTTAACTTTAAATTCTCAGTCGCCAGTGCAACTGCGCGCTCATTAATGTCGATCATCGTTACATGCCCCTGTTCAGCCAGCTTCGCTGCCGTAATGCCCATTGGCCCATAACCGCAGCCGACATCAAGCACTTTCGCTTGCTTATCCAGCTGAAGCGCTTCGACAAGAACTCTGCTGCCAAAGTCTATGCCTGTTTTCGAGAAAACGCCTGCATCCGTCATAAAACGCAGTTTATATCCGCGAAGCTCGGTTTCGAGAAGATGCCGATCATGCGCGATACCCGGTGTGCGTGTGTAATAATGGTCTGACATCATATCCCTCCCATCCGGAACAACCTTAAAATTAAGGAAACCCCTTGAAGCCGAAGCTTCAAGGGGTTTCCGCTATAAGCGGTTATTACTTCACTTCTACGGAAGCGCCTGCTTCTTCAAGCTTAGCTTTGATAGCGTCAGCGTCTTCTTTGGAGATTCTTTCTTTAACTGCTTTAGGAGCGCCGTCAACAAGGTCTTTCGCTTCTTTCAGGCCAAGACCTGTGATTTCGCGAACTGCTTTGATAACGTTGATTTTGGAAGCGCCAGCGTTGTTCAAGATTACGTCGAACTCAGTTTGCTCTTCAACTACAACAGCTGCTGCGCCTGCTGCTGCAACTGGTGCTGCAGCTGTTACGCCGAATTCTTCTTCGATTGCTTTAACCAGGTCGTTCAGTTCGAGAACGTTCATGCCTTTAATGGCTTCCAAGATTTGTTCTTTACTCATGAGAGAAACCTCCAATAGTTTTGTTTTTGTTTTATTTCCGAACGTTGTGTCAAGCTAAGCTTGCCACAAACCAATCATCTCTTAATGAATGCTGAGTCAGCCGCAGGCTGCCTCAAACCAATCATTATTAGATGAATGCTGAATCAAGCTAAGCTTGATTCAAGCCAATCATCTCTAAGCTTCTTGTTTCTCTGCAACAGCTTTAACTGCAAGAGCAAAGTTGCGCATTGGAGCTTGAAGCACGCTGAGAAGCATGGATAGCAAACCTTCTTTGGAAGGTAGGTCCGCCAGTGCTTTGATTTCTTCCGCGTTGAAGACTTGACCTTCAACTACTCCACCCTTAAGTTTAAGTGCGTCGTTTTTCTTAGCGAAATCAGCCAAAATCTTAGCTGGAGCAACTGCATCCTCTTTGCTGAAAGCGATAGCCGTAGGGCCAGCCAGAACAGCATCCAATTCAGTCAGTTCCGCTTGTGCAGTTGCACGACGAACTAGGGAGTTTTTCAATACTTGGAACTCGATGTTCGCTTCGCGCAATTGTTTGCGGAGCTCAGTTACTTGCTTCACGTTAAGTCCACGGTAATCAGCAACAACTGTGCAGGAACTCTCGCGAAGTTTAGTCGTGATGTCTGCAACAGCTAGCTCTTTACCTTGAATGATTTTTGCGTTTGCCATAATGTACACCTCCCGTTATGTTGTCAACATCCCGATTAATGCAGCGGAATCCTTCCACGCGATGCATGAGAAAGGCCCCCGCAGACGTAGCGAAGGCCATGATGGTCCGTAAATCACTTCCTGCCAATCGGCGAAAAGCGCACAAACACGTTTATCATAACACCTCGGTAGGAAATTAAGCCGAGCGGGCACCTACTGTCTTCGGTATGCATATTCGATTATCAAATTCTGTTTCTCTTAGCGGAACGAAGCAGCGTTCAAACGAGCGCCAGGACCCATTGTCGAGGAAACAGAAATACCTTTCAGGTAAACCCCTTTAGCTGCAGCCGGTTTTGCACGGTTCAGCGCATCGATCAGTGTTTTCAAGTTTTCGTTCAGCTTCTCGGAGTCGAACGATACTTTACCGATTGGTGCGTGGATTTGACCTGCTCTGTCAAGACGGTATTCAATCTTACCAGCCTTGATTTCTTGAACGGCTTTAGTAACGTCAAACGTTACTGTACCCGCTTTAGGGTTAGGCATAAGGCCTTTACCACCGAGGATACGGCCGAGCTTACCAACTTCAGCCATCATGTCCGGAGTTGCAACGCAAACGTCGAACTCAAACCAGCCTTGTTGGATTTTTGCGATTACGTCAGCATCGCCAACATAATCTGCGCCTGCTGCTTCTGCTTCTTTGGCTTTTTCGCCCTTAGCAAAAACGAGTACGCGTTTTGTTTTACCAGTACCGTGAGGAAGTACAACTACGCCACGAACTGCTTGGTCTTGTTTCTTAGGGTCTACACCCAAACGTACAGCAACTTCAACCGTTTCGTCGAATTTAGCTGTAGCGGCTTTCTTAACGAGTTCAATCGCTTCAGCAGCCTCGTATGTTGCTTCAACATCGATCAGCTTAACAGCTTCAAGATATTTTTTACCGTGTTTAGCCATTAGAATTCTCCTCCTTATGTGGTAGTAACGGAAAATCCTCCCTGCGAAAGGGAGATCCTCCCACCTGAACGAAGCAAAGCTCCGTCAGTCAGACAACGCCATCTGGTGTGTCTTCTGTCAGCCGTTAACGACTAGTCTTCAACTACAACGCCCATGCTGCGCGCAGTACCTTCAACCATGCGCATAGCTGCTTCTACAGAAGCTGCGTTGAGGTCAGGCATTTTTTGTTCAGCGATCTCACGAACGACAGAACGTTTAACCGTCGCAACTTTCTTCTTGTTCGGCTCACCGGAACCTTTAGCAATCTTAGCAGCAACGCGAAGAAGTACTGCAGCCGGCGGCGTTTTCGTTTCGAAAGTAAACGAGCGATCTTCAAAAACAGTGATTACAACTGGGATAATCAAACCAGCTTGATCCGCAGTACGAGCGTTAAACTCTTTACAGAAAGCCATGATGTTAACCCCTGCTTGACCTAGCGCTGGACCGATCGGCGGAGCCGGATTCGCTTTACCCGCTGGAACTTGCAGTTTAACCAACTTGATGACCTTTTTTGCCATGATGAACACCTCCTTGCCGTAATAATCACACGCAAGTCCAAGAAACCGCGATTAGACTTTCTCTACTTGGTTGTAGTCAAGTTCAACCGGCGTTTCTCTTCCGAACATGTTGACATGCACCTTCAGCTTGCTCTTGTCGAGCAGAATTTCTTCCACTGTTCCGACAAAATTAGCGAACGGCCCGACTTTAACACGCACCGTTTCCTTCAAATCGAATTCGATTTTCGGTTTCGGTTCTTCCATGCCCATATGACGCAAAATCTGTTCCACTTCATCAGGCAGAAGCGGCGTAGGTTTTGAACCTGAGCCAGTCGAACCGACAAATCCGGTTACGCCGGGTGTGTTGCGAACGACATACCAGGAATCATCCGTCTGAACCATTTCCACAAGAACATAGCCGGGGTAAACTTTACGCATGACGGTTTTTTTCTTACCGTCCTTGTCCACCACTTCTTCTTCCATAGGAACAAGCACACGGAAGATCTTGTCTTCCATGCCCATAGATTCAACACGTTTCTCCAAGTTCGCTTTTACTTTGTTCTCATACCCTGAATAGGTGTGAACAACATACCATCTTTTCTCCATCGTTTCCATAACAAGCCACCCTTGGCCCCTTCTTAAACAATCAGTTCGACCAATGCGGAAATTCCGATGTCAAGAACCCAGAAGTAAAGTGTCACAGCTATAATCGTAAAGAATACTACGAGTGTATAGCTAGTCAATTCCTTACGGCTTGGCCAGCGGACTTTCTTTAATTCCGCGAAGCTGTCGGTGAAGAAGGAAAAAGTCGACCCGAAGCTTTGCTTCAGCTTAGCTAAAAATGCCACGTCCACCAACCTCCATAATGACCTTATCGAGTTTCGCGATGAGGAGTATGCTCGTTACAATACTTGCAAAACTTCTTCATCTCAATACGGTCGGGGTGATTCCGTTTGTTCTTGCTGGAAGCATAGTTTCTTTGTTTGCAGTTTGTGCAAGCCAACGTAATAATTACCCGCATTGCTGACACCTCCCGAACTTACCATAAATAAATAAAGTGTGAAACGTTGTATGTGAACCCAGCCTGATTTTGATCCCATAATAAAAAAAGACCTATTTAGGGCTACCAAAACACTTTATCACAAGCAATAGGTAGTGTCAACGGGAATCTATTCCTGCACACTTGCTATTCTCGTGCTGCTTGCTCACATATCAGACAGGGCGACAACAACACAAAAAGAGCCGACAACTTCCATTCCGCAGTAAACAGTATGATCAGGACAAGGACAATTCAAACCTCGAAAAGCCCTCCCATTAAAAAAGAGCCGCAGTCGGCTCCCTGGTTTCATCCATTTAGCTACCAATATCACGCAATTCCAAATACCGTTCGAGCTTCCGTTTCACGCGTTGAAGCGCATTATCAATCGATTTCACGTGCCGATCCAAATCAACAGCGATCTCTTGATAGGATCTTCCGTCCAAATAGAGCATAAGCACTTTACGTTCAAGATCACTTAAGATCTCGGACATCTTATCCTCAAGACCGACAAACTCTTCTTGATTGATAATGAGTTCTTCCGGATCCGAAACTCTCGTACCGCAAATGACATCAAGCAGCGTGCGATCCGAATCTTCGTCATAGATTGGCTTGTCCAACGAAACATAAGAATTAAGCGGGATATGCTTCTGACGGGTTGCCGTCTTAATCGCCGTAATGATCTGTCTTGTAATGCACAGTTCAGCAAAGGCTTTGAAAGAAGCTAGCTTATCACCCTTAAAATCTCGAATCGCCTTATAAAGGCCAATCATGCCTTCTTGGACGATATCTTCGCGGTCGGCCCCAATCAAGAAGTAGGAACGCGCTTTGGCACGGACAAAGTTCTTATATTTATTAATTAAATATTCCAGCGCTTCGCTGTCACCCTCGCGAACCGTCTCGACAATGTCTTCGTCCGTTTTGCAGTCATAATCCAGCGTTTTCCATTCTCTGAGGTCGATGCTCACGAACAATCCCTCCGGCTCGAAAGGCGTACAATGCCCAAAACTATCAGTAGCTTAATCTATATACCGGCGCGCAATGTCTTCAAAAACTAGAGCATATAACTTTACTGGAATAAAATTCTAGCACGCACTCTACGTGTAGAAACTTAGACTCAGTATACATTATGTAACCTTCAACAGTCAATGATGATCCCGCTGAAAACATGCTAATTATCTAGCAAAAATGGGAATTCCCACCGATTCCGGAGACATTTTTGTCCTATTAACTCACATGCTAGTAACATATAGTCTAGCGCTTACATTTGGCCTCTGCGCCATTTTTCCAGTTTCATTCGAACATCCGTGCTAATATTCCCATCCAGCTCATTGCGAACCGTTGTTTTCTGCTCGACCTTTCGCTCAATGGCTTTGCGATTTTGCTGAATTTCGATAAGAAGCTCTCGTGCGGATTTCCGAAGAGCGCCTTTGCCGAAAGTGACTGCCTGCTCAGCCATATCAGATGTCGCGACATGAATATTACGGCTTCGAAGCGCTAACTCCGATGCTAGCCGTTCAATACAAGCATCCGCTGTTTCTTTTTCCTTCGTAAACACGACGGTCAGCCTATGCTGTTTGAACGTGGAGCCAACTCCGGGCACTTGATGCGCGTCGAATACTACGATAACCTTCATGCCGGTGAAGCCTTGATAGTCCGCCAGCATTTCCAGAAGCCGATCCCGTGCATCCTCTAAATCCTTATCACCCAAAGCGGACAGAACCGGCCAAGCCCCGATCATATTGTAGCCGTCAACCAGCAGAACGTCATCCCGCCGCTGCATCGCCTACTTGGCGAGGCGCTGCCGCACGACTTCGTACATCAGCACACCTGCTGCAACGGACGCATTTAGTGAATTCAATTGGCCGTTCATCGGAAGCTTGATTAGAAAGTCGCATTTCTCACGAATCAGTCTGCCAATCCCTTTTGCTTCATTGCCAATGACAATAGCAAGCGGCATATCGAACTTCGTAGATGAGGAATAAACATCCTGCTTCGCGCCAACGTCAGCACCCGCTACCCAAATGCCCGCTTCCTTCAGCTTATCGATCGTTTGTGCCATATTCGTAATCCGCGCAACCGGCATGTACTCTACAGCACCGGCGGATGTTTTGGAAACCGTTGCTGTCAGCGAAGCCGAACGCCGCTTCGGAATAATAACACCATGAACGCCGGTACATTCCGCTGTCCGGAGAATGGAGCCCAAGTTATGCGGATCTTCAATTTCATCAAGCAGCAAGAAGAATGGCATTTCGCCGCTCTCTTTAACCCGTGCCAGAAGTTCCTCTATTTCGTAATAACGGTAAGCGGCTGCTTGGGCAACGACACCTTGATGCGGAACGCCTTCGACCATTTGGTCCAGCTTCCGTTTGTCAACGATCTGTACGACAAGCCCCGCTTTCTTCGCTTCCAGCATAATGGGCTGAGCTGCTTTCTGCGCCTGCTCGGCCACCCAAATTTTGTTGATTTCGCGTCCGGAGCGCAGTGCTTCCATTACGGGATGCTTGCCTGCGATCCATTCCTGTGTATCTTCTTCAACCTCGCGCATCATTAACCTCCTTAAATATGTCTCTTCTAGCGCTTCTATTCGTCAAAAGCGATTGCCATCAGCTCACGGAGCCGGCTCACTTTCTTGCCATAATACAAATACCCCATTAAACACTCCAGCGCCGTCGCCTGTTGGTAGTCGGCCGGATCCGCATTCTTCGGCGAAGTGCCTGACTTGGCGTTACGTCCCCGCCGTACAACATCCGCTTCTTCCTCCGTCAGAATCGGCTGCCATTTCTCCAGCAGTATACGCTGCGCTTTAGCCGAAACGAACTGCGTCGCCTGACGGTGAAGATGATGCAGCTTCTGATTAGGCTGCGATATGAGATATTGACGTACAATCATCTCGAACACCGCATCGCCAATATAAGCCAATACGATGGGATTCATTAAATGGACCGGTTTGTTCGGGGAGTGAAACCACAACCCGTCTTCTAGGCTCAAACCGATCCCGCCGCTTCCTCCGACATCCATACTTCCGTTGTCCATCATTTCCGCCGCCACCGGATACCTTGCGGCGTATCCTCAAGCACAATCCCGAGCGCGGACAGCTGGTCGCGAATTTCATCGGCCCGCTTCCAATCCTTATTTGTCCGAGCCTCCGTTCGCTGCACGATGAGTGCATCAATGTCGGCATCGAGCAATTCTTCTTCCGCTTCCAGCAGTCCCAATACACGGTCAAAATCTTGGAATGCTGCGAGCAGCAGTTCAAGCTCCTCTGCCGAAACAACCGCACGCTGCAGAAGCAGATTTGCTTCGCTAACCAGCTCGAACATTGCGGTAATCGCATCCGGCGTGTTGAAGTCATCGTCCATCTTCGCATTAAACTGTTCGCGAATCGCAGCGATTCGTTCTTTAAGCTGTTCAAGCGCCGCACCGTCCGGTTCGCTCACGGCAACAGAAAGACGGTGCTTCACATTCGAAACGGAGTTCAAGATCCGCTCAACGCTGTTCTCTGCTTGCGCAATCGTCTCATCGCTGAAATTAAGCGGGCTTCTATAATGGGCCGACAACATAAAGTAGCGGATTACAGCTGGTTTAATGCGAGTAAGCATCTCCTGCACCGTGATCCCGTTGCCGAGTGACTTGGACATTTTCTCATTGTTGATGTTGATGTAGCCATTATGCATCCAATAGTTCGCGAGCGGCTTACCTGTTACGGACTCTGACTGTGCAATTTCACATTCGTGGTGCGGGAACTGCAGATCATGGCCACCGCCGTGAATATCCAGCGTATCGCCTAGATATTTGCGCGCCATCGCGGAGCACTCAATATGCCAGCCCGGGCGTCCTGCTCCCCATGGGCTATCCCATTTGATTTCTCCAGGCTTCGCGGCTTTCCATAGTACAAAGTCTTGACCGCTTTCTTTACGCTCATCCACGCCAATCCGAATTCCCAGCTGCAGCTCATCCATATTCTGATGGGACAGCTTGCCGTAGTCGGGGAAGGTGCTCGTGCGGAAGAATACATCGCCGCCGTTCTCATACGCATGGCCGCCATCCACGAGCGCCGCAATGAAAGCAATGATCTCATCCATATGATCGGTAACACGCGGATTAAGCGTAGCCTGGTGGATACCGAGTCCCTTGATGTTCTCATTAAACGCATGAATAAACCGCTCTGCCACTTCAGGAACTGTGGTGCCCAACTGCTCGGCTTTACGAATCAGCTTATCGTCCACATCCGTAAAGTTCACAACGTAATTGACTTCGTAAGCAGCCGACTCCAAATAACGACGCACGACATCGAAGAAAATCGCCGGACGGGCATTCCCGATATGAATGTAATCATAAACCGTTGGTCCGCACACGTACATTTTGACTTTGCCGGGCTCCAGCGATTGAAAGATTTCCTTCTCACGTGTCAGTGTATTATATATACGCAAGCTCATTATCTCGTTTCTCCTCCAGCAACTGGCTGTTTGCGTCTTTCTCGCTCCAGCTCTACTCTTAATTCAGACACTTCTTTCTGCATCGCCCGCAGCATCTCAATGACGGGATCCGGAAGCTGGGTATGATCAAGACGATCACCTACTCGTGTGCCAT
The DNA here is from genome assembly GCF_059686995.1 of Paenibacillus rhizoryzae. Taxonomy (NCBI): domain Bacteria; kingdom Bacillati; phylum Bacillota; class Bacilli; order Caryophanales; family Paenibacillaceae; genus Paenibacillus; species Paenibacillus rhizoryzae. The sequence goes on along the minus strand of NZ_JCAALT010000017.1, from coordinate 14,141 downwards.
TGCGTTTAATGACTCTGCCAGGGATCCCGACTACTGTGCTGTTCGACGGAACTTCCCGCAGCACGACGGAATTGGCACCTATATTCACATTGTCTCCAACCTTGAAGGAGCCTAGAACCTTAGCCCCTGAAGCGATAACGACATTGTTACCGATGGTCGGATGGCGTTTCCCTCTTTCCTTACCGGTCCCGCCGAGCGTAACCCCTTGATAAATGACCACATTATTGCCGATTTCGCAGGTCTCCCCGATGACGACACCCATGCCGTGGTCAATAAACAGCTTTTCTCCGATTGTCGCACCCGGATGGATTTCAATGCCTGTAAAAAATCGGCTCGTCTGCGAGATGACGCGGGCAAGTGTATACCACCTGCGTTTGAAGAGCGCATGTGCGATTCGGTGCGACCATATCGCATGAAGACCTGAATAAGTGAACACGACTTCCAGCTTATTGCGGGCAGCAGGATCATTCTCTAGTATGGTCTCAATATCAGACGCCAAGCTTCGAAACATCGAAATTCCCCCTCTCCGGTATCGACAATAATACAAAAAGCCCCCGCAGCCCAAAGGCTGCAGAGGCGTGTTAACGCGGTCCCACTCTGCATCGGAACGATTGTATTTCTTACTATCGCCCGTCTTATATAGTCCGTAACGAGGACCTATCGTCATCACCCACCCTGCCGATAACGGCAGCTCGGAGATGCGGCTCCCAGGCGCAACGTTTATTCCCAAGAATAAGCGACTCACACCCAGTCATTCGAACACCGCTATACGAACTGTATCTGCGGCTCCGTTTGAAGGTCGCCCTCTCTGGTAATCTTGTACTGAATAAACAATCCTGTTCAAAGCCTTATCGTTCCTAAATTAATTCAAGTATAGCCGAGGACTCCCCAACTGGCAAGTAGTCAAACGCCCATCATGCGCAGTCTATGGAAGATTTCAATAGGCCACAGACACTGTTTAGCCCAGTCGGCCCTGCAAACGCTGTTCAACCTTTGTTTGACCCAGTAAAGCAATCGTCTGATTCAAATCCGGCCCATGCGTTTGCCCCGTCAGAGCGGCACGAATCGGCATGAAGAGCTGTTTGCCCTTGAAGCCTGTTGCTTGCTGGACCGCTTTGATGGCTGCTTTGATTCCATCTACATCAAAGGCTTCCAACGCTTTCACTTGCTCCAAGAAGGCTTGCAAAACAACCGGCACCTGCTCCTCCGCCAGGACTGTCTTTGCTTCATCCTCATCTGCCGCTTCCGGCAAGAAGAAGAGTTCGGTAAGCGGTACAATATCCGCTGCAAACCGCAGCTTATCCTGGTAGAGGGCAACCAGATCGCGTGCCCAATCATGCTGGCTTGCGCTGAGCGCCTCAGGCAGGCGTCCCGCTTCTTGAAGATGCGGAATACACAGCTCCACAATGCGTGGAACGTCTGATTTCTTCATGTACTCATTATTCATCCAGCTCAGCTTGTTCGTATCGAACACGGCAGGGCTTTTGCTTAAGCGGTTAGCTGTAAAGACCGAAACTAACTCCTCGCGCGTGAACATCTCCTGCTCGCCTTCAGGTGACCAGCCAAGCAAGGTAATAAAGTTGAACATGGCTTCAGGCAAATAACCAAGCTTATCGTATTGCTCGATAAACTGGATAATGGACTCATCGCGTTTGCTCAGCTTCTTACGGTTCTCATTGACGATCAGCGTCATATGACCGAATACCGGCGGCTCCCAACCGAATGCTTCATAAATCATCAGCTGACGCGGTGTGTTGGAGATATGATCCTCACCACGCAGGACATGGCTGATCGCCATCAGATGGTCATCCAATGCAACAGCGAAATTGTACGTTGGAATGCCGTCCTTCTTCACGATTACGAAATCACCGATACCGTCGGCTTCGAAAGTGATTTGACCTTTCACCAGATCGTTAAACGTATAGGTCCGGTTCTCCGGTACACGGAAACGAATGCTTGGAATGCGCCCTTCCGCTTCGAAAGCTGTACGCTGCTCATCCGTCAAGCTGCGGTGCTTGCCGGAATAACGAGGCATTTCGCCGCGTGCTGTCTGCTCTTCCCGCTCCTGCTCCAGCTCTTCCTCCGTGCAGTAACACTTGTAAGCAAGACCCTTGTCGAGCAGCTCTTGCCAATACACGCGGTACAGATCAAGACGCTCCGTTTGGCGGTATGGACCATATCCTCCGCCAACGTCGATGCTTTCATCCCAATCGATCCCGAGCCACTTCAAATAGGTGAGCTGGTTTTCTTCGCCGCCCGCCACATTGCGTTTCACGTCGGTATCTTCGATCCGTATAATGAATTTGCCGCCTAAATTACGCGCAAACAGATAGTTGAATAAGGCCGTTCTGGCGTTGCCGATATGTAAATGACCTGTAGGTGACGGTGCATACCGTACCCTGATTTGTTCTGACATCTTGTTTAACTCCTCCCGGGCAAACTATTGTATTGCAGAATCATAGCACAACTTTTACAAGGCAGACAACCGATTGCGCGGCGATCCCTTCGCCGCGTCCGGCGAATCCAAGCTGCTCCGTCGTGGTTGCTTTCACATTCACTTGCGAGAGCTCCTCTGCTTCCAGCGCCCCAGCAATAATTTCAACCATCTGCGGGATGTAAGGCAGCATTTTGGGACGTTGGGCAATGATCGTCGAATCGATATTGCCAAGCTTATAACCGCGCTCTTTCACCAATCCCCAAATATGCTGAAGCAGCTTCAAGCTGTCGGCATCCTTAAACGCCGGATCGGTATCCGGAAAATGCTTCCCGATATCGCCAAGGCCCAGCGCCCCCAGCACAGCATCGCTGATCGCATGCAGCAGCACATCGGCATCGGAATGCCCCAGAAGCCCGCGCTCATGAGGAATTGTAACGCCTCCAATGATACAAGGCCTTCCCTCCACCAATTGATGCACATCAAACCCTTGTCCTACTCGAATCATGAATCCGAACCCCTCTCCCGCTCTCGGTTTGCCAACAGAAATTCCGCGTAAGGCAAATCCTCCGGTGTTGTAATCTTAATATTCGTATAATCGCCTTCGGCAACAGATACCGTCACGCCTAATCGTTCCACGGTCATCGCGTCATCGGTGCCGAGAAACTGATCCGCAGCCGCTTGATCAAGCGCCTGCTGCAGCAAGGAACGACGAAAAGCCTGCGGCGTTTGAATCGCCCACAAGCTTCGCCGATCCGGAGTCGCCGTAATGGCGCCGGTTTCATTCACTTGCTTAATTGTATCTTTAACAGGTACGGCAAGCACAGCTGCTTCCGTCTGAAGAGCTTTACGCATACATGACCGCACTGCAAGCTCGGTCACAAACGGCCGGACGCCGTCATGAACCATGACCCAATCGACCGATTCGCTAAGAGCCGCAAGCCCAAGATGAACCGAATGCTGACGCTCGCTTCCGCCCGCTGCCACCTGCTTCACTTTGTGAAGGCCAAATTCCGTTACGAATTCCCGGCAACGGTCCACATCCTGCTGACCGACGATAAGCGCCACTTCCGCAATGTCATCCATGGCTTGAAATCGTTCCAGGGTATGAACCAGAATAGGCTTGTCCCGCAAGAGCAAATATTGTTTGCTCTCCGCTGTTCCCATTCTGGTTCCGCGGCCCGCCGCCACAACGACGACGCCCCATTTTGCACCTGCTGCTTCCATGCCTTCCAACCGCCCCGCGTGTATACTTCATACTCAGCTAAATGCTGCATGTCCAATCTTCCGATGGAGTACACGCAAACCAATTAGCCTAGCACCTATCATACCGCGTTACAGCGCTTTTTCCAACAATTTCGGCTTCGCGAAAATCATTCGGCCCGCAGAGGTTTGCAGCACGCTCGTCACGAGCACCTCCATCGTTGTTCCGATGTAGTCTCTGCCGCCTTCTACAACGATCATCGTGCCGTCATCCAGATACGCGACCCCTTGGCCATGTTCTTTGCCATCTTTGATGACTTGAACGACAATTTCTTCGCCTGGGAGAACGACCGGCTTCACTGCATTGGCAAGGTCATTAATATTTAACACCGATACGCCTTGCAGCTCGCACACTTTGTTCAGGTTGAAGTCATTCGTGACGACTTTGCCATGCAGCACTTTCGCCAGCTTCACGAGCTTGCTGTCCACTTCGCCCTCTTCGGCTTCACCTTCGTAGATCAGCACTTTCACATCGAGCTCTTTTTGAATCTTGTTCAAAATATCGAGCCCTCTGCGCCCTCTGTTACGTTTGAGCAAATCCGACGAATCCGCAATGTGCTGCAGCTCTTCAAGCACAAACTCCGGAATGACCAGTGTGCCTTCAATAAAACCGGTTTTGCAAATGTCTGCAATTCGGCCATCGATGATCACACTCGTATCCAGAATTTTATGCTCCTCATAGCTGCTTTCCTCTTCCACTCGAGCCGCGTTGCTGCGACGCTCGAACAGTCCTCTCAGGCTTTCAGCAAATTCCTCCCGTTTGTTTAACCCGATCCGCAGTCCTGCATACCCTAAGAACAACGTCAGTAGTAGAGGAATGAATAGGCCTGCTCCCGATAAACCGGATAAAACCGGATACAATAGCGCTGACAGTGCAAGCCCGCCAATTAGTCCGCTGCCGCCCGCTACCAGTTCTCCTGTCGGAATGGCCGACGCCCGCTCCGCTCCTTGCCGCATCCATTTCAGGATGGAGCCTGCCAATACCGTTGCTGCTGCAAGGCCGCATAACGCGCCAATGCCGACGTTCATGTAATAGCTTCCTGAATGCTGCATAAGACCGGTTGACGATTCCGCCCAGCTCACACTGCCGTTTAGGGAGCTGTTCATTTGAGCGCCCAGAAATCCGCCGAACAATAGACCAATCAGTTGAATCATTCGTTTCATCATATAAATCCACCTCCATTACAATTATGTTCCAATTATGGTTACGTTAATCGCCTACCCGAGCGAAAGCATTAGAATTTATTAACCTGGCACGAAAAGAGGACAAAAAGTAGAAATCCATTTTGAAATGCACCGCGGGGAGGCTTATAATAAAAGAAAGCAATCCATTCCTGAAATGAGGTGGAATCGATGAACGCACCAACACTGGAGCAATTTCAGCAGCAGGTCTCTGAACTGCTGTTGCGACATCGCAGCCTGCTAGACGTCATGTCGAAGTATGGCCAGTCCGGCGCTTCCGTTAATCGGGCAGTTGCCAAATCCGTTACGGAATGCGGATGTATCGAGTTAAATGCACGGAAGCAGCAGTTTGCGGATGACTTTAACCTCGAGCAAGCCAAAACAAAGCTGCATCATCACATTTCAGGTGAACTCTGCGAACACTGCAAAGAAGCGATTCAGAACGAGCTCGGACGAAACTTGTTCTACATGTCTGCGATGGCGAATTTGCTCGACATTCAACTCGAAGACGTCATTGAACGCGAATCCGATAAATGCAGTACGCTCGGCTTATTCAATCTTACTTAGTCTTTACCCATCGGTTAGCATAATCAGCGGTAAACGCAAGAAAGACCGCCTTGTACATCCCCTTAGGGGACAGACAAGGCGGTCTTTCTTATTAGCGGCTTATGCGCTATGTTCGCTGTGAACCGCTTCTTCTTGGCGCTGGCTTTCCATTAAACGCTTGCGTTTCCTGCTTGGGAGACGGCGATCAACGTTTTTTTTTAGGCCGTACAGCGCGTAGAGAACCAGCGGAACGAATAGGATCTTCGATAGATGATGCGGGAACAAGATACCGAGCACCACGGAGACCGCCACAATAATCGGTACGACCCAAATCGCATTCTTCGGAATGCCGAGCTTCTTAAAGTTCGGGTAACGAACGGTACTTACCATCAGGAACGACAGGACAAGTGTGCTTGCCATCAAGACGGATACAGCAATATCTTGGTGGAACAACGCCAATGTGGCAAGTACGCCGCCAGCGGCCGGAATCGGCAAGCCGATGAAATAGCCGGGCATACCGGAGATGACGTTGAATCTCGCAAGTCTCAATGCTCCGCAAATCGGGAACAAAGCTGTAATAATCCAAGCCGGAGCCGGAGTGAGTTCTTGGAAAGCAACACTATACATAATAAAAGCAGGTGCAACTCCAAAAGAAATTACATCCGACAGTGAATCTAATTCTTTACCAAATTCGCTTTGAGCGTTAAGTGCGCGGGCGACTCGGCCGTCCACGCCATCCATCAGCATTGCGATAATAACCATCATCGCAGCTACCTCAGGCTTCGCATTCTCAGGAAATATGAGAATAATGGCGACAATACCCAGGAATAAATTCGCCACTGTAAAAAGACTCGGTATTGACTTCGTAATCATTTGCTCCACCTCATCTTTACTATGCCCTAAAACCGCAATTTGCAGTATAGCAGGCAAACTGAGAAAATAACTTCCACCAGAAGTTTAAGGGGTGCAATACGGCTAATTGTCAGTTGTAACCAGCGTCCGTCTGCATTCCCTCATTGTATGGGATTTAAATTTGTCTGTCAATGAACATCTGCTCTTGGATCCGCTTTAAGCCTTCCTTGATCGCACGTGCCCTGACCTCGCCAATGCCGTCCACCGAGTCCAATTCCTCAATCGTTGCCATCAAGATATGAGGCAGATATCCGAATCGTTCCACAAGGTTGTTCATGATAACTTGCGGCAGTCTCGGAATCCGGCTTAACAGACGATAACCGCGCGGAGCAACCATTTCTTCTGATGCTGCGCTTAGTCCGCTATAGCCGAGCAATTTCATAATTTGCCCCAGCTCCAGCAGCTCTTCGGAATTCAGCTTGCGGATGCTTGCACGGATTTCGCGAATACGGTCCTCGTTCGGATCCTTCACATAATCCTTCAGCAAGAACCAGGCTTCCTCTTCAACGCCGCCGACAAGCTCTTCCATTTGCATGCTGATGAGACGGCCTTCCGTACCGAGCTCATTGACATAACGTTTAATTTCCATTTTGACACGGATGACCATCTCTACCCGCTTGATAACATGGGCAACCTCCTGCAAGGTGACCATTTCTTCAAACTCCAGTGCGGATAGATTCGTAAACGACTGGTTCAGCACCACTTTGTATTTTTCAAGCGTTTGAATCGCCTGATTGGCTTTGGTCAGGATTACGCCCATTTCCTTGAGGGAATACCTAAACTGGCCTTGATAAAGTGTAATAACATTTCGCCGCTGCGAGATGGATACAACCAGCTTGCCGGTTTGCTTCGCCACGCGCTCCGCAGTACGGTGCCGAATTCCTGTCTCACTGGAGGAGATGGAACTGTCAGGAATCAGCTGGGTATTGGCATATAGAATACGTTTGCGATCTTCGCTTAGTATAATGGCGCCATCCATTTTGGCCAGCTCGTATAAATAGTTCGGGGAAAAATCGCAATTGATGGAGAAGCCGCCGTCTACGACTTCCATCACTTCCGGACTGTAGCCGACGACGATGAGCGCCCCGGTCTTAGCTCGCAGCACATTATCGAGGCCTTCCCGGAACGCCATGCCCGGTGCGACCATCTGGAGCAGCTGATTGACCATTTCTGCTTGGTTTGACTCTTTCATCATTTCTCCCCCCTCTATCCGAATGCCTTGGACAGCGCATCTGCAACCGTCTCAACACCGATGATTTCTATGCCGGCAGGCGGGGTCCAGCCCTTCAAACTCTTCTGAGGCATAATGACCCGCTTAAATCCCAGTTTCTGTGCTTCTTTTACTCGCTGTTCGGCGCGGGATACGCCCCGCACTTCTCCCGTTAATCCAATTTCTCCGAAGAATACGTCGAACGGTCTAGTCGGCGCATCGCGGAAGCTCGATGCAATACTGACTGCAGCTGCCAGATCTACAGCAGGCTCATCGAGCCGGATGCCCCCGGCTACATTGAGGTAAACATCCTGCGTTTGCAAGAACATGCCCATTCGTTTCTCCAGCACCGCAACAATCAAGGTCATCCTGTTGTGGTCAATACCCGTTGCCATCCTGCGCGGCGAGGGGAAGTTCGTTGACGCGACAAGCGCCTGAAGCTCGACAAGCACCGGCCTTGTACCTTCCATGCTAGCCACGACGGTGGAACCGGATACCCCAAGCGGACGTTCCGATAAGAACAGCTCGGACGGATTACTGACCTCGCGCAGCCCTTCCTCGACCATTTCAAAAATTCCGATTTCATTGGTAGAACCGAACCGATTCTTAACGGCCCTAAGCAATCGGTACGAATGATGCCGTTCGCCTTCAAAGTAGAGCACACAGTCAACCATATGCTCGAGCATTCGCGGACCTGCAATGGCGCCTTCCTTCGTAACGTGGCCAACCAATACGGTTGCAATGCCCTTGATCTTCGCAACCCGCATGAAGTGAGCCGTACATTCCCGTACTTGCGAAACACTGCCCGGCGCAGATTCTACTCTGGGGTCATACACCGTCTGAATGGAATCGATGACGAGAAAATCCGGCTGAACCGATTCAATCGCATCATTGATCTGCTCCATGTTCGTTTCGCAGAGTACATACAACGTATCAGACAGCGCGCCAAGACGGTCGGCCCGCAATCGTGTCTGACGTACAGATTCCTCTCCTGAAATATAGAGCACAGTCAGCTTCTTCGATGCCAGCGCATGGGAAGTTTGCAGCAGCAATGTCGATTTGCCGATACCCGGATCCCCACCGACCAGAATAAGCGAGCCCGGCACAACGCCTCCGCCCAGCACGCGATTGAGTTCCTGATTGGTTGTCTCGATCCGTTTTTCCTGACCACTTTCTATATGTATGATGGGACGCGGCTTTTCTTTCGTCTGAATGAGCGTCGAGCCCATTCCTTGCGTCTTGACAACCGTTTCCTTCTCTTCCACCATCGTATTCCACTGCCCGCAGCCCGGGCATTTCCCCATCCATTTGGGTGACTCTGTTCCGCATTCGGTGCATGCGAACTTAACTTTAAGTTTTGCCATGTGCAGCTCCTTATGCAAAAGACGTATCATTCAAAGTTTACCATTTAAAGCCCGCCGATAACAATTCTTATCCGCAGCTGATCTCATTGTTTCACAAAAAAACCCTTTACTCCTCCGCCTTAGGCAGTAGAGTAAAGGGTTTTGTGTGATTTTATTTCGTCGCAGGCTCTTCCGCGGCAGGAACGTGGTTGCTGTCACGGTGTGTAACCGTAAGCTCTCCGTCCTTCTCGTCGATGATCAAATGATGACCCTTCGCGATTTTGCCGAGCAGCAGATCCTCTGACAGACGATCCTCGATATGCTTCTGGATCGCTCTGCGCAGCGGACGCGCGCCGTACTGCGGATCGAAGCCTTCTTTCGCCAGGAATTCTTTCGCCGTATCCGTCAGCTCGAAGTCGACTTCCTGCTCGCGCAGACGTTTGCGAAGCTCTTCGGACATCAGCGTCACGATTTGAGCGATATGCTCCTTCTCGAGAGAATGGAACACGATCGTTTCATCGATCCGGTTCAGGAACTCAGGGCGGAAGCTCTTCTTCAGCTCTGCCAATACCTTATCTTTCATGATGTTAAAGTCGCGCCCCGCATCCTGTGCGGCCGTAAAGCCGAGGGAGGAATTGCGTTTGATTTGATCAGCGCCTACGTTGGACGTCATGATAATAAGGGTGTTGCGGAAGTCGACTACGCGGCCTTTGGAGTCCGTGAGACGACCGTCTTCAAGCACTTGAAGCAGAATATTAAACACTTCCGGATGTGCTTTCTCGATTTCATCAAGCAGCACGACCGAATATGGCTTGCGGCGAACCTTCTCGGTCAATTGACCGCCTTCTTCATAGCCGACATATCCCGGAGGTGCGCCGACCAATCTGGAAGTGGAGTGTTTCTCCATGTATTCCGACATGTCGATGCGGATGACCGCATTCTCATCGCCGAACATCGCTTCAGCAAGGGCACGTGCCAATTCGGTTTTACCAACCCCGGTAGGGCCGAGGAAGATGAAGGAGCCCATTGGGCGCTTCGGATCTTTCAGACCTGCACGCGCTCTGCGGATGGCACGAGATACGGCTTTCACCGCTTCGCTTTGTCCGATAACACGGTCATGAAGAATATCTTCCATCTTGAGCAGGCGCTGTGTTTCTTCCTCAGCAAGTTTGGAAACCGGAATACCGGTCCAGCTTGCAACGATCTGAGCGATATCGTCAGGCGTTACTTCGGAATCCGTACGGCCTTGTTTTTCTTTCCACAGGTTCTTCGTCACATCGAGCTCTTCACGGATCTTCTGCTCGGTGTCGCGAAGCGCTGCTGCTTTCTCAAACTCTTGGCTTTGAACCGCGGAATCCTTCTCCTTACGGATGTCCTCCAGGCGATTCTCCAGTTGTTTGAGGTTAGGCGGTACGGTGTACGATTTCAAGCGTACTTTGGAGCTCGCTTCATCGATAAGGTCGATCGCCTTATCCGGGAGGAAACGATCTGTGATGTAGCGATCGGACAGCTTAACGGCTTGCTCGATAGCTTCATCTGTAATTTTCACGCGGTGATGCGCTTCGTAACGATCACGCAAGCCGTGAAGGATTTGAATCGCTTCCTCCGGCGACGGCTGATCCACCGTAATCGGTTGGAAACGGCGCTCCAGAGCAGCATCTTTCTCGATATATTTGCGATATTCGTCAAGGGTTGTTGCACCGATACATTGCAGCTCGCCGCGTGCTAGAGCAGGCTTAAGAATGTTCGATGCATCAATTGCACCTTCCGCTCCCCCCGCACCGATCAGCGTATGCAGCTCATCGATGAACAGGACGATGTTGCCGGCTTGACGAATTTCGTCCATGATTTTCTTCAAACGGTCCTCGAACTCACCGCGATACTTCGTACCTGCAACGACAGAGCCCATATCGAGCGTCATGACGCGTTTATCGCGAAGGGTTTCCGGAATTTCGCCCGCGATAATTTTCTGAGCCAAACCTTCCGCGATAGCCGTCTTACCAACGCCCGGCTCACCGATCAGAACAGGATTGTTCTTCGTTCTGCGGCTCAGCACTTGAATAACGCGTTCGATTTCCTTGCTCCGGCCGATAACCGGATCCAAATTACCGTCTTTGGCATAGGCCGTCAAATCACGAGCCAGACCATCCAGTGTTGGCGTGCTTACATTTGTCGGTGCCCCGTGATTGCTTGAAACGGCTTCACTGCTGCCCAGAAGCTGCAGCACTTGCTGGCGTGCTTTATTTAAACTGATGCCAAGGTTGTTCAGCACGCGGGCCGCAACGCCTTCCCCTTCACGGATGAGACCGAGCAAGATATGCTCTGTGCCCACATACGTATGACCAAGCTTACGTGCTTCATCCATCGAAAGCTCGATTACCTTCTTGGCACGTGGTGTGTACGCAATATTGGTAGGTTGTTCTTGACCGCGTCCGATCAGCGTCTCCACTTCATCTTGAATTTTCTCAAGGCTGAGGCCAAGACCGATCAGTGCTTTCGCTGCGATTCCTTCCCCTTCTCGGTTCAGCCCGAGCAAAATATGCTCCGTGCCGATATTGTTATGACCGAGACGAACCGCTTCTTCCTGCGCCAGTGCGAGCACCTTCTGTGCCCGTTCGGTAAATCTTCCAAACATCATGTTCATACACCCCCATGATCGGATTCACTTTGTAAATGACTTCGTATAAGTTCCGCTCGCCGAATATCCCGCTGTTCAGGCGTCATTTTCTCATGGAACACCTGTTGGAGGAATCCCGGCTGCGTTAATACCATCATTTCATTCATTACCTGCGGTGAGACATTTCGAATCAATCCCAAATCGATGCCTAAACGGACATCGGACAGCCTTTGCGAAGCTTCCTTGGTATCCATGATCATCGCATGCGACAGAATTCCATAGGACCGATAAACCCGATCCTCCAGACGGACGCGCGATTCTTCCAGCAAACGCTGGCGAGCTGCCCGTTCGTGCTCAATAATTTGCCGAGCCACACTGTGCAGGTTCTCGATGATTTCCCCTTCGGATTGACCAAGCGTAATTTGATTCGAAATTTGAAATAAGTTTCCGAGCGCTTCGCTGCCTTCGCCGTAAATCCCCCGAACTGCCAGCCCCACTTGAGTGACGGCCGATAAAATGCGGTTGATCTGCTGCGAAAGCACAAGCCCCGGAAGATGCATCATGACCGATGAGCGAATTCCTGTTCCAACGTTAGTCGGACAGCTTGTTAAATATCCCCTGCGCTCGTCATATGCATAATTGGTCACTTCTTCAAAAATATCGTCAATGCGATTCGCCAGTCCCCATGCTTCCTTAACCTGAAAACCGGGATACAGACATTGAATGCGCAAATGATCCTCTTCATTCACCATAATACTAACGGATTCATTCTCGCTTAGCAGTACTGCGCCGCTGCGTGACTCGTTGGCCAAATTCGGACTAATGAGATGCTTCTCGACAAGTACTCTGCGCTCAAGCTCGTTTAGCTGGGAGAGCTTGATGGTTTCGAATTCGCCGAGCTCGCTCAGTTGGCCCGTTACAGCCACACTTGTAAGCTGTTCCATCACTTCGTTTGCCTGCTCTGATGTGGCAAGCATCGGAAACGGATGACTCGATAAATTGCGAGCAATTCGGATGCGGCTGCTGATAACAACATCTGTATCAGGACCATTTCCCTTCATCCAGTCGCTCAGCGCTTCATCTACATAACGCTTCGACATCCTTCAGAATCACCTTCCTAACCGTGCCTAAACATCGGCTATATTGCGCTCCAGTTCCCGAATCCGATCCCGGATTTGGGCTGCGTCCTCGAACTCTTCCTGTTCGATACGCATGTGCAAATCCCTTCTCAGCTGTTCAATTTCACGCTTCACCTGGATTTGAACACCTGTTCGCTTTGGAATTTTACCTACGTGAGTTGTATTGCCATGCACCCGTTTAAAAATAGGGTCCAGTTTGCTGCCAAATTGGATATAACAATTGCTGCAGCCGAATCGGCCCATCTTACTAAATTGTGTATAGGTCAGTCCGCAGTGCTCACAGCGCAGCTGCTGCTGTGGCTTGGCGCCAAGTGTATTCATGCTCCCGGCAGGCTCGAAGTCGAGCAAACCGGATAGCAAGCTGTGGATAGAGAATCCGTTTGCCGTACCCGGAATTCCTTCTCCCCGCTCTCGCGCGCATGTTTCACAGATATGAAACTCTGTCTTCTCGCCATTCACAATTTTCGTAAAATGAAGCGTAGCCGGCTTCTTGTCACATTCCTGACAAAGCATTCCGCACTATCCCTCCTCATACAAGGCTTGCGCAGCTTACTTAACGAGCAGTGTGATCAACATCGCCCTCAACAGCCTAGCCCGAATTTCATCCCGCAGCGGCAGCTTTACAGCGATGGAATCACGGGATATCGCGGCGCGAAGTAAATTGGCTTCCCGCCTGGATATGAGCTTCCCTTCCTCCAGCTGATATACGATGCCTTCTGCCGTGTCCTGATCCACTTGCTCGCCGATGGTTTGGGCAAGATGCTCTTGAAGGGCCGACAGCGTGGGCAGCTCTACACGTTGAATGCGGATATAACCGCCTCCGCCACGTTTGCTTTCCACAAAATAGCCTTTCTCCAGCGTGAACCTTGTACTGATTACGTAATTGATTTGCGACGGCACACATGAGAAGCGGTCCGCCAGATCATTACGCTGAAGCTCTACAGCACCACCGGGGCTTTCTTTAAGCATATGCTTGAGGTACTGCTCGATGAGATCGGAAATGTTGCGCATTTCGCCAACCTCCCTAAGTTGCCCATACATCTACTCGGCGACTTGTATAGCCAAGAAAACTAAATCGTCAAAGTTTTTAGTCAAATTGACTTTGACTTTCTTTGACTTTAACTTTATTATACGCAAAATTGCCAAAAGGTCAAGCGGATTGCCACCACTGCGTATCCTTACTAGCTTGGGCGGATCGCGCCTATTTATACGTTGCCCGTTCGCTTATCCACAACAATCGAGGGATGATCTGAATAACAATATATGTGCACGATACGCAAAAAGATTTATCAACATGTAAATAACCTTTTTCCGTTCATGCACACCATACACAGCTTTATACACAGTAGTGGACAAACAACAAAAAACCGACCATATCAGATATGGTCGGTTCATCGTGCTTGGCAACGTCCTACTCTCCCAGGACCCTGCGGTCCAAGTACCATCGGCGCTGGAGGGCTTAACGGTCGTGTTCGGGATGGGTACGCGTGGTTCC
>NZ_JCAALT010000016.1:0-66747 GCF_059686995.1 Paenibacillus rhizoryzae | reverse complement strand
TCTTTCGAGAATTAATTAACTTGGTGCTACTTCTTTAAAAATCTAAGGAGCTGCACCCTTCTTTGATATTGCCTCTTTTAGATGTCACTGCGATGAATTTTCATGGTAGTTAAACGCGTTCCGATTACAATACGATTAGCATCATCTCTATATGCTGAATCAGGAGGTGAAGTAAGTTCACCCCAGGTAGAGTTTCGCACTAATCTTATCAAAATCACCATTTACAAACTCTAAAACAGTTTCCCTTAACAATGATTCTAATTGTTTATTAACAGATACGGGAATCACTTCTTTTCATTAAGTATTTTTATTTTTACCCCCTAGTCAGATACCAACGTACCCTACCCGTTAGCCATTCATGCATCTCTTCAGCTGCACCACAGAGCATGAAAGTTAATCCGTTCTTTCATGGTAGTTGAGAAACGGCAGCCTTCAATGTGAAGTGACCCCTTAAAGTTAGACAAATATTTTTAGGCAACTTGTTGGGCATGAGTGCGATATTGTACCGGACTCATGCCTTTTAATTTTGCCTTGATACGTTTGTGATTGTAGTAGTTCATGTATCGTGCCAGCTCTAGCTTAAAGTGATCTACACTTTGAAATTCATTAAGATATAGAAACTCCGACTTCATAATGCCAAAAAAGCTCTCCATTACCGCGTTCTCGTAACAATTGCCTTTACGAGACATGCTTTGAGTAATTCCTTTTTCCTTCCAAGCATGCTGGTACGTTTCATTTGATAGTGCCAGCCTTGATCCGAATGCAGGAGAAGTTCATCCTCTTCAGATAAGCGTTTAAATGCCTGATTCAGCATTTCAGAGACTAGGGAGTAGGTAGGGGCGAGACGCTACTGTATACGTGATAATTTCACCGTTATACACGTCCAGCGCTGGTGATAAGTACAGCTTTTCTCCAAACAACTTAAATTCCGTAATATCTGTAACCCATTTTTCATTAGGTTTCTGAGCTTTAAAATTACGATCGAGTACATTAGGGGCTGTTTTACCGACAGTCCCTTTGTATGAACGATACTTCTTCATGCGAACAATTGATTTCAATCCTAGCTCTTTCATGATACGCTGCACTTTTTTATGATTAACCCGATAGTCCCGATTCAAGAGCTCATCACGGATACGACGATAGCCGTAAAGGCCTTTATGCTCCTCGTAAATGCTCCGAATGAGGAGTTTCAGTTCTGCATCAGGATCAGGCTTGTCTAACTGTTTAACCCAGTAGTAGAACGTACTACGAGGAATTTCTGCGAGCTCTAGCAACGCATTCACCGGAAGTTCAAGCCTTAATTCATAGACTACTTGCGCTTTGTCTTGTTTGGTGATTTTTCCTTGTTTTGAACTAAGGCATTCAACTTTTTTAAATAGGCGTTTTCCATACGCAGACGTTCTATTTCAGCTTGGAGGGCTTCCACTGATCCTTCGGTGGGTTCTTGTTTCTTCGTAATCTTTTTGTTCTTATCTGTCACGGGTAGACGCCCCTTTTTCTTTGATTTCAGGGCGTCTAGTCCATGTTCATGGTATTGGCTGCGCCATTTTCTAATGATCCCAGGAGAGGAAATATTGAAAATGACAGCTGCTTCATTTGGAGACGTCCCATTCTCGTTCATATAGTTGAGTACGTCTAGTTTATATGCCGTGGAGTAAGCTGTATAGGTTTTTTCAAAAGCTTTTACACCGTGATATTCGAATTGCCTAATCCACATACGTAAAGCTTCATGATTTATCCCTATTGATTTTGCAATGCTCTTGACCCCTTCAGTACCATCTTGATACCTGTGAATGGCACTCAATTTCTCATCTAAACTGAAATAAGGCAAAAAACCGCACCTCCTTTGTTAGTCGTGTCTAACAAATGGGGTGCAGTTCAACAGTATGCCGGCTGCCTTAAATATGTGATTCCCTTTCTTTCGTCGGGAATGAGATCAAGTTCTTGTCAATTTCGGAAATGGGATCAAGTTCTTGTCATTTGATTTTGACAAGAACTTGATCCCATAAATAAAAAAGCCGCGATTTTCGCGGCCTTTAATGAGATAATGTTCTTGTCACCCGACATTTACTACATATATAAACGATGCAAAT
The DNA here is from genome assembly GCF_059686995.1 of Paenibacillus rhizoryzae. Classification (NCBI taxonomy): domain Bacteria; kingdom Bacillati; phylum Bacillota; class Bacilli; order Caryophanales; family Paenibacillaceae; genus Paenibacillus; species Paenibacillus rhizoryzae. The sequence goes on along the minus strand of NZ_JCAALT010000016.1, from coordinate 64,654 downwards.
AAAAATATTGTTGCTGGTAACATAGGGGCAATAGTGGATGATATCTTTTCAAGCTAACCTGCCCGTTAACGTACTCCAATCTACCGGGGAACGTTTGTTCAATTAAACAGCAGCAGTCTTGGACTTTGTTTCTCGTCCAAAGCCTGCTGTTGTTTTTGGGTCCAGTCTATTACTTTATTTGCTCAAAATAATGACGGAACGCAGCTCCGGCTTAGTTTAAAAAATGGCTCCCCTTATTTCCGCTCACTTCAGTTCCACTAACCAGAAGTCGGAGCAAATACCTCAAACCTCCATAACGAGTACCCGTAAGCCGCCCCCCGCTTCAGACCCAGCATCCGTACATATCTTGCGCTCTTGGCTGAGAACGAGATATCGTCGATCCCCCCGTCCCCGGAAGTGGTCGCGAATACATCCGTCCAGGTCTTGGCATCATTCGATACTTGGATCTTGTAGGCTTTCGCATAGGCTGCCTCCCAGCTCAGATAAACCCGGTTCACCGTCTTGACCGCGCCGAGATCGGCATAGATCCACTCGTTGTCGGTATAGTTCGAGCCCCAGCGCGTCGCCCCGTCGCCGTCGACCGCGTTAGCGGGCGCAAGCGTTGCAACATGGGTCGAGCTGGCCGCAACTGCAGCACCGGCTGCGAGGTTAATGCCGTACAGATGGATGTTTTCCAGTGCCGCGTGAGCCATCTTCATAATGCTGACCATATCCGTGTATGGCTGATCCTGCTGATTGACGAGTCCGATATTGTAGCTTTCTCCGTCCACGCGTCCGGTGACGGCCTGATCGAAATAGGCATACCAGCCTGAGCCGACGAACAGCGGATTCTGTGCCTGGCTTTCCGCGAATGCCCGGTAGGCTACTCCCCGCTCAACGGTACTGGTCGTCTTCGTAGGGGCGCTGATATATGACAAACCGCGATCGGACGAGCCGAAGGAATGCTCGAGATTGAGCAGCGGCTTCCCGAAAGCCTCGTATTCGTCCATCCAGCTGCCATCCCTCGTATAACTGTCCACCGAGAAGGCATCGACATACGGCATCGCCCCCCGATCCCAATCCAAGCCCGTTCGCCAAGTAGGGACGATAGTTGAGCCGAGAAACAAATGATTCGGGTCATTCCGCTTCAGGATGTCGCGGATCATAGCGTAATACGTCTCGGATGCCAAGGTGATAAAGCCGGATACGTCCGCAGAGGATACCTTGGTGATTGCGATCGGAGTGTCCTTGAGCGCGTTGAACGAAACGGCGTTCATGCCGAGCAGCATATTGACGTTATCGAGACTGCCGTGCCGCGTGGCATAATAATCGACGAAGGCGCCCTTCGCCGGAGAATCCGCCCCGTACATCAGCAGCTCTTTGACGATATCGGTTGTCCAGCCGGCTTCGTTATCGTAGGTGTAGCCGATTAACCACTTGCTGGTGCGCGCGTTTTGCAGCTGCGTCTTTAGCGTACTGTCGATGATCGGCGCGGTCTGAGGATCGAACACATCGTACGACCATAGGATTCTTCGCAAGTTAGCAGGGTCCTGCAGCACCTGAACGTACGGAAAAGCGACGCCCTTAGGCTTGGTCCACTTGCTGAAGGCGTTGAACCCCCACTGTATCAGGCGTTTGCGCGTGATATCCCCCCATTTCGCCTCGTAATCGCTGGCGTACTTCTTCATTACATTCGAGACAATGAAGTTGACGTACTCGCCGTTCTCGTCCTTGGTATAAGCCGGCGCGTAGAGCGTCCGGTCGGGCAGCTGCTCGAAAATTTGCCTTGGCGTGCCGTCCGGCTTCTGCATCGGCGTCTTGTAACCGGCTTCCCATAAACTTGCGGCATCCACCCCTTTCAATAAGAAAGGATACCCGTCGGGCGTAATGAACCACCATTTGCCGTTGACCTGCTGCAGCCTGAAATAGCCGGTACTCTCGTATTTCCCAATTCGCTTGATGCCGCCGTAAGGATCGTAGATTGCCGGGTCATATGCGACGTTCGCCAAGGCGGCGGCTTCGTCCGTATAGTTCTGACGCAGCTGCGCGTCGGAGGTGATTTTACCCGGCCAAGCATCGTTCATCCATTGGCCGTAACGGTCCGCCAGCAAGGCGTCCTTGTTCAGCTCGGCCTTTAGCTGCTCCGCGGTGAACGAGGGCTTCGGATTTTGCCCCGGCGTGCCGCTGCCTTGCGTGATTTCAACTTCCGTCAGAGGGATATGCTGAAAGTCTTGCGTGCGTGTGATGTCCAGCACGATGAACCTGGCCGTCACGCCCGCCATCGGCACGTTGACCGTATAGTTCAGCTCGGTGCCTTGTCTGATATGCCTGGTTGCGATGTAATAACCCGTCGCCGCTTCCGGGCGGTATTTGACGGTCATATCTTTGAAGCCCCAGTATTTGTTCGGTGAGTTCATCGCCACACGCAATTGATCAAGGGGATAGTCCCTGAGCAAGTCGATCACCACATGCACCGTCATCGGCGATTTCGCTTTCCCCATCCAGCCTGCATAGGCGGTTGTGCCGTCATACAATACGCCTATCGCCGCCGCCATCAGACCGGTCGATAGCAGATCCGGTGAATTGCCTCCATCCGGAGAGACACTATAGACATAATTACCCGTTTTGAGCATCGTTCCTTCACCTCGAGCATGACCGATTGGAATAAATGCCGCCAAGGCGGTCATTGCCATTAGGAACGCCAACACAATTCTTGTATACCTCATTACCCCGTTCTTCATCGGTTCCAACCTCCTTTCTTCCTGTATCGTCCCCTGCAACGGATTTGCTTAGAATTATTTTACATAATTTACCTTAAAACAGAAAAGGGTACCTCGGACCCAACGTTGCTTGAGTCCGAGGTACCCCAATGACTAGGAAGGCATGCGGGACGCGAAACCTTCCTTACCTATTTTGCGATTCGGAGAGAACCACACAGTCCGGTCGCTCACGAAGTGTTAGGTTGTCTGCTAATTCCGCCAAGCCGTCTGTCCCATCAGATCCCGCATGGCGGCCAGATAGCGGTCTTCCGATGACGACCAGCGCAGCTTCGCCATCTCTTCCACATCCATCAATGCCTCATTAGACATAACTCATGAAGCCTTTAACAAAGTTCCTTCTTCTTGAAACCATACTACAAGTTTATCGAATGTTATCTTAGTCTATCCATAAATTTGATATTCTTCATTCTCAACCATAAAGGTTCCAGATTGGCGATAATCAATTATATAATTTCTATTATTACCTTCCTTATCTTTATAGAAAATAAAAATCATAAATGCATCAGCAGCTCCGCCTTTAAAACTATTAACTCTTCTTCTAAAGTTAGTTGAATAACGAATATTTATCTTATGTGTGCAATAATGTCATCTGCAACTTTTTCAAGCGGCTGTGCAGCGTGAATAGGAATTGCTCCGTCCTCTTTGATAGTTCGGCGCTGAAATCCTTCAAATGTACGCAGGATCTCTTCTAATTCCGCGGGGTGCATACCGTAGTCTCCAGGATTGCGGTTTTGCAAGCGACGGACGAGAGTCTCAGCATCAATTGTTAGCATGAAGATCTTTTTAAATAGGGGGTAAAAAAACTGCTGGTTGGAAGTTGCTCCTGTTATGAAAACATCTTCATGGTTATGGAGTAGTTCTTTCAATCGGTTTTCGTTCCAAACCCAATCCGTTTCAGTATACTGTTCTAATCTCTCGGTTATTGGATCGCCAGTAACCCGATCCACATGTTGGGTAAGTCCAGGCGTCCGGTCACCATCATAAGCAACATAGCCACGTTTTTGCAGCTCAATTGCAAGGCTAGATTTCCCCGTACCAGCTTCACCCGTTATTAAATATGCAGACATATTACCGCCCCTCCTAGCATTGGAGTAAAATCGTGTCACCGTACAGTTTCTAGGTTGAAGCTAAGCTCTCCTGCCCGTTATCTCAACAGATTACAGGCCAGCGGGCTCTTGTTGGGAATCAGACAATGTTCTTGTCATCAATCGGGAATCGGATCAAGTTCTTGTCATCGCAAAATGACACGAACTTGATCCGATAACTAAAAAAGCCAGCGTTTTATGCGGACTTCATTCGGACAATGTTCTTGTCAACCGACAATTGTCCGTCATGTACAAATGTTGTCGGAATCGTTTCTTCCATCGCTTGTAACGGTTCTAGCCCATTTCAACGGGAAATAGTGTCCGTTCTTCATCAGCAGCGGAGCAGCGTGATGATCTCATATTCGGGCAATGCCAAGAGCCAGCATGTTTCAGTCCATAGACTCATAGACGATTTTATTTTCCTAAATGTTATAGTAATTCCAGCGTTATCGCGAACGTATTTTCAATTTTTAGGGGTCCTCATTTGGCGCGAAACCGTTACATAGAAAGAAGGAAGCGCATCTGCGCTTCCTTCTTTCTCCTTGCCAAGCTGCTTATTCGGTTAACCCTAAATCCAAGCTCGCATTCAGCGCACGCAGGATGAGGACAACAGCCTCTTCGCGCGTTGCATTCGCGTTCGGTGCAAAGGTATGTTCCCCTCTGCCTTTCACGACGCCTGCTTCAGTCAATGCATCAATCGCTTTAGCTGCCCAATGATTATTCAAATCGGTAAACGTGCTGGTATGAGTGGCTTTGCCAAAGTCGATGACCTTAGCAAGAATCGTTACCATTTCTGCACGCGTAATCTGCTGGTTCAGCTTAAAGGTGCCGTCGCCGTAGCCTTTAATGAAGCCCAAGGCTTCCAGTGCGCTGATCGCGCCATGTGCCCAGTGGTCGTCTTTCACATCTGTGAACGAGACCTTGGCCGATCCAGTCAGGCCAAACGCATTCGCAAGCATCGAAGCAAATTCGGCGCGCGTCACGTTCTTCTTCGGCAGGAACGAGCCGTCCGCATAACCTTGGACAAACCCGGCTTTCGAAGCCAATTCGATGGACGAAGCGCTCCAAGAAGTAGACGGAACGTCGCTGAACGTAACGGACGTCGCATCAGCCTTTGCTTTGCCGATCCGATCTTTCACCGCCGCACCATCCACGGAAGCGTTCAATACAGGCGTTTCTGGCGTCGGCGTGACCGGCGTCGGATCCGTTACTGGAGGCGACGGAGGCGTTACAATCGGGCCCGAACCGCCCGTATTAGCTTGCGTAACCGTAATCGTCAGGTATTCATTGAAGCCCCAATAGTAAACGCGCAGCTTCGCCGTACCCGGCTTAACGGCGGTTACGAGACCATCTTTGCTGACGGTAACCACGTCCGGATTTTTCGATTCGAACATCGCGAGATCCGTCACAACAGGTTCGCTTAGATCGCTCATCGTTGCCGTTGCCTTCAACTGTTGCGTTCCGCCGACCGTCATCGAATTCAAGTCAGGCGTAATTGTCAAGCCTGTAGCCACCGGCGTCGCATCCGAATACGTCGCGATTACCGGTATTCTGACTCCGATACCCTTGTATTGGCCAACGACGTTGGTTCCGCCTTTACGGTTCGTCCGCGTAATTTTGCCGTCCTCCGTAAGATCGGCAATCGTCGGCTCGCCGCTGAACCACGTCAGATCCGCATTGTTCAGTGTCTGAACGGTCGCGTCACTATAGATGGCTTTGACCACCGGAACAACCGGCTGATCGTCGGCATCATCGAACACGTAATACGTTGGATCTGCGACAAGCGTCATGATTTTCGGCTTGATCGGGTTCTTCGTCACCGTCACGTCGAATGCGATCGTATGGCCGAAGTACTCTCCAGTCACCCGCGTCGTGCCCTCTTTCGTCCCAGCGACAAAACGAACATAAGGCTGCTCGTTGTAAACGGCGACGAGATCAGGATCATCGATCTGCCAATCGACGAACCCGGATAGAGGGTCGGTATACGATTGCCCGTCTTTATCCGTATACGTTTCATTCAAGCCGACGAGCGAGGAACCTTGCGGATGAACGTCGACAGAATAGACGCCAGCCGCTTCGTCCGCATCGGCTGCGATGCCTTCCAGGTCGACAACCTCGAAGTGAAGCGTACGCTTATAGGTCACGCCGTAACGCTCGTACGTGAACACAGCATCCGTCTCCCCGGTTCCTACGGCCTCAAAGCCGTTGTCCGTGTTGACGTTCACGACGCCCGGCTGCGAGAATGTCCACGCTCCGTCTTCCGCCGGGTAGGTATCACCCGTTGTATCCAAAGCGAATGGCTTCAGCTCGTATGGCGATTGTCCGTTGTACAATCTGAAGGACGCGCCGTCAAAGTACCACGAATAGTCGGAAGTCCGGAAGCCGATGTCGAGCACGTCGGGCTGATCCGGCTGCTCGCTAACGGACACGTTCACGATCGTCGGCGTAAAATCGCCGTATCCGACGGTAAGCGTCGTTCTGCCAAACTTCTGATAGCCCGGATCTGGATTAATGTCACCCGTCGATTTTCCGAGAATGCTGACTGCGCCGTTATCCTTCACCACGTCGGCAATTTCGGTATCATAGACCGACCATGCTGCTTGGTCACTCACGTCCTCCGTCGTGCCGTCACTCTTGACAGCGAGCAGCTGGACGGGGAATTTAGCCCCTTTTTGCACCAAAATCTTTGTGGTCGACAGAAGCAGCGCATCAACCGTCGGTTCCGCTGCCGCGCCTTCGTCTGCCACTCTGACGTTGGAGGAGTAGTCGCCTTCCTTAACGGTGACGCGAACTGCGATGACTGCGCCGTCCAGTACCAGATGCACGCGGGTAGAGCCCGGAGCCACCGGCGTCAAGACGCCGTCCTTAACCGTAACCACGCCGGCATCCTGCGTCGACCACTTGCCTTGCGCGGTTACGTCCGCACTCGTGCCGTCACTGTAGACAGCCTGCACGGTAACCGGGCGAGGGCCAGCCGTAACATCCAGCGTTATTTTCGGATCACTTACAGTAATACCGGTAATCTGCTTCGGTGTCTCTGCAACCGGCGGCAATCCCTCGGAAGCAGCAACCTCAATCGTGACCGATTGCTTCTGTCCGCCGTACGACACCTCGATAGCTGCCGTTCCTTTGCCGACTGCTGTGATCTCTCCCTTGCGGTTAACGGAGACCACCTGCAGGTTAGCCGAGCGATAGACAGCTGCCTGTGTTTTATTCAGCGTCTCGCCGCCGGACATGACCGCTTCGACTGACAACGCTTCATGCTTGCCGAGCTGCAAGTTCAGCGAATCTGGCGTAACGGAAAGGGAGACCGCCGTCTTCGGTTCTGCTTGCTTCACGATAACAGGTATAATGGCAACTTCATTCTTGTAGATCGCGCCGAGAACGGCCGAGCCGACGGATTCAGCAACGATCGTACCGTTGTCGCTGTGGTACGCTACCGATGCATCGGAAGCGAGCCAATCGCTGTCGGCGATTTTGGACGTGACGTCTTCAACTGTGCCGTCATTGTAAATGGCTTTGATGATTGGCGGCTGAACAGGTTTGCCATCCTTAATTTCCACGAAGGTCGGCTCAGCTACCAAATTCAGCACCTTGTTTGCAGCAGCGGCCTTCGTCACCGTCACGTTGAACGTGAACGGTTCGAGCGCTAAATAATGGCCCGTAATGGTCGTCGTGCCTTCCTTGCCGCCTGCAAAGATACGGCCGGAGTCGTTGATGGTCACGATGGATTTATCCGCGACAGTCCATTCGATATCGCCCGTGACGTCATCTTCGTTATAGTTTTGGCCAGTCCGAGGATCCTCGGAGTAAACGCCCATGATCGTAATTTCCTGATAGCTCCGCGGCGGGAGTGAAATAGGCGTGTCCAGCTCCAGCTGCGCCATCATGTCTGGCGTATAGCGCTCCAGCTTGAACGGTCCGCCGACGAACACCTGCACGGCATTGACAAGCAGGCCGTCGTCATAGCCTTCCTCGCCTTCCGTGCCGGACGGCGCCGTATACTTATATTCGAAGTAAATATAGGCCATGCCTTTGCCGACCGGCGTAATGACGCCGTTCTGGTCGACAGTGGCTATGGATTCATTAGACGAATACCATTTGCCAAGATTCGTCACCTCGTAAAGATCCTGATCGGGATATTCCAGGTCCGCATAGATTTTATGTGGCGCGTCGGTCTCCATGATCTTCAGTACGCTTTCCGACATCATAAGACCGAACAACTGAAACGGAATCGGATCCTTCTGAACGGTGACCGCGATCGACAGAGTCGGCATGCTGCCGTATTTTACACGGATGAACGTCGAAGCCCCGCCCTTGATGCCCTTGATCATGCCGTGCGAAACGGTCGCAACCGCGGCATCGTCCGTGCTCCAGACGGCATCGGCCGTAATATCCCGCGTCGACCCGTCCGTGAACGTCCCATGCAGATGAAGCGGATAGTTCGTATCCGCCTCGACGAACACGTTCAGCGTGGACAGCAGGTATGTGACAAGCGTCGGCTCCGAAGGCTCTGCCGCTTCCGGCGCTCCGGCGCCTGCGGTGATCGTAACAGAAACGTTGACGACGGCGTCGCCGAGAATGAGGCGCACTTCCGTCGTTCCGGCCGCTTTGGCCGTAATGACGCCCCGGTCGACGACGGCGACGGCTGGATTCATGGACATCCAAGCGCCTTGCGTCGTCACGTCTTTCGCCGAACCGTCCTTATACTTCGCTTCGACCGTCACCGGATGGCTTCCCTCCGACAAGGCGAAGGCAACCTTCGACTCGCTTGGCGTCAGCGTGTCGAACTGCGCGGACGCGGCATCCTGAACGGCCGGTTGTTCATGCGCGGTTCCCGGCTCGACGCCGATACTCGTACTTGGCGAGGCAAAAGCCATGCTGCCGAACAACGAACCAATGAGTACTGTTAATACGAGCGATAATGATAGAGCTTTTCTGACAACCTTCCGATGTTGCATGACTTTCCTCCTAAATCAATTTTATATGTAACCCTTTTTAAAGAAAGGTTCATATACAACAAAAAGCTGTATTCCTATCTATTAGTAGATAGGTATATTAAATTAAACAAGACATAAAACACTTTATTTTCTGATATATTGTCAGGTACATAATACCCGAACATTTTCCATTTATCAATCATTTCTTCGCTAAAACTTATCATTTAACTGCCATAGAACTAGTTTTTACGGTCCTTTTAGGTATTTTGATGCAATATTGCGTCATAATTTATCACATATCGACGTTAGGTTATTACCTGCGCCGATAAACAGAAAAGAGGCAAGGGGGAATCCCCTTGCCTCTTACGTATTACTTTCCAGCTCTAAATAATGTTCTTGTCAACCGACATGACTTCACCACTTGGCGAGAACATGTGTTCGTTACTCTGTAATGAAAAGCGGTTTCTTAAGCCATGTGCCTAGACTAGACGGGCGCAAGGTTCAATGCCCGTTGCGCACGCAACGGAAGCCCATGTTGCCGGCCGAGCTGTCCGGCGTCCGTGCTGCTCTTCCCAACTACATTTTGCCTCCATTATGACATACCAGTTATCGTCGCCATTTCTACCTTGACGCAGTTCAATTCAACCGGGAATAACGTACGTCCATATCTCAGCAGGGGTTTGGAGATCACCCATTTCATTGTTCAGCCACTCTTCTCCTCCAACCACCACCTCATGAAAGTCCTTGTATTAAGCAAAGACGTGGCGAGAATCTGGAATCCGGTCTGCTCCTGTGAGCGATAGAAAGGCTACCAGGGCAACTGCAGCCTCCTTATTGCTCGGGTCGATTTCCTCTACTATTTCAACCGAAGCGTTGTCGAAGTATGGAATTCGTATCATCAAACGTCCCCTCCTTGTCGTTAACAACTAAATTCTTCGACGGTCTGATTGTTCTCATCGCGATCCGATACACGGTGTCTACACGCTTATTTAGCAAAAAGATTAGACTCATTATCTCTTCCACTGTTAAAATACGGCTTTGCATAGAAGTTCTTGTCTTGAGCTCACGACAAGAACTTCTATACAAAAAATAAAAAAGCCGCAACGACAATGGAAGCCGTGCTCCGATGAAATCTTTTGAAACCAGACGGCCAGCGTCGGAGAGTGGCTCCATCTAATCCCCATGTTCCTCAGCCCCATCAAGCTCCTTGCTTCCAAATTTATTCAGCAATGCATGCACTTCACTTTTTGATTTGGCGTTCATCAAGCTGGTTCTGAGTTCACTTGCCCCTCGAAACCCACGGACATAGATTTTGAAGAAACGGGTAAGCGCACTAAACGAACGTGGTTCCTCTGCTGAGTATTGATCATGCAGATCCAGATGGAGCCGCAGCAGATCAAGCAATTCCGCACCGCTGTGCTCCTTCGGCTCTTTCTCAAATGCATATGGATTTTGAAAAATACCGCGTCCAATCATAATACCGTCGACACCGTATTGTTCTGCAAGCTGCTGGCCGGTCTGACGGTCAGGGATATCCCCGTTAATGGTCAGAAGTGTATCTGGCGCCACCTCTTCACGAAGCTTCTTAATCTCCGGAATCAGTTCCCAATGAGCTTGTACTTTGCTCATTTCCTCTCTTGTCCGAAGATGAATGGACAGATTAACAATGTCTTGTTTCAAAATATGGGTTAACCAGTTACGCCATTCATCTAGGTCACTAAAACCGAGCCTTGTTTTTACACTGACAGGCAGTCCCCCGGCTTTGGCGGCTTGGATGATATCCGCTGCGATTTCAGGACGGCAGATCAGGCCGCTGCCCTTCCCATTCTCTGCTACATTCGCCACTGGACAACCCATATTAATATCGATGCCTTTGAATCCTTCTTTCGCCATGCCGATGCTCATTTCACGGAAAAATTCCGGCTTATCTCCCCAGATATGTGCTACAATGGGCTGTTCATCTGGGGTAAAAGTCAAGCGCCTACGTACACTTTTGTTCCCCTCTGGGTGACAATAACTCTCCGTATTCGCAAACTCCGTAAAATACACATCCGGTCTGCCTGCCTCACTTACCACATGGCGAAACACAACATCCGTCACATCTTCCATGGGTGCTAGTACAAAAAAAGGCCGTGGTAATTCGCGCCAAAAGTTTTCTTTCATCATTAAAAACCCCTCTATACCTACCAGAACAATCGATGTCCTTAGAATAGTAAAATACTTGCTGTCAGTGGAACATTGTTCAAACACCATCACAGGTTAACAACAGACATCCCATAAAATACGCGACTTTATTATAAACTGAAAAACGTCATGATGGGTATATCCCCTTCGTACCGTCAACAATGTTTCTTAATTACACGATGTTTTTTTGCAATTGGCAATGTCTCCGAATAAAAACTGGCTGCGGATCGGGTCGCCTAGCGACAACGACCAACAATTTATTATTCTCAGAAATGAGTAGCTTTTCCGTCACCCAATCCTTCCCCAATTCATGAATTCCCAGGAATTTCACATTCTCCCGCTGCGTCTGGCTTGCAATCTTCCTCTAGCCCTTTAAGTCCATAGACCTTATACCGCTGTCGCCATTTTACCTAGCTCGTTTTTGATATCCCATAATTTTATGCAGCAGCAATAACTCCAAGTTCGCCACAGTCAACCTCTTGCTGAACGAAATGTAGTCGGTCACCTCTGACGCGGACTGCTTCAATATACGATTCCCAGCCTTTCGTCTGCAATGGCATCAAGTTCTTGTCAATTTCGGTAATGGGATCAAGTTCTTGTCATCTGGTTTTGACAAGAACTTGATCCCATAAATAAAAAAGCCGCGAATTTCGCGACCTTTAATGAGATAATGTTCTTGTCATCCGATACATAAAAGATCGAATAATCCCCTCCAGTTAATGTTAAGTTCTTTGTATAAGAACTCAACATTAACTGGAGGGGATTTTATTAATTATTTAAGAGCTTAATTTATTTGCTTCAAGAAAAATGCTTGCCTATAGTAATCGTAGTTCCCCACTCAGCTGTCGGAGTGTAGAAACTAAGCTCTCTTCCCAATAAAAACTCTGCTGCCTTAGTATAAGGACCTTGACGATAAGCCTTTGATTCTTCTTCTGCCAGCCATGTCTCTTTAGAACAGTTCCAAATTTCATAAAATACAATTTCATCCGGATTGTCGACATTCTCATGAACAATCCCATTTACAAATGTCGGTTCTTTTGACATTGTGTCAAACAATGGCTTTAGATTATCAAAAAAAGCTTGTTTGTCTGAGTTAGGCTTTAATTGAAAGCGTGCAATAATTACAGTCTGTTCTATTGAATTCATAATAATTACTCCCTTAAAGTTGATTTTATATTAAGTTTCCCGGGAATATATAAAATTATATCGGAAACTTTCCAAAAGTTCTGTATGCAAGATTACAAATCAGCTTTGGTAAAGTTCGACTTTCGTTAAAGTTGATTAACTAAGATTTCTACTATGATGGGCGATCACCGCCAGGGACGCATCTCGATGACGGATTTGGGAAAAACCGTCTCCTTATCGCAACCCGCTGTCACTGAACGAGTACGCAAGCTAGAAGGGCATCATCAACCAATATCGCGCCGTAGTCGCGCACGTGTTGAGGGAATGAAACGGTTTTAGTTGTAATATCCAACATGCGGGGCCGTTAATCATTTTTTGGAATGAAAATTGTTTTTTCGTTTCGGTCGAAACAATAGTGCTCTCCGGCCACGGACTTAGTAATAACGCATGATTATCACGGGATTCACTCTCGGCGTAACGTATGGAAAGACCATCTATAGTACGTATCTGTGGTCGAATTATCTGGCTCATGTGAAATATTTCCTCCTTAGCATAACTACTTGGTTATTTTACTTGGCCTGCCGATCTGGGCCTGCGAAGGAATAGTGCAAGCACCACGCCACATATCGCAAACCAAGCGATGATAAAGTAAGTATCACCGAATGCAAGGGCAGACTCCTTCAATTTATCGGCGCTCGGCCCAGCTTCTACCATGCGTGTCCCAATTCGTGAAGTTAAATATCCCGTAAAGGCAGCTATTGCGAACGAAACGACTACTTGTTGTGTTGCTGAAGTCAGAGGCGTTACTCGACTTATCAGATCACGCGGAGCTGATTGCAGCACGTGCGTGTTAATCGTCATCATCGCTAAACCCATCCCACTTCCCATCAAAAACATGGGAATCATTAATCCAATTGGCGGGGTGTGGATAGTAACCCTTGATAGAAGAAATATCGCAACAGACACAAAGCTCAAACCAGTAACGGCAAGCGGCCTTGCGCCGAATTTATCAGCCAGTTTACCGGATATAGGCGAAAAAATTAGAGCACCAAGCGAACTAGGAAGAGCAATTGACGCACTTACGAGCGGTGTCCGACCTAGTACTCCTTGTTGATATAAGGGGAGCAACAAAACAGATACGAACATGGAGATTTGTAAAAGCCAAGACAACACAATCCCCCGAATAAAATCAAATGATTTAAAAACACGTAATTCGAGTAGAGGCTGCTTATGACGTAACTCTGCAATAATGAATAGGATAAGGGCAACGCCACCGATGGCTAGTCCGGTTATCGCTTTAGTGGAACTCCAATCACTCCCGCCTTCACTTACTCCATAAGTAAGCATGGTAAAGGCGATTGGGCCAAGAACCATGCCTAAGACATCCAATGAAGCCGTCTTGTGACGTTCAATCCTCGGTAAATATTTAATGCCTATAATAATAGCTGCAATACCGATTGGGATATTAATAAAGAAGATCCAATGCCAAGACCCGATGCCAATCAACCAACCGGAAATCAAAGGGCCAGTAGCAGGCGCAACCAGCATCGGTATTCCAAGGACCCCCATTACAGCTCCTTTTTTTTCGGGAGGTGCCAACCTAAATGCCAATGCCATACCGATAGGTGCTACCATTCCTCCACCTAAACCCTGTAGGATGCGGTAAAGCACAAGCTGTGCAGGCGTTTGAGCCAAGGTACAGAGTACGGATCCAATCATAAAGAAAGCAATTGTGATGAGAAAAATTTGTTTAGCTCCAAATTTATCAGTCATCCAGCCAGCCAAGGGGATCACAGTAGCTAACGCAAGAGTATAGCCGGTAATCGCCCACCGAATGGATTCTAATGAACTATTGAAGTACTTCTCTAAAGTAGGTACTGCAACATTAATAACGGTAGTATCCAGAAGCACCATAATCATTCCAATCATGACCGCAAGCAATGGGGCAATGATCGATTTGATTGAGAATGCGGGTTTATCAGCTGTAGTTATCATTATATAAATTCCTCTCGTTGTCCGATTGGCGAATAGTTTTGCCCTTTGCTTTAACTGTATTGTACCCATCTCTTTTCTTCTCAACGAAGATCTAAATCTAAGGGCCATCCGTATAGTCTTTACGACTAATCGGGACAGCCCTATGCTTTAGCTTTGCTCAATTAACCGATAAATGCTTCCTTATTTGCTTGAGCAAAAGAATCAAACGAGGTAGCTTTTTGACCGGTAATTTCTTCTACCGCACTGGATACTTTTGCTGTATATCCTTGCTTCACCATTTGATAATGCTCTAACAAGCCCTCGATTATTTCAGCAGGCATACCTACTTTTTGCATCGAAGCGCGATAAGCCTCTTCCGGTACATCAACGTACTTAATTGTTTTTCCGGCAACCGAAGAAAGAATATCTGCAATCTCTGCACCGGAGAGTGCTTCCGGACCAGACAAGTAATACGCTTTATTCTCATGGCCTTTCTCCGTTAAGACATAATAAGCAACCTGGGCAATATCGCGTGCATCGATGTAAGCCGATTTTCCTTCGCCATGCGGCTCATAGAAGGCTCCCTGATTACGAATCGTATATGAGCTGAATTTAACTAAGTTTTGCATAAAAGTATTTGCCTGCAAGAATGTATAAGCTATACCTGACTGCTCCACTTCTTTCTCTGCAGCTCTATGCCACTTGGCCAATGTATCCATTTCAGACCCGCCGCCGGACAACTTCACAAGATGTTTCACGCCAGCTTTTTTAGCTGCACGTATAATTGAAGAAGAAAGCTCCACCATATTCGGTACAAGAGGTGTTGCAAAATATACTTTTTCAATGCCGATCATGGCGTGGACAAGTGAGTCCACATCATTTAGATCGGCTTGTACCAATTCGACCTCTAGCGTTTGGAGTTCGCTTGTGTTGCTTGTCGAACGAACAGTAACACGCGTTTTATGGCCGTTCTTCGCCAGAAGTTTCACCAAATCCTTGCCTGTTGTTCCTGTAGCCCCAATTACTAAGATATCTGCGCTCATTTATTTTTGCTCCTCACATTGGTTGTTTCATTCACGCTTTCATTATGCTCGTAACCAGTCTAAAATAGAAGTACCCACAATATTGTAAGGTACTAACCAAAAAGTAAGTATGAGGTGATCTTATATGAAAGATAAAGAATTTACTTGTCCTGTAGAAGCCACGATTGATGCGATCGGCGGTAAGTGGAAACCTTTACTACTATGGCGTTTGAGAGAAAATACGCTAAGATTCAGCGAATTAAAAAAGCTAATTCCCTCAATTACCGAAAAAATGCTCACGCAGCAACTTCGTGAGCTTGAACTTGATGGTTTAATTCACCGCGAAGTATATCCGGTCGTTCCTCCCAAGGTTGAGTATTCTCTTACCGAATTCGGGGAGAGTCTGAGCTCGATTTTAAATAAGATGTTTGAGTGGGGAGTAAATTATATGGAGATGAATAAGAAATCACCGCAGGGCTAGCGCTCGGATAATATTATGGGTCACATTTTATTCTCTATTACGCACAAAGCCTGCCGGACCAATTATTTAATATAAAAAAGAGCCGTACGAGATAGCATTCTTACGGCTCTTTATTGTGAAATGAGTAGCCGCTCCACAACTCTCAAGTACTATTCACAGTATCGGCTGCTCCTATTTTTCAAGACCACAATGATTAAAGGACTTTATTTGAATAAAAATAATGTTGTAATATGAAATCTGAAAGTTAGGACCAACCCCCACTCCCTGGATAGCATAAAAACGGCAGCCGATCCGGCTGCCGTCCAAAAGTTTAGTATTGAGCTAACGTTCTCGTTAACTTAACGATTTACAAACGAAATTCATTCCGAAATCTCTACTCTTCTACCCCACTTTACCATAAGTTAAAAACAGACCCACAAAATCCAATATGTAGTAGTGGCATAACAAAGAGAGATAAAGTTATAGACATATTAAGTTTTTGTTCAGCATTTGGGGAAACACCTCTCCAACGGACATGCCTTCTCATTAATATATGAAGAATTAGAAAGAATAAATTTATCCATACAAAAAGATAATGCAGTTGCCAATTGGAAAATGTATTATCTACTTTACATATTGGTTCTTTTTGCTAAACATTCAATGACTTGAGTTCTAATCTTACAGGAAAGGTAGTTAACCGTTCATTTATTCGTTTCGAGGCATACTACAATAAATAAGCTTCGGAAACTGCCCCACGCGACAGACATGCCGAAGCCCCCGTGGAAGGAGCACGCTATGAACCCCTTGCTGGAAACGGTCGTGCGAACGTTCGTCGCGTTCGCTTTGATCATGATCGTCACTCGAATACTGGGCAAGCAGACAATCACACAGATGACTTATCACGATATCGTCTCTTCGATCACGCTCGGCGCCATTACCGGCAACATCGCCTTTAATACGGGACTGAAGATATGGAACCTTACGGCGTCCCTCGTCGTTTTCGGGGCGATCGCCTACGCGTTGGCTCATATTTCGTTGAAAAACCGCAAGCTTCGAAAAATCATTGCCGGCAAGCCGACCATCGTCATCGAAGAAGGCAAAATCTTGGAGCATAACTTGCGCAAACAGAAGTTTTCTCTCGACACGTTGAACCAAGAGCTCCGCGAGAAAGAAATTTTCAATATTGAAGAAGTCGAGTTCGCCATTCTAGAGCTGAACGGCAAGCTTTCTGTCCTTCGCAAGCCCGAATACCGTCAGGTGACGAGAAAAGACTTAGCCCTTACGAGCAAAGGGAAAACCAGGTTTCCCGTCGAGCTGATCATGGACGGTAAGGTCGTGGACGCCAACCTCCATCAACCGGGTCTCGGTCCGCAATGGCTAGAGCAGCAACTCGCCAAAAGAAATCTTCGCCTGGAGCAAGTGTGCTACGCGGTCCAAGGAACGAACGGCAGCCTCTTCTTCGACCTCTACGAAGACCATATCAAGCACCCAATCAATTCGGAATGAACGTGTCGATGAGCGTTATTATTCCACCAACCGGTGCTAATATAGCGACGTTCGCACCCCTTGTTCGGTGAGCCGCATTCTCCGAAGATTCCCCCAATCCTGGCCGTTAACCTGCTTCATTGAACATGGTTCGTAATGATTGATAAGTATGTACGATTTTCTGAGAAGCCGCATGGTGATCTTTAGGACCTGGATCACCGATCTTGACAATTTTTTGATAAGCTTCCTCTTTAAAATAACCATCTGGTACCGCACAGCGGATGTATCCACCCGCCTTTAGATATCTAAAGCATAAGTTTGCTGCTGAAACTCCTTCATCGTAAGTAAGATGTTCCCAAACATGCTCTACTAATATGACATCAATCAACTGAATCAAGGTCAAACTTGTTATCCCAATTCTCACCTTCCAATAAACTTAACTCATGTTCCTCGGTGTGCAACCAATCTTCATCATTTTTGCTCCCACCAGAACCAACTACTACACTTATCAATGTTGTCCCCTCCTCACCTTACTTTAATTAAATCTTAACGACTGATCTTAAAATCCGAAATGGAATAAAGGCACTTTGATATGGAATTTTATTACACGACACAATCCTCCCTCTATGGAAAATCGCTTTTCTCTTAAGTGCTCTCGTTTTCTTAGATTTGGACCAAGTGTCCTTCTTCACAGATAACATTTGGATGGAACGAAGTTGTAGATGAAGAAATTGTTGGGGCTAGTAAAGGCGCGAAAAAAGCCTCCACCTAGACCACTCTCTGTAAAAAGTGGTTGCTCAGGTAAAGTATGGTTGCACCTTGGATCTCCACATAAACTCATGGCGGTCTACCCTCCCACATCTCGCAGAGTCTACGCTCCCACATTCCTTCATTCAACCTGTCCATGAGGTGGAGGTCAGATATGCTGCGAGGGCAGGATCTTCGTCCGTATGGATAGTGCCTTTCCGACTCATCCGTGCTGTTAGAAACTCTGGAAAGTACCGATCTAGCCAGTTATGGACACGTGCTTGGACCACACAAAGGTCAGTCGTTAGGTGATCGCGAATCTTCATCGCTTCCCTCAATTCCGCATAAATGCCCTGAGGAAGGCTTGGCACGGCGTATCTTCCGTCTTTGACCAGCTGTGCAATAACCTTCGCATCCTTGATGTCATTTTTAGTTGGAGAGTTGTCGTCTAACTCTTTGCTCTTTTTCACGTGCAGCGGATTCACAACGCCGTACTTAACTTGCTTTTCTCTAAGAAAATGAGCAAGGTTCAGCCAGTAGTGACCGATTGGTTCCATGCCAACAATAACGTCTTGGAAACCTTGTTCCGTTAAGATCTTCTGATACCAGCTCACAAACAACTCGAAGCCTGCCAGGTTATTTTCAAACATAATTGGCTTCCCGAACTCGACTCCGCGATTGTCTTGTGCACGAGCCACATGTTTATATTTTGCGATGTCTACACCGACAATTAAGGTAGAAGATGTGATTTGATTAATTCGTTCATTTTGATTAAAATTCATGTTGTGTTCTCCTTGGTTTGTTTTTGGGATCCGTTCAGCCGGCCAGCGTCGTGGACCCCATTAACATCATACCAAGGAGTCTTTTTATTTCTCAAACCTCGTATTTCTTCATAATAGGAATGCTGCCCGTTATTTCAATGAAAAACGGCAGCCGGTAATCAATCCAGCTGCCGTCATGTTCTATTGTGCTATCGTGCCCGTTATTTCAGTGATTACATATTTCGGACTTGGAGAAGGCCGATCGCGTTAGCCCCTTATTCGAAAGGGTTTTTCTTGCCGGCCGGTTTCGGATACTCCACCCACGGTAGCACGCTTCCTAGCCCGTCCATCCCGGATGCGTAGTAGGTCGATACCGAAATGGAAAAATCCATGCCTATCGACGGCTGTCCGGCTGCACCCTGCTGATCACTCGCTGCGTTTCCGGAAAACGCAAAGGATTCGATCCGGCTGACCCGCTCTAGCCCCTCCAGCCTGCTGACAAATGAAAGCATATCCTCATAATTAGGCGAGCTTACATTCAGATCGAATGTGAGTTGTTTAATGCCCGCGTGATTAGGAGACCCAGCGGCCGGAGCTGTTTCTGCCGACTGATCCTGCGCCTGCGTTTGATCGGCAGTGCCGCTGCTGCTTTCTGCAGCCGGCTGTTCGTTTGAAGGCTGGGCCGTGCTTGTCTGGAGCGTCTCTGCAGCATCGGCTTCCGTAATGCCGATGTTCAGCAGCTTACTCCCCGACAGCAGCTCCGCCTTCTCGAGATCCAGCAAATATTGATCGATGAGCGGCTCCACCGGCAGTTTGCGTTGCAAATTCAGGGTGCTCTGCAGCACACCTTCCTGGTTCTTAAGCCGAGCCTCTACGGCCTTAAGCAGCAGCTTGTTCTGTGCAAGCTGTGTTTTATTTAGAAGTAGCTCACTCGCCTTCGGCCTGATTAAATAGGTATACGATACCGAAAACATGATCCCCAGTAACACTACGAAGAGCACTACGATGATTTTCCGCTTCTGCAGCATCCCCATCACTTCTCCTGCCCCTCCGTCTTCATAATTGCGTTCAAGTTCAGCTTGATTTGAAATGATGCCGTATGCCTTGGCACCGTTTCTGCAGGCGCATCAGCTGAAGCGGCTGCTTGCGATTCATTACCAATTGAAACCCCCGGCATCACAACGCTTTCCACCCATTCCGTCCGGTTGAGCGAATCAAGAAATGCAGACGTCTCATATAAAGTGTCGAATTGAACGGCCATCTGGACCGTATCGTTACTGTAGTTAAAGTTCTGAATAAAGCCACGCTCCGGCAGCAGCGCTACAAGATAATTGACGATGGAAACCGCAGGCATAGAGAACCTCTCTACGGTTGAAAGTACCGCCTGCAGGCCATTCGCGGCAGAAGTGTTGACATTTCCTTCGGCGAGCTTCTTATCTAGGACGGTTTGAAGCTTCTTTGTGCTTTCGAGCTCCTGCGATACCGTTGCGAGCTTTTGATCGATCACATAGTAAGTGGCCGCCAATGCAATGCTACCAATAATCGTACAAAGGATAATCCCCAACGTTATTGCCTTAAAGGCGCTGCTTGCCTTCTCCTGCCTCGGGAGCAGATTGATATCGATAAGCTGCATTAATGCGCTCCTTTCAGGGCAAGTCCGAGCGAAGCGAAATGCCGAACCGGAACAACCATGCCTTTAGACGTCTTGAAGTCTTTATCATGCAGTGACATGATAAGCACGTCCGTCATGTTTTTAATTCGGTCGTAGATTTGGTGCAGCTGGGGGTGATCGCCGGTCAGCATCATTTTCGTAATCTGATCCCGGCCTTGGCTGAAGGTAAAGCGGTAATAATTCATGACGCGTTCGATTTCCACGAGCATGCTCTGAAGTTCATCCGACATCCGTTCGGGATCTCCGGCCCAAACCAAATGCTCATGTCCGATTGCATCCTGCTCGAGCTTCCAATCCTTGATACTTGCTTCCATTTTGACATGCCTCATAAGAATCAGCTTATGCCCTTTGAAAATACTTGCCGTAACCGAGAGCACATCAAACTGGACGCAAAGCACATGATCCTCCGCCCCGACCAGGCTGAGCTGATTAAACAGCCTGTAGACGGCAAGCGGAGAAATATCCGCCGCAATCGCCTCCAGCTTGAGCGATTTCAGCAGCTTGACATATTCGGTAACGATCGGCTCAGGAGCCGTATACAGCATAATGTCCTTTTTCTGGTCGGATTGAGCGAGAATCGCCGTGTCAAAGACAGGCTGCTCGATTGGCAGATGGATGCTCGTGCCAAGCTCCATATAGATATGGCTTTTCAGCTCGTGATCCTCCACGTCCGCCGGAACCTGAAGATTGCGCACAACGACTACCGGATCGGGGAGCGTAATGCGAATGTCCCGACCTTGGATTCCCCACTGCTTGATGTAAGGCTGCAGCAGTTGCTGCAGTTTCCTTGTATCCATGATCTTCCCGCCGGAGATTAAACCGTCGGGAAGGTAGCATTCACCGAAAATTTTAATGGAATCGATGTCACGGCCGTCCAGGAAACGGATGACATGATCCTTAATAACCAAATTGACAGCGTCTTTCTTCTTGAGACTGAACCGAAAGCTCATCACGATTGACCCCCAATATGTAACGACTAAGAAACAAATGTCGTAATGTACCAGTGTAACGCCTGTTCGCCGAAGAAAAATGCCAATATCGTCCCGAGCGCAATCGCCGGAGCGAATGGCATCGGTTTGCCTTTCCGAACCTTACCTGCTCTCATACCAATGAGTCCGATTAATGTGCCAATTACTGTAGAGAAGAAAAACACGAGCATTATTCCTTTCCAACCAAAAACAAGACCTAATACGGCAAACAGCTTAATATCTCCGCCGCCCATGCCGCCTTTGCTGACAATGGCAATGAGGAGTAGAAGCGTAAAACCGACAGATGCGCCAAGCAGCGGCTCCCACCATGCGCCGATCGGAAGGAAGAAGATTCTTAGTATTGCAAGCGGCACTCCGAAAGCAAGCAGAACCTTATCTGGGATAAGCATATAGGCGATATCCGAAACCGTAATAATGACGAGCAATGAGATGAGGAGCCAAGCGACTGACACTTCCCAAGACAAGCCCAGCAGAAGCGGTGAAAGTAGAAAGAGTAGAGCGGTTGCGAGTTCAATGAGCGGATAGATCGGTGAAATGCGCTGCTGGCAGCCTTTGCATTTCCCTTGCTGAATCAAATAAGAGAGTACCGGTACTAGCTCCATCGGCTTCAAATTCCGCCGGCAATGACCGCAGTGTGATCCGGGACGAACGATAGACAGCTGTTTAGGGACACGGAACCCGACTACATTGAAGAAAGATCCTCCAATAAGTCCGATGAGAAACGAATAGGTATAGTAGAAGGCTGTCATGTCATCATCCTTTGTGGGCTTGGTTTGGATGCTTGGTATTAATGACAACCCTCCCGAGGGAGGGTTGTCACGATAGTATCTAATTAATAGGCGTCGCCTCTATCTATTTTTCCTTCTGTAACTGGGTCACCAGCAGCACCATCATCTGTATCACCAGTCTCAGCAATATTATGAAGACCGTGACTTCCATCTGCGGCTGGGGTTACTAAAATAACAGAATATGTTGGCTCAGTAGCACCAGCAGTAACTTTAACATATGAGTTAGTAGTGTCATAAGCTTTCTTAGTGAATGGATCTGTAACACCAGAAGCTAAGTCTCCATTAGTAGTCATATCTGATAATTTAATAGTTATATAGTTAGGAGTGGCAGTAGATGCAGGGACAGTGACAGTTCCACCGGCTACCATAAGCTTCGCACTGCTAATCATTTGAATCGCATTCGCAACTTCGGCGTCTTTCTTCGAGTTGTTGATGATTTTAAACACGCTAGGAACCGCAATGGCAGCAATGATCCCGAGGATAACTACGACAGCCAATAGTTCGATTAGAGTCAAGCCTTTTTGATTTTTCAAGTAACGTTTCAACATGGATCATTTCTCCCTTTATTTTCGTATTTTTGGGTTGAACTAGTGTACGTGCTGGAAAATATCAAACATCGGAACAATAATGGATAATACGATGACCCCGACCACTGCAGCCATAATGACGATCATGATTGGCTCAATCATTGATTTCAACCTGTCAGCCGCCATATCGACTTCCATTTCGTAGAAGTCGGCTATTTTGGAAAGCATGGCATCCAAGGAACCCGTTTGTTCGCCGATCTTGACCATCTGCGTCACAAGCGGCGGGAAAATCCAATGCTTGCTGAACGGTTCGCTCAGCATCCCCCCTCTCTCTAGAGTTTGTTTCGATGTCTCCAGAACAGCTGACATGACCTTGTTCAAGACAACTTTCTCCACAATATCAATGGCATGTAATATGGGAACAGAGCTAGAAAACAACGAACTTAACGTTCTTGCCATTCTAGCAATGGTTGCCTTCCTGAGCAGCGCCCCGAACAGGGGCAATTTGAGCAGCGCATAATCCAATTGATAGGCGCCTGCAGGATTCCTCTTCGCCAGTACGATGCCAATAACGATCCCGATCGCGAAGATCAGCAGCAGCCACCAGAAGCTTTGCATCCACTCACTGACACCGAGGACGACTCGGGTAATTGTCGGAAGCTCGGCATCCATACTTACGAACATGGAGGCAAACGTAGGCACGACATTGGTCAGTAAGTAAACAGCTGCTCCTACGCAAGCGACCATCAGCATCAGCGGGTAGGACAAAGCCGACTTGATTTTTTGCCGCGTCACATGCTGCTTCTCGAACGTAATTGCAAGTCGGTTTAACGTTTCGTCTAACGTACCGCTGTATTCACTTGCCCGGATCATATGAATAAATAAGGGTGGGAAAATTTTCGGATGCTTCTCCACCGAATCGGAGAACGCTTCTCCTCCTCGGATATCTGTCTCTACCTGCTGCAGCGCCTTTCTTAGTGCCTTGCTGTCGGTTTGCTCCGCTAGGATCCGCGTTGCTTCAACGATAGATACACCCGCTCGGATCAATGTTGCAAACTGCCGCATATAGATGACAAAATGCTGCAGCTTCACCGGACTGCCTAAGTATATATTGATTTCCTTGTTGAACAGCGTAGCCTCAACCTCTTGAATATGAGTGACGGCAATTCCTTTCTCCCTGAGCCGCAATACAGCTGTCCTTCTGGAGTCACTGACCAACTTCCCTTTCGTCATTCTCCCGGTGCGCTGACGTCCGACATATTGAAACTGCGCCATGTTAGATCGTCATCTCCTTCAAATAAGGTCCGGCAGCCTCTCGCGAGATAATATCATGCTGAATCAGATCCCTGATCGACATGTCCAGCGTATGCATGCCTGACGCGCGGCTTGTCTGCATAATGTTCGGAATCTGGTGCACCTTTTCGCTGCGGATCAAATTAGCGACCCCCGCTGTATTAATCAGAAGCTCCGTAGCAGCCCGTCTTCCGCTGTAATTCACTGTCGGGAACAGCCTCTGCGATAATACGCCAAGCAGCACGGAAGCGAGCTGAATCCGGACTTGCTGCTGCTGATTCGGCGGGAAGACGTCGATGATCCGGTCAATCGTGGACGGAGCATCCGTTGTATGCAAGGTGCCGAGCACGAGATGGCCGGTTTCCGATGCCGAGATGGCGGTAGAGATCGTCTCTAAATCCCGGAGCTCGCCGACTAAAATAACATCGGGGTCCTGCCGCAGCGCAGCGCGCAGACCGTTCGAAAAGCTCAACGTATCGTGCCCGACCTCACGCTGCACGATAATGCTCTTCTCATGCTTGTGCAGATACTCGATCGGATCCTCCAGCGTAATGACATGCTTGCGATCCGTCTTGTTCAAATGATCGAGCATAGAAGCAAGCGTCGTCGATTTGCCGCTCCCGGTAGGCCCGGTAACCAAGAACAGTCCTTGCGGTTTCGTGCAGATCTTCTTCAGCACTTCAGGCATCTGCAGCGATTCCAGAGAAGGAATGTTCGTTGGGATAATCCGTAAAGCCAAGCTGATATGCGCCCGCTGATAGAACACATTCACCCGGAATCGGCAAATATTCGGCAGCGCATACGCTAAGTCCAGCTCGCCCTTCTCTACAAACAGCGCCCAATGCTCTTCACGGACGATGACACGCGCCATCTCTTCCGTATCCTCTGAGGTCAGTACAGCGTCGCCATGTTCCCTCAAACTCCCGTTAATCCGCAGAATGGGGGGGGATCCGATCGTCAGATGGATATCCGACGCCTTCTTGTTAAATGCATCAAGCAGCAGCCCGTCAATCTTCTCTTTCACGTTCTCACCTCCTATTCTCCAATTGCAACCTGCAGCACTTCTTCCGTCGTTGTCAAACCTTGGGCTACTTTCATGAGACCGTCATCCATCAGAAAAATCATGCCGCTGTTCTTCGCGTACGCTCTTATGCTCCGAAGCGAGCTGTTATCCATAATCAGCTTGCGGATTTCATCATTAATGACGAGTATTTCATGAATTGCAATCCGCCCCTTATACCCTGTCATGCTGCAATTGCTGCAGCCTTTACCGCGAGTGATACGTTCGATGGTCATTCCCCGGCTGCGGAAGATCTCCGCTTC
Source organism: Paenibacillus rhizoryzae (assembly GCF_059686995.1). Taxonomy (NCBI): domain Bacteria; kingdom Bacillati; phylum Bacillota; class Bacilli; order Caryophanales; family Paenibacillaceae; genus Paenibacillus; species Paenibacillus rhizoryzae. The sequence goes on along the minus strand of NZ_JCAALT010000016.1, from coordinate 39,520 downwards.
TCGAACCGTTGGCGTATGCGGCTGACCGCAGTCACGGCATACACGTCGGACAAGCCTTTGCGCGACGATCCCGGCCAGTGAAGCGGCAACGAGAAACGGTTCAATGCCCATATCTACGAGCCTTGTAATCGTGCTGATCGAATCGTTTGTATGAATCGTACTAAGCACGAGATGACCTGTCAGTGCTGCCCGCATCGCGATTTCAGCCGTTTCCGTATCCCGAATTTCCCCTACCATGACAATGTTCGGATCCTGCCTTAAAATTGCCCGAAGCCCCGCTGCGAAGGTTAAACCGACATTGGCGTTCACCTGAATCTGATTGACCCCTTCAAGCTGGTATTCAACCGGATCCTCGACCGATATAATATTGACCTGATCGGTGTTCAGCCGGTTAAGTGCCGCATAAAGCGTTGATGTTTTCCCCGACCCCGTAGGCCCCGTGATCAGTACGATTCCGGTAGGCCGTTCAATCATGCGGGCAAAACGTTCATAATTGTCCGGATGAAAGCCCATTTTGTCCAATTCCTTGAACGTGCTTGTCGAATCCAAAATCCGCATAACGATCTTCTCCCCATAAACGGTCGGCAGCGTGGATACGCGGATATCGATATGATAGCGGTCGACATTCAGCTTAATTCGGCCGTCCTGAGGGACGCGGTGCTCAGTGATGTTTAAATTCGACATAATTTTAATCCGCGCTGTCAGCATATTCTGCATCTGCTTCGGCAGTACGCGGTCAATCAGCAGCACACCGTCCACCCGATAACGAATGACCAGCTTAGTCTCACGTGGGTCAAAATGAATATCGCTCGCTTTATTAGCTACGGCATTCATCAAAATTTGATTGACCAGCTTGATAACCGGAGAATCATCCTCCGGAAAGCTGTCTTCCCGCGTTTCCTGGACCTGCTGCTCCTCGAGGAGCAGCTCCATCGATTCGTCAATCCCGTAATACTTGTTGATCGATCGGTTAATATCATCTTTCGTGGCAATGACGCGTTCGATTTTAAAACCGGTCGCCATTTGCAAATCCTCAATGGCAATGAAATCGAGCGGATCCGCCATCGCAACATGCAGCCTGTCATTATCGATTTTGAGCGGCAGCGTCATATAGCGTTCTGCAAGCTGCTTAGGGACGAGATTCAATATCTTCTTGTCGATGTCATATTGATAAAGACCAACAAAAGGAATCGAGAGCTGGCTCTCGAGCGCCTTCATGATCTGCCGCTCGGTGAGAATACCCTCCCGAATCAGCAGCTCCCCCAACTTCTGATTATCCTTCTTGAGTCCCAGCGCATATTGCAGCTGCTGGCTTGTAATTAACCCTGCTTCAACCAGAAGCTCCCCCAGCCGTCGGCCCTGCTGCTTCATCCTTATCACCCTCGCTTCGCACAGTTGTCTCAATCCGGTTTGCCGGCGCGTAATAATCCTCAGAGATGCGTTCCTTCTTGGTGACGACGTTATTGGCATCGATTGTCAGGCGATAGATGACGGCGTAAGAACCCGGCTTCCCGGCATTTACTCCTATCGTACCGGATTGCTTTACGGTGCGCGGCGCTATGGTATGTACGTCTTCCGTGGCGATTCGATATTTCGCCTCGAGCGGAGCGCCTGCGAGATACGTGTACAGTACTCCGTTGTAATATTCGAGAAACACCTTGTAAGGGGTTTCATTTGTGTTCGCGAATTTGAGGTCGGCGCGTCCTGGAACCGTTTTGGCTTCATAACCGAGCTTCGCATAATCCGGCAGTGTACGGCCAATGGATCGCTCGAGGAGACTGAAGTTGCTCTGCAAAACAACGGAATAGATTCCGGTTGCGAGCACATTCAGCGCATCGGAGCTTGCCGGCTGCAGCTCTTTTAAGGCGCCAAGCAAAGACAAAGCATGGTTCGGTTCAATCACGGTTCCGTTTAAGTATTCCGTCCATTTCTTCAATGAGCCGCTTGTGTCATCAAATGCAATCGCGTTCTGTGAAATCAATTTGTCCGTTCCCGACAGCTCCAGCAGCTGCTTCAGATAAGCTTCTTGGTAAGAAATATCTTTGCCCAGTGTGAGCAAGTCTTTGATCACGTCCTGCGTTCGCTTAAATTCACTCAGCTTAAAGCCATCCGTCTGCTCAATCCGCTTCTTATCCGCTTCCATCTGTTTCTTGACTTCGGGGGATGCGGTCGTGTAATCGACACCGCCTTTCGTCTCCGCTGTTTCAGCTGATAGAGAATTGGTGTAAGTACAAGATAATGACGCAATACAGAGTGCGACCGCTAGTTTCTTTGCCTTTTTCATTGGAATGAGTCCCACCTTTCAGATGGCTTTACTTGTATTTGATGGCATGACCGGTCGTTAAACCGCCGATCGCCTTCGTATTGAGAAGAACGAGTTCGGTTTGGATCTCATAGCTGCGGGCAGAGGTCGCGCCTTGAATGACGATCTTGAGCAAATTATCCTGCTTCACTCCCATAGTGTACGAAAACGTCGCATCAATGCTTTGCTTTCCCTTAAGGTCCTTGATGAAATTCCCCGTGAGTCCTGAAACCGATTTTTTACTTAGAGATTTGGGTGAAGCGCTTTCTACGTAAATACAGTTAAAGCCTGACGCGGGACATGCCGGGACGATACTGACTTCCTTCGCATATCGAAGCTCTTTGGTGAGCGACAGGGAAGCCAGTTGAACTTGATCATGCAAGCTGCTTTTCTCTTGGCCCACGCTATAAGTTCGGACGCCGATGAGCATAACCGGAACCGCGACGGTAAGCACCAGCGCAAAAATAACGATTGCCGCCAATAATTCCACTAAAGTTAACCCATTTGAATTCAACGCTTTATGACCAATCATGGCTGCCTCCTCGTCCCCCGACACCTGTCTTCATTGTGAAAAAAGCGCTTTTAGTTTTTCATTGCCTTGAATGGTAACCGTGGCTACTTTCCCAGTAAGCATAATGCCCAGTGACCCCGGGTAAACATAGGACCAAGATGTCGCACCTGCCAAATCGGAATCGGTCTTCTTCTCTAAATTCAGCTGCGCTTCATACAAGTTTTTCCCTTGTTCGCCGATACCCGAAATCACGCCCGACCCGTTTATGAAATAGCCCAGGAACGCCGTTAGCAGAATTACGAGAATCACGCCTGCGGCAAGCACTTCGATTAATGTAAAGCCTTGCTCTTTCCTGATCGTTTTCATGATCATTTTCATGTCCTAACCTCCCCAATCGCCCTTGTTATAGACCTTGACAGGAGAGACCGAATCAGAATATTCCACATACGTGAAGCTGTCCGATTCCGAAACTGACGAATGGCCGGTCAGATTCACCGTATCTGCGATCATAGTCCCTGAAAATGTTATGCCGCCATTTAACGTGATGGTCGATTTAGGAGCATATAAGGCAACGTTTTGAAAATCCACTTGTCCTGAAGCTTTTAAATCACCTTTGAAGAAAACGACAACCGAATTGGGTACACCTTTGATTGCAAGGGTTGAACCGCCGCTGAAGTCCAAACTGTCGAAAAAGAGTAATACTCTGCCCGTCGAATCGGCATTTTGTTTGGTCACATTGAAGGTTAAGGACGTCATGTCATTGCCGCCTTTAATGTCCTTCAAACGGGTTAAATCAAGCGAAATATCCGTATTGCCAACGTTTACTGAAATGGTGATTACGTCCTTATTATTCATGCCGTTATCGCTGTAACACCCGCTGCTTACAGGTGCTTTATTGTTATTCAGCGTCAAGTCGCAATCTTTGTTTGCGTAACTCGGATACTGTGCGTCCGGATACGTCCTTTTCGCGTCATATATAATATCGCCGGTCACATTGGTCGTAACCGGATTGGACGATGCCGGCTGATTCGTTGCGACATCACCGTCAACCTTTGTTTTTCCGTTACCAAGGATTTTGTTATAAGCAAATACCGTCTCGCCTCCGAAAAAGAATCCGCCGGTTTCCAGCATCAGCGTCGTCTTCTCCTGGACGGTGTTTACTTTTCCCGTTGAAACAATTTGCAGTTTATCTGTGGTGCCGGACACTTTGTTCACTTGTACGGTAAAGGTTTTGGTGCTGTCGAGCGGATCTAACCGGACATTCGTGTTTTTGATTTCATTGTTGAGTGTATCTATCTTGGTTTGGATTGATTGGTAGTTGTACGTCTTGATGATATAATCGGCGATCGCATTAGCACCCGATCTCGCAAGATAGTAGGCCTGGATCTTCTTCTCCTGGAAATCCTCACGCTTCATGCCGTTAGCGCTGATGCTAATCAAGGATATACCCAGGATGATCAAGACGGTCGCAATCAACAGAACGATCGGAAGCGCAACTCCTCTTTCATTCCTCAGCATCGCAGCATCGACCTTTCTCTTTGTACTTACAAAGACTGCTTCTTTTCAGCACGTTGTGACTTCATTCCTATTTTTCCCTCATTTCTAGGCAGAGTGTATCACAGTAATTGGAATATTGTCATTACTTTTTTAAAGATTTCTTAAATTTTTTAGAGGTGCAAATTCCGACATTTATCGCGATTTAATCTACCCTAAAATCCTTTATATTCGGAGGTTTTTGTGAGATCTCGCTATCGCACAGCGATATAACTTCGCGTTTCGAATCATTATTTGTCGTTATGTAAATCTCCCATTTATTAACATTATGTACCCTAAAAATTTCTAGTATTAAATAATATAAAAACCTCATTTCATATTAAATTTAATAGTTCTAATGTTCAAATAATTTATCTTTCCTTACAAAAATTAATCTGTTTAATATGTAATCGACAACAGTTTACTCGTTAAATTCTACTAATTAATCGACGAATTGCGTTTATACTATATTAATAACTCTCACGATTGCGTTTTTGCTAAAGTATAAATAATTCAATTAATGAGCAATTGTACCCACTTTAACATTATGTAATCATTTCCAAACTCAGTCGACATGACTCGATGTTTTTCGCTAACCCGCAGGTCCGATAATGGTTGCCGCAGAACCGAGCGAGTTTCCCTTTGCCGGTTCCGATTCCACGTTCAGTACTTTCCCGATCCAACTGACATATCTTGCTTTGATCCACTGTCCTCCAGTTCCAATGTTTTTCTGTGGCAATTCCGAAAAAACGTAGAATGTCATCTCGCTCAAGGCAATTAGCAAATGCCAGCTTTTCAAAATTGGACCAAGGCGTTCCATACGCCTTGGTCCATTCCTTTCTCCAAACAAAATTCATTCTCAACCTCCTTGTTCTACTGCCAGATTCGACAAAACTGATAAACGAATTGCGTCTCGCCATTGGTTCGTGCTTATCCAATCGCAGTGGTCACCTTGTACTCCATTTTTCTTCAACGCATTCTCAACCGTAAAAGTAAAATACTCCATCGGAATATCGAAATTGGTTGATAAACCCAAAATGAAGCGCGGCATCCAGTCAGGATGCCGCGCTTCATAACAATTCTTTAAGACAAAAAAATCATGGTACTTCCACAACAAATGGAACAGTAAAGACTTTTCCGGTTTGTTGAAACTGCCCCCAAATTTTATACACGCCGCTGTGCGGGAAAGTAACCCTAAATTTAGCATCCGGTCCCGATGATTTTTCATCAACTGGATGCACATGCAGATATTCTCCGCCCTCTTTAGTAAGAATAACGACATGACCTACTGCTCCAAGATACGGCTGTAAATTCGTAACTGGTTCCTTCGATATTGCATCTTTTATGTTGAACTTCAGACTCAAATCCATATTTGCCATAAGATGATCGAATGAAAGAGTTATTTCTTTGCCGTCAACAATCTTGGTGAGAGAAGCATCGGCTTCGATGGACTTCGCTACTGGTGCATTCCCTTCCACTGTAATCCAATGGCTTTTGCTCATCGCACCTATACCGGTCGGAGCAAAATCAGCTATTATTTCGTATTGTCCTGCACTCGGAAACTGCGTCTTTACTGTAAACTCATCCTTCCCATTATAATCGGGATGGATGTGATTAAAGTAAGAAAGGTCTTTACTTACGATAATCATATGCATCTTTTTTTCATGATTAACATCAAATTGTTCTATTGCCTTCCCGTCTTTATCTTGTATATCAACTGTAATCGTCGTATCCTGGTTCGGCTGTGGTTGATCCTTAGAGAGCATAAACATGGCTTTAACATGTTCTGCTTGTGAAGCGTCCGCGATTGGCGCCATATTCTTATGACTTTCTTCATTATGGTTCATTCCAGCCATATTGCCCATTCCAGAATGATCCATTTTTCCGCACCCTGACAACAGACTAATAGTAACCAACATTGTAAACGTAAATTTTTTCATAGTATCCCCCCTGCAATTCTCACATTCATTTTAGAGAATACTTGTGTAGATCTTGTGTGATTTCGGAATGTTAAATTCAACGAGTGTTCCCTTCTCTCTTTGGCTTCGAATCGTTATGGTTCCGCCATGAGCTTCAACCAATTTTTTTACAATTGTAAGTCCAAGGCCGCTTCCACCGGATTTACGGTCGCGAGATTTATCCGCACGATAGAAACGTTCAAAAACAAATGTAAGCTCCTTATCATCGATGCCAATCCCCGTATCCATAATCCTGATACAAACCGCGTCACTCTTCTCCTCTATTTCAATCGAAACGTTCCCGGCCTTGGGGGTGAACTTCAAGGCATTACCTAGTAAATTCGTTATAATTTGACCGAATCGCAGCTTATCGATTTCAGTTTTTACATAGGATGTGTCTCGAAATATGAGATGTACTCCTTTTTTATTAAACTCAGCTTGGCTTGAATCGACATGGTGCTGAACAATTGCCGCAATATTTTCTTCTTCCAGCCTTAATTTAAAATTCGGAGACTCCACTTCTGTCAATTGCTCTAAGTCACCTACCAAAAAACGAAGCCGTTCAATTTCATCAAAGCATGACTTTAAGCGTTTAGGAGTCGGCTCCCAAACGCCCTCGATCATTGCTTCCAAATGGCTCTTAAGCGTTGCCAGCGGCGTTCTTAATTCGTGGGCGACGTCAGCAGTCATTGTTTTGCGAAGCAGCTCTTGGAGCATTAATTGTTCGGCAAGATGATTAATTGAATTACCGAGATCAGCTATTTCATCGCTGCCCATTACATTCGCGCGAGATGTTAGCTCCCCTTTTGCCATTCTTTCAGCAACGCTTTTCATTTGAATAAGCGGGGCAGTAATTCGCTTTGCCACCAATAGACTGATGATAATCGCAAGAATAATGCCGAGAATGGATATCAGTAACACGGATTGCATAAGTGCCTGTTCAAAATGATCATTAAATGTCTTTGAGATTAAATTCATATCTTCTGTATTCTTTTGAACCATTGTTAGATGGTAATGGGCTTCAAAAATAAATGTAAAAGTCGAGATAAGCAATACACCGGAGGCAATACAAATACATGCAATTGCAATTCGAGCTTTCAGTCCTCTCATCCTATGCGCCTCCGGAAAACCGATATCCTACTGCAAACACTGTTAGGATATATTTCGGATTTTTAGGGTCTGTTTCAATTTTATGGCGTAGATTTTTGACATGCTGGTCTATCGCTCGAGCATCACCTTCAAAATCGAATCCGTGCACCTTAGCAATGAGCTCCTCGCGCGTAAATGTTCTGCCTGGGTGCCGAGCAAATGATAACAATAATTTATATTCATTAGGCGTAAGGCTTAACGGATGACCATTTTTGTTTACTTCATGTTTTGATGGATGAATGACGAGATCGCCATTATGAAAAGATATCTTCTCTGCAAGTAGCACATCTTCATGTGAGCGGCGCAAGTTTGCCTTAACTCTAGCCATTAATTCACGCGGGCTGAATGGTTTTAGAACGTAATCATCCGCGCCAAGCAATAATCCATGAATTCGATCTTCTTCGGCTATTTTAGCGGTTAACATAATAACGGGTATAGTTGAAAATTGTCGAATCGCTTTGCACACTTCTTCACCCGATAAATCCGGCAGCATTAAATCTAATATGACAAGATCAATATTCACGCCGTTGCGTATCATATCGAGTGCTTGACCGCCTGTGTCGGCTTCTAAGGTGTGGTACCCGTCCTTTTGTAAATAAGAAATAACCACATCACGAATCTTTTCTTCATCATCTACCATTAAAACAGTCTTCATTCGACACCTCTTCTTATAATAGCCATGAATTACGCCAACAAGGCACAAGTCATTTCCCGTCCTGTGAGCTTCTTCTTTTAAGTTCTCCATATAATCACTCTTAAACTTCGGCATCTCGTCTTTTATTGATGACAATCTGGTATATCTACCATATTAACTCTCACTTGTGATGATTTTATGTAGAAGGTTGCTGCCAGAGATGCAACTAAAATGAACATGTGAAGAAATCCGAAAACGTTAAGTAGCCCACACGTTAATTTATAGGTGTGGGCTGCTTAGATAATATCTATTTTCCCAAGTGCGACTGTAATATCCGATCCCAATGTCGGTGCTGGGCGATCGCTTCAATGAATGAGGCGAAGAATGAAGTTTCTGCGCTTTTTTCTTCGGCAATCAGAATTCCATTCGACTGAGCCTCTTTCTCCCCTGCGGCATTTACAGCACCTGCATCAATAAGGAGACGTACACCATCGCCTACAGCAGCAATTGTCTTATAATGCTGGAACGCTTCACGAACGAATCCAGTTGATGTAACGTCGCTAAGCAGCTCGTCCACACCTTGCGCTCCGCCGGTAACATAGACAGCATCATACAACACGGATGCTGCCGTTAGCAGCGATTGCTGAGGCTCAATATGCGTACCGTCAGCCCCTTTTACTGGTGCAAGAGTTATACTTACAATCTCCGCCGTTACTTTGGACGCGGTCAACTCTTTTAGCAGTGCTTGTACCTCTGCCGATTGATAGCCCGATCCGAGCATCACCGCCACCTTACGTGTAGCAGCTGTCTTCGCCTTAGTCATCATACTGAGCGCAGGAGATATGGCTGTCGGTGTAGCAGCGACTCCTTTGTTTGGGGTAGCTCCGATTCCTTCGGCGATTCGCTCCGCAAGATCCTCTGCCACTTGGCTGAATACATCCACCACACGCTGCCTAATTTCTTTAGAAGTTACTTTACCCAGCTCGAACCGGAATGCGTCCACGATCTGACTTTGCTCGATGGGAGACATGCTATGCCAGAACATCGAAGCTTGGCTGAAATGATCATCAAAACTATTGCTTCTAGCCTTGATCTTCCTCCCTTCCACCTTCTCCTCGTAATGGCGATAACCGCCTTCACTCGGAGGTACTGGCGCAGGATCATTGTTTGCCAGTCTGTTCTTATGATAGCTCGTCTGCCCCTGGTTTATTGTCATCCGATGCATGCCGTCTCGTTGATTGTTATGTACAGGCGCGATTGGACGATTAATCGGAATTTCCGCGAAATTCGGACCTCCGAGACGAAGCAGTTGCGTGTCGGTATAAGAGAATAGCCTTCCTTGTAGCAATGGATCATTCGTGAAATCAATGCCTGGCACAAGATGGCCAACATGAAATGCGACCTGTTCTGTTTCTGCGAAGAAATTATCCGTATTCCGGTTCAGAGTCATTTTCCCAACGATTCGCACGGGCACAAGCTCTTCCGGCCATAGTTTCGTCGCATCCAATATATCGAAGTCGAAGCTGAATTCATCTTCTTCTTTCAAGATTTGAACACCGAGCTCGAATTCAGGGTAGTTCCCTTGCTCGATTGCATTCCACAGATCACGGCGGTTGAAGTCCGGGTCTTTACCGGCTACCTTCTGGGTCTCATCCCATACCAGCGAGTGTACGCCCAGCTTCGGCTTCCAGTGGAACTTTACAAAATGTGACTTGCCATGTTCATTAATGAATCTGAACGTATGAACGCCGAAACCCTCCATCATGCGAAAGCTGCGAGGAAGCGCTCGTCCTGACATCACCCACATGATCATATGAGCAGATTCAGTATTCGTACTTACGAAATCCCAGAACGTATCATGTGCCGACGAAGCTTGCGGTATCTCATTTGGCGGCTCGGGCTTTACAGCATGTATGAAGTCTGGAAATTTAACCGCATCTTGAATAAAGAAAACGGGCATGTTGTTGCCGACGAGATCGTAGTTCCCTTCCTCAGTATAGAATTTAACCGCAAAACCGCGTACGTCTCGTACTGTATCGCTTGACCCCCTTGACCCTGCCACTGTGGAAAATCGCACAAACAAAGGAGTCCGTTTCGACGTATCGGTTAAAAACTTCGCCTTTGTGTACTCAGTGAGCGATTCGTACAGCTCAAATTCGCCATGGGCGCCGAAGCCTCTCGCATGTACGACACGTTCAGGTATACGCTCATGATCGAAATGGGTCATTTTCTCCCGAAAGTGAAAATCCTCCATTATGGTCGGCCCGCGCGGACCGACTTTAAGGGAGTGTTCGTCATCTTCGACTCGCAAACCCTGATTCGTCGTTAGAGCTTCGCCTTTATCCGTAACGCGATAGGCATCCAACTGCTTTTGTTTAATACTGTCCTTTTCCTTCATAGATAGCCCTCCACATCAAGATTAAGTGTATTATCCTCAGCACCAACCTAATATATCCTTATTTAGCAATGAGTATGGTAAATCTTAGCAAGAATCGCTTGACGTCACTTATTGTATAACCATTTTGTTCATTAGCTGTTAGTTTATTCTCACCATTTGAGGTGTAGTGAATATGATGACATGTGCCTACTATCTTCTGACCTTGGAGGAAAGTTATGAATTATGTGAATCCTTTTTGGAGAGCTCCTTCACTTGTACCCATCTGGCTAACCACGCCCCAGCAAGCAGCTGAACTGATTAAGGAGTCTGTGCAAGGAGAACGAAGTGACGAATTGTTTTATGATCAGTTGATCAAGATGGCACCGAATGCACAGCAAGCTGCCATCATCGCCTCGATAAGAGACGATGAACGGGGTCACAATCTTATGTTTAGGCAAATGTACAAGGACTTAACCGGCTATGAAGTTACAGGGACATTGAACGAAGAAAATCCTATTGTGACCTCGTACATGGATGGCTTACAACAAGCGTTCGAGGGCGAATTAGCTGCTGTTGAGAAATACAGAAAGATCTGGTTTGGACTTCCGAGCGGTATCTATAAGGATACCTTGTACGGCATCATCGTGGATGAACAGAAGCATGCTGCTAAGTATAACAATTTGCTTTTGCGCAATCTAAATACCCGGTTCTATCATAGTACATGGTCTTAAGATATCAGTATTCGTAACAAAACCCGGCGTTGAACCGGGTTTTGTTTTATATAATTTGTTCCGGTCGATATTCGGTTATGCACTTTCATTTGTCTGACCTTAATACTTCAACTTCTTATTTACTGTAGAACTAATTTTAAACTATAATACATACTATAAAAGTCGAATTTTTAATGCTTCAATTTAAAAAATCATTAGCCCTTTTGCTAATGATTTTTTAATATTTCGAATGAATTTTAGCGGCTTTTGACCAATAACTCAACCGCTTGTTTGACTAGTTTGCTTGTATCTCCACCGGCTTCTTTTTCTTCAGTAATACACTGTTCCAGGTTTACTGCAACGATATAAGCGATCGCTTTATCAGCTGCGCTTCTGACGGCGGATAACTGGGCTACGACATCCTTACAATGCTGTTCTTCCTCCATCATTTTCAAAACTCCGCGAATCTGCCCTTCAACACGCTTTAATCTTCTTTTTACATCTTCATCGTATTGCATGAGATAACCTCCAAATCCGAGTACAGGTATGGGTTGTATATCATTGATACATTAAATAAATAAATTCACTCTAGCATCTGTAGCATCGCCCAAATATGCAGCAACACCTGCGTATTCGATGCCTCCCAGCAGTTCTTCCTTTTGCAAACCGAGCAAGTCCATTGTCATGGTGCACGCCACTAATTTGACCCCCTGCTCTTTAGCCAATTCAATGAGTTCCGGTAGTGACAGAGCATGATGCTTCTTCATAACATGCTTGATCATTTTAGGTCCCATTCCGCCAAAATTCATTTTGGATAAACCCAGTTTATTAGGACCTCGAGGCATCAGTTTAGCAAATATGTTTTCCAAGAATCCTTTTTTGACAACTACTTGTTCATCTTTGCGAAGCGCGTTCAGCCCCCAAAATGTAAAGAAGATGGTTACTTCTTGGTCATATGCTGCCGCACCGTTTGCGATAATAAATGCTGCTATAGCCTTATCTAATTCTCCACTAAACAGAACAATCGTTGTTTTTTCTTTATTTTCTGACAAGAGTATATCGTCCTTTCTTAATTATACACATACGCGTATGGGTATTAAATCTTTTCAAAAAAAAATTAAAATTAGGCTTTTCTGATCCAAAACTTATATACGCCATTTTCCTCTTTGCTGCCTAATAATTCATGTCCTGTGCTTTTAGTCCAAGCCGTAAGATCATTTTTAGCACCTTTATCTGTCGCGTGCACTTCTAATACTTGACCTGATTGAAGTTCATCCACCGACTTTTTTGTTTTTACAATCGGCATAGGACAAGCCATGCCTTTAGCATCCAACACTTTATCGCTGTTCATTGTTTTTCCTCCTTATTTATCGTGAACTGCACAACGGTTAGGGCCGATTTCCATTTCACGCTGTTCTTCTTTATTTGGCGTTATTTTTCCCATATTGGCTTGGCGAATTTCATGGTATGAATTCGGTTGAGGTGGCAAGTTTTCAGTTACTGTTCGGCGGAATTCGCTCTCATCTTCAATATTCAGTCCTGGATTTTCGCTATATAGAGTACCTAAGCGACCGGATACAAGTCCGCCTTTACCAAGTTCGGTTACTTTTCCGAAATGAGCAGGAAGTACAATCAGTTCTTCAGAAAGTTCTGTATAGCGGCTGTACAGGGTAGTACGAAGATCTCCTACCCAATCCTCCGCAAGTCCTGCCAAATCGGGACGTCCAATCGACTCGATGAAGAGGATATCTCCAGTCAAGATATACTTATTATCTATAATGAAGGATGTGGATCCGATGGTGTGTCCCGGTGTATAGATAGGCTGTACCTTAATGGTTTCTTGACCAACCGTAATGTCTTTACCTTCCACCAGTTCTTCATACTCAAACGTTACTTCCGTTGCATCTTTTGGTGGCAAATGATAAGAAGCGACGTACTTCTGAGCCAGTGCTCTACCTCCAGAGATGTGATCAGCATGAAGATGGGTATCGATCGTGTGGACTAGCGTTACGCTATTTTCTTGCATAAATTGCTCATATTGATCGATCATGCGGCTTGTATCGATAATTGCTGCTTCCCCGTACGAAAGCACCATATAGGACAAGCAGCCTTTTCCGATACGAACAAATTGATAAAGCTCACCTCCACCGGACAGATCAGCTACCTTAACAGGCTCAAGGTACTCACTCCACGATTTCATACCACCTTCAAGATAGGAGACATGGTTTAACCCAGCCTCAGCGAGTTGTTCCGCGACAAAAATGGACGAACCCTCTTTAGCGCATACCACTACAACTGGTCTATCAGCTGGGATTTTATCCAAAGCAGGACTAATATCATCCAATAAATCAAAGTAAGGAATGTTGATGATCTCTACTTTATTTCCTTCTATTTTCCAATCACTGAAATCCGACTCATTCCGAACATCTAGGATAAACAAATATTCGTTATTAAGAATCATTTTTGTCATTTCTTTAGCGGATACTTTTTGTATTTTCAGAGCTGTCATTTTCACCCTCCTAGATTAATTCGTCCTCTTCGATTTCTCCTGTCCATTCAATCATTCCTTGAACAGCATTTATCACTTTAATAAAGCCTTTCTCCATTAATGCATGACATGCCATATCACTGCGATTACCGCTGCGGCATACTATGACATATTCCTGACTTGGATCAAGCTCATAGATCCGCTCTTCAATGTCTCCTAATGGGATAGACTTAGCTCCAGGTATCCGACAGAAAGCATACTCAGCTGGCTCACGCACATCAACTATGTTTAACGCTTCACCCTCTGAGATTTTTTTCCGGAGTTCTTCATTGTAAATCGTATGCGGAAATTTACGTTCTTCTTTGGTTTCTGTTTGATCCGATTTACGGATGTAATGTCTAAATACACCGTTTTCTTCCTTCAATCCGATATATTGCTGACCGGTGCGCTTTGCCCAGCTTTGTAGATCAGCTACAGAACCACTGTCAGTTGCGCGTACTTCTAATACTTCACCTGTTTTCATCTCTTCCATTGCTTTCTTAGTACGAACCACCGGCAGCGGACATGCCAGGCCTTCGCATTCCAATGTTCGGTTGACCTTCAAAGTAGTCATTCAATGTCCTCCTCTAATTATTTACCGCCTAGAATAATATTGAAATCCAAATTTTTATGACGGTAGCTGTGATTAATCCGGCCAAGATCCATTGAAGAATCTTTGTGTTGATATTTTTACTTATTTTCGCTCCAATTGGTGACGCAATTGTGCTGGCAATAATTAGAACTAAGGATGGCAGCAATAACATATGTCCACCCATTAGTTTTCCTGTTGTTGATCCAATTGAAGAAATAAATGTAATTGCGAGCGAAGAAGCAATTGCAACCCTTGTTGGTATTTTAAGTACAACAAGCATGACAGGGACCGTTATAAATGCGCCAGCTGCCCCGACAATTCCAGAAACAGTACCGATTATTAAAGCTAAAGTAATGGCTAGAGGTTTTTTAATTGTCACTTGGTTTATATCTTGTGCATCAATTCCTTTTTTCGGCAGAAACATCATTACAGATGCAATCAGAGCTAAAATGGCATATACGATATTGATTGCGGAACTGGGTAGTGTATTAGAAACAAAGCTTCCTAAGAAGCTTCCAGTGATTATAAAAATGCCCATGTAAAGAACTAAGGTTTTATTGACAAGTCCTCCCTTTCGGAAAACGAGCATTCCCATGAAGCTTGCGAAGAAAACTTGAATTGCACTGATTGCTGTTACTTCTTGTACGGTAAAAGCCGTAAATCCGAGAGCTGATGGAATAAAGAGCAGCATCGGGTAGTAAATAATTGAACCGCCGATCCCCACCATACCGGAAATGAATGAGCCCAAGAAGCCAATAACGAATATGGTCATTATCCACGCCAAATCCATGGGGCTCCTGCCTTTCTAATGTAAAATCCTATATAGCTTACACATACCCCTCGGGGTATATTTTCGAGCAAAAAAAATTCGCTCCAGATTTCGATCAAAGACTTTGTATAACCCCCTTTTCATAGATACATATACCCGTATGGGTATGACAATAATATAATAAACTTTTTCTTTTTAGTCAACACTACACGATGAGAATGTCATAAACTCTGAAAGGACGATGAGGTTTGTGTCCCTTAAAATAAAGATCACATTCGTAATTTATAGCATTCTCCTCCTTTTTTCTGTTACAGGGGTTGATGCTCGCAATCTCGACCTTGGAAACAATAAAGCGATACTCGATAATTTGAAAAAAGGTGGATTCATTATTTATTTTCGTCATGGAGAGGCAACCATTGGCCAAGATCAACCGAATCTTAACCTAAATGATTGCCAAACACAGAGAAATCTAAGTAATTTTGGTAAGGAACAAGCTCAGGCAATCGGAGATGTTTTTAGGAAAAATCCCTTTCCCATTCATTTCCCGGTCGTGTCTGACCCCTATTGTCGGGCAAAGGATACGGCCGATATTATTTTCGGTAAAAAAAATGTAACTGTAGACCCCAACTTAGCCACCATTGAAAGATTAAAAATAGATGGTCTTCCAACTGAAGAGAAGCAGCAAATATTATCGGGTCTAACGAAAATATTTGAAACTCCTCCTGCTCGAGGTTCAAACACAGTCATCGTCGCTCACACCTTCCCAACTCATGTAGCTCTTGGTGAAATTCCGAACCTAGGAGCTATCATCATAAAGCCAAAAGGATTTGGCAACGGGTATGAAGTTGTGGGTAGAATTACGCCCGAAGAGTTAATAAGATGGTCAAAAGCCTAATATAAAAGCCCGGACGATATTAAATCGCCGGGCTTCTTTAATAATGTCAACCTGAATGGTAAAGGATTCCCTACTACTTCTTTGGATAGGATCGTGCATATCTCATGATAGTCCTAAACACTTTTGGATCCTCATGTTTTTTGAAAATATACGGATCAGGACTTGTATTCACTTCAAGGATCCAGGGATGCAAGGTTTTATCCAGCGCCACATCAAGTCCGACAACGTAAACGCCTGGAAATGCAGATTTCATCGCTTTCCCGACTCGAACGCCTAGTTTCGAGAGTGATTTCAACAAGCTTTTTGCTTTACTCGTATGCGGAGTCAATAGCCGTTTTGCCGGGACTAACTTTCCGCCATTATGGAAATTAGTCACGATTTTGTTTTTGGCTGCAACCCTTCCAATAATCCCCGTTGTCCTCCACTTACGATCTGGAGAATATTGAACCATGACTCGAAGGTCAAATCTCCCCCCTTGATGCTTGAGTAGATGAATGCCCTTCTGCACCAAATACCGCTTTCCGCCAGTGTGACGTAAAATGGATTTATACAAAGCATCGTAGCATACGAATGTATGGACCTTTGCCCCTTTTTGAAACTTATAACCACCTGATCCACACTCAACCCGCATAACACCATTTCCGAACGTTCCAACTTCAGGCTTAACATATACCATATTATAACGTTTCAACTTATTGAATAACGACGACTTAGTCAATCTAAGCGTATCAGGCACATGAGATTCGATTGCTGCATGCTTGCGTATTGCGTTGGTTTTTACCCACTTACTATATACGTGTCGTGACATTTCTCATCTCCTTACTATAACATTTCATGCCTCTGACTTGTTATCAGGTGACTGGATGCTTCCTGCAACAATTTATTCATCTTAGTAATTCTGGAACTGGACTATTAGCTTAATAATTAATATTTAAGAATATCGGTCGATCTTATTATCGAAGAAGAACAAAAAAATGCCGATTGAATGATTTCATTCATGCCGGCATTTAATATTGAAATTTGTTCACGAAATGATCTTGGCAACAAAAAATGCGATTCCCGCCGCAACTCCTCCGACTAGTGCAGTTTGAATGGCACTTTTGAGCGGTTTTGAACCCGTAAATTTTCCTTTGACGTAACCAAATATAAACAAAGCCATTAAGGTTGCGACAACGGAGACTAATAAAGCTGAACCGGCACGATGGATGAGCATATATGGAATTAATGGAATAATGCCACCCACAATGTAAGATAAACCGATCGTCAAGGAACTGTTCCGCGCTCTCTTGGGCTCGGGCTTTTCAAGTCCAAGCTCCAGTTTCATCATGAATGCAACCCATAGATTCGGATCAGCGCTTATCTCTTTTACCGCTTGTTCAACATTTTGCTCCTGTAGCCCCCAGCCCCGCAGAACCTCGGCCACTTCTTCCCTTTCACGTTCCGGAACTTCAATGATTTCTCGTTTTTCTCTCTCCAATTCGTTCAAGTAATGCTCTCGGTCCGTTCTTGCAGCCAAATACCCGCCTAGTCCCATGGCGATAGAACCTGCTGCGATCTCAGCAAGACCGGCTACGACGACGATATTTGTACCAGACACCGAGCCGGAGAGTCCGGCGGCTAGTGCGAAGGGAACCGTCAACCCATCTGACATTCCGATTACGATGTCCCGAATAGCATCGGATGCGGTGAAGTGATGTTCACTATGCGTTGAATTTTCCAAATGGTTCATATCGATTCTCTCCTTACACTAGCACGCCGGTTACCAAGTCCAACTATTTTTTATTTCTATATTATCTGCGTAATCATCGGTTTTTATCGCTCTTGCACGGTCTGATTTGCACTATTCGCCGACTTGTCCAGCAGATAAACGAGACCGCCGACTGCGAGGGTTGCCGCCGTGGCAAGAAAAGCCGAGCCCCCTGCATGCAGCCAGAGCACCGGTACCCAAAGTACGCCAAGTAATCGGTGCACAGTCCGCATCCATTTGTTCCGGATCTTATTGATGAAATAACCGTAACCAGCCAAAGCGAGCAAAATTGCAAATCCTGCAAGACCCGAATAAATATGCTCATCGTTTATTTTTGTAAATATGAAATAGATTCCGTGGGCCGCAACCAGGATAAAAGTGCCCCAGCCAAGCAGCTTATGGAGCGAATAAGCAAGCTTTCCAGCCTGCCTTACAAGCATCGACGGCGACCTCCGCTTTTTCTTAAACCAAAACCAGGAGAAGCCTGCTGCTCCAACAAATAGAGCTATCGTGCCGAAAGTCGAAAAATAGCCTTCTAATGCGTCTCCTTCTCCTCTTTCCGGCCGTTGTCCCCCACTGGAAGGCATCCCACCGTTACCATCTTGTGGAAAACGCGGGTGAAACTCTCCCCTTGAAGGAGCGTAAACGTAATAGCAGACGACAAGAATAACCGCTGCGACGAGGGCAATGGCCGCAGGAATCCAAACTTTTTTGCTTTTGCTCATGTCAGTCACCTCTGTAAAGTGGATGATATAGATTTCGATTTCTGTTTTGAAGATGGTTTCGAGGACGACTTCGGTCGGTTCGCAGTTAAGCGCTGCATCAGCAAATGAAAAACATTTCCTGCCAGCAGTCCGATAAAGAGATACATTAATCCTCCATAAAGCACATATATGACTGAACCCGCTATAGCAGCAATTCCACCGAATAAGACTTGATCCCTTATTTTGGCTGGAGAAGTCGGAGGATCAGTCAGCATAAAGCAGCCGAAGAACAGGGTCGCATTTATAAACGGCGGCCGTAGCGCATCGAAAGCGTCGCCTTTATGAAAATAAGCCATTGCTAATATCATTGCGAACGTGATCAAGAAGAAAGAGAATACTTGGGGATACTTATTCACGCGATTCGTTACAACATATCCTCCGATCAGCAACAGCGGGATATACCAACCGGAAAGGTCCCCGAAGGCGCCCCACCAGCTCTGTTCGGTGTGAAAAATCGGGATAGACAAGAACAGTCCGAATGCTGCTGGATTAAATATAGCTTTTTTCTTATTAACAAGCAGATGTTTAGAAAAAATCGAGAGACCTGCCGTACATGCAATGATAGGCCAAGCGGTATTCAAGCTTAATATCATAGCGACAATCAGTCCTGTAATTGCAGCGCCGTCTGGCATTATTCGCTTCCGCTTTTTGATGAGTGCGAATAAGACGTCAACGACTACAGTTGTGACAGCGGCTATTCCTCCATTTTCAATACCGCTCAAACTGTGCGTCGCCCAAGAAGCGATCGAGAGATAGACCACGATGGCAATAAGAATATAAGTTTTAGGTGTTTTGATCCATTGGGCCATTTTCATATTATATCCCTCCAATCCTCTTGATTCGTGAAGCTGACGTCAGGATCAAGCCTTGCAAGCCAGCGTCTGCAATCAGGGCGATCCCCCCTTCTCCACCTATCGCAAACGCTGCGGTAGAAAATGCATCCGCCATCATGGCGTAAGGAGCAATAACGCTACAGCTAATCCATTCGTTTGGCGATTTTCCTGTATCGGGCCGAACGATATGATGTTCGCCCTCGACTACTTCGCTTCTTCTCTCATAGCTTCCTGAGGTACATACTGCGGCGTCGGTAATGTTGAGCGACTGCAGGATACCGTTTGTTGTCGGATTGCGGATGCCGATCGTCCACTTGTCTTCTTGTTCGTTAGTACCGCCCGCATATAAATCGCCTCCAGCGTTCACGACGAATCCTGCACATCCGCCAAGCTCTCTAGCCGCCAAGTCTATGGCGAAACCTTTGGCAGTAGCACCTAAATCCAGAATGAGTGGTTTATGCAAGCATAAAGTACGATTCGCTTCACTCAGCTCAATGTCCCGGTAAGTGGCCGAGCCGTCGACATTGCTGTTCGTCCTTATACCCGTCAAATAATGGCGGTTGAACCCTTTCGACTCCAATAGCCGGCCGATGGTGGGATCGAATGAGCCATCCGTCCATTCAGCCATTTCCAGTGCAAACTTAAGCGGCTCGAACAAATACGGGCTGATCGCTGTCGCTTCTCCGATCCTGCGGCATGCTTGCATCAACTCGCTCTCTGGACTGAAACGGCTGCACGCCCTTTCAACTTGCCGAAAGGCATCAAATGCTTTGTTAATGCAAGAAACGAGCTCATCCTCCGACATCTCGTTTCCGCTGCGGGCTTCGATTTGGACAATCGTATCCATGAATAATTTGGCTTTCTTCATCGGTGCTGCCTCAAGCTCGAAGCGCCTGATTCAGAGCATCCTGTACGGCATCCGAAAATGCACGGGTGCTGTATGTCGCGCCAGAGACGTTATCTACGTTCGCGCTTTGAATCTTCAATATCTCTTCCGGCATTCCGACTACGTCTTCGATGGAATAGTGCATAGCGAAATCACTGATCTCTACGTCTGTGATCCGATCATTCTTTATGGCAACTGTTACCTGGATTGTGCCGCGTCGATTGCTTCCCATTCCGATGTAAGTTCCATTGTTGTACTTCTTGGATACCTGGCTTTGGGAATCGGACACCTGTGCGGAGTGGCTTTCCAAGGTGCTGCTTGATACCGATGGACTGCTGTAAACCGTGTTGACCAGCACGTTAGGCTTATTAATCTCCGTCGTCCAATAATCAGTGGCATAGACAGCAGCAATAGCTGTTGAGCACAGCACCACCCACTTTTTGTTCATTTTCGCCATCGTATGGCCTCCGTTCGGACAAGGTTTCTTAACTTCACATTGATTCATGTAAGACTTATTATAATATTGCAAGCTTAAATTAATTTTAAAAAACAGCCGCATACAGAAAAGCAAATACCCATAGAAAGGAGCTGATAGTTGCATGAGAGTTCTCGTGGTGGAAGATGATCCATCCCTACTCGGTATAATTCGAAGCGTATTCGAAAGCGAATCGTTTCAGACAGATACAGCGGAAACTGGCGACGACGGCTATTTCATGGCTCAGCAAGCCATCTACGATCTTATTGTGCTTGATGTCATGCTTCCAGGAATGAATGGCGTTGACATCGTTCGAAGTCTTCAAAGCAGTGGTCATACGGTTCCAATCATCTTACTGACTGCCAAAGACGCTGTGAAAGATCGCGTGGCCGGATTAGACGCAGGCGCAGACGACTATATCACGAAGCCTTTCGCCGTAGAAGAGCTGCTCGCCCGTTCAAGAGCCGTTCTGCGACGTCGTGGCACTCTTGGAGCGGAGGGGGATCTTACTTACGGTCCGTACCGTCTTTCGCCGGCTTCGCGCGAAGCTTTTATCGGTCATACTCTACTCGCCCTCACCTCAACCGAATATGAGATGTTGGAATTTATGGTTTGCAATATAGACCGAATTCTTACACGCGAACAGATATTTGACCGAGTGTGGGGATTTGAATCGAGAGCGGGCATCTCAGCGGTCGATGTCTACGTCCACCACCTCCGCAAAAAGCTGGCTGTCGCTGGAGCCGAGAACTGTTTACGAACAATACGGGGAATCGGGTTCATGCTGAAAGGAGAATATGATGTTTAATAACGTCCGCGTTCGATTGGTCGCTCTGAATGCAGCTGTACTCTTTCTCATCCTAGTAATGCTCAGTTCTACCCTCTACTTACACATGCGGTATAGATTGTATAAGGAAACAGATGAGGTGCTGCGGAACGCTGCTGAGCAGATCGACTCTGCTCGGGATGCGGAAGCGATTCTGAGACAGGAGCACCATGCACTGGAGCAAGATGACCGAATAATATACATCTTTCTGGACGCTGAGGGTCAAATTCAAGGCCAGTCACCCGCCCAAACTTTCACGCAAGCACAGATCGATGCTCTTCTCTATCATAAAGGTACTTCCTCATATGAAACGTTCAAAGTCGGTGGAGACCGTTACCGCGGGTTTCTCACACCCTTCTCTCAGGCGCGTTGGGGTGAAATCGAATCGCTTACAGTTCTCACGAGTCTCGAAGACGACGATAGCACGCTCCATTCCCTGCTACTCGACATCATCACGGGCGTAGGCTCTGGCGTCCTTATTTCGATCTTTGCTGGTTTTTTTCTTGCAGGCCGAGCATGGATTCCGATTCGAAAAGCCTGGGACAAGCAGCAACGATTCGTTGCGGATGCCTCCCATGAGCTCCGCACACCGGTTTCAGTCATTCGTGCACAGACCGAGCTGTTACTCCGTTATCCAGCGCACTCGATCGAGAGGGAAAGCGACAATATTGCCGTCATTCTGAAAGAAAGTACCCGCATGAGTAAGCTGCTCGAAGACTTACTGACGCTAGCTAGGTCCGATTCCAATCAATTAGAACTAGAATGCTCAGTGTTTTCTTTGGATCATGTGCTGATGGATTTGACGAAGCAATTCCAGTTGCTTTCGGTCACCAAAGAGATCGATATCGATGTATCGCTCAAGGAGCCGCTACCATTTTGGGGGGACGAAAGTCGCATCCGGCAGCTGCTCGTCATCCTCTTGGACAATGCGCTGAAATATACGCCTTCTAACGGAAGAATCGAGGTGACCGGTAAATCTTCTGCTCACCAAGTAACGGTTATCGTTTCAGATAGCGGCAGAGGTATACCGAAGGAAGAGCTCCCCTATCTGTTCGAGCGATTTTACCGAGGGGACAAGGCACGTTCTCGAAAAGAAGGTGGCACCGGGCTTGGACTTTCCATTGCCAAATGGATTGTCGATGCCCACGGAGGTACCATCCGCGCCGAATCCCAAGCCGGTGCGGGTACACGCTTCGAATTGCGATTTCCTCGCAGAAACAAGAATTGAACTGCAAGCATTTGGACATTACCATTTAGCAAACGGATGCCATGTCCATCTCTCGCTGTTTTGGCTTTATAAAGGAGTCATTCCTGCAATGGATTTTGAGAAGAACATATAGCTTTAACATGAAAAAAGCCGCAGTTAGCGGCTTCTTAAGATTACATGTTCTTGTCACTCGACAACGGAGAACGTTTAGTCCTTGGTTTTTTTCTTGCGCTTCCCTGCAATCCATTGTGTGCATATTCCCAATGAGAGCAATCCAGCTACCAACAATAGAATCCAACCAATCAGGGGTATACTCGAAAATGCAGTTATCATGCTGGCGCCGATAAGCACTTTTAACCAATCAGGCATTTGTTCCGAACCTTTGATCATATCGCCAATTCGATAACTGATCACGGTCATTCCCATCGCCAATGCGACGAGTAGCGCCAACAGAATCAGAACCAGAATCGGAATGCCTATAACGGTAACGAGCAGCAATGCGCTTAACGCAGCAATTACCAAGCCGCTTAGAAAGCCAATATATAAGAGCCGACCTAAGGCTTCACGCTGATAACGTTCGGTAAAAGCAATTATTTTTTCCTTACCGAGGACTCTAATTAGGACAGGTACAAGAGCCATGAGCAAGTTTCCTGCCAGCTGCAGCACCCATAGGCTTAGCACGAGCCCGCCTCCGATCAGAAAACTGTTTTGCGTAGCGTTATCCAGCGAGATATCATAGATATCGTCCCCCAAAGCAGCACCCGGATCTTGGTCTACCTTCCCTCCGATCACGACAATCACACCTGTAATCTTGGCCGTGCTGCCCAGATGCAGGTTACCGTTAATGACGACGACAATACCTTGTACTTGGCCTAAGATATCGGCATCGCCTCCGACAACGTACACGTCGTCAACGATCTGTTCAGCAGGCACAGTGGTGTTCTGGTGTTCAAAAATACTCTTTGCTGATACCATACCAGGGATAAGCAACATGAACAGCATAAAGAAGCAGATGGTATATGCTAGTTTTCTCAAAGTGACCCTCCCTTTCAACTCGTTGAGGTTTGAAGCAACCGCTTGAGTGAAATGAAGGAGGTCACAAGGATAATTAAAGAGAGGACAATCGTTCCCCCGGTTAAGGCGGGTACACTGAGAATGAAATGAGATATGGCATAGATCAGTGTGATCACCAATTTAGACCATCCATGTATGAGTTTACCGATAATCGCTCCTGTTAGCAGATAAAATACCCCAAGTGTCAACAAACCTAATAAAAGCGCCAAAATCCGCCCTTTGTATGCGAAATGTCGTTCTTCTTTCGCTCCGATGGATTGCATAACCCTAACCTCGAAATCCATAGGCGCTTCGATTAGGCTGAAAGTCTGCACAAGGTCGTTGTTGGTGTTTGCCATGACTTCCAGCAGCGCTTGACAGGACCCGCATGTCTCAAGATGCACTTCGATTCCCCTTCTTTCATCTTGAGTCAGCTCGTCATCGAGGTAGGCCGACAACTGTTCCTCCGGATGTTTGCTCATTCCCAGTCAGTCCTCCCTTCTTAATTCTTTCCGCAAGTTAATCCTGGCTGCAAACAGCCTTGACTTCACCGTTCCAAGAGGAACATCGATCATTTCCGCGATTTCTTCATAATTATAGCCTTGGATCTCATGTAATAATAGAACTTCCCGATGACCGACCGAGAGTCTGCATAGCCCTTCTTCAATGGATAACTTCTCCAACGGGTCGGTTGCGTGTTGATCCGCTATCCATTCGTTCTGTACTTCATTACTCTCTTGTTCTGGCAATTTCGCGCGTTTTTTTAATCGGTCTTTGCAGAGATTGGCCGCAATTCGAATGATCCAAGAAGAAAACGCATACTCGTTATCCAAACTTGATAGGGAGTAATAGGCTTTAATAAATGCCTCTTGCGAGACGTCTTCCGCATCCATTCGATCGCCTAACATCCCCACCGCATATCGATAGACATGGCCTTTAAAACGTTGGACTAGATCTGAAAAAGCTTCCCGGTCGCCACGTTTAGCACGATGAATGATATGCTTCAGTTCCTCATCCACCACTCGCTTACTCAACTCCTACCGAAACGGAACCAGGAGGTTTCACGTCAATTAGCTACTATCGCTGCTTCATTATCTTGAAGCTTCCTCAGCACTTCAAGCAGAATGACGTTCAAAGTTATCCATACGCCGCCGAAAACATAACCGGCCGCGACATCGCTTGGAAACTGCACATTGTAATAAATACGACTGATGCCGACTAGCAGGCACACGAGAACAACAAATAGAAATACAAAAATCCGGATCAGGTTCTGGATATAATGCCTTAGCAATAAAAAGGCAGAGAAACCGCACACCGTGATCGAAGTAAGAGTCTCCTCACTCGGAAATGTATTGATGAGTTGGATACCGGCTGCAACAGGCCCAGGACGGTGAAACAACATTCGCAATCCATCATCAAGCACTTCCCCGCCAAGTACTACCCAGATAAGAAATAAAAACTCCAATCCCTTGTTCCTGCCCCTGAACAAAATCCAAATGGATGTTATCATGATAAGCGGTCCATAGAGATAGATCGTCCCCAGTTTCGCGAAGAGCTGCATTGGTTCCTGCCACTCGGGTCCGAATAACGTTAAGATCACATATGAGGTCACTTCATCGAATTGGCTAAATTCGTGTGCAAGGAAATCCTGAATCATCCCCAGCATCAGCGAGAAGAACAGCACTAATAATGCGAATGAAGCCAGCACCAGGATTCTGACCTTACCGAGCGATTTGAAATGGCGACTGCCCTTGATCAACAAATTCATCAATGAAGCCAGCACGCGGCGTTTATATTTTCGGTAAAAATAAATTGCGAGCGTCAACAACGCTGAAGCAATGCCAAAGATAATCATATATCGATTGACCGTTGAATGATAGGCTTCCCATTTCGGACCTAACACTCGGCCAAGCGAAACGAATAAACTGACCCAGAATAGCCCGCCTGTATAAGCAAAGACGGCATAGCGGCGAAATGGCATTCTCGTTACCCCGCAAAAATAGCCGATAATATGCTTTAATCCCGGAATGAAATAAGCAATGAACAATAACTTTGTTCCGTATTTCTCAAACCATACCGTAATCCGTGACAATTGTTCTTCACCCAAATGGATGCGATGACCGTACTTGACAATAAACGGTTTACCCAGACGATATCCAATCCAGTAAGACAGGGAGATGCTGGCTGCTGCGCCAGTACCCGCCGCCAAGATACTAAGTATCCAGTTCATTTTCCCTTCATACACGTAAAGCCCGGTATAACTTAACATCATATCGCCAGGAAGAGGCAAAGCGAGTATTTCAAGAAATACAGCCAAACTAATCAGTCCGTATCCGTACTGTTCTAACCAAGATGTCCAATTTCCCATTGATACCCTCCTCTTCCTTTAGTTTTATCCTCAAATAATCAGTTCATCCAATGCCCCTCACAACCCTGCCCTGCATCCATTCATAAATAATCGGTATCACGACAAAGCTGTTGAGGGTGGATGTAATCATGCCGCCAATGACCACAATACCAAGCACTTGCGATATGACGGTATCTGAACTATGCGAGAACGCCAGCGGTATTAAAGTCAAAACGGTCGTGCCCGCAGTCATAAATATCGGACGAACCCTGGAGAGGCTTCCTTGCATGACGGCTTCCCGAAGTCCCATGCCCTCTTTCCGATTTCGTTCGATTTTATCAATGAGAACAATTCCGTTCGTAACCACGATTCCCGTAAGCATCAATACCCCGATGAATGCGGCGAGATTCCATTGGCCATGAATGGCGTACAAGGCGAGTACGACACCTGACAATGCCAGCGGAATGCTGATCAATACAGCAAGCGGTGCTTTCCAACCTTTGAAAACAAAGCTGGTGATGAGCAACACGAGCAGAATGGAAATAATGACGGCGATTGTAATTTCAATGAACATTTGCGTCACTTGCTGCGTAATGCCGCCAAGCGAATACGTGACTCCATTCGGGAACTTCATGGCTTTCAAGGACTGAGAAACTTCTTTCGACACCTTGCTCATGTCGCTTGACGTGATCTGAACTTGCACGATGGAGAATGGTTGACCATCACGTTCTTGAATGGAAGAAACGGCGTCGCTCTTCTGAATCGATGCGAATTGGTCCAGACGATAAGTCTGTCCTTTACTTCCGGTAACCGTTTCGGCAGCCATCGAAGCCAATACTTGTTCAGGCGTATACACGGGAATTGCATTTTCGTTCGAAACGCCTGTCTTGACGGAATCGATATACACGTCGACTGGAATCGTGCCAGTGGACGTCGAAATGTCAAAGTCTTTCGCTTTGGACGTGTAACGCGCCAACAGTTTATTGATATCGTCAGGATTAATGCCAGCCTGCAGCGCCTTTGTTTTATCAATCGCGATTGCATATTTCGGTATCCCGTTCGTGAGATCCGTTTTCCCTGTTACGCTCAGACCTTGAATGGTCACCAGTTTGGTTCGGACTTGCTGAGCCGTGCTTTCCAACGTGGCTTGATCGGCGCCGGTTAATAGGATATTGATCGTGGAATCATCGCCGGCGATGTTCTGATTCGTTACCGTAATTGCCGAATTATTGGCCACTTGATTCAAAGCGGCTTGCAAGGCTGGAATGATGGTAGTGAGATCATTTTTGTTTTTTAACTGGATGGACAGATTCGCCACGTTCGGCTGTTGAATGAACCCTCCTCCTTGGTCAAAGACGTCGTCCGCCGTTGGCGTGAATGTAGATCCGAATGTAGCGGTATAAGAAGCGATCTTAGCATTGTTTTGCAAGACGCGCTCCACATTCTTAACTTCTTTGTCTACTTCGGACAAAGGCGTTCCTTTCGGAAGTTCCACTTTGACGGCGACCTGGCCGCTTGCCGTGCTTGGCAGCAGGCTGAACGGAAGCTGCGATGCGAAGATTCCCGCGGCAATAAACAGAAGCAACGAGATGCTAATCACGGTTTTCTTGTGCTTCAACGCGGATTGCAGCAGCGGCTTCATGAGCGGTTCGAGCGTGACCGCTTCCGCCTTCGATGATCTCCATCCCATAAAGGCGAATGCAGGGATCACCAGCATGGCAACGAGGAAGGAAACTGCTAACGCAATGACGACCGACCAAGCAAAGCCGGAGTAAGATGCACCGATGATACCGCCGACTAAGGCAATCGGAACATATACGGCTACCGTTGTCGCGGTAGAAGCGAAGATGGCTGGAAGCATCTCGACCACCGAAGAAGATAATACGCTCAGAACTGGCTTGTCTTTGTTTTCCTGAACGCGTCTATACATGTTGTCCAAAATCACGATTGCATCGTCGACGATACGTCCCATGGCGACAATAAGTCCGGAAACGGTCAAGATGTTCAGAGTAACCCCCATTGATTTCAAGATCGCTGTCGTAGCAAGCAGCGATATCGGCAGCGTGATCGCAATTAATAGCGTAGAACGTGCATTTCTGAAGAAAAATAGTACGAAGAGCATGGAGAACAGACATCCCAATAAGCCTTCACGAACCAGACCCATTAATGAACTGTTCAGATCCTGTGCACGGTCGGTTTGAAGCGTCATCGCGACATCGCCGCTTTGAACAGCCGAAATGCCGGATACGCGTTCTTTCACATGTTTTGCTACATCTGTAATCGTTGCCGTTGGCGTTTTGATCACATTGATCATCACGCTTGCTTTGCCATTCGTTCTTGAGACGGTTTTCACATCGGTTAGGGATTGAGAAACCGAAGCAATGTCCGACAATGGGATGCTGTTGCCGTCTTTGTTCTTAATCGCAAGATTGTTCAGCTGCTGCTCCGTGAGATCCCATCCTTCTACTCGAATCGGGAACGAAGCTTTAACATTGGCAATGTTCCCTTGCAAGCTGGGCACTTCTGCCGTGATGGATTTATTGAAATCATCCAGCGTCAAGTTATTCGCAAAGAGATCTTTCATGCGCAGAACGACAACATAACCTCGGTTTGCACCGCCGACGGTTTGAACATCCGAGACGCCGGGTACGGATTTCAATTGCTTTACGATATCGGTTTGCAAGGTGGATTGCAGCGTTAGATCGTCTACTTTATTGTTATTTGCCGTCAGGCTATAACTCAAGACTGGAAACGTGCTCGACGTTAATCGGGTTACGACAGGTTTGTTGATCCCATCGGGTAATGCCGCATCATTCAATGCCTGTTTAAGAGCGTTTTCCGCTTTATTCATATCGTAATCCATGGGGTAGTAGATATTCATCAAGACCCCGCCGTCGTAGGAGGTTGTCTCTAAGTTGGTTATTCCGTTGGTCTTGCGGATGGCATCCTCAATCGGTGCCGTAATATCCTTTTTTACTTGATCCGCTTGGTAGGATGATGCACGCAGTGACACCATTAATGTGGTGTTATTGATACCAGGCAGGTAGTCCCTCTGCATTTGTAAAGCCGAGACTGTTCCCCATCCCAATATAAGTACGACGCAAACTAAAATGATGGTCGATCGTTGCATGACTGATTCGATAATCCTATTCATGATTGAAGTCTCCTCTCCTGTCTATATAGGAAAGGACTTCGTTTTGGGCTAGAATGTTCATCGACCAAAAAAATATCTTCACTTGACTCTATTTAGCTGCGGGGCCAGCCTTTTCATTTCTGGAGTAAAACCTTGTACGGACTAAAACCAGACTTGCATGACGAATTCCTATACTTGCTGCCACAAGCCAAAAGAACAAACAAATTAGAGGAGGATTATTTTTGAAAAAGAAAATTGCCTATATGTTAATAGGAGCACTCTGCTCTATCATTCTTTCATATGGATTCGTCGCCTATGCGGATCATGATTCGTCCCCAACACCAGAGAACAAACCGACTGCAGCAAGCGATACATATGTAGTCCCACCGATAGCTACTGCAACACCTGCGACCTCAACTGCTCAACCTAGTGCGAGTAAGGGAACAATCAAACTCGATCAATTGAAAGACTTGGAAATTAAAATCGCCGGCAATGGCCTAAAGATTGAAATTGAGCTCGATCGGGAACAAGCGAAGGCCGAATCCAAGGTAGTAATAAACCGTAGCAAGGGTGAGGAAAACCACCTGACAGGCAGCGAAGCGGTCCAATTTATCCAGCAGCTTCTGGATGATGTCAAATTACAAGAAAACATGAATAAGCAGCAAGTATTGGATGCGCTGTTCAAGCATTTTGCTATCGAACCAACAATGGTGGAAATCAATATCGAAATCAAATTCACGAATCGACCTGAAGTGTTGAAATACGAACAAGTAAAAGATGATGATGAAAGCAATGCTAAAGTGAAAAATGTGCAAGAAGATCAAAATGACCATAAGGAACTACTCGCAAATAAAGATCAGCTAACACAAAAAGAGCAGAAAAAAGCGTTGCACGAAACTTGGCAAAAAGCTCATAAAGAGCAGCAAGCAAAGAAGAAACAGCAATCGCGACTCGCTCGTGGTGACCGGGATAATGACCATCATGACGGTAAGCAAGGTGACGAAGACGAAGACGAAGATGATGACGGAGATCGCGGTCAACATGAAAGTCATGATCATGAAGACCATGATCACGAAGAGCATGATCACCAAGAAGAGGACTAATTATTGCCCTAAGAAATACAGAACAAGCCCCTTTATCGGGGCTTGTTTTTTTAATTACTTCGTACATAAACAGCAAGGAAATCAATACTAACACTTCCTCAGCTATCGCCTGTCTACGGATCCGGGGACCATTTTCTCTGCTGTCCGTTCATTCAATCAAGGCTGCCCCCTTTCGCCCAAGCTCACAAAAATACAACTCTTAAATAAATATACCATCGCAACTTAATCGCTAAGTGTAATCCTTTTTCATAGCTTCTGTAGATTCAGAGCTATTCTATACCGCATATCTCTCTTCAATCGTTGTAGCACCTGGTGTCTATGAAGTCTCGAGATTTAACATCACCGGGAATGTTGCTTATGAAGTGCAGTTGGTATTGAATATATTTAACCTCGGGCCAGAACCTTTAATATCCGCATTTGGCCTGGATGAATTTAGTAATCTCATTGAGAATCAAGGTATTTATCCAACAGCTCTAAGCCCAATCCCCGGAATAAGTCTTATTTAATACTGCAAGCAACCGATTGTATCCTTTGTCTCGCCGCGGGGATAATCGCATTTCAAACAAAAAATGAGCCCTCTACGGCTCTTTTTTCAATACGTCCCTATCTCTTATTCTATCGTCCAGCGGAAGTGCAACGAACACAAGCCGCGCGCTTATTCGTAGGTCTTCTTGTAGCCCAGTATTCCGGCAACCGGAGCGAGCGCCGTAAACACGGTTTTTTGAACCGCCCACGGCGGATTTACCGTGCGGATTTCGTTTTGGTAGTTCAGCATCGGACGCGACATGCGAAGCAGGCTGGGCAGTCCTTTTTTGTTAAGCATGCCGTTTCTGGCAAACGCGAAATAGCATTTGAAAAAACCGTCTATCTCGAGCGCCGGATAAAACCGTTGAATCGTATGCGCTTCCTCGGCGCTTTCATTCCAGAAATAATGCGGTACGCCGGCTGGAATCTCCAGGCTGTCGCCGGGCTTTAAAATATGGGTCTTGCCGTCCATATGAAAATGAATAATGCCGGAAATCACTTCGCACGAGCTTTTTTGTTTGGGATGCACGTGCTCGGGCTCTCTTTCTTGCGACGGCGGGTTGAAGCTTTCGATCTCCACCATCGTCCCGTTCGTGTCCTTCCCGGTCTTGCGGAATATCATGCGCTGCCCGCTGCGGGGATTCGTAATGACATTTCCTGAATTTTGCATAAACCCTCCTTGTACTTGAAAAGAGATTCCAGATTTGTCCTTTAACTTTCATACTACGGGTACGAAGCGTGGAATGTCTACCTTGGCCGATGTCGAAAATGGTTAATTATTCGTGTTGACCTCGCAGTTCGATAACGGTCAGAATGCAGCAGGGGAAAGCGGATAATAAGCGGCAATAAAAAAAGCCGCGAATTACGCGGCATTGACAGTCATATCTTACTCAAACAATTCTTGTTAATTCACTGTTGATTACTCGATGCGCGGCAACAAAACGATCTTTCGGACTAATCCCAAACGATGCAAATTGAACATTAGAATGATCGGTAATAAATTGGACTTCATACTGCTTTGCATTTCCTACATAAAAACTATTATATGTTGATGCGTTCGGTCTCACAATCAGCACAACGTTATGAATCAATTTCTTCTTCCCATTTAATGCATAAACTTTGATTCTTACTTTCACATTCTCATGTTGATTCTGGTTTAACGAGTTTACAACAATATCTTTGGAGACAGTCTTATCTTTCTCCGTTAAATTATTCAGAGGTCCAGTCGTATATTTACGAACCATACATACTCCCCTTTCAAAAACAAGATATTATGAGATAGTGATGTCGCGGTAATATCTTATTCATTCAGTTGTGGTACGGTGTCCATCCCAAATGGCAACTCTAACGAATCATACAGGCTTTATTAACGCGAAAATGGCTTCTTCTAAATTCTAACGAATCGTAGAAGCCTTATTCCGCCGAAATTGGCATCGGAGCTCGGGATTAGGGCTAAATAAGACCTGTAGGATTCGTTAGAATTCAAAACTGCCCCATTCCGGGCAAATAAGACCTCCTGCATTCGTTAGAGAGCCCCACGATGTGATCAGCTGAATTCTTCGCCTATTCCCACGTTTGGATTTTAGCATTGTTCGACCGCATGCTTCACCTTATACTTAATCTAGTTAATCACATTGCCGATAAAGGAGTGCTAATGTTGGGCACCGACGATTCTACCAAGTTATTCAACGAAATGCTTTCGCTGACCGTGCAGCTCTTCTATGGGCATGAGCGTTCGCTGATCCTGCATGAGCCGCTTAAAGCCGCTTCGTCCGTTCTCGATATCGGCTGCGGAAACGGTGCCTATTTGGAGGCAGTCAAACAGGACTACCCGCACTTGAGATGCATCGGTCTCGAGAAGGACGAACGCATTTACCGCTTTGCGGCGGCAAGAAGCGCGCCTGGCCTGCAATTTGTTCAGGCTGATTATCGGGAGCGGACGCCATGGGCCGAGCCGTTCGATGTAGTCATTGTTAGACTGGTCGCCCTGCATCTCCCGGACTTCGGGCATTTTTTGACTTGGCTGCGAACCGTCACCCATTCTGATTCCTTGATCATCGTAATCGATTTGGACGACGACGCAACTGGTCCCCTGCCAGCCGACTGCCTTCCTCGATTCGAAACGTTATTCCGGGCTTCGCGCAAGCCGCTGCTGGATCGCTTTCCTAAGCCGGTTGTCAATCGGCTGGAAGAATTAACGTCGACCCTCGGCGGCTTACAAACGAATTTGCAGCGTTATCGCATCCTGGCTGAAGACAGCGAAACGAAGCGGCTGCTGCACCGCTACATGGAAACTGTGACTAGGATCATGCAAAGCAATCATTTGTCCGATGAGCGAAAGCAGGAATTGGACAGATGGCTTAGCGAGGAATCCTTCTCCTATGAGGCCGGCATGTTCGCTTTATCGTTTCAACGCATTTGATTACCAATCCGGGAGGACCAAGAAACGATGTCATGGAGATCCGATTACGAACATGAACTTGTCTATGTGTTTCAGGAAGCGGAACGGCTGATGGATGCCTTTCCGGCACCGCTAAACGACAAAGGGCGGGATTATTTGAAAGCCTTCAACCCGCTAAATCCTTCCGGCACGAAGAACCATATCTGCTACCTGCTTCCGTTTTGGATGCAGCCCATTACGGAGTTGGATTCACAGCGCTATCGCGATTTGTCGCTCGCTAACGTATTCGTCATGCTGTATTTTTTCATCCAGGACGATCTCATGGATACCGCCCCGTCCGATTGGAAAGAACAGCTGGCCCTCGGCAATTTGTTCCATTTAAGCATGCTGGACCTGTACCGTACGCTGTTTGAGAGCAGCTCCCTTTTTTGGAACTATTATCGCGCTTACGTGACGGATTGGTCCATGGCAGTTGCCTATGAGAGTCCTTCCGTCAGCCTGTCTCCGGCCAAGCTCGCGCAAAAGGCGGCGCCTGTCAAATTGGCGAGTACCGGCGCCTTGCTTCTCGCCGGTCGCCACGAACTTGAGCCCGCCGTTTCCGAGGCGGTCGATCTCGTATTGGCTACGCTGCAAATGTCTGACGATTGGGCCGATTGGGAAGAAGACTTCGACTTGCATAACGCCAACAGCCTGATCGGCATGATTGCCTCCGAGAAAGCGGTGTCCCCTTCCCTGATTACGAGAACCGATATCAGGAATGCCATCTACATCGACGGAGCCTTAAACCGTTACTCGCAGCTTACGCAAGCGAATGGCGAGGCTTTTGCAAGATTGAAGCTTGCTCTCCCCCATTTGGCCGCGTTCCACTCTCATTTGGCTGACAGGCTGACGGAAGCTGGCGAGCAATTGAGCCAAACGAAGAAACAGCTGCTCGGCGGTGGATTTGCGTACTGGCTTTCGCAAAATAAACCTTCCATTTCCGGTAATTAACATGTTGACTAGTGGTAAGAAAGACATAGGGAAGAAACGACAAAGGGAATCACCCGCCGGGGGATTCCTTTTTTGTGCAATAATTGTCGTATAATAGCGATTATTAGTAGAATTGTCCCAATAGTAGTGATAAGCTTTACATGGTAGTATATTCCTATAAAAGAGGTGCAGCCAGATGTCCGAACAAGAATTGCAGCAACAGATCATCGAGAAAGCCTGGTCCGACGAATCTTTCAAAGCCAAATTGCTGGCGGACCCGAAAGCAGCGTTGAAAGAAGCCTTCAATCTGGCTTTGCCTGAAGACGTGGAACTGGTCGTCATCGAAGAAACGCCATCTAAGCTCGCGCTCGTCATCCCTCAAAACCCGGCTGACGCCGCAAAAACGGACAGCGAACTCAGTACTTGGTAATGCTCTGCATTTGCTACACTCCAATATTTCCCACAAAAAACGCGAAGGTCACATAGAGACCTTCGCGTTTGTTTCTACATAGCGCGCGGCTGGGAAACGAATCATCGCTTCGGTACCGACACCCTTCTGACTCTTGAATTTAATCGTCCCCTGCATGACCTCGATGATCCTGAACGTCACCATGAGTCCAAGACCGGTCCCCTTTGTTTTGTTGGTGAAATACGGTTCCCCCAGCCTTTCGAGTATGCGCTCATCCATCCCGGCGCCGCTGTCCGAAATATGAATGACGACCTGTTCGCGTTCCTCGTATGCCCAAATCTTCACGACGCCGGAGCCTTCCAGTGCTTCAATGCTATTCTTAATGATGTTAATCAATGCCTGCTTCAGCTTCGAGGAATTGCCCATGATCCGTAGCGAACGGGGCACGCTCATCTCCAAGTGGCCGCCCTGAAGGTTGGCCAGCGGGACGATAATGCCTTCCACGTGCTTGAATTCGTCTGCCAAATCCAATTCGTCCACTTGTTCCAGCTCCGGCTTTGCGAAGGTAAGAAAATCGGTAATGATCGTCGAAGCCCGATCAAGCTCGTCGATGGCAAGCTTGTAAAAGTTCTCGGTATTCGGCGCGATGTCGTGGCGTTTCTCGAGTATTTGCAGCACGCCGCGCGTGACCTGAAGCGGGTTGCGGACCTCGTGCGCCACAGAAGCCGCTAATTGGCTGATAATCTCCATTTTCTCCGAACGCTGCAGCTCGGAGTTGTAGATTTCCAAGTCCCGCGAGTAGGTAATGATCAATTTATGCTGGTAGGAGATTCGGCGCCCGAGCAGCACGATGAGCGATAGCACGAAAGCGACCAGCCCCCATTTCCACCACGACAGGTCGTACGTCTTGGAAGATGCGTAGAATTTCAACAATTCCGCTACGCTGACCGCTGCAAAGACAGCCAATCCGATAGAGAGGATAATCGAATCAATATTGCGATTCCATAGCTGCCTGACCAGAATGATGAGGATCAGGATAAATTGGGCCAGCATGATTATGCCGATACACGTAACCGATACAAAAAAGTAATATTGCTGTAATGCATAGCCGGATGCCCAGTTGACAGTCAGCGCAATGATTCCAAAGATGGAATAGGCGATCTGGAACCGGCGGAAATGCTTGACGATGCCGCGATAGCCGCTTCCGAACAACTGCTCGAAAAACATCATTAAGGACGGCAAGAACAGGTACAAGGACAGATCGAACATCCCCTGATAAATAAAACCGTACTCTCCGTAGAAGGTATACAGGAACGGCGAGTATCCGATCAATAACCCGCCGATCGGCAGAATGATAAAGCATAGCGCGAGCCAGCTCTTCAATAGATTCCGGTCGAGAAAAACCGAACATACGAGCATGACGAAGGCGACGAAGACAAACGCGCTGCCCAAGATGATGTCGAGCAAATCGAATTTCGCGTACAAACGCAAGAGATCCTGGTAATCCGAGATGTTAATTCCGCGTCCGAGGCCCAATCTGTCCGTTTGGCTTTCCAGATGCAGGACCAGCTCTTGACCGGAGTCGTGATTTTCAAGCGGAATCAAAACGCGGTTCAGATCGAACCAATACTTCCGTTCCGAATGAAAGACCTCTTCCCCGCCCAGAAAGGCGGTGATGTTCTGCGCATATATCGAGCGAAAGAACACCCCTTGGTTCTTTTCGATGACGGGAAGCTTGATCCGGACCCATGCGGACACCGCATATTCCGGTTTGGATACTGCCGGATCCGCAGCCTGTATGTCCTCCCACCCAGCAGCTTTCAACGCCTGATCGGGCTCCGCAAGCCGCTCTGCTTCCGTCTCCCATTTGATCTGCCAGGATGAGATCGATGAACCAGCCGAAGCCGAGGATGCTCCCGCGAGATTCGGCACGATCGGCAAGATACTCGCTATGATCAAAAAAATTCGGATGAATATGTTTAGCCTCATTCCTGCCGACACCTCAATACTTAGGTAAATTTAACTACGTCCATTTTCTATAATTCGACTAAATTCCAAGGTTTGCCTGCTAAATTTTCGACAAAATATAAATAATTAATATTCCTTATTCTCGAGTAGGTCTATTTCACCTCAAAACGGTTGCGAACGGCATGAAAAAAGCCGCAATTCGCGGCTTTTTTTGTCATATTGGGCGACAGAAAGATTCCCTCGCTAAAACGCAAAGATACTTTCATCGACTTGAATTTGGCCCAAGCAACCAACACAAGAAATACCTCCAATCTAAATTCGGAGGGTTATTTGCCTTGCCCAGATTCTAGTTGCGTTCACTTCAGCAGGTTCTTATTTGCTTTAGAGCCGAATAATATTGTCAAGATGCTCAGCTTTAGAGGGGGATTCGCATGAAAGCAACCAATTGGAGAAGCTTATTTATTTTCGAATCTCGTGCTTCAAGAGCCAAACGTGCTTTCCCTCAGCATTCGAGATATAAAGTGAGGACGATTAAACCAAACCACGTCAACCAAGCGCAGCTAGATCAGAGTGTAAAAGAATGTTATGAAATTTGGAAATCAAAGTATCTCATTCGAAATCCTGCTGTGAACGATCAATATTACGTTTATTTCAACCTAGAAGGGCAGGCCGAACCGAAGAACTCCGTATCGACATCAGAGAGCCATGGGCATGGCATGCTTCTAACAGCTTACCTGGCCGGCTATGATCCGAATGCCCGGGAATATTTCGATGGCCTTTTCCGATTTTACAAAGCTCATCCGAGTTCCAATAATCCCCTATTGATGGCTTGGAAGCAGATTAAAGACGAAAGAGGAAACATCGTAAATACAGAAGGCGCCGATTCGGCCACTGACGGCGATATGGATATTGCTTTCTCCCTGTTACTCGCTTATAACCAGTGGGGAAACCGGGGAACAATCAAATACTTAAACGAAGCCAATAAAATGATTGCTGCCATCTTGAAGCATGATGTGGATCAGCGGAAGTGGTTTTTAAGCCTGGGAGATTGGGTCAACCCGGATACCCCTAAATATAGCGGAGCAACACGTCCCTCCGACTTTATGATCGAACATCTGAAAGCGTTTCAGATCGCAACCGATGATGCCAAGTGGGGCTGGGTCGTGAATACTACGTACTCCATAATGAAGCAGCTATATAATGATTTCAGTCCTAAAACAGGTTTATTGCCTGATTTTGCAGTAAAACGCAACGTCGATTTCGCACCAGCTCCCCCTAATTTTTTGGAAGGACCTTATGACGGCGATTACTATATGAACGCTTGCAGGACGACATGGCGGATCCCTTTAGATTATTTGATGACGGGAGATCGAAGAGCCTTTGCTCAATTCACGCAGGTGAACAATTGGATCAAAAGCAAAACTAGTCTGGATCCTGGTATTATTCGAGCAGGCTATTATTTGAATGGCAAAGATTTGCCTACAGAATTCAATAATCATCTGGCTTTCGTGTCTCCCTTTGCGGTAAGCGCAATGATCCATGCCGATAATCAGATGTGGCTTAATAAGCTTTGGACGCATATGGTAAATGCCAGCTTCGATGACAACGATTATTACGGCAATACGATTAGGTTGCTTTGCATGTTAGTCGCATCCGGCAATTGGTGGTCGCCAGTTCATTAAAGAAACGTCGGTTTGGTCTCTAACTGTATAATTGAAAAAAGCAATAGGCACCTATTGGATGCCTTTTGCTTTTTTATCTTAGTTACGGATCTTGTTAGTTTACAGTTTCTTAGCCATTATTTTGTCAACCAGCATGCACGATTAGAAAAACATTGTTGATGCTTGACCTCTCTCTTCGCTTCATACAATTCGCATCAAATTGTACGAGGTAATATCCTGTTAGAGACCTTAACGTCAAAATAAAAAAAACCGCGTTTTTCGCGGAATCTAATGGATATATGTTCTAGTCCTCTTACACTTAGCTCAGGGTCCAAATCTATTAAGAATTCATATAACATATGAAAACTAAAACTCAACCTATATTGCGGTTGCACTATCGTACCCGCTAGTTCAAAATCGACAGGGACTGATTAGGAATATATTTTTTCACCTTTTTCAAGCATCGCTACAAACTGTTGAATTCGTTTCGCCCGGGTTTCTTGCTTCTTGGCATTATGGATTCTGAACAGGATTGCATATTTATTTTGGCTATTCAACGTATCATAAAATGCCTTCGCTTTGACATTACGCTCAAGTTCAATTGCGAAATCCTCAGGCATAGAAGCGATACTTTGCGATTCGTAGGCCTTATCCCATTGTCCATTCTTTTTGGCAACTTCAATCGTTTTGAACCCAGAAGGCTTCATTCTTCCATTTGTAATGAGAAGCTCTGCTTTGTCTTTATTCACTTTCAACCAGATGCTCTTAGCCCTACGCGGAGTAAATCGTTGAACCCACATTTTTTCATCAAACTTTTCCTTCTGGCTGTCAACCCATCCGTAACACAATGCACTTTCAAGCGCTTCATCGTAGGATACGGTAACCACACCGGAATTTTTTTTCGCGATTTGCAACCGGATTCCCGGTGAAGTGTCATGATTGTTCTCCAGCCAATTCTCGAGAGATTGCTGTTCGCCAAAAAACATAACCGGTAATTCATTGGACTTATGGTTCACTTGAATCGCCTCCTAATAGTAGTGTAATTCAATATTGTTGACAGATACAGTCAGTAATAGTCGCTATTGCTAATATCTCAATTTCGGAAACAAGCCACCGCGGTGCGAGTAATTTGTTGAACAATACTACCCGTTAGCCATACATGCAGCGCAAGAAATAGCGCTGCACCACAGAGGATTAAAATAGAAATGCCGTCAATAATGCTACTACGGCTGGGAGAATAAGGTCGATCAACTATG
>NZ_JCAALT010000015.1:0-74832 GCF_059686995.1 Paenibacillus rhizoryzae | reverse complement strand
GACCGTTAAGCCCTCCAGCGCCGATGGTACTTGGACCGCAGGGTCCTGGGAGAGTAGGACGTTGCCAAGCACGATGAACCGACCGTATGTATACGGTCGGTTTTTTGTTGTATTCATACAAAAAGTCAGCTTGCCATTATCGTTCCGTTTCTTTCGAAACGGGTTACCGATGATAGTAGCTGACTTCCGAAATAGCGATGCGAAGCACGCCGTTTCTTTTAGCCTTACGCAGCTTGCGCATAATGACGAGCCGAGGTGCAAGTATCCAAACATGGCACATAATTAGGCTGATCATTGTAGCTTCGTTGGCCCATGGGTAGAAGACGCCAATGGCGCATAGACCAAGCCATAGTAAGTGCCGATGCAATCTGCGATACAACGCGAGTTCAATGTGAGCTGTAGGGATATAGCCGATCCATGGGGGCATAATGCGCCAGCCCCATCTGCGATCATCCGGCTCGTCAACACGAATGAGTGTTAATCGAGTAATAATAAATTGGATGACGAAGGCACTGATGAACCCGACACCGAGTGCTTTCATACCGTCCATTTGATACATGAGCCAGAGGAAGATAGCAAGAATGGCTAGTATACTGAGATGACTTCGCCGCAGTTCGTCTCGTACGAGCACCTTTTGGATCAGTTGATATTGATAGATTGTTGCTTTCTCTTGTTCAGCAAGTTTACCGCGCATGATGTGTCACGCCTTTCTGCCTTCTACACCATGTATCGGTAAATGGTTTGTTAATGTGTAGACTTCCCTTCGAAAGAAGTGCAAGCCTGTCGTCACCAATCTGGGCAATTCGACATAGACTGTATTACTATTTGAAATGGGCTATGAAAGTTGTATAGTTTGCTAGACTTTGTGGCATACTAGAAGCAATGACATATTTTCACTTGGATGAGGTGAAACGAAATGATGGAAGAGACTGCGGGAAACTCATGCATTATTTGCGGTCATGAGAAAGAACAAGGCATTCGAATCATTGATGAGTTTATTTGTGAAACGTGTGAGGTTGAGATGGTACGTACGGAAGTACAGGATGCTAAATACCCTTTCTTTATACACCAACTAAAGCGGATCTGGATGCAAAATAATGCCTAAACGGACGTACAGCGTCAGCCGAATGAGCAAGTAATCCCTATATCGTCTCGAGTTGTACATTTGCCCGAGAATGGTTAGGGGTTATTTTGTGTATTGGACTGCGTCTACAGCAGGTTTATGTTGACGTCATAATGGATTATGATGAAAGAAAGATCAAGTTTAAGCAGGAGGAAAGTTGCTTGGCACACACTCAGAACAAACAGTGGCATGCGCCGCTATTCGAAGCACTAACAGCCTTGCAGCAGTCGAATCCTGTAAGCTTTCATGTGCCTGGCCATAAGTATGGACAGTCTCTTACTCATATGTCCGGTATGAACGCCGACGCATTACAGGCATTTCAAACTATTATGAAGATTGATGTAACCGAAATCTCGGGAACCGACGATCTCCATGCACCTTCAGGTATCATTCAGGAAGCACAGGCCTTAGCTGCTGAGGTGTTCGGCGCACAGCAGACGTTCTTCCTCGTCGGAGGCAGCACAGTTGGTAACCTCGCTATGCTTCTGGCTGCATGTGGGCCTGGAGACCTAGTCATCGTGCAGCGTAACGCGCACAAATCCGTTTTAAACGGTTTAAAGCTTGCAGGGGCAAGTGCAGTATTTATCATGCCTCGCAAGGACGCAGGCAGCAATCTGGACGTTCTCCC
This sequence comes from Paenibacillus rhizoryzae, assembly GCF_059686995.1. Lineage (NCBI taxonomy): Bacteria > Bacillati > Bacillota > Bacilli > Caryophanales > Paenibacillaceae > Paenibacillus > Paenibacillus rhizoryzae. The sequence goes on along the minus strand of NZ_JCAALT010000015.1, from coordinate 73,081 downwards.
GGAGATCTCGCAAATCGAAGAAGCTATGACTAAATACCCAGAGGCGAAAGCTGTATTTCTTACGAACCCCAGCTATTATGGGTTGAGCATAGATTTGGAGCCATATGCACAGCGGATTCATGATCATGATATGCTGCTGCTTGTTGATGAAGCGCATGGCGCTCACTATGGGCTGCATCCGGCATTTCCGCGTTCCGCTATGCAAGCTGGCGCGGATGCTGTTGTGCAATCGACCCATAAAACTTTGCCGGCATTGACGATGGGCGCCATGCTGCATGTTCAGGGTCCTCGGATAAATACGATGGCGCTTGCCGATGCACTGCGTATGGTGCAGAGCTCAAGCCCCTCGTATCCCATCATGGCTTCGCTTGATATGACGCGGGCAATGCTGCAAGCGTATGGAAGCGATCTTTTTGAACAAGGTGTTCGTGCCGCTAACCAGTTTAGGGATTGGCTAAAAGACAATTCAGCTTATAAGACTTTAACACTTGTTGAAGAACAAGGAGATTCCTTAACTGATGCGATTAGAGTGGATCCGATTCGTGTTGTTTTGGGAGAAGCACATGGGCGATTGTCTGGGTTTGACCTGCAGCAGCGCTTAGAACAGTACGGCTGTTATGCCGAAATGGCGGATCTGCGTTATGTTGTATTGTTATTCGGACTCGCGGCATCCGATTCAGATGTAGATAGGCTTAAACAAGCGATGACAGCAATAGCAGAAGAGATCGAGAGTGAAGGTTTAGAAGCTAAGCAACCTCTCGATACGCCAATCGATTATCATCGAACTTTGTCAGAACCGGTAGCGTTCACGAGATCAGGTGTAAAACATGCTTCGAATGGAGTAGAAACCATCCCATTGTCGAAGTCTGCGGGAAGATATACCACAGAAGCGGTAGTTCCTTATCCCCCTGGCATACCTCTCTTATATGAAGGGGAACGCATTACGGAGGAAGCAATTCTCTATATTCAACAATTAATGGAGCATGGCGCGCGATGTCAGGGTGCGACAGACCCGACTATGCAGACGATAACCGTATTGCGGACAGGCTAGTCGTTTACGCCTATGATTGGCTTTGATATGATAAGGGTATTAACAGACAGAGGAGTACTGAAGTGAAAAAAGGTTTGTTTTTGACGATAGAAGGCGGCGAAGGAGCAGGTAAAACGACCCTTATTGAAGGCGTAGTCCATGCACTTCGAGCCCAAGGCAGAAATGTCATGATGACAAGAGAACCAGGAGGCATCCCGATTGCCGAGCAAATCCGGAATGTGATTCTGGATACAGCGAATACATCGATGGATGCGAGAACAGAGGCGCTTCTCTACGCCGCAGCCAGACGACAGCATCTTGTTGAGAAGGTAATGCCGGCACTTGCTCAAGGCGATGTTGTCATATGCGATCGTTTTGTCGACAGCAGTCTAGCCTATCAAGGTTTCGCGCGTGGACTTGGCATTGAGGAAGTATGGTCCATCAACCAATTTGCAATAGAAGGCTTCATGCCACAGTTAACGATATGGATGGATATATCTGCGGAAGCCGGCATAGCACGAATTAATGCTACGTCCGGACGGGAGATTAACCGACTCGACTTAGAGAGTATCGCTTTCCATGAGAAGGTGCGAGAAGGCTATCGCATGCTGATGGCTGCCGATCCGGATCGAATTGTACGGGTTGATGCCGAACAAACGCAGGAGAATGTGTTGAATGATGTAATTGCTATAATAAATAGACGATTTTAAAGGATTATTTACAAGGGATGTCAAATTAATAATAATGTAACGATGTCTTTCGAAAATTTTAGGAGGGATATTGATGAAATTAGTTATTGCGATTGTACAGGATAAAGATAGCAACCGGTTGTCGAATGCACTTGTAAGAGAAGGATTCCGAGCAACGAAGCTGGCTAGTACCGGCGGGTTTCTGCGTGCAGGCAACACAACCTTCATGATCGGTATTGAGGATGAGCGGGTTCATGAGGTTATGACGGTTATTCGTTCGAACTGTAAAGTCCGCGATCAGCTTGTTTCACCTGTGTCTCCTATGGGCAGTACGACTGATGCCTATATTCCGTTCCCTGTTGAAGTGCAAGTCGGCGGTGCTGCCGTATTCGTAGTGCCAGTAGAGCGGTTCGAACATTTCTGATTGGACGTGAACTTCAATGAAGATTAATCCGGGCTGGCGTCCTTTAGGGCAAGACCGCGCGCGGCCGGATCTCGGCTCCAAACCGATTGCGCCTAAGAACTTTGCAGATGTTTTGAATTTTCAGGACGAACAACGGACCATTGAACAATTGCAGGAGAAACTGCAAAATATTCATAATCAAGGCGAGCGGCTCGCAAGGTCGATGACCGTTAGAGAGCTGCGACTCTATCGCCAAATGGTGAAGCAATTCCTTGAAGATACCGTTAGACGGGGTATCGGCATGAAAGAAACGCGCGGATTTGACCGTCGCGGCAGAACAAAGCGTTATAAGTTATTAGAGGAAATAGATTCTTCCCTCATCTTGATGGGCGAAGAGCTGCTTGAAAGCGAAGAAGGACGGCTTGAGCTGCTGCAAAAGGTCGGAGATATTCGCGGTATTTTAATTAATTTGTTTTTCTAGCATAGAGGGGATCTTTACCATGAGCATTGCACAGCTTGCCGGGCAACCGAAAGCGAAACGCATTTTGTATTATGCGCTGACAAGCGGCAAAGTTTCGCATGCCTATTTATTCAGTGGGCCGCCCGGAAGCGGGCGGATGAACATGGCGATGGCTTTTGCCAAAGCGCTGTTCTGTACAGGCGAAGGCGATGACGCTTGCGGCGAATGCTTGGAGTGCCGGAAGTTTGAGCATGGCAACCAGCCGGATTTGCACCTGGTAGAACCAGATGGCAATTCCATTAAAATCGACCAAATTCGCGAGCTTCAAAGAGAGCTCGCCTATCGAAATATAAGCACGTCACGCAAAATCTATATCGTACAGCGTGTTGAAACGATGACGCTTCAAGCCGCGAACAGCCTGCTTAAGTTTCTGGAAGAGCCGCAGTCACCGGTAGTGGCGATTCTTCTGACGGAGAATGGGCAAGCCGTTCTGCCAACGATTCGTTCCAGAACGCAGTGGGTTCCGTTTATGCCGCTTGCACCAAACGACATGCTGCAAACATTGGCGAATGAAGGCGTTCCTCAGCTGCCAGCCCGTGCTGCCGTCCATCTCGCATCGGGATTAGATGCGTGCAGGACGCTTATCCAGCAGAATGGGTTTGCAGAAATGAGAAACGTAGTGATACAATTAGGAAAGGACAGTCTCACGCGGTTTACTGCGGCGATGATGTCTGCGCAACAGCATATTTTTAAGACAGAGCTTGGTGAGCAGCCTCAGCTTCTGTTGTCATTACTCGTTTTATGGTATAAAGATATGATTCATTTTCAGGCAGGAAGACACGAGGCTCTTGTTTTTATAGATCAGCTTGATTGGATTGGTAAGCATGCATTCTCACGTTCGGCTGAGGGCTGGGTGAAATGTATGGAGTATACGCTTGAGGCAGGCAAACGCATGCGCGCGCATGTATCGCCGCAATTAGCGCTTGAGCAGCTGCTAATCCGTGTACAGGAGGGGTGAAACATTGTATAACGTCGTTGGTGTCCGCTTCAAGAAGGCGGGCAAAATCTATTATTTTGACCCGGTCGATTTCCCGATTGATAAGGATCAGCATGTCATTGTTGAGACGGCAAGAGGGATTGAATACGGTAAAGTAGTGGTTGGACAGAAGCAAGTCGGAGAATCAGATGTTGTCCTGCCCCTTAAGAAAGTCATTCGGATCGCCGGTGACAACGACGCCAAAATTGTCGATGAAAACAAGGCAGCCGCACGCAATGCATTTGCGACCTGTCTTGAGAAAATAAGAGATCATCAGCTTAAAATGAAACTCGTTGATGTCGAATTTACGTTCGATCGCAACAAGATTATTTTTTACTTCACAGCTGAAGGTCGCGTCGATTTCCGCGAACTCGTTAAGGATCTCGCCAGCGTGTTCCGTACGCGAATTGAACTTAGACAAATCGGTGTGCGGGATGAAGCGAAGATGCTTGGCGGTATTGGACCTTGCGGACGTGTATTATGTTGTTCAACTTGGCTTGGCGATTTTGAACCGGTATCCATCAAGATGGCGAAGGATCAGAACTTATCACTTAATCCGACCAAAATTTCCGGCTTGTGCGGGCGTCTCATGTGTTGCTTGAAATATGAGCATGACAATTATGAGAGCGTTCGCGAAGAATTGCCGGCAGTAGGTAAGATTGTTGTCACTTCTTATGGTGAAGGTAAAGTTACCGGAATTAATGCGGGCTCCAAATCGGTTTATGTACAGTTGTTCGATGGTGGCAAACCGAAGGAACTACCGCTTGATGATGTTGTTGTGAAATAAGTAAGCAAATCCGAAGCTGTATAGCCTTGGGGTGGAGACTTGAAAAAAGACATATTTAGTCAAATAAGCGAATTGGAATCCCATATGGGAAGCCTACATCTGGAACTCGGAGCGATGAAGCAGAAAATCAAGTCGCTCTTGGAAGAAAACAACCGGCTTAGCATAGAAAATCAGCAGTTGCGCAAAGTATTAAAACGGGAAACGGCCAGTCAAACCCCTAAGCCGGTACCGGCCGCAGCCGTGGAAGATGATTCTCATGCCGTGCCAAACGATGAGCCTGTGCTGGCAAGTGACGCAATAGGCGTTGGGCAAGGGTATGACAATTTGGCGAGATTGTATCATGAAGGTTTTCATATTTGTAATTTGTATTATGGACATTTGCGAACGGAAGGCGATTGTTTGTTCTGCCTTTCGTTTCTCAATAAGGAATAAGAGACAAGACCCTTCCATAGGGTCTTGTTTGCATATTCAAGCGGTTCGAATTTGGCAGACGTAAGGAGCAATGAATCATGATTAATGAAGTAACACTGGAGCCGAACGAAAGGCTCGATGATTTACTAACGCATCAACTACATATTATTCAGAGCCGGGAAGTGTTCAGCTTCTCGATGGACGCCGTATTGCTGGCTCGTTTCGCGGCTGTGCCGCCGCGCGGTAAAATCTTGGATCTATGTACGGGCAATGGCGTCATACCGCTGCTCCTAACGACAAGGACGAAAGCACAGATTGACGCCGTTGAAATTCAACCTCGGCTGGCAGACATGGCAAGGCGAAGTGTAAAGGCGAATGGGCTCGAAGACCGTATTCGTATTTATGAAGGCGATCTGCGTGATTATTATAAACAAAGCGGACATGGTAATTACGATGTGATTACGGTAAATCCACCCTACATGCCGGCTGGTACGGGGGATCAGAACGAGAATGAGCATTTTGCAGCGGCTAGGCATGAGCGCAACGGGACGCTGGATGACATCGTGGCGGCATGCGCTCGGCATGTACGTCCAGGCGGCCGGGTCGCCATGGTGCATCGTCCCAATCGGTTGGTTGAACTATTGGAAACGTTCCGCAAATGGAAGCTGGAGCCGAAGCGGATTCGATTCGTGCATCCGCACGCAGGTGCTGAAGCCAATATGGTCTTAATTGAAGCGGCCAAGGATGGCAAGCCGGATGTGAAGCTGCTGCCGCCGATGATCGTATATAATGAACAGCGGCAATATAATGAAGAGTTAATGCGGATTTATTATGGCGATCAAGCGCCAGAAGCGGGAACGAGGGATTCGAGCAATGATCGTACAACGTAGTTTTCGTGCATCGGATGACGGTAACACGGATGGAGCCGGAACATTGTATCTGGTTGGAACACCAATCGGCAACTTAGAGGACATGACTTTTCGGGCGATTCGAATATTAAAAGAAGTCGATATGATTGCAGCCGAAGATACGCGCCAAACACGCAAACTATTGGCTCACTTTGAAATTTCGACAAGGCTTGTCAGCTACCATGAGCATAACAAAGAGGCCAGCGGACCAGAACTTATTAGATTGTTGGCTAGCGGGCAATCCATTGCACTGGTAAGTGATGCAGGGCTTCCGGCCATATCCGATCCAGGTGCCGACCTTGTTGCAGCCGCCGCTGAAAGCGGCATTGCGATTGTGCCGATTCCGGGAGCTAATGCAGCTTTATCTGCACTGATCATTTCCGGACTGTCTACTGAGAAATTTCTGTTTACGGGTTTCCCCCCGCGGGAACGCAAGTCGCTTACAACTTGGCTGCAGCAATTACAAAGGCAAGAGGCGACATTAATTTGTTACGAATCGCCGCACCGGATTGTAAAGACGCTTGCAGTGATGCTGGAGCAGCTAGGTGATCGGAAGATGGCGATGGTGCGGGAATTAACGAAGCGTCATGAAGAAGCTGCACGGGGAACGATATCCGAGTGTATGGCTTGGCTGGAAGAGAATCCTCCACTTGGCGAGTACTGTTTGGTTATTGCAGGTGTGAGTAAAGAAGAAGCTGCTCAGTTGCAGCTGGATGATCCGGTATGGTGGAGCGGGTTAGAGCTGGAGGAGCATGTGAGCCGGTACGAGGAGCAAGGTGAGGATCGGAAAGAAGCCATCAAACGAACAGCGCTTGATCGAGGCATGCAAAAACGTGATGTATATAATGAAGTAATGAAAAAATAGAAGAATGCTATAGAAAAAAAAGACCTTCCTGACCATTATGGCTCAGGAAGGCATCAAGGAGTATAAAAAGGTTAGAATTAACAGGTTTGATAAATGTATTATAACCTATAAATCTGAATTTGTCTCTTATTTTGTAACGGGAGCTGGCATTTCTGTTAAACAAACGTTACAAACGATTTTGCCTTTGAAATAAGCGACATTCTCAGCATTGCCACAGAAGATACAAGCCGGCTCGTATTTCTTCAGCATGATGCGCTCGCCATCCACGTAGATTTCAAGAGCATCCTTCTCACCTATTCCAAGCGTACGGCGCAATTCAATCGGAATTACTACGCGTCCCAGCTCATCTACTTTACGAACAATACCGGTAGATTTCATCATATCTAAAATTCCCCTTCACAATGGATTAACTCGTCATCATTCGACAAAATTCTATCATATAATGCCTTAATAATACCAACGTTTCCCATAATAGTCAACCTGGTTTTAACGGTAATTGTGACCAGTTATAACCGATTACCGCCGTAAATAGGCACTTATTCAATATATATATAGTACTTCAAACGAAGTGCGGTTGGAAATGATATTGCGACATTATTCGACATTAGTTCGACATTTGTGTCGAATGATTGAACTTTAAGGAGCGTGATTCGACATGAGTGCTGCTCATCGAGAAGATAAACTCGCGGAAGAGAAAGTATTTAAGGATCCCGTACATAAGTATATTTACGTTCAGGATCAACTGATTTGGGAGCTAATTAATACAAGAGAATTTCAGCGGCTGCGTCGTATTCGCCAGCTTGGCACATCCTATTTGACCTTTCATGGCGCAGAGCACAGCCGGTTCTCACATTCCCTTGGCGTTTACGAGATTACTCGGAAAATCATCTCTCAGTTTGAGCGCGGCGGCTATACCGATTGGCCAAAGGAAGAGAAGCTCGTTGCCTTATGTGCAGCTTTGCTTCATGACATCGGACATGGCCCCTTCTCTCACTCCATTGAAGATGTGTTCGACAGCCATCATGAGGAGTGGACCTGCCGCATTTTGCTTGGAAATACGGAAATCAATGCAGTCTTACGGGAATTTGATCCGAGCTATCCCGAGCGTATAGCCGCTGTGATTTGCAAAACCTATCACCAACCCATTGTCGTCAGTCTGGTCTCCAGTCAAATGGATGCCGACCGCATGGATTATTTGCTTCGAGATGCGTATTTTACGGGGGTGAATTACGGTACCTTCGATTTGGAGCGAATATTGCGGGTATTGCGGCCATATCAAGGCAGAATCGTGGTGAAGGAAAGCGGCATGCATGCGGTCGAGGATTATCTCATGTCTCGCTATCAGATGTACTGGCAGGTTTATTTTCACCCGGTCACAAGAAGCTCGGAAATCATACTGCGGCAAATCTTTCGAAGGGCGAAGGAGCTCTTCGGGAGTGAATACAAATTTCATACATTAATGAAGCCAATAAAGAGGCTGCTTACGGGTACAATGGACATTGAAGCCTATTTGGATCTGGATGAAGCACTTGTTCAAACGGCTTTCGCCCAATGGGTCCATGAGCCTGATGCTGTGTTATCGGACCTATGCCGCCGGTTTCTCAATCGCAAGCTTTACAAATATGTTACGATGGATCACCCTGATGAGAAGCTGTGGCAGGAAATACGTGACCACTTGCGAGAAATCGGCCTTCATCCGGACTATCACCTGGAAATTGACTTTCCCTACGACATGCCCTACGATGTTTATCGTCCCGGTTCAACAACCGCTGCAGGCAAAGAGGAAAAACCTCCGATTCTGCTGCTGAGCCATGATGAACAATTGTCGGAAATTTCAAGCCGTTCGGATATCATTCGATCCATAACGGGTATCCATCAAGGTAAGTACCACCTTTATTACCCGGAGGAACCGCTGCGCGAATCAGCCCACAGGCTGCCTGCGAAACTCCGCGAATTATTTGCTTTAATGTAGAAAGGGGTTCCGAAAGTCACCATGTTAATCGACACGCATACGCATTTAGACTCGCATAAATTCGACGAAGACCGGGCGGAAGTTATCGAAAGAGCGCAGGCTGCCGGCGTACATAAGCTCATCAATATCGGTTTCAACCGTGAAACCATTCCAACCACGATGGCTCTTGCCGAGCAGTATTCCTTTATTTATGCCGCCGTCGGCTGGCATCCGGTTGACAGCATTGATATGCGGCCTGAGGATCTGGATTGGATTGCGTCGCTCTGCGATCATCCGAAGGTCGTGGCGATCGGTGAGATTGGACTGGATTACCACTGGGATACCTCGCCTAAGGATGTTCAGCAGCGCGTATTTCGCGAGCAAATCCAACTAGCTAAGCAGAAAAAGATGCCGATTGTTATCCATAACCGGGATGCCCACGAGGATGTCGTTACCTTGCTCCGAGAAGAGGGGGCCAAGGACGTTGGCGGCGTCATGCACTGCTTCTCCGGCAGCTGGGAAACGGCGAAACAATGTCTCGATATGAACTTCTATATTTCATTCGGCGGACCGCTTACATTCACCAATGCAAGAGTGCCAAAGGAAGTGCTTTCACAAGTGCCTTTGGACCGGATTTTGATCGAAACGGATGCTCCGTATTTGGCACCGCATCCTCATCGCGGGAAACGAAATGAGTCTTCTTTCGTCCGTCTTGTAGCAAACACGATTTCGGAAATAACAGGTAAAAGTGTGGAGGAAGTCGGCAAAATAACCACGGAAAATGCAATGAAATGTTTTGGAATCTGATGAAAACGGCTTTGAAAGCAAGGATTTGGGACTATTCTCGTGATAAAACTGATTTTGATTGAAGAAATTGCTTGCTTTTCGCCTATTTTTCCTTGAAATTCGTTAAAATCGTCATTAATCAGTTCTTTACAATGTGGCGCGATAGACGTTATGATTCATTTCAGAGCAACAAAACTTGTATTCCTTTTCCAATAAAACGCTTAATCTCCGATGATCGGAGAGCGGGGGAACCAATTGTTGAAACTGTTTGTAGCAAGAAGAAACAGCTTGTTCGTTTCTTCCCCTTAAAAACGTGTTCGTCGACTAAAGGGCGACACTGTTTTGTACAAAGGCAGACAGTGATAGACATGAAATTCTTCTTGGGGTGAATTTTGCGACCGGCACTGCAATGTTAATCGTGCCATTAGCGAATAGGGCGACTCTCACGTCCGAATCCGACAGCTAACCTCGTAAGCGTCAATAAGAGAGATCAACCTCGTGAATGCAACTCCATGCTACCATTGTCTAATGGGAAGCCACGAAACAGATCCTCTGTCGTCGGGCTTCTTTTTGTTTGAAAGAAGCATAAACTGACGACAAAAGCTGTATTATGGAAGTGGTCCGGGGCGGAAATTGGAAAGAAAATCTCTATAGTCGCGTCTATGTAATCATGCGTAACAAAGGCGGCGGGGCTATGTAAGGAGGACCGAAGAAATGGGAGCACTCCAGCTTAAGGACACCCATGGGAAACGATCATCCAGCATGTCTTTCGCATTGCGATGGAAGCATGAGAACGTGCGTTTAATTGTACTAAGCGCCATGATCTCAATCGCTATGACTTTCATGTTTCTGGTGTTGTTGTACGGAACGGCTGACAAGCGCGTGTCCGTAGTAGTGAATGGACGAGAAACCATTGTCTCTACGAAGCAATGGGTCCTTCAACGCCTACTGGATGAACAAGCTATTGCAGTTGGCACTTATGATAAAGTGTCGATGCCGCTGGATGGCGGTATTAAAGACGGTGACCGAATCGTTATCAATCAAGCGGTGCCTCTTATTGTAAAAGCTGACGGCAAAGCAAGAACGTTGTACACGACAGAAAGAACCGTACAGGCGGCGATCGATCAGGCTCATATATCGATACGCAGTCAAGATAAGGTAGTACCTTCGTTATCCTCGGCACTTAAACCGAATATGATCATCTCGATCACTCGGATTGACACGAAGATCTCGGAGAGTACCCACCCCGTTCCTTTCTCCATTGTGAAGAAGGATAATCCCAAGCTTGCGCTAGGGAAAGAACAGCTTGTCCAAACGGGTAAACAAGGCACTGTCGTTAAGCGTTATGAAAAGACTTTCGAAGATGGCGTTCTAGTCTCACAGACACTAGTCGAGAAGTTGACCAAGTCACCATCTGTCGATCAGATCGTGTCAGTCGGGACTAAGAAGCCTGAGCCGAAGGTAACGATGCTAAGGGCGAATTCGCCGAGTGTATCTACCATGACGAAGCGGGGCGTTACATTCAGTGCGAAGAAAGTATTGAAGAACGTAACCCTTACGGCATATTCAGCCGGCTTGGCTTCAACAGGTAAAGGAAAGAACCATCCACAGTACGGCATAACCGCATCGGGGTCACGCGTTCAGGAAGGCCGTACCATTGCGGTCGATCCGAAAGTGATTCCGATCGGCTGGTGGGTGTATATCGAAGGAATCGGTTTCCGCCGTGCAGAGGATACGGGCAGCGCAGTCAAAGGCAACAAGATTGATGTTTATTTTGACAGCGAGTCGTATGCCGATAAGTTTGGTCGGAAGCGGGGGTATACCGTATATGTGCTTGGGCCGAAGAAGCCGGAAGCCGTATAGGAAGTATTTCCGCGGTATGAACATGCGTATCGTATTTCGAACGTAAATATGCCATCATAAGAAGAGGCGATGCCTCTTCTTTTTGCATGTTGTACGGAAGGGAAGGAATGGAGTCCCATGATTAAAGAAATCATTGTAGTAGAAGGAAAAGATGATACAGTTGCCATCAAGCGGGCCGTAGAGGCAGAAACCATCGAGACCGGGGGTTCGGCTATTGGCGAATCGGTTATCCGCCGCGTTATGTTAGCTCAGGAGCGAAGAGGCGTTATTATTTTTACCGACCCTGACCATGCAGGCGAGCGAATCCGCAAAATCGTAGCGCAGCGTGTACCAGGCTGCAAGCACGCCTTTCTCCCACAGGAAGAGGCGCTCTACAAAGGAGACATTGGTGTCGAGAACGCGTCACCGGAAGCCATTAAGCGAGCACTCGCTAATTTGCGGACAGAAGCGACGTCTGACACTGCAGGTCTTGCCGAGGTTACGATGGATGATTTAATGCAAGCAGGTCTGCTCGTACATCCGCAAGCTTCGGATAGACGGCTGAAGATGGGCAATCTGCTCGGAATCGGCTATGCGAATGGCAAGCAGTTCTATAAACGCTGTTCGATGTTTCGCATCACGCGCGAGGAATTTATGCGGGCTCTAACCACGATGGAGCAGGCGAGCGAAGGAGATCAATGATGACAGAGGGAATTAAGGCGGGTGTCGATGTTGCTTCACCGAAGCGGACGAAAGACATTATCGCCAGATACGGTTTCACATTTAAGAAAAGCCTCGGTCAGAACTTTCTGATCGATCAAAATATTTTACGCAACATCGTCAGTGCAGCTGAGCTGGATGAGACGAAAGGCGCGCTTGAGATCGGACCGGGTATCGGCGCATTAACACAGAAGCTGGCACACGCTGCAGGGCGCGTAGCCGCAGTTGAGATCGACAATCGGCTGATTCCGATTCTAACGGATGTATTGGCCGATACGCCGAATGTGCACGTCGTACACGGTGACGTGCTCAAGCTCGACCTCGCCGAACTGCTGAAGGAGCAGTTTGCCGGGCTCTCAGGCGTAAGCGTCGTAGCGAACCTGCCTTATTATGTGACGACACCGATCCTCATGAAGCTGCTGGAAGAGAAGCTGCCGCTTGAGCACATCGTCGTCATGATCCAGAAGGAAGTCGCGCAGCGGATGGCAGCTAAGCCCGGCGGCAAGGAGTACGGCAGCCTTAGCGTTGCTGTGCAGTACTATTGCGTGCCTGAGCTTGTATGCATTGTGCCGCACACGGTATTCATTCCGCAGCCGAATGTCGATTCCGCGGTGATTAAGCTGTCGCTTAGGGACAAGCCGGCTGTAGAAGTCGAGGACGAAGCGCATTTCTTCCAAACGGTGCAGGCCTGCTTCGCGCAGCGCCGCAAAACCATTGCGAACAATTTGACCGCTTATGTAGGCAAAGTGAACCGCGAGAAGCTCGGACCGCTGCTTGAAGGCATCGGCGTTGATCCGTCCCGGCGCGGCGAGACGCTGTCGCTGGAGGAGTTTGCCGCATTAAGCCGTGCCCTGCTGGCTGCGGACTTACACGCAGCTAACTAAAAAATAAAAGTGAGCGCACCTTCAGGGGCGTCTCCCCATAGGATAGACGAAGAGGTGATTTGCCCATGAAGCAAGGGGACCTGGTCGTCCGCAAATCCTATGGCGGGGACGTCCTTTTTCGTGTTGCGACAATTCTAGAACAGACAGCCATCCTGAAGGGCACCGACTATCGTCTGCTTGCAGACGCGCCAATTGTCGATTTGTCCGTTATGAGCGATCCGGAATCCTCCGGCGCGGCGAGGCAGGCACGCATTAAGGCCAGTGAGTCCACGCTAAGGATGCAGGAACAACGCGAGCAGCAGATAATTGAACGTGAACTGCAGCGCGCGCAGAGCCAATCCCAGCCGTACTTTGAGGTGCCCGGAAAAGTACTTCATTTGGACGGGGACAGCAACTATATGAGAAAAAGCATGCAGCTGTATACGCAAATGCGCGTCCCTGCCCACGGGGTATATGTGCATGAATCCCAAATGGCCGACGTGGTGTACCGACTGCTTCCGCAAATCAAACCGGATATTGTCGTGATTACCGGCCATGACGGCGTGCTTAAGACGCGGAACCAGGACGATTTGCATAACCTGGCCAGCTACAAAAACTCGCAAAATTTCGTCAATGCGGTACGGATAGCGCGTCAGTATGAGAAAAGCAAAGACAGCTTAATCGTGGTAGCAGGTGCATGCCAATCCCATTATGAGGCGCTGCTGCAGAATGGATCGAACTTCGCCAGTTCTCCGGGCCGGGTGCTCATTCACGCCTTAGATCCCGTGTACGTCGCGATCAAAGCAAGCTATACGTCCATTCGCGAAACGATTAATTTATCAGATGTCATTCATGGCACAATCAGCGGTATAGACGGGGTCGGGGGCATTGAAACGTTAGGGAAGTTCCGGGTGGGTTTGCCTAAACCTAAAACGCTGACCGGCGTAAAGCCAACTGTATAATATGGCTGCTTCGGGCTAAAATATACGTACCGGAGAAAAAAGTAGCCTTTTTTATATTGACACCAAAGTGACTCCACTGTTATAATTATAATTTTTTGACAAACCACCTCCTTTTGGTTATAATGGACAAGGAAAGAGGTGGTAGTGCACAATGGCAAAAAATGCGCTATTGGAAATCAAACGCAGTTTGGAAACCCATGTCGGCTCCAAAATCCGTCTTCGTGCTAACGGTGGTCGTCGAAAGACGATTGAGCGGACCGGTGTGTTAGAAGAAATCTACCCTTCTGTATTTATTGTCAGGCTCGACCAAGAGCAGCATGCGTTTAAGCGCGTCTCTTACAGCTACGCCGATATATTGACGGAGTCCGTTGAAGTTACGGTGGACAGTGATGATGGTCAAGTACGCATTACGTATATACAATGAGATAAATAGGATACGAACATGTGCAGGTTTGCAGGCGCGGCGAGAAGCAGCGTAGGCAGGATCTGCACTTTTTTTTGTGCCTGAATGGCGTAACCTCTTCCTCCGTATGAGAACGATAAAAACAACCATACTAACGGTACTACCCGTTTCAAAGGAGGAGAGTGTTCATGTCACGCAGACGCAGCGGTATGATGAGTGAAGAGTTGAAGAAAGAGCTGGCGAAGGATCTGGGCTTCTATGATACCGTGCAGAAGGAAGGCTGGGGAGGCATTAAAGCAAAGGACGCCGGTAATATGGTGAAACGTGCGATTCAAATTGCCGAGCAGGCTGCAGCTAAGCAATATGCCGCGCAGCAGGCACAGTCCCAGTCTTCTTATCAGCAGCCAACATACCAATCATCGCCATCGTATTCGCAATCGGCATATCAGTCGCCGCAGCCTGCCCGCAGTCCCTACATGCAGCCTCAATCGCAGTCTAATTACGCGCCACAGCGGCAGCAGGCATCCAATATGGTTCCGGCTTATATGTCCCAAGCTATGCAGGCTGCACAGCAGCAAGCGTCCCACTATTAACCACACTAAAGGGTTATTTCAAGCTAAGATGATGAGCAGGCCCGCAGACTGCTCAATGCCTCTTAGCTTTTCTTATGACCTTTTGTTATAATATGTGAAGTTTAACGATAACGGACGGGTGAGCCTACATATGAAGATTTATGAGAAAGCGCCGGCAAAAATCAACCTGCTGCTGGATGTCATGCGGAAGCGTGAGGATGGATTCCACGAGGTTGAAATGATCATGACAATGGTGGATTTAGCAGATCGGCTTGAGATGGAAGAGCTTCCGCGGGATACCATCATTATTTCAAGTCAGGCGGGTTATATCCCGCTCGATGAAAAGAATTTAGCCTTTCAGGCGGCAAGACTGATTAAGGATCGCTACAATGTCCGCAAAGGCGTCTATATTCATCTGGATAAGAAGATACCGGTAGCCGCAGGTCTTGCCGGCGGAAGCAGCGATGCAGCCGCTACGCTGCGAGGGCTCAATCGGCTATGGCAGCTGGGCATCTCCGAAGAAGAGCTGTGTACGCTTGGCGCCGAGCTAGGCTCCGATGTACCGTTCTGTGTAACAGGCGGTACTGCAATCGCGCGCGGTCGTGGAGAGAAGCTGGAGCGGATCAACAATCCGCCGCAGTGCTGGGTCATTCTGGCGAAGCCGCCGATCAACGTTTCCACGGCAGACGTGTACGGGAAGCTGCGCGCTTCTGAGCTGAAGCAGCATCCATCTACTGCGGACATGCTGTCCGCGATCTCAAGCGGCTCGTTTGGCGGCGTATGCACGTATCTGGGCAACGTACTGGAAACGGTAACGCTTCAGCTTCACCCCGAGGTGCTGCAGCTTAAGGAAATCATGCAGCGTCTAGGCGCAGATGGCGTGTTAATGTCAGGCAGCGGACCAACGGTTTTCGGGCTTGTAAGCAAAGAAGCGAAGGTTTCACGCATCTATAACGGACTCCGCGGATTTTGCAAAGAAGTCTATGTGGTAAGAATGCTGACATGAAGCCTACGTGCGTCTTGATTAAATCCGTATGAAAATGGTATTATGTCATTATAATATTCGGATTTGGCTGGGGGGAGTACACGTTGAAGAAGTTAAAACGGAGTGCAAGGTTAGTAGAAATGACGCAGTACTTACTTACACGCCCCCATACGTTAATTTCTCTGACAGCATTCGCTGATCGCTACCAATCTGCCAAGTCATCTATAAGTGAGGATTTGGCGATTATTAAAGAGGTATTCGAAGAAGAAGGACTCGGTGAGCTGCATACGTTGGCAGGAGCTGCCGGAGGCGTGAAATATACGCCGAAGATGGGTCAGGCCGAGGCACTTGGCATTATGAACGGTATTTGCCGTCAGTTGGAGCAATCGGAGCGGGTTCTTGCCGGCGGCTACTTGTACATGACGGATATGCTGGGACAGCCAGGGCTGCTCGCAGATGTTGGACGAATGTTTGCAACCGCATTCGCAGCTTCGGATATCGATGTCATCATGACGGTCGAGACGAAAGGGATCCCTCTTGCTTATGCAACGGCGGCTTGTATGAATCTGCCCGTTGTTATTGTGCGTCGCGACAATAAAGTGACGGAAGGCTCTGCTGTGAGCATCAATTACGTATCGGGCTCCAATAAACGTATTCAAACGATGTCGCTTACGCGCCGCGCGTTGAAGGAACATGCGCGCGTACTGATCATTGACGATTTCATGAAGGCTGGCGGAACGATTCAAGGCATGATGGATTTGCTGTTTGAATTTAATGCAAAGGTAGCCGGAGTTGGCGTATTCGTAGAGTCCGGCGAATTGGATACCGAGGACCGACTGCTAGAGGATTATGTGTCGTTGGCGAAGCTGACGGCTGTAGATATGAAGACCAAACAAACAACCGTTGTACCGGGCAACTATTTCACATCCCGGGCTACTGTTTAGCATACAACCGAGGAGGATTACTTGTTTATGAAAGCACAACCTCAAATCGTGGCGACTACACAAGCGCCTGCAGCCATTGGACCATACTCACAAGCCATTAAGCTGGGCAACCTGCTGTTTACCTCCGGTCAAATTCCGCTGACAGCGGAAGGCGTTCTTGTTGAAGGTGGAATTGAAGAGCAGACGCATCAAGTATTCCGTAATCTGCAGGCTGTACTCGCTGAAGCAGGCGCAACTTTCGCTGACGTGGCGAAGGCGACTGTGTTCATTAAAGATATGAATCAGTTTGCAGCGCTTAATACGATCTATGCTTCCTATTTCGGTGACCACAAACCGGCTCGTTCTACGGTTGAGGTTGCGCGGCTGCCAAAGGACGTGCTTGTCGAAATTGAGCTGATCGTGGCGATTGAAGTCGAATAGAAAAGATTAATATTTAGATTTAAAAAATATTTTCAAACTATACAGTTATTTTCCAGAATCATGAAGGAATTCGCATTGAAACGTGGAAGTATACACCAAGTCCTTGATAGGCAAAGGTGGTGAACACAGATGCAAATTACCGATGTTAGACTCCGCCGAGTTAATTCCGAAGGCCGGATGAAGGCAATCGCCTCAATTACCATTGACAATGAGTTTGTCGTTCACGATATTCGCGTGATTGACGGTAACAATGGAATGTTTGTGGCAATGCCAAGCAAGCGTACTCCTGATGGAGAATTCCGCGATATCGCACACCCTATTTCTTCGACGACACGGGAGAAAATCCAAGCTGCCGTCCTAGCAGAATACGAACGTGCAGCGACGGAAGAAGATGTAGTAATCGAAGAAGGCGCCTAAATCAAGGTATCAAGACGTCTAGTGAAGAGAGCCCGCTCGGGCTCTCTTTTCTTTTGCCCACAGATACGCTATATTCAGTAGAGCATTTACGCAAGGTGAATCGGCTGCGGCCGTCCGATATGGCGGCGCTGCGAGGTTCATTCCGGAGAAATATAAGCCGTGGTTAAGGGCTATATTTTGAATAACATAGGATATAGAAGCTAGGGAGGGACATTCTTTGAAAGTAATGGCAATCGTATTGGCAGCAGGACAAGGAAAACGAATGAAGTCCAAACTATATAAAGTGCTGCATCCGGTTTGTGGGAAGCCCATGGTGGCGCATGTGCTGCAGACGGTACAAGATGCGGCCTGCGAGCGCACAGTTGTTGTTCTGGGCCATGGCGCGGAAACAGTCCGCACGTATCTCGGGGATGGCGTGGAGTTCGTGCTGCAGGAGCAGCAGCTAGGTACGGGCCATGCCGTACAGCAAGCGGAACCGCTGCTTGGTGAAGAAGCGGGTACGACGGTCATTCTATACGGAGATACGCCGCTGGTGACTTCAGAGACGATTGCAGCGCTGCTTGCGCTTCATACGAAGACAGAATCGGCAGCTACCGTACTGACGGCGATTGTGCCTAACCCGCAAGGACTTGGACGTATCATCCGCGATGAGGCCGGCAATGTTCTGCGAATTGTGGAGCAGAAGGACTGTACACCTGAGCAAGCGGCGATTAATGAGATCAATACGGGGATGTATTGCTTCGACAATAAGAAGCTGTTCCAGGCGCTTAAGAAAGTGACGAACAATAATGCACAAGGGGAGTTCTACCTCACCGACGTGATGGAAATATTGAAAAATGCAGGCGAGACAGTCGGCGCTTATTGCACGCCTGACTACGCAGAGGGCATCGGCGTAAACGACCGCGTCGGCCTTGGTGAAGCGGAGGCGCTTATGCGCGCTCGGATTAACCGGAAGCATCAAATTAACGGCGTGACGATTATCGATCCAGCTGCGACCTACATTGAAGCAGATGTGGTGATCGGCTCGGACACGATTGTTTATCCGGGCACCGTGCTGCGCGGACGTACCGTAATCGGAGAGGATTGCGTAATCGGTCCTCATGCGGATATTACGGATACGGAAATCGGCAATGGGGTAACGGTGAAACATTCTAACGCTGTGGAAGCGGTTATTGGCGACGAATGCGCAGTAGGTCCCTATGCCTATCTGCGTCCGGGTGCCAAGCTTGGTGCAGGCTGTAAAATCGGCGATTTCGTCGAGATCAAAAACGCCGAGCTCGGCGAAGGCACGAAGGTTTCCCATTTGAGCTATGTCGGGGACGCGAAGGTTGGCAAAGACGTGAATATCGGCTGCGGCGCGATTACCGTCAATTACGATGGGTACAACAAGTCGCTGACTGAAATCGGCGACCGTGCATTTGTAGGCAGCAACGTCAATTTGGTTGCGCCTGTGAAGATCGGCGAAGGTGCTTATGTCGTAGCAGGTTCCACGATTACGCAGGATGTACCGGACAATGACGTAGCCATCGCGCGCGAGCGTCAGGTCAACAAACCGGGGTATGCAGAGAAGCTGCGCGGACGTGCGAAAGCGAAGAAGGATAGCAAGTCGAAAGGCTGATTGTGAGAAGTTGTTCGTTTATTTCAGGGCCGGAATGGGTATGAATATATGGAAATCACTACACTCTCAGGAGGTTTCCGACTATGGCGATACCATTTCGAGCAGAAGCACGGACGACAGCCACGCAAGGCCAATTGAGACAAATGAGACAGCAGGGCAACATACCCGGCGTCGTATACGGCACGAAGCTAAGTAAATCGATTTCGATCACGGTCAATGAGAAGGAGCTGGCACAGCTGCTGCGCTCCCATCCCCATGCCTTGCTAGAACTTGATATTCCGGGAGAAGGCAAGCAGCCCGTAATGCTGACCCAAGTGCAGCGCGAGCCGCTGACACGCGAGCTGCTCCATATTGATTTCCACCAGGTGAACATGAATGAATCCATCAAAACGCCGGTTCGGCTGGAGATGGTCGGTGATTCTACCGGGGTTCGTGAAGGCGGGATTCTGCAAGCGATGCTGCATGAGCTTGAGGTGCATTGTTTGCCGGATCGTATACCGGAGGTCATTGAAGTGAATGTGTCCGCACTGGGCATCGGGGAGAATCTGCTAGTCAGTGATTTGCAGCTGCCATCCGGCGTCACGACTAAAGTGGACGCTGACCAAGTCATTGTGACGATTCTGGCTCCTCAGAAAGATCTGACGGCGGAAGAAGCAGAGGATGCGGCGGTAGAAACGAAGGAAGCGGAGCAGCGTGCGCATGAAGCGGAAATGCATGCGGTGAATTTCGAATAAACGTACAATCAGGGCTGCGCGCTAGAGGCAGCCCTTTACTTTTTTTTCAATAGCCGGGCCTGGAGACAAAGGTAAACTGCTTGCGGCTGTAGAAAATATTATTCAACTTGATGTACGATGGGCTGTAATATTCGACGTAGCCAATATCATGATGTTCTTTGCCCCAATAGACTTGGACTGGAACTTGATGCTCATGGTGGTCCTGGAAATGAAAATCGTCGAAGATATGCTGACCGTTTACATACATCGAAAAATACGCTCCTTTATGAACGAAGTTCGGCTTTTCTGCCGAATCTATATGTATGACAATCGAAGGCGAAGATTCGTTGCATAAAGAAAAAAGAAATTTTGTTGTAGCAGGAGTTGAGGGTTCAGCATGAAATGGATAGTCGGATTAGGCAACCCCGGCACCGCGTATCAAGGGACGCGGCATAATGTGGGCTTTATGGTCGTGGATACGCTGGCTAAGCGTTGGGGAATTAGCGTTACGCAGAGCAAATGCAAGGCGCTCATTGGCGAAGGCAATGTGGCGGGAACGAAAGTGGCACTCATTAAACCGATGACCTTTATGAATTTATCCGGTGAAACGGTAAGAGGCTTCATGGATTATTTTAAAGCCAATTTGGAAGATGCGATCATCGTTTATGATGATTTGGATACGGAAACGGGCAAAATCCGATTGCGTTATCAAGGCAGCGCCGGCGGCCACAACGGAATCAAATCCATCATCCAGCATACGGGGACCCAGACGTTCGATCGGATCCGTCTTGGTATCTCTCGTCCGCAGCCGGGGATGAGCATTTCGGACTATGTGCTTTCCAATTTCCCGAAGAGCGAGCAGGATCTGCTGAAGGCGATGGTGGAAGAGAGCTGCGACGCGGTTGAGTTCGCATTAACGAATCCTTTTGAGCGCACGATGGCCAAATATAACCGTTAAATTTCAGTCGATGCGGGCATACTGAGGGTATAACGACTACTCAGGAGGCATACATATGGCTGTAAATTACATTTGCCGGCATTGCAAATCGCAGATTGGGTCGATCGACAACGCCCAAATTTCAGAAGCACAGCTCGGTTTCCATTTCTTGACCCCCGAAGAGCGCAGCGATATAATAGCGTATAATCCGAACGGCGACGTAACGGTTAACGTGGTTTGCGACTATTGCCGCGAGGCGATCGACAGCAACCCAGAGCTGCTGCTTGTATCGAACCCGCTGCAGTAAGCGGGCCGCAGGAAATGAATGAAGAGCCTTGGCGTACGGCTGAGGCTTCTTTTTGTAGTGATTGCGAACGGAAAATGCAATACCCCTTTGCTAGTGAAGAAACTTACTGCGCTATAGAAGATGGCGACAGCTGTTTCCTCTTCATAGATTAGATATAGATTAGATTGTTGTCTGGTGTGGAAAGAAACGAGGTGCCGCTAACGTTGAAAGCATTACTGGAAGCTTATGCTGCGGATACGGATTTTCAATCTATCGTATCCGGAATCAAAAAAGGGATGCAGGAGCAGCTAGTATCAGGGCTCGCCGGTTCTTCGAGGCAGGTCATGATCGCTGCACTGAAGCAGGAGTTTGACAGGCCCATGCTCGTGGTCACTCACAACATGTTCGCCGCGCAGAAAATCGCGGAGGATCTGGTGGAGTGCCTGTCCGAGAATGAAGTCCTGTTGTACCCCGCTAATGAATTGGTCGCTGCTGAAGCAGCGATATCGAGCCCGGAAACGCTGGCGCAACGGATGGATGTGCTTATCCGACTGTCGCAAGGGTTTCGCGGGATTGTTGTCGTGCCGTTCTCCGGCGTCCGGCGGTTCCTGCCGATAAGCAGTGTGATGGCGGGTGCTCGCATCGAGCTGAAGGTAGGCGAGACACTATCGTTGGAAGCGTTTTTACGTCAAATGGTAGAGCTTGGCTATGTGCGCGTCGATAAGGTAGAGGGCAAAGGCGAAATGAGTGTGAGGGGCGGCATTGTCGATCTTTTCCCGCTTACATCCGCACACCCGTACCGGATAGAATGGTTCGATGACGAAATCGATTCGATTCGTTCCTTCGATCCGATCGACCAGCGCTCGATTGAGAAGCTGGAGACTTACACCGTACCGCCGTGTCAGGAAATTCTGGCCGATGCCAGAAGGTTCGAGAATGCGGCCCAGCATGCCGCTGAGCTGCTCAATCAGCAATTGCTGAAAATGACAGACCGTACAGCGAAGGATCGTCTGCGTTCGGAGATCGGTTCGGAGATTGAGAAGCTGCGGGAGCATGTGTATTTTCCGGAAATCTATAAATATATATCGCTGCTCTATCCGGAGCGGCATACGTTATTTGACTATGTACCTAAGGATACGCTGCTTATTTATGACGAGCCGACAAGGCTGATTGAAACCGGCCGCCAGCTGGAGCGGGATGAATCGGAATGGGCGCTGCATCTCTTAACGAACGGCAAAGCGCTGCCTTCGCTTGCCCTTGCGCGTCCATCTGACGACGTGCTCTTCCATCGTCCGTTCCCAACGCTGTTTCTTTCGCTCTTTTTAAGGCAAATTCCGCATACGCAGCCGCAAAATATTTTGAACGTGGTGTGCCGCTCCATGCAGAACTTCCACGGTCAGATGAACGTGCTGAAGGCAGAGATGGAACGTTGGCGCAAAACAGGCGCCACGGTAATGATGCTGGCCGGAAATGCCGAGCGGATGGACCGCATGCGCCGGGTGCTACATGACTATGGGATTGAACCGCCTGTCATCATGGAAGGCAACCTGCAGACAGGCTTCGAGCTGCCTTCGATTCATCTGATCGTCATTACCGAAGGCGAGATGTTCTCGCAGAAGCAGCGCAAGGCACGCCGCCTCGATAAGAAGATGGACAATGCGGAGCGGATTAAGAGCTATACGGAGCTGAAGGTCGGCGATTACGTCGTCCATCAGAACCATGGTATCGGCAAGTACATGGGGATCGGTACGCTTGAAATTGCCGGTATCCATAAGGACTACATGCATATTTTGTACGCAGGCGGCGACAAGCTGTCCGTACCGATTGAACAGATTGACCTGATTCAGAAATATGTCGGCTCCGAAGAGAAAGAGCCGAAGGTGTATAAACTTGGCGGCAGTGAATGGACGCGGGTGAAGAGTAAGGCGCAATCGTCGGTCAAAGACATTGCGGATGAGCTCATTAAGCTGTATGCCGAGCGTCAGGCTACGACCGGCTTCGCGTTTGGCACCGACACTTCGTATCAACAAGATTTCGAGGCGATGTTCCCGTATGACGAAACGGTCGATCAGCTGCGAGCCATTGCCGAAATCAAGAAGGATATGCAAACCGCGCGTCCGATGGATCGCCTGCTCTGCGGCGATGTGGGCTACGGCAAAACCGAGGTGGCGGTAAGGGCAGCCTTCAAGTCCGCTATTGAGGGCAAGCAGGTCGCCATTCTGGTACCGACAACGATTCTGGCCCAGCAGCATTATGAGACCTTCCGTGAGCGTTTCTCGGGATTCCCATTCAATGTCCAGGTGCTGAGCCGCTTCCGTTCGAAGAAGGATCAAACGGCGACGATGAAAGGACTGAAGGCAGGTACGGTCGATGTTGTCATCGGCACGCACCGTCTGCTTTCGCAGGATATTATTTTCAAAGATCTGGGACTGCTTATCGTGGATGAGGAGCAGCGCTTCGGCGTGTCGCATAAAGAAAAGCTGAAACGTCTGAAAACAAACGTCGACGTGCTGACGCTGACGGCAACGCCGATTCCGCGCACGCTTCATATGTCGATGCTCGGCGTACGGGACTTGTCCGTTATCGAGACGCCGCCGGAGAACCGTTTCCCGGTTCAAACCTATGTGGTGGAATACAGCCCTTCGCTTGTACGGGAGTCCATCGAGCGGGAGCTAGCGCGCGGCGGCCAAGTGTACTATTTATATAATCGCGTACAGGGAATCCATCAGATGGCAGAGCAAATCCATGCGCTTGTGCCGGATGCACGGGTGGCGGTCGGCCATGGCCAAATGTCGGAGCAGGAGCTGGAGAAGACGATATTGGACTTCCTGGACGGGGAATCTGATGTGCTTGTCAGCACCAGCATCATTGAGACAGGCGTTGATATTCCGAACGTAAATACGCTGATCGTCCACGACGCGGACAAGATGGGACTTTCCCAGCTGTACCAGCTGCGCGGCAGGGTCGGACGTTCAAATCGGATTGCTTATGCATACTTCACTTACCAGCGTGATAAGGTACTGACAGAAGTGGCGGAGAAGCGGCTGCAGTCCATCAAAGAATTTACGGAGCTTGGCTCCGGATTCAAGATTGCGATGCGCGACTTATCGATTCGCGGAGCGGGGAACCTACTTGGTGCGGAGCAGCATGGGTTCATTGCCTCTGTCGGTTTTGATCTGTATTCGCAAATGCTGGCCGATGAGATTAAGAAACGGAAAGCAGACATGGGCGGCGAAGTCGAAGAGCCTGTGAAAGAAGTCAGCACGATCATTGATATGAGCATCGATGCCTACTTGCCGTCTTCCTATATTTACGATAGCATACAGAAGATAGAGATTTATAAGAAAGTGGCCTCGGTTCGCACCTTCGAGGAAGTGGAAGATCTGCGCGAGGAGCTGATTGACCGGTTTGGCGATCTGCCTCAAGCGGTCGACAACCTGCTTTCTGTAGCTCGTTTGAAGGTGTACGGCGCGATCTGCGGCATTGAGCAAATCGGCGGAAAAGGCGAGGATATCGCTTTGCGTTTCGCGGAACGTGAGAAGCAGCGGTTCGACACGAAGAAGGTTGACATGTTATGCCTGCAGCTGGAAAACCGGTTCAAGCGTTCGACCGGACAAGAGCCTTATCCGCTTATGCAATTAAGGGGCAAAGGGTTGTCGGTCGAGCAGAAGCTTGAGCTGCTGGAACGTTTTTTGATGCACTATAAAGACACCATTCAATCGAAAGGGGAACTACAGAATGTTACGCACTAACTATTGGAGAAAAGCGACTCTGCTCGCACTGGCTGCTGTGCTGGTTGTTGTATTGGCAGCAGGCTGCGGCAAGAAGAAAGAGGAGGGCGCGGCTCCGGGGACGGGCGAAGGCAAGACGATCGCTACGTACACAGACGGCACGGTAACGGATAAAGAGTTTACGAAGTATTCGACATTCTTTGGCATCGTACAGCCTCAAACAGAAATGTACCTCAGCATTCCACAGCTGCAGGAACAATTTCTGCGTGAATATATCGGCTACAAAGTGTTGTACAAGCGTCTAGGCGACGTTAAGCAAGATGATGCAACGAAGAAAGAAGTCGACAATTTCTATACGCAAATGAAGCAGCAAATCGACGGCACGCCGGAAATTAAGAAGAAGGCTGATGACGCTGGTTTGACTGAAGGCGATATCAAATACTTCTACTCCATGATTTCTTCGATTATGAAGGATCAAGAGAAGAAAGTAACCGACGATCAAGTGAAGAAAGAATTCGATACGACAAAAGCCGATTATAACATGATCAGCGTTCGTCACATTCTGATCGGCACTGTAGATCCTACAACAGGCGCCGAGAAGCGCAAAGACGAAGAAGCGCTAAAAATCGCTAAAGAAGTAAAAGCGAAGTTGGATGCAGGCGGCGACTGGAAAGCACTTGCGAAGCAATACTCCGACGATACGGGCTCCAAGGATAACGGCGGTCTGTATGAAGATCAGCAAGCCAAAGGCTGGGTTGCGGAATTTAAAGACGCTGCCAACAAGCAAGAAATCGGCAAAGTCGGCGAACCGGTTAAATCCCAATTCGGTTATCATGTCATGAAGGTCGAGAAGCGCACGCCTACGGCATTCGATAAATTAACCGCAGAAGACAAAACGATGTTGAAGCAAGCGGTTGCCTCGGCAAACCTAAATAAATTTATGACGGACGAGCTTCCGAAGCTGATTACGAAGATTGACCTGCCTAAAGCGGAAACGCCTGCTGCAGACGACTCTAAAACAGATGATTCCAAAGCGGATAACACTAAGACAAACACAGACAAAACAACAAACGATACGACAACCGACAAGAAGTAAGCTGCATCGGTGAAGTAACACAACAAGCTCAGCCCCATGGCTGGGCTTGTTTTGAACATATCAGCGAAAATGGGAGGCGTTTCAGTGGGACAGCAGCTATTTTTTGTGGGATCCTATTCAGCGAAAGAGCAAGAAGGCATCTCTGCCATGGTCTTACATACGGAGGACGGCGCAATTACTCGGCTTTCAGGTCAAGCAGGCATTCTTAATCCTTCCTTTCTAAGAAGCAATGAAGCAGGCACAAGGCTATATGTGGTCAGTGAGACCGGGGCAGAACCGGGAAGTGTTCACAGCTTTGCGATCCATGCCGACAATGGCGAGCTGAAGGCTATCAATGAAGTTACAACGCAAGGCGGGTCTCCTTGCCATATTGAATTCGATGCTGCGGGGAAGCTGCTTGTGGTGACGAACTATACGGGAGGCAATTTCGCTTTATACGGAATAGAAAGTGAAGACGGTGCCCTCGTGCAGGCAGATTTCGCTGCTCATGAAGGAAGCGGGCCGCAAAAGGATCGCCAAGAAGCGCCGCATCCGCATTCCTCCATTATTGATCCGGCCAACCGTTATGTGCTGATTGCGGACCTCGGTATTGATCAAATCGTACATTATGAAATCGATCATGCGGCGCAGAAGCTGGTTAGAAAAAATGAGACGGCGATGCCAGCCGGTGCGGGGCCGCGTCACATGGCGTTCCACCCGCAGTCGCCTGTACTATATATAATCAATGAGCTGGACAGCACGGTGGGCGTGTACAGCTATGAGGCAGAACAGTCTCAGTTAACATTGAAGCAAATCATATCCACGCTGCCGGAAGGATACGACGGAGCGACGACATGTGCCGACATTCATGTGACGGCTGATGGCCGTTTCCTGTACGCCTCGAACAGGGGGCATGATAGCATTGCAGTTTACCGCGTTGTTGACGAAGGAAAGCTGGAGCTTGTCGAGATTACGTCAAGCGGCGGCAGAACACCGCGCAACTTTGCGATCTCGCCGGACGGACAATACCTGCTTGCGGCTAACCAGGATTCGGATAACATCGTGACCTTCCGAATCGATGAAGCGACAGGTGGGCTCACACCTACCGGCAATGTCATTGCGATGAGCAAGCCGGTTTGTATTTCTTTTGCATAAATAGGCGTGGCGTAAAGTCGGATGGGCACATGGTGCCTGTCCGGCTTTTTTTGTTGTTTACAGAGGACTCGTAAACGTGCGGGCCGGCCGATGTTGCGGAAGTTGACTATGGGTGGTTCAGTACGCGGGATGCGGGTTGTGACTTGTGACTTACAGAATGCGGAAGGCGGATTAAGCATTCCGAAACATTCTAACGAACCGTACAGGGCTTATTTGCGCAAAAATAGCACCGGAAAAATTCTAACGAACCGTGGAGGCGCTAGTTGACCGTTTAGGGGGACTTGGGAGCTGATTTCACCTCAATAAGGCCCGTACGGTTCGTTAGAATTTCTATGAAGAGAAATTTGGCCCAATAAGACCTATACGATTTGTTAGAGTGTCGTGAAGGCGAGAGTGAGCGGCATGGGGATTCGCGTTATGCAGCATATGAGCTGAGGAAGCGGGATCAGTGTGCAAGTTCGCAGCACGTGATTTGAGGTTGAAGGGTTGGAGAGGTGCGAAATCGTGGCAAGACGGACAAGTCTACACCTTTTGCGTCATGTAAATGTTATATGTGTGGCATGAAGCGCGGATATTAATGCATAATTCAATCATTAAAGTGAGTAAATATAACATAAAAATAATTAATTTCAGAGTGTATCCGTTACCATATAAATATCTCCATCATTTATGTAATCTTTGTTGACATGAAACTTGGGCTGATCTTATAATGAAACCACGAACGATGGAAACTTAATCCAGTAAAACGTTCGGATTAGAGATAAAAAAAGGATAGGGAGTGGGAGAATGAGGAAGAACGTATGGAAAAGTGGGGTTTTCATCCTGTTTGCCTGTTGCTTGGTGCTGGCAGGCTGCAGTAAGAACGACAATAAGGCGGCATCGACGAATGCAGCCGGGTCTGGCAGTGACAGCGAAATCAAAGTCGGCATTCTTCATTCTCTTAGCGGCACCATGGCAATCAGCGAAGTATCGGTTAAAGATTCCGAAATGATGGCGATTGACGAAATCAACGCTAAGGGTGGTGTATTAGGGAAGAAAATCGTTCCTGTCGTCGAGGACGGCGCATCCGATTGGCCGACATTTGCGGAGAAAGCGCGGAAGCTGATTTCAGAGGATCAGGTTGCGACTGTTTTTGGCGGATGGACGTCTTCCAGCCGTAAAGCGATGCTTCCGGTGTTCGAAGAGCTTAAAGGCCTTCTCTGGTACCCGGTTCAATATGAAGGCTTAGAGCAATCCCCGAATATCATGTACACCGGTGCAACCACCAACCAACAAATCGTTCCGGCCGTCACTTGGCTGCTTGAAAACCACGGCAAGAAATTCTTCCTCCTCGGCTCTGACTACGTATTCCCGCGCACCGCTAATAAAATCATCAAAGAACAGCTGAAGGTTGAAGGCGGCGAGCTCGTTGGCGAAGAGTACACACCACTTGGCCATACCGACTATGCAACCGTAATTGCGAAAATCAAAGAAGCGAATCCGGATGTGGTATTCAACACACTTAACGGCGACAGTAACGTAGCGTTCTTCAAACAACTGAAGGATGCAGGCATCTCCTCGAAAGATCTGACGACCTTATCCGTATCCGTAGCCGAAGAAGAAATTCGCGGTATTGGCGTCGATGTACTGGCCGGTACATATGCCGCTTGGAATTACTACCAAACAACGGACACCCCGGCGAACAAAACCTTCGTTGAAAACTATAAGAAAAAATACGGCCAAGACCGTGTGACGGCTGACCCAATCGAAGCGGGCTATGACGCTGTTTACCTCTGGGCGGCAGCGGTTGAGAAAGCCGGCTCCACAGACGTAGAGAAAGTAAAAGATGCCGCTAAAGAGCTGGAGTGGGATGCGCCGGAAGGCAAAGTGAAAATTGACGGCGAAACACAGCATCTGTACAAAACGGTTCGTATCGGCGAGGTTCAAACGGACGGACAGTTCAAGGAAGTGTGGAACTCCGGCGATCCGGTTAAGCCTGACCCTTACCTTAAAGGCTACACATGGGCGGCTAGCTTGAGCGAAAGCAAATAACAAACAAATAGTCCGGTACTAACGCGAACTGCGCCGCCTCCAAACGCAACAAGCCCAGCAATCGGGCTGAGCTTGTTGGGTTCTGGACGGCGCAGTTTGCATAAGGGGTGAACGCAATCGATGGATGTTATCGTGCTGCAGTTGTTTAACG
This sequence comes from Paenibacillus rhizoryzae, assembly GCF_059686995.1. Taxonomy (NCBI): domain Bacteria; kingdom Bacillati; phylum Bacillota; class Bacilli; order Caryophanales; family Paenibacillaceae; genus Paenibacillus; species Paenibacillus rhizoryzae. Next base: position 43,930 of record NZ_JCAALT010000015.1, on the reverse strand, counting down.
GGATCAGCGTAAGCTCGATTCTGCTTCTGATCGCGCTGGGCCTTGCGATTACCTTCGGACTGATGAAGGTCATTAATATGGCGCATGGCGAGCTCATTATGATCGGCGCCTACACCGCATACGTCGTGCAAAATCTCTTCACCTCCTACATGCCGGAGTCGGCATTCGGCTGGTACTTCGCGCTTGCCATACCGGTAAGCTTCTGTGTTGCTTTCGTATTCGGCATGGTGCTCGAAATGACCCTCATCCGATTTCTTTATGGGCGCCCGCTCGACAGCTTGCTTGCCACTTGGGGCGTCGGACTCATGCTGCAGCAGATCGCCCGGAGCATCTTCGGTGCGCCGAATGTCGGCGTAACAAGTCCGGAATGGCTCAATGGCGGTGTCACTGCGCATGGCGGCGTGGTATTCCCGTACAAACGACTGTTCATCATCGGTCTGGTGTTGGTCTGTCTGTTTGCCATGTATCTGTACATCTATAGAAGTCACTCCGGACGCAGAATGAGGGCGGTTATGCAAAATCGTGAAATGGCCGCTTGTCTGGGCATTTCAACTCGCCGGGTAGATGCGATGACTTTCGCGATTGGCTCCGGTATTGCGGGTGTTGCAGGCTGTGCCCTTACGCTTATTGGACCCATCGGTCCTTCGATCGGTACGTACTACATCGTGGATGCGTTCATGGTTGTTGTCCTCGGTGGTGTAGGGAAGCTGGTCGGTACGGTGTTCGGTGCGCTTGGCATCGGATTGTCCAATACGATCTTCGAATATTATACGACGGCTTCACTGGGCAAAGTGCTGGTGTTCCTATGTATTGTTGCTTTCCTTCAGTGGAAGCCGATGGGGCTTGTGGCGATGCGCTCGCGTTCGCTTGATAACTAGATGGGAAAAAAGTCGCCCTTGAAAGGTGGAGTCATGATGCAGCTTCGAACGATGACGCCTGAGCGAATATGGCTATTGGCGGGATATGCGGTTGCCGCTGCTGCGTTATTCTGTGCACCGCTTGTATTGAGTGATTTTCGGCTGAATTTGCTGGCGAAGTTTCTGGCCTACGCCATTGTTGCGCTGGGGCTTGATCTGATATGGGGCTATACCGGCATTCTCAGCTTGGGCCACGGAGTGTTCTTTGGCTTAGGCGGCTATACGATGGCGATGTACCTGAAGCTTGATGCAAATGGCGGGAAGCTTCCCGATTTCATGGATTGGAGCGGCCTTACGGCGCTTCCTTGGTTTTGGAAGCCGTTCGGATCGCTGGCCTTTGCCGTGCTGGCGGGGATATTGATACCGGCGCTGCTGGCCTTGATACTCGGTTACTTTACGTTCCGCAACCGAATTCGCGGCGTCTATTTCACAATACTGACGCAGGCGCTAGTCATCATTACCGTCACGTTGTTCATTGGGCAGCAGGCGTATACAGGTGGCACGAATGGCGTGACCGGCTACAGTAAGTTATTTGGTTATGCACTTGCATCACCGGACACGAAACGATTCCTGTACTGGATAACGGTTGTCCTGCTAATCGGCGCTTATCTGCTCTGTCGTTTCCTGGTAAAAAGCCGATTCGGCAAGGTGCTGCGAGCGATAAGAGATGGCGAGAACCGAGTTCGGTTTATCGGTTATAACCCTGCTGTCTATCAAATGATTGCCTTTAGCATCTCGGCAGGGCTTGCCGGACTTGCGGGTATGCTGTTCGTGCTCCATGTCGGCATCATATCTCCCTCTATGATGGGCATTGTACCTTCCATTGAAATGGTATTATGGGTTGCAATAGGAGGCCGAGGAACACTGGTTGGTGCGGTGCTGGGTGCGATTTTGCTCAATTCCGCCAAGAGTGCTTTCAGTGAATCCTACCCGGATATATGGATTCTGTTCATGGGCGCATTGTTCGTAGTTGTCGTGGTCTTCTTACCGAAGGGAGCGGCGGGCCTGTTTGGACAATTCAAGTGGTTTAGAAGGAGGAAGTCTGCTGATGAAGGAGCAAAAGGAGTCCCCAATCGTTCTGCAGTGTGACGAGGTAACCGTCGACTTTGATGGATTTAAGGCGGTACAAGGGATGAATTTCTCGCTTGTCCGCGGGGAATTGCGATTTCTGATCGGTCCTAACGGAGCGGGTAAAACAACCATGCTGGATGTCATATGCGGCAAAGTGAAGCCGGCTGACGGGAAGGTGCTGTTCAGCGGAACTGTCGATATTACGCGAAAGAAAGAGCATCAGATCGCGGAGCTTGGCATCGGCCGTAAATTTCAGACGCCGTCCATCTTCCCGTCCCTTACGGTGATGGAAAACTTTGAAATTGCAATGAAGCAGAATCGCAGCGTATTTGCGGCGATGCGAGCGAAGATGCGGGCTGAAGATCGGGAGCGGATCCATGCTCAGCTGGAGCTGGTAGGGCTGTCCGGCAAAGCGGATTGGCGGGCGGGCGGTCTCTCGCACGGTGAGAAGCAATGGCTTGAAATCGGGATGATGCTGCTGCAGGAGCCGGAGATTTTGCTGCTGGATGAGCCTGTAGCGGGGATGACCGATGGCGAGACGGAGAAAACCGGTGAGCTATTGCAGCATATTCGCAAGACGCAGTCGATTGTCGTCGTAGAACATGATATGGAGTTTGTGCGCAGCTTCGCGAGCAAGGTGACGGTTATGCACGAGGGTAAGCTGCTCAAGGAAGGCTCCATGGAGGAAGTGCAGCGCGATGACCGCGTAGCGGAAGTGTATCTGGGGAAAAGGCGGGATGTCGATGCTAGCCGTTCAACAGCTTGAAGCGGGTTATGGAGAGAGCGTTATTTTGCGGCAAGTTACGCTTCAGGTACGGCCGGGGCAGGTCGTTTGTTTGCTTGGTCGCAACGGGGTTGGCAAAACGACACTGATGAAGAGCATTATGGGGGTGCTTAAGGCGCGCAAAGGTACGGTAACCTACCAAGGAACCGATCTGACGAAGCGGGCACCGGGCGAGCGTGCGAAGAAGGGGATCGGATACGTGCCGCAAGGGCGCGAAATCTTCCCGCAGCTTACCGTATTCGAGAATGTGCTGCTTGGATTGGAAGCGTGCAAAGAGAAAAAACGCGCCATTCCGGAGTCGGCCATTGCTAAATTTCCCGTATTGCCTTCGATGTATGGCCGAAGGGGCGGAGACTTGAGCGGCGGACAGCAGCAGCAGCTGGCTTTTGCCAGAGCGCTTGCCTCCGAGCCGGAGCTGCTGCTGCTCGATGAACCGTGTGAAGGCATTCAGCCATCCATTGTCGATGATATCCGAGATGTCATTCGGTCAATCAAGGCAGGAGGCGAGACGGCTATTCTGCTTGCGGAGCAAAGTCTGGAGTTTGTGAAGAGCGTCGGAGACTACTTCTACATCCTCGAGAAAGGCTCGATCGCATGGGAGGGTGGCTTGTCTGATTTGAACGAGGAAGTCATCCGCCATTATCTAACCGTTTAGCGTTCATGTAATAAAACCTAACACAGACATTGACACATAGGCTATTTCCCTCTTACAATACAAATAAATGTAAGGTTGTTTAACAATTGAATATCAGTTCTCGGCATTTCACGGGAACGACAAAGCTGTCTAGGGTTCCGTGGTGTGAAAACCAGCTGGTCCGAGAGGCGGCGTATGGAGAATGGCTCACATCACTTGGGCTTGGATCTCCGTATAACACGGAAGGACAAAAGCCTGGGAGATCTCTCCTGAGGCTTTTTCTATTCTTATAGAGAATTGATGGGAGTGGGGAGAAATGAAGAGAACGAAACGGACGATTACCCTGTTACTGCTTGCTGCAATGCTGATGGCGCTGACCGGCTGCGGTGGATCCAAGGAAGCTTCATCAGGCGCGGACGATTCACCGATTACGATTGCACTTAGTCCGTGGCCGGGGTGGTTCTTCTGGTACCTCGTCGACGAGAAGGGCTTCTTCGAGAAACATGACGTCAAAGTCGATCTGAAATGGTTCCCGGTTTACAGTGATTCTCTTCAAGCGCTCGCTACGGGCAAAGTGGACGCAAACAGCCAAACGCTCAGCGATACGCTCGCTCCCGCATCCAAAGGCATTGGCCTGAAAGCCGTCCTTGTTAATGACAACTCCTACGGTGGCGATGCGATTGTCAGTAAGTCAAATATCGGCTCCATTGCCGAACTGAAAGGCAAAACGGTTGCAACCGAGCTCGGTACAGTCGATCACCTGCTGCTGCTGACCGCGCTGGATCAGAACGGAATGTCCGAGACGGATGTCAATTACGTCAACATGACGGTCAACGATGCAGGACCTGCCTTTATATCCGGCAAAACAGATGCATCCGTGCTCTGGGAGCCGTTCCAAACGAAAGCCGTTAAAGAAGGCAAGGGCAAGGTGCTCTTCTCTTCCAAAGATACACCGGGCCTCATTCCCGATCTGCTCGTCTTCCGCGATGATGTCGTGAAGAACCGTCCGGATGATATTCAGAAGATCGTAGACGCTTGGTTTGATGCACTGAACTACTTCAAGTCCCACCAAGATGAAGCAATCGCGCTTATGGCGGAGAAAGCGGAAACGACGCCGGAGGACTTCAAGCTTGGTCTCGACAGCATTAAACTGTTCACGCCTTCGGATAACGTCAAAGCGTTCGGTAAACGCGATGATTACACGTCATTGCCTTATACAGCCCAGAAGACAGCGGACTTCTTGAAGAAGCTGGATATGGTGGATGAAATCAAAGACTTCGACGTCCTCTTCGATTCACGGTTTGTAGAAAAAGCAGCTAAGGAGTGATAGCGATGAAGGCAAACGAACGTAAGCCCGGGCATAAGAGCCGGCCGAATCGGTTTCAAATCTTCAAGGATATCGGGGGGAGGCCGTTTGCCTTCACCGCGGGATTCTCTTTCGCGCTCTTGTTCATCGTTTGGTCGGCGCTGAGCTACACGAAATCCGTAAATCCGGTATTCTTGCCAACGCCGGATAAAGTATTTGTCGAGATGTTCAAGATGCTTGCTACCGGCGAGTACTGGCATCATATCGGAATCAGCGTGTTCCGCGTATCGGCAGGATTCCTGCTTGCCTGCATCGTCGGTATTCCGCTTGGCATCTTCGCAGGTACATTTAAGTACGGCGAAGCTTTCGTGGAACCGCCAATGGAGTTCATCCGCTACATGCCGGCAGTTGCATTCATTCCGCTCATTATGGTGTGGGCCGGTATCGGAGAATGGGCGAAAATCCTGCTCATCTTCCTTGGCTGCTTCTTCCAGCTTGTCTTAATGGTGGCGGACAATACGCGCCGCGTCTCCCATGACCTGCTTCAAGCGTCCTTCACGCTTGGGGCAGGCCGCTGGAAGGCGATCGAGACGGTGCTCATTCCGGCCATTCAGCCGCAATTGATGAACACGCTTCGCCTCATTCTAGGATGGGCCTGGACGTACCTCGTTGTTGCCGAGCTCGTGGCGGTCAACAGCGGCCTCGGTTACGCCATTATGAAGGCGCAGCGGTTCTTGAACACGGATCAAATTTTTGTCGGTATTATCGTCATCGGTCTTCTTGGCCTCATTAGCGACCGGATTTTCGCTTTCTTGAACCGCAGGTTATTCCCTTGGGCTTAACGAAATAGGCTCTCGGAGAGGCCAAAAGGCAAGCAGGGTGCAATGAAATCAGTACAGGGAGTTGATCGCGATGGAAGCCGTTAAACGTGAAGCCAACTATGAAGAGCAATCGGCAAGCGCGAAAGGAAATAATCGTGCCAAGGACTTGGCGGTAGTGCCGCGCGGGGAGATCGTGATCCGCGGCCTGCAGAAGGTATACGAAACGAAGAAAAGCCAATTCGAAGCACTCAAAAATATCGATATGAGCATCGGCACCAACGAGTTTGTCACCATCGTCGGCCCTTCCGGCTGCGGTAAATCGACGCTGCTTCGTATCGTTGCGGGACTTGATGAGCTGACGGACGGATCCGTTACGCTGGATGGCGAAGAAGTGATCGGACCCGGCGCGGAGCGGGGCATGGTCTTCCAAGGCTACACCTTATTCCCTTGGCTTACAGTGCGCGAGAATATCGAATACGGTCCGAAGCTGAAAGGGATTTCGACGCTGGAGCGCCGGGCGATCAGCAATCATTTTCTGAGAGTCATCAAGCTTGAAGCATTTGCGAGCGCCTATCCGAAGCAGCTCTCCGGCGGAATGAAGCAGCGGGTGGCGATTGCAAGGGCGCTTGCGAATCGTCCGAAGGTGCTGCTCATGGATGAACCGTTCGGCGCATTGGATGCGCAAACCAAGCTGGAGATGCAGGAGATGCTGCTCGAGGTATGGGAGAAGGAGAAGACGACCGTTCTCTTCATCACCCATGATATCGACGAGGCGATCTTCCTATCGCAGCGCATCGTTGTGATGGGTGCCGGCCCGGGACGCATCCTGAAAACATTCGATGTCGGGCTTCCGGATAAACGGACACCTGAAGTACGCGAGCTGCCGGAGTTTCTGGCACTCAAGCGGGAGCTTGGACAGCTGCTGAAGCACTAGAAGCAAGGCAATCATGGGCGAGGAGTGATCCGGCATGGTGACGCGTGATTCGAAAGAACCTTCCGCAGAAAACGGTAAGGTGGAAGGTGCAATCGGTGCTGATGCGAAGCGCTTCAATAGAAAGCTGCTCGCCGCACTTGGTTTTATCGTCAGAATGATGTTCTTCCGGCATCCCGAAGCTCTTCGTTAGAGCTGCGGGGTGCTTTTTTTCTGTTTCGGGGGACTTAGTGGAAGATACCTCCAACAGCGGTGATTCAAGGCTTTTGTCCCTTTTCCACGTGAATAAGAAAATGGGAGGGGATGAATACTATGGTCAGATCGATAATCACCTTATTCAAGGATCCTCTCCTCTTGAACGATAGAAAATTTGTATTTTGCAGTTTGCGTCCAGTCCAATTCAAAACCTTCAAGGAAAGTGGGGCAACTAGAACATGAAAGCAACTGGAATTGTCCGTCGTATCGATGATCTCGGCCGGGTCGTCATCCCTAAGGAAATCCGCCGAACACTGCGCATACGCGAGGGCGACCCGCTGGAAATATTCGTTGATCGCGACGGCGAAGTTATTTTGAAGAAGTATTCCCCTATTGGTGAGCTTGGCGATTTTGCCAAGGAATATGCGGAGTCTTTATCCGAAAGTACGGGCCATATCGCGTTGATCACGGATCGGGATAATATTATTGCGGTCGCGGGAGCATCCAAGAAAGATTATTTGGAGAAGCAGATCGGCGCCATGCTGGAGAGCTGTATGGAGAACCGCAAAGCGATCATCGAATCCGGCGGCTCTTACGAGATCGTCAAAGATATCGGAGAGACCTTCAGTGCTTTCGTGGCCGCTCCAATCGTGGCCGGCGGCGATCCAATCGGTACCGTTGTGCTGCTCAGTAAAGACGAGAATGCCAAAATGGCGCAAATGGAAACCAAAATGGCCGAAACCGCAGCTGGGTTTCTCGCCAAGCAAATGGAACAATAGCAGCGTAGAAGCTTCCTTGAAGAGCATGTCTTCATGGGAGCTTTTTTCTGTAGAGGTCCATTCTGCGGTAGCGGTTTGGGGTATAATGGGAGCAGGAGAAGAGAGTAGGCAGGTGTACAGGTTTTGAAAATAGGGCAAGAGGAGCATGCTGTGACTACGGAAGTTGAGGGGCAGCATGTGGAGATCGGGCATCAAAGATTAGGGAAAAGCCCCTTGCTGCTTCGCGGTGCGGCGCTCATGGGCGTTGCCATGCTTATTAGCAAGACGCTTGGCACGATGCAAAAAATACCGCTGCAAAATATAGCCGGGGATCGTGTATTCGGGATTTATAACGCGGTCTATCCCTTGTATCAGCTGCTGCTTGTGATGGTTACGGCGGGATTTCCCGTCGCGGTTTCTCTGCTTGTAGCCGAGCGCGAAGCACGCGGGGATTCAGGCGGCGCAAAGCGTGTACTTAGCGCAAGCGCTTGGTTGTTGTTTATGAGCGGCGCGGCGGGATTTGTGTTGTTATGGCTTGGCGCCGATCGGATCGCTGTCTGGATGGGCGATGAAGCAACGGCTTCCGCCGTGCGAACCGCATCGTTAGCCCTATGGTTCGCACCGGTCATGGCGGCGCTTCGCGGCTATTATCAAGGGCGGGGGCAGATGCTGCCCTCGGCCGTATCTCAGCTGTCGGAACAGACGGTCCGCGTGGCGGGGATGTTGATTCTGCTCGCGATCGGCTGGCACTATAACTGGTCAGATGCGAAGCTTGCCGCTGGCGCAACTGCCGGTTCAGCCATTGGCGGCGTGGCCGGCCTCGCGGTAATCACGGCGTTCTGGCTGCGAGAACGAGGCGGGGCGGGGACGATTCGCCCTGCGTTGGCGGGCGAAAGGGAGAGCCTCGCAGCGCTTATGCGGAAACTGGCGCTGCTCGCGGTTCCCGTCACGCTTGGGGCGCTTGCCGTGCCGGCGCTTGGCGTCGTGGATGCCTTCACCGTTCCGCGGCTGCTTCGCGGAACCGGCGTGTCGCAGGCCGATGCGATGTCGCTCTTCGGCCTGTACAGCCGGGGCCAGCCGCTTGTGCAGCTGGTCGTCATGGTTGCCGGCGCGATGGGTGCCGCGCTTGTGCCCGCGCTAGCGGCCGCACGCGTGCGCGGCGACGAAGCCGCCGTGCGTCAGCAGGCGGCGCTCGTGCTGCGGGCTGCGTGGGGCATCGGCGCAGCCGCGGCTTTAGGGCTCGCGCTGCTGGCCGAGCCCGTCAATGTCATGCTGTACGCGGACGATGCCGGCTCGCGTACGTTTGCCCTTGTCGGGTGCACGGCGCTCGCGGGCACCGTTAGCGCTATCGCGGCTGCTGCGCTGCAAGGGCTGGGGGCCGTTCGTGCCCCTGCGCTGTTCATGCTGGCCGCGGCCGCGCTGAAGGCGGCGTTCAACGCCGCCCTTGTGCCGGCGTACGGCACGGCCGGCGCAGCCTGCGCCGGCATCGCTGCGCTCACGGCGGCCGCCCTGCTCGGCACGGGCGCCGTCCGCCGCGCCGCCGGCGCGGCCATGCCCGCGCGGCAAGCCGCGGGCATCGGACTCGCACTCGCGGTCATGGCCGCGGTGCTCGTCCTGGTCGAGCGCGGCGGTGCCCCGCTGCTCGACCTTGCGCTGCCGCCGAGGGCGGCAGCTTGCGCGCTCGCGCTCGGGGGAACCGCCCTCGGCGGAGCGCTCTTCGCCGCCGCCGTGCTGCGCTTCGGCGGCGTGACCGCGCGCGAGCTGCGCGCGCTTCCGGGCGGCGATGCGCTTGCCGCCCGATTGCAGCGGTGGCGCTTACTGCCCCGCGCCAACTAATCGCTGCCTCGGCGCAATACCTCGCCGACGTTTGCATTCCAAAAGGAGGAACATACATACATGGAACAACCAACAATAACCGTGGTCGGACTGGGCTCCGGAGACGAAGATCAGCTTACACTGGGCGTTTGGCGCAGACTGCAGGAGGCGTCCAATCGCTATGTCCGTACGGACAAGCATCCTATGATGAAGCTGTTCAGCGATCATCAGTTAGCTTATGAGTCCTTCGACTTTCTATACGAGCAAATGGACTCATTCCCGGATGTATATGAAGCGATCGCGAAGCAGTTAATCGCGAATGCCCGCACGAAAGGCAGCTTAATATTCGCGGTTCCCGGTCATCCGATGGTGGCCGAGCGGACGGTTCAGCTGCTGCGCGAGCACTGCCCGGAGCATGGCATCGAGCTGCGCATTCTTGGCGGCGAGAGCTTCCTCGATCAAGCTTTTACACGGCTGGGGTTCGACCCGATCGAAGGGTTCCAGCTGCTGGATGCAGCGGAATTGAAGCCGTCTTTGATCCGCACGGAGCTGCATACCGTAATCGGTCAAGTCTATGACGAATTTACGGCTTCGGATGTGAAGCTGACGCTTATGGAGCTGCTGCCCGATGATTACCCGATCACGATCGGCCATGCGCTTGGCGTTCCCGGCGAGGAGCAGATCATCACCGTTCCGCTCTATGAGCTGGACCGGACGCCGGGTTACGGCAATCTCTCGCTGATTTGGCTGCCTCGTTCCACGGACGATATGCTGCGCAACCGCTCCTTCGAGCGTCTGCACGAAATCGTGGCGATTCTGCGAAGCCCCGAAGGCTGCCCGTGGGATCGGGAACAAACGCATCAATCGATTCGCAAGAACTTCATCGAGGAAACCTATGAAGCGATCGAAGCACTGGATAACGATGATCCGGATGGCATGCGCGAAGAATTCGGCGATGTGATTTTGCAAGTGATGCTGCATAGCCAGATGGAAGAAGAGGTCGGCACGTTCTCCGTCTATGACGTGATTCAATCACTTAATGAGAAGCTGCTGTTCCGCCATCCGCATGTGTTTGGCGATACGAGCGCCGGTAATTCCGAAGAGGCGCTGCGCAATTGGGAGCAGATGAAAGCAGAGGAGAAGCGCCGTAAAGGCATCGATCCTGCCACAGCCTCGCAGCTGGACGGCATTCCGCCCGATCTGCCAGCACTGATGAAAGCTTACAAGATTCAGAAGAAAGCAGCCAAAGTCGGCTTCGACTGGGATCATATCGGCCCGGCGCTCGACAAGGTTGGCGAGGAGCTTCGGGAGCTGCGCGAGGCCATTCAATCCAAGGACGCTGAGGAGCAGGCGGACGAACTCGGAGACTTGTTGTTTGCGGCAGTCAACGTATCGCGCTTCATCCACGCCGATCCGGAAGAGGCGCTTTCTCGCACCAATTCGAAATTTAAGAAACGATTTTCATATATTGAGGAGCAGCTTCGTATAAGCGGCCGAACCTTTGACCAAACTGATTTAACAGAGATGGATCGTTACTGGGAGGATGCCAAGAAGCTTCCCTAGTAAAAAGGATTGTAGATTCGTCAAAATTCGGCTTATTTCCTCACAAAACGTGAAAATAATTTTCCAATCAGCAGGATTTATTTGCTAATAGGCAGAAGTAGTAGCTGAGGAAACTAAGCTATGCGGCAGTCTAAACACTGCCTACAAGTATAATTGAACTTTTAGGAGGCCATTGAACAATGAACAAAACAGACTTGATCAACAACATCTCGGCAAAAAGCGGTTTGACTAAGCGTGATGTAGAATCCGTATTGAACGGCTTTCTGGGCGAAGTAACAGACGCTCTGGCAGGCGGAGACAAAGTCCAATTGATCGGCTTCGGTACATTCGAAACGCGTAAGCGTTCCGGCCGTACAGGTCGCAACCCGCAAACGGGCAACCCGATCACGATTGCAGAATCCAAAGTTCCAGCGTTTAAAGCCGGCAATAAATTGAAAGACGCGATCAAGTAATAATGCGTCTGGATAAATTCCTCAAAGTATCGCGTTTAATCAAGCGGCGTACTGTCGCAAAGGACGTGTCCGAGCAAGGCCGCGTCTGGATTAACGATCGTGAAGCCAAAGCGAGCAGCACCGTCAAAGCCGGCGACGAGCTCAAAATTCAATACGGCCAGAAGATCGTCACCGTCCGCGTCGAGCGGATCTTGGAGACGACCAAGAAGGACGAGGCTAGCGGTATGTATACTTTGTTGAAAGAAGAAGCGCGCCAGCAAGAGAACAAGCTCGACTGGCAAGCATAAGCAGTTTAATAGACAGCCTCTACCGGTGCAATACCCGGCGGAGGCTGTTTTTCTTATTTGCGGAAATCTATATAATACTGTATCCATATTTTACCTAAAAGTGCTATAATCTCACAAGCGGTGTTTCTATTGCGGTAGTGAGGTGAACAGAACGATGTCGGCTCAAAAAAACTGCTTATTCGGTATTCTAGCCGGGCTTGCGCTGCTTTGCATGAATGACCGGATGATCGGTTCCGTCTTTTTAACATTGGCAGAGTCTTCGGGCGTCTACCTGTTCATCCGAGCGGCTATGCGAATCATCAGCGCCATTGGCGGGATTTGCGTGTTATTTTTCGCTCTCGCTTTACTCGTTCGAGTCATCAAATCTATGATCCTGCAAAAATCGTAACCCCTTATTCTCGCAGTTCTAAAACCTGTCCCTTCCCCATAGGCTAGTCTCAGTGATAGATGTGCTGGAGGAGGGGGACGAGCAATGATCGAGCAAGGAAAGGGTCAGAAGCGCCAGGAAATCAAAATGCTTAACCGCAAGATCCTTGAGATTACCGGCGTTATGAATGTGGAGAGCTTCGACAGTGAAGAGTTTCTGCTGGAGACTGAGCTGGGCTTTCTGGCAATCCGCGGGCAGAACCTGCATATGAAGCATCTCAGTCTGGAGCAGGGACTGGTCGCCATTGAAGGGCTGGTTCATTCGCTCACTTACCTGGATGGCAATACGGGCAGCAAGTCGAAGGGCTTGTTCGGGAAGATATTCAAGTGAGTTTGACCGTTCAGTGGTGGACAATGATAACGATGCTGCTCTCTGGGATCGGGATGGGCGTCGTTTTCGATGGGTATCGTGTCGTATCGGACGAGCTGCGGATCAGCCGGTTATGGATTCCGATTTTCGACTTGCTCTACTGGATTGCGGCTACATTAGTCGTCTTTCAAGTGCTCTCTGCGAGCAATGAAGGCGAAGTGCGGGCGTATGTTTTCATCGGGCTGCTGCTCGGCATCGGCTGTTACTACTGGCTCTTTAGCAAAATCACGATGCAGCTGGTGCATATCCTGATCCGCACCGTCCGCGCGGTGATAAGATTCATCATCCGTGCTTTTGATCTATTGATTATTCGTCCTCTGCTGCTGCTCTATCGAATTGGAAAGCTGCTCTTTGCGTTTTTGAGAGCATTTGCTATTTTCCTTTTCAAAATTGTGGTACAATTGGTACGTCCATTTTGGCTTCTGGCTGCATGGATGACCAAACCGATTTGGAAGCCGCTGCTTCGTTCTTGGAAACGTTGGGTAAACCCAATTATAGCCAAGTGGCGAATCCCGGAACGGGTCCAAGCATTTCGTACCGGATTGAACAAGCTATGGCAGCGCTGGAAGAATCGGAAGCAAGAGAAGAAAGACGATTAATCTTACGTCAGGAGGTCCATGATATGGCGACATCTACAACAAGCTCTCATTCATCCGCTGCGGCGCAGTATGCAGGAACCAAGCGCCGGTTGAAGATCTGGTTTGTATTTATCGCTCTCTTCATGGGCTGGGCGCTATATACGCTGTTCTCTCAGCTTGATCGTCAAGGTCAAGCTGAGATTAAGCTGGCCAATGCCTCCCAGAAAATCGACGAGGCTGCCAAGCAGGTCGAAGAGCTGAAGCTTGAAGTCGCGCGATTGAGCGATAAGGAGTATATCGGACAGCTGGCAACGAAGGAACAAGGCATGGTTCGCAAAGGCGAGAAGCGGATTGAGGTCATTACTCAGCCCTAGATAATTGGTTTGAAGCAACCTATGGTTGGTTCAGCATTTATCTAAGAGTGAATGGTTTGAGTCAACCCATGGTGACTCAGCATTTATCTAAGAGTGATTGGTTTGAAGCAACCTTCGGTTGATTCAAGTCGCCTCAACCACCTAAGATGGGCGTAACAACGGGTATCCGTCCTGTTGCCTTGCTTCTCCCATTGGAGTATAATCAGCTTAGTAACCATATTTTTAACGGCTTACCGTAGTCATATCATTATTTTTTTGCTCGCAGCCTCAGGCTGAGAGAACTCGAAGCTAAAGGCTTCGCATAACGGTTAGGGAGGAACATTTTTACCTATGGCAATTGAAGTGGGCGCCAAGTTAGAGGGCAAGGTGACAGGCATTACGCATTTCGGAGCATTCGTCGATTTGTCGGGAGGTGTCACAGGGCTAGTTCACATCTCAGAGATTGCCGATAACTACGTCAAAGATGTTAAAGACCATTTGAAACTGGAAGATGTCGTTTCAGTGAAGGTCATTAATGTAGATAAAGACGGGAAAATCGGGCTTTCCATTAAGCAAGCAATCGACCGACCAGAAGGCTCAGCACCTCCTCAGCGTGAACGCAGTGGAGATCGTGGACCAGGCGGCGGCAGCTTCAACCGGACAGGTACCGGCGGCGGCGGCGGTGGCTTCAATCGTACAGGCGGGCCAGGCGGCGGTGGAGATCGCGGACCAAGCGGCGGCGGCGGTGGTTTTAATCGTCAAGGCGGCGGTGGCGGCGGACGTCCATTCAATAAGGCTGGCGGCGGTAAACCTGCTTACGGCAAACCGTCCTTCGAGGATAAAATGTCACGCTTCCTGAAGGATAGCGAAGAGCGTATGTCTTCGCTGAAGAAGAACACGGAATCCAAACGCGGTGGCCGTGGTGCTAAGCGCGATTAATAGCATAGTATGAGAATCAGGCAGTGCCCCTTGAGGCACTGCCTTTTTTGCTGTCTTTTTCGGTATAAAGGGGCTGTCAACGGTTTATTATGCAGGGCGAGTACGATTTATACCCGCCCATCTCAAAAACTTTTCCCTTGTTCTCACGCAATCCCGACAGGTTCGGACGGCGATTCGCCATGCGCCGGCTTGGCGGAAGGAACATTTTTTGTTGAAACGGTGGGTGACGGGATGGCGCATAAGTAGGTCGACGCCTTGATAGCGCTAGGATGCCGCAATCCCGACAGAGGGCCGCCCACGACGCGTGAAAATGTCGGAAAAAACTTTTACCATGACAACGCTTTCTGACAAACATTTCTAAAATCGTGATCCTATAATGGGGATACAAATTTTGAATAAGGCGGTGTCATCAAGCATGGTGGACAAACCTAAAGTTGTCATGTTCCCAGGTGTGCAGAAAACAAGCTTCGTCCAATCAACCTTTAGGAGAGGAATGGAACGAACCGGGTTGCTTCGCTTGGCAGGGTTGCTGACCTCGCGGAAATGGACGTTTGCGCTGATGGCTGTCGGGTTTCTGCTCGGACGAGCTGTCATCTTGGAGTCGCTGACTCCGTTTGCAGTGGCTTACTTTACAGTCATTTTCTTTCTGCGCCGAGATCTGCTGCTTCCGGTTGCGGCTTCAATAGTAGCAGGCAGCTGGCTCGCGATCGCACCGGAACCGATGTGGATTGCTATGGAGCTGGCCGTTGTTTACTTATTGCTGAGGGGACTTGAAGCATATGAACGAGCGGAACTGTCGTATGCGCCTCTGCTCGTATTCCTCGCTACCATGCTGGTCCGATTGTTCGGTGTTGTGACGACGGACACGCTGAGCTGGTATGAGCTGATGATGGTTGGCGTAGAGGCATCACTGGCCTTCGTCCTGACGCTGGTATTCGTCCAAGCGATACCGGTGCTGACGCTGACGAAGAAATCCTCGGCACTGAAGAACGAGGAGATCATTTGTCTGATGATTATGCTTGCATCCATCATGACTGGGGCTGTTGGCTGGACAATATACGGCATGTCCGTCGAACACATCATGTCGAGGTTTATGCTGCTGCTCTTTGCGCTTGTAGGCGGCGCACCCCTTGGCGCTTCCGTGGGTGTCGTCGCCGGTCTCATTCTCAGTTTGGCCGATACCAATGCGATTGTGCAGATGAGCTTGCTGGCTTTTGCCGGCTTGCTTGCCGGGCTGCTTCGTGAAGGCGGCAAAATGGCCGTAGCCTTCGGCATGCTGCTTGGCGCTTCGATTCTATCCATTTATGTCGGTAATCAGGCAGATGTGATGGCCTCGACGTGGGAGTCGGTCGTTGCAGCCGCTATGCTGATGCTTACCCCAAAATCGATTATTCGTATCATCTCTAAATATGTGCCCGGCACGCAGGAACATGTGAAATCGCAGCATGAATATGCAAGGCGCGTCCGAGATGTCACGGCGCAGCGCGTAACCCAGTTCTCCGAAGTGTTTCGCCAGCTTTCCCGCAGTTTTGGGCAGCTTGGCCATGAGGCCACGGAGAAGGAGAGGAGAGAGGAAGCGGCGGGCCATTTCATGAATGCGGCCGCAGAGCGAACATGCAATGCCTGCCACAAGCGGGAGCTTTGCTGGGAGGGGCGATTCTATGATACGTACAAGATGATGACCAGTATGATGACAACCGTAGAGGAAGGGCGCCGTTTGGGGCCGAAGGAGGTGCCGAGGGAGTGGAGCGTGCATTGCGTGAAGCCGCATCAAGTGCTTAGCGTTATGCAGCAGCAGCATGAGTTGTATCAGCATGATCGGCATTGGCGAAAGCAGCTGAACGATTCTCGGCAGCTTGTCGCAGAACAGCTGTCCGGCGTTTCTCAAGTCATGGATGACTTGGCGCGCGAAATCCAGCGGGAGGGGCAGCAGCTGCATTTACAGGAAGAACAAATCCGGGAGGCGCTGGAAGGGCTCGGTTTATCGATACAAGGCATTGAAATTATTAATTTGGAGGAGGGAAACGTTGAAATTGAGGTGTACCATACGTTTGGCCGCGGTTACGATGAATGCCGCAAAATCATCGCGCCGCTGTTATCCGATATTCTAGGCGAGCCGATTGCCGTTATGTCGGAGACTTACCCGGAGAAGAAGGGAAGTGCTGCGCAGGTTGTTTTCGGGACGGCCAAAGCGTTTGAGATTGAAACGGGTGTCGCCGGACTCGCCAAGGGAGGCGATCTGCTGTCGGGAGACAGCTTTAGTACGGTGGAGCTCGGCAATGGCAAATTTGCCGTCGCGATCAGCGACGGAATGGGAAATGGGGAGCGCGCAAAGCAGGAGAGCAGCACTGCTTTGACGATTTTACAGCAGCTTCTGCAATCCGGGATGGATGAGAAGCTTGCCATCAAGTCGGTTAACTCCATTCTGCTGCTGCGTTCTTCGGATGAGATATTTGCAACCGTCGATGTCGCACTCATCGACATGTACTCCGCGAAGACGACTTTTATGAAAATCGGATCAACGCCCAGCTTCATTAAGCGCGGGAACGAAGTGATTCCGATCACGGCCAACAATTTGCCGGTAGGGATTTTGCAGGACATTGACATAGATCTTATTCGCGTGCAGCTGCAGCCCGGAGATACGCTCATTATGATGACCGACGGCATCTATGACGCGCCGGGGCATGCCGTAAATAAGGAAATGTGGATGAAGCGGGTCATTCAAGAGATTCGATCCGACGATCCGCAGGAAATTGCCGATGGACTGCTGGAAACAGTCGTGCGGTACCACAAAGGCGACATTGTGGATGATATGACGGTTGTCGTCGCGAGAGTAGACAAGCATCAGCCCGAGTGGGCTACATTCCGCTGGCCTGGCGTGACCAAGGTCGAGCGACCAAGGACGGTGAGCTAACCATGAACATGAGATGGATCCAGCAACTACTCCAAAGGCGCAAGCAGCGGAAACGCATACGGCACCCTTCTTTAATGAAGCGTGCACCGGCAATTATTAATGATCAATAAGCGGGGCGGAATAGATAGATGGATTGTCATCACTAGAATAGACAGACATCAGCCTGTGCGGGCTGCACTCCGCCAATCTGGTAGAGCCAGGTTGAGCAACATAGGGACGGTGAGCCGATTTGATGAACAACATACGAAACGGACAATTTAACCGAGGGCGGCAACAGCGGGAGCGAGTACGGGCATTGATGCAGCATAAGCGTGGAACGGCGATTATTAAAGATCCATAGCTATTAAATAGAAGATGGAAGAAGCCTGTCCGGCCGGCAGGCTTCTTTTTGCGTTTAAACCGAGGATTGGAATGTCCCTCTGGGCCTAGCGACTCAATAAAACAGGGTTATCCCCTCTCAAAAATGGCAATGCTGATAGAGCTGGTACTAGGGATGAAGCCTGTTTGGACGATAGGTACAGGTTGGTTGCATCCGGCAGTAGATTCCAAGGTTTTGGGGGAATGACGATGAGGCAGATTCTATTAGTAACGGATGGCTGTTCCAATGTTGGCGTAAGTCCGGTTATTGCGGCTGCGCAGGCGCACGCAGTGGGGATCACAGTGAATGTTGTCGGCGTAGTGGATCAAGGCGATCTCGCCGAATTTGGTACGAACGAAATTGAAGAGATTGCGCGGGCGGGCGGTGGTTTGAGCCGATTGTCGCATACGCGGCAGCTTTCGCAGACGGTTCAAATGCTGACGCGCAAAACCGTCGTACAGACGATTCAGCAGGCCGTTCAACGGGAGCTGAAGCAAGTGCTTGGCACGTCGTCTATCGAGGAGCTTCCGCCGGAGAAGCGGGGTGAAGTCGTACGCGTCATCGACGAGCTGAGTGAAACGAGCAAGCTGCGCGTTGCGCTATTGATTGATGCCAGCGCCAGCATGAAACCGAAGCTGCACGCGGTTGAAGAGGCGATTCGCGATCTGGCTATCAGTTTACAATCGAGACAGGGGGGCAGCGAGATTGCCGTGTTTCATTTTCCCGGCTCCGCCTATGGTGAGGACTGCAAGCTTGATCTGGATTGGACGAGCAATATAAGCGGCGTTCATTCTTTATTCCCGCGGCTGCAGATGAGAGGGACGACACCAACAGGTCCCGCGATCGTGCATGTCATTGATTTTTATCAAAAAGCCGATTATGGTAGTAGGAAGAATGATGAAACGGACGGGATGATGAGTGACTACGTCGTTTGAATGGACACTTCCGCGCGGCACAATCATTCGCGGCAAGTGGAAGCAGGGCAGCTATCGCGTGGAACGGCTGCTCGGTGAAGGAGCCAATGGCAAAGTATTTCTGGTCGAGCGGCAGCGTGAGCTGTTCGCGCTTAAGATCGGTTCGGATACCGTAGATTTGCAATCGGAAGTCAATGTCTTGCAAACGATCGCGAAGCAGAAACAGAAGCGCGGCGCTAAGGGAGGTCTCTTCCTTGTCGATGTGGATGATTTCCGCGGAGCCGATGGCAAGGAACATCCTTTCTATGTCATGCGATATATTAAAGGGATGACGCTTGCCGATTATTTGGGTAAACAAGGGAAGGAATGGTTTCCCGTTGTTGCCTTCAATCTGCTTGGCCGAATCGCAGAGCTGAATGAAGCGGGCTGGACGTTCGGGGATTTGAAGGTGGAGAACGTCCTTGTCGGCGATTATGGTCGGCCGGAGCTCGTGGACTACGGCGGCGCTACTGCTTATGGCAAAGGCGTACGGCAGTTTACGGAGATTTACGACCGGGGTTACTGGAATGCGGGGACGCGTACGGCGGATGCGAAGTATGACTTGTTCTCGTTTGCGGTGCTCTGCATTCAGCTGCATGAAAGCCGACGGCTTGCGCAGCTATCTGCCGGCCTGCTGCCGCAAACGCGAACGCCGGATGAGCTGGCGAAGCTCGCTGCGACCAGCGCCGTGTTGAAGCCGCTCAGCGGTTGGCTGCGCAAGGCGCTCTACGGCGAATTTGCCAGCGCCCGCGAAGCGGCTGCAGCTTGGCAGCAGTGGATGCATCGCTCAGGGGCAGCCAATTCGGTTTCCGCGCCGGCGCCTCGCTGGATGAAGGGGCTGTTCGCCGCTTCGGCCGCAGTACTGGCAACTACGATTTATTGGCTGCTGCGCGGCGCATCATAAGAATCACAATCGAGCGACATGGGGAGGATGAGGGAAGTGGAGGATTGGCTAAGCGAGCTGTCCGGACTGGCCCGGGAAGAGCAGCTGTGGCTGCCGGGGGAGACGGTCGTCGTCGCGGTATCCGGCGGACCGGATTCCATGGCCTTACTCCATGCGCTTCACCGGCTGTCCGAACAAGAGCGGCTTACTTTGGTCGCCGCTCACGTGGACCATGGCTTTCGCGGCGAGGAATCGGCGCGGGAAGCAGAATCCGTGAGACAATACGCAGCGCTGCTCGGCATTCCTTGCGAAACGGCGCTTTTTAATTTGCCTGCTTATATAGAAGAAACAAGAATGAATGCGCAGGCGGCGGCCCGCGAGAAGCGGTACGCATTCTTGCATCAAGTCGCTCATACATACGGCGCCGCGCGCATTGCGCTCGCCCACCATGCCGATGATCAAGCCGAAACGGTGCTGATGCGAGTGGTTCGCGGAACCGGGCCCGGTGGGCTCGCAGGAATTGCAATTCGGCGAAAAGAAAAAAACGTGGAACTTATTCGGCCGCTTTTGCGTACATACAAGGCAGACATCCTGCGTTACTGTGAACAGTGGGCGATCCCGTTCAGTCAAGATAGCAGCAATGGGCAGAAGTATTATTTTCGCAACGTGGTCCGCTTGGACGTTCTGCCTTACTTGGCGTCGTTTAACCCGCAGTTTTCCCAGTCGCTTGTCCGATTGGCGGAGCTTGCATCGGCTGAAGACGATTGGCTGGAGCAAGAAACTAAGGCAATTTTTGAGCGCCATATCGCGCCTCACAGCGAAGGATGCCAATTGACCCGCAAAGCGCTGCTTGGCCTGCATGTCGCTTTACAAAGGAGATTGATTAAACTAATATTGAGTTATATTGGCTTGGAAACGGAAACCACTTCATTTGAAAGCATAGAAACGATAAGGATTGCGGCCTCTGATGGCGCAGCCACAACGTGGAGCTTCGATGTTGGCAGCGGTGTTCGATTTCTGCGTGAGTACGACAATTTAGTGTTCACCTATGCGAATAAGGGGAGAATGGCACCCGGGCGCAGCGGATATGCTTATGTTGTAACCCAAGATACGGTACGCCTGGCTTTGCCGATGGCGGAAGCGGAATTGTCGCTTGAGGAATGGGCTGAGGTTGATGCGCCCAGACCCCATAATCGACATGAAGCGCTGTTTGATGCCGACGCCTTGGAATTCCCGCTCACGGTTCGAAATCGCCGTCCAGGTGACCGAATGCAAGTGCTTGGTTTAAATGGTACCAAAAAGGTACAAGATATGTTCGTTGATGAACGCGTCGCACCCTCACGTCGTGAGGTGATGCCGATCGTTGTCGACGCTAACGGAACCGTGCTTTGGATCCCGGGCATTCGAAGATCAAGACATGCTCAGGTGATGGAAACGACAAGCCGTGTTATCAGAATGATGATGCGGGTAAACCTTGATGCTTCCGCACTGAACCAACTTGAATAAGATGCACTGATCCATTCATAGTATAGGCAAGAACCATTTAGGAGGGCCCGTGTTGCTGAACGACATTCAAGAAGTACTTTACGACGCAGACCAAATTCAGCAGAAAGTAAAAGAGCTGGGCGATACCATTAGCCGCGAATTCGAGGGGCGCAATCCACTCGTCATCTGCGTACTTAAAGGCGCTTTTATTTTTATGGCTGACTTGGTTAAGACCATCACGATCCCGGTTGAGCTTGATTTTATGGCGGTTTCCAGCTATGGACAATCGACCAAAACAAGCGGTGTAGTGAAAATTATCAAGGACCTTGACACGTCGGTGCAAGGCCGAGACGTACTCATTGTTGAAGATATTATCGACAGTGGGCTGACACTCAGCTATCTCATCGATGTGCTGGAGCGCCGCAACGCCAAGTCCATCACGCTTGTTACGCTGTTTGATAAGCCGACAGGCCGCAAGGTGGAGTTGGAAGCGGACTATAAAGGATTTGTACTGCCGGATGCATTTGTGGTCGGGTACGGGCTTGATTATGCGGAGAAGTACCGCAACTTGCCGATTATCGGCATTTTGAAGCCTGAGGTTTACGAGAAGTAAGGGTTTAGACAGTCCATGCATTCAGCCATGTATCGAAGGCTCCCGCACACGGGGGCTTATCGTGCAAGGTCATCTTATTTTTTGCGTCTTGAGAGGAGGTAGGGGATGAATCGGATCATCCGCAATACTGGCTTTTATTTGATTATTTTTTTGGTGACCGTCGGGATCTTCCAATTTATCAGCAGCCAAAATGACTCCACCACTGAAATCCGTTACGATCAATTTAGGCAGGAGCTGGGCAGTGACAACGTGAAGCAAGTTGAGCTTCAGTTCGACGGCTACTCTTACCTAATCACCGGTGAGTACAAGAACAAACCGGAAAGTTCGGATTCAGCCCAATTCTACACTCATGCCAGCGTTGAGGAATTTGTCGTTAAAGAAATTACCGACGCGCAGCTAAAAAACAAATTCGCAATGGAAGTAAAGCCGATGGAAGGACAGAGCATCTGGCTCACCTTCTTGACCTCCATCATTCCATTCGTGATCATCTTTATTTTGTTCTTCTTCCTGATCAATCAGGCGCAAGGCGGCGGCGGCAAAGTGATGAACTTTGGCAAGAGCCGTGCCAGATTGTACAACGAAGAGAAGAAACGCGTAACGTTCGAGGACGTGGCAGGGGCCGACGAGGAGAAGCAAGAGCTCGTCGAGGTAGTCGAGTTCTTGAAGGATCCGCGTAAATTCGCAGCCGTAGGCGCTCGTATTCCGAAAGGGGTACTGCTAGTGGGCCCTCCGGGTACTGGTAAAACGTTGCTTGCTCGTGCCGTTGCAGGCGAAGCAGGCGTACCGTTCTTCAGTATCTCCGGTTCGGACTTCGTAGAAATGTTCGTCGGTGTCGGTGCTTCCCGTGTTCGTGACTTGTTCGAGAACGCGAAGAAGAACGCGCCTTGTATCATCTTTATCGATGAAATCGATGCCGTTGGACGTCAGCGCGGCGCCGGTCTCGGCGGTGGACATGATGAGCGCGAACAAACGCTCAATCAGCTCCTCGTTGAAATGGACGGCTTCGGTGCTAACGAAGGTATCATTATCGTGGCGGCAACCAACCGTCCGGATATTCTCGACCCTGCCCTTCTTCGTCCAGGCCGTTTCGACCGTCAAATTACGGTTGACCGTCCGGATGTGAAAGGCCGCGAAGCTGTACTGAAAGTGCATGCACGCAATAAGCCGCTTAACAAAGACGTTAAACTCGATGTTATCGCGAAGCGGACAACAGGCTTTACCGGTGCGGATCTGGAGAACCTGCTTAACGAAGCAGCCCTTCTGGCCGCTCGCCGCAACAAGAAAGAAATCGCAATGAACGAAGTGGACGAAGCGATTGACCGTGTTATCGTCGGTACAGAGAAACGCAGCCGCGTGATCAGTGACCGCGAGAAACGGATCGTTGCGTATCATGAAGCGGGCCATACGATTGCCGGCTACTTCCTCGAGCATGCGGATCAGGTTCACAAAGTAACGATTATCCCGCGCGGACGCGCAGGCGGCTATGTCATCATGCTTCCTAAAGATGGCGACCGCATGCTGACGACGAAGCAGGAATTGCTCGATAAAGTAACAGGATTGCTCGCCGGCCGCGTAGCGGAAGAAATCTATATCGGCGAAATCGGCACTGGCGCTTACAGCGACTTCAAATCAGCGACGAGCATTGTTCGTGCGATGATTATGGAATACGGGATGAGCGACAAGCTTGGACCGATGCAGTTCGGCAGCAGCTCGCAAGGCCAAGTTTTCTTGGGCCGTGACATTGGACATGAGCAGAACTACTCCGATGCCATCGCTTATGAAATTGACCAAGAGATGCAGAGCTTCATTCAAGACTGCTATGCTCGTGCGAAACAGCTTCTTACGGAGAAGAGCAAAGAAATGCATCTTATTGCACAAACGCTCCTTACCGAAGAAACGTTGGAGATTGAGCAAATCAAACGTCTGATCGAGGGCGGAGCTACAGAAGGCGGCGCGAGCGAAGGCGGTTCAAACATCGTTTCCGCTGAGCCTAAAGCAGAGCCGATTATCGATACGATTGGCGGCGTGAAGGTTCGTATTGGTTCGAAGGAGCCAGGCGAATTGACACCTCCAATTGACCCGGACAACAGAGAAAACGATGACGATGACGGTACACCGAAGTCCTAAAGAATAGAAGTTGATAGTCCTCAAAGGCTGTCCGATCGCAGGCGACTGCGCGGGCAGCCTTTTTTGCGGGCAGACGCTTTAACGCTATAGTGGGAGGACGAGTAAGCTTGTGGGCTTAGTAACTTCCTTACATGAGGAAACCTTCCTTAGATCGGCTAAAACGGCCTCTTTTGTCTGTTGACAGCGTACACTACCTTGTGTAAATTTAAGGTTAATCCCTTGTAAAGGCTCTTGCGAATCAAGCGGCTTGCGACATGGGCATGATAAGGATTATGAATCACACAGCGGAATAACAGCATTTTCGATAAATAAGGGTGAACGAATAGCCAAGTTTGTGCATCAGTTCACAAAGTTAGTGAAAAGAGGGGAATTTAGCTATGGAAGCATTGGCTCTCGAAAGGAAAGCGGAACAAAACCGCGAATTGCGGGAACGATTGTTGCAATTGAAGAAGGAACGTAACGCCATTATACTTGCGCATTATTATCAGCGTGATGAAATTCAAGAGGTGGCGGATTTCCGCGGAGACTCCTTCCTGCTTGCGCAGAAGGCAGCGGAAACGGATGCAGATGTAATCGTGTTCTGCGGTGTTCATTTTATGGGCGAAAGCGCTAAAATTCTGGCACCGAACAAAACGGTTATCATCCCCGACGAGCGTGCCGGCTGTCCGATGGCCGACATGGTCAACGTCGACGGCTTGCGGAAGCTGAAAGCCCAGCATCCGAATGCGAAAGTAGTCACTTACATTAACTCCTCCGCCGAAATCAAAGCGGAAACCGATATTTGCTGTACGTCCGCTAATGCCGTGCGTGTCGTGAATTCGGTCGATTCCGACGAAATTATTTGGGTACCGGATAAGAATCTGGGTCATTACGTGCAGCAAAAGACTGACAAAAAAATGATTATCTGGGAAGGCTACTGCAACACGCATGACATGCTGACCGTCAAAGATGTAGAAGAAATGAAAGCGAAATATCCGAATGCACAGTTCGTCGTTCACCCGGAATGCCGTCCTGAAGTGGTAGCACTAGGCGATTTCGTCGGAAGTACAACGGCTATTATAAAATATTGTAAAGAATCGGATTGCCAAGAGTTTATCGTCGGCACAGAAGATGGCACAGGGTATCAGCTACGTCTGGACAGCCCGAACAAGACCTTCCACTTTGCAACGAAGTACTTGGTTTGTCCGAACATGAAAGTAAACAACTTGAAGAAGCTTGTTAAATGTCTGGAAACGATGCAGCCGCAAATTTACGTTCCGGAGCAGGTTGCCAATCAAGCCCGTCTATCCCTGGAGCGCATGTTACAAGTGAAGTAGCATGCGCTACTCTCTTTCCATGAGAAAGGAAAGTTGCACTTATGATCCCACGTTATCTCGTAGATGTTGAACTCGAAGGGCTTCCAGTCATTCATAAAGATGTCATTGTTATCGGGGCCGGCATTGCCGGTCTTTTTACCGCGATTAAAGCCAGTGAAACGAATGATGTGCTCATGATTACGAAGAAGTCGCTTATGGACAGCAATACGCGTTACGCCCAAGGCGGCATTGCGGCTGTTATTTCCGAGGACGACTCCCCGGCTTATCATCGTCAGGATACGCTTATTGCCGGCGCCGGGCTTTGTTCGCATGAAGCCGTCGATGTCCTCGTGCATGAAGGGACAAAGGGCGTAGAAGACCTGGTCCGCATGGGTACGCAGTTTGACCAAGAGAACGGCGAGTTTGCACTCACCAAGGAGGGTGCGCACAGTCAGCGTCGTATTTTGCATGCAAACGGAGATGCGACCGGTTTCGAAATCGTACGCGCATTGTCGGAGAAAGCGATTGCGAATCCGCGAATAGAGGTTTGGGATGATCATTTCGTCATCGATCTGATTACAGATGACGGTGTTTGCGTGGGTGCGCTGGTGCAGAAGCCGGATGGACAGCGATTGTTCGTGCGCGGCAAAGCAACGATTCTTTGCTCCGGCGGAGCAGGGCAGCTGTACCGCTACACGACGAATCCTGAAGTGGCTACCGGAGACGGAATCGCAATGGCCTACCGTGCAGGGGCTTACATACAAGATGTGGAGTTTATTCAATTTCATCCAACCTCGCTTTGTTACCCGGGCGCGCCTCGTTTCCTGATCTCGGAAGCGGTGCGTGGCGAAGGTGCGGTGCTCCGCAATATTCGTGGGGAGAGGTTTATGCACAAATACCACGAGCAGCTTGAGCTCGCTCCGCGCGATGTCGTTGCGCGGGCGATTGTGAGCGAGATGGAAGCGACCAAATCGACTTTTGTTTATATTGATGTGACCCATGAATCCGCCGATATGGTGAGACATCGGTTTCCGAACATTTATGAGTTCTGCTTGAATTTCGGACTCGATTTGACGACGGATTGGATTCCCGTTGCTCCTGCGGCGCATTATATGATGGGCGGAGTTAAAACCGACTTGCACGGCGAAACCAACTTGCGGCGGTTATTTGCTTGCGGCGAATGCTCATCGACCGGCGTGCATGGCGCGAATCGGTTAGCCAGCAACTCGTTATCCGAGGCTATTGTATTCGGACGTCGGATTGTGGAACGCATCAATGCGCTGCCTCCGCTTGAAGGCCATACAGAAGTTCACATGGATTCGCTGAAGCGGAGCGAAGCGCCGATTCAAGCGGTGGTCGAGAAACGGCTTAAACTGCAGAAAACGATGGTGCGTTATGTCGGGCTGAATCGTGATGCTAACGGGCTGAACAAAGGGCTTGAAGAGCTGAAACGGCTGCGTTCGATTTTTCAATCCGTCATTACGAAACGAGAAGAATATGAATTTGCGAATCTGCTGACCTGCGCGATGCTCACGGCAGAGTCTGCCCTGGCACGGGAAGAAAGCCGCGGCGCGCATAGTCGGGAAGATTTTCCGGAGCGAAATGATCTGCTCTGGCGCAAGCATACCGTCCTCCATCGGGAGTTCGGGATAACAGAGGAGCGGATTGAAGATGTATGAAGCACAATTTGCAGCGGCGTTCGGGAACAGTGCGGCTGATACGCTGCGGGCTCAAATAAAGGCGTGGCTTGCTGAAGATATTGGATCAGGCGATATAACAAGCTGGGCAACGATTCCTGCGGGAACGCGCTCGAAGGCCGTCATTCATGTGAAAGAGGATGGAATACTGGCAGGAGTGCCGATCGCCGGGCTTGTTTTCGAGGTGGTCGACCCATCGCTGAAATTCCGTCCACTCGCTGCGGATGGAGATGCCGTGACTAAGGGCACTGTATTGGCTGAAGTAGAAGGCAGTACCCACAGTATTCTGACTGGTGAGCGCCTGGCACTGAATCTCATGCAGCGGCTGTCCGGCATTGCAACCAAAACCCGTGCATTTGTCCAAGCCATCGAAGGGCTTCCTACACGTCTGGTCGATACGCGCAAAACAACACCGGGTCACCGGATGCTTGAGAAGTACGCGGTTCGAGTAGGCGGCGGATTTAACCATCGTTTCGGGTTATACGACGCCGTTATGATCAAAGATAATCACATCAAAGGCTCCGGCGGAATAACGGGTGCTGTTCAGGCCGCCCGCCATGTGATTCCTCATACGATGAAAATCGAAGTTGAGACGGAATCACTCGCTCAAGTGGAGGAAGCACTCGCATGCGGCAGCGATATCATTATGCTCGACAACATGCCGAATGACCTTATGTGTGAAGCCGTGGCGCGGATCAAAGCAAGCTCGCCTCATGTCATTGTTGAAGCATCCGGCGGTGTGAATTTGACGACCATTCGTAGTATCGCGGAAACCGGGGTCGATGTCATTTCCGTGGGCGGGCTGACGTATTCATTCCAATCGCTCGACATTAGTTTGGATTTGAATGGGAAGAAAGGAGGCCCAGCAGCATGATCGTCGTTGTGGACGTAGGCAATACGAACATCGTGCTGGGTATCTACCAAGCCCGCAAGCTGCTGTACCATTGGCGCCTGAGCACCAATCGTTCGGCAACTGTGGATGAGTATGGAATCATGATTCACAATTTGTTTCAAATCGCAGGCGTAAAGCTGGACCAGATCGAGGGCGTTATTATTTCCTCTGTTGTGCCGCCGCTTATGCGTACGCTGGAGCAGCTTTGCCAGAAATACATGCGCCAATCTCCGCTGATTGTTGGGCCAGGCATCAAGACCGGACTAAACATTCGTTATGAGAATCCGCGTGAGGTCGGCGCGGACCGCATCGTTAACTCCATTGCAGGTATCGAGAAATATGGCGCGCCGCTGATCGTTGTCGATTTCGGCACCGCTACGACTTTTGATTATATTGACGCGGGCAACAACTATTTGGGCGGAGCGATCGTACCGGGTATCGGCATTTCAACCGAAGCGCTGTACCAGCGTGCCGCTAAGCTGCCCCGTATTGAACTGGTGAAACCGAAGAGTGTGATCGGACGCAACCCGGTTACGTCGATGCAAGCAGGTATTATTTTCGGCTATGCCGGCCAGGTGGACGGAATCGTGAATCGGATTCGCAAAGAATTCAGCGTAACGCCGCGTGTTATTGCAACTGGCGGGCTGGCGGACTTAATTGCAGCCGAATCGGAAACCATTGAAGAAGTGGACCCATTGCTGACCCTTGAAGGTTTACGCATTATTTACGAACGAAACCAAGAATAAACGAGGTATCCTAGACATGAGTGAAGAACATAAAGATTATTTAGTACGCGGTACCGCATGGAACGGACAGCTTCGCGTATTTGCCGTGAAGACAACCGGGCTGGTAGAAGAGCTGCGTAAGCGGCATAATACAATGCCGACCGCAACGGCAGCGCTTGGACGCACGGCTACGGCAGGTGCCATGATGGGTGCGATGCTCAAAGGCAATGAGAAGCTGACGATTCAAGTCAAAGGTGACGGACCTGTCGGCCAAATCGTCGTCGATGCCAATGCCAATGGTGAAGTTCGCGGCTATGTAGATAACCCGGATGTGCAGCTGCCAAGTAACGCGCTTGGAAAGCTGGATGTGGCCGGTGCAGTAGGACGTACGGGTTACATCCACATTATTAAAGATCTGGGGCTGAAGGAACCGTACCGCGGAAGCATTCCGATCGTATCAGGTGAGCTCGCGGAGGACTTCACGTACTATTTCGCTACTTCTGAGCAAACACCGTCTGTTGTTGGCCTTAGTGTCCTTGTCGATGAATATGGCACGGTTATGAACGCCGGAGGTTTCATTGTACAAGTGCTCCCGGGTATCACCGAAGAGAACATTACGAAGCTTGAACAGGCTATTGCTGCACTGCCGCCGATTTCCTCGCTGTTTGAACAAGGAGAAACGCCGGAAAGTCTACTGCGCTGGGTCGTGGGTGACGAAATCCAGCTGATGGACAATGTTGACGTCGTCTTTCAATGCCAATGCTCCATGGAACGTGTAGAACGTACGCTCATCAGTATGGGTGAGCATGAGTTGAAACAGTTAATTGATGAAGACGGACAAGCTGAAGTCGTGTGCCATTTCTGCAACGAGATCTACACATTTGACCGCCAGCAGCTTGAGATGCTGCTCGATCAGGCTAAGCCGAAACCGATTCAATAATCGGAGGCCAAGCGATAATGAAGAACGACCGGGTGCTGAGGAGCATTGTGCTGATTCAGGCGATCTGTATGATTATTTTAGCTCTCGTAGTGGTGTTCCGGGTGCTGCTCCCGCCCAAGGCAGATCCTCAAGCGGCGGTCGATAATTCACAAGACCAAGAAGGCCCCGCACCTGCGGAGGAGCCGCTTGCTGCCACGGTTGGCCATGAGCAGATTACCGCGAAGCAGCTCAGTGATGAGCTGCAACTGCAGTACGGTGATCAGCTGCTGCGCACCCTTATGGTGCGCGCCGCTACCCGGCAGGAAGCGGAGGCTTACAATCTGAGCATCTCGGACACGGAAATGAACGATGAGCTTGAAGCTATGATGACGGGTTATGAGAGCAAGGAACTGTATTACGCATCGATGAAAGAGCAGCTTGGCTTGACGCCTGAGGGAATTCGGGAAGATACGGAGTATCGGCTGCTGCTTGAGAAAATCGCTCTTCGTTCCGTAGAAGTAACCGAATCGGAGATTGATGCCTACATAGCAGACAACAAGGAGCAGTTCGCCCCCCGGAAGCAGCTGCATCTGGCATGGATTGTGCTGGCAACGGAGAAGGAAGCGGATGAGCTGCTGCAGCAGCTTGAGTCCGGAGAGGATTTTGCCCTGATGGCAAAGACCTATTCACTGGATACCGATACGGCGGACAGCGGCGGGGATTTAGGATTTATTGAAGCCGATGATCCGTTTACGGATGATGCCATTCTGGAAGCAGCCAACCAGCTGTCGGTTGGTGAGGTGACCGGACCGATCGAAGTAGAGCAGGGGCAAGCCGTCATTCAGTTGCTCGAAACGCATACGGAAGAAGTGCTCAGCGAGAGCCGTATACGCGAACAAGTGAAGAGAGAGCTAGCATTATCCAAGCTGAACGGGCTGCGGGAAGTTGAAAATTCACTGCTGCAGAAATATAACGCGGAAGTGCTGCCTAAACCGTCCAAAGGGTAGAGCTATAGGCCTTTTGTTCGAAAACTGACTATTGACAACTACTGGGTTTCATTGATAATATGTAAGTAAAACCAACTGATTTAGTCGGAATAAGGAGGAGCACTATTCATGGCTAGAATTGTACAAAGCGTGACTGAACTTATTGGGGATACACCGCTTGTCCGCTTGAACCGTTTGGTACCGGAGGACAGCGCGGAAATTTACGTGAAGCTCGAATACCAGAACCCGGGCGCAAGCGTTAAGGATCGTATTGCAATCAGCATGATCGAAGTGGCTGAACAGCAAGGTATTCTTAAACCGGGTGATACAATTGTAGAACCAACAAGCGGTAACACGGGAATCGGCCTGGCAATGGTAGCTGCCGCTAAAGGCTATAAAGCTATTCTTGTTATGCCTGAAACAATGAGCGTTGAACGTCGCAACCTGCTTCGCGCTTACGGTGCCGAGCTTGTGCTTACACCGGGATCGGAAGGCATGAACGGAGCAGTTCGCCGTGCAGAAGAGCTTCAAGCCGAGAATCCTTCTTACTTCATTCCGCAACAATTTAAGAACCAAGCGAACGTGAAAGTACACCGTGAAACAACAGGTCCTGAGATCGTTGAAGCGATCAACTCGCTTGACGGCAAACTGGATGCATTCGTTGCGGGTATCGGTACTGGCGGTACAATTTCCGGTGCAGGCGAAGTCCTGAAGAAGAACTTCCCGGGCATCAAAGTAGTTGCTGTTGAGCCTGCTGCTTCCCCGCTGCTCTCCGGCGGTAACCCTGGCGGCCACAAAATTCAAGGGATTGGCGCTAACTTCATCCCTGAAATTCTGAACCGTGAGATTTACGACCAAGTCATCACGATTGAGAATGACGAGGCTTTCGAAACAGCTCGCCGCGCAGCGAAAGAAGAAGGCATTCTTTGCGGTATTTCCTCCGGTGCAGCGATCTTCGCAGCGCTGAAGGTTGCTAAAGAACTCGGTAAAGGCAAACGTGTCGTTGCCATTGTTCCATCTAACGGCGAACGTTACCTGTCCACACCGCTGTTCAACTTCGAGAACTAATCGTAAGCGTTATGCTTGCGCACAGAGGGTCCCCTTTCCAGGGGATCCTTTTTTATTTAATAAAACACCCCATACAAGGAAAAGATAAACAAATCCTTGGCAGAAAATGAGGTGTTGCAGCAGTGCCGACCCCTAAGACCGACGATTGGAATACCTATCATCTCGCACTCCAAGAGCGTACTTACCGAATCGAGTGGCTTTCATCCATGGCGGACCAGCAAATCATGCGGGAACGCTTCTTACCCATGCTCCAACTCCATAAGCCCCATTCCAGCGAAGAGATGCAACTGATTCTGCCAATAGAAAATATCGAGATTAAGACGCGGGCCGATATGCATCATTATTTGCTGCAAGGGTATATCAGCGTAACCATCGAAACGGCCGGTGTCGCTCATCCGGATGTTCTCTATCTCCCTTGTAAGAAAAGCAATTATCGGGGTATAGAGGTACCGGTGGAGGAGTTTGCGGAATCCGGGCCAATGGAGGCTTTTACAGAATCGCTTGAAGTGAATTTGAATTTGATTCGCAGACGTCTGGTGTCCGAGCAGCTTCATGTTCGCAATCTCATTCTCGGTTTCGGCAAGCTGCCCGTCTCCATTCTCTATATGGCCGATAATGTCATGGAAGCGGATCGTTTAACCTACCAAGTAGAACAAGCCTCGATCGATCATCCAAAGGCACTGCTCGATATATCTAGCTTTGCCATGCTGCTTCCGAACGGCACGCGCACCTTCTTCCCGCCGTATGATTTTGCAGAGCTGCCTTTGCGTACGGCGCATGCGTTGGAGTCTGGAAAGGTCATTATGCTCATGGAAGGCTCGCGTAAAGCCTTGATTGCGCCAACCTCGTTCGAGGATTCGTTTACGACCGCTTCCGATTTGTTTTCACCCCGCTATTACGTAATGCTCCTTCGGATTCTCCGAGTGGCATGCTTTATTCTGGCTTTGATGCTGACGCCGCTTTATGTAGCGGTATCCACCTACAACTTTCAGATGTTTCCGAGTAAGATCATTGAAACCTTGTTGGTTTCGCGTTACCGTGTGCCGTTCTCCCCATTCGTAGAAGCGTTATTTATGGAGATCCTTGTCCTCGTTCAACTGGAAGCCGTTACGCGTCTTCCAAACAAGCTATCGCAAAGCGCGGGGATTGTAGCAGGGATTGTACTTGGAACAGCAGCTGTGGAAGCGGGCATTGTGAGCAATGTCATGCTTGTCCTGGTGTCCATTTCATCCTTGTTGACACTGGCATCGGCATCCGTTCAGCTGCGCGGCATGTTGTTTTTTCTTAAAGTACCGTCCTTGATGCTGGCGGTTATGCTGGGACTTCCAGGCATCTGCATGTTCTGGTTTCTGCTGCTGTCCCGGCTATTCGCCGTTCGTTCGTTGGACAAGCCGTTGGCGCTTTTCGGTATTCATCCGTTATCCCGTTATTTAAAGGGGAAGGGGTGAACCAAGAATGGGACAGGACCGCATAACGGCATGGCAGTTCTTTTATATGGCTTGTGGGCTTCAGGGAGCCGCAAATTATTATATCGCAACCTGCAAAATCTCCGGTTTTGTAGGTACTTCGGGCTTTATGTATATGCTTGCGATCGCCATCGCCATCGGCATTTTTTGTATGCCTTTAGGACAGGCGCTGACCGGGAGCGATAACAAAGATTTCGTTGCGAGCCATCTAGCCGCGTTTGGCAAACCGACTGGCATTGCGCTGCTGATTCTGTTTTTTGCGGCTTTGCTTCTGGTGGGAGGCATCATGCTTAATCAAATGGTTCTCCTTCTTGACCACTATCAGACGCCTAACTTCCAGTCCTACTGGGTGATCGTGCTCTTCATGATCTGTGCGGTTGTGGCGGCTAAAGGCGGTATCCGCGTCTTCGCGGGGCTCTTCTTCGTCGCTCTTTGTGCGCGCGTGCTGGAATATGTGCTGATCATCCTGGGGTCGCTTCCTTATTTTGAAACGCGATCTATTTTACCTCTTTGGAGCGGACAGCCGCAGCGGCTGGGAGGGGCAGCGGGAAGCGGAACCGCTTTGTTTAGCGGGATTGAGTTGCTCGTGTTTCTCAAGCTCTATACAACTGGTCTGAAGGCTTCCTCAATACGTTACGCTTTATGGGCGGCAATTGGCGTGCATAGTGCGTTTACGCTCCTGGCATTGTGGTTGTTGCTTGGTGTGTTTGGCATTGAAATTGTGTCTGCGAACATCGTAACGACCGTTGATCTGTACAAAATCATGTCCTTTCCGTTCTTCGAGAGCATCGATCAAGCGGGAGTGAGCTTTCAGCTGTTTCGTCTGCTTCCTATTCTGTCTTTGCTGCTCTGGATCGTTTCATCTTTGCTGCGGAAGACGGTCCTATGCAAATGGCCGGAAATGGTTCATCTGTGCTTAGGTGCACTGTTTTTTCTGGCAACGGCGATGACCCTCTGGCTTTTGAGGTATACGCAGCTATTAGAAAATTGGCAGCCGCTCTTGACGGTGTTTATGGTAGTCGTCTATATCCCTCTATATGGGCTGCTCAGCCGTAAAAACAAAGGTTCCGGAAAAGCGATTTCGGTCAAAGAAGGGAGCTAGTGACCATGCCGCGTAAAGGACTGATCGGTATGACGCTCTTGATGATTCTGCTGCTTCCCGGGTGCCAAGGCGAGTTGCTGGAGAAATTAAACATTGTTTACGCGATTGCTTATGAGGCGAATGAGGAGGAAAAGGATCAAATCGCTGCCACTTATTTGATACCGCTCTATAAGAAAGAAGAGGTGGAAAGCCGGGTTGTTCGCACGCAAGGAAGTTCTACCATTGAGACACGCAATCTGGCCGCCCTCAAGACCGGAGGCAAGTTTGTTGATGAGAAGACACAGGTACTCCTTATTGATCAAGGACTGGCGAAGCAAGGCGTTTTCGGACGTTTATTAACCTATTATGCAAGCAGGTTGAATTTGCCCGGGAATTTATCGCTGACTGTGACGGAGACTTCGCCTTCAAGTCTTCTCAATATGCCTATGAAGGATGTTGACCCAGGAACCAGCATAAACAATCTCCTGGCTAAGAATGAGAACCAAGGCGTCATTCCGTCTACCAATTTGTTGACCTTCGTCCGGCAGCATGCAAGCAAAGGTCAAGATCCGTATCTGCCACTTATACGCAAGGATGAAAGCTCGCATGCTCAGCTGGTCGGGATTGCCTTGTTTAAAGACGACCGGTTCGTCTTATCCTTGAAAGGCTATCGTAACATGCTCCTGTTCTCCTTGCTGCAGCAGTCGGTAGTCAATGGCTACTATGACGACGATGAACAAGACAAGTCGCTTCGCATGCAAATCGAGCATTCCGGCGTTAAATATGTTTGGGCGGCATCCAGCCAGTTAATGAAGATACGAATCAAGATCCACGCGAATCTGATTCCCAATAACACAAGCCCGCTTGAAAAGCCTTCACCGAGTGAAATTGAACAATTGAAAAGGAAAGCCGAATTGGCTATCGAGAATCAGATAAGCAAGCTGATTGGGCAATTTCAGCGAAGCGATATCGATCCGATCGGCCTAGGGGAAGTAGCAAGATCTCAGGATCGGCATTGGAAAGCTGAAGCATGGTATGCAATGTATCCGCAGCTGAAGGTTCAGACAACAGTGAAGGTGAATTTCGATTCGGAACGCAGATAGCTCGGAACAAGGCAAATGGATAACGAACCGTCTTTTCTTTTTCCCACAATTTCGGTATACTAGCTTGCAAACAAAGAGAGCGTGCCAATGCTGACATGGCTCTTTCGAACGGATAGGAAGTGAGGGGCTGCGATATGGAACGTACAGCCTTTAAGGATTGGTTGAACTGGCGCGAAGAAGGTTATACTTCGCTGCCATTGCTTACGAAACGCCCGCTGAGCAGCGGGGAAGGGCGACCGGCTTCTTGGGAGGCTGCGTGGAAGACGGCATCGCCGCACGCCTTCGTGCTAGAGAGCGGCAAGGATGGCCGTTATACGTACCTTGGCCTTAACCCTGCGTCTGTCATCCGAGGTAAAGGAATGGAAGCAGAGGCGATCGATCATGCTGATGGTCGTGTCACAGCCTATCAGGAGAAGCCGCTCGAAGCGGTGCGCAGCTGGATGGGCGGCCGTAAGGCACCTCGGGTTCCGGGAGCGCCTAAGTGGACGGGCGGCTGTGCAGGGTTCTGGAGCTATGATGTGATTCGCTCGATCGAGCGTCTTCCCGTACAGGCTGCAGATGATCTCGATTTGCCTGATTATTTGTTTATGCGGATGGACGAGCTGTGGATCGTGGATCATCAAGAGGAGCAGCTTTACTGCGCCGTACATACCGCTCTTACGGGGCAGGAATCCATGCAGCAGCTCGAAGCCTTGTATGGAGCAGCCTCCAATCGTGTAGCCCATATGGCCGAACAATGGTCTGATTTTGCCCGGGGAGAAGCAGCTGCAGCGGCAGAAGCGCTTCGAAGCGCACGCACTCGCTTTATGGAGGACGGTTCCCTTCAAATTGACTTGGATTCGGTCGAGGGGATTACGTCTCCATTTGCCAAGGAAGCCTTCAAAGCGGCAGTGGAGCGGATTCGGAGCTATATCGCGGCAGGTGATGTGTTCCAGGTGAATCTCTCCCAGCGTCAAAGCCGTTCGATTCAGTCGAGCCCGGAAGAGCTCTACGAATGGCTGAGACTGTTCAACCCTTCGCCTTATATGGGATTCCTGAATTGTCCGGACTTCCAACTCGTCTCAGCTTCACCGGAGCTGCTGGTCGAACTCTCGGATGGCAAGCTGGCTACGCGCCCCATTGCGGGGACACGCCGGCGCGGACGTACAGAAGAGGAAGACCGCCTAATGGCGGAAGAACTTCGAAGCAACGAAAAAGAACGGGCGGAGCATATCATGCTCGTCGATCTGGAGCGCAATGATCTCGGTCGCATATCGGCCTATGGCTCCGTTCATGTAGCGGAGCTCATGGTAATCGAATATTACAGCCATGTCATGCATTTGGTCTCCCAAGTTGAAGGCCGGATTGCCCCGGGCAAGGATGCTTATGATGTCATTGGAGCGACATTCCCGGGCGGCACCATTACAGGTGCACCTAAGATCCGTACGATGGAAATCATCGAAGAGCTGGAGCCTACACGGCGCGGGCCCTACACGGGATCGCTCGGATGGATTGACTACAACGGAGATATGGAATTTAATATTATTATAAGAACGATGTCGGTGAAGGATGAAGTCGTCCACATTCAAGCCGGAGCCGGAATCGTCATCGATTCCGATCCGGAACGTGAATACCGCGAATCACTGAGCAAGGCCAAGGCACTGTGGAAGGCGATCGAGTACAGCGAGCAATGGGCAGAAGCAAGCCGCGCGCGGCTGTAATCCAAAGGGGGAAACGCAAATGATATTGGTCATCGATAACTACGACTCATTTACGTACAATTTGGTTCAGTATTTGGGAGAGCTGGGCGAGGAGATTGTCGTGAAACGCAATGATGAGATCGGGCTGGAGGACATTGCGGCCCTTGCACCGGATCATATTCTGATTTCGCCGGGACCATGCAGTCCGAACGAAGCGGGTATCAGCCTTGCTCTCATTGAACGTTTCAAAGGCATCATTCCGATATTCGGCGTATGTCTTGGCCATCAAGCGATCGGACAAGCTTTCGGAGGCGATGTTGTTCGTGCAGAGAAGCTGATGCACGGCAAAACCTCGCAGATTCATCATGACGGCCGCACGATATTCGAAGGCATTCCTTCCCCGTATACGGCAACGCGTTATCATTCCTTGATCGTGAAGAAAGAAACACTTCCGGATTGTCTGGAAATCAGCGCGGAAACAGAAGAAGGCGAGATCATGGGATTGCGTCACAAGGAGTATCTCATTGAAGGCGTTCAATTCCATCCGGAGTCGATCATCACCGAGAACGGACTGAAGCTGCTTCGTAATTTCCTGAACATGCGGGCAGGCGCGGTACGATGAAGATTGGATGGAATGGCAGCATCAAGCTACAGGAAGAGGCCGTGATCTCGGTATACGATCACGGTTTTTTGTATGGAATGGGTCTTTTCGAGACTTTTCGCACGTATGAAGGCGGTAAGCCGTATTTGCTGGATCGACACTTGGAGCGATTGTCGGCCGGATGCGAGTCACTTGGCATCAGGTGCAAGCTGGATCCGGATGAACTCCGAAGCTGGCTTCGCGACCTGATGGCGGCTAATGAGCTAGATGAGGCGTATGTTCGGCTGACAGTTACCGCAGGCGAAGGCGTGCTCGGTCTTCCGGCGGGCGATTATGATGAGCCGAATGTGCTGCTGCTCGTCAAAGCATTGCCTGCCCCTAACGAAGCGCTCTATCGGGATGGCCGCGAGCTTGCAATGCTGCGGACCCGGAGGAATACGCCGGAAGGCGAAGTGCGTTTGAAATCGCTGCATTATATGAATAATATTATTGCAAAGCGGGAACTGGCGGCGACTGCCGGTGCTGCGCCGGGAGCAGAAGGGCTGATGCTGACGCGGGAAGGCTGGCTGTCCGAAGGCATCGTCAGTAATTTGTTCTTTGCCCGAGCAGGCAAGGTATTCACGCCTGCCATTGAGACAGGTATTCTCCCGGGGATTACGCGCCAACGCGTAATGGAGCTGGCTCGGGAAGCTGGAGTAGCTGTCGAAGAAGGATTTTACACCTGGACGGAGTTGCTTGAAGCGGAGGAGGTATGGGTAACCAACTCGATTCAAGAGCTTGTACCTGTATCTGTCTTAAGGGATGAAGAAGGGTGCCGCACAGAGGTCGGAAACGGCGGAATCGGCTCGATTACACATAAGCTGCTGGCTGCCTATCGGGAGGATACCAAATCATGAAAGCATGCATAACAGAAGATAAAGTGAAACAATGGCCTTTTGAGCGAAGCTATGTACTTCCCGGTGATGTGCAACTTAAACTTGGAACACGTACGCTCATCATGGGCATTTTGAATATGACGCCGGACTCCTTCTCTGATGGTGGACGTTACAACGAAGTGGAAGCCGCCGTTCGCCATGCCAAGCAAATGGTCGCTGACGGAGCGGATATCATCGATATAGGCGGGGAATCGACGCGCCCGGGCTTCGAGCCTGTTCCGCTAGAGGAAGAGCTGAAGCGGGTCATCCCCGTTATCCGAGCGATTCGAGCTGCACTGCCTGGCATTCCGCTTTCTATTGATACTTATAAAGCGGAGACAGCGGATCAGGCATTGCAAGCAGGTGCCCACATCATCAACGACATATGGGGACTTAAAGGTGACGCACGGATGGCCGAAGTTGCAGCAGCGCGACGCTGTCCCGTCATCATTAGTCATAATCGGCAAGCAAGAGACTATTCCGATTTGGTCGTTGACGTCGTAGCTGATTTGCGCGAAAGTATCACAATAGCTCTGAATGCAGGCGTATCGAAAGATGCGATATGGCTCGACCCGGGGATTGGTTTTGCTAAGACCTATGAGGATAATCTCGCGCTTATGGGCAAGCTTGATCAATTGGTGGCTGAAGGTTACCCCGTGCTGCTTGGCACCTCTCGTAAGAAGTTTATCCGCGAAGCGCTTCAGTTGAATTCGAATGAGATTACGTTTGGAACAGCGGCTACGACAGCTTGCGGCATTATGCAGGGCTGTCAGATTGTCCGTGTACATGATATTCGCGAGAATAAGCAGACCGCCTTAATGAGCGATGCCATTGTATATCTAGGCGCGAAGTCGATATAGGAAGAAATTTGTCGAAGAATGGGGAATGAAATATGGACAAAATGACGCTGAAAGGCATGCGGTTCTTCGGTTACCACGGCGTATTTCCGGAGGAAAACAGACTCGGCCAGCAATTTTATGTGGATCTGTCGCTTCAGATGGACTTATCGGAGGCTGCCCGAACCGATAACCTTGAACATACGATTAACTATGCCGAAATTCATGCTCGCGTGAAGACTATTGTAGAAGGACCGCCGTTTAAACTAATTGAAGCGCTGGCCGGTCACGTTGCATCGGCCGTCCTCGACGCTTATACTAGTGTAAATGAAGTGACGGTGTCCGTAACGAAGCCGAACCCGCCATTTGAAATCTTTTTCGACGGCGTGACGGTGGAACTTTGCAGAAAGCGGGATGACTATGGAACCCAACAGCCCGCAAGGCCATAATGATCTGAATCTCACCGCACAAGCCGATGGGGCAGATGCTTATATTGCACTTGGCGCTAACGTCGGAGATCGACAGAAGCAGCTTCAGGACGCACTTCATTTGCTGGACAGCCACCCTGCCATAACGGTTGTTCGCGCATCGGCACTTTATGAAACCGATCCGGTCGGGTATACCGATCAGCCGGCTTTTCTCAATATGGCTGCCGCATTGCGAACCTCGCTTGCACCCTATGATCTTTTGCATGCCATGCTTGCGATGGAACTGCAGCTTGGGAGAAAGCGTGATATCCGCTGGGGGCCGCGGACCATCGATTTGGATTTACTTTTATATGAAGGTGTTACGCTTGCGGATGAGGAGCTTACACTGCCGCACCCACGTATGATGGAGCGTGCGTTTGTATTAGTCCCTCTCAGTGATGTACTTCATGAGGAGCATTCGCTGCAGAAGCAAGTGAAAGCAATCGCAAAGCAAGCGTTACAAGACAGAGGGGAAGGAATCGCGCTATGGAATACGATCAATTGGCCGGGCGCGTCCGCGCATTCCGAAAGCTAAAGGGCTATACGCAGCAGGAGCTGGCTGCCAAGCTTAGTGTTTCTGTTGCTGTTTTGGGATCGCTTGAGCGGGGAACGCGCAAACCGGATCCTAAGCTGCTGGAGCGAATTTCGGATACACTCGGTATCAGCTACAGCGAACTGACTGCCGACTTTAAATGAGCAATACCGCTGGTTTGATTATTGTTTTTAACTCGGAAGGGAGTCTGGGCGTCCATGCTTAAAATCGGAAACATCGAGATGAAGAATCAAGTCGTGCTGGCACCGATGGCAGGTGTGTGCAACCCGGCTTTTCGACTGATAGCCAAAGAATTCGGCACGGGTCTGGTTTGCGCCGAAATGGTTAGCGACAAGGCCATCCTGCACGGCAACAAGCGCACTCTGGAAATGCTGTATGTAGATGAACGCGAGAAGCCGCTTAGCCTGCAAATTTTCGGTGGCGACCGCGAGTCGTTAGTGGAGGCAGCCAAAGTCGTCGACAAACAAACGAACGCGGATATTATCGACATTAATATGGGTTGCCCTGTGCCTAAAGTCACAAAATGCGACGCAGGGGCCAGATGGCTGCTCGACCCTAACAAAATCTATGAAATGGTGTCGGCTGTTGTCGACGCTGTCGATAAACCGGTCACGGTAAAAATGCGGATCGGCTGGGATAGCGAGCATGTGTTTGCCGTTGAGAATGCGCAAGCAGTCGAGCGTGCGGGCGGCAAAGCAGTCAGCGTTCACGGCCGTACAAGGGAGCAATTGTATACCGGTAAGGCCAATTGGGATATTATAAAGGATGTTAAGCAATCCGTATCCATTCCCGTTATTGGGAATGGCGATGTGTTCTCACCGGAGGACGCACGCAGATTGCTTGATCACACCGGCTGTGACGGTGTCATGATCGGCCGCGGAGCACTCGGTAATCCGTGGATGCTGTATCGGACGATCCAATATCTCCAGACGGGAGAACTGCTCCCGGATCCAACGCCGCGCGAGAAGCTGGACGTCGCTATTTTGCATATGGATCGTCTTGTTAAGCTGAAAGGCGAATCGACAGCCGTTCGCGAGATGCGCAAGCATTTGGCATGGTATCTCAAAGGGATTCCTGGGGCGGCACGTGTCAAAGACGTCATCATGGAAGAAACGACGCGTGACAACATGGTGCAAATTTTAGGCCAGTATGTCGAGTCATTGGGCGAGCTGAGTGAAGAGCCGACAGCATCGATCACACCTTCCACTTCGGCGGAAGAAGCCGTATATCACTAATCCCAGCGCAAAGGAGCTCGTAAGCGAGCGCCTTTGCGTTTCGTGGAGTTAAGCGATTACATTTGCTGGTTGGCTTTCGTTGACATATAGGGGAAGTTGAAATATAATCTTCCAATAACAAACCGTCCGCCTGGTTTATGACTGGTAATTCTCATTCCTGCGCGGTGTCATCAAGGGCATGATGCGTAATATATTAAGTAACAGTGATTCATACACGGTATGAAAAAATGCCACACGACAGGAGAATTGTAACATGAGTGATAAAGAGATTATCCTTACACAAGACGGGCTTAAGAAGTTGGAAGATGAATTGGAAAACTTGAAGTCCGTCAAACGTCGTGAAGTTGCTGAACGGATCAAAGTGGCTATCGGCTATGGCGATATCAGTGAAAACTCGGAGTATGAGGACGCTAAGAATGAACAGGCGTTTATCGAAGGACGGGTTATCACACTTGAGAAAATGCTTCGTAACGCCCGTATTATCAATAACGATGAAATCAATATCGACACCGTGAGCATTGGCTCCATTGTAACGGTTGAAGATTTGGAATTCGGTGATACGATGGAATATGCGATCGTCGGTACCGCAGAGTCCGATCCGCTTAAGAATAAAATTTCTAATGAAAGCCCGGTTGGTAAAGCTATTCTTGGCAAGAACAAAGGCACGATCGTAGAAGTAAGCGTACCAGCCGGCATCATTCAATATAAAATCGTTGATATTAAAAAATAAACCAGGCATGCCTTTTGAGAAAGCTTCCTTGAGGAAGCTTTTTTCATCATTGTGGAGCAGGAATCTGCTCTCATAGGTTAGGCATATAGGGCAGCGGCTGTACCGTCCTGCCTTTCTGGTACAACAAGGAGATGAATCGTGGTGGAGCAAGGAACGCAAGAACAAGAATTAAGCGAGCTTCTGCAAATTCGCAGAGACAAGCTGGACGAGCTCCGCGGTTTGGGCATTGACCCTTTCGGCGGCAAGTTTGAACGGACTCATCATGCTAAGAACATCGTAGATACGTATGAAGAGGTAAGCAAGGAAGATCTCGAAGCGCAGGCTGTTGAGGTTACAGTTGCAGGCCGAATCATGCAGAAACGCGGAATGGGTAAAGCCAGCTTTGCTCATATTCAAGATTTAAGCGGCAAAATCCAAATTTACGCGCGTAAAGATACCGTTGAGGAAGCGCAGTATCAAGCGTTCGATCTTCTGGATCTTGGCGACATTATTGGCGTTCGCGGTGTTGTCTTCAAAACAAACACGGGCGAAACCTCTATTAAAGCGAAAGAAATCACGGTGCTGTCCAAATCGCTGCTGCCGCTTCCGGAGAAATATCACGGCCTCAAAGACGTTGAGCTTCGTTACCGCCAGCGTTATGTAGATCTGATCGTAAACCCGGAAGTACAGCAAACGTTTATCTTGCGCTCCCGTATTATTCAATCCATGCGTCGTTACCTGGATGCGCAGGGCTACCTGGAAGTGGAAACACCAACACTGCATTCCATTGCTGGCGGGGCTGCGGCTCGTCCGTTCATTACCCACCACAATGCGCTCGACATGCAGCTTTACATGCGTATCGCAATTGAGCTTCATTTGAAGCGTCTAATTGTCGGCGGCATGGAGAAAGTGTACGAAATCGGCCGCGTTTATCGGAACGAAGGCATTTCGACACGTCATAACCCTGAATTCACAATGATCGAGCTGTATGAGGCATATGCCGATTATAAGGATATTATGGCTCTAACCGAGGCGGTTATTGCACATATCGCGCAAGAAGTGCTTGGTACTACGAAAATCATGTATCAAGGGACTGAAGTGGATCTGACGCCGGCATGGCGTCGTGTGTCGATGGTTGATCTGGTCAAAGAAGTGACAGGTGTCGACTTCGGCCAGCAAATGACAGACGAAGAAGCGCATGCACACGCAAAAACTCATAATGTGAAGGTTGAGCCGCATATGACGTTCGGTCATATCCTTAACGCTTTCTTCGAGGAGTTCTGTGAGCATACGTTGATTCAGCCTACATTCGTAACCGGCCACCCGGTTGCCATCTCTCCGCTTGCGAAGAAGAACGATCTCGATCCACGTTTCACGGATCGTTTCGAGCTGTTTATCGTGGCGCGTGAGCATGCAAATGCCTTTACCGAGCTGAATGATCCGATTGACCAGCGTCAGCGTTTCGAGTCGCAGCTTCTTGAGAAAGAGCAAGGCAATGACGAAGCGCATGAAATGGATGAGGATTTCATCCGTGCGCTGGAATACGGTATGCCGCCTACAGGCGGACTTGGTATCGGAATTGACCGCCTCGTTATGTTGCTGACAGATGCACCTTCTATTAGAGACGTACTTTTGTTCCCGCTTATGCGTGAGCGTGCAGGCGAATAATCCATTCCTATAGAACCGCCAAGGGAGTTAGCCGCCTTGGCGGTTTTCTTATGAGGATATTCGAGGGAGACAGGTTTCTAAATAGAAATTGAAAAAAGTTTAAAAAAAGGGTTGCAATGTGGTTGTGGGCTATGATATATTAATCAAGTCGCCGCTGAGACATGGGCGAATGAGTGAGAAAAACATGAAGTATTTGTTCTTTGAAAACTGAACAATGAGCGACCAGTCAAATGGTCATAAATCGCGAAATTAACGTTTCGCAAGCTAGT
The DNA here is from genome assembly GCF_059686995.1 of Paenibacillus rhizoryzae. NCBI lineage: Bacteria > Bacillati > Bacillota > Bacilli > Caryophanales > Paenibacillaceae > Paenibacillus > Paenibacillus rhizoryzae. The sequence continues at coordinate 234 of NZ_JCAALT010000015.1, read as the reverse complement.
TTTTTGAATGAGCTAACAAGCAAATTCATAAACGGTCTTCGGACCACTTTTATGGAGAGTTTGATCCTGGCTCAGGACGAACGCTGGCGGCGTGCCTAATACATGCAAGTCGAGCGGATCTTGCCTTCGGGTAAGGTTAGCGGCGGACGGGTGAGTAACACGTAGGCAACCTGCCTGTAAGACCGGGATAACATTCGGAAACGGATGCTAATACCGGATATGCAATTTAGCTGC
>NZ_JCAALT010000014.1:0-84262 GCF_059686995.1 Paenibacillus rhizoryzae | reverse complement strand
GAAATTCGCCGAATCAGCTCGCAAGTAGATCTCTAGGTGAGATTCATGAGTGAAATTCGCCGATTCGGCTCACAAGTAGATCTCTAGGTGAGCTTCATGAGTGAAATTCGCCGATTCGGCTCACAAGTAGATCTCTAGGTGAGCTTCATGAGTGAAATTCGCTGATGGGGGCTCGCAAGTAGACCTCAGCTAGGTTCGCGCATGCAACCGCCGGCGGTATTCACCGGGGGTCTGGCCGGTGTGTTTGCGGAACATGCGGTTGAAGAAGCTGACGTCGTTGAAGCCGACGTCGAGGGCAATGTTGAGCACCTTGTTGTCGGTGGTCTCAAGCAGATTCACGGCATGCCGGATTTGGACGGCGTGCTTATACTCGAGCAGGCTGAGGCCGGTCGTTTCCTTAAACTTGGCGGTGAACGAAGAGACGCTCATGCCGCATAATTGGCTTAATTGCTGCAAGGTGAGCGGCTGGTAATAATGCAGCTCCACGAAGTTGACGATGGACTCCATCCATTCCTTGTCACTGACGGCAGCGGGCTGCAGCGTATTGCGGTTCTCGTGGTGGAACCGGCTAAGCCAGACGAGACATTCAATCCATCGCGTCTTAATAATGAGCTGATAGCCTTCCCGCTGCTGACGGAATTCATCGTATATGATCTGCAAATGGGATTGGATTTGAAGCTTCTGACTGGGCTGAAGGGAGTGATAGGGCACGAAGGATTGCGTTTTGCGCAGAAAGGGGACCAGATAGAAGAAGTTGACGAAAGACGGCATCTGCTGCAGCACTTCCATCTCGCGCTGAAGAAAGGATGCCTCGAAGAGAACATTGTACACAATTGTCTCCTTCTCCGGTGAGCAGGTATAGCTATGATAGACGTTGGGCTCCAGCACGAAAACATCACCGGCAACAAGCTGGTACGTATGGCCGGACATTTCATGAAGCGCGCTCCCTTCCACGACGAAGACAAGCTCCACAAAGTCATGCGTATGCGAAGGGATATGCTCGCCCTTCTGGATGGTGTAGCGATCAATATGGAAGGGGAAATCTTCCTGATGGAAGTAATTCTCACCTCGGAATACGGTCATGGGTTCCTCCTGGTGGGGGACTGGTTTTTAGGTTCTTACGGCTTAAGAATTGGAAATGAGTACCGCGCGAAACCTTCGGCATTATAGCGATAGCGTTCGCAGATGATATAGTCTCGTGGCTGCGGATCTGGCTGCAAATCATTCTCAACAATAAAGGCGTCGACAACTTCTCCGGCGCCGTCAAAATCACCGTCTTGGCTGGCTGCTACGACACAGCTTTGAGCGGGGACGGTCACACGCGCATACCATTCCGGTATTCCATCAAATGTAGAAACTTCAACGGATAATAGATAAGCATGCGTATTCGGAACATGCTGCCCAGCAACCTGCGGCCACATGCCATATTGTACGGAAGCGTCAATAATCTGAGGCATATGTGCGGCAAGTCCAAGCAAGCTTTCTTTGGCGTGACGGTACTTGCTCCCCATGTCTTGGAGGCCAATGCAAGGGATGCCGATCAATTTCATTTCCGCATGATCAACAATCTGAGCCCTCTTCTCCGGCAATACCGAAATGTTCAGCTGTCTCACCTAATCACCTCTAAGGAAGATTCATACATTTCCATATTAAGGGAACGTCAGTTCCTAGTCAATGAACAAAAAGAAAGGGACAGCACAGCAAATGCTGCCCTGTCCCCACGCCTCTATATAAACACTTCCAATATAAGATCAATTGCGCGATCCGAATCAACGTGAATGCAAACGTCAACCGGGGAGCCGACAGCCGGCTTTCTGCGCAGGTCAGCAACGGTCATACCCAGGGTTAGCTCACCTTTGCATTCCACCGAGAGATGCATTTGCTGCGTCTGCACAATGCCGGGCTCCAGTGCAACTAGCACCGCAAGAGGGTCATGCATAGGCGCACATTGCTGCAAAGCATCCGACTGGCGGTAGAAATTGAAGTAGTAGGACATGGACCGATTCAGGAAGCTGACAATCTCGCGATTCTCCGGCTTGCAGGTTTGCTCCAGCAGATCCAGATGAGATTGACGAAGCCGCGTTTGATAGGTGACGTCCAAACCAACCATCGTGATCTTCAAGCCGGATTGGAAGACGAAGTCGGCTGCTTCCGGATCGCCCCAAATGTTCGCTTCGGAGGTCGGCGTCACATTGCCGGCAACGTGAACGGCTCCGCCCATCACGTAGAGATGCTTGATTTTGGACGGGAGCTCAGGGTCTTTCTTCAGCGCATGCGCGATATTAGTGAGTCTGCCGAGCGCAACGATTACGAGCTCGTTCTGCAGTTCATCTGCCGTGCGAACGATGAAATCGGCTGCGGGTTCCGAAACAGGACGCTGCATAGATGCGGGAATTTCTACGTCTCCGATTCCGTTAACGCCATGCACATGCGTAGGGAAAACTTCTACTTTACGAGTAAGGGGCTGTGAAGCGCCTTGACTGACGGGAATTTTGTTTTCTTGACCGGCTAGCTTCAGGATTCGCAGCGTATTCTCGGTTGCCTGATCAACGGGAATATTGCCAAAGGTCGTGGTAATCCCTACGATATCCGCTTTACCTGATTTGATGCCATACAGGATGGCTAGTGCGTCATCGATCCCTGTATCCGCATCGATGATCATTTTCTGTTGGTTCATTTTTGCTACTCCTTATCCAGTTGTTAAATCATGCTACAATCCAGTATAACCTTACGGGCACGCCAGCACCAATATTAGGGTGAAAAGTATTGAACATTTTCGCGATGAAATTTAAACTTAGTAGTATTCATTCCTTACGATGTAAGGGCAAAGGAGTAGACCTAAGATGTCGATTGATCGCACAGAAGTAAAACCTGAAATTGCGGCCTACCTCGAGAGGATCGGCTACCAAGGTCCGCTTGACGGCAGTGCAGCAGCGCTCGCCGGTCTGCAAGAATGTCATCTGCACGCGGTGCCTTATGAGAATTTGGACATTATAAACGGCATCCCTCTGTCCCTGCAAATCGACCCCCTCATGGACAAAATCGTTCACCGCCGCCGCGGTGGTTACTGCTTCGAGCTTAATGCGCTGTTCGGCTGGCTGCTAAGGGAGCTGGGGTACCCGGTTACGGATCTCGTTGCCCGTTTCTGGCGTGATGTCGATTCGCTGCCGCCGAAAAGGCGCCATCATGTGCTGAAGGTAGAAGCTGAAGGGCAAACCTATTTAGTCGATGTTGGCGTTGGAGGCATCGTACCTCGCCGGCCGATTGAACTGGTTGAGAAATTGGAACAGACGCAAGGTGAAGAAGTCTATCGAATGGAGCGAGACAGCGAGTTTGGATGGTTTCTGTGTGAACTGAAGCGAGGGGAATGGAGCCGTATTTATTCCTTTACCGAAGAGCCGCAGCTTGCGGGCGATTATGAGTTTGCGACGTTCTGGTGTGAGAATGCACCGAATTCTGTTTTCAGAAAAGCTCCGATCCTGGCCATCCGGACAAAGGAAGGACGCAATACGGTATCCGGAGAGGAATTCCGTATTTTCGCTGGCGAGGGCGCACCTGTCATCCTGCAAACAGGAACGAAACAAGAGTTTGATGAAGCGCTGGAGAAGTATTTTGGCATCAAGCTTTGATTTAATAGGGGAATAGAAAAAAGCTCTACTCGCAGTCGATCGCTTGCGGTAGAGCTTTCTTGTCGTTAGGCTTTCACTTTCCTCATCGCTAACAGCATACGGAAGCAGAGCAATGCGAATATCGAAATACCGCCATAAAGCATGAAAGCAAGTCCATAATGATGGACGTAATATTTGACATGCAGCCAGCGATCGCCCAGCAGGAAGCCGATATAAATAAAGAGAACGCTCCAAGACAGCGCGCCGGTGTATGCATAAAGCATAAATGTACTGAATTTCAGCCTCGACATCCCCGCCATATAAGCGGTTATGTGGCGAAGTCCCGGAACGAAGAAGCCCAGGATGAGCAGCAGGTTGCCGTATTTATTCATCCACCCTTGCGCACGTTCAATCTTAGCAGCGGAGATGTGAATTTTCGGACCATATTTAAGCAGGAAAGGAAGCCCGAATCGGATGCCGATCAGGAAGCTCAAGGTTATACCTAATGCAGAACCGAGAAAGGCACAGAACACGACAAGCAGCGGATGCAGTGTTCCGTTGCCGGCAAGGTAGCCGGAGTAGGTGAGCAGTACTTCGTCCGGGACGGGCACACCGACAATGCCAAGGGCAAGCGCGAACGTTAATCCGATATATCCATAGCGGAAAATGAGCAGTTCTAATAGATATTCCAAGCGGTGCAGCCTACTTTCTTATGCGGGTTCAAGTCGGATTCGACTTCCTTGAGGACGCTTTTGTTATATGAAAATGAAGTTGTTTTATATTTCTTCCCTTCTCATTATGGACTATACTAGGGTCGAATCCAATTTATTAAAAAGGTGGCCATCACATTGACACGTAAATTGCGTTGGGGCGTTATCGGCTGTGCCGGAATCGCCGTACATTCCGTTATTCCGGGCACGAAACAATCCGAAACCGGAGAAGTGACAGCGATTGCAAGCCGTGACTTGGCAAAGGCGGAAGAAACCGCAGCGAAGCTCGGAATCGCCAAAGCTTATGGAAGCTATGAAGAAATTTTGAATGATGCGGATATCGATGCTATCTATATTCCACTACCGAATCATTTGCATATGGAATGGTCCATCCGTGCGATGGAAGCAGGCAAGCATGTCCTTTGCGAGAAACCAATCGCACTGAATGCTGAAGAGGCTGCGCGCATGGCGGATGCTGCTGCTAAGCACGGCGTTCACCTGGCAGAAGCGTTCATGTACCGTCTGCACCCTCGTTATGAGGATATTCAAGCGATTATCGCTTCGGGCGAAATCGGCGAGCTTCGCGGTATTCATGGGACGTTCACATTCAATAATGCAGGCGATTCCAAGAACGTGCGTTACCGTAGAGATTGGGGCGGCGGTTCCATCTACGATGTAGGCTGCTATCCGATTAGTGCAGCAAGATTGCTGCTCGGTGCTGAGCCTGAGGCGGCAACCGTCCATGCGTTAATTTCCCCTGAGCACGACAATGTCGATATGATGGCATCGGGTATTCTGGAATTCCCGAACAGCGTAGCGCTGACATTCGATTGCGGCATGTGGGCGGCTTTCCGCAACACGCTTGAAATCATCGGAACAGACGGCCGAATTGAAGTACCTGAAGCGTTTATCGGCAATCCTACTTTCTTTGTACATTCGAAAGACGGCAAGCGTGAAGTAACGCAGCCGGCATTGAATCAATATGCGCTGCAAGCGGATGAGTTCGCCCGTGTAGTATGGGGCGAGAAAGAAGCTTCCTTCACACCTGCGGATGCAGTGGCCAATATGAAAGTTATTGATGCTTGTTTGAAATCAGCTTACTCACGTACTCGGGTTAGCATCTAACTAGGAGGTCAATGAAACGATGAAACAAATTACACTACCCGGCGTTAAGCAGGGCATCTCTCAGCTTATCATGGGATCGGACTATTTTGCACCAGAAGTATATGAATTGGTGTCTGAGAATTTGGATGCGTTTACGGCAATCGGCGGTAACACCATCGATACGGCCTTTATTTACTACGGCGGCAAGAGCGAGCAAGCAATCGGCATGTGGATGGAGGAGCGCAAAAACCGCGATTCTATCAATGTATGGACGAAAGGCGGCCATCCGAACCACGAGGGTCCGACCGTAAATAAGAAAGCCATCTACGACCAGCTGATGGTCAGCTTGGAGCGCCTGCGCACGGATTATATTGACTTGTACGCTCTTCATCGTGACGATGTTAACGTCCCGGTTGGCGAAATCGTTGAGATTCTCAATGAGCATATCGAAGCAGGCCGTATTCGTTCATTCGGCGGCTCGAACTGGACGACAGCACGTCTGCAAGAAGCGAATGAGTATGCGGCTAAACATGGTCTGCGCGGCTTTGAATTCAGCAGCCCTAACCTAAGTCTTGCGAAAGCACAAGAGCCGTATTGGGCGGATTGTATCAGCGTGGATGAGGAGATTCTGGGCTGGCATGAGCGTACGGAGCTGCCGCTGCTCTCTTGGTCGGCACAAGCACGAGGCTTCTTCACAGGCCGCTTTACGGCTGAAGATCGTACAGATGCAGATTTGGTGCGGGTATTCTACAATGACGACAATTGGGAACGTTACCGCCGTGCAGAGCAGCTGGGCAAAGAGAAAGGCTTCTCTACGATCCAGATCGCGCTTGCCTACGTGCTGAACCAATCGTTCCAATCGGCAGCGATTATCGGAGCGCGGAATGAAGCGGAAATGAAATCTTGTTTGGAAGCGACAACGATTACTCTGACGCTGGAGGAAATCAAATGGTTGGATCTGCGGACACGCTAATCGAGCTATGGCCGGAAGGTGCACCGCTTGCTGCAGGAACGACCGACGAGGATCGTCCGGCTCTCACGCCTTATTTGGCCCAAGGCAGCGAGAGTGTTGTGATTGTCTGCCCGGGCGGCGGCTATGGGATGCGTGCCGATCATGAAGGAGAACCGATCGCGCTTTGGCTTAATAGTCTTGGCATATCGGCATTCGTGCTTCGTTATCGGGTAGCACCCTATCAGTACCCGAGTGCGCTGTATGATGCGCAGCGGGCGATTCGATATGTTCGGCTTCATGCCGAAGAGCTTGGCGTGAACATGCGCAAGATCGGTATTCTCGGTTTCTCCGCGGGCGGACACTTAGTCTCTACAGCAGGCACTCATTATGATGCAGGGAATCCGGAGGCGGCTGATCCGATTGAACGCATGTCCTGCCGTCCGGATCTCACAATACTGTGCTACCCGGTTATTACGTTGAAGTCTCCGTATACACACGAGGGCTCCCGGATCAATTTACTCGGCACGAATCCGTCCGAGGAGATGATCGAGCTGCTGAGCAATGAGCTGCAGGTTACACCGGATACGCCGCCGACCTTCCTCTGGCATACGTCCGATGACGGGGCAGTTCCGGTCGAGAACAGCCTGCAGTTCGCCTTGGCGCTGCGCCGTGCAGGAGTACCGTTTGACCTTCATGTATATGAGCAAGGCGCACATGGCTTGGGACTGGCGGAATCAGATCCGCATGTGGCCAACTGGACAACGGTATGCGGACTTTGGCTGAAGCGCAACGGATTTTAGCAAATGGTATGGCAGTAGGCCTCTCTTGTGAGCTGTACGGTCCACGCGGATGTGGACGGTCCTTGCAGGGGAGGATTTTTTTTGAAGATTACGGGTGATTATCCCCTTATGGCTATGGTAATCTAGTGAGGTAGTCTGTGCGATCCAAGAAGCTAAAGGAGAGTAGAATTGACGATGGACGAGAATCGAGCTTTTGAAGGCAGCTATCAGGGAGAAAAGGCAGTTTGGTTGAGATATGACCGCTACGAGGCGGCAATTCTGCCCGAGGTTGGGGGAAATCTGATCGCTTTCCGCGATGTGGCAAGCGGTACTCAATATCTGCATGAACCAACAATGGACGAAATGGAATCGTTTAAGGCGAGACCCTTCATTCACGGGATTCCGGTCTTATTTCCTCCGAACCGCTTCGAGGATGGCAAGTTTCCTTGGAACGGACGTACGTACCAATTCCCGGTTAATGAACCTGCAACGGGCAACCATCTGCATGGTTTTGTACATAGCGAGACTTGGGCGGTTGAAGAATTCCGCACAACAGCGAGCGAGAGTTATGTAATTGTATCGCTTCAAGTCGATGAGCAGAGTGCCGTATATACGTACCTGCCGCATAAATTCACGATTAGACTTCGTTATGCGATCAGCGCAGACGGTTTGCACCAGCATGTAATGGTTCGCAACGATGGCGATGATGTTATGCCATGTTTATTCGCTTTCCATACTTCGGTGAATGCGCCGTTCGTTCCGGGCGGTTCCGCGCAAGACTACCGCTTGAAGCTGACGATCGGCGAGCGCTGGGAGATGAGCGAGCGCATGCTGCCGACAGGCAAACATCAGCCGCTGTCTGCGAACGAAGAGCTGATGAAAGGCGACGGCGTCTATCCGTTCTTCGAATCGCTGGACAACCACTATACGGCTGCAGCCCAAAATGGACGCAACCGGATGGAGCTGACCGATACGAAACATGGCATTACGCTCGTTTATGATGTTGGTACTTCGTACAAGCAGTGGATGATTTGGAATAACGGCGCAACAGAAGGTTTCTTCTGCCCAGAGCCGCAAATCAACCTCGTGAATGCGCCGCATGTGGACATGCCTGCGGATGAAATCGGCTTGTTCAGCCTTGCTCCGGGCGAGATTTGGGAAGAGACGGGACGCCTTTACGTGAAGAAAGCTTAATTTGCAGCCTGTTTTTGCTTCTATGGTCTTCAATAGCGTCTCCTCCGTTCGTCAGATCGGAGGAGACGCTATTTTCTTGTAATACATAGGTTCGATGGTGATATTGCAGTCAATTATTGCCTATTCTGACTGGCTGCCGGGAGTGAAAATGTTGCTAGGTAGGCAAAGTCCGCATCGGCTGCCGGCTCGTTCACTCCATAAGGAGGGGTTGAGTCGCCTGCTGCTGCGGACTTCGTTATTTTAATGAATGGCTTCGTAGGCTGTAGACATTCGTGTCATACGACTTGCCGTCCTGTACGATATAAGCTCGCAGGACACCTTCCTGCTGAAAGCCGAGCTTCGTTAATAAGGCATGTGAAGCCTTATTTTCCGGGAAAACAACGGCACCGATTCTTGTCAGATCAAGCTGTTCAAAGCCGTAGGCGACGATCGCTGCAACAGCCTCCGACGCATACCCTTTATGCCAGTGATCCGGATGGAGTTCATAGCCGATCTCGGCTCTGCGATGCTTAGGCGCCCATGCATTAAATCCAATCGTGCCGATGATACGGTTATCTACGCTGTCTTTGCGCTGAATTCCCCAACGCATACCGCGTTTCTCTTCATAATTTCGAGCAAAGAGCTCCACGAAAGCGGCAGCCTGCTCCAACCGTTCGAGCGTTTCTTGCCCATAGTAACGCATCACGTCCACGTTCGAGAAACAATCCAATATCCCAGCTGCGTCCGCGTCAGTTAGCTCTCTTAATATCAGCCTTTCGGTTTCTAATCTCGGAAACAGATAAGTCCCTCCTAATCATGGCTGCGATAGATGTCCCTTGCGGATTGCAGACGGCGTCGAGTTACGAACCTTCTTGAACACTCTACCAAAATAAGTCATATTGGAGAAGCCCGCACGTTCGGCGATTTCGGCGACAGGATAATCGGTATCCAGCAGCATTCGCTCGGCTTCCTGCACACGCAGCATATGAATGTATTCGATCAAGGTTTTGCCGGTGACCTGCTTGAAGATTTTGCAGAAATGAGTCGGACTTAAATTCACCATCCGCGCTGCGTCGTTCACGCTGATCGATTCCTGGTATCGCTCGCGCAGCGTTTGGAGCAAATGCGAGAAATCATAGGGTTTCTGTGCACGCGGCAGAGATAAGTCCGTGTGCTGCTGGGCATATCGAAAATAAAGCCCGAAAATCCGCAGCAGCTCTGCTTTCACGAGCAGTTCATACCCCGGCTGCTTCCCTTGGAATTCCTCTACCAGTTTCGCGAAGGAATGATTCATCTCATGGATGTAGGGGGCTGTCGCCTGCATCAAGCTTGGCCATTTCACCTGCTGCTGCAAGTAGGGCACGAAATAATGATGCTCCGTAATATCAAGCCCGCTTCCTCGCACCAATGCCTCGTTAAACACGATGCATATAAGCTCTGTATCCGGCTCGAGCGTGACAACGCCATGAAGCTGCTTCGTATTGATAAACGCTAATTCGCCCTTATTCAAAGGCATAAACGAAGCATCGACTTGCACGCGGGCGCGTCCTTCTTTGACGTACACCCACTCCATATGATCATGCCAATGCAAATGCACGTCCTTCACGATGAACACATTGATGGGAAAAGTACGGTCGGGAATCCAGGTATTCTCTTTAAACGGACTTACCGTCATTGGGACAGCCTCCTGTCTATACGTACGATTTTACGTCATAAGCGGGTTGAATCTCAATTGGAATCGCTTTTATTGTCTAACTGATCATAAGATTGTACGAATAGTTCGCAATTTTGTTTCTAGTTTCAACCTCCTGCTTTCGGTACGATAGGAGCAGATAGAGCATCTGGAATCGATGGAAAGGTGATGGAACAAATCGTGAACAATATTCGAATCGGAACACTTGTTAACGGAAGTACAGCAGCATCGGTCATCCCGCAAATCATCCCGCACGGCTTCGAGTCATTCGGCTTAACGTTCTGGCAAACGACGCAAGGCACAGATTTAAAGGAGCTCGCTCATCAAGTCAGAGAACAGCTGGCAGAGCGCGATATTGTGATCTCGACATTAGGCATTTTCGGCAATCCTCTCACCGGCGCAGGCGACAGCTATGATACATTAGCCAGCTGGGAGCGGTTAATAGATGCTGCAGAAGCTTTCGGCACGGACCTTGTCACCGGATTTACGGGAAGAATGCCCGGCAGCATTGACGAGTCGATGACGAGATTTGGTGAAGTGTTCGGTGAGTTGAGCAAACGGGCAGCGTCACGCGGCGTTCGGATCGCGTTCGAGAATTGCGACATGGGCGGTACATGGGGGCGCGGTGAATGGAATATTGCGCATAACCCGACGGCATGGGAAATGATGTTCAATACGGTGAAGGCGGACAACATCGGCCTGCAATGGGAGCCCTGCCATCAGATGGTGAGCCTGATCGATCCGATTCCGCAGCTTCGCAAATGGACATCTAAAATATTCAACGTCCATGGCAAAGATGCTACGATCGCATGGGATGTTGTGAAGGAATATGGCATTCACGGTCCGCGTGAATTTGTTTGGCACCGGACGCCGGGATTCGGCGATTCCAACTGGACCGATATTATCTCCATTCTGCGTCAAGCCGGCTACAAAGGCAGCATCGATATCGAGGGCTGGCATGATCCGGTCTATAGGGATGAGCTGGAGATGACAGGTCAAGTGCACGGTCTCAACTATTTGAAACGCTGCCGCGGCGGCGACTTTGTTCCTAATCCGGTATAGAAGGAGTTCGATGAACGATGAAGCATCGCATTGTGGTAGCAGGCTGCGGAGGCATGTCCAATACATGGATCGATTACGCGGTTGAACGGGAAAATGCTGAAATTGTCGGCCTAGTCGACATTTATGAAGAAAGCGCCAAAGCACAGGCAGCTAAGCGCGGCCTGCAAGTACCGACCTTCACCGATCTGGCGACGGCTTTAGCAGAAACGGATGCCAATCTTGTATTCGATGTTACCATTCCGGCCAGCCATAAACTGATCGTAACAACGGCCATGCGCGCAGGCTGTAATGTATTGGGCGAGAAGCCGATGGCCGAATCGTATGCTGACGCGGAAGAGATCGTAGCGGTAAGCAAAGAAACAGGCAGAAGCTATGCCGTCATGCAAAATCGCCGCTATAACAAGCAAATCCGTACTTTCCTGGATTTGATCGGCTCCGGAGCAATTGGGACGGTTGGCGCGATACATGCGGATTTTTTCCTCGGACCGCATTTTGGCGGCTTCCGCGATCTGATGGATAATCCGCTGATCGTGGATATGGCGATTCACACCTTCGACCAAGCCCGCTTCCTGAGCGGCGCTGATCCGGTTTCGGTCTATTGCCACGAATATAACCCTCCGGGCTCTTGGTACAAAGGAAATGCAGCGGCCGTTTGTATCTTTGAAATGAGCGACGGATCGGTATTTACCTATAACGGTTCCTGGTGCGCAGATGGACTCAATACCTCGTGGGAAGCGAACTGGCGCGTCACCGGCAGCGAGGGAAGCGCGCGCTGGGACGGTGCAACGATGCCGTACGGCGAAAGCGTAGATCGCTCGAAAGCGGAGGGCTTCATTCGTGAAATGAAGCGGGTGGAAGGCAGTCAAGAATGGAACGGGCGTGAAGGTCACTTCGGCTGCATGGATGAAATGTTCGCAGCGCTCGAGGAGAATCGTCTTGCCGAGACGAACTGCCACGATAACATTAAGAGTGTTGCCATGGTGTTCGGCGCGGTAGAGAGCGCACGCTTGGGGCAGAAGATCAAGCTGTAAGCTGCAAGAGCTGGAAGGAAGAGAGAGTCTGCCATTAGGGCGGCTCTCTTTTTGTCGTGCGGTTAGAGTGCTTCCATTCGATACATAATAACGGAAAAACCATCCAGCGGAGGTATATCTATGACTTCAACTGAAAAGCATACTTTGCCAACGCTATCACATACCCTGCATGAGTTCGAGGACTGCAGTGATCTCATTCACCGTACGATTCCTAATCTCGGGGTTGATCTTGTTTTTATCGGCAACCTGATAGCAGGGGATAAGCTGTACAGAGATTTGATCAATCTGATCGAAACTGCGGATCAAGAGCAGATGCAGCAGTTCGTAAAGCATTCGAAATTTGTTCCGATGACAGACAGCAAAGAACTCATTGTCAGCATTTTATCCGGGCGAGCAGCCGTATTCTATGAAGGCTACGCTTATGTCGTGGATGTTTCCGGCAACGAAGGGCGCTCGGTTTCCCAATCGGAACAGGAAACAACGATTACAGGGCCTCATGACGCATTCACGGAGGATGCCGGTGTCAGTCTTGGCTTGCTTCGCAAGCGGATTAGGAGCTCCCATCTTAAAGTAATCAAGCTCACAGTAGGTGAGGTTACGAAATCCGATGTTTATGTGCTCTATATCAAAGACTTAGCCGATATATCGTATATCAATGAGCTCAAGAAACGAATCGAGGACATTGAAATCGATGCCGTGCTGGATACAAACATGCTCATTCAGCTTATTGACGATAGTCCTTACGCACTTTTCCCGCAAATATTGACCTCTGAACGTCCCGACGCTATCGCTTCCAAGCTTGTAGCCGGACGCGTGGTCGGATTGATGGACGGAAGTCCGACGGCATTCAGCATACCCGCTTCATTCGTTGAATTCTTCTCCTCTTCCGACGATTATTACATGCGCTGGATGCTCGGCTCGGCGACGCGAATTTTAAGGTTCATTGCCCTCTTCATCACGATGATCTTCACAGCGCTCTATGTGTCGGTCACAACCTATCATTACGAAATGATCCCGCAAAACCTCATTTTGACTCTGGCGGAATCCCGCAGCAGGGTGCCTTTCCCTCCCGTGTACGAGGCGTTGCTGATGGAGCTTACAATCGAGCTGCTCCGAGAAGCCGGCGCCAGATTGCCGACAAAAATCGGGCAAACCATCGGTATCGTCGGCGGTATCGTTATCGGTCAAGCCGGCGTGCAAGCTGGTTTAACCAGTAATATTCTCATTATTGCAGTTGCTTCCTCGACCATTGCTTCATTCGTTATCCCGAACTATACCATGAGCGCTTCGATACGTCTCATCCGATTCGGTCTGATCTTGTTGGCCGGATTCTGGGGGAATCTCGGACTGGCAATGGGCCTGGCTGCTGTCATGATTCACCTGAGCGGTATGACCAGCTTCGGTTCTTCTTACTTGACTCCGATCGCACCTTCTCAGCCCAGCGAGTGGCGTGATGTGCTCTTCCGCGCCTCATTCAACAAACTGAACTACCGTCCTTCCCAGACGCGCACGAAGAATAAGATCAGAACCAAGATGAAGAGGTGAGCTGCCTATGAATGGGTCAGAGAAGCTGTCTGCATTTCATATGACCATACTTGTCTACATGATGCAGTTTGGAGTCGTTATCTTCATGCTTCCGCAGATGCTGAGCAAAACCTTCGGTACGAATGGGTGGATTGTACTGCCCGGCTACGGGCTGATTGTCATCATCAATTTGCTGCTGATCGGGGCTGTTTATAAGCTCGGCAAGGGTAAATCGATCTTCGATATTTTGGAACATGTGATTCCCAGAATGCTGTTGATGCCGCTTTATTTGTTTCTTGTCGGCGTGTGGGCTATGCTGGGTTGTTTGGTTGGCAAGGAATACGTGCTTATTTTTCAAATGCTGGCCTTTCCTACGACTAATCCGATGGTGTTCAAGCTTGTCATGGATGTGCTGATATTCTGGTTGATGATCAAGGGGCTGTACAATATTTCAAAAGCCGCCACGATGTTCTTCTGGTTCTCAGTGTGGATGCTGCTGCTGGTGTTTTTCTTCTATGGCGAATTCAGCTTTGCGAGGTTAACGCCGTTCTTTCTTAAAGGCGGAACAGGCTCTTTGGCAGACTTTGTCGGCATATATTCGGCCTATCTCGGCTATGAGCTAGTGATGCTTACCTTTCCTTCGACCGATGCCAAGACTAAATTTCTCCGCTCAAGCATCCTCGGCAGTCTGCTGACAACGATAATCTATACCTATATTTGCTTTGTCGCATTCGGCTTCTTAAGCCCGAAACAATTGAACCGAATGCTGTATCCACTGCTGGACCTCATGGCGTATATAAAATTCCCGTTCGTCGAGCGGCTGGAGAGTTTATTCTGCGGGTTCTTCCTATTCACAACTGTGTTTACAGTCGTCATGTATTTATGGTCGGCAAAGGAGACGGGCCGCAGAATATTTCCGAAAATGAAAGAAAATGTGCTTGCCGGCATCATTGTGCTGCTGTGCTATATTGTCGCCTATGTCCCTGACACGATAAGCGATGTGCAGACATGGCTCAAAATGTTCAGTGCCGTGGAGTGCATCATTGCGTTTACCTTGCCGCTGCTGCTCATTATAGTGTTGGCACTCACGCGGGAGAAAGTGGCATCCGCATGAAGCTGAACATGAGAAAAATAATGCTGCTGCTGCTGGTTACACTGACTGTTGCAATGACCTTAACGGGCTGCGGCGATCAGCGGATTCTCGAGAAGCTCGGTTTCTCCCAAACGAGCAGCTATGATTTGGTGGATGACAATAGGCTTGAGATTGCCGTTTCCATGCCGAAGGCGGATCCGCAAGCACGCACGCAGCGCGAGGTGCTGAGTGCGGTCGCAGCGAGTGGGAAAGAAGCCAGAACCAAGCTCGCGAAACAGACCAATCTGCTGCTGGTCAGTGGTCAACTCCGCAATGCGTTATTCAGCATGTCAATTGCGAGAAGCGGAATGATCAAGCATTTGGACACCTTACTGCGTGATCCTTCTATTTCTCCGCGGCTCAAACTATCCGTCGTGAACGGGAATGCCAAACAATTGCTGCAGAAGGACTATAAGCAGCATCCCATTACCGGTAAATATATCGATGGGATTCTGGATAAGGAAGCAATGGGCAGGACGATCCCCTTAACGTCGCTCTACTCCTTCACACGAGATCTGTATGATGATGGAATTGATCCTGTTATGCCTGTTCTCAGAGATTCCGGTGAGCATATTAATATCGATGGTGTGGGCTTGTTTCGGGATGACCGCTACATCACGATGATTCCTGCCAAGGAAGGGATCATATTTGCTTTTCTTAGAGGTTCCTTCAAGCAGGGCGAGGTCGCAGTCCAATTGAATGGCCATCAGAGTATGGGAGATACCATCTTGTTCAGCTCTCTCATAAGCCGCTGGCGGGTGAAGGTCGGCCGCGATTCATCCGGAGTGCCTTCGGTTCACATTCACATCAAGATCAAGGGATCGGTTCTTGAATACACCGGCAAGCTCTCCCTCACTGAGCCCGGGGACCAGAAACGAATCGAGCAGCAGGTTGCGAAGAAACTGACTGAGCGGGGCCAGAAGCTGATTGCCTTTATGCAGAAAAACCGTGTTGATAGCATTGGAATGGGCATTCCGGTTCGCAATCATATGAGCTATGCCGCTTGGGAGAAATTGAACTGGCCTGAGGTTTATCCCTCAATAAAGGCAACATGCAGCTTCACGGTGGTGATTAATAATACCGGGAAGTCGGCGTAAGGCAGAAGAACCATAATGAAGCAAATAAATAGAAAAATGCAGCAATGTTCCAGGGGCCGACGATTTTCTATACTGAGAATAGGAGGGGAGTGCCTGCGATGGAGATAAGAAAGCAGGCTGGTCGGCATGCAGGAAAGGAGGGAAGCGGCGTCCGCAAGTGAGCGGCTGGAAACCGAAGTATTAACATATGATCCGAGAGGGAGTGTATGATATGTTAACCGGTTTACGCGTAGGTTTGAGAAAGCGGCGGTTCAGCTCGTTACTGCTGGCCTTCGCCATCATGATGGGGGCACTTGTCATTCCGCAGCAAGCATTCGCAGCAGATTACACCGTGCAGAAATGGCAGACTGTCGAGATTTCATTTACCAGCTCCAAGACGTACACAAACCCGTTTCAAGATGTGGACGTGACCGCGACTTTCAGCGGGCCCGGCGGAGTTACGATTACCCGTCCGGCTTTCTGGAACGGCGGAGCCGTTTGGAAGGTTCGGTTTGCCCCGACGGTGACCGGTGCTTGGACGATGACGACAGCCGCAAACGATACGACGGATACCGGATTGCACAATGTAACGAAAACGATTCAAGCCGATGCCTATACCGGTAGCCAGGCGATCTACCAGAAGGGTTTCCTGAAGGTAAGCAGCAATGGCCGCTATCTCACGTATAATGACGGCACACCGTTCTTTTACTTAGGCGATACGCATTGGATTTTGCCGCATGAACGGTTCTCGACCTCGAATAAGGCAGGAGTGGCCTCACAGTTCAAATATGTGGTGGATAAACGCGTAGGCCAAGGCTTCACGGTCTATCAATCCGAGCCGATTTGGCAGCCGCATGGCGGAGGCACGCATACCGGAGCGGATGAAGAGGCGGTAGCGAACCTGAGCGACGGCTTCTCGAGCGGTGACTTGCCCGGTTTTGATAACCTGGATCGGAAATTCAAGTATATTGCCGATCAAGGGCTTGTCCATGCCAATGCGCAAGTAACTTGGGCACTTGATCCGGCTAGTTATAGCGGCGTGTATACGGATGCCTACATGGCGCGTGTGGCTAAATATTGGGTTGCGAGGTATGGCTCTTATCCGGTGATCTGGACGATTGCCCAGGAGATCGACCGCAACATGTACAACAACTACAACGCCACGACGATGAGCAAATGGTATGCGGTCGGGCAGAGCATCTCGGACAATGATGCGTACAACCAGCCGCTCATGCCGCATATGGAGAATACCGGTACGTCGGTGGCATCGAATTCCACTTGGGCGAGCAAGCCTTATCATGATGGCTGGGCGATTCAGTGGCAAGGCGATATGACCGGCATGAGTACGGCGAAGGACTTCTGGAACTTTACGACAGCCAAACCTTCGGTTATGTATGAAAGCGCATACGACGGCTTCTGGACGGATTCTCGCGGTGCTTTAGGCGCTGCGTACAAGTCGTTCCAGTATGGGATTTACGGGTATGGCTATGGAGCTTCGGGCACGTGGAACGATGTATATTCCGTTTCGGGCGCGGCAGATGATTTCGGCACCGGCTACGAGCTTCCGGCGCGGTACACCTGGTGGTATGATGGCGCGAACTATGCAACGGGCGATCAATTGACGTACTTTAAAAGCTTCTATACGTCGCTGGAGTGGTGGAAGCTTGTTCCGCGATTCGATGATGCCAGCTGGGGGGCGTTCAACGATACATCGAGGTCGCTGCTTTCTTCCGATGGTAATTCGGTGTATTCGGTCTTCTTCTTTAACGGCACGACCAGTACCGGCACCTTGAAACAAATGGACAATGCGTTCCTTTACAATGCCCGTTGGTACAATCCGAGAACCGGTGCCTACACGACGATTAGCGGCAGCGCGCAGGCAATATCCGGCCAGTGGAACATACCGGCCAAGCCGGACGCGAACGATTGGGTGCTTCTTGTGCAGAAAACGTCGACTCCTGCGCCTAACTTAACGAATTTGGCGCTGAACAAGACGTATTCCAGCTCTTCTTCGTGGGATGCGAATCAGCAAGCGCCGAAAGCCTTCGACGGCACAACGGCGACGAACTGGCAGGCGTGCAATACCTGCTGGAACGGTCAATGGCTGGAAGTGGATTTCGGTGCCAACACGACTTTCAATAAAGTAGTGCTCACCGAATATGACAGCCGGACAACAGGGTACCGGATCGAATATTGGAATGGTTCCACATGGCAAACCGCATATACCGGTACGAGTATCGGTGCAAGCTTCGTGCCGAAGACGATTACGTTTAGCGCAGTAACCGGCAGTAAAGCGAGAATATATTTTACTTCGGGAACAGCGAATGCCCCGATTATTTATGAATTCGAGGTTTATTATGATGTGCCGAATCTGGCGCTAGGCAAAACCTACTCCAGTTCCTCCTCATGGGATGCCAATCAGCAGGCGCCAAAAGCCTTCGATGGCACAACAGCGACGAACTGGCAGGCCTGCAGCGGCTGCTGGAGCGGTCAGTGGCTGGAAGTGAACTTCGGGGCGAACACCACCTTCAATAAGGTTGTGCTCACCGAGTATGACAGCCGAACGACGGGTTATCGCATCGAGTATTGGAACGGCTCCACATGGGTGACGGCTTACACGGGAACAACCATTGGAGCAAGCGGAGTGCCGAAGGTGATTACGTTCAGCGCGGTAACGGGCAGCAAAGCCCGCATTTATTACACATCGGGAACCAGCTACGCGCCTATTATTTATGAGTTCGAGGTTTATAATCAGTAATAGAAAGCAGGAAAGGCCGGGTGCCTCGCTAGCAGCGAGATGCCCGGCCTTTCTTAGTCATGGATTAAACAATATTAGGTGCATCTACGTTCGGATCCGTATCCGCTTCATAATCGACGCCTGCCGTTTCGAAGCCGAACAGCTGGAAGAACTCTTTGCGGTAGCCTTCGAGATCCGAAAGCTGCTCAATGTTTTCCGTAGTAATGGCATCCCATATCTTCGCCACTTCTACTTGAACATCCTCGCGAAGCTCCCAATCGTCTATGCGAATGCGACCTTCCTCATCTACCGGAACCTCGCCGCCTGCATATAGGCGCTCGGTGAACAAACGATAGGTTTGCTCGATACAGCCTTCGTGCAGCCCTTTCTCCTTCATGACCTTATAAAGTGCGGAGATATAGAGCGGTACAACAGGGATCGCGGAGCTGGACTGCGTGACAAGCGCTTTGCTGACGGTAACGAATGCGCGGCCGCCGATTGCGCTTAGCTGCTCGTTGAGCTTCTTCGCTGTAGCTTCCAAATGATCTTTCGCTTGGCCGATGCTGCCTTCGCGATAAATCGCTTGCGTAATCTGCGATCCGATATACGAGTAGGAGATCGTTGTAGCGCCTTCTGCGAGCACGCCGCCTTGCTGCAAGGCGTCAATCCACATTTGCCAATCGTCGCCGCCCATAACCGTTACCGTATCTTGAATCTCCTGCTCCGTCGCAGGCTCGATTGTAATCGAAGTGACTTCGCCGCTGTGGAAGTTGACGGTTTTGTTCGTGTATGCAGCACCGATCGGCTTCAATACGGAATTCGCCGTTTCGCCTGTCTTCGGATCCGTTCTGCGCGCGGAAGCGACGCTGTATACGACCAGATCAACCTGACCCAGCTCCTGCTTGATCAGGTCAACCGCTTTCTGCTTCGTCTCGTCCGTGAAGGCATCGCCTGTCACGCTGAATGATTTCAGGCCTGCTTGCTGCGCAGCCTGTTCGAATGCAGCGGAGTTGTACCAGCCTGCCGATGCCGTGCGGTTTGCTTTGCTCTCACTTTGGCGGTAGACGCCAACCGTATTAGCGCCGGCACCGAATGCCGCGACAATACGAGCTGCCAGGCCATATCCCGCGGATGCTCCGATGACGAGCACGTTGCGAGGCCCATTGATGGCTGCGTGTTCTTTAACATAATCAATTTGTTCCTGCACTTGAAGGGCACAGCCCGTTGGGTGAGCGGTCGTGCAGATAAAACCGCGTGTTCTTGGTTTGATAATCATGTGTGTCTATTCAATTCCTCTCATACGGTTGTTTCGCATTATAAGTATAGGCAATGCTCAATGTTCTGATAGTACCTTTAATGAGGGAAATCCGCAACATTTGAAGCAATTTCCGTCGATTTTACATGGGATGGAAACATTTTCCTTTGCTATAATAGAACTTACGTTAAGTTGCCGGAGCAAGACGCGGAATAGACTGGGACGAAGGGCGTAACCTAACGAACGTAAAGTGGGGAGTGGATTCAGATGGTTAACGTTATCAGTCCGATTCAACATGTTGTGGGAAGCGTGTTTGTCCACGTCACGGACCTCCGCCGATCCGCGGCGTGGTACAGCATGGTAATGGGGCTGCCTGTATTGGAGGAGCGTCTAAACGGAGGCAATGTTTATTGGCTGGCCCTGCAAGGTGGGACAGGCCTCATACTGGATGACAACAAGAGCAACTCGCCTGATATGCCGCATGTTAGATTCATGTATAAAACCGATGATATAGAGGCGGCTCGCCGATTCCTGGAGGAGAGAGGAATAAGCAGCATCAGTGAAATCGATCGCCCGCATCCGGGACTTTCTTTCTTCCGATTCGAGGATCCGGATCGCAATGCGGTCATGGTTACGCAATCGGACTATGAGTCTGAGGTCGTGGAACGCGAAGCAGGTACGGAGAATCCCATTATGAATCAGATCGTCGGCGTTTTTCTGAATGTTACGGACATGAAGCGTGCTGTCCGGTTTCATAGCGAGGCGCTGGGCCTGACATACAACGTAGATGAGATCGGGCCGGAAGACTCCATCTACAGCCTGCTGATGAAGAGCGGCAGCGATATTCTGATCGATGACAACCGTCATCGACATGGCGATAACTATGAGACGTTATTTATGTTGGTAACGAAAGATATAGAGGGGGCACGCGCCTATTTGGCATCGCAAGGTGTGCCTGTGTTTACCGACATTGAACGGCATGGCGATCGTCTTGCTTTCTTCACGGTAAAAGATCCGGATGGTAATGTTATAATGATCTGCTCGGAGTAGGCGTATAGAAAAACGGCTTCTCTTCACATGAACTGTGAGGAGAAGCCGTTTGGTTTATTTCTTCTGGCCAATCGGCATCATCATGCCATTGTCCATGCCCATCATGCTGACGCTGCCGTCACTGTCATCGCCTTCGTACAAATAAACCTCGGTGCCGAAAGCCGGCTCCGCATAAGGAAGGTGAGTGCGGCCGCGTGCGAGAATTTGGCGGTAGTTGCCGGAATCGCCTTCGTAGCCGTCATGATCCCAAGGCACCCAAGAGCGGGCATTGCAATAATGACAGACGTAAGAGCGGCGGAAGCGGTCGGTTGTCTTATTCGGGTACGACCGGTGAAACAGATGTGAGTGGAAGAACAAGACGTCGCCCGGCTGCATCGGAACCGAAATCGGTGGCGGATATTTGGCAACCACCTTCGATAACGTGTTTACTTCATCGTCCAGATGGCTCACGTTCTGTACGCCATTCAAATTCGAGAAGGCATCCAAGGCATGCACATTGCCGCCTCCGATTCCGTCCGGCGGATAGATCGGTTCATGGTTGGAGCCCGGCGCTACCCAGAGGCAGCCATTCTCTTCGTCGACTTCTTCGAGCGCGATCCATGCGCCGATCAGCGTGTCCGGATGCGTCTTGATATAACAAGCGTCCTGATGCCAGCCTTGGCCGCCGCGGCCGGGCGGATTCAGGAACATCATGGATTGTACCGCATACACATCCGGCCCGATCAGTGCCTCGGTCACATCCAGGATGCGAGGGTTCAGCATGCCGCGTTCAGCGGCAGGTTCGATGCGAGAGAGCATGTGGACGCGTGTCGCATCCAGAAACTCTTCATGAAGCGGGTCGCCGCCATTGGACTCGCGAGCGGGTTTCTTATTCTTGGTTCTCGTCTTCTCGGCAAGCTCGTAGAGTTCGGCGATGTCTTCTTTTGACACCAGACCTCTTACGATGAGGTAACCGTTGCGATGATAATGCGCATATTCCTCCACACTGACCAGATAACGGTCAACCCGCTCACGGGACTTAGGCGTATAGTAAGTTGCCATCGATTCTATTCCTCCAGTAACGAGATGATATGCTTTTATTGTGCAATATTAAGAGAGCGGTTTCAATGGAAGGAAACGATTTTCGATGTGTTTATTTGATATCCGGGTTTACGACGATATGCCGATTGACGAAAGTGCGATCCGGATCGGCGCCAATCGCCGTATGGCGGAAAATCGGTCCTTTGCAGCGCTCCATATATTCGGTTGCGGTGATGCCGCGGATCCGTTTGTACATTTTGGAGAAATGATGCTCATCGCCGAACCCGGCCAGGTAGGAGATTTGCTTGACCGTCCCCGCGCCTTTCATCATCAATTCCTCAGCACGATGCAGCCTGCGCTCGAGCAGCATCCGTTTGGGCGACATGCCGACAGCTTCGACGAACATCCTTGTAAAATGCGCATGAGACCAGCCGGACTGCTGAGCGACATTTTCGATCGTAATCGGCTCTGTGAGATGCTCTTCCATGTAGGCGATGCTGTTTGCGATTTGCACAGGGTAGCTGCTAATTGCGAACTCCGGCGTTTTATCGGCGAAGGCGGCCAGTTCTTCGATGGCTGTCGTTAACAGCGAGGCGAGCCTGCGCCGCCAGTGGTGGGATTGATAGTTGGCGACCACGACGATCTGATTCATGATGGCGCCGATTAAGCTGCTTTGTGCGGCCGGAACCACGTGAATCGTGCTGAGCAGCGCGTTGAAACGCGGATCCTTCTCCCGCAGGAGATCGTAGTCGAAGTGAACGAATAGATGCCGAACGTTGCGGTCGCAATCAAACAAGTACCGGTGTGCGGTATCCGGTTGCGTGAACACGAAACAAGGCGCGCTCAGTCGGTGCTGGATGGGCTGCGGCCCTTGAACCTCATACATGGTATCTGATCCTTCGGGAAAATAGACCAGCTCATAATCGACAATGGTGCGTGGTCCAACCTGGTGACCGCCCGCTTGCACGATAATATCGCCAATACTGTTAATGATCGGTGAACCGCTTTGATTGGGCAGCATCCGGCGGACATCCTTTCTTTCAGCTGAATCTCGTATAGGCGCGCAGGGGATTCGGCGTCCTTTGGGTATATTATTGCTGAGGTTCAGCCTTCTGTGCAATAGATTTGCGAAGAGGCTCGCAACTGTTTGCTGCTGAGGAGCGTCCATAGTAGAAAGGAAAACTATTTCCGCGTATGAGGAGATGTCGTGATGAAGAAGAAATGGATTGCCGTGTTGTGCGTGGTATGTTCGCTCGTAACAGGAACGGCTGTTTACGCCGCTGGTCAGTTGTCACTTAAGATAAATGGGGTACTCGTAAAAGATAGCGGATCGTACTTGCGAGATAGTCGCGTATATGTGCCTCTTCGCATCGTGGCAGAACAGCTGGGCGGTGAAGTGGGGTGGAACTCGGCTAAGAAGGAAGTCAGCATCACGGGCGGAGGTAGCGGCACGGTTGATATTTGGAAGGATGATTCTTTTCCCGGCTATATCCAATACAACAGCGTCATTAATGTAGTGAACCGCTACATGGCTGCGCTTCAAGGTGCATTCTCCAGCTCTTATGATGCGGATGACGACTTCAAACTCGTGCTCTCGGCGCAGGCGATCCAGGATGATGTGCGCGTGTGGCATCCGTTCTCGGGAATGGTAGGCTCTTCGATGCGCAGCATTTCGAGCTATAAGATTATAGACGGCAGGACGACGGGCAAAGACGCTGCCAACAGGCCAATCTACGAAGTCGCGGTGCGCTACAATGTCATCAATCCCGGCGACGACAGCACCTATAAGCAAATTACGAAGGCGTATACCGTCATCACCGAAGTGATGAACAACCAGTTGTTTTACAAAATCGATCAGGAACGCCTCCTCAGCACTGTCAAGCTGAATCAGGAGCCGAGTCCGTTTAAGTGACTTAATGGAAGCGGGAGCGGGAGCGGGGTGTTTGCTCTCGCTTTGTTGCGTTGTGGTGGCGCGCGGCCATGATGCGCAAGCTTCTTCGCAGCGTGTTCGTTCGTGTGATCGCCAAACCATCCTTAATTCCGCCCGAATAGCATTTACCGAGGAGCATTAAGCGGATATACCGCTTAATGCGGCCAAACTAACCCAAATGAAGCATCAAAAGCGGATATGCCGCTTAAGATCGCAAAAACACCCTCAAACCTGCTCGAACAGCCTATGCTGTGGAGAATTAAGTGGATATGCCGCTTAAAGCGGCCAAACTAACCCAAATGAAGCATCATAAGCGGATATGCCGCTTATGAACTGCACCTCGCCCCAAATTCCGCCCGAACCGTGCAATCTGCACAACTATAAACGGCTATATCGCTAACTGCCCCATCCCGCCCGCACGCCCCCATCCCAACCCGAATCCTCCAATTTTCTTATTGAAATTACCAACTGGGCGAGCTATAGTGAAAGTAGCAGTTAGGTTTACTATAAAGAAGTTGGTTTTATATACAAAACCAACTCATCAACAATGGATGAGGCGATTGGCGTGTCTGAGGAACGCAAGTACTGGGTGCCGGCGCTGGAGAAAGCGGATAAAGTGTTGGCCGTTTTGGCGCGGGAGCCAGCCAAGCATAAGCTGATCGACTTATCGAAGAAGCTTGAAATCAACAAGAGCTCGATGTTCTCCATGCTGAGCACGATGGAAATTCTCGGCTGGGTGAAGCGGGCGGCAGGCGATACGTATGTGCTTGGCCATGCTTTTGCCGAGTTCGGTTCCTCGTATTTGAAGCAATATGATCTGCATCAATTTTTCTTGGACGAAGCGATATCGGTTCGAGATCGGCTGCAGGAGACCATTCAGCTCGCGAAACGCGTGGACGACCAGGTGTTGTACATGGGAAAAGTGGAAGCGATTTCGCCGGTCCGGCTGCAATCCGAGCCAGGCATGCGGCTTCCTGCACATGCAACGGCGCTGGGCAAAGCCATGCTCTCGCAATTAAGCGAGCAAGAACGGCTCGCCTTGTACCCGCAGCTTGAGCTGACGAAGCTGACGCCCCATACGATCGACAACCGTGATGAGCTGTTTGCCCAGCTGGATGTCATTCGCAAGCAAGGTTACGCCTTAGATGATCAAGAGTCCGTGATGGGCTTCCGATGCGTGGCGGCTCCCATAATAGCCGGCACGAACGCGAACCAAACGGCTGCCGTCAGCTGCTCCATGCTGCTTCACCAATGGGAGGTCAAGTCGAGCCAAGCAATCGAAGAAATGACAGGGCTTGCACAACGACTATCGGTACCCAAGTAACGCGATCACCTGCCTAGGTATCGCACACGATTACAACCACAACCTATGAGGGAGATGAGAGAATGCGATTGCAAAATAAAGTAATTCTCATTACAGGCTCGGGCTCCGGTATCGGCAAGAGCACAGCGCTATTGTTTGCTCGCGAAGGTGCAAAGCTCGTCATCAATGATCTGTCCGAGCAGAACGGGACAGCTACGGTGAATGAGATTAAAGAAGCGGGCGGAGAAGCGATCTTCATCCGTGCGGACGTCACCAATCCGACTGAAGTTTCCGCCATGGTGGATCAAATTATCGCTCATTACGGCGTCATCGACGTGCTCTTCAACAATGCGGGGATCAGCGGCGTTGGCCTGCTGCATGAGATCGAACCGGAAGCTTGGGACCGCGTCATTAACGTCAACATTCGCGGCGTTTTCTTGCCTTCCAAATATGTCATCCCTCATATGATGGAGCGCCGTGTCGGCTCGATCATCAACATGTCTTCCTGTATTGCCGAAATCGGTCTGGCACGCCGTGCTTCCTATGCTGCAACGAAAGGCGCCGTTCTTGCGCTTACGAAGTCGATGCAAGTAGACTACGCGCCTTATAATATTCGTGTTAATGCACTTCTACCGGGTACCATCATGACCCCATTCGTAGAGAACTACCTGAAAACCTCTTACGCCGATCCGGAAGAGGCGATTGCAGGCTTGAAGAAACGCCAACTTAGCGAAGAATTGGGGTTACCGGAGGATGTTGCCAAAGCAGCGCTCTTCCTGGCATCCGATGAGTCTTCGTTCGTGATGGGCGCTCCACTCTATGTGGACGGCGGCGTCGTATTCGGCAAGAACGCTTAAGCTTAACTAATCCAAGCTGAATTTAGCTTTTTCTTTTCATTCACTTTCTACTATAAGATCGGAGGCCCATTCACTTATGAAACTCATTAGCATTTCCAAACAAGGTCGTAATGCGCTTGGCGTAGTAACAGAGAACGGGGTTGTAGACGTAGAAGCAGCCCTTCAGGCGGCTGCCGGAAACGCGAGCGCGGAAGTGCCATCAACGGTGATGGCCGTTATTGAAGGCGGAGAGGCTGCTGCCTCTTCCCTTAGAAACTATATCGCTTCCCTTCAAGTAGCTGGCGGCGAATCCTATGTTCGTCAAGAAAGCGAAATCGAATGGGGACCATGCGTCACGCATCCGAACAAAATCATTTGCATCGGGCTCAACTACCGCAAACATGCGGAAGAAACGAACGCGCCAATTCCGGCTTATCCGATTCTGTTCAATAAATTCAACAATACACTGACAGGCCATCTGAAAGACATCGCGGTTCCGAAAGTAACGGAGAAGCTGGATTATGAAGCGGAGCTTGTTATCGTTATCGGCAAGAAAACCAAGTATGTGGCCAAAGAAGACGCACTCTCTCACGTATTCGGCTACTGCGCCGTGAACGATCTGTCCGCGCGCGACCTGCAGCTTCGTACACAGCAATGGCTGCTGGGCAAGTCCTGCGACGATTTCAGCCCGCTCGGTCCTTACCTGGTAACTGCCGACGAAGTAGGCAATCCGAATGATCTGTGGATCAAATCCACGGTGAACGGCGAAGTTCGCCAGAATTCCAATACATCGGATATGATTTTCGCTTGCGATGAGATTGTCAGCTATGTGTCGCAGCATATGACGCTTGTGCCGGGCGATGTGATTTTGACGGGGACGCCTGAAGGGGTTGTGCTTGGTCTTCCGGTCGAGCAGCAAGTGTACTTGAAGCCGGGCGACGAAGTAACAATTGAAATCGAGAAACTGGGCGCGCTGACGAACCGTTTCGTAGCAGACGCAGAATAAGAGAAAAGGAGTGCCTCGGCACTCCTTTTTTTAAGAATTTAACGCCGTTCGACAGTCGCGACGACCGGATAATGATCCGAAGGATAGCGTCCGTTATAGAGATTCCGGTCAACATGAACGTTACGTACAAGGGCATTAGGTGAAACGAAAATATAATCAATCGGTACGCCGTCTTCTCCCCCATGATAGTCGTGGAAGGTGAGACCAGGTTCTCCGGCGAGCGAAGCGTAAGCGTTTAGGAGTCCGAGCTCGTTCAAGGCGCCGATGACATCGCTGTCGGGCCCGCAATTGAAATCACCTGTAAGAATAGCAGGGATATCGCCTGCAATGGCAGAAGACTGTTTCATTCGCTCCACGATCAGCCTAACCCCGTTCGTGCGAGCCTCAGCGCTTATATGATCCAAATGGGTGTTGAACACGACCCATTCTTCGCCGTTTGATTGACGAAGCTTGGTCCAGCTGCACATGCGGGGACAGGCGGAGTTCCAGCTTGTGTAGCCTAGCTGCTCGGGAAATTCGGACAGGCCGAAATGTCCGCTTTCGACGGGCTCAAGCACGGCATGCCGATAGAATATCGCGCAATATTCGCCTTCCAGCTGGCCGGTGCGGCTGATGCCAAGCCAGCGATAGTCAGGCAGCAGCGCCTGCAGGTCCTGCAGCATGGCAGCAGTACCTTCCTGCGTACCGACGACATCGGCATCTGCTTGCTTAATGGCTTCGGCTGCTTCTTGAATCCGGTGTGGCCAAGCGTTGTCGCCGTCTGATTCAACATGGACTCTCAGGTTAAACGTCATGAACTTCACGGTCGTGTTCCTCCAATCAATTTCATTTCTCTGAAAACCAAAATATAACATGGAAGCGTTTCAACTCACAACTACAAAATCGTTCCTAAAGGAGTCAAATCAGGATGATAAGAATTGATGCCCACCAGCACTATTGGAAATTAGACCGCGGTGACTATGGCTGGCTGACACCGGCAGCAGGTCCGATATTATACCGCGATTATAGTCCAGCGGATTTGGAACCGGCGCTCGAGGCTGCCGGAGTATCGCGTACGATCGTAGTCCAAGCGGCAGCGACCCACGAAGAAACGGCCTACATGCTCTCGCTCAGTGATCATGCGGAATCCATTGCCGGCGTAGTTGGCTGGCTGGACTTCCAAGATCCGAATTGGCGCAGCGCGTTGGATGGCTTCCGGCAGCATCCGAAATTTGTCGGCATCCGCGTGATGATTCAAGATATGAGCGATCCTTTCGAGGCGCTGAATCCGCAATCGCTGGAGGCGCTTCGCTACTTGGCTGAGATCAAGCTTCCCGTTGATTTGCTCATTGTTTCGCATCAATTGCCTGCAACATTAGCGTTGCTTAAGCAAGCACCGGGTTTGCATGCCGTCATCGATCATATCGGCAAACCGCATATTCGAGAGGGGATCCTCGAGCCTTGGGCAACACAAATGAGCGAGATCGCAGCGCAATATCCAGGCATCTATTGCAAGCTGTCGGGCATGATTACCGAAGCCGCGCATGATGACTGGAAGCCGGAGCAGTTTACGAGCTATGTAAGACATATCGTGGCGTCCTTCGGTACGAAGCGAATAATGTTCGGCAGTGACTGGCCGGTTTGTCTGCTTGCCGGGAGCTACAAGGATGTATGCGACGTGCTGGATGAAACACTGCCAACTACGCTTAGCGAAGAAGAGCGCGAAGCTTTATACGGCGGCAATGCGGCTGCCTTCTATAAACTGTCGTTATAGAACATTTAAACCTTGGGGGAGCTTAATCCTATAGCTCATCAGCCCAAGGTTTTTTTATTTTCTCATGCCGGAGGCGGTTGACAGTGACTGTTCTATTTCGTATAGTCGAAATGGACTATGTGAGTTCGAATCATTTCTTAAGGGAGTCCTTAAAGGATGGCCAAACGAAAAGTAAGCAACATGCTGGCGCTAGCCGTCTTATCGCTGCTGAATGAAAGACCGATGCATCCGTATGAAATCGCCGCCACGATGAAGCAGCGCGGCATTCCGGATGTCATCAAGCTTAACAATGGCTCGCTTTATTCGGTAGTGGATTCGCTGCTCAAGCTGGCGTGGATCGTGCCGCTGGAAACACAGCGGGAAGGGAAGCATCCCGAGCGGACGATCTATGCGCCGACGGATGCCGGCGTTGCGGAGTTTCACGAGTGGATCCGAGAGCTGATATATGCCCCCGTGAAAGAATATCCGCAATTACCGGTGGCATTATCGTTTATCGGCCATATTTCGCCGCAGGAAACGGCTGCTCTTCTGGAGCGGCGAATTAACTCCGTGCAGCAAGACATCGTGCAGCGCCGTGCAGGGAATGATGCTGCGGTTTCACAAGGACTTGCGCGGATTTTCCTAATTGAGCAGGAGTTTATCGTCAACCAGTTGGAGTCGGAGCTCGCTTGGCTGCAATCGTTTATCCGTGAGATCAAGGATGGCAGTTTGACGAGGCTGGAGGATGGGGAGCAGGTGTGGATCAATTCGACACCTATGGATGACGAAGACTCCGATGCATGACGGATGAACCGTATGGACAGAACAAAGATGTACACAATGGAGGGGAACTACTCAAAATGCTGGCAAAACGAAGTAATGTAGGTATTGTTGTCGCGGGTTTGCTGCTGGGCATTCTTATGGCGTCCATGGACAACACCATCGTAGCTACGGCGATGGGGACGATCGTTCATGACCTTGGCGGCATGGACAAATTTGTATGGGTCACATCCGCTTATATGGTGGCTGAGATGGCGGGCATGCCGATCTTCGGTAAACTGTCCGATATGTATGGACGCAAAAGATTCTTTATATTCGGGATCTTAACCTTTATGCTCGGTTCCATTCTTTGCGGTACCGCGCACTCGATTATCGAGCTTAGCATTTACCGCGCGATTCAAGGGATCGGCGGCGGCGCGCTCGTGCCGATTGCTTTCACCATTATGTTCGATGCCGTGCCGCTCGAGAGCCGCGGTAAGCTCGGCGGTTTATTCGGTGCCGTATTCGGTATGTCGAGTATCTTCGGACCGCTGCTTGGTGCGTATATTACGGACTATATCGCTTGGGAATGGATTTTCTACATTAACCTGCCGCTTGGACTAATTGCTTTCTTGATGATTGCGATCTTCTATAAAGAATCGGTTGAGCATGCCAAGCAGCGAATCGACTGGGGCGGCGCCTTCACGCTTGTTGCGGGTATCGTGTGCCTCATGTTCGCGCTTGAGCTCGGCGGTAAGAAATATGCTTGGGATTCATCCATGATTCTTGGTTTGTTTGCAGGCTTCGCCGTATTGCTGATAGCCTTTATTATGATTGAGCGTAAAGTGTCGGAGCCGATTATTTCGTTTAATATGTTCCGTAAACGGTTGTATTGGAGCAGTAATGCAATTGCGATGTTCAGCGGTGCCGCATTCATTACCGCTTCCGTTTACATTCCGATCTTCATTCAAGGCGTGCTCGGCGGTAAAGCAACGAATGCCGGCATGGTTCTTCTGCCGATGATGCTCGGAACGGTTGTGACGGCAACGGGCGGCGGTTTCTTGATGACGAAGATGACCTTCCGTTCCATCATGATTCCTACCCTTGGGATTCTGGTTGCCGGTAACGTGCTTCTGACAACGCTTGGCGTCGATTCGACGCGGTTTATCGTGACGGTGTTTATGATATTGGTCGGACTTGGAATCGGAGCTTCGTTCTCGGTGCTCAGCAACGCCGCCATCTATTCCTTCTCGCCAAGGGAGCGCGGAGCTGCGAGTGCAACGCTTAACTTCCTTCGCTCGCTTGGGATGACAATTGGGATTACCGTATTCGGGATCGTTCAAAGCCATGTGATGACGAATAAATTGAAGGATGCCTTTGCGGGTTCTGGCGGCGGCGCTGCTGAACTGCCGGCAGGTCTGGATCTCAGCGATCCGCGTGCCATTCTGACGCCGGAAACGAGAAAGCTGATCCCGGCTGAAGTGCTGGATAAGATCGTAGCCGCACTTTCATCCTCGATTACGTACACCTTCATGTGGGCGATCATTCCATCGGTGCTTGCACTGGCATTCGCATTCTTCATGGGTCGCCAGAAGCTGGATGCGATGGCCGAGAGCAGCGAATACGGCACATCCTCGCATTAATCAACCAAAGCTGTCTCAAAACGCGCAACTCGCGACGTTTGAGGCAGCTTTTTTTACATAAATACTCCCAGAGTGCTTAGCAATAATCACCTACTCGGATTAAGAAATCCTCTTCTTGTTCATATTGAATAAGAAAGGGAGGATTATTGCGTGAACCTGATCGTGAATGTGAAAAGAAGTTTGACTGTCCTGATGCTGACCTTTGCAATCATGGCCTCAGCCTATGGAGCAGCTTCACATGTGAATGCATCACCGGAAAACAAACAAGTCATCTACATCGATGAACGCGACTATGAAGGTGAGTTTCTGCAATGCGTGAAGCTCATTAATATGAATATCAACTATAGGAATGAAGAGGATAATGCCGCGAATAAGAGAATTCTGACTTCCAGCTATCAAACCAGAGTCGGTGAGTTTACGCCCGGATTTCGGATATCCGAAGCTAAGCTGCGCAACCTGGGCAAAAATCAAAACGGTGAATATGTAGCCTATGTAGATGTGGATAGTAAATTAGAGAAGAAACCGATGATCACGACGATCATGTACGTCTTGAAACAAGAAAACAACAAATGGCTGATCGATCAAACCGACTAATCGGCCCGTATTCCAGAATCGTCTAAATTCGACTTCACCGACTGACAGTATAATCGCCCTCCTTCTGGTAAATTAGGACCAAAGGAGGGGAAGTTATGCCAAGCCCAATCAAAGCAGGGCAGCCCGCGAGGTCCGCAACAGGTGGAATCAATCCGCTCCCGAGCTCGCCGCCTCAATGGACTTCTTTTAAAGTAGCCATTCATTTGACGATTGCGCTTGTGCTTGCCTTCCTCAGCGCATGGTTTCTGCCTAAAGGCTATAATCTATCTGCAGTCATTCTTTCGGAAGTATATATGATCTTCGCCGTCGGCAAAGGCAAGCTAAACCATCCGCTCGGCATTCTCATTAATGAACGAAACCTCATGAGTCTGTCCAGGCTGCAGATCACGCTTTGGACGGTGCTTTTCACATCGACCTATTTTACCGTCCTGGTTGGGAATCTTGCCCTTCATCCCGAACATCCGCTGCAGCTTCAGTTTGATTCGACGGTTCTCGCACTCATGGGTATCAGCAGTGTATCGGCAATCTTTAGTCCCCTGATTAATGGGGCGAAGAAGAACCGCGCGATTGACGATTCCCTAAAGAATCAGCTGGTGCAAAGCGCCGCAGAGGCTTATAACAAAAGCACGGAGGAAATCGAATCGAGCATGCAGGGGACGCTCTACGCGAATCCATCTTATAAAGACGCGCAGTTCACCGATATATTTGAAGGGGAAGAAATGCAGAACCATGCGTACATCGACATAGCCAAGGTGCAGATGTTCCTGTTTACCATGATGGCCTTGATGATCTACTTCGCGACGATCTTCTCGACAATTATGACGCAAGAGCTTTCAGCGATTGATCGTTTCCCGGAGCTGCCGGAAGAGCTTATTGGACTTATCGGGATCAGCAATGGAGGATATCTGACCAGCAAGATTATCAATTTTACAAAATCGACGCCAACCTAGCCAACCTAAACTTTTCCTAAAATTTGGTTAGAGCCGCTTTTCCATTGCCGACAGGCAGGATGAGCGGCTTTTTTGTGCGGTCGAAAGTGGAATGCGCTTTACCCAATCTTTCGATTGTCTAAACCGATCAATTAGGCCTAATGGCACATCTTAACAAATCCTTCACAATACATTAACCGCTGCTTTACAATACCAGCCTCACCATTAACTGCCGCTTTACAATGCGTACTTATAATCAGAATTGTACATAACGAAATCGACAATAAACCATTCCAGAAGGGTGATACGAGCTAAATGTCTATGAAAAAAACGCTAATGATTTCCGCTCTTGCCGCAGCGCTGAGTACTTCGGCAGTGAGTGTAGTCTCCGCCGCATCCGTAACAAACGCAACGACGGTAGATCTCACAATCAATGATACTGCATTCCATGTCCGTTCCATCCAAGCAAACAATACGGTGCTGTACGCACTGAGAGATTTGGGTACTGCGGCAGGTGTGCAATTCATGGTCAATGTTAAATCGGGCGTAACGGCATACTTCAACAACCACGCGATCGAGCTTCATGCAGGTTCGAATGCGGCATTGGTTGACGGAGAGGCAGTAAGTTTAGAGCAAGCCGTACAAAGCGTAAACGGCAGCTATTATGTTTCGCTTGAAGATTTCGTAAGCGCGTTTGGCGTTGATTCTTCGACAAATGCTTCCGGCATGATCGCAATCGATGCAGTAGCTAAGGTCCACGCTGACGATATCCGCTGGATCGACGCAGATCGTTTGCTGGCATCCCAATTGACTGAAGAAGGCCGTATCGACTATATCGTTAACGCTCACACAGGTGCATATACGCAATTGTTGGTTTCTACGGCAGCTTCTGATCTGACTGTAGCTCCTAATGGTAAGTCAGCAGTTTACACAGATGGCGATGGCATCGTAAATATCATTGATCTTACTGGCAAGGTTCCGGCTGCTAAAGTAGTTTCTTCGGACAACTCCATTAAACCAGAGCTTGTATGGGCTGCCGACAGCTCCGCAATCTACTTCCTGCAAGGTGACAAAGGCTCCGTTATCGCGAAGATGAACGTTGCTGATGGCGCGATTACAAAAGTATTGGATGACAAAGTCGATTACAAATCCGGACTGGCTGTTTCCGCTGACGGCAAGAAGTTCTTCTACACGGTTATCAAACCGGGGGCTGTAACTGCCGATGCTTCTAAGCCGGTTGATGCTGATGATGTAGCCATCGACAATACGGGTACTGAGCCGCAACTCTACAGCTTTGATTTCTCGATTAAAGATAACAAACCTGTGAAACTGACTACAACGACAGATGACAAAGTGTTCGTTGGCGCTGCAGCAGACGGCAGCAAAGCATACTACGTTAGCGTTGAAGACAACAAGCCATCTTCGCTCGTAGCCGTTGCCTTGGACAAAACAGTAACAAAGCTGATCGGCGATAAAGATGTATTGCAAGCGACTGTAGCCGGCGACAAAATCTATGCACTTGCTGATTCCGCTGACGTAACAAGCGCGTATGAAGTAAACATCGCAACAGGCGCGGTAACGACGCTTGGCAAAGTAGAAGGTAACGTAAGTGAAGTTGTAGCCGCAGTTGGAACACCGATTGCATTCGTGATCGACGACGCGGTTTATGTGAAATCGGATAGCGGCCTG
This sequence comes from Paenibacillus rhizoryzae, assembly GCF_059686995.1. Lineage (NCBI taxonomy): Bacteria > Bacillati > Bacillota > Bacilli > Caryophanales > Paenibacillaceae > Paenibacillus > Paenibacillus rhizoryzae. Next base: position 49,935 of record NZ_JCAALT010000014.1, on the reverse strand, counting down.
AAGAAAGTAACGAACTAATACAATCTTAGTGTTCTAAATTGAGAGGAGAACTTCCACAGATGAAAACAAAATGGTTTAAAAGTTTAAGCTTTGCCCTTATCGCTCTTACAGTCGCATTCGGTTCCGTATCCGTTGCGAGCGCATCCAGCAAATTGAGCGGCCGAATCGTCATTAACGGTTCGTCGGCTCTTCTGCCACTGACTTTGCAAGCAGCTAACGAGTTCAAGAAACTCAACCCGAAAGTTAGAATTTCCGCATCGGCTGCAGGTTCCATCACAGGTCCTCAATCCGTACGTAAAGGCATTGCAGACATCGGCGCAGTAGACTGGGATGCTACGAAAGACGTACCTGGTTTCAAAGCTTTCACAGGTCAAGTTGCCAATAAAGTTGCGGTTATCCCTTTCGCAGCGATCACAAACAGCAATGTTGGCATCAGCAGCTTGTCCACTGCGCAGCTGCAAGGTATTTTCTCCGGTAAAATCACCAACTGGAAAGAAGTTGGCGGCGCAGATAAAGACATTATCGTTGTAAACCGCGCATTCGGTTCCGGCACGCGCGTTAACTTCCAAATCAAGGCGCTGAATGGCACTGACTACATGACAAAAGGTTCCAACTATAAAGAAGTGAAGTCGAGCGGCGACATGAAAACAGCCATCGAAACGACGCCAAATGCAATCGGTTATATCGACCTTGTCTATGTAACAAGCAAAATGACTGCACTGAAAATCAACAACGTTGCTCCAACAGAAGCTAACGTAATCAACGGTACTTACAAAGTGTGGGGCTTTGGCTACTACATGACAAAAGGTGCACCAACTGGCACAACTAAGGCATTCATCGACTACGTTCAAAGCAAGAAGTTCCAAACCGGATCGCTTAAAAAGCTCAAATTTATCCCGATCTCGGCCATGAAATAAGATGAAGCGGAGCCGGCTTATCGCATGAACAACTGCGAGGCCGGCTCTAACTTTGAACACTTGAAAGGAGAGCAGCGTCATGAGCATGATTGACATCCCTGTATCCGGCGAATTGGGACGTAGCCTTGAGAATAAATCCGGTCGTAAATTCAGCCGCAAAGCACGGCTTTCGTTCTACAACCGTACATTCCGCATCATCTGTATCGCAAGTGCTGTCTTCGTATGTGTCATCCTTTTCTCTATTTTGTTCCTAATGGGCCGTACAGGCGTACTTACGTTCGAGACGGTTTCCTTGAAAGACTTCTTCTTCTCCACGGAATGGGTACCTGAAAACGATCAATACGGCGCATTTATCTTTATTTTCGGTACATTCGCCTTAACGCTGCTGACAATGGTGATTTCCGTACCGCTGTCCGTCATAATTGCTATCTTTTTATCCGAAATGACGCCGGCATGGCTGAAGACGATACTGCGCCCTGTGCTTGATTTGCTCGTTGGCATTCCATCCGTTGTTTACGGTTTTCTAGGTATGACCGTTCTAATCCCAATGCTTCGTACTGTAACAGGAACGAATATGGGCGATGGCATTTTGGCTGCGGCTATCGTGCTTACGATAATGACTTTGCCTACCATCAGTCGGATCACGGACGATTCCATCGTAGCGGTTCCGAAGAAATTCCGGGATGCATCCTATGCCCTTGGTTCCACCAGGTTTCAAACTATTGTAAGAGTCGTGCTGCCTGCTGCGAAGAGCGGCATCATGTATGCCGTCATTCTGGGTATGGCTCGCGCAATCGGCGAAACGATGGCCGTCGTTATGGTTATCGGCAATACGCCGCAGCTGGCGGACGCGCTGTTCAAGCCGACGGCTGTATTGACAAGCAATATCGTTATGCAAATCGCGAATGTCCCGTTTGATTCCACTTGGAACTACGCGCTATATATGATGGGCTTTATCCTGCTCATTATCTCGCTCCTCATGATCGTAATCGTAAGGCTATTCCAAGGCAGAGGAGTGAAATCATAGTCATGAGTACAGGCAAAGGGACGTCGGTCCCACATCCGTTTGCGGCACGCAGAGGGTTCAATCACCTGAGCAACAGGCTGTTTACTTCCGTTGTATGGATTATCGGGATGTGCACGATACTATTTATTTGCGGGCTGCTGTTCCTGATTTTGCAAAAGGGGCTGCCGAAACTTGACTGGGGTTTCTTGTATGGCCTTCCGAGCGAGATGGATGAAGGCGGCGGTATCGGTCCGTTACTCTTCAATTCGTTCTATGTGCTTACCATTTCGCTTGTCATTTCGATCCCGCTCGGAATGGCAGCAGGTATTTACTTGGCTGAGTTCGCCCCTGCGACGAAGTTTATCGCCTTTATCCGAATTTGCGTAGAGGGACTCGCTTCGGTACCTTCGATTATTTTCGGTTTGTTTGGAATCGCGTTGTTCGTTGAAGCCTTTGATATTGGCCTTACGATCATAGGCGGTGCTGTCAGCTTGGCCTTCCTGAACCTGCCGGTTCTTACCCGAGTAACGGAAGAAGCGATTCGCGCGGTACCGAAGGAAATGAAGCATGCTTCATTCGCACTCGGAAGCACACATCTGCAGACGATCCGCAGCGTGCTGATTCCGGTTGCATTGAACGGTATTATTACCGGTATCTGTCTGACCGCGGGCCGTGCCTTCGGTGAGAGTGCCGTTATCATTCTGACTGCCGGTGTTTCGTCCTCCGGTGAAATGTGGGATTTCAGCTTGTTCTCGCCCGGTGCAACGCTTGCGGTTCACCTGTGGTATGTACAATCGGAAGCTATCGTCCCGGATGCGCAGCTTATCGCAGAGAAAGCGGCTGCCGTACTAGTCTTCGTCGTCTTGCTTATTAATATTGTCTTCCGTGTTCCGCTGTGGCTGAATGCGCGCAGATCACGTTAATTTCGTAAGCTTGCCGGATTGAAAGGAGAGATATGCATGACAATTGCTGTATTGGAACGGCTGACAACTGAAGAACTGCTTACGAATATGCCGACTGCAGAAGGACAGGTAACGACTTCAGATCATGCATTATTGACAGTTTTCATTAGGGAAGCAGCAATCGTGAACGTCTCTCATACTTGCCAGGATGTCATTTCGCAATTCGCGTTAACGCCGGATCATGAATGTGTCGTCGTTTGCGATGACTTGGAACGGCCGATCGGACTTGTAATGCGAAACAAACTTACCGTCATCCAGACGCATCGATTCGGCAGAGAGCTGTATTACGGCCGTTCGATTGCGAAGCTGATGGATCGTCGGCCGCTCATCGTGAATCAAGGGATTTCGATGCAGGAGCTGCTTGATCGCGCCCTTGGCCGCGAAGAGAAAACCTTGTACGACTGCGTACTCGTTACGGAGAATGAGCGTTTTATCGGCATGCTGACCATGGCGGATTTGCTGAAAATGTCCCGGTTGCTACAGCAGCGGAGTGTAAAGGCACAAGTGAACATGATTCACGGCGCAGAAGTGATGATCGAAGAAATCGACCGTTCCATCCTCCATGTGCAGGAAGCTTCGTTGTTGGGCGAATCGATGTCCAAAGAAATGCTGGAATTGACGCTGAAAGGCAAGAATGAGCTCGATAAAGTGTCGATGGCCTTTCATAATCTGACGAAGCGTACGGACGTTCAGGAAAGCCAAATCAGCGAACTTCAAGATCGTGCAGGATCAATTGATAAGGTATCAAAGCTGATTCGCGGCCTTGCTGATCAGTGTAACTTGCTGGCGGTTAACGCAGCGATTGAAGCGGCGCGCGCCGGAGAGCATGGCAGAGGATTTGCGGTCGTTGCCGATGAAGTTCGGAAGCTGGCTACGCAAACCAAGGAGTCCGCAGAGGATATCAATCGGATGATTGGCTCCATCATGGAGGCGGTCAAAGAAACGGTTTATTTGGTCGGACTAGGCAAGACGGAAGCAGATACAAGCCAAGTGTACATAAAAGAAGCAGCGGATGTATTCCAGCAGCTGTTCCATGCAGCGGCAGGAAGCAGCAACAGCTCCGGTGAGATCGGCAAACTGTCGAATCAAGCTTACTTGCAATCGCAGCGCGTAACGGAGCAGATGAAGCAATTAATCCAAGATTTACAGGTGAAAGAGTAAATTTTAATACTGCGTTTACAAAACGAACATATTCGATAAACAAATTCACGCTATCCTAGTTCAAGGAAGGCCTGAAACGGACGGTTAGCAAGTCCACCCAATACGGAGGAATACGCCATGCAATCAACAGCTTCCCAAACCTTGATCGATATTCATAAATTAAATTTACATTATGGACAATTCCACGCTTTGAAGGACGTAACGATGGATATTCCGGAGAAAGCCATTACGGCTTTCATCGGACCATCGGGCTGCGGTAAATCGACGCTGCTTCGTACGCTTAACCGGATGAATGATATGATTCCAGGCACAAGAATCGAAGGCAAGATTACAATCGGCGGTGCGGACATCTATTCGAAGGAAGTGGATGTGGAGACGCTGCGCAAGAAGGTCGGCATGGTATTCCAACAGCCGAATCCATTCCCGAAATCCATCTATGACAACGTAGCCTACGGCCCGCGTTTGCACGGCATCCGCAGCAAACAGAAGCTCGACGAAATCGTGGAATCAAGCCTACGTTCTGCAGTATTGTGGGATGAAGTAAAAGATTACCTGAAGCGTTCGGCGCTTAGCCTCTCCGGCGGACAACAGCAGCGTTTGTGTATTGCGCGTGCAATTGCCGTTAACCCTGACATTCTGCTTATGGACGAAGCGACTTCCGCACTTGATCCAATCTCGACACTGAAGATCGAAGAACTGGCGCAAGAGCTGAAAGATAAATATACAATCGTCATGGTTACGCACAACATGCATCAAGCGGCTCGCGTTTCCAACCAAACCGTATTCTTCTTAAATGGCGAAGTGGTGGAGTTCTCCGAGACAGAGAAGCTGTTCTCGAATCCACGCGATCAACGCACGGAAGATTACATCAGCGGCCGTTTCGGCTAATTCCTAAACCACAGAGGGAGAGCATTTAAGTGATGATGACGAAGCGCAAAGAATTTGATCATGGACTCGAGGAATTGAACGAGCTGATCGTAGATATGGGTCAACGCGTAGAGGCGGTTATCGCAAAGGCGATGGACGCATTGGAAACGATCGATGTGCCTGCAGCAAAGCAAATCATTCAAGATGACAAATCGATCAACAAAATCGAAGAAAAAATTTCGGAACTAGGTGCGATGCTGATTGCCACCCAACAGCCGGTTGCTAAGGATTTAAGACGTATCCTGGTCGCTTTCCGAATTGCCTCCGACCTGGAGCGGATGGGCGATTTGGCCGTAGACGTAGCAAAAGTCGTGCTGAGACTGGAAGGGCAAGTATTGATCAAACCCTTGATTGATTTGCCGAGAATGACGCAGATCGTACAAATGATGACCTATGAAGCGATTCAATCGTTCGTACAAGAGAATATCAATATGGCTTACAAAATGGCCAAAGATGATGACCTGGTCGATGCGCTTTATTCCCAAATCATTCGCGAGCTGTTCTCGCTTATGATGGAAAATCCGAAAACGATCTCCCAAGCGAACCTGCTTAGCTTCGTCGGACGTTACATCGAACGTTTCGCGGATCATGCAACGAACATCGGAGAATCGGTTGTGTATCTGGTAACAGGCTCAAGACCGGATCTGAACTCCTAATCATCCAGCCCTTATAATTGTATATAGCATGTCCTAAAGCAGCCGATTCGAAGCGTATCCTTACTTCGAATCGGCTGCTTTTTGCAGCTTAGGCAGCTCTTTAAGCAAGGCGATCATCCGCTGCTGCTGTACCGGATTCCAATAATCGGAACGCCAAGCGGCAAACAGCTTCCAGCTTTGCTGCTGGCCGGGAAGCGGGAGTCGAAGAATGCCTTCGGGCAATTGAGGAGCTGCGGAGGTAGGCAGAAATGCCAGCAATGAACCGGCTCGAACCGCGTTCAATGCCAAGTCGATACGATCCGTTGTGAGCGGGTTTGTAAGGCTGAGCTGTTCGTTGGTGCTCCAGCTGCTCACCGCTTCCTCTAAGGAGGGATCTGCAAGCTTTACATAAGCTTGACCATGAAGCAAATAGGAAGATGCGGTGTTGACGCGTGCATCAAGGAGAGGATGCGCTTTGGTTGTATAAAGGGCTAGCTGGTCCTCAAGCACCAGTTCATATTGGCAATTGTTCAGCTCCGGCCGATTATAAAGCGTTGAATCTCCGTACACGATAAGATCAAGCTTGCCTGCGTGAAGCTGCTCGAACAAGCGGCCGCCATCGCCGGTAACCAGGTTGATTTGTAAAGTAGAGGCTACTTCTGCGAGTCGATACCAATTGCCGCTGAACAGGATGGAGGATGCGACATCTGTGCAGCCGATGACGAATTGATGTTTGCCATCTTGGCGGTAGGAGGCGAAACGTTCCTGCGCCTCCCGATAAAGACGGTCAATGCCTTCGGCATACTGATAAAGCAGTTTGCCGGATTCCGTCAGCATAACCTTCCCAGTTTTCATCTCGAAGAGCGGCATCCCCCATTCTTCCTCGAGTTTCTTCATATGAAAGCTGACCGTAGGCTGCTTAATTCCGAGCTCATCGGCAACAGCTGTCACTTTACGGAGGCGTTCAATCAATACCAAAATCTGCAATCTTAATATATTCATAATATAAGCGCCCCATTATCGAATTATTATTTATTAATTCTATAGTAAGTACTTATTATATACAATTCCTCTATATAGTTTTTGCATTGCGTTAACACTTCGAAAATATAAGATTAATACGCGGCATCTATACTAAGTCTTGTAAAACAAATAACCGCGCAGGAGCGGAAGGAGAAACGAACTGAAATGAAAAAGGCATTACTAATTGTTGTAGCACTTATGTTGACGATCGGTTTGGCGGCTTGCGGCTCGAAGAATGAGGAGAGCACGAACACCAACTCACAAAATAGCGGTACGAATAACGCAGGCGCAGGTGAAGCACTTAGCGGATCGATACTTGCAACTGGATCATCGGCACTTCAACCACTCGTTGAGCAAGTTTCCAAGAAGTTCATGGAAGACGCGAAATACTCCGGCATCACCGTTCAAGTTCAAGGCGGCGGCAGCGGCACAGGCTTGACTCAAGTATCCGGCGGACAAGCAACAATCGGTAACTCCGACATTTTCGCAGAAGAGAAGTTCACGGATGCGGATGCAGACAAAGCAAAAGAACTGGTTGACCACCAAGTTGCAGTTGTAGCAATGGCAACAGTTATCAATAAAGACATCGCAGTAGATAACCTGACTAAACAACAACTTGTTGACATCTTCACTGGTAAAGTGACGAACTGGAAAGAAGTTGGCGGCGCAGATGAGAAAATCACAATCGTTAACCGTCCGGGCAGCTCAGGTACACGTAAAACTTTTGAGAAATACGCGCTTGGCACTAAATCCGAAGATGTTCAAGGCTCCATCCAAGAAGATTCCTCAGGTACTGTTAAGAAGCTGGTTGCCGAAACACCGGGCGCTATCGGTTACCTTGCACTTTCCTACATCGACGACACTGTAAAAACAGTGAAGTATGAAGGCGTAGAAGCAACTGAAGCAAACATCGTTACAGGCACTTATCCGGTATGGGCTTACGAGCACATGTACACGAAAGGCGAGCCGGATGCAGCAACTAAAGCATTCCTTGACTACATGACTAGCGATGAAGTTCAAAGCGGCGATGTTGTAGAACTTGGCTACATCCCAATGAGCAAAATGCAAGTGAAACGCGATGTGGACGGTAATATTGTGAAATAAGTAACCCTAAACAAATAGCACAGACATTAGAGGTGGATCCACTCCGCCTCTAATTGCCTGTCATGAGAATGCTAGTTGAAGGAGAGAACATTCATGGAGCAGCCCGCTCGTGCAAATAAGAAACGGATTCAAACGGGGAAGACAACAAGAGCTATCGTGAAACCGCATGTCATGGAGGAATGGGTAGGTAAAGTTTATACGGCGCTTTGTATTCTAGTCCTCGTCATTACGATCGCTGCTATTGTCTATTTCGTTTCTTCCCGTGGTTTGACTACGTTTATTATGGATGGCGTGAGCCTCGGCGGGCTGCTTAGCGGCTTGAAATGGGATCCGGAAGGTGATATTCCGCTTTATGGCGCTCTGCCATTCATCTTCGGATCTTTCAGTACTTCACTTCTTGCTGCTTTGCTCGCAGCTCCGCTTGGTATTTGCGCAGCCGTGTTTATGACCCAGATTATGCCCGGTATTGGTAAAAAAGTGTTGCAGCCGGTTATTGAGCTGCTCGCAGGTATTCCATCCGTAGTTTTTGGTTTTGTTGGTCTTAGCGTTGTTGTACCGGCGCTCCGGGCTTTATTCCCGGGACAGGGCATTGGGATTGCGGCGGGAGCCATCGTGCTTTCGCTAATGATTTTGCCAACTGTAACAACGATTGCTACGGATGCGCTGGCTGCATTGCCCCGCGGTTTGAAGGAAGCTTCCTACGCGCTGGGTGCTACTCGCTGGCAGACGATTTACCGCATTGTGCTTCCAACCACGCTGCCGTCACTGTTAACGGGTGTCGTTCTTGGTATGTCCCGTGCATTCGGTGAAGCGTTGGCCGTACAAATGGTCATCGGTAACTCGCCGCATATCCCGCATTCGTTGTTTGAATCAGCCTCGACGCTGACGAGTGTCATCACACTCGATATGGGTAACACCGTTATGGGCTCCACGCACAACAATGTATTGTGGTCACTTGCGCTCATACTGCTTAGCATGACCTTTGTATTTGTATTCATAGTTCGCTTCTTGGAAAGGAGAAACCAACGATGAACGCCAAAACCGCAGATCGCATTGCCACGGGTGTCATTATCGGTGTCGCATCACTTATCGTTCTTATTTTGGCGGGATTGCTCGGTTTTATCCTCTTCCGTGGAGTAGGACATATCAGCTTTCATTTCTTGACCTCCGCGCCGCAAACGATCAAAGCCGGCGGCGGTATCGGACCGCAGCTCTTTAATTCCTTGTTCTTGCTGGTTTTGACACTTATCATTACCATTCCGCTCGGACTTGGCGCCGGGATTTATATGAGTGAATACGCGAAACCGGGTCGCCTTACAGACTCCATTCGTTTGGTAGTCGAAGTGCTCTCGTCTTTCCCTTCCATCGTAGTTGGTTTGTTCGGACTGCTAGTTATCGTTAACTTGTTCGGCTTTGGGTTCTCGCTGTTCTCCGGTGCGCTTGCGCTGACGGTGTTTAACCTGCCGCTTATGGTTCGGATTACCGAGCAATCGCTCAGCGGCGTACCGCGTGAGCAGAAGGAAGCCAGCCTGGCGCTTGGATTGTCGCGCTGGAAAACGATTACGTCCGTTATGCTGCCGATCGCAATGCCAACGATTGTAACCGGTACGATTCTTGCTTCGGGCCGTGTATTCGGTGAAGCGGCTGCGCTGCTATTCACAGCCGGCATGAGCTCGCCTCGTCTTGATTTCACGAATTGGAACCCGCTCAGCCCGTTCTCGCCGCTGAATCCGTTCCGTCCGGCAGAGACGCTGGCCGTGCATATTTGGAAAATCAACAGTGAAGGCTTAGCTCCTGATGCAGCTGAGATTGCTGCCGGTGCTTCTGCAGTTCTGCTTATCATGGTTCTATTGTTCAACTTCTCGGCCAGATGGTTCGGCAGATACTTGCATCGTAGATTTACAGCAACCAAATAAGGAAGGGTGACGAACATGCAAACAGAAGGATTGGAAGCCAAAAATCTTCGTGTATTCTATGGAGAGAAGGAAGCAATCAAGGGCGTATCGCTTGCATTTGCCCCGCGTGAAGTTACGGCATTGATCGGTCCTTCGGGTTGCGGTAAATCCACTTTTTTGCGCAGCTTGAACCGAATGAATGATACAATAGATGGTGTACGCACTTCCGGAGAGATCTGGATGGATGGCGAGAATATTAATGAATCCGGCGTCGATGTTGTGTTGCTGCGCCAGAAGATCGGAATGGTTTGGCAGCGTCCGAACCCGTTCCACAAGTCAATCTATGAAAATATCGCATTCGGACCACGTTATCATGGGATTCGAAACAAGAAGCAGCTGGACGAAATCGTAGAAGACTGCTTGCGCAAAGCGGCACTGTGGGATGAAACGAAGGATCGCCTTCACAATTCCGCGCTTGCGCTTTCAGGCGGTCAACAGCAGCGTCTTTGCATCGCTCGTTCGATTGCGGTCAAACCGAAAGTTATTTTGATGGACGAACCTGCATCCGCACTCGATCCGGTATCGACTGCGAAAGTGGAAGAGCTGATTTCGGAGCTCAAGCAGGATTTCAGCATCGTCATCGTCACTCACAACATGCATCAAGCAGCAAGGGTATCGGATAAGACAGCGTTCTTCTATATGGGCAAAGTCGTGGAGTATGATCAAACCGACAAGATCTTCACGAATCCATCCGAGAAAGCTACTGATGATTATATCTCGGGACGTTTCGGGTAATCCATCATTGGGAGGCGACGCAGATGATCAAGCGCAAAGAGCTCGACGAGGGATTGGAGCTTCTTAAGAAGAAGCTGATTGAGATGGGCAACCGCGTCGAAACGGGACTGGCCGCCGCGATGAAGGCACTCGAGGAAGTGGACGCCGATACGGCACGCATCATTATTGCGGAGGACATGAAGCTTAATCAATTGGAAGAGAGTATTGATGAGCTCGGTGCTCGCATGATTGCTACGCAGCAGCCGGTCGCGAAGGATTTGCGCCGCGTTCTGATCGCCTTCAAGATGGCGGCTGATCTGGAGCGAATGGGCGACCTCACGGTCGATATCGCCAAGGTAGTTGTGCGCCTTGAAGGGCAGACCCTTATGAAACCGCTGGTTGATCTTCCGCGCATGGCTGAGATTACCGGCCAGATGATCCGCGAATCGATCCAATCTTATGTACAGGAAAATGTGAATCTCGCGTGCAAGATGGCGCAGGACGACGATCAAGTGGATGCGCTGTTCGCGGAAGTAATCCGTGATTTGTTCGCTGTGATGATCGAGAATCCGAAGACCATTTCGCAAGGCAGCTTGATTAGCTTCGTGGGCCGCTATATTGAACGGATCGCCGACCATGCCACGAATATCGGCGAAAGCGTCGTCTTTCTCGTGACAGGCAAACGACCGGACCTAAATATGTAATACATGGGTAAACAGGTGCTGCGCATGATGCGCAGCACCTGTTTTTTTACGTGGAGTTAACAATAGGACAATACTTCCATCACACTTTATTCCTACAATGGAACATAAGGGATAGTCAAAAAGACTCACGCCTAAGAGGGATTCATATGAACGAAATCAGCTATGGATTATTAGACAAAACAATGCTGCATCGTTTAAAGGAAAGCTGGCATCAAGGCGGCATTGGTGTAATTGCCTTACAACTGCTTCAGGGCACTCCTGCCGCGGTTGATGAGGCATTGAATGAATGGGTGACTGAGCAGGAAGGGCTTGTTTGGCACAGCGCGATGGGGGATGACCGGTTCTATTTCTTGGCATGCGGTTTGGCTGCGGCGGCGGACAAAGAACTGGAGTCAAGACTCCGACTGGGTATCGATAAATTGAAAGTGAAACTTTGTAAGACCTTCGAGGCAAATCGGATTGTCAACATGAAGGAGCAGGATGGAAAACCGGATTTTGCGGTTGGACATGCTGTTTCCTGCCCTTCAACGGCAAAAGGCCGCTCCATTGAAGTTAGTATGTTTAAAGTAATTAAGGAAGCCTATGAGATGGTAGTCCGTTTCCAATCAGGGGAGCGGGAGGAACAGCAGGTGCATCAGCAGGAAGCATACTTAAGCGGCGTCCCATCGTATGTGACGATCGGATCGTTAACCAAGACAGTGCCTATGTTTGAGCCGGGCTCGCTTGTATCCGACCTGTCTCGCATGTTCGAGTCTAACCCGCATATCCAAGGTGCGGTTGTAGTTCAAGAGGGCAAGCCGCTTGGTCTTGTGATGAAAGAAAATATGAATCAGCTGCTGGCGGGGCAGTTTGGTCTTCCGCTCTATTGGAATAGGGCGATTGCCCGAATTATGGATAAGGAAGCCCTTGTCGTCGATGCAGAGCTGCCGGTCGAGCAAGTGGTACAGCTGGCAATGGCAAGGGATATTTCCCGGCTCTATCATCTCGTGCTCATTACGCGAGGGGACAAATTTGTTGGCGCAGCCTCAGTCCGCTCGATTCTAGAGTGTATGACGCAGCTGCGAACGGAGGAAGCACGGACAGCAAACCCGCTTACGGGATTACCGGGTAATGCATCTATTCAGCGGGAGATGCAGCGGCGGATTGATGGAGGCAGACCGTTCACCATCATTTATGCGGATTTGGACTATTTCAAATGGTTTAATGATTGCTTCGGGTTCAGCCAAGGGGATGCGCTGATCCGTTTTCTCGCTTCCGTTCTGCAAGAGGTTGCGCAGGTTGGCGGAAAACGGGATGATTTTATCGGCCATATCGGCGGGGATGATTTCATTATGCTGACCGATCGCTCCGAATCGGAGAAGCTGTGTCGCCTGCTGCTTGCCAGGTTCGACAGCGGCGTCAAAGGTTATTATGGCATGACGCATGTACCGGGTGTTGTGGACCGAAGCGGGGTGGCGGTGCAGCAAGAGGGCGTCACATTATCGTTGTCGCTGCTAAGGTGGAATGGGAACCATCCATTAACAACAGCCATTATTTCACAAGCGGCAGCGCGGGTAAAGAAGCAGGCGAAAGGAATTCGCGGCAGTGCCTATGTTGCCAGCGATGTATTCGGAGAGCAGCTGGGAGAGGGAATGACGTGACAGTAACTAGAGAATCCAATCAGATGGGCATTATATATTTTGCTTGGCAAGGCAAAGCGATCGAGCAAGAAGACGTAAAGGTGAAACTCGATGCCAAGTGGCGCCGTTTCGCCGAACGGGTCATGATGGAACAAGATGCAGTCAGTACGACCGGACTTTCGAAGCTATGGCTGCGTGATGACCTGTTTGTGTGTCTTTCCCTTCCGCCCTCGTGCTTCCGTTCACCGGAAGAGGACCTGCTGACGTTGGGCAGCAGACTGAAGCTCGACTGGGAGGAGCGGTTTATGGACGCCGAGTTCGGTGGCGCGATTCCCGAGCTAAAGCTGCATGCAGGCGTCTCCTTCTTGAATGGCGGCATCGTATCGGAGGAAGAGCGGCTGTATGATGGCATCAAACGCGCGATCATCCACGGACAGCCCACCGGCGCAACGGAGCGCAGCTTGAAGCGCAGAGCGCTGGAGCACATCCTCATGGAGCGGCTCATTCATCCGGTCTATCAGCCAATTATCTCGCTGCAATGCGGGACGGAGGCTGCATACGGATATGAGGCGCTTTCTCGCTTGCCGGATAAACGCTGGTTTGACGGACCGCTGCAGCTGTTTGATTTTGCCTCTGAAGAGGGGCTTACTTACTCCCTTGACCGGCTGGCCCGGGAGCGTGCAATCGAAGGAAGCGCGGGGCTGTCGGCAGGGCAGAAGCTGTTCATCAACATTACCGCGAAAATTATGAATGACCCCTCCTTCACAACCGGACGCACGATGCTGCTGCTCGAGCAATATGGGCTGTCTCCGCATCATGTCGTGTTCGAAATTACGGAGCGCAGCTCCATTGAGGATTTTGGTGCAGCGAAGAAAATTCTGCAGCATTACCGTACGCAAGGCTATCAGATCGCTATCGACGATGCAGGGGCAGGTTATTCATCGCTGCAGTCCATCGTTGAGCTGGAGCCGGATTATATCAAAATCGATCGCTCCCTTATTCATGGCATCCACCAGGATGGAATGAAGGCCCATCTGGTCCAAACGTTCACGGAGCTGGCTGCCAAAATGGGCATCTCGCTGGTGGCGGAAGGCATCGAGGAAGAGAGCGAGCTTCAATATATCAAGTCCATCGGCGTACACTACGCGCAAGGGTACTTACTTGGGAGACCGCAGCCTACAATTGCTTAACAGCTTGAAGTGAATGGGGGATTATCGCGTAAAAGTTGTAGGATATGTGGGGAAGCGGAGGGTGAGTCGCGAAGGTGCGGAGTGCGGCGAAGCGGAGGGCTGGTCGCGAAGGTGCGAAGTGCGTCGAAGCGGAGGGCTGGCCGCGAAGGTGCGATGTGCGTCGAAGCGGAGGGCGGATCGCGAAAGTGCGAAGTGCGGCTAAGCGGAGAGCGAGTAGTGAAAGAGCGAACAGCGTCGAAGCAGAGTGCGGTTCACGAATGTGCGATACGCGGCGTGTGCCGCGCGGTTTGCGAAGTGCGAAATGCTCTAACGAACCGTAGGGGGCTTATTCGCCCCCGGATAGCCCTCAAGAAATTCTAACGAACCATTGAGGCCTTATTTGAAGGTTTTTAGGTGTTTTGGAGCCGATTTACCCCACATAAGGCCCGTACGGTTCGTTAAATTCTAAAAGCTTAGAGATTCGGCGAAATAAGGCCTGTACGGTTCGTTAGAATTTGCGATGCGCTTGTGTTCTTGTTGGAGAGAGTGGATCATTGAAAGCGGAGTGCAGCAAGTTGAATGCGAATGCCAATAGTGGAGTGGGGATTCGAAACGCGGCACAGGGAGAAACCCTGTGCCGCCTTTTATATTAGCGGTGCAGAAAGGCCGGTCTGTTCCGCCGTTGAATGATGATTTAAAGCGTCGCTTCCTATCATCATTCTGCCTGGGAAAGTGTGTTCGCTTTATGCTATGATAAGCACTAGGAATAATAAGGTGAGGTGTGCTTGTCGGATGGATAAATGGGTATTGATTGATGGTAACAGTATCATTTATAGAGCATTCTTCGCGATGCCGCCGCTTACGAATTCGTCGGGGCTGCATACGAATGCGGTGTACGGCTTTACGACCATGCTGCTGAAGCTGCTGGAGGAAGAGAAGCCGACGCATATACTTGTCGCCTTCGATGCGGGCAAGACCACGTTCCGTCATGAAGGCTATGCGGAATACAAAGGCGGTCGGGAGAAAACACCGTCGGAGCTGTCAGAGCAATTCCCTGTGCTCAAGGAGCTGCTGCGCTCTTTCGGGATTGCGCAATATGAGCTTCCTGGTTATGAAGCGGATGATATTATCGGGACACTCAGCCGATTGGCGGATGAGGGCGGGATTGAGACCGTCGTCGTGTCCGGTGACAAGGATATGCTGCAGCTGGCTTCCGATCATGTCACCATTGCGCTCACGCGTAAAGGGGTGACGGATGTGGAGCGTTACGATCCAGCCGGTATCCAAGAGCGTTATGGCTTAACGCCGCTGCAAATTATCGACCTTAAAGGTCTGATGGGCGATACATCCGATAACATTCCGGGCATTCCGGGCGTCGGAGAGAAAACAGCGCTGAAGCTGCTGCACGAGTTCGGCAGCGTTGAAGGCGTCCTTGCCAATACGAGCGAAATCAAGGGCAAGATGAAGGAAAAGGTTGAAGAGCATCAGGAAAGTGCCATCATGAGCAAGAAGCTGGCTACGATCTATCGCGAGGTGCCCCTTGAGAATAAAGCGGACGAGCTGGTGTATAGCGGCTATGACGAGACAGCGCTCGGCGACATGTTCCGCAAGCTGGAGTTCAAGTCGCTGATCGAGCGGCTGCAGCTTCCTGAAGCAGGCGGATCCGCCGCTAATGCGATGGCAGTAGCGACCTATGAGGTTGTGACTGCGAGTGAGCTGACCGCAGATGCGCTTACTGAACTGCTTGCGACCTCCGAGAGCTTCTACATTGAAGCAATTGGCGACAATCCGCATCAAGCGAGATTCGTCGGACTAGCCGTGACAAGCGGCGAACGCGTCGTTGTTGTGACTTACGATGAGCTGATGGATGCGAAAACAGCGGCGCCTGTGCGCAAGTGGCTTGAGGATGAGAAAGCACCGAAGAAGGGCTACGATTTGCACAAAGCAGAGCTTGTCCTATCTTGGCTTGGCATTGAGCTGCGCGGGACAACCTTCGATGCACTGCTTGCAGCGTACCTTCTCGATCCGACCGAATCAAGCCAAACATTAGCGGCGCTCATTCAGCGTCACGGTCTTGCGGCGATTCAAACGGATGAATCTGTTTACGGCAAAGGCGCGAAGTTCCAAGTGCCGGCCTCCGGCGTGCTCGCAGGCCATCTGGCCGCTAAAGCAGATGCTGTCCGCAGACTCGTTCCGATGCTGACCGACGAGCTGGAGACCGGTCACATGAGCAAGCTTTGCTATGAGCTGGAGCAGCCGCTGGCTGTTGTCCTTGCCGGCATGGAGAAGCAGGGCATTAAGGTGAACGCTTCCGTGCTCGAGGATCTTGGCGCAGAGCTGGAGAAGAACATCTCGCAATACATGAGCGATATCTATATGCATGCCGGTATGGAGTTCAACATTAACTCGCCGAAGCAGCTTGGAGAGGTACTCTTCGAGAAGCTGGGTCTTCCGGCGTGGAAGAAAACGAAGACTGGTTATTCGACCGATGCGGAAGTGCTGGAGAAGCTCGAGCCTTACCACGAAATCGTGAAGCTCATTCTGCTGTACCGCCAGCTGGCGAAGCTGCAGTCGACTTATGTTGAAGGATTGTTGAAGGAGATTCGCCGCGACACGGGCAAAGTGCATACCTTCTACCGCCAGACTATCGCTGCAACCGGACGTCTATCAAGCCAATTTCCGAACTTGCAGAACATTCCGATCCGGTTGGAGGAAGGACGCCGTATTCGCAAAGCGTTCGTGCCGTCGGAGCCGGGTTGGACGATTCTCGCAGCCGACTATTCGCAGATCGAATTACGCGTTCTGGCGCATATTTCCGGCGACGAGAAGATGAAAACCGCCTTTATCGAGGATACCGATATCCATACGAAAACAGCGATGGACGTCTTCGGCGTAACTGCGGATCAAGTGGATGCGAATATGCGCCGGCAAGCAAAAGCGGTTAACTTCGGGATCGTGTACGGAATCAGCGACTTCGGTCTGTCGAACAACCTTAACATCGCACGCAAGGATGCGGCGAAGTTTATTGAGCAATATTTTGAAGTGTTCCAAGGGGTCCGGGCGTACATGGACAATATCGTTGCCCAAGCCCGCACGGACGGCTTCGTGACGACGCTCCTTGAACGCCGCCGCTACTTGCCGGAAATCAAGGCGTCGAATTTCAACCTTCGTTCGTTCGCCGAACGGACCGCGATGAACACGCCGATTCAAGGTACAGCGGCGGATATCATCAAGCTGGCGATGGTGAACATGGACAAGGAGCTGCGTGATCGCGGACTCCGCAGCCGCATGCTGCTGCAGGTACACGATGAGCTCGTCTTCGAAGTGCCGGCCGAGGAGCTGGAACTGATGAAGACACTCGTACCGGAGGTTATGGAAGGCGCGCTGAAGCTGGATGTACCGCTCAAAGCAGACGTCAGCTTTGGCGATAACTGGTATGAAGCGAAGTAAAGTTTCACGCTAACCGAGGTGAAGATGAGGAAGCTTTAGCACGTTCTGCCGCACTCAGTGTGGCTGGGGACGTTCTAGAGCTTTTTCTTTTATCTATCTTGTTTTGTATAAAGGTAGATGGTAAAATATAACTAGAACATGTGTTCGTGTTACAGTGAGATCTTTCTACGAATACTGGAGGGGAAAACGTGGTCGAAATCAAGGAGAAACAACCATTTTCGGTTATTGGTAAATTGGGACAAGGTCTTGCAAATGAAGGCGCCGTATGGATACCGCCTTTATGGCAAGAAGCCAATAGTCACTTTCATGAAATTAGCAGCCTCGCGAAGCTGGACAGTGATGGCAATATCGTTGGAATTTGGGGAGCCATGAGTGATGTTGGCGGGAACTTTGAACGGTGGCAAGATGAAGGCAAATATTTAGCAGGCTGCGAAGTTGTCGATGGTGCAATTGCCCCCAGTGGATGGACGAAATGGGTCCTACCTGCATTTACATATGCTGTAGTTACCTGTACGCAAGACACGTATAAAGAAACGTTCCATCGGATGATGTCCGAGTATCTGCCAGCTCATTCGTATAAACTTGCCGGAGCGGTTCATGAACAATACCATCCTAAAGCCAATCATGGAGAATTATCACTTTACTTGCCAATTGAAAGCATTGTGAATGGTTAATCGAAATTTCTACATCGTCTTCTATAATTGGCTATTCTCGCCATTCCTTCCATAAGGTAAGCTAGAGAGGAAGGCAAGAGTAGACGAGGAGGCCAATATGACTATTATTCCTGGGGATTATGTGGAACGCGTTTATGCCGGCTGGCTCGGCAAAGTCATCGGTGTGCGGCATGGCGGTAATATCGAGCAATGGACCTATGAACGAATTGCCCGTACGTTTGGCGAAATAACCGGATATTTGCATTCATTCAGAAACTTTGCCGCAGATGACGATACGAATGGGCCGATGTTCTTCCTTCGCGCCCTTGAGGATTATACGCATACAAGCGACATTACCGCGGAACAAATGGGACTGACCTGGCTCAACTATGCGCCGGACGGTCATGGTTTCTATTGGTGGGGCGGCTACGGCAAATCGACGGAGCATACGGCTTATCAGAATTTAAAGAATGGGATTATGGCGCCTCGTTCCGGATCTATCGCACAGAACGGTGCGGCGGTTGCGGAGCAAATTGGCGGGCAGATTTTCATCGATACATGGGGCTTGATCGCACCTGGCAATCCGGCGCTCGCAGCCGAATATGCGGAGAAAATTGCAAGCGTTTCCCATGACGGAAACGGCAAATACGGCGGCATGTTTATTGCGGCTTGTATCGCGGCTGCTTTCGTTCATAAGGATATTCGCAAGATATTGGAAGCGGGACTTTCCGTCATCCCCGCTGATTGTGAATATGCCCAAATGACCCGAGCTGTGATGGAATATCACGCAGGACAACCGGAACAATGGCGGGATGCGTTCCGTTTCGTAGAGTCGCGCTATGGCTACCACCTCTACCCGGGCGAATGTCATATCATTCCGAATGCTTCCGTTATTATACTTTCTTTGCTTTACGGCGAAGGCGACTTCTCCCGTGCTATTAACATTTGCAATATGTGCGGTTGGGACACAGACTGCAACGTTGCTAATGTCGGCACGATTATGGGTGTCATGAATGGCCTGGAGGGGATAGATGTTTCTTGGCGTCAGCCGATCAACGATTTCCTATGCTGCTCCAGTGTGATCGGCACATTGAATATGTTGAATATCCCTTGGTGCGCTACCTATATCGCGAGCTTTGGATACAAAATCGCAGGTAGTGAAGTACCGGCCCGATGGTCAGCGATACTGAATCGCGAAGCACCTCAGTTTCATTTCGAGCTGCCGGGATCGACGCATGCATTCCGCACGGATTCGGATGACAGCGGCATGCATGTCACCAGCTTCGTCCAGAATTCGGACGAGGTAGCGGCGAGCGGCTCTCGGTCGCTGAAAGTCGTGTTCGACAGGGCAACGGGCGGCTATGGCTATCGAGCCTATCATCAGACGTATTATCGCCCGCATGATTTTAACGACAGTCGATATGATCCCAGCTTCTCGCCGCTTATCTATCCGGGGCAAACGATTACAGCGGGTCTGATGGTACCCGAATATATCGGCGCTCCGATCCAAGCACGGCTTTATGTGAAAGACGGTCATGCTAACGTTCGTCACTACGGAGAGTCTGTCCTCCTGACGAAAGGGGAATGGACGCGGCTTACGTATGAGTTGCCAGCGATGGCGAATGTCTGCTTGGAGGAAGCGGGCATGGAGCTCCTGCCCCTGGAAGGCTGGCACGAGAATTTGATTGCTTATGTCGATCACATGGATTTCTCCGGTGAGCCGAACTACTCGATTGATTTCAAGCAGGAGCGGACGGAGCGGTGGCATGGCTTGCATCAGGAAGTGAGCCAATTCACCTACTTGCGCGGCTTGTGGGCGCTGGAGAACGGGGAGCTGTCCGGAAGCTATAGCGGCGAGCCGGCGGAATGTTACACCGGTGATTTAAAGTGGCAGGATTACGAATATGAAGCCGTGATTACGCCTCAAGCCGGCGGCTATCATAATATGCAGTTCCGCGTACAAGGCGGAATTCGATCCTATGCTGTCGGGCTGGCTCCAGGCAACGAAGTGAAGCTCTATAAGAATGCGAATGGCTATTCAGTGCTGGCAACAGGAGAATATGAATGGTCTCATAGCCAAGATTATACGATAAAGGTCACGGCCCAAGAGAACCGCTTCAGCATCTCCATCGATGGCCGGCAAGTGCTCCAATTTGAGGATGCGGACCAACCTTACTTGACCGGTCAAGTCGGCTTCTCGACGCTGCATGGAAGTCATACTCACTATAAGCAGTTTTCGGTGCGAGGATTGTAGCTAAGAAGATCCGGTTGATGCGCTTGAACGAATATTTTGAAGCCTTCTATTCGCTGTAAATATCAGCGTGGAAGGCTTCTTTTTGCGTGGAAATGTGGTTTCATGAATAGAAGGCTTACAAGTCGGGAAGACGGCTAGGAGATTTGGCTTTGCTGAGGTATAATGAGGTCTGAACCATGGCTTGGGAGGGAATTATGCAATGCCGGAATTACCGGAGGTTGAAACCGTTCGGCGCACGCTGAATGAGTTAATTAGGGGAAAACGGATCGAGCGGGTAACCGTGTCGCTTCCGCGTATTATACAACGACCGCATGAGCCGGAGATTTTTGCTGCTGCACTTGCGGGACATACCATTGAGTCCGTGGAGCGCCGAGGTAAATTTCTGCGTATTCTGCTGGATGGCCTTGTGTTGGTCTCGCATCTTCGCATGGAAGGCCGTTATGGCGTCTACGAAGCCGATGACCCGGTGGAGCTACACACCCATGTTCGTTTTCATTTCGAAGATGGTACAGAGCTGCGCTATAAAGATGTACGCCAATTCGGGACGATGCATCTGTTTGCTCCCGGCGAGGACTTAGTCCTTCCCCCGCTGAACAAACTCGGGATCGAGCCGCTAAACGAAGCATTTACATTGCAAGCCTTCAAAAAGGAAGTCGCTCATCGGACGACGAAGATCAAGCCGCTCTTGCTGAATCAGGAATATATCGTTGGACTTGGCAATATCTACGTGGACGAGGCGCTATTCACGGCCGGCATTCACCCCGAACGGACAGCGGATTCCATTAAGCCTGCGGAGTGGACGAAGCTTCACGAAGCGATTCGCGCAACGCTTTCGCGCGCAGTAGACGCGGGCGGATCGTCGATTAAGTCCTATGTAAACGGCCAAGGCGAAATGGGGATGTTCCAGCATGAGCTGCTCATATATGGCCGCAAGAACGAGCCTTGCCGCAAATGCGGTGCAAGCATAGAGAAGACCGTTGTTGGCGGCCGGGGCACACATATTTGCCTCAAATGCCAGCCGCTAACGAAGAAGCGGAGCGACAGTAAGGCAGCCAAGCCAATGTCTAAATAAGGAACGACTGTGGGCAGCGTGCATATGATGTACCATTCATGTTTTCTAGGCGAGTGCACAGATCCTGCGCTATCGTCATCATGGGAGGGACATCAAGTTGCTCATTCATGCTGCATCATTGCTGCTGCTTGCTTTTGCCGTTAGCTTGGATGGTTTCGGCGTTGGCGTAACGTACGGTCTTCGGCGCATCCGAATTCCTGTTGCGTCGATCGTAATTATCGCTTTTTGCTCCGGGTTGGTCGTTTGGCTGTCCATACAAATTGGCTCGCTGCTTACCGGTTATATGTCGCCGGATGTAGCGAAATGGATCGGTGCGGTCCTGCTGATGTTGATTGGCGTTTGGGCGCTCATCCAGTATTGGAAGCGCAGATCCGAAGGGGACCCGGGGGAATCAGATGAAGCCTCCGCGTCATCTGCCTCCGGATCCGCCTCCACCTCCGCCGAGAGCGGCGGTAATGATGGGACCGGCGCTGTAATGGCGGCGGGCAATATTCGGATGGCGGCATCCACGATTGTCATTCTCGAACTGAAACGGCTGGGTATTGTCATTCAGATCTTACGTACGCCGCAAATGGCCGACGTGGACCGATCCGGTATCATTTCTGCATCAGAGGCCGTGCTGCTTGGATTCGCATTGTCGCTCGACAGCTTCGGAGCGGGACTGGGCGCGGCGATGGTTGGTTTCAATCCGCTGTTGACTGCAGTAGTCATTTCCGGGGCAAGCGGGATGTTTCTGCTTGCAGGTATGCGGCTAGGGTTCCGGTTCGCAGCCTGGCGCGGTATGCGTGCTTTGTCGGTGCTGCCTGGCATTATGCTGATTGTAATGGGCGTTATGCGTTTAATGTAGGTGTAGGACAGAATTTGAGGTGAACGTATTGATACTGGGATTAACCGGCGGCATCGCTTGTGGTAAGAGCACCGTCAGCGCCATGCTTGTGTCGCATGGCGCCAAGCTGATCGATGCCGACCAGGTCGCCCGGGAGGTCGTACTCCCAGGCGAGCCGGCGCTGGCAGCGATCGTTGCTGAATTCGGACAAGCTGTCTTGCATGAAGACGGCTCGATGAATCGGGCTGAGGTGGGGAAGCTGGTATTCGGCGATCGCGAGCGATTGACGAAGCTGGAAGGCATTCTGCACCCTGCGATTCGAGAGCGAATGTGGGAGCGAATTAACGCCTACGCGGCGGAAGACCCGAATCAATTGATCGTAGCGGATATTCCTTTATTGTATGAAACCGGACAAGCAGCTTTGTATGATGCTGTTATGGTCGTTTATGTACCGAAGGAAATTCAGATCGAGCGTTTGATGCAGCGGAATTCGCTGACACGGGAGCAGGCAGAGGAACGTACAGCGCTGCAAATGGATATCGAAGAGAAACGGCGTCTGGCGGATTTCGTCATCGACAACAGGGGAACAATTGCCGAAACCGCACTGCAGGTGGAACAGTTTTGGCGTGGGCAGGGATTGCAGCTATGACGATGAAAAAACTTCGAAGAAGAGTCATTCTCATTATTACATTAGCTTTTGTCGTACTGTTGTTCGTTCGGTCGGAGTGGATGAGCCACTGGATGTATCCGGTTCACTTCCGAGAGGATATCGTAATCAGTGCGGATAATTATAAGCTTGAACCACATCTCGTGGCCGCCATCATAAGAGTAGAAACCAATTATAAGACCGGTGTTGTATCGCGTAAAGGCGCTATTGGCGTGATGCAGCTGATGCCGGACACTGCAAACTGGATTATTCAGAAAGGCGGCTTTGGGAAGATTTCGACCGAAGCGATTTCGAATCGAGCAGATGTGAGCATTGAAATCGGGGCTTGGTACCTGAATGCATTAAATCAGCAGTTCGATGGCAATATGTATACTGTGATCGCTGCATACAATGCAGGGCCTGGCAATGTAAGCCGATGGCTTGCCGACGGTACTTGGGATGGCAGGCTGGAGACCGTGGATCAGGTGCCTTTCGGAGAAACAAGACACTATATACAGCGGGTCATTTATTATTATAATAAGTACAAGACCCTTTATCCGAATTTGTTGGAAAGCTAAAAATAACTTTGGCCGGCTGCCCACAGGCAACCAGCCAAAGCTTGGAGATTAGAATCTTCGATTATCGACCTGCAAGAGATTGTTCGGCGATTTGCACGAGTTTACG
The DNA here is from genome assembly GCF_059686995.1 of Paenibacillus rhizoryzae. Lineage (NCBI taxonomy): Bacteria > Bacillati > Bacillota > Bacilli > Caryophanales > Paenibacillaceae > Paenibacillus > Paenibacillus rhizoryzae. The sequence continues at coordinate 26,454 of NZ_JCAALT010000014.1, read as the reverse complement.
GGTAATGCTACCCCCGATAGAACCGGCATCCTTCGTTGTGATGTTACCGTAGTATCCATCGGATGGAAGGGAGATACCCAATTCCTGTGCGACCTCATATTTCATTTGGTCTAATGCAGCGCCTGCCTGTGGTACAACCAGTTGACTGCTACCGTTGTTGGCCATTGTCGTTCACCTCCTTGCGGTTGGTAACTGTATTATGTGCGTTAGATCATTTTTCATTACAGGTAACGATTGGGAAACGATAAATAGCGTGCTATTTCGTATTCACTATGGATGTAGACGGAGGAGCTTTAGACGATGAAATGTCCGTATTGCGATTATGCTGGGACGAAAGTGCTCGATTCCAGACCCGCTAACGAAAATAAATCGATACGCCGTCGCCGTGAATGTGAGAAATGCACGCGGCGGTTCACGACCTTTGAGATGGTGGAAGAAACGCCATTGATCGTCATCAAGAAAGACGGTAGTCGGGAAGAGTTTAGCCGCGACAAAATATTGCGTGGCCTTATCCGTGCATGCGAGAAACGTCCCGTATCCGTGGATCAGCTGGAAATTATCGTATCCGAAGCGGAGAAAGAACTTCGTACGACGGCACAAGCTGAGGTGGAGAGCCGCGAAATTGGCGAGCTCGTCATGTCCCAGTTGTACCCTGTCGATGAAGTGGCTTATGTCCGATTTGCGTCGGTATATCGCCAGTTCAAGGATATTGACATGTTTATGAAGGAATTGAATAGCCTGCTGAACAAGCATCCTTTGAATTAAGATAGCTTGGACGAGCATCGGAAGCCTGCAACCACGATCGTAGTGGTTTGCAGGTTTTTTATGTCCAATCGGCAGATAGGAATGTACGACCTTGGAATGATATGGTATGTTCTAAGTAGTAAGTAGTAAGTAGTAAGTAAATGGACGGAGGGGATTTCCGTGAACCGAGAATATGGCCTTACAGAGCAATTTGCTATCGTAGCCTCAGATATCCGGGCACATCGGAAGCATACTTTCAATCGAACTAATTTGGAGGTTTACGTGGTCGGTGCAGCCATTATTGAGCTAATGCTGAATGAGCGTGTTCTTGTGGACGCTAAAGGGTACCTCCGCATAGCCGATCATGCTGTTGACAACTCCAACCCGAATTTCATTCCGCTGGAGGATAGCTTGTCGAATGCTCGCAGGCCTAAGAAATTAAAGGGCTGGATCCATTACTTCTACATGAGGTATAGGCTGCGTCAAACGATGTTCGGGTCCTTGACGAATTCATTGTTTGACGAAGGCGCGCTTGCGATGGAGAAGCGGAAATTCCTCTACATATTCCCCTATCATCGTTATGTCACCACTCCCGAGCACAAGGATCCCGTTATTCAGCGACTTCGGGCAGAACTGTTGGAGGACGGACCGGTGACCAAAGATACCGCCATGCTGGCCATGATGATGGAGACCTCGCAGCAGCTAAAGGTTTATTTCTCAGGTTATGAGCAAAGCGAGCTGAAGAGAAAGCTCTCAGAGCTGCATGAAACGCAGCATGAGGAATGGAAGAACATCAAATTGATCCGCAGAGCCCTCGAAGAGATGGAAGCATCCTCATCATAGGTGCGGGTGCTGTTGTGACGTGAGGAGAGAGCCATGTCCAGACGCAGAAGCTTAGAGAAGATTATGTCATCCGAGCTAGTCACGATAAGCGAGCTTGTTCAATTATCCGGCATGCGATACAGCACGCTGAAGTATTATGCAGAGATCGGCTTGCTGCCGTTCGAGCAGTTGGATGTCGGCCTTGTAAGACGATACCCCAGGGAGCAGTCGCTGCAGCGGCTTGAGGAAATTGTCTTATGCAAGGAGCGGGACGGGATGACGATTCAGGAAATTAGTGAACACTATCGCGTTCAGTGAGGGATAGTGCTGTGCACCCGTGAGGGTGCCTATTTTGTTTTGTCAAAATGGTTGATAGGAAGAAGGAACGAAGGTGTCCGTTTGACAGGGAGGCTGATAAAGCGTTACATCTATAGTAAGGTGAACATGGAGAGAGGAGGCTTGAGCGTATGGATAAAACAAAAGTTCTCATTATCGAAGACGAGACGGCAATCGCCGATTTGCTTGCATATGGATTAACGAGAGAAGGCTTCCTGACGCGGATTGCTTCAAACGGAGCGGAAGGCATCGCAGCGCTGGGACAATTCAAACCCGATCTGCTCCTGCTGGATTGGATGCTGCCTGATCAGAGCGGACTTGATATCTGCAAACGAGTCACTGCGGATTCCAACATTCCCATCGTTATGATCACGGCCAAATCCGATATTACAGACAAAATTATCGGCCTGGAATTCGGAGCCGATGACTATATTACGAAACCATTCGATTTGCGAGAAGTCATCGCACGCATACGTACAATTCTTCGCCGCCTGGCGAATGCGAATCGATTAGAAGAAACAGAGGAGCAGCCACCACTTCGGTTCAATGACGTCGTGATCGTGAAGAGCGAACGAATTGTCCGCAAAGGCGAAGACCTCATCGATTTGACGCCGAAGGAATTCGACTTGCTTCTTAAGCTGTGCAGCAATCGAGGACGGATTTTTTCGCGCGAGGAGCTGCTGGAATTGGTATGGGGCTATGAATATGCGGGAGAAACAAGAACGGTGGACAACCATATCCAGCGGCTGCGGAAGAAGCTGGACGCGAATGAGTACATTACGACTGTTTTCGGTATCGGCTATAAATTCGAGAGAGGGACGACGTAGATGTTCCGTTCTATCCGTGCCAAGTTCATCGTCGGCTTCTTTCTTATTTTCTGCTTTGCGTTCGTGCTCATTAATCAGACGGTCTCCCAAATTATCCAGACCAGTAATCGCAATATTATTACCGAAGATCTGATTGGACTAAAGAAGAATAGTAACGGCTATGTGCGACAGGCTTTCATGATCAATCATTTTACGAACAATGATCTCTACTTCGGGCAAATCGCCGAGGAAATCGCAAGTGATTTGCATTACGCCACCTCTAGCGAAGTGAGCGCCTATACGGTCGGCGGTGTGCTGCTGCACTCCACGAACCCGGCAGCTTTCACAGGCGTATCGACGGATGATCTCAAACAAGCTTTGCGCGGCGTGACAGCCTATACGATTTCGTATGACAAGGGGACGGCATCCGTTGTTTACGCCTATCCAGTCATGATTGACGGCGTAAAGGTCGGTATTCTGCGATATGCCAAATCTTTTAACCTGCTGTATGAGCAGAGCGGACGCATATTGGATGCGATCTTCTACTTCGCACTTGCCATCTTCGCCGCAGCATTCTTATTCTCTTATCTGCTGTCCAGGCATATCACCATACCGCTGGTCAAAATGGCCAAAGCCTCTGAAGAGGTGAAGAACGGGAATTTAGCGATTCGGCTGGGGATTAAGCGTAGAGATGAAATCGGCTTGCTTGCCGGCAATTTCAACGCGATGATCGGACGAATCAGCAGCCAGATTGAACGAATCGGGCGTGATCGCGATCGGTTGGAAACGCTCAATTCGCAGCGCAAGGATTTCTTCGATAAAGTGACGCATGAGCTGAAGACTCCGCTTACTACCATACTCGGCTATGCGGAATTGATTCGGGAGAACGGGGAAAGCGATAAGGCGTTCTTCCGTAAAGGCATGGATCATATTGTCGAGGAGAGTCAGCGCCTTCACGGTATGGTGCTTTCGCTGCTGGAAGTTTCACAGGAGCGGGATGGGTGGCAGGAACGGGTACGCGTGGATGTGGGCTTAACGCTGCGAGACGTCAGTGAAGCGATGGCTATTAAAGCACAGCGTTACAAGAAAAAGATTGCCCTAGAGGCCGAGGAAGGACTCTATGTACGGGTACAACCGGACAAGCTGCGCCAGTTGATCATTAACTTGCTGGACAATGCGATCAAATACAGCTTCGCGCATTCGGAGATTAGCATTCACGCTGGATTGGATCAGTCAGGAAGGATACGGCTTGCTATTGTGAATCAGGGTGAAACGATTGCTGAAGAACAGCTGACGCGCATCTTCGAGCCTTTCTTCCTAGCAGAAGGGAAGCAGAAGGAAGCAGGCAGTGTTGGGCTCGGTCTCAGCATTGCCCAGTCTATTGTCCGCGAGATTGGCGGCAGCATCGACATGGTCAGCAAGAACGGGGAAACAACGGTTTATGTAGAGTTGCCGTATCTGACAGAGGAGGGAGCGCAGGAATGAACGGACGAATGACAGCTATATTGCTTGTTTTCATCCTGCAAGCTGCCCTGCTGACGGGTTGTATAGGCGAACTCAAATCGGAGACGATTATTATTCCGGACTCGGCCGAGGAGGATAACGGCTTGCCTGACAGCCAGCCGTTTGCTGTAAAGACTATCTACCGACTCCCTTTATCCAATGAGAAAAGCATCTACGGCTGGAGCGGCAATCAAACCATTGCTCATGTCTCTATGATTGGACTCGCACATGAACGTTTTGCCCCGCCTTATTCAGAATCGGAGAAGCTGCCTGTTCTGACGGGCGATGCTTCCATTCAGGCGGATGGCCTATCGCCGGGTGGGGGCTATGTTTCCGGGTATTCATCGACGAGGGACGGCTTGTCCCTATGGATCATCTCGTTAGCTGATCATCGGAAACGGCTAATTCAGACCGTTCACTTCTCGCGGCTTGGGACAGGGCGGCTGATGTGGTCAGGTACTGACAATTATGTCTCTTATGTAGGGATGGATGACAGCGGCGATTATATCGGCGTCTATGATACGAAGCTAGGTACGCAGAAGCGTTATTCGATTCCGGACTGGAATCGTTCCTACAGTATTCAAGCGGTCAAAATGTCCGACGACGGCCGGAATGTCTGCATCATGAAGGAAGAGAACGGTTATTCGGGGCTCTTAATCGGATCATGGCAGGGCGATCATTTTGAACAAAGTTATGCGCATCGGATCAGCCATGATACGCGGCCGGCGTGGCTGGGTAATGATCAAGCGGCTTTCGTCGGTACGGATGATACGCTGTTTGTGTATGATCTGCGAAATGCCGAAATCAATGTGCTGCATGATCGGGTTGGCAGCTTTGCGCTGTCGAGCGATCGCAAATGGATCGCCTTCACGACAGATCAGGTTGCCATCAAAGCAGCGAAGCTGAAAGGAAATAACGTCCTGCAGGAACAAACGGTTTATCGCGGCCTAGTGCCGACAGATATGGCGTGGAGTCCGGATGGCAGCAGGCTGCTCCTACAAGGACGCAAGCCTTATGAAACATCGTCCTCGCAGGCGGCGCCAGCAGTTGAAAGCCAAGATACGGGTCCCTTAATCATTCAATTTCAATAAGTTCTAAGTGCAATGAAGCATCTTGTTGAAGGTACGCATCCATGCTGTGGTGCAGATGCCTTAGACAAGATGCTTTTTGACGTGCGGTATGCCTCCTTCTTCGTGACAACTTGTTTACAAGTTGTAGAAGTGTTGGTGACATCGAAGGCTTAAAGTAGAGAAGTCGTCGAACGATCACCTACATGGATTCGGCGGGAAGGAGAACATGCAATGAAAAAAGGAATCTACGGGCTCGCCAGTTTGCTGCTTCTCTTCAATTTGACTGCTTGCAGCGGCACTCATTCACAAACAGACGATAAGCCGGGCGGTGCCGTTCAGGAAACGGGGAGCGCTGGGAATACGTCGGATGTCGTAGATGAAGGCGGCAGCAATGTCGAGGTAAACACCGGTACCGATGCCAATGCCAAGAAAACAATCGTATTCTCGACCTTCTTCCCTGACGATCGGTTCAAGGATGCGAAGCGGAAATACGAAGCGCTGCATCCGAATATCACCATTAAACTGCGGGACGTCGAAGTGGATGACTCCCATCTGGAAGCTGCTATGGAGAAATATGTGACCACGACGAACACCGAGCTGCTGGCGGGTAAAGGTGCCGATTTGATCCAAATGGATTTGCTGCCAACCGATAATTACGCCAGCCATCATTTGCTCGCTGATCTGGTTCCGATCATGGAGGCGGATAAGACATTCAAGAAGTCGGATTACTTCAGCAATGTGCTCGATAATGTACGCATTGGCGAAGGGCTCTATAGCATGCCGCTCTCCTTCTTCCTCAAAGGTTTTGCCGGCGACGACAGCGCCATCGCCCAAACAGGCATTAAGTTCGATGATAAAACCTGGTCTTGGAACGACTTTATTCAAACCGCGAAGCAAATGACTTCCAAAGGCGGCCATTCAACGGCACTGATTTATGGTGGTCCGGAATATATGCTTGCCAACATGGTCAATGACAATTATGCCTTGTTCGTCGATACTGCCGGCAAGAGCGCCTCATTCGATTCATCGACCTTCACGGGATTAATGAAACAGGTCAAGGGGATGTTCGATGACGGACTAATTAATTCGCAAGGCCGCGGCGATTCCTACTTCCATGACATTCAAATCAACTCGCCGTGGGATTATCTCGTCTCCCTGCGCGAAGTGGGCGAGAATACGAGCTTGTATGCCAAGCCCCATGCGCAGGATACGAAAGCCGGCGGGTATTTTCAAACCTATCGCAATGTTGCGATTAACGCCAATTCATCTGTGAAGAAGGAAGCTTGGGATTTCGTGAAATTCATGATGTCCGAGGCAGTGCCGACGCCGCCTGCGTCAGCGGGATTTCCGATTAATAAGCAGGTGTTCGCGAAGCAGTTGGAGCAATTGAAAAAGGATGGCACCGTGCAAGCCTATAAGGAAGGTCCGCTTCATGGATTAACCTTCAAGGTAGATCAAGCAAAGCTGGCTAAGCTTGAGGCTTACGTGAACGGAGCGGTTCATCCGGTTGAACGCGATTCTACGAAGGTAGGAGGCGAGGTAGGCAAGGTCATTGTTGAAATCGCGACAGCTTATTTCAGCGGACAGAAATCCGCTGAGGATGTGGCCAAGCTCATTCAGAACAAAGTGACTACCTATTTGAATGAATAGGCAGCTCGTGAAGAGAATCCGAAATGGAGATGGCTGGAGAGCCGTGCTATTCTTGGCACCAAGCTTGGCCGGTTTTGCGATATTCTATTTCATTCCCTTCTTGATCGGGGTATACGAATCATTCACGGATCAAGCGCTGGGCGGCGAATTCGTTGGCTTGGGGAACTACAAGGAGCTGCTTGCCAGCGGTTCCTTCCGCAAGGCGGCGTCCAATACGCTGCTCTTTACCGGCATCGGCGTCCCGCTCTTGCTTGTGCTTTCCTTAACGCTGGCGCTGCTTCTTAATCGGCAATCGTGGCTGCGCAGCTGGCTGCAAACTGCTTTTGTCCTGCCGCTGGTCGTTCCGGTTGCTTCCATTGTATTGATCTGTCAAATTTTCTTGGATTGGAACGGAACGATGAACGCCTGGCTGCATGCCTTTCATTACGAGCGAATCGATTGGATGCAGTCCAAATGGTCAATGAGCGTGCTCGTGATGATGTATATGTGGAAAAACATCGGCTACGATATGATTTTGTTTCTGGCGGGTCTTCAATCGATCCCCAAGGATTATTACGAGACGGCGCGGATTGAAGGTGCGGGGCGGCTCAGGCAATTGTTCCATATAACGCTCGTTTACTTGACGCCGACTATGGTCTTCGTTGTGCTGATCTCGATTATCAATTCGTTCAAAATATTCCGTGAAACCTACTTGCTCGCAGGGAATTATCCCTTTGACCGCATCTACATGCTGCAGCACTATATGAACAACATGTTCTTCGAGCTGGATATCCAGAAGCTGACGGCTGCCGCGGCTCTGATGGTAGGCTGCATTGTCGTGCTGGTTACGGGGCTGCTGCAAGTAGAACGCCGTTTCCGAGCGTTCATGGAATGAAGCGGGAGGTAGGAATGAAGTCGTTTACGAGAGTCCCGCGAGCATTGCTGACTATCCTGCTCGCAGCTGCTGCAATCGTTATGCTCGTTCCGATTGTACTGACCTTTACGAATTCGCTGATGACAGAGCAGGAAATCGGGTTGAATTACGATCCCATTGGCAAAATGACGGATTCGGCGCTTGGCGGACAGCGGAATTTCGTCAATTTGAAGCTGATTCCGGATTGGCTGTCATTCGGCCAGTATGCGCAGGTGCTCATTCTGGCGCCAAAGTTTCTCCACATGTTCTGGAATTCCGTGGCGCTTGTTGGGCCAATTATCGCCGGCCAGACGGTGGCAGCAACGCTCGCAGCTTATGCGTTCGCCAAGCTTCGTTTCCCCGGGCGCGAGAAACTATTCATGCTCTATGTCATGACGATGCTGATGCCTTTCCAAGTCACCTTGGTGCCGAACTATTTGGTCGTGAATAAGCTTGGGCTGATGAATAGCGATGCCGCCATCATTCTGCCGGGCATCTTCGGTGCCTTCGGCGTCTTCATGCTGCGTCAATTCATGACGCATATCCCAGGCGCTTACGTGGAAGCAGCCAAAATGGACGGAGGCGGCCACTGGATTATATTCACTCGTATCATGTTGCCGCTCGTTCAGCCCGGGTTAGCAGCTCTGACTGTTCTGCTGTTCGTCGATTATTGGAATATGATCGAGCAGCCGCTGATTTTCCTTCAGGATGCCGCGAAACAGCCGTTGTCTCTGTATCTCGCCCAAATCGACCATGAGGCAAGAGGGATCGGGTTCGCTGCCTCCGCGCTGTATATGACGCCGATGATTTTGCTGTTTCTCTATGCAGAGTCTTATTTTATCGAAGGTATCCAATTGTCGGGCATTAAAGGTTAGTTCAGGAGTGAGGGTTATGGAAGAAGAGAAAACACGTGCTCGAAAACGCAAGATTCGCCTAATAGCAGGCTTGTTTCTAGTTTTGTTGGCGGGTTTAACGCTTGCTGGCAATACGCTGCAGGCGCTGTCGTTAACGAAGGTTTATACGATGGAGGCCGTTAAAGGACAGATGTCGCATGCCTTTGAAGGGACAGCCACGTTGGCACCTTATGACGAAAGAGAGCTCGCGAATCCAGCTGGCTGGACGGTCACTCGCTTGCACGTGAAGAAGAATCAGGCCGTACACAAAGGGGAAACGCTTATAGAATACGACGATACCGAAGCCAAACAACAAATCGCCGCCGGTCAATCTACGTTGAAGAAACTGGAGATGTCGATGGAAAGCCTTCAACTGAATTTCATCCAAGCCAGCAGTTCCGACGATGCTTCCGCGAAGATCGCAGCCAAGCTTACGCTGGAGACGGCTAAGCTTGATATCGCCGATCAGAAGCAAGCGTTGTCGTTTCTTCAAACGGAAGCTGAAGCGAACAGCCGGATTACGGCGCCTTTTGATGGAATCGTTACAGACGTTCATGCCGAGGTAGGCTTGAAAGGCGATGGATCACCGGATATTCGCATCTCGAATGCGGAGAAAGGGTACCGGTTTGAATTGTCTGTTCCATCTGATCTTGGCGCGCTGCTGCAAGTTGGAGAGAAGCTGGATGTCCTAAAGCTCGGTAAGGAGAGCGCGGTGCTGACAGGGGTTATTGCCGAGATCAAAGGGACGGTTCAACCGCCCGACCATGCTGGGGATAGTGATGGAGGAGACGGAATTGGGGGGATGTCGACGAATACGCTTGTCTTCGCATTGCAGGACAAATCGCTTCGAGGCGGGGAACGAGTCCAAGTGATTTTGACCAAAAATAACCCGAACAGCGAGATTATCGTTCCGAACGCGGCTATTCACGAAGACGGTAGCGGCACCTACATCTACTCCTTCGAGGAGAAACAGGGTCCACTCGGTAATGCTTATCACGTGGTGCGCGTTCCCGTTGAAGTACTGGATAAGAATGATACGACGACGGCCATTCAAGGCGGGATATTCGAGCAGCAGCCGATCATTCTGGACAGCGATCACCCGATTATGGAGGGAGAACGGATCAGGCTGTAACGGATAGGGGGAAAAATGTTTGAATAGGGTTTGTTTTGGTTTGAACTTGCCCGAAATCGGTTCACACGGTAGGTTCGGCGTGATATAGTGGGGTGACATTTGCGGTTGGTAGAAGAAGCTATCCGCATTCAGCTCATCATGAAAGAGGTTGATCCAGGATGAAGATTACGCGCTGCGCAGCAAACCCGATCGTCACGCCCGGTCTATACGACTGGCGCAAAGCGACGGTATTTAACCCGGCTGTTATTATCGAAGGCGATAAATTCTATATGATTGAGCGGACGGCGGGCAGTCTGGACCCGTTTCAATGTTTCTTAGGTTTACTCGAAAGCGATGATGGCATCAACTTCCGACACGTGCAGGATACGCCGGTTATTCACCCGGAGCAGTTCGGCTTCCCGTATGGCAGCATTCAAGATCCGCGCGTCGTGAAGTTTGACGACACGTACTATATGAATTATGCGCTTCGTCCATGCTCGATGAGCTATTATCCTACAGGTGTAGGGCTTCCAAACAACTCGAAGCCTGATTACCCGAACGGCTGGGGCAAGCCGGAGGATTGGCTGACTCGTTCGTCCATTGCAACCTCGAAGGACCTCATTAACTGGGAGTTCCTATGCGATACAACGCCGCTTGAAATCAATGATCGCGACAATATTTTGTTCCCTGAGAAGATCGGCGGTAAATACGCGCTTCTTCGTCGCCCGGAAGAGTACATCGGCGAAGAGTATGGCACAGAGAAACCCGCCATGTGGATTTCCTATTCCGAGGATATGATCCACTGGGAAGATCCGATCTTGATTGCGCAAGCGGAGCAGGAATGGGAGTTTAAGAAAATCGGAGGTTCCACACCGCCGATTAAAACCGATAAAGGCTGGCTGACGCTCTATCATGGCGTAGGTCCGGACCATATTTACCGTGTCGGCGCTATGCTGCTTGATCTGGAGCATCCGGAGAAAGTGGTCGCTCGCGCACCGGGCTTTATTATGGAACCGGAAGAGTATTACGAGAAATTCGGTCTGTTTATCCCGAATGTCGTATTCCCAACTGCAAATGTAGTGAAGGATGGCTTACTTTATATCTATTATGGCTGCACAGATACCGCGATTGGTCTAGCGACTGTTCCGCTGGATGAGCTGGTAGCGTATATCATTACGGAAAGTAATAAGTAGAAAAGGGAAGCTTCGGGTGACCGGAGCTTCTTATTTCACTTATTCGATCGTTTTCGTCTATGATTCGATTATTCAACTGAAATGAATGTTACAAGCGCTTCACTTTCTAGGTGGGCGTTTTTTTGTAATAGTGATTTACAAATAGTGCGGAAAAATAGGATAATAATTACAATTGAGTATGATTTGGGGGAAGACTATAAATGAAGAAAATTAAAATGAGTCAAATCATAGAGCTTATCGTGATATCTGCCGTATTGGTTAGCATTACTGTTTTTATAAGTTCTGCGGTGTACGGTGTTGACTATGGGAGAGTTTTTACGACAGGGAATAACACGGATACCGACCAGCACACGTTGCCCTGGTTGTAAAGCTCTCGCAGCTGCGCACGCTAAGGGATGACCAGATTAGCGACGAGCTGAAAAGCGATTTGAACAACGTGCAAAGCTTGATAAGCATCGGTATGCGGGACAAAGATATTGCTGCCCTGTTATATGCCCACCGGGTAAGCCACGACCTTAACATCGAGCACAATGGCGCTGCGGACGAGGCCTGGGGCTACGCAGAGGATACGGACGGTTCTAAAGCAGAAGCGATGGAAGTGTACATTAGAAGCCATAAATAACGACTGAATGGTAGCCATTCTAAAATGGCACGAAATCCTTTATTTAAACTAGTTAATCACTTGATTATCTCATAAATTCCATGCTATACTGCCTATTGTAGTAACGTTATAGAGCAACATTGACGAGGGGCCTTAGCTCAGCTGGGAGAGCGCATCGCTGGCAGCGATGAGGTCAGGGGTTCGATCCCCCTAGGCTCCACCAAATAATAAACTTCAACGCAACCTATTATAGGTTGCGTTTTTTATTTGGTGAAATGTCAAGCGACAAAAGAACAACCATTTCCGCACGATATCTCGACATACTATTTTTAAAAAGTTTAATAGAATAGGTTCTGTGGTTTAAATAACAACGTCAAAGGAGGAACGTGTTTGGAAAATGATTTAGATCTGATAAAGGTTGCTACACAGATAAGGATAGGTTCGAAGCAAACCTTTTGTGGGTTTACCGATGTCGGTGAGTTTTATCAGCGTAACGTGATACCGGCCAAGGTGGAATTTATTAAAAAATGGGATTGGGCAGGGAAATTATTTGAAATTGATTCTCTAAAGATTGAAGTTGAATACCCGGGAAACACAGACGGAGTAGCTCACAAGGCAACACCGCCGTTTAATCTAAAAGGCGCGCCACCCCGGAAGTACATATTAAGCAGACGGCAAAAAGGCGGATTCATGATTTTCGATGACTGGCATCCGGAAACACTCATCACGACCCTTACCTACCGTTTTTACGCAAACACTGCCAGGTTCAACAAAGGCATGCGCATGAAAGATTATTTAATACACGTCAGTGCATTTAACCCCAAGTGTCTGGAGGTTGCCAAAAAAAGCATAGGAGTGGAGCCCATTGTTTATTTCGTGGTGGACAGAGGATGGTTAGATATACAAAGGCACGAAGAAAGAATGCGGCACTACTACAACCGCAAACGCGCACATCCCCTTTGGACGTACGAGCCACCTAATCCAGAACCGGTACCAGAGCCGTCGATCTACATATGCAAGCATGGATGCTCCTACCATTCGAAGCACCGTGGAGCAATGAATTTGCATGAACATAAGCATTGCAAAATGAAAAATAAAATATAGTGAGTATGAAAGGAGCGAGTCATTCGCTCTTTTTTTGTTGACAAAAACTATTGAGCTCGATTTTTTCCCTATCAGACAGAAGAAAAGGCGTCTGCGGACGTCCGCCCTTTAGGGGAGACGGTCCGCAGACGCCGGACTAATCAGCCTTTAACACCGCCAGCGGTTAAACCTTCTATAATTTGTTTTTGCAGAACGGCATAAATAATCATGACAGGCACGATGCTGTATACGATTCCCGCTGACATTTGAGCATAATTCGTGTTATAGATATCGCGGAAACCGACCATCCCGACTGGCAGCGTGCGCAATTCATCTGTGGAGATGAAGAAATTCGCCATTAGAAACTCATTCCAGTTTCCGATGAAGTTTATGATAAATACGGTTACCAATGCCGGGATTGTAATCGGTAAAATGATTTTAGCGAAAATCCCCTTGGCACTCAATCCATCCATGACAGAGGCTTCTTCGATTTCACTAGGAATAGAGCGCATAAACGCCGACAAAATGATTACCGTAAATGGGATTGCCCCGGCGGTGTACGGAAGGATTAGTGCCATATGGGTTCCCAAGATGGGTTGACCAAATATCACTAACTTATTCAATAAGATGAAAATTGGCAGAAGTAAGGCGCCGCTCGGAATGAGTAGGCCGATGAGTACGAATTGGTACACCCCTTTGCTCATTTTCGAATATCGCATCCGCGTAATTGCAAATGCGCCCATGGACGAGAAAATAATCGTCGCGATCGAACATAGCGTTGCGATATACAAACTATTGAAAAAGTAAACACTGATTTTCGCATTCACCCAAGCTTCATAATAGTTTTCAAAATGAAACGTAGAAGGGAAGCCGAATGGATTGCTTGCAATCGCCTGATTATCCGACTTAATGGACGAGAAGAGGACGAACAGAAACGGGTAAAGCGTCACGACTAAATAACCTAATAGAATAATATGGGGGATACTTCTTTTTACGGATCTTAGTGTCATCGTCATTAGTATTCGACCCTTTCGACTCTTCTGGCAATTACAAATTGGTACAATGCTGTAAGAATGAGAGAGAAAATGAAAATCAACACCCCAATGGAGTTGCCATACCCATATTTCGCATTCGTGATCCCGTATTTAATTAAATAGGTTGCCATTACATCCGTTACCCCGCCCGGGCCGCCATCTGTCATAACGATGATAATATCGGCCGCTTTCATTGCACCGGAGATGGAAAGCATAATGACAACGGAAATGATAGGCATTATTAGCGGCACCGTAATGCGGGTTGCGCGCGTGAAAGCGCTAGCCCCATCGACGATTGCAGCTTCATCTATTTCTCTAGGGATGGACAATATGGCAGCAAGCACCATCACGACATAGAATCCCGTCCACTGCCAAGCATTGGTTATCAAGATAGAAAACATGGCCCAGCTGGTGTCGGATAACCACATGACAGGTTGTAATCCCAATTTAGTCAAAACTTGATTGAACAAGCCGATGTCCGGTTCGTAGATGAAACTCCACAAGATGCCGATTACCGCAGTCGACATGACGGAGGGGACGAATACAGCCGTTTTATATAAACCCTTTAGTTTCTTTACGTTGCTGATTAAGAGTGAGAAGAAGATAATGACCGGAACTTGCACGAATACCGAGAACAGAATGAATTTACCGTTATTTAAAACGGAGTCCCAAAATAAAACGTCCGCAAACGCATGCTTAAAGTTTGTCAAACCGTTAAACTTGGCTTCGGTAAGACCGTTCCACTTCATAAAGCCTGTGGTGAAGGCGGAAATCATCGGATAGATGAAAAACATGAGATAGAGGATAAGGAGAGGCAGTAAAAACAAGACATACGTCCAAGGATTTCTTAATGTTTTATTCATCGGTTCCTCCGCGATAATCAGACATTGGCTGTGTGAATCGTTCTTATAAAAAAGTACCACCCACTCTGAGGCGGGTGGTACATTTCTCAATTATCAATTAGAAATCGTCGTTGTTTGCGGCATTCTGCGCTTTTTGAACAGCGTCCAGCATGGCCTTAGGCGTAATTTTCAAGCCAATTAGTTTTTGAATGCCTTCGCTAATCGCGGTATTTACATCCGGTTGTACCAGTGAATCGAATGCCGGGAAAGCGCCGCTTGCTTTGTTGCCCACTTCAATGATTTCCTTCACAAGATTAGAAGCTTTGGCGTTAGCCAATTTGGTGCTGTTTACTTTCATGGAAGGCAAGACGCCGTCTGCTTCCAGTCCGCGAATTTGCATTTCGTCATTGTACATGTTCTTAATGAACGATTTCACAAACGCATATTGTTTTTTGTCATTTTTCACTTTTGCCGAGAACCCGTAACCGTTGGAGAAACCGCCGTTTACTGCCGTTTGGCTGCCTTTGCCGCCAGCAACCGAAGGCACTGGGAAGTAGCCGACTTTGTTCGTTAAATCCCCGGCTTGTTTAGGATCCGCGAATACGCTGGAAGCCCATGATCCGTCATACATCATGATGGCTTCACCGCGAACGAGTTGGTTGCGCTGTTCGGCATAATCCAAACCGAGCTCGCCTTGTTTAAAGTAGCCTTTTTTCACCCAATCTTGGTACTTTGTGAAAGCGGCAACCATTGGCGCGCTATTCCATTTTGTTTTACCGGTTGTGAAGCCATTCGTAATATCCGGACCTGCATAACGGGACCACAACGTGTTAGCTGTCATTAACGGTACCCATGCGGCTTTGGAAGCTTGAGCAAAAGGCGTTTTCCCGTCTTTTTTGATCGTATCCGCTAATTTCTCTAGCTCGGCTAATGTTTTCGGGACTTTCAAACCATGGGCTTTAAAGTATTCTTTATTATAGAAGTAACCTTCTTGGTAGCCGCCGATAGGCAGGCCGTACACTTTTCCGTTCACTTTAAATTCGTCCAACGAAATGAACTTATTCGACAAGCCAAGCTCTTTCAGAATCGGCGTAAGATCCAGAAGTCTATTTGCTTCAACATACAACTGAGTATCGGCTCCACCGAACAGATCGAAGATCGCAGGAGCTTTGTTGACTACCATTTCAGAGCGTAATTTCTCTTTGCGGTTTACGTCCGAATCTACGCCGTCTAGTTTGTATTTGACGCCTGGCACTTCTTTTGAAACCCTACTCAAGACATCTTTTAGGATATTGAAACGTTGTTGTTTCGCCTCGCCTAATTGCGTATGTCTGATTACGATGGTGTCGGTTTTTGCTGCTGCACCAGCCGTACTTAAGACAGTTGTCGCCCCAAGGACCAAGCTAAGGGATGAGACTAGAAGACGTTTCTTCATGATCGTGGAACCTCCCAATATGATTTATGTACTACTCAAGCATAGGATTATTAGTAAATTCTGGGTAGGGCTACATTTCTATTATTTAAGGATAAATTTGTATAAAGCTGAAAGTCTATAAGGCAATGGGATTGTATCTGTGGCTAAGTTTCGATGAAATTCCGACTTAAGGGCCAAAAATTGTGAACAATCGGAGTCTTCGTAGTTAATAGTTAATAGAAGGAATTAGTTGCATAACGAAGAAAGGCCTATTAAATCCGGCTAACCTAGTCAGGCTAATTTCGGACGGTTTCAATAGTGGGATTTCGGCATAGTCTTTCTTTGTGTTTGCGAGTGCCCAATACTATAATGATAGAAAACCCGGACAGAAGATGAGGACGCAAAAGTGATAAACAGAGTGAATTTCACTTCAAAGAAACAAGTTGTTTTGATTATGATGATTTTCGTAATTCCTCTGGTGTTGCTGTTAAGCATTTACAATTTTTATGTTGTCAACGTGTTAAATAACAAAATCGAACAAACGAACCGTAATTCAATCATGCTGTATCAAAACACTTTCGAAAAAAATCTAAGCAATGCGGATTTGTATATGTCGAATTTAGTATCGAACGACTCTAGCTTCATGAAATTGATGTTCGTGCAGGATCCGATTGATCTGCAATTTTATGCGCAAGAAATCATGAAAAAATACCAGGGCTATTTTCAGACGAACGATATTATCGGGGGCATGTTCGTTTATTCCAAAACGAATCATCTCTTCTATAAAACGTATCGTCAGAACTACTCCCATGACATACGACAGGGTGCCGAAAGTTATTTGAAAGCCGTTCTTCAAACGCAAGAAAACTTTCGGTCGCGAGGGTGGTTCCCGCAAGAAATAGACGGCAAGTTTTATTTGTTTCGCATATTGGGATCTCGGGAAACCTACACGGTTTGCATGATTGATTTCAATAACGTGATCATGCCGCAGCATTTCAGTCAAAACCAAGGAGACAGTTTTTTTGCGTTCGCCACCCGGGAAGGCGTCCCGCTGACTTCCATAGATGCGATTAAGGAAATGGGCATTTCGATTCGGAACCATAACGAATCTCACTATATTTCCGGCAGCTCCCAAAAGTATTTTGTAGTTCAGAACTACTCGGCTTCTACCAAACTAAACTATATCTATATCATGCCGTACCGCGGCTTCCTATTCTATTTGGACACGGTTCAAATCGCATTCTTAGTCGGCTCGGTGTTCATTTTATTGCTGATGTTTATTTCGTTCCTATTATTGGAGCGCTCTTACTTTAAGCCGCTTAAGCGAATGATGGCCACGATGAAACAAATCAAGAACGGACATGTGAACGCCACCATGAGCACGAGCTCGGGAGTCAATGAATTTAGGCAAATGAGCAGCACCTTCAATGAAATGATGACGGAAATCAAAGATTTGAAAATCGAAAGCTATGAGAAAGAAATGCAGAAACAACAGGCAGAACTTCAATTTTTACAAATCCAAATCAAACCGCATTTCTACTTGAATGTGCTTAAAAATTTGTTTGGGATCGCGGAACAAAAGAAATACGATCAAATTCAGGAAATGATTCTTTTGCTGTCCCGGCATCTAAGATATATGTTCCAAGAGAACTCTTCTTTGGTCCCGCTGGCAGATGAAATCGCAAGCGTGCAGAACTATATGCAATTGCAGCAGATGAGCGCTTCTCGTAAATTGATTTGCAAAACGAACGTAGACGAGCGTTTAAAGGATTTTCGGATTCCGCCGATTTCGATCCTAACCTTCGTCGAGAATGCCATTAAACATGCCGTTTCGATCCATGGCCAATTAATCATTTCGATAAAAGCCAGTCTACTTGAAAACAATGAAGATAAATTCGTTAATATCACGATTATGGATAACGGAGCCGGATTTTCGGACAAGATGCTGGTTCTGCTGAATGATTCGAATCCATCCGCTTCGAAGGATCATGTCGGTATTTTGAACGTGATTCGAAGATGCAACGTGATTTATCAAAATAAGTGCACTTTTTTATTCAGTACTTCGGGCGGTGCTTGCATCGATATTTTTATTCCGTATCATTCGGATGAAGGGAAAGGGAGCGTAACCTCGTGAACGTACTCATCGTAGACGATCAGACGCAAGTGGTGGACGGATTGTTCTTCGGGATCGACTGGGCGAAAATCGGGGTGAAGGATGTGCTGAAAGCTTATAATGCTTTCGAAGCGCGAGAAGTTCTAAACAGCCGCCCCATCGATATCATGTTATGCGATATCGAAATGCCGGCTGAATCCGGTTTGAATTTATACCAGTGGACCCGGGATCAGAAGATCGATATCGAATGTATTTTTTTAACGGCGCATGCCGATTTTACGTACGCGAAGACGGCGATGCAGCTGGGCGGGTTCGATTATATTCTCCAGCCCGCGAGATATGAAACGATCGAGAGTACGATCCGAAACGCCATTCAAAAAATCACTCAGAAAAACGAAACGAAAAAATACTACGCTTACGGTAAAATGTTTCAGCAAAACAAAGAGATATTGCTGGATAATATCTTCAAGGATTGGGTGTTTCGCAGAAGTAAAGATTCGGCGAGTGTCATCCATGATCTTAACCAAATTCAGGTTTCGCTGGATTTGAAAGACCAGGTCTACCTGGTCATGCTTAACGTCTTTCGTTTGAAGGCATCGATGGAATCCTGGCGCAATGGCATGTTGAAATTCTCGATCGGCAATATCGTGACGGAGCTGTTCGCGCGATACGGCCAGCACGTGCTGGTCGCCCAAATCGATGATGACCGATTGTTGTTCCTTGTGCATTCCCCTAAGCGCCAACTGATCGATCAAGAGGGCGTTTTGCGGCAGTTGAATAAATTGATCGAGGTCTATCGTGGCTATTACGGCTGCGACATTGCCTGTTATACCGGCGAGAAAATCGTCGTTTCGGAAGTACCCGAGCAGGCAGGGCAACTGCTCGAGATGATGCAGAACAATGTTTCTTTCGCGAGCAGAGTATTCCATGCGAAGGATCGAACCGATCAACAGTCCGTTTCTTATTCGATTCCGAACGTGAGAATGTGGAGCAAATTGCTCGAGCAAGGCGATACGGAAGTCGTTCGCGACCAAGCCTGCGAATTTTTGAACATGCTTGCGACCGACGGGAAAATCGACGCCGAATTTCTAAAGCGGTTCTATCAGCAGTTTATGCAGATGCTGTATACGACCGCTGAGACGAGGGATATTCCGCTTGATCGCATTTTTCAAGACGAGCACCGTCTGGAGAAATGGTTAAGCTCGTATACGAACGTGGATGATATGAAAGAATTGATTGCGTATACGACGAAATTTTTCAAGCTGTTTCCCGGATCCGAAGAAGAAATGAAAAATCAAGTCGACCTTATTATCCAGTACATCCGCGATCATATCGATCAAGACATTCGGCGCACGGATATTGCCAGGGAAGTTTATTTGAATCCGAACTACTTATCCAGATTATTTAAGTCCGAAACGGGAACCTCTCTGAAGGAATTTATTGTGACGGAGAAGATGAAGCTGGCGCAGGCGATGCTTAAGTCAACCAAGCTGCCGATCAGCATTATCGCGATGAAGGTCGGATACGCGAACTTCTCCCACTTTTCCCAGGTGTACAAGAAGACTTATAATGTCACGCCTGCCGAGGATCGCGGGTAACCGGGAAAGCAAAAGAATACCCTCCGCATGCTTGCTAGCGAGCGCGAGGGTATTTGTTTTGAGGCCAACAAGTTACAAATCAAACAGCGGAAAGATACATTTACAACAATGGCAATCGTGCAGGCGTTGGACAGGATTAAAAGTGATAATAGACGTTACAAGATCGGTAGAGCGAAAACGTGCCTTTTATTAAGATGATTATGAGCTTTATAAGCTACTAAAGTTTCGAGGGGAGTCTTCAGCAATGAAACAGAAAAAGATGTTAACTTTACTATCGGTATTGGCTTTGTCGACTACATTATTTACTGCTTGCGGTAGCAACAGCAACGACGGCAGCAACAACGCATCGGAGGAGAGCAACAAGCCGTCCCAAAGCGCAGCCGCGGAGAAACCGTACACGGTTGACCTCATGATGGTAGGCGACGGCAAAGAGGAAGACATCCAAGCAGTAGAGCAAGAAATCGACAAAATTACAAAACCGCTCATTAATGCGGAAGTCAACATTACAAGGGTCGGTTTCGGGTCGTTCCAACAACAGGCGAATCTGTCGTTGTCGTCCGGGGAAAAGATGGATCTGTTCGTCACCTTCGCCCTGGATATCAGCTCGCTCTCTAACAGCGGTCAAATTTTGCCAATGACGAAGCTGCTCGAAGGTCATGGTCAAGACATTCTTAAAAACTTGAGCGAAGGCGACCGTCGCGCGGTATCGATCAACAATGAAATCTATGCGATCCCAACCGCAAAAGAAAAGGCAACGAATTACGGCTATATCATGCTGAAAGAAATTGCCGATGAAGTCGGCTTTAAACCTGATGAAGTGAAAACGTACGACCAGCTTGAAGCGATCATGACGAAAGCGAAAAAATTGCACCCTGACATGTATCCGATCGGACTTGATTTCACGAACGTCTATCGTCCGGGCACGGAAGACAATCTAGGCACGGGCTCTGGTGTTATCGACGGCCTGGGAGAAAGCACGAAGGTCGTCAATATGATCGAAACGGACAGCTATAAAGACTTCGTCAACCATATGTACAAGTGGTCGCAAAGCGGCTTGGTTATGCCAGATGCGGCCAACAACTCGGAAAGCAGAATCAGCTTGCTTAAAGCTGGCAAAGTGATGGGCGGCTTTAGCGGTTTGAATCCGGGCAACGTCAACGACATCGCGAAGCAAGTAGGCAAACCATTCACCGTCATTGAATTAACGAAGCCTTTCTCGATTACGGGCCACGTTTCCGGAATGGGATGGTCTCTGGCGAGCAGCAGCGAAAATCCGGAAAAAGCGATTGAGTTCTTGAATCTGGTGCATACAAATCCCGATATTTCGAACCTTCTCGTTTACGGCGTCAAAGATCGTAACTACGTGATGGTGGATGAAGCGAAGGGCATTATCGACTATCCGCAAGGCGTAGATAGCGGGAATACGGGCTGGATGTCTCTGCCTTGGGCGACGCCCAACGCTTCGATCGCCTATATCTGGAAGGGCGAGCCTGAGGACAAATGGGACTATCTGCAACAGTATAATAGCTCCGCTCATCAATCTCCGGCAAAGGGCTTCCGTTTCAATGCAGAAAGCGTAGCGAATGAAATTACGATGGTAAGCAACGTTGACGCGAAATTCGCGCTGGCCTTGGAATCGGGTACCTTGGATCCTGAGAAAACACTCCCTAAGTATTTGGAAGAACTGAAGGCTGCCGGCGTCGACAAAATTATCGCGGAAAAGCAAAAGCAGCTGGATGCATGGCTCGCGGCAAATAAATAATTGATCCTGATCTATTCCGCGGGTAGGAGATAAGTGGAGGGTGCCATGATACTGCTCAAAAAAAAAAAGAGAGATCGATTTAAAAATTTTATTCCGCTCTATTTGATGCTCATTCCGGGATGTATATATATCTTTATCAATAATTACATCCCGATGAGCGGTCTTATGATCGCATTCAAAAAGATTAACTATCGGATCGGGATTTGGGATAGCCCATGGGTAGGATTCAAAAACTTCGAATTTTTGTTCAAGACGAATGAGGCATGGACGATAACCCGAAATACGATTCTGTACAATGTAGTCTTTATTGTTCTGGGAACCGTTATTGCGGTAGGCGTCGCCATGTTACTCAATCAGATCAGTCAAAATATGGCGCGAAAAACGTATCAAACGGTCATATTGCTCCCTCATCTTATTTCGATCGTTGTCGTGAGCTATCTGGTGTTCGCTTTTCTGAGCTCGGAATCGGGGTTTATCAATAATAGTATTTTGGAGCCGCGCGGGTTAAGTCCGATCTCGTGGTATTCGGCGGCAAAATACTGGCCTTATATCATCGTTATCGTAAGCATTTGGAAATCTTTCGGATATAGCTGCATTATTTATTATGCGACGCTCGTCGGCATCGATAAATCCTATTACGAAGCCGCGGTGATCGATGGGGCGAACCGTTGGAAACAGATGAAGCACATTACGCTACCCGGACTTAAATCGATTATCATCATCTTGACACTGATGAGTATCAGTAAAATCTTTTACTCCGATTTCGGGTTATTCTATCAGGTTCCGATGAATAGCGGCGCCTTGATCGATGTGACGAACACCATTGATACTTACGTGTATCGGGGACTAACCAAACTCAACAATGTAGGGATGGCATCGGCAGCCGGATTTTATCAATCCATTGTTGGATTCGTCCTCGTCATCGCTGCAAATTATGTTGTCAAAAAAATAGATAAAGATAGCGCCTTGTTTTAGCGGAACGGAGTGAATCAGACTTGGTCGACAACAGTAAAGGCTTTCAGTTATTTGCGCATCTTATGATGATTCTGCTAGCGCTATTTTGCTTGCTTCCTTTCGCGCTTCTTCTCATCTCATCCATTACGGATGAAAAAGCGCTTATCCAAAATGGGTATTCTTTTATTCCATCGGCATTTGATTTCTCGGCGTACAAGTTTCTGTTACAGGACTCCAATTCAATCGTAAACGCATATAGAGTTACCGCGTTCGTAACGGTAATCGGGACGGTAACGAATATCCTGCTAACGACCTTGATGGCCTATCCGTTATCGAGGAAGGATCTGCCCGGAAGAAACGTGTTCTCGTTCTTTATTTTCTTTACGATGTTATTCAGCGGAGGGCTGGTACCGTCGTATATGATGTGGACGCAATACTTCGAAATTAAAAATACGATATGGGCATTGATCGTTCCAGGGATGCTGCTAACGGCATTCAACATCATCATGATGCGTACCTACTTCACGACCAACATACCCGACGAGGTCGTAGAGGCTGCGAAAATTGACGGGGGAAGCGAGTCCAAAATCTTATTTAAAGTTATTCTTCCGATGTCCTTGCCGATCATGGCGACCTTGGGATTGCTCGTGGGCTTGTCCTATTGGAACGATTGGTTAAACGGCCTCTACTATGTCACGGATGCGGATCTGTTTAGCATTCAGGTTCTCCTCAATAAAATGTTGTTGGACGTTCAATTTCTAATGAGCAGCGCTTCAACCGGAATGGGCAGTAACTTGTCCGCGGGTCTTCCTTCAACGGCAATCAAAATGGCCGTTGCGGTACTGGGCATTTTACCGATTATGGCCATTTATCCATTCTTCCAGAAGTTTTTCGTAAAAGGGATTACCGTAGGCGCTGTAAAAGGTTAAGCTTGTCATTGACAATGGAACGTGCAATTCGTATGATCCAAATAGAATTGCAAAATAATTGCAAATGGGGTCGAATGCGAATGGTGACTGCGGATTGGTCGAAGAAAATTACCGAAATCACATTGTTTGTGAAAGATTTGCATCGGTCGAAGGCATTCTACCGGGAGACGTTCAATCTCGCGATCCTATATGAAGACGATAATTGCGTAGTGTTCGATTATGGCAATACATGCATCAATTTGCTAGAGCAATCGAGTGCCGATGAGTTGATCGAGCCGGCGAAGGTTGGGCATGGCGGAGACGGTGCCCGGTTTCAGTTTACAATCCAAGTAGCGGACGTTGACGCGGTATGCGATGAACTGAAGGCGCGGGGCGTTAAGCTATTGAACGGACCGATAACGCGCCCTTGGGGACGGCGGACGGCATGTTTTGCAGATCCGGACGGGCATTTGTGGGAGATTGCGCAGGTGCTGTAACGGAGCGTAATGATGATTCGAAAACGGCAGAAATGCCGTTTTTTTGTTATTGTCTATGGAACTGCGTTCATGTTGGCGAGCTAGGAGGGATTTATATCGTAAACGATGAAGAACTTGTCTCGGCCACTATAGATGGGGATGTCCAGGCTTTTGCC
Organism: Paenibacillus rhizoryzae; assembly: GCF_059686995.1. Classification (NCBI taxonomy): domain Bacteria; kingdom Bacillati; phylum Bacillota; class Bacilli; order Caryophanales; family Paenibacillaceae; genus Paenibacillus; species Paenibacillus rhizoryzae. The sequence continues at coordinate 2,473 of NZ_JCAALT010000014.1, read as the reverse complement.
TTATTGGTTGAAAAATATACCAATGCGCTTTGTTCCGTTGCTTATGGAGTCATCGGTGATTTCCATTTGGCCCAAGATATTGTTCAAGAATCGTTTGTTAAGGCTTACTTCAATCTGCATACGTTAAAAGACGCCGCAAAGGTGGGGAGCTGGCTGTATGCCATTGCTTATCGGCAAAGCGTGGATGTGAAGAGAAAAGCGCAAAAAGCTCAGCATGTATTAAAAGGTACTGCGGGATTAGACCGGACACCTTCATTCGAAGAGATTGTGGAGAAAAGGGAGATCCAAACGGAAGTTTGGAAAGCGTTACATGGTCTGGACGAGCGTAATCGGATTATTATGGTTTTATTTCATATAAGCGGATTCTCTATGGAGAGTATTGGCCAGTTTCTTAATATGTCGGTCAGTGCAGTTGAAAGCTGCCATCGAAGAACGCGCAAGCTGTTGAAGCAGGAACTGATGGATGTTTACTTCGATGGAGTAAGAAAACAATATCCGGCTCAAACCATGAAATCGAAAGTAACCGCCCGTGTTATTAAAAGGGCGGGCCATTTTTACATACCTGTATCGGACAAAACGCGGACATCAGCATGGTTTGTTGAACACTTTGGATTGTCTACGGATCAGAACGGAGATCTGATAATGCCATCCGGACAAATCCTATACTTATTACCAGTGAAACCTTCAAGCGCTGATTCTAACGATGACTTATCATTTCCCGTATTGTCTTTTGAAGTCGATCATATTAAGGAAGTGTATGAAAGACTTAAGAATAGCGGTATCCTTGTAGATGACCTGGAAACTGTGATGACGGGCCAACACTTTTTCTTCCACGACTTGGACCACAACCGCTTTGGTATTTATCAATCCAACTAATTTTTAATTGGGATGACGGAATTTCGAATCGTCGTTCGTCTATTTAATGAATAATGAAATGGAGGATGATGAGCATGAATGAGGAAGTGTTGACATTGCGGGAGAAGGAAGAGCAAGCGGTTAAACCGCTTCTGAAACGAGTATCCCATAACTATTTACCTGTTTCCGATTTAAAGCAGGCCTTAGCGTGGTATATGAAGTACCTTGGATTAAAGCATATTAGCGATAATCGCACACCTAGGAACGATGGCGGGATTCTTATCCTTGGCAATGGTCAATGGTTGTTTCTGCTGGAGACCAAGAGCAAGAAAAATGCAAACTTTGTTACGGATGATTGGGAAGGCGACGATTATGAAATGTTCTCTCTCACCTTCGAGACAGATGATATTATTACGCTTCATGGGTCCCTTCGAAAGAGCGGAACGCATGTAGAACCGATCGTTGATCTGGGCGGATGCGGCCTTCAATTTAAGTTTAAAGATCCGGACGGGAATAAATTTAATGTCTGGCAGGACCCTGACAAGGGATAAGCGGAAAACAAAGGCTCGCCAATGATGGCGGGCTTTTTTTTCGCTTTTTTCTAAACGGCCTTGATTCTAATTAAATGCTTTACAGGACACCTAAAGGTGTTATATTATGAATTAGGACACTGATTGGTGTCCGATTAAAAATAAGAATAGAGGAAGTGGATTCAACATGCATATACTAGCCATCATTCTTCAAAGCTGGCTGCTCTTCTCCATGGCATTCTTTGGTGGAAGCAAGCTTGCAGGAGCCAAACATCAAATCGAACTGTTTGATTCTGTGAGACTTCCCCAGTGGTTCCGCGTCATTACGGGCATCGTGCAAATTGCAGCCTGCGTGGGACTCATTATCGGTTACTGGTCAGCAGGGTACGCCGCATGTGCAGGAATATTAGTCGGCGTTATGATGATCGTAGCACTGATTGCGCATTTTAGAGTGAAACATCCATTCGCAAAATTGTTCCCGGCGCTATTAAACTTATTGATAGCCGCCGGAGTAGTTATTTTATACGCAGATGAGCTGTCCAATCTTTTTGGATAGGCTGTACTTCAAGCCCACGAAATTACTTTGAACTGCACCCCACTTGTTAGACTCATCTACCAAGTGGGGTGTTTTTTTGAGTAAGTTTACTGAAGATGAGAAGTATCAAGCCGTGAAGGCTTATTTAAATGGCGCAGAGTCTTACAGAGAGATAGGCGCACGCATCGGTGTGGACCACAAAGTTGTTACAAGATGGGTAGCCCTCTATCGAGTGAATGGTATGGAGGGTTTAACCAAGAGATATTCAAACTACTCAAAAACGTTTAAAATGGACGTACTGAATTTTATGAACGAGTCAGGAGCGTCCGCTTTAGAAACAGCTGCTAAGTTCAACATTCCAGCACCTTCGACCGTTTTGCAGTGGAAGAAGGCTCTTGAGCAGCGAGGTGAAGACGCCCTACAACCTACTAAAAAGGGGCGCACGCCGATGAAAAAGGAAACGAACAAATCAACACCAGTTGAGGGTACCATTGAAGCATTACAAGCAGAATTAGAGCGACTTCGAATGGAGAACGCCTACTTAAAAAAGTTG
>NZ_JCAALT010000013.1:0-139635 GCF_059686995.1 Paenibacillus rhizoryzae | reverse complement strand
GGGGAGCCATTTATCTGGAGAGCTGTCCGAGTGGTCGAAGGAGCACGATTGGAAATCGTGTAGGCGCTAACCGCGTCTCGAGAGTTCGAATCTCTCGCTCTCCGCCAGATATGGCCCGTTGGTCAAGTGGTTAAGACACCTCCCTTTCACGGAGGTAACAGGGGTTCGAGTCCCCTACGGGTCACCATTTTCTCTAAAAATTCTTCAAAAAAAGACTTGCAATGACACAAGTAAATGAGTTATGATATTACTTGTCGCTCAACACGGAGGCTTAGCTCAGCTGGGAGAGCATCTGCCTTACAAGCAGAGGGTCGGCGGTTCGATCCCGTCAGCCTCCACCATTAAACTTCATAAGAAGTACCTTTTAATGACGCGGGGTGGAGCAGCTCGGTAGCTCGTCGGGCTCATAACCCGAAGGCCGCAGGTTCAAATCCTGCCCCCGCAACCAAAACAATTCGGTAGTACATACCGAGCATTTAATAACGCGGAGCCGTGGTGTAGTGGCCCAACATGCCTGCCTGTCACGCAGGAGACCGCGGGTTCGAATCCCGTCGGCTCCGCCATTTCTTCAAAAGTTCGGCTCGGTAGCTCAGTCGGTAGAGCAGAGGACTGAAAATCCTCGTGTCGGCGGTTCGATTCCGTCCCGAGCCACCATTTTTAAATTGTAAGTTCATATGCCGGTGTAGCTCAGTTGGTAGAGCAACTGACTTGTAATCAGTAGGTCGTGGGTTCGACTCCTATCGCCGGCACCATTTATGGAGGATTAGCGAAGTGGCCAAACGCGGGAGACTGTAAATCTCTTCCTCACGGTTCGGTGGTTCGAATCCATCATCCTCCACCATTTCTTTACTTAGGGGCATAGTTTAAGGGTAGAACAACGGTCTCCAAAACCGTTGGTGTGGGTTCAATTCCTGCTGCCCCTGCCAATTAATTAGTTGTATGGCGATCGTGGCGAAGTGGTTAACGCACCGGTTTGTGGATCCGGCATTCGTGGGTTCAATTCCCATCGGTCGCCCCATAACAACTACAAAGTACATTTATGCGTTGGGGATTAGCCAAGCGGTAAGGCAACGGACTTTGACTCCGTCATCCCTAGGTTCGAATCCTAGATCCCCAGCCATTTTATGCGGAAGTGGCTCAGCGGTAGAGCATCGCCTTGCCAAGGCGAGGGTCGCGGGTTCGATTCCCGTCTTCCGCTCCATCTTTTATGGCGCCATAGCCAAGTGGTAAGGCAGAGCTCTGCAAAAGCTTTACCCCCAGTTCGAGTCTGGGTGGCGCCTCCACAATTCTTTACAGTTTAATATGTGCCCTTAGCTCAGCTGGATAGAGCGTTTGACTACGAATCAAAAGGTCAGGAGTTCGAATCTCTTAGGGCACGCCATCAATTTGCCGGCGTGGCGGAATGGCAGACGCGCGCGACTCAAAATCGTGAGGGAAACCGTGGAGGTTCGAGTCCTCTCGCCGGCACCATATTGAATAAGACAACCTGTAGGATCTATGATCTTGCAGGTTTTTTGTTGTTTTAGTGTTTATCAATAACATATGCCATTTGATTTTGAAACAATGGTTAGCAGTCAAAGAAAAGGTCTGTACTGAATCCTCAGAACGGATCATTTTGTCTTTCAGCCTTAAGGTCGGCACGTTCCCCGCCTGAAGTCCAGTAACAAAAACCGTCGCGGGTCCGTTTTGGAATCGCCGAAGATAACCTAGAATAAGAACATAAGCAAGAAACGAAACAAACGAACAAAGCAAAGCGTACTGAGAAGTAACAGTTTAAACATGGAGAGGCGGTGACATAACAATGAACGGAAAATCTGCATTAGGCGCAATTCTAGTCGTGATTGGTGCATTGATGGTCATGAAGTTTGTAGGAATCCATTTAGGATGGATTATCGGAATGATCATGCCATTCATCTTAATCGGTCTTGGCGTGGTAGGTATTCGCAATAACAGCAAAATCATCGGTGGTATTCTGATCGTAGTCGGAGCTATTATGCTGATTGGCAAATTAGCAGGATTGTTCGCTCTGCTGCTCGCAGTCGGACTTATCGTATGGGGCGTCTCCTTATTCAAGAATCGTAGAAACAGGATCTAACGGTTGAACTACAGAACATTATTTTATAGCAGTGGACGAAGGAGGCAAGTACGATGAGTATCATGCGGAGAGTGCGGGATATGACGGTTGCGACGCTGAATGAGCGTCTGGAGAAAGCGGAAGATCCCGTAAAGCTGATCGATCAGTTTCTCTGGTCGACAAGAGAAGAGATTATCGGTGCAGAGAAGCTTTATCAGCAATGCGCCGGTCATAACAATCATTTGAAAATGCAGTGGCTGCAAGCAGAGCAGCTCAAAGAAAAACGGGAACAGCAAGCCATTATTGCGCTGAAAGCCGGGGAGGAGCAAGTTGCCCGCATCGCCCTAATGGAGAAAGCATCCAGCGAGGAACGCGCGATGCAGTACCGCGAGCTCTATGATCAATCGCTGCAAGGCACGAGAGAATTGGAAGAACAGCTGCGCGAGCTTCGCAGTGAATATCAAACCGTGTATGAGAAACGGGAGTATTTTGCCGCACGAATGGAGTCGCTTCGCTTACAGCAGCGCATGAATGAGCGTTATACGGGCAGCAGCACGTACGGTTCGGCAGGACAACAGCCGAGCGGGATGTTCCGCAAGCTGGAAGACCGGATTTCGGATATGGAGCTGGAAGCACGCAGCTTGCGTGATCTGCGTAAAGCAGGGCAAGAATTTATTACCGAGGCGGGACATACGCTGCAGAACGTTATCGAACGTGAGATGGAGCAATTGAAACGCAAATTACAACAGGAAGGATGGAAGCCGTAATGAAGAAACTGTATCGTTCGCGCCGCGACAAGAAGCTCTTTGGCTTATGCGGCGGTCTAGCCGAAATGCTGAATGTTGATGCGACGCTGCTGCGGATTCTTCTGATCGTGGTGACTGTCTTTACAAGCGGTGCATTAATACTTGTTTATATTTTAGCCGGATTAGTTGTTCCGAAAGATCCATACCACTATGGCGGATATGGACCGGGCGGTTATAATGGCGGCGGTAATTGGAATAACGGACCGCATGGCAGCAATTACACGGGTCAGGATCATGGCTTCGGTTATAAAAGCTCGTACAACAACCCGCCTCAGCCACCAACATCAGGCGGAGCGAATTGGCAGTCGCCGCCGGCACAGTCGGCTTCTAATATAGATGCCATGATGGAAGATTTGGAGAAACGTGCATTGCGTAAAGAAATTGAAGAGCTTCGTGCTAAATTAGCGAAACATGAGAAGGGAGAGTTTTAACATGAGTATTTTCAAAAGAATGAAAGATATGACGAAAGCATCGTTACATGAGCTGCTTGATAAAATGGAAGATCCGGTTGTAATGCTCAATCAGTACTTACGCGATATGGAGGCTGAGATCCATACGGCTGAGCTCACTGTAGCGAAACAAATGGCAAGCGAGCGCCGCATGAAGCAGCGCCTGGATGAAGCGGTTCGCAGCGGTGCAGACCGTGAAGCGAAAGCAGAAACTGCAATTCGTGCAGGTCAAGAGGAATTGGCACGCAAGCTGCTTGAGGAGAAAATCTTCTTCGATCAGAAAACAGTGGAATACACAGAGATGCATGCCAGCGCAAAAACGCAAGCGGATGATCTCATGACACAGCTGCACAGCATGAAAGACGAATACTACCAGCTTCGCAACAAACGCAATGAGCTGGCTGCCCGTGCCCAAATGGCAAAGGCGAAGAAACAAATGGCGCAAGTATCGGCTGTACATTCCATCGAGAGCGGCCACGCATCGCGCGGCTTTGGCCGTATGGAAGAGAAGATCATGCAATTGGAAGCTGAAGCAGATGTAATGCGCGTTCCTTACGGCGCTTACAATGCACCAGCGGCGGCAGCAGGCTCTGTAGACCCTGCAAAGCAGCTTCAAATTGAAGAGCAGCTGCAAGCGCTCAAGAATAAGCTGAACCCGCCTGCCGGCGAGTAGAGCTAAACGATAGCATATCCAATAATCATAAAAAGCTACAAACAAGCCATACAGGGTCGATGCGCTATTCAGGCATCGACCACTGGCTTGTCTGCGGTTATACATAGATGAGGGGGTACCGCAGTGAAGGAAGAAGCGTCTTCGCCGAAAGCGGAGGCTGAGAAGGACCGATCTTCGAGGACGATGACCGCACCGGCAGCACAAGATATGTTTCCGGCGTATCGGAATGATGGGCCGCCTTCAGCCATGCAAACGGAGAAACGAAGAAATGCAGCTGAGACTGTATTATGGATACTCGTTATTCTCGGCTTAATTGTGCTGGTTCTGCAAGGAACCGGTTATGTGAAGCTGTTTGCACTGCAAAGTAAAGCAGCGCTGATCGGACTGACTGTAATCGCCCTCTCTCTGGTGCTGGCTGCTGCGTATAGTTACTTGCAAAGCGTGAAGCTCCGTGAGGCGATGAAGCGGCTCACAGAGCAGCAACGCCGTAAACGCCAGCGCGTGACACTGCCTGACCAAGAAGGGGAGGCACAGGCGCCTGACTCCTTCTCGGAAGAGGATGAAGCTTGGACGGAGCAGGTACGTTTCTCCGCGGTCATTGAGGAGCGGCAACGGCTTGCACGCGAGCTTCATGATGCGGTCAGTCAACAGCTGTTCGCTATATCCATGACAGCGACGGCAGTCAGCCGGACGATGGAGAAGGACTGGGAACGAGCCAAACGCCAGGTGCAGCTAATCGAGGAGATGGCGTCTGTTGCGCAATCCGAGATGCGCGCGTTGCTGCTTCATTTGCGGCCGATCCATCTGGATGGAAAAAACCTGGGCCAAGCGCTGCACAGCTTAATTGATGAGCTGAAGCAGAAGGTGCCGATGGCGATTACGCTTGAGGCAGATCCAACGATTAAGCTGGATACAGAAGCGGAGGACCATTTGTTCCGTATTGCACAGGAGGCGCTCTCGAATACTCTCCGCCACTCCAAGGCAGAGCATCTCAATATCTATTTGCAGCATGCCGGTGCTTACGTTAGGCTGACGCTGCAGGATGATGGAACCGGCTTTAACCTGGAGGAGAAGAAACAGACCTCTTACGGATTATTAACGATGGAGGAGCGCGTCAATGTGCTCGGAGGATCGCTAAAACTAATTACTTCACCGGGAAATGGCGTTTTAATAGACATATGGGTGCCTGCGGCTGGGCATGATGGAGGAGGAATATCACCGAATGGAAGCGATCGAACGAATGGACAGCATCGAACAACCTATTAAAGTATTACTCGTGGATGATCACGAAATGGTTCGTATTGGACTTGCCGCTGTGCTTAATACAGAGGATGGCATTGAGGTCGTAGGGGAAGCAAGCAATGGGATGGAAGGGATTCGCCTTGCGCAAGCGTACCGGCCTGATGTCGTCTTGATGGATTTGGTTATGGAAGGCATGGACGGAGTCGAAACGACCCGCAAGCTCTTGGAGCTCTATCCAGACTGCAAAGTAATCGTGCTCACCAGTTACTTAGATGATGGCAAAATGTATCCGGTTATCGAAGCAGGTGCGTTCAGCTATTTGCTCAAAACATCGCGTGCGACGGAAATTGCCGATGCGATTCGTGCTGCGGCGAGAGGGCAGTCCGTACTGGAGTCCCAGGTTGCCGCGAAGATGATGAACCGATTCCGTCAGCCCAAGGCGGATGCCGTACGTCCGCTTCATGAACAGTTGACAGACCGGGAGATGGATGTGCTGAAATGCGTAGCGAAAGGGTTATCCAACCAAGAGATCGCCGAGGAGCTGTTCATCGGGATTAAAACGGTGAAGTTCCACGTTACGAATATTTTTGCGAAGCTTAGCGTGGATGATCGGACGCAGGCGGCTATTTATGCGCACAAACATGGTTTGGCGGAGTAGTACTTATGGATAAAGGCCGTTTCCCGGACTTCTGGGAGAGCGGCCTTTTTTTGATGGGACCATGGGATGTCATAAGGTTCTCCATTTCTTGCGGAAGGCGAATGGGGTAAGTCCTTCGCGAGCCTTGAAGAGGTTTATAAAATGGCTGACATTGTCGATGCCGATTTCTTCTGCGATGGCTGCGATGGATTGAGTGGTGTATTTGAGCAGCTCCTTGGCCTTCACTATTCGGAGATAGATGAGGTAGTCATTGGGCGACATCCCGATATGCTTTTTGAATTCGCGAGTGAAATGATATTTGCTCACGGCAAGCGCCTTGGACAAATCATCCATCCGTAATCGTTCTGAAAAACGACGTTCCATCTCGCGTACTGCATCGGTTATATAGGTCGGCATTTTGTCGGAATCGGCATCTCTGACATGGGCGGAGAGAATGAGCTCGGTTGCTAACTCGGTCAGAAGCTTGGAGGCTATAAGCTCGGTATGGACGGTTTTATTTTCGTGAATATCGATGAGCGCTTGGATTTGTCTGAGTAGAGGGGACTGCTGCCGCAGCTGCAGACGTGGGTCGCCTTGCTGCGCATACAGCTCGTAGTAATGCTTGCTGGCGCCGCCATAGAAATGAACCCAAGCGAATTCCCAGTGGCCCTTCTCGGCAGTCCGATAATGCTGATGCGCCATGCAGTCGATGAAGAACAGAGAATTGCTCTGCAGGCTGTAAGTTTGCCCGCCATAATCGAGACGCCCTTCTCCGGAGACGGTGTAGACAAGCAGATAGGAAGGCAGATGCTGCCGTTCTGTAAAATAAGGCGGATGTGTCCAGAAATAGCCGGCTTCCTGCACAAACATCAACGCTGATCGGGCTGCAACACTGGGCGAAGTAATAAGACGGACGGAGTTAGGCGTCCAGCTGTGTGAGGCATTCTCCGTATACTGCGGCATGTGCACTCTCCTCCTAATCAGGCTATTACCCTCATTATCCGACGCTTCAGAGAAGATAGCAATATTCTGGTATTTTGAAGCAATATAGCGCGATGTTATTTATGAATTCACTTACTACAATGAATGTATAAATCTATTATTTATTCATTGGAGGAAACGACGATGACCTTGCTCACGCCGATCAAACCGGCTAAAAAACCTCGCATCGGCTTATATTCAATCGGTCTGGAAGCTTACTGGCCGCAGTTTCCCGGACTGCGAGAGCGGCTTATGGCGTATGGGAGCCATTTGGAGAAAAAGATGTCTCGGCATGGGGAGATCTTCAATTTCGGACTTGTCGATTCGGAGGGCAGGGGGCGGCAGGCGGGAGAATGGTTTAATGAGAAAAACGTAGATCTTGTTTTCTGCCATGTGGCTACATACTCTACGAGCTCCACGGTGCTGCCGATACATCAGATTTGCAGCAAGCCTGTTATCGTCTTGAATTTGCAGCCGACTGCGCGGATCAATTATGCGCAATCGACGACAGGCGAATGGTTGGCGCACTGCGTAGCTTGTCCGGTTCCGGAAATATCCAATGCGTTCAACCGGGCCGGTATTCGTTTCCGTGTCATTAATGGTTTGCTTGGGCTCGACTATACGCCTGCTATTTCATTGACGGATGAGGTGACGCACGAACGTCCAGAGGCAATAAAGGCGATGCGCGAGATTGAGGAATGGATTAAAGCGGCTGGTGTTGTTCGGACACTGCGTCATGCGCGGTTCGGTTTTCTTGGGAACACCTATAGCGGGATGCTCGACATGTACAGTGATTTTGCGATGCTTCAGGCACAGCTTGGACTGCATGTGGAGGTGCTCGAGATGTGCGATCTCGATCGCTTTCTGAAGGAAGTGACGCCGGAGGAGATTGAAGCAAAGCTTGAAGAAGTATATGAAATGTTCGAGATTAGCGGGGATTCCCCTTCGGATCCAATCGCCAAGAAACCAACACAGGAACAGCTCGAATGGTCTGCGCAGGTGGCAGTCGCGCAAGAGAAGCTGGTGAGAGCCTATGACCTGGATGCCCTTACGTACTATTATCATGGGCAAGACGGGAATGAGTACGAGAAGCTGCAGGCTGGTTTTATCGTTGGACATTCGCTGTTAACGGCGCGGGGTATCCCATGCTCGGGCGAAGGAGATATGAAGACGGCCGTTGGGATGAAAATATGCGATATTCTCGGAGCCGGTGGCAGCTTCTCTGAAATTGTCGTGGTGGATTATGTGGATGGAACGATTTTGCTGGGACATGACGGGCCGTTTCATATTGCGATCGCAAGCGAGAAGCCGATCCTGCGCGGGATGGGGCTATATCATGGGAAGAAAGGGACAGGTGTTTCCGTCGAAGCGAAGGTGAAGCGGGGCTCTATTACGACGCTGAATATGACGCAGACCGGGGACGGGAAGCTTGCCATGATTGTGAGTGAAGGGCAGGCGACAAACGGGGAGATCATGCAAATTGGCAATACCCAAACGCATGTGAAATTCGATGTTCATCCCGATGACTATATGGAGAAATGGTTTGCCGAAGCGCCAACACATCATTGCGCCATTGCGGTAGGGAGTAGGGCGGCTCAGTTCAAGAAAGTTGCGGAGCTGCTGCAGCTACGAAATGTGACATTGTGCAAAAACAATTAAGGGGAGTGAGTGGCGGTGCAGCGGGTTTCTTTTATTCTGCAAATTGATGAGCGTAATCGTGAGGTGTATATCGAACGGCATCGCAATGTCGATCCGGAGCTGCTTCAAGCATTTGGGGAGGTCGGCATTCGAACGTATAGTATTTTTATCGATGGCGGCAAGCTGTTCGCTTATATGGAGGTAGAAGATTTCGAACAGGCCATGCAGGCGCTTAGTACGCATCCGGCGAACATCCGCTGGCAGCAGTTTATGGCGGATTTGTTGATTAAGCATGAGGACGGCGCAGTAGTGCGGGAGATTACGGAGGTGTTTCATTTTTCGGGGGAGGTTGGGTAGAGGGGAAGGCTGTGGGGCAGGGGGAAGGGCAAGAGCAAGAGCAAGAGCAAGGGCAAGAGCAGGAGCAGGAGCAGGGGCAAGAGCAAGGGCAAGGGCAAGGGCAAGGGCAAGGGCGAGAGCAAAGCAAAAGCAAATAGCGGCGGTTCCGAAAGTCTGGTTGACTTTCGGAGCCGTTTTTTTGTTAAAGGAGAGTGAGGAGATGATTATAAATGGCGGGGATATCGTTAATATCGTAGTGTGGGATATGGCTTGATGGGAGTGTACCGGCCTGAGGCCAAGCTGCCGTCATGACGGGATTCGTAAGCGTAAGCAAGGATACGTCCTCTGTTGAACGAAGAAGGATTAGCTTGGGATACTGCTCTTGCTTAAAACCTTCGACGAGCACGATATCGAGATGCTGCATATGGGCAATAAGGGAAGCAAGCGGCTCAGGGCGAGAACTGATGATGGCACTGCGGGAAGAAGAGCTGATCGCGGTGATGTCGGCACCTGCTTCTTGATGCCGCCATGTGTCCGTTCCCGGTGTATCCATCGTGAAGTCGTGTGCATCGTGCTTAGCGGTGCCTACTGAGTAGCCTGCTTGTTTCAAGCGCGAAGTGAGCGTTGTGAGCATGGTGGTTTTGCCGCTGTTTTTGTAGCCGACGATTTGAAGGACGAATGGGGCAGCGCGGCGAAGTGTATTGGAATGAGAGGTCATGAAAGTTGCTCCTTGTTTGGGAATGGATTTAGAGTCGTTTATATGTTGATTCGAGTATAGCATAAGCGTATCGCGGGTTTGCCGCAATCTGGTACAATGGTGGGACATGAGATTGAGCGATCGAGAATGATCGATGGCAGATCGAGAATGAACGAGATAGATCGTGGCGGATCGAGATGTATCGGGGTAGACCGGGAAAGTTCTAGAAAGATCAGGAGATAGAGAGTGGAGGAGAAGCATACGTGAAGCAGCCGCAGGGAGAGACGCGTTTTCGTAGACGCGCAGTCAGAGTTGAAGAAGCAATGCGGCTTGTCCTTGAAGCGGCTGTGCCGGGGCGGCGGGAGCTGGTACCGCTGCGGCAAGCCGCAGGTCGGCGGCTGGCGGAGGCGATTACGGCGACGACGGACTGGCCGCCTTTTGCGCGATCCGGACTGGATGGCTTCGCCGTCCGCAGCGCGGATACGGCGCTGGCGTCGCCGAGTACACCGGCGACGCTGCGCGTTGTTAGTTCAGTTGCCGCAGGCGAGCTCGCCTCGGCGGCTGTTGCACCGGGGACGGCCGTCCGCATTATGACGGGCGGACCGGTGCCCTTGGGGGCGGACGCCGTCGTCATGCTGGAGCAGACGGCGGACGCCTGGGTTGACGGGCTGCCGGCGGTGCAGGTGAAACGCACCGCCGAGCCCGGGCAGAACATCGCGCCCCGCGGCGAGGAATTCCGCTGCGGCAGCGTGATAGCGGAGCCCGGCACGCGGCTGCGGCCGGGCCACGTCGCTTTGCTTGGCACGTTTGGCTACGCCGACGTGCCGGTGTATGCGCGCCCGCGCGTTGCAGTGCTGGCAACCGGCGCAGAGCTGCTGCCGGTTGAAGCCATGCTCACGCCGGGCTGCATCCGCGACAGCAACAGCGCCATGGTCGCCGCATTGGTGGAACAATGCGGCGGCGAAGCTCTGGTGCTGGACCGCGTGACTGATGAGCCGGAAGCTACGGCTCGCGCAATTTCCGAAGCGCTGGCGCAGTGTGACCTCATCATCACAACCGGCGGTGTGTCGGTGGGGGATTATGATGTCATCGCGAGCCTGTTGCGCGGCTTAGAGCCAGTGTCGGCGCCGGATCTTGCGGGAGTGGCGTCAGCCACAAGCCAACCGCCAGCCTTCGTGCCTGCCGGCGCAGCGCCGCAGCCGGCACCGCAGTCCACATCAGCCCCCGGCGCATTTTCGGCTCTACTGCCGGAGCCTGCCGGTGCAGCACCCCTGCAGACACAGCAGTCTACCTCAGCCCCGGGCGAATCATCGGCTCCACCATCCGTGACTGAGAGCGCAGCCTCGCTGCAACCGCCGCATCCCCTAGAAGCTAAGCTTCCACAAGGCAGTCGGCTACTGTTCAACAAAGTGGCCATGCGGCCGGGCAGTCCGACTTCGGCGGCTGTCATCGAGGGCAAGCTGCTGCTTGCGATGTCGGGCAATCCCGGAGCGTGTTTCGTTGGCTTCGAGTTGTTCGCCAAGCCGGCGATTCAGCGCCTGCAAGGAGCGGGCGTAAACGAGTCGCTGCCGAAGCAGGTGACGGCGAAGCTGGCTTCTCCTTTTGACAAAGGCAGTCCGCACGAGCGATTCGTGCGCACTCGGCTTTTCTCCCGCGAAGGAATGCTCTACGCCGACCCGTTGGCCTTCGGCAAATCCAGCATGATGGCTTCCATCCCGGAAGCCGAAGGGCTCATCCGGTTGAAGGCAAGCCCGGAAGGAACGGCGGCCGACACGATCGTCGATATTATCCTTTTATAATCTGCTTCACTAAATTAGTTCCTCTATAACCATTCATCACTATAAAACCCGCCATCATGAAGCCGACATCAACGACGGCAGCACAACTGGCGGGTTTTCAGATTTTCGCGTAATAAAGATTTCACATAAATGAATTCACATACAAGCCGCCAAGCGGCAGCTGCAAATACGACTTAGAAGTAGCACCGTACAGTGTGAAAGACTGAAAACCGCCGGCCTTCGAACTAATCAAAGCTTCGGTCGGCAGCCCCGTAAATCGATCCAGTGCTTCCTTCAGTCGCGAGGTCAAGCTGCTTCTGCCCGTTAGGAGTCGCTTCACCTCATCGGGCCGCGTTTGCATTGCTGTCTCGAACTTCTCCGTATCCAGATGAAGGCTGCCATCCGCAGCACGGGATAACCCAATAACATCAGCACCGGAGCTCTGAACGGCGTCCCGGATCCGGTTCCGCAGCATCGGGTTCAAGTAGCCGGATGCATCATCATAGATGGCTTGGAGCGTATTGACCTCATCGACAATTCCGCTAAGCTGCTGTGCAGCTGCATCCACATCATGCTCCACCATTACGGTGAAATCTGCGGGTGTATCAAGCTTAGTGATCGACACCGATACTTTACCTTGTTGCAGGGATATGTCATTCGACGACGAATCAATGAAAGGCTCACCATTTACCCGATACCTCGCATCCGAAGCATGAACAGAAATACGTCCAATCCCGCTGGCCGAAATAAGATCTCCACTCTGATCCCTTATCTCGAAAGAAGACATCTTACCGATCAGATTCGAGGAGAGCTCGAGCTTCACGGTACCGGTTGTCCGATCCTCTTGAACGGAGGCGGTCACACCCATCTTGGCATTGTTTAGGGTATCGCGGAGCTTGACGAGCGCGACTTCATTCGTTTCTCCGTATTTAATGGAAGTAGAGTAAGCTCTGGTTTCGTTCCCGGCTCTAACAATGAAAGTATGTGTACCCGTACCCATAATGGAGGGGGCATTCTTGGTCAAATCAAAGCTTATGTTCTTCTGGGCGCGTGCCACAGAATCAACCTGAATGTCATACTGGGAGCGTTCGGCACCGAAAGCTGCATGTCCCGTCACTTTACTGCTATTCACATGATCCGAAACATTCACAATCCGATTGCCAAAAGCACTCTTATCCTTCATCATCATGTCCGCGACGGCAGCTTTAACCTTGTTTCCTTGCGCCAGCCATGCAGCAGAGCTTCCCGCGGCAGCCTTCAAAGTATCTTGGGCTTGTCTAGGCAAACCAAAGCTGCCAATCGAACTAAGCAGTTTCCCGGAGCCGGTGGGAGCCTTCTGCGGTTGACGAGAGAAAGGCCAAGAATTGAAATTGGGGTAAAGCGCGTACCTTTCTACCGGAATAATGGGCTCTTGCGTCCTTCGTACGGTTCCGAATACAGCGGGTATAGCATACGGCATAACCATATCAATGCCCTCCGTTCATAGGTCTACTACCATCATTTTAAATAAAATTTTCCAATTTGTCGATGATAGATCTTCGTATATCGGCAGACAAAAAGCCCGTACCTCGCTGCATAAACCACACCAGGCCTCGGGCTTCGAATCGCCGCGGTTATATGAGTAAAAACAGAAAAGCCAAGGAAGCCAAGTCAAGGGCAAACGCATCTCCGAATGGCGAGTAACCATAGCCATAGCCATATCCATAATACGGATCCCCATAGTACGGATCGTACGGATAATAAGCCTGCGTTTGTGCTGCTTCCTTCGGCTTAGCTTCCGTCACCGCTTTTTTGCTGCCTTTCTTGCTTTTCACCTTCGAATTCGTCACTTTGCTCTGTTGAGGCGTTTGTGCTTGCGAGCTGGCATGCTTCAGAGCGCCTGCCTGTTCATTGAACATCAGCTTGCCGCCATGACACCGGCTCAGAATACCGTAATGTCGCTGACCATCATGTGTAACGGCACAAACGGCCATGCCGCAAAAGTTTTTAATATGATCCTCATGGAGCGGGTAAATTTGATCCACCTTTAGTTGATACCTCCCCCTGGGTTCTTGGATACAGTCTATTCACCTACAGGCGTAAGCGTATGGTTATTTACCTAACAAGGAGTGAAATGATATGGCCGTTTCCCGTTCCGAGGACAATATTGTCCCAAGCTTGCGCCGTCCGAAGCGCACCCCGAAGTGGGGCATTCTGACTGCACTATTGGTACTGCTGGCTGCTGGGCTGTGGAGCGCGTATTATGCCAACCACAAAGAGGCTCCAATCACTGCAGGTGAGCGGCTCCGGCATGATTTTGAGGCAGTGTGGAAGTGGAGCGGCAGTGAATATAAAGGCGGTGTGGAGCAGGCGAATTGGACGTTCCGCTGGGATAGTGCTTCCGATCGAAAGGAAGCGGAGCGTTTAGCCGCTTCGCTTGGGTTCCATTTGACGACAGACCTTGACGGCAAGGAGACTGTCGATGTAATGGCATCTAATGAAGCGGGACATATGAAGCTATGGATTCATACTAAACCGAGCACAGACGAACAGACCGATAATAAGCCGTTCGAGCTTGTCCTGCTGTTGGATGCGGCAGCGGGCACGAGCCGTACTACGATTACAGAGATGATCGGCAGAGTGGAGCAGGCAACGGAGGGACTTGATATCCAGGGTGGATTTACCTTGCGCGGCGTACCGGTCCGTGAAGGCGGTGCTGCGCGAATTGCGGTCTCAGCTGCGGCCAAGGAGATTGAATCCTATAACGACGGGCACACGGAGAGCATCACGTATTTCAGCGGAGGGCTGCAAAGCAGTGTGCAAAGCGGCTCCGCGAAAGTGAATCTGCAGTTGGCTGAATCGTCTGCATCGGCGGGGGAGAGCGGGGAATTAATCGTCGGAGTGCCTTTAATTACAGGGGATTATTCGCTGCCGAATAACTAGAAGTTTGGAAACCGATTCGTTTTTTTTATGTTTGCATGAATAGCATCTATTGCCTCAATATGCTAAACTACATAACATGATCTTACCAATCGTTGTATGAAAATACATAAGAGAGAATGAGGGAAATGACCGAAGTGAGCAAACATGAATCAGTTGCCGCAGAGGGTGCGGTTTATTATTTATTTGGAGCTACAGGAGATTTGGCGCGTAGGAAACTATTTCCTGCGCTATTCAGCTTATATAAAGAAGGCAAGCTGGCCGAGGATTTCGCCGTAGTAGGACTTGCCCGCAGACCGCGGACGAATGAGCAGTTCAGAGCTGACGTGTACGAATCGATCAGCGAGTTTTCGCGTTACAAATCGGATGATGCCGAGCTTTGGAACCGGTTCGCCGAGCATTTTGTATATATGTCCCTCGACATTAATAATGTAGATGGATTCCGGGAGCTGGCCCGCTTGTCGCAAGGGCTGGATGAGAAATTCAAAATTCCGGGCAACCGATTGTTTTACTTGGCGCTGGCACCCAATTTGTTCGGGCCTGTGTCTTTCAACCTGCGTGACGGCGGCTTGCTGGAATCACCCGGCTGGAACCGTCTTGTTATCGAGAAGCCATTCGGCTATGATCTCGAATCGGCGCGTAAGCTGAACAGCCAGCTTAGCCAAGTGTTCAAGGAAGAGGAGATCTACCGGATCGATCACTACTTGGGCAAGGAAATGGTGCAAAACA
The DNA here is from genome assembly GCF_059686995.1 of Paenibacillus rhizoryzae. Classification (NCBI taxonomy): domain Bacteria; kingdom Bacillati; phylum Bacillota; class Bacilli; order Caryophanales; family Paenibacillaceae; genus Paenibacillus; species Paenibacillus rhizoryzae. The sequence continues at coordinate 124,676 of NZ_JCAALT010000013.1, read as the reverse complement.
TTGAGGTGCTTCGTTTCTCCAACGCATTTTTTGAGCCATTGTGGAACAATAAGCATATCGCTAATGTACAAATCACGCTCTCCGAGACCGTAGGCGTTGAAGAGCGCGGCGGTTATTACGATAAATCCGGCGCATTGCGGGATATGGTTCAGAACCATATGATGCAAATGCTGGCGATGATTGCAATGGAGCCGCCAAGCAGGCTGCATCCGGAGGATATTCGCGACGAGAAGGTTAAAGCTTTGCGTTCGCTGCGTCCGTTCGCATCCGCTAACGAAGTGAGTCAGCACGTCATTCGCGGTCAATATGATGAGGGTTCGGCGAAAGACAAACCGCTTAGCGGCTATCGCCAAGAGGATTCCGTCAATCCGGAGTCGACTACGGAGACGTATTTTGCCGCTCGTGTGTTCCTCGATAATTTCCGCTGGGCAGGTGTTCCGTTCTATATTCGTACGGGTAAGCGCCTTCCGGTCAAAACAACTGAGGTTGTTATCGAGTTTAAGAATGTGCCCGACAATATCTTGTTCGCGCGTCGTCATGATCTGGCGCCCAACCTGCTTGTCATCCGCGTGAATCCGATGGAAGGCATTTATATCAAAATCAATGCGAAAAAACCGGGCGTCGACAATGTCGTACAGCCGGTTTCGATGGAGTTCTGCCAAAGCTGCATGATCGGCATCAATACGCCGGAAGCTTATGAGCGCCTTATCTATGACGCGGCTCGCGGCGAATCAACCTACTTCACGCGTTGGGATGAGGTTGCGCAGGCATGGTCCTTCGTGGATCGGATCGCTGAAGCATGGCGCGAAGACAGCGCTGATCTGCAGCTCTATCCTGCAGGCTCATGGGGACCTGCACGCACGGACGAACTCCTTGCCCAAGATGGCTTCCACTGGTGGCCGGTAAACGGTCAAGCTGAGGATAACGTAATTTGGATCTCTGGCGGACCTAAATGATTGCATGCAGGACGACATAGGAGACTTTGACCATGTTCAAAATTTACGATATTTCGATGACAATCGATCCATCGATGCAAGTGTATAAGAATAATGAAACGAAGATTCCGATCATCACGAATGTGTCTAACCATGACAACGGGCAGGCTGTATACGAATCCCGCCTTGATATGGATGTACACTGCGGTACGCACGTGGATGCACCTCTGCATATGCTGAAGGATGGCGAGACGATTGAAACGATCGGTCTGGAGCAGCTCATAGGCTATGCTCGCGTTGTCGATCTGACGCATTGCGAGGAATGCATCACACGTGCAGACTTGGAGCCGCTTCACCTGCAGCGTAATGAGTGGGTTCTGTTCAAGACTCGCAATTCGTTCTCGGAAGCATTTGATTTCAACTTTGTCTTCCTGCGCGAAGACGGCGCTCGTTATTTAGTGGAGCTCGGTATCCGCGGTTTGGGTACGGATGCACTTGGCATCGAGCGCGCACAGCCGGAATATCCGACGCATCGCTCTCTGTTCCGCAATAATATTATTATTGTAGAAGGATTGCGACTGAAGGATGTCGCTGCCGGCAACTATTTTATGGCCATTGCGCCGCTTAAGCTTACGGGGCTGGACGCAGCTCCTGCCCGGGCTTTCTTGATCGGCGGCATGTAAAGGACGAAGGGAACTATCATGAGTAAAACAATGACCGATGAGATTAAACAAGAAGTTGAGAAAAGGCGTACATTCGCCATCATTTCTCACCCCGATGCGGGAAAAACGACACTAACGGAGAAGCTCCTTCTATTCGGAGGCGCCATTCGTGAAGCCGGTACGGTTAAAGCGCGTAAAGCAAGCCGCCATGCGACGAGCGACTGGATGGAAATCGAGAAGCAGCGGGGGATCTCCGTTACGTCTTCCGTCATGCAGTTCGACTATAGCGGCCATCGCGTGAACATTCTCGATACACCGGGTCACCAAGATTTCAGTGAAGATACGTACCGTACGCTGACTGCAGCCGACAGCGCCGTCATGCTTATCGACGTTGCGAAAGGCGTCGAGGCACAGACGATTAAACTGTTCCAAGTGTGCAGCAAGCGCGGTATTCCCATCTTCACCTTCATTAACAAGCTCGACCGCGAAGGGCAAAGCCCATTTGAATTAATGGAAGAGCTTGAGCGCGTGCTTGGTATTCGGGCGGTTCCGATGAACTGGCCGATCGGCATGGGACGCGAGCTCTGCGGCGTCTACGACCGGATGAAGAACCAAGTTGAACTGTTCCAAGGGAATGATCATTCCACGATCGAAGTCGTGAAGGTAAAGGATTATAACGATCCTCATATCCGCGAGATGGCGGGCGACTTCTTGACGGATCAATTGATTCAAGACCTTGAGCTGCTTGATGTCGCCGGGGATCAGTTCGATTACGAGAAAGTCCGTGCAGGCGAATTGACGCCGCTGTTCTTCGGAAGCGCGGTTAACAACTTCGGCGTGCAGACGTTCTTGGAGAACTTCCTGCAGCTTGCTCCATCACCGACGCCGCGTCAAAGCACGAGCGGGCCGGTCGATCCGATGAGCGAGAAGTTTACAGGTTATGTCTTCAAAATCCAAGCGAACATGAACCCGGCCCATCGCGACCGGATTGCGTTTCTACGCATTTGCTCCGGCCGTTTCGAACGGGGCATGAGTGTCCGCCATGTGCGTAACGGCAAGGATATCAAGCTTGCTCAGCCGCAGCAATTTCTGGCGCAGGATCGGGATATCGTAGAAAATGCTTATCCGGGTGATATTATCGGTTTGTTCGATCCCGGTATCTTCCGAATCGGCGATTCCTTGTCACAAGGCGGCGATGTCGTATTCGACGAGCTGCCAACCTTCTCGCCGGAGCTGTTTGCGAAAGTTACCGTGAAGAACGCGCTTAAGCATAAGCAATACCAGAAGGGGATCGATCAGCTGACTGAGGAAGGAACGATTCAAGTGTTCCATTCCACAGGCAACTTCGATGAAACCATTCTGGGCGTTGTCGGACAGCTGCAATTCGAGGTGTTCGAGCATCGGATGCGTTCGGAATATGGCGTCGAAATTCAGCTGCACCGGATGCAGTTCCAGTTTGCCCGCTGGATTGTCGATGATAAGATTGATCCTTCCAAGTACCGGATTAATTCCACACTGGTGAAGGATAAGAAAGACAACTACGTCGCGCTGTTCGAGAATGAATATGCGATGCGTACCGCAATGGATAAGAACCCAACCTCCAAGTTCTTGGAGATGGCTCCTTAATAGGAAGAGACCTCAACCCCGTTAGTTCGCTAACGGGGTTGAGGTCTTTTTGCGTCAGTCGATCAGATCGGGGATAGGTCTGCCTGCCAGCTGCTCCATTCGGCGATGATGCTCGATGGCGGCCAGAATTTGCTGCTTCACATCTTCATTATAGGAACGAATCATCCCAGGGAGCAGAAACAGATCTACGATTACCCAGACAAATAGAGAGACTCCTGAAAGGATGCATAGGACGATCGCTAAAATGGTGAAAGTGGATGTAGCGGAGGATGCAGTGGAAACGGCTGAAGAAACAGTGCCTACGATGTAGAAGACTATTGCGGCAATGAAGAGGAGAAGCTGCGCAAGACCTGAACCTACGCGTTTCAGATAGAAACGATGCAGGCCAAGATGACCTCCGAGCAGCATCAGATAGGCGACTGCTGTGGATTTCTCGGCACCGCGCAGCTCTGAGTTTAGGATAAGCAGCTCATTTAAGGTCAAGTCATGTTTGGTTAGCATGCGCTTCTCCTTCTCCTTTGCTTAACGTCTCATCGCATTATTGAAATGTTTCTGTCCGAGCAGCTCTTCTATAATTTGACCCTCGACGCGTTGATTCTCTTCTTTCACCATACCATGCAGCAGAAAGGCATCGATTAAGACCCAAATTGCCGAAACGATGTATCCGATAACCGTAATGGTTAGGATAAGCTGTGCTATGGCTGAACCCGTCTTCTTCATGTAGAAGCGATGGGCGCCGAAGCTTCCCAGGAAGAACCATAGTATATAGGCGACAAGCATGTTTTTACCCTGATTTCTCACTTCTTGATCGAGCAAAATCAGCTCGCGAGCGTCTAATTGACTCTTCTGGGCGATGTTGTACTTTATCATCGATGCAGGTCTCCCTTGTAATAAAATGTTAAAACAAGCGCTAAAAGGATTGACAGGTAACCGCTTGCATGAGAAAATGTACGCGTGTACATTCTATGATTAACTTGGATGGGAGGAAGGACTTATCCGTAAAAAAGTCGCTGAATTAGCAGGAGTGTCGGAAGCGACGGTATCGCGTGTGCTGAACGGCGCCGGGACAGTAAAGGATGAGACGGCGAAGCGGGTCGTGGATGCCGCCAAGCAGCTTGGGTATGTGCCGAGTGCGCTTGCACAGCGGTTTGCGCTGCGCAGAAGCGGTAATCTTGGCGTTATTTTGCCGTTATTGCCTAAGGTGAATCTCTTCTCGACTTATTACTTCTCCGAAGTATTAAGCGGGATTGGGGTTACGGCCAAGCAGCGCGGTTATGATTTGCTGCTCTTGTTTCGGGAAGCTGACGAGCCGCGGGACTATGCGAATCTGTTTCGGACGCAGAAAATTGACGGGTGCATTATATTAGGCGCTCAAGATGTGCCGACGGAACGTGAGGCGCTTGCCGAGCTCAAGGAAGGGGATCATCCCTTCTGCCTCGTTAATCAGCGCTTTGAGGGAGAAGCCTTCAACACGGTGGATGCCGATCAGCGAATGGGGAGCCGGCATGCGGCCAGGCATCTGCTGCAGCAAGGCTTTCGGAAGATCTGTTTTCTGAACGGCCCGGCGGAATACTCGAACAGTCTGGATCGATTGAAGGGTTTCCAGCAAGCGCTCATTGAGGCGCAGGTGCCTTTCCAAGCTTCGCATGTGCTGGTCGGGAATTATAGCCGCAAGAGCGGCTATCAGCAGGCTGCACAGGTAGCGGAGCTTATTCGCAGCGGCGATGTCGATGCGGTGATTGCCGCGAACGACCGTATGGCGATCGGGCTCATGCAAGGATTGAAGGAGCTTGGCATACGCGTCGGGGAAGACGTTGCGCTTGTAGGCTGCGACGATTCCGATGTCTCGCGGATGACAGAGCCGCCGCTTACATCCATTCGTGTTCCGTTCTATGAAGTTGGCTGCGAGGCGGCATCCCGCCTTCTGGACATGATGACGGAGACCGAACCATCGTCCCCTTTCGAAGTTAAGCTGCCCGTAAAGTTGATTGAAAGGGCTTCCTCCAAGACAACGAGAACGACGACAACCTAACGTGATACATAGGAGAACCTATCGGTTTCACGCTTAATACCTGAGGAAGTTTCACAGTATCGCTAACCTAATTCTATGAGAGGCGGAACAAAACGATGAGCACAATTAGAGTAGGTATGATTGGTTACAAATTTATGGGTAAAGCCCACAGCAATGCTTATAGAGCACTTCCGATGTTCTTCCCGAAAGTAATTCGCCCGCAGATGGCTGTTATTTGTGGCCGGGATGCAGCCGGCTTGGAGCTGGCTCGTGAGCAGTTTGGCTGGGAAAGCGCGGAGACGGACTGGCGTAAGCTGGTTACGCGCGATGATATCGATTTGATCGATATCAATGCGCCGAGCGACGCGCATAAGGAGATTGCGATTGCTGCTGCTGAAGCGGGCAAGCATATTTTCTGCGAGAAGCCATTGGCGCTTAATCTAGCGGATTCGATCGAGATGCTCAATGCGGCTGAGAAAGCCGGCGTGAAGCATATGGTTGGCTTTAACTACCGGTTCGCGCCGGCTGTGCAGCTGGCGAAGAAGCTGGTGTCCGATGGCCGTATCGGTGAAATCTATCATTTCCGCGGATTCTTCCTGCAGGATTGGATCGTAGATCCGCAGTTCCCGCTCGTATGGCGCTTGCAGAAGGAAATTGCCGGTTCCGGCTCGCATGGCGACCTCGGCGCGCATGTCATCGATATGGCTCGTTTCCTCGTCGGCGAGTTCCAAGAAGTGATCGGGATGAGCGAAACCTTCGTGAAGGAGCGTCCGCTGCCAACGGCTACGCTCGGCCTTAGCGGCCTTAGTGCCAAAGGTGACAATGACGCGCCTCGCGGACAGGTAACGGTAGATGACGCGACCTTGTTCCTAGCCCGTTTTGCCAATGGAGCTCTTGGCAGCATCGAAGCGACGCGCTTCGCGCCGGGTCACCGTTGCACGAACTCGTTCGAAATCAACGGCAGCAAAGGCAGCATCAAGTTTGATTTTGAGCGCGTGAATGAACTGGAAGTGTACTTCACGGACGATGCTGCGGATGTCCAAGGCTTCCGCCGCGTTATTGCAACGGATGCACCTCACGCCTACAGTGACGCATGGTGGCCGGCCGGACATACGATCGGTTACGAGCACACCTTCACGCATGAGATTCACGAGTTTATGCTGGCTCTGGCTGAAGATCGTCAGCCTGTTCCGAACTTCGTAGACGGCGTAGAATGCCAAGCCGTTCTGGAGGCTGTCGATAAGTCGATCGCGGAACGCCGCTGGGTAGCGATTTCGGAATTAAGATAAAGAGAACGGACTAACTATTGGAGCAGAGGATGGGAAGCATGAGAAAAGCATTAATCGTTTGGGGCGGCTGGGATGGTCATCAGCCGGAGGAAGTAGCGGGTATTTTTGCTGATTTGTTGAATAAAGAAGGGTTTGAAGTTACCGTTTCGGACACGCTTGACGCCTATAAGGATGCGGAGCTCATGGCACAGCTGGATCTAATCGTACCTGTATGGACGATGGGCTCGATTACGCAGGAGCAGCTGCGTCCGCTGCTCGATACCGTACGTGCGGGCTGCGGCATCGCGGGCTGCCATGGCGGCATGGGCGATTCCTTCCGCAACGATGTCGATTATCAGTTCATGGTTGGCGGTCAGTGGGTCGCTCATCCGGGCAATGACGGCGTCGTGTACGACGTGAATATGGTTCGCGAGGACAATCCGCTTACAAGCGGCATCGGCGACTTCGAAGTGTGCACCGAGAAGTACTACATGCATGTAGATCCGGCCAATGAGGTACATGCCACGACTTCGTTCGGCGATGTGAAAATGCCGATTGTTTGGACGAAGACATGGGGCGAAGGCCGCGTGTACTACAATTCACTGGGTCATCAAGCCAACATCGTGGCGATGCCGCAAACGCTTGAATTGATGCGCCGTGGATTCCTGTGGGCGGCACGCAATCAGGAAGCGTAGGAGAGCTTATTTGGGAAATCGTATGATGCGAAGCACTTTTCATAGCTTATTTGAAATTTAACTTGCGGGAGGAATGGCATTTCATGAAACCAGTCAAAGTCGGTATTATCGGCTGCGGTAATATCAGCCATGTCTATTTTACAAACTTGAAGAAGTACCCTCAGGTGGATCTTGTCGCGGCGGCGGATATCGATATTGAGCGTGCTAAAGCTCGTGCCGCTGAATTCAACTTGAGCAAGGCTTACACGGTAGAGCAGCTTCTCGCTGATCCGGAAATCGAAATCGTCGTTAACTTGACGATTCCGAAGGCACATGCTTCTGTTTGCTTGCAGGCGCTCGAAGCCGGCAAACATGTATATGTGGAGAAGCCGATCGTAGTCACTCGCGAAGAAGGCAAACAAGTGCTTGAGCTGGCGGAGAAGAAAGGCCTGCGTGTCGCAAGCGCGCCGGAGACGTTCCTTGGCGGCGGCATTCAAACTTGCCGGAAGCTTATTGACGAAGGCGCCATTGGTACGCCGGTTTCCGCAACGGGCTTCATGCTCTGCGGTGGTCACGAGAGCTGGCATCCGGATCCGGAGTTCTACTATGAAATCGGCGGCGGCCCGATGTTCGATATGGGACCTTACTACTTAACCGCATTCGTTACGTTGCTTGGACCTATTCGCCGCGTTACCGGTTCGGCACGGATTACGCATGCTGAGCGCACAATCACAAGCGAGAAGAAACGCGGCAAGCTTATTCAAGTGGAAACGCCGACTAATATTACAGGCGTTCTCGATTTCGAGAATGGTGCAATCGGTACGTTGCTCACGAGCTTCGATGCACCGGGAGGTACATCGCTGCCGAACATCGAGATTCACGGCAGCAAAGGGTCGCTGATTGTTCCGGATCCGAACGGCTTCGGAGGCAAAGTGAAGCTTCGCCGTGCTGGCGGAGAGTGGGAAGAGATCGAGCTGACACATGGCCACATCGACAACAATCGCGGAATTGGCGTAGCGGATATGGCTCGCGCAATTCGCGAAGGCGGCGAGCACCGTGCTAACGGCACAATGGCGTACCATGTGCTCGAAGCGATGCACGGCATCCACGATGCTTCGCGCGACGGGAAGCATTATGTAATGGAGAGCACTTGTGCGCGTCCTGAGCCGATGCCGGCACTTGAAGCACAGTCCCAATAACGATAATATGGAATGAGACACGCAGCCTGCCCGCTCGCTCGGGTAGGCTGATCATTTTCAAACTTATTAGTTAGGTTACATAAAAGGAGATTCGTTCATGAGACCAGTGAAAGTCGGCATTGTGGGCTGCGGCAATATCAGCCAAATTTATTTTACGAATTTAAAGAAATACCCGGAGATTGATCTTGTTGCTGCGGCAGATATCGATTTGGAGCGCGCGAAGCTGCGTGCGGAGGAATTCGGTCTCTCCAAAGCTTATACGGTAGAGGAGCTGCTTGCAGATCCGGAGATTGAGATTGTCGTGAATCTGACGATTCCGAAAGCACATGCATCCGTTTGCTTGCAAGCGCTGGAAGCAGGGAAGCATGTTTATGTAGAGAAGCCGCTTGCGGTTACACGTGAAGAAGGCAAGAAGGTGCTTGCACTGGCGGAGAAGAAAGGCCTTCGTGTAGCAAGCGCACCTGAGACATTCCTTGGCGGCGGCATTCAAACCTGCCGTAAGCTGATTGACGACGGTGCAATCGGCACTCCGATCTCCGTAACCGGCTTCATGCTTGGCGGAGGGCCAGAGGGCTGGCATCCGGATCCGGAGTTCTTCTATGAAGCCGGCGGCGGCCCGATGTTTGATATGGGGCCTTATTATTTGACAGCTTACATCGCGCTGTTGGGTCCGTTCCGCCGCGTGACAGGTTCGGCAGTCATTTCGTACCCCGAGCGTACGATCACGAGCGAGAAGAAGAATGGCAAAGTGATGAAAGTAGAAACGCCAACGCATATTGCAGGCGTAATCGACTTCCAAAGCGGAGCTGTCGGCACGCTGATTACAAGCTTCGATACGAAAGCCGGCACATCGCTTCCGAACATCGAGATCCATGGAAGCGAAGGCTCCTTGCTTGTTCCGGACCCGAATATGTTCGGCGGTACAATTAAGCTGCGCCGCCTTGGCGGAGAATGGGAAGAGGTTCCGTTCACGCACGGCAATACCGATAATAACCGCGGCATCGGCGTAGCGGATATGGCACGTGCGATTGTCGAAGGCGGTCAACACCGCGCTAATGGGGCAATGGCTTATCATGTTCTTGAAGCGATGCATGGTATCCATGATGCATCCCGTGACGGCAAACACTACGTGATGGAGAGCACCTGCGACCGTCCGGAGCCGATGCCTGCGCTTGAAAGCGATACAGCTGTCGTATAAGATACACAGAAAAAGACATTCAAACCGCGTCTTGGTTTGAATGTCATTTTTCTATCTATAGGAGGGTCGCTTATGATCTCGAATGCCATTCGCAGCATGGAAGCTATGCTGGTTTCCGTGCCACAACGATTCCGATCTCTTGATCGTAACGAAATCGTGCAGCCCCTTTCGGAAGGGAAATGGTCGCGCCTACAGCTGCTGGGGCATCTATGCGATTCATCCATCCATAATTTATGCCGATTTGTTCAAATCGATGGGCATACTGAAGCAATACCGGTCATCGTTGCCTACGACCAAGAGAATTGGGTGAAGGTTCAGCGATATGTCGATGCTCCCCCGGAAGATGTACTTTCGTTATGGGTGAGCCTTAATCAATCCGTCTTGCGAGTTATAACAGGCTTATCGTCATCAAGCTTAGCACGTACAGGACAGTTCCCAAGCGGAACTACAGTCACATTAGAGTGGCTGATCAATGATTATGTCGATCATATGGAGCATCATTTACAGCAAATATTCGGGAACGAAGTCGTCAGCTAGGACTCGGGGATGCCGTTTCCGCCGCAGGATGGAGCTCGTCGTAGAGCGCCTGCACCATACGGTTGCGATCACTTTCGCCGCTGTTTTTCCAAATCATTTCAAACAGTACTCCAAGTCCAGGGAGTGCTTTCTCATCGCTTCCGATGGAGCCTTCAATGACGTCGGTCAATTCTTCCCCTGTTAAATTTTCTACCCGACGAACGATTGCCTGCCGCAAATCAAGATTGTTCAATCTGATCCCTCCATCACATACAGATTCGAGGTTTAATATCTCCTTATGGCCTTGATTTCATGCCGGAGGATGACGCAAGGCGTTCGGATATATAAGGAAATTGTGCTATAATAAGCTCAAATTGCTTCAAGGGAGATGGAAGTCTTGCCGAATAAGCAGTACGCGGTAATTGGCATGGGGCGGTTTGGTACAAGCGTCGCTCAATCGCTGTCAAAGCTTGGGTTTGACGTGCTGGCGATCGATTCGAATGAGCAGAAAATCGAAGACGTGTCCAATTGGGTGACGCATGCCGTAGCTGCAGATTCCACGGATGAAGATACGATGCGCTCACTCGGATTGCGTAACTTCGATGTTGTTGTTGTGGCGATTGGCGCAGACATTCAAGCGAGCATTCTAACGACGCTTATTTTGAAGGAATTTGGCGTTCCACAGCTGATCGTGAAAGCGCAAAGCGAGCTGCATGGCAAGGTGCTGACGAAGATCGGTGCGGACAAAGTCGTGTTTCCGGAGCGGGATATGGGCATGCGCGTTGCTCATCACTTGATCTCCCCCAACATCCTGGAGTACATAGAGCTGTCCAAGGATTACAGCATCGTCGAGATCAAGACTCCATCCTTTGCCGTCGGCAAAAACTTGAAGCAGCTTGATATTCGCGCCAAATACAAATGTAATGTACTCGCGATCAAGACAGGGAGCGAGCTCAATATTTCTCCTTATGCGGAGGATGTTATTAAAGCGGACGATGTGCTGGTTATTGTGGGCAAGAGTGAACATTTATCTGAATTAGAGCTTGATTATGCGGAAGGCTGATAATAGCGTGCAAACGAACAATAAACGAATGATGAGCATTACTTCAGTGCAAAATGAGAAAGTAAAAGCGATGGCTGCCTTGTTGGAGAAGAAGCACCGGGACCGTTCGGGCCGCTTCATTATCGAGGGGGTCCATTTGGTGCAGGAGGCGCTTCTAGCCGGTGCCGATGTGGAAACCATCGTGATCGATATGGAACGCGGTGTACCGGGCGAGCTCCGTACGCTGCTCAGCCAAACCGATTGCGAGCTGATTGAAGCTACTCCGGCTGTAATGGCCAAATGTACGGGCACGGACTCTCCGCCGCCGGTATTCGGCGTGGCTGCGAAGCCTTATGCGGATGTGTCCAAGCTGTATCAGCAGGACTCGCTGGTTGTCGTGCTGGATGGCGTGCGCGATCCCGGCAATGTAGGCACGATCATCCGCAGCGCTGACGCGGTCGGCGCTCATGCCGTCGTCCTCGGACAAGGCTGCGTCGATCTCTACAATCCGAAGACGGTGCGTTCTACGATGGGCTCGTTGTTCCATCTTCCGGTCATCGAAGGGAATCTCAGCGAGCTGCTGCCTGAAGCTAAGAAGCACGGAATTTCCCTTGTCGGGACAAGCCTGCAAGCATCGGCTACCTGTTACAGCTATAACTGGAGCGGGCCAACTTGGCTGCTGATGGGCAGCGAATCGCAAGGATTATCAGCGGATGTACTGGGGCAAGTAGATACGAGCATCATCATCCCGATGCACGGTCATTCGGAATCGCTTAATGTGGCGATGGCGAGTACGATTCTATTGTATGAGGCGCTAAGGCAGCGTCGGTACGCGGAGTAGGTTGCGCTGCTTAATTGTGAGTTGTAATTCATTTTGGCACTAGTTGTAACATTGTTTGGCATAGCGTAAAAACACCAAGTAGGCCAATCCTTATCATTGATAAGGGGTGGCCTACTTGGTGTTGCTTTGCCTAATTAAACGTTGCCAATCTCGAGCTCGGCCGCTTTGATCTCATGCGGTTGTCTGCAAGGGATTCGAACGATAATCGTCGTTCCTATGAGCTCGGAGCTCTCGATATCCAAACCGTAGGCTGGTCCAAACAAAAGCTTGATCCGCTCGTTAACGTTGTACAATCCTATGCTTCCTCTGTCGGAAGATTGTGAAGAGCGGGTCAGTTTTTGCCTGATTTCATTCAATTTCTCCGGTCCAATGCCGCTTCCGTTATCAGCTATTGTGATACGGAGATCATTCTCATTCCTATAACCCTGGATCGTAAGCAGATTGTTCTGACGCTTACGGTCGAAGCCGTGTATGAGGTAATTCTCGATAAGCGGCTGGAGAATCAATTTAATGACGCCATACCCCATAATCGATGGTTCGACTTCGATCTGGTAGTGAAAGAAGTTTTGGTATCTCGCATTGAATATTGTGAGGTACATGTTGCATAACTCGATTTCTTCAGCTAAAGTGACGACCGAATCTGCTTTGAGCGATGCCCGGAAGAGAGCAGCGAGCGACTGAATCATCTCTCCGCCCTCGTCATTCCCGTCGATCTCCAGTCTAGCTCGGATCGCTTCTAGGGAGTTGTACAAGAAATGAGGATTGATCTGATTCTCGAGTATTTTCATTTCCGCGATTTTTTGCTGAAGCTCGTAGACGTAAGACTTATTAATATGGTCCTGCAGGCTGTCGCACATTTTGTTGAAGTGGATGGCGATTTGTTCGAATTCATTATCTTTATTGTTTAAAGGGATCCGGTAAGCCAAATTGCTTTCAACCGTCTTGCTCATCGCTTTGACGATCCGGTTAACCCGCTTGGATATGATGCTAGTCACAAGAAAATAAACCGAGAAGATGAAGAGCAACAGAATAATGGCTGCGATATAAGTGGAGTTGTTAAAAATATTCAGCTGCTTCTTCAATGCTGACTTGGGCAATACGGCCGCATAGATAAAAGGGTCTTTATCGGAGCTGGCCATTCTGACAATGCTGTCCTCGGCCAACATCACGGAATCCGACGATTGGCGGAGCTGCTCGAAGTAGGGATATTTTCGCCCGTAATAGGCCGAAGACGAGTCGAACACAACCTCTCCATCCCTCGTTAACACAAGCAGATAGCCTTTCATGTCTTTGCCGAATTGATTGATGGTATATTGCAGATCGTCCATCCTGAATTCTACGATGAAACGGCCAAGAAAGAGACTGGAGCTCGGGTAGTAAAAGTTACTGGCGACGTCAAAGTAGTTCTTGGATGCTTGGGAGGCCACATATTCCCCCGGATGGGCAGGAATGATAAAGCTTTCCTGTGACGCATCCCGTAAACGGGGAATGTTCTGCAGGATCGCTTCCGTATGGTCAAAGAAGGCATAGTCCAAATCATACATGTACAAATAAGCCTTCTGCGAATGGCTGTTATAGAAGATGAGGTTGTTAATGTTAGGGTCAAGGCTTAATAGGTCTTCGAGTTTGTAAGCCATGTTCTTTCTCTCATAGGAGTCTAAGGGCACAGAGTCTGACTGGTCTGTAACGTCCATCATACTCATGATATAAGCAAATAACTGTTCGTCATCGTATATTTTGAGCAGGATGTCTTTAATCGTCTTTGTACGGTCGTTCATCGTATTCTGCAGTGCTGCGATAATTTGCTGATGGATTCCGATTTGTCCTTCCTTCAGTAATGCGTAGGATTGTCTGGACACATACCCTGTGAAAATATAGAGGGCAACGGATAGAACCAGAATATAGAGCAGCAGGATTCGGGTAAACAGCTTGATGCGTATCCGTTTTTTCATTTGAATTCTGCCGGTGACACACCGGTCGCCTTTTTGAAAATTTTATAAAAATGGCTTGGTTCCAAGTAACCGACTTTGGCTGCGATGTCCGTCATTTTCATGTCGGTTTGCAACAGCAGTTCCTTGGCCTTCTCGATTCGCAGATGGTTCAGGTAGCTGCTGAACAAGATCCCGGTTTCTTTCCGGAACAGCTGACCCAAATAAGACGCATTAATATTGAATTTATACGACAACGTCTTTAGCGATAAATCTTGATTGGAATGCTGCAAGACATAGTCCAAGATCGGTTTTATCGTCGCGTTGGCAGTGCCGCTCTTATCGCCGAAGAGATCCGAAGCGAGGGAAACAGTGTCATAAACAAGCTTAGCCAGATCATCGAATCGGGTAGAGGACTCGAATCGAAGGTAAAGATGCTTGAACTGATCCGGAACATGCTGCGGATTAACAACGGACTTTTTCACGGTGTTGGCGATTTGAAACAGCAGCTCAAGCAGCTCATTCTTGAGTTGTGAAAGCGGGAGATACGATGCGTCTTGCAGACCTCCTAACGCGGCCCGCGTCAATGCCAGACACTCTTCTTTCCTTCCGGCCAAAATCAGGTTATTGATGGTTTCGTATGGAAGGCTCGGTATCTGTTCTTGTCCGGAGTGGTTCTTCGTATCATCGTCGGAATCGATCAGACTGTTCGGAGGCAATAGGAAACTGTAGCCTTGCAGCTCTTTGGCGGACTGATAGCTGAGATCTGCGCCAAGCAGATCGGTTGTCCGTTGCCCGATCGTGATTAAGATTTGGAGGTCATTTCGAGCTTTAATCTCGGAAAGAAACAGCTTCAGTTGGCCTAGAAGGGGGGAGCCGCCGCTTGTTTCAGTGGGTTCAGAGAATATGGCAACCACGTCGTGAGAAGAGTCGCAGAAAGACAAACGCAGCGTTTCGTGGTTGAACCATCGAGCCAGCTGATCGCGGATCATTAAGGCAACCCTGTGCTTCTGCGCGTTATCTTCGCCGCTCAGTACTTTAATTAACGCAATGCGAAAACAATCGAGATTTAGCTCGATTTGAGCGATTTGTGATTTCTCTTTCAATTCGGCTCTTGAGATTGAACCTGTAACCCATCGAAGCAGGAGGTTCTCGCGAAATGCATTCAACTGTTCGGCAAGTCCGATCTGACGGTTCGCGGTATCCTGCAGTTTCTCGGCTATCGCGGAGATGCTTGCAACGAATTCGTTCTTATCCAGAGGTTTCAGCATGTAATTCTCTACACCAAGCTTGACTGCCTGCTTCAAATATAAGAAATCGTCATGACCGCTCAGGATAAGAATCCTGATGTCCCATCCGCGTTGATGGATGCTGCGAATGAGTTCGATTCCATCCATTTGCGGCATACGAACATCCGTAATCAGAAGATGGACTCGGTGTTTCTCCATCAGTTCAAGGGCTTCAATTCCGTTGTAAGCGTCCCCAATTACTTCAAGGCCAAAATCATCCCAAACGGTCGATTTCCTCAATGCTTCGACTACGATCGGTTCATCATCTACGATCAGCACGTTATACATGTGACAGGTCCCTCCAGTTAGCATCTAAGATAGCACAAATGAAGATCGTGTGAAAAGGCTCTAGAGTTTTGACAGTTCGATCGAGAGTTTTGACAATTGAGCGTCATCCTCCATCTCCGTTACCATTAGTGTCAAGGGAGGTGACACTCAACCATGAGCAGCACAGCAAGCAGTAAAACTGTAACCGTTTCCGAGAAGGAAGGCAAGAAACTGTTTTATATGGCGTTGCCATTCATAGCGCTGGTATTCGTCTTCAGCTACTTGCCTCTATACGGATGGATGTACGCGTTCTTCGATTACAAGCTCGGCCATAAGCTGTTCGATTCGGAGTTCAAAGGGTTCTTCTTCTTCAAAATGATTTTAAGCGATCCGATCACGGTCGACGAAGTGAAGCGGATTATGTCGAATACGCTAGGCATTAGTTTCTTAAGCTTGCTCGTTCAAGTATTGCCGCTACTATTCGCGTTATTCCTCGTGGAGATGAAGTTTGAGCCGCTGAAGAAAGCCATTCAAACGTTGACGACGCTTCCGAATTTCTTAAGCTGGCCGTTAGTGTATGCGTTTGCATTCTCCATGTTCTCGGAATCCGACGGCTTTATCAACAAGCTGCTGATACAGTTTCATATCATTGAAGATCCGATCAGCTTCTTGGTTAGTTCGAGCCATGTCTGGTTGACTCAAACGGCGTACTTGGCTTGGAAAACGATCGGTTGGACAGCCATTATTTACATAGCCGCCGTTACTTCGATAGACAACGAGCTGTATGAAGCGGCCAGGATCGACGGCGCCGGGAGGTTCCGGATCATGTGGTCCATCACGGTACCGCATTTGATGCCTACCTTCTTCGTACTGATGATGCTTAGCATAGCCAACTTCTTGAATAACGGCCTCGATCAGTACTTGGTTTTCCAGAACGCACTGAACACCGATTCCATCGAAGTGCTCGATCTCTATGTGTACAATGTCGGCATACGAAACGGCATGTCAGGCTATAATTATTCGTTTGCCACGGCGGTCGGCATATTGAAATCGGTTGTCAGCATTGCGCTCTTGTTCTCGGTGAACTTTGCCTCGAAGAAGGTTCGCGGAGAAGGAATCATTTAAAGAGGGGATTGCCCATCATGAAACAAAAGGCATCATTCGGTAGCTACAGCTTCAGCTTTATCAACAGTACAGTGTTTATCCTGTTCGCGCTGCTTTGTATTTTTCCCTTGTATTACATCTTCGTCCTTACGGTGAGCGATAACAAATGGGTAGCATCCGGTGCGCTGGTCGTTTTCCCGAAGGGGTTCAATGTCCAGAACTATGTTCATGTTCTCAAGCTTGATGGAATTGGCATGGCGCTGTGGGTTACGATTCTCAAAACGGTTGTCGGTACGGCTTGTACGCTCGCAGGCTCGTCATTCCTTGCATTCTTGTTCACAAAGCCTCACATGTTCATGAGGAAATTTCTATACCGGTTCGTGCTGGTCACGATGTACTTTAATGCAGGCTTGATTCCATGGTTTATCAATATAAAAAACCTTCATCTGATGAATACGTTCGCCGTTTATATCATTCCGTACATCGTTGCTCCGTTCTATATCATTCTGATCAAGACGTTTCTGGAGAGCATCCCGAGCGCATTGGAGGAGTCGGCGCAAATCGACGGAGCCGGTATATTTCGGGTATTCTGGAGCATCTTAGTACCGCTGTCCAAACCGATTCTGGCCACGGTTGCCGTATTCGAATCGGTCAATCAATGGAATAACCTGCGCGATAATTTGTTTCTCATCACAGATTCACGGTTAAACACGCTGCAATTTGTCTTGTACAAGTTCATGTCGGAAGCGGATGCGTTAGCCAGCAAAATTATGGTTAACGGCGGAGCGGGCTTATCGGCCTCGAATTTCACGCTCACACCGACCGCGGTCAGCATGACGATTGCCATGGTTGTTATTCTCCCGATTGTCTGCATCTATCCTATTATGCAACGTTATTTTACCAAAGGGATTATGCTAGGTGCAGTGAAAGGGTAGAACTACAATATAGACGCATGTATACAAATGGGGAGGCACACAAGAATGAAGAAGAAGGTTTCAGCTTTAGCGGCGGTGACAATCGCTACGATGCTCACTGCAAATTTGGCTGGCTGTGGAAGCTCGAACACGGGGACTAACGGTAATGTTACCGGAAATACGATGAGTGATACGGCTTCGAACGACAAGTCGAACGCGGCGAATTCGAATAACGCGACGACTGCAACTGAGGAGAAGGCGCCGCTTGAACCGGTCAAAATTTCGGCGTTGATTGGTCCGAGCAGTCTTTCCGGCGTTCAGAGCGATGAGATTTCAACAGAGATCTTCGAGAAGAAATTCGGCTTGAAAATCGATCATATCTTCGCCGGCGATAAATTCGACGAAAGGCTCTCCGCAATCATGGCAAGCGGCGATATGCCGGACCTGATCGAGTTCAAGGATAAAAAGCAATTCGAAAGCGCTGTCAAAGCAGGCGTTCTGATGTCCTTGGATGATCTGGTCGCGCAGTACGGCCCAGACATCACAAATAATCTGCCTTCGATGCTTCAATACATGAGAGACAATTATAGCGACGGATCAGGCAAGCTGTATGGCTTGGCATCGCAAATCGGCGTCAGTCAGCCAACTAACCTTCTTCATATGGCTCTCTATTCCAGATATGATCTCTACAAGAAAGCCGGATCTCCGGAACTGAAAACCTATGAGGATCTGCTGAATACATTGAAAACGATGCAAGCGGAATATCCGAAGAATGACAAAGGTCAGAAAGTATATCCATTGCAGCTGTGGAGCGATTGGGATTCCATCAGTATGAGCTTGGTCGACTTTACGATTCCGGGATACATGGGTGTCAGCGCGAACTCGGGAACGCTGCAATTCACGGAATACGATCCAACTACCAAACAGCTTAAGAGTGTATTTGATCCTTCCAGCGATTACATGAAAGGCGTGGAATTCTTCCATAAAGCGAATCAACAGGGTATCCTTGATCCGGATTCGATCTCCCAAAAATGGCCGAATGCAGAGAGCAAAACGAAAGAAGGCCGTGTGCTTACGACGATGTGGGGCTGGCAATCGCAAATCTTTAACGGCAATGATCTCGTCAAATCCAATCCGATGGCAGGCATGATTCCGCTGTTCCCGAAAGACGAAGCGAAAATGCTTGTACAAGCAGAATTGCCGGTCGGCGGCGGTTACGTATTCGGCATCGGCAAAAATGCTAAAAATGCGGACCGTATTATCCAACTGCTGAACTATTCCGCGACGGTACAGGGCTCGACTGAGCTGATGAACGGCGTCGAAGGGAAGGCATGGACGCTCAATAACGGCAAAGCCGAGTATGCGCCCGAATACTTGGAAAAAGTGGCGAAGAACGATCCTTCCACAGCCGGCTATGAAAGCTTCTTGATGCTAAATAAATGGAACATCGATCCAAGAACGAACGAGTCGATTACGCATGAAGGCTGGTCGCAGTTCGTGAAGAAGAACCTGACGTCGGCCGAGCAGGAGTGGGCAACTGCGAATAATTCGTTGAATGTGTATGACTATGCCAAGAAGAATCTGACGGTTGTTCAAGACGATGGCGTAGTGGCGCTCGCAGGAGCTCCATCGGATGATATCAAGGTGATCCAGCAGAAGCTGGGCGAAATCCTCAAAACGATGTCATGGAAAATGGTATACGCGAAGAATGACGCGCAATTCAACGAGCTGAAGCAAGAGCTGATCGATAAGGCAACACAATTAGGTGCGGATAAAAACTTCCAATGGGCTCAAACCGAGCTGGCTGCCGCATCTGCAAAAGCATCCCAATATACAGAATATCACGTTCAATAACAGACTGATTTATCCATAAGTGCAATGGGCGCCGCGGCTATATTTGGAATCTACGGGCTCCAAATATAGCCGCTTTCTGTTCAAGAACGGGTTGAAGGAGACGTTGAACTTGAATTATTACGTATCTGTTCATGGTAGGGATTGGAATCCGGGTACGGAAGAAGAACCATTCGCGACGCTTGCGAAGGCGCGCGAATGCGTTCGCTCCATTAATGGCCTAATGACGAAGGATATCGTCGTTTATATACGCGGAGGCGTCTATTATCTGGATAGCGAGATTGTGCTTGACGAACGAGATAGCGGTTCAAACGGATTTAACGTTCAGTACCGCAATTACCCAGGCGAAACGCCGATTCTCTACGGAGGACAGCGAATTACAAACTGGGAGCACATCAAATTTAGCGTCTATAAAGCGAAGGTTGATCGAAATTGGTCATTTCAATCCTTAATCGAACACGTTGAATGGGGGATTCGTCATGCAAGTAGCGCACTTACGGGTCCGGGGCAGTGGCATTTGGATACACAAGGAGGAGAACTGTTCTATTGGCCAAGAAGCGCAGATATCTCGAACGCGGTAATTGCCGCACCGACCATGACAAATATGTTCCGGATGGTTGGAAGCTCGCCTTCTACCCCAGTAAAGAACATCCAAGTTATTGGACTGCAGCTTCAATTAACGGATACTATCCAACAATTTGATTATGTAGACTCCATTGATTTTGTAAACGGCAACGCAGAGCGTGAAGAAACAAAGCACGGTCTCATTTATATGGAAAATGCGGAATCCATTATGGTTGTGAATTGCAAGATCTTGAATGCTGGCGTGTGCGGAATATGGCTCAACAAGCATGCACAGCATAACGAGATTTATGGAAACTGGATTGAAGGCTCCGGTTTAAACGGAGTTTATTTAACGGGTTGGTCCTTTGACCAGGGACCGTTTCTGTCTGCAGAAGATGCTTATGTCAACAAGTTCAATGTCGTATCCAACAATTTCATCTTTGACAGCGGAAAATTCGAGCTGACGCGAGGCTCCGGTATACAGCTTCATCAAAGCGGTGACAACGAGATCTCTCATAATCGTATTTTGAGAGCGCCGAGATATGGCATTTCAATGAAAGGCGATCGTTACGGAGTCCTCGAAAATCATGGATCTATTTATGGGATGCCAGTAACTAGAGACAATCGTTATGAATTTCTTTATACCCGAAATAATCGGATCTTGTTTAATGACATCTCCAACGTGATGACGAACTCCGAGGACGGAGCAGGCATTGAATCCTGGGGAGTGGGTACGGGGAATGTATACGATCATAATTGTGTACACGACTTTGTCAATCTCAACCATTGGCGCAATTGGTTCGGCGGCATCTATTTGGATGATTGCTCGGATTACATGACAGTCACGAACAACATCGTATACGGAATACACGGCGGACATGCTTTCGGCATTATGGAGAAAGGCATTGAGAATCGGGTATTTAATAACATTATTGCGAATAACGGTCTGACATGGGCGATCTGGATGCAAGAATTTGCCGAGGTCTCTTATGGTTTGAAGCTTGGCTGCAACATCCTATACAACAATAATACGACCGCGATTTATGGCTTCGAACACCTTCCCGAAGGTTTTGCGGGGAATCCCGTTTATACAACTGTTTATGATGGTGAGCTGCCGGAGAGGATTGCGGGTTTCGATCATAATCTCATTTACGAGCCGATGGGTTCAACAGATGTGCTTATGGGCGATAAAAGTACCGTTTATCTCTCCTATGAGAACTGGAAGGTGGCTTATGGACACGATGCACATACCGTACTCGGCAAGGATCCGCTCTTCGTGGATGCCGAGAATGGAGATTTTAGACTTTATTCGGACTCGCCTGCTTTGGCGCTCGGTTTTACACCGATCAATCAGAGCTTGATCGGTCTGAAGAGCGATTTCCCTTGGGAGCCAATTCAAACAACGCCTGTCAGTGCGTTAATAGAAGCTAATGGTATTCGCAATCTTCCTCGTTTACATCAAGCAGCGAAAGAGGTAACGCTATGATTTATACAACATTCGGCAAAACCGGCCTTAGAGTCTCCAAACTCGGCCTTGGCGGTGCACCGCTTGCAGGCGACTTTGGCAGGACGGATGAAGCGGAGGTGCAAAGCCTCGTGCACGAGGCAATCGATTCCGGAATTAATTTGATCGATACCGCGCCTAAGTATGGCATGGGCGAATCCGAACGTCGGATCGGCAAAGCGCTTGCTGGGCGTAGAAATAAAGTTATTCTCGCATCGAAAGCGGTCCGTTCGGATCTTCGCTACGATTACAACAGCACGATCCGCTCCGTTGAAGAGAGCTTACAGCGGCTGCAAACCGATTGGATCGATATCCTGCAGCTGCACGATGTGGAAACGCAACCGGTCAATCTTATTATGAACGAAACTGTTCCTGCACTCGAGCAGCTGAAAAAGGATGGGAAAATTCGTTTCACAGGCGTAACGACGCGTGTTATTCCTCTACTAATGGACTATATGAGAACAGGCAGTTTCGATGCCATTCAATTCTATACCCGTTATATGCTGATCGACCATACGGCTAAGGATGAAGTGATGCCTCTTGCGCAGGAAACCGGTATCGGCGTCATCAACGGCAGCGTTCTGGGACTGGGCATGCTGGCCGATGCTCCCGCTCATTTTCTGGAAGAGGAAATCTCGCGTAAAGCGCAAAGCCGCATCGACCAGCTGCGATTCCTGCGCAAGTCGGAGCCAAAGGGACTTATTGAACCGGCCATGCGGTTTAGTTTAAGCCATCCCGCTATTCAGGTGACATTAACGGGAACATCCTCGCGAACGTCTCTTCGAACCAACCTGTCCTACTGCGATGGGAGGGGCTTGGAAGAGGAAGAACTTCAGCGCGTCTATGATCTGTTCCAAGGTCAGCCATTGTTTGACTAGTTCTTAGAGGAGTGATTGAAATGCCATCAAGAATAAACGCGCTGCCAAAAGTACATGCGGCGTCACGCATAGTCCCTCCGCAATGGGCGCTTCAGGAGCAGCTGCTATTCGAAACCTTAAACAAAGCGGCTAAGGAATACGTCGAACGTTACACGCATCCGGACGGGACGCTCATTTGGTTTGATCATTGGCCGGGTATGGACGGATCGGACGATCCTTACGAGGGCTTCATGAACCTGGCACTGCTCTATGTGCTTGGCGGAAGCAGCGAGCTTTATGAAGTGTCGCGCAAAATCTGGGACGGTATCACCTGGCAGTGGACAGAATACGGTCAACTTCACCGGGAATTTGATGCCTATTATGACTGGATGCATCACGGAGAAGGCTATCTCTATCTCTATTTCCTTGGGTTGGCGGGGCCGGCGACGCTGAAGGACCGCCAGCGCGCCGTTAATTTCGCGCGCATGTACACAGGGGAAGATCCGGAAGCGCCAAACTATGATTCCGATATGAAGCTAATCCGCTCGCCGCTTAATGGGAGCCGAGGACCGCGTTTTGAAGTCGATGAAGAGGATTGGAGCACGCACCGCGGCATCCTCGACGATTATTTAGCCCCATATGAGGATATTCCGGGCGTGGATTTCGAAAACATGAAATGCGCTTGGTCGAACGACGGCATCTATGAGCACATCATCCGAATGATGAACGAACGAATGAACCGCGGCGATGTCCCTCTTAATTTGAACGCAACGGGATTGATTACGCATGCGTTTCTTCACACAGGGGATCAGAAGCTGAAAAACTGGGTGATCGAATATGTGGATGCATGGCAGGAACGGACTCGTTTAAACGGAGGCATCATTCCCGATAACATCGGATTGACAGGGCAAATCGGAGAGTATAATGACGGCAAATGGTGGGGCGGCTATTACGGTTGGCGCTGGCCACATGGGTTTATGACGATTATTGAACCGCTGACGAACGCATGCATGAATACCGTGTTGCTAACCGGGAATATGAATGGGCTGCGGCTAGCGAGGGAGCAGTTGGACGCTAATTGGAAGCTGGGACGAGAGAAAGACGGCAAATGGCTTGTTCCCTATAAGCATTTTGACTCCGGCTGGACGGACTTTCGTGAAGCGCTGCCCAAATATCCGATCTATCTATGGACGATGTCGATGGCGGACGAAGACCTGGACCGCGTCGAGCGAATTGCGAAGGACCATGACTGGAACGAAGTTATTGTGCCGGCATTCTCCGGAAGAGATCCTAGAACAGGCCGCGAAACGAAGCATTACATTGGCAATACGCAGCCATGGTTTCAATATATCCGCGGACTCAATCCGGACTATCCGGGACGAATTCTTAGCGCTAATTCCGAGATGATCGGCAACCAATTGGCCAAAATGCGGTCACCGCAAGGAGATCCGCGCAGCTGGACGGAGCATTATAGCGAAGGGATGTACTCCGCCATTCACATTTGGCAGGAGATGTGTCCGCTCTACTTTGAAGGTCTTGTTCAGCTGACTTTGGGAGGACCGATGCATATTTCTCATGGAGGGTTGCAGCATGGACGCGTGCGATATTTTGACGCGATGGCTGAACGCCCGGGGTTGCCTGCCGGAGTTTCAGCCCTAGTAGAGAAGCTAGAGGCGGATTCCATGACACTGCATTTGGTCAATATGAGCTCGTTCGACGACAGGGAATTAATCGTTCAGGCAGGTGTATTCGGCGAGCATAGATTTGGCCTTGGAGAAATAATCGACCAGATAGGCGAGGTTCAGGGATCCGTAGAAGTAAACGGGAAATGGCTGCACGTTTCGCTGCCTGCTGGAACAGGCATTACGCTGCGGTTATCGATGGAGCGTTACGTGAATGAACCTTCGTACGACTTGCCTTGGCCAAATCCAAGTCTAGAGCAACCGATTCGAGGAAGGAGCACGCCATGATGATCGATGCCAAACAGCAAGTCTTCAATCCGGTACTGCCCGGAGACAACCCCGATCCCTCGATAATTAGGGTAGGCTCCGACTATTATATGGTGACGTCGACGTTTCAGTTTTTCCCTGGCGTTCAAGTTCTCCATTCCCGCGATTTGGCAAATTGGAAGCCGATCGGTCATGTCATTACGCGGAAGAGTCAACTCGATCTAACGGGGATGCCTGATTCCTTCGGCGTATTTGCGCCGGATATCTCGTATTATAACGGCAAGTTCTGGGTTGTCGTTCCCTATTACCACGGTCAGCCCCGCTGCTCGGCGCTTCTGTTCACGGCAGAGCGACCGGAAGGGCCTTACAGCGAAGCGACCATGCTCAATCATCATTTTATTGATCCGTCGATCTTCAACGATGACGACGGGAAGCGCTATTTAGTGTTCGGCGGCGGCTGGGTGCATGAAATGAAGCATGACGGTTCCGGCCTCGTCGGTGAAGCTAAGCAGGTCTGGCCGGGAACGGGAGGCGCTGCCCCGGAAGCGCCGCATATCTTGAAACGAAACGACTGGTACTACCTCATGCTTGCTGAAGGGGGGACCTTCTTCGAACACATGGAAACGCTTTCGCGAAGCCGCTCGATTTGGGGACCATATGAACCTTGCCCGCATAATCCTGTGCTTATGCAGCGTGACTCCGGGAAATCAATACAGCGGGTGGGACACGGCAAGCTTGTTCAAGATGAGGAAGGCAACTGGTGGATGTTCCACCTCGGAGGACGGCCATTAACGCCAGGGGGCTATTGCCCGCTTGGCAGGGAGACGTTCCTTCAGCCGGTGCAATGGACGGATGATGAATGGTTCACGGTCGGAGACGCAGGTGAACCCTGCGAGTCTATAGTGCTTTCGCAGAGCGAGGTGGCTCAAGCAACGGCTTGCGATCTCCATGATCAGTTTTCCGGTACCGAGCTTTCCCCCGATTGGGAATGGGTTCGATATCCTGTCGAAGACGGGTATTCGTTGTCATCCGAAGGGCTTCGGATAGCTTGCAAACCGTTTATACCATTCTCACTCCAATCGACGCTAATAGTAACGAGACGCTGGCAGAGTTTTGGATTTGAGGCGACGGCCATGGTGGCCTTCCATCCTGAGAGCAGGGGCGAGGAAGCCGGGATGACGATGTATCGGGACACAGATGCGTTTCTGTTCTTCAATGTTCGAAACGGGCTCGGCCAGACGGCGGGCCAGTCTTTTGACGTGAAACGGTTGCACGAGAATCAAGAACACGAAGGCCTCTATTTAGAGGTGGGGCAATATGTGAAAGTGCTAAAGACAACGTTTGGAACATGGCGCCTGTCTATACGGCCTGGCGATCGTCTTTGGCTCAAAATCCGTTTAGAGCCGAAAACACAGATCATTACGCTGCTCTATTCGATAGACGGACTAGTCTTTGAAGAAACAGGCATCGCATTATCTGCGGAATTTCTGTACCCCGAACGAAGCAACCGCTTCTTGTGCTTCACTGCGCCGCGAATTGGTCTCTATGCCAAAGGGGTATACGGTGAGTCAAAGGGTTTTGCTCAATTCAGCTCCTTTACGATGCAGCCACTCTGATAATATGCAATGCAGCTTAAATGATTCAGTAACAGTGGCTAATGTGAAGACCCCCATATGGATGGGGGTCTTTTGTTGCCTGATAAGGTAATGAATATTTTTCATTCGGTGACGCGCTATCGGGCGGAATTTGATTCCTTTAATTGGTTATTACGGAAATCCATTGGCGAGACGCCAACGAACTTCTTGAACACTTTGGCAAAATGATTCTGATAATTGAAGCCGACGGCTATAGCAATATCACTGATGGATTTACGGGTTTGCAACAGTAGATGCTTGCTTTCCATAACTCGGAGATAATTCAGGTTTTCATTGAATCCTAAGCCGGTTTCCTTCTTCAGTCTACTTGAAATATAGGATGGATTCTTATCGAATTTCTTGGCAACATCTTCCAGTGTAATCTTATCAAACATATGGGACCGCAAATATTGAATAATGTCTTTGACAAGATTCGAGTGGACTTGGCTGGAGAATTGGGCAATGGCGGAAGTGAATTTCATCGTTACTTCTTTAAGCAGCGTAATAAATCCATTACTGGACGAAAAGGTTTCTGCAATTCGGCTATATTCTTCGGAAATCGTTCTGGCGTACGTATATTCAACGCCGTAGTCGATGGCAACTTGCGATAGGGCTGAGCAGGCTAATATGAAATGATTTTTAAGAGAACGTAATTGATCAGCTTTGGCCTGGACGATGCGGACAAAGTAATTTAAATAAATTTTGGTGTTGAAAATATCCTCGACCGCACTGTTATCACCGACGACCATTTTAGCTTTGATTAAAGCGAATACTTCGGCAGGGAGATAAAGCGATTCGTTCTCATAATAGATATTAACGAGCGATAGATTGGCAAGTCTGGAGACCTCATTCCATTGCACACCAAACGGCAAAGGAAACGGAACCGTTCCCGCCTGCGGATGGTAAAACCAATAAATCAGATTAACAATATGATTGTCTCTTTCTGCGCTCTTTGTCTCAATCGGCCCCAACACTAAGAATGGATACGAAGCGTTGTCTTCAAAATTAAGAACTAAAAAGCTTCGATTTAATGTTAGAGGAAACCTGCTAATGCCATTCGACGTCTTTTCGATTTGCTGGCGATTCAAACGCAAGGAATCGATCAGCATAGAAAGATGCTGCTTTTTATCAGGCGCTTGGGAGATTTCCGAGCTGTGATAGGCAAACGTAATTTGCAACTGATCATCTAAAGCATACGCGTTCGTACCGATCGAAATGGCTAAGCTTGTTGACTTTTCTATAAAGGAATCATTCTGCCGGAGGTATTGTTGAGACAAAACGGTTACACCACCTTCAATGTACGTGATAACGCATTCTTTTTTATTATAATAAAATATTCCAGCTAAATTCGTATCCAAAACATCATATATGTATCCAGTCGGATTTGGTCGACATTGTATACTCAATTTAGCTTAGAGAAGGGGGAACTGCGGGCCTATTTATGGCGTGTTTTCAAGGCATACCGAAAGTTTAATAGGAAACTTTGTACAATAAGAGAGATTTGCGCGTAATCCGCATCTTAGAATTTCACATATGCGAATGTATCTTATTGTTTTTGCTATGTCAATGAAATGCCATAGACTCAAGGGGCTGAAAATTCAGGAAACTGTGAAAAAGAAAAGAAGCAATTAATCGTTAAACGGAGGATCATGATGAAAATGAAATCAAGACAAGCAAAACAAATGCTGTCCGTTATTGCTTTAGGTACGCTTCTATTCAACGGAGTACTGCCTCAGAGTCTAACGCGCGTACATGCTGCAGACGCAAACGAGCCGCAGCAGCAGCAGCAGCAGCAAAGCACTGGGACATTTAATGAAGATGAAGTAAATCGCATTCTGGCCAGTCTGACCCCCGAGCAGAAAGCAAGCATTAACAAACTGACCGGAGCGGACATCGCACAGAAAATCCATGTGGATCCAAAGGATTTGCGCAGCTCCAAACCTATTAACGTTATCGTGCAATTCAAAGTGGATCCGGCTAAGATCCAAATCATCAAGCAATCCTTGGCGAACGGCGGTGCTAAGGTAAATGGTACAGCATTTACGAATGATTACGCCGAAGCTCAACAAAAAGTGAAAGATTCGCACGCTAGATTTAAAAGCTTTGTGACTACGCAGCCTACCACATCAATCGTTGGCGGTAAATCTGTCAACACGAGCATGAGAATTACTAGAGAATATTCTGAGGCGTTTAACGGTGTATCTCTATCTTTGCCTGCAAGTGAAGTGAATAAACTTGCCGATAATTCGGAAGTTGCTTCCGTTTGGTCTGTTGTACAATTCGATGTACCTAAACAAAGCTCAGCATCCGCTGCAGATACAAGCGGTTCTGTCGGCAATCCTACTTCGGCGCTGACTTGGATGGGCATTGATAAACTTCAAGCCGCAGGCCATACAGGTATGATTGAATCAGGTCCTCGTAAGGGTCAAAGAATTAAAGTCGGTGTCTTGGATACCGGGATTGATTATAATCATCCTGATTTAAAGGCCGTTTATAAAGGCGGACATGACTTTGTCAATAATACAGTCGATGTTTCAGGTAATGTAACTTTCGTGGATGACCTTGATCCGATGGAAACCACTTATCGGGATTGGCTGGCTGCAAAGGAGCAACCGAATCCACTTGTAAGTCCTACAGCGAACTATAAGGACTACATAACGGAACATGGTACGCATGTATCGGGGACAATTGCCGCGAATACGACAACGAATAATGCTGTCTATTCTGCGAACGGCGTCGCACCGAAAGTTGATCTTTACGGGTACCGCGTATTAGGTCCAGGTGGAAGCGGTTCCTCGGACGGGGTATTGAACGGGATTGATCAAGCCGCTAAGGATCATATGGATGTCATCAATCTTTCGCTAGGAAATACGGTGAACGATCCTATGTATCCGACAAGCATTGCCATTACCAATGCTACAATTGAAGGCGTTGTTTGTGCAATTGCGGCAGGTAATGCAGGCCCTGGTCAAGCTACCGTTGGTTCCCCGGGAACGTCAGCGCTTGCAATCACCGTTGGTGCCAGTACAATCCCGGAAAGCATTCCGGTCATGACCCTCAAGAACGGCTCAAAGTCTTATCAAGCACGTTTATTTGGAAGAAGCTTCATCCAAAGCGACGATCAATATAAAGGACAGACACTTCCGATTGTTGATGTCGGTCTAGGTACGATGGATGACTACAGCGGAAAAAACATGTCCGGTAAAATCGCTCTTGTTAAACGCGGCGGCGAGTATATGCAGACCAAAATCGCGAGTGCTCATCGCGCAGGCGCAGCGGGTATGATTATCTGGGATCATATTGATGATGCCGATACAGAAGGTTATATTCCGAATTACTTGGGCCTGAGTATGGATTATGCGTATTCCGTTTCCTTGACGCGAATCCAAGGGGAAGCACTTGCGAAAGCAATTGCGGCTGATCCCGATCATGCCACCATTACGTTCCCGGCTGCTCTGGACGCGCCGCTCGTAAAGAATGGGGACGAATTGGCAAGCTTTAGCTCAACGGGACCCGTGAAGGATTGGACGATTAAGCCGGACATCGTCGCTCCCGGCGTTGACATTCTGTCTACAGCTCCATTCGACGTTTATGAGCCGCAAGACACAGGGACGCCTGATTATACGAATCAGTATATGCAAATGTCCGGTACTTCCATGGCTACACCTCATGTAGCGGGGATTGCGGCATTGGTTCTGGCTGCTCACCCTGATTACAGTCCTGCCGATGTTAAGACGGCATTAATGAATACAGCCAAGGATATGAATACCGCTTCGAAGACTTATAGCGTGTATCAAGCAGGTGCTGGCGTTGTCGATCCTGCTCGCGCTATTGGGGCTAACATTAATATTCAAGTGCTGGAAAAAAGCTCTACGTATGATACCCCTACGGATTATACGACTATCCATCAAGTGGATAATCTGACGGGCAGTCTTTTCTTCGGCTTTAAAGGCAGAGGAGAGGGTGCAACGGACGGCTCGGATGACGTGGTTTCATCCAAAGCGTTTAACGTATCGAATAAGGGTACAAGCAGTAAAACATTTAAACTCAGTACAGAATTTATTACCACTAAATTTGCGCTTTCGCACCCTGTTGGTACGGGGACCGGCAATGATGTCAAGATCGATTTCTCTACAGACAACGCACCTGTGACATCCATTACGGTTGGCGGAGGCAGTAAGGTTAAAACAACAGCCCAAATTACGGTTCCTTCAAACGCGATTGATGGCACTTATGAAGGTTATATTCATCTCGTTAATGCCGCTGATTCGTCGGAGTCTTATCGCATTCCCTTTACGGTGACCGTAGCCGAAAAAGGAATCGATATGAGTGTAGACATAAAAGCATTTACACTTCCTTTCTCCATTACAGGAAACTGGAACCCGGATACAAACGGATCCGGAGGTACGTACTATTCCTTCTCTGTTAATAGTGCAATGGACAGCATGTACCTGGTATTGAAAGATAAGAACGGTAAATATTTAGGTGTCGTTCAAAATGCTGCGAGTATCGGCGGCGTAGGTCCGGGTGTCATTTATGGTCCTCTACCTATGCTTCTGGGAGGCGCATATCTTCCATTTACTAAGCCTTATGACGGATCATCACTAGATCAGTCCGGAATAGCAGCCAAACCGGCGATCATTACGGAAGGCTCTTATTCCGTGGAGATGATTGCTACTGACACAGCTGGCAAACGTTACAGAGCAGAAGATACGCTGTACGTGGATTTGACAGCGCCTACGATCGCCATGGACAGTGATTCAAAGCCGGGGATTTATGAAATCGATCCGACAGGCTATCAGCCTGGGCAAGAGATTCAAGGTTTCTATGGTACCGTATATGATAATAACATCGACATTATGAAGAATAATGGTGAAACTTCGGTTAGAAGTCCAGAGGATAATCGAACACCTGTGCCGGTAGATCAAGGCTTAAATGCAGTATGGGGTTACCAAGATGGTTATTGGCCAACTGTAATCTTCAAGACGGATTCGAAAGGTCGTTTCCATTTTGGAGTTTCTCCAGAGGACATCACGCCAGAAGGCACTAACTTCTGGGTTTACCCAAGCGACTATGCCGGGGCGGCTGATACGGATTCCACCTCGCAGCAGTATTATTTCATCAAAAAGGGCTCGCCTTATGTAACGGTTACATCTGCCGGAAACACAGATACTGTGTATCAGGATAAGACGGTAATGGATGCCAATAAACCATTCAAGGTTACCATCGCTTTGAAGCATGGTATTGGCATGACAGGCGGTAAATTTATGCTAAATAGTAATCTTTATTCATTTGCCAATATCAAACTTACAGATGAATATAAAAACTATTTAAGTAGCAAAGGAATTGACCCTTCAACTGTTGGATTAACAGTAAGCCAGCCGTATAGACATTCACAATATGCGGGTCTGACCACTGACGTTACGATATCAGGAATTAGTGACGCTGGCGCCCTTGATCGGGATATGAACATTGTAGATTTGGATGCAACGTATACAAACGCTGGCCCGATTTCTGGACCATGGAAATTCAACGTCTACAATACATTCTTTACGATGTCAGGTACAGAGTCGAGGGTTCCGGCTTTCACAACAAATGTACCTTATTTGCGACAGACTCAAGCTATGATTACAGGCGGTTTGTTTGCTGAATCGTTCAGACAGAATACGCTTAGCGGACAGTTCACAAACATTACGACCGATTCAGGCGCAAAGGTAATGGTTACCAGTCAAGATGGCAAATCGTATGTAACCGATAATCCTACATCCACGAACAATGCAATTCAATATTTGGGTAATATGACCGGTACTTATGCCGTTACAATGGATGTAAGTGATAAACCATACTCCGTCGAGCTTTCCATGCCGGGACATTTTAAGGGATACCTTAAAACCCCTGTAGTTGCTTCAACAAAGTATGGTTATCTAACGGGAGAATACAAGGATATCCCTTCTAGTCAAACGCCTTCATTATTAGCCGGAGATGTTAATGGCGATAATGTGATTGACATGAAGGATCTCATTGCAGAAATCCAGACGTATTTAAACTACAAAGACCTGATTGCTGCAAATAACCCGGTAAAAGTAAATCAAACATCTAAAATGAATTTCCTAAATAACAATAGAAATTTTGATGTTTCCTGGAAAAATCCGTTATCTTCCAGTGCTGCAATCGACTATTATGACTTCTATTTCATCTTCAAAAACTTTGGTCAAGTGAATCAGAATGCAGTTGATTTCGGTGTAATCCCTACTGCGCCGACTCCGCAGCTTTTGGTGGAACAAGCTGCTACCATTTCAAAGCTGTATGGGGGTAGCATTGACTTAAACGCTGGAGACGGCATGAAAGAAGTAATGGCTAAACTCGGTTTCGCAGGTCCATCGCAAACAACGTCCGTTACGACACTTCCAAAGTTAAGTGACTTGCAAAGTGGTGCGACCATAACATTAATACCAAATAACAGCGTGTTTCTGGATGACGTTATTTGGAGAACCAGCATTACGAAGATCCTTCTAGGTTCAACAGACGTAACCGATAAAGTAATCATCACTGCGGGGTACAATTATTTCGATCCAATTAAGGGTATGACTTTTGTGCCTTCTAAGATTACTTTACCAGGTTCACTCTTCCCGGCAGCCGGTAATTATGCAGTCAAAATCCAGGCCGCAGGTTATACAGATGTAACGACCAGCTTTTCAATTGGCGCAGCAACGATTCCGACGCCTACGATTCCGTTAGTCACCGATCCGGCCAAGGCGCATGTAGGTAAAGATTTAACACTTACATTTACGGAAGATGCGAGTGGTGAAGATTGGCGCAGCGGTATCAATAAAGTTGTGGTGAAAACAAAAGACTACCCAACCGGTATAGACATCACCGATTTGCTGGATGGCAGCGGTCAAAAATATTACGACATCAGCCAGCCAGGGCAAATTACGTTTAAGGCAGATCTCTTTAAGACCAATGCATCACCTGTCGTTGCAGCTTCGGCCATTGCTCCAGGCGGAGCCAATTATTTGCCTCAGCTGTATATGTTTGAATTCAGTTCAACAGGTGCCACCACGGGTACAATATACCCTCTTAAAACGGTAGGCTCTGATCCGCAAGGGATATATGGTGCTATGCAAGCCGTTGGATACGGCCTTACATTTGACAGTCAAGGCGGAGCTCCGGTTCAACCCATTGCTGTTGGAATTATTCCTTCGAAGAGTAGAAACGGAGCTAACCTTGTAGCAAACTCAACGTTGAAAAATCCTTCAACAACAAGACCCGGATATAACTTTATGGGCTGGTACAGCGATCCGGCACTTACGAGGTACTGGGATGCAAGCATCAATATTAGCTCAGACATTACCCTTTATGGCAAATGGCAAATGAATTTTACACAAAACTATGCTCTTCTTGATAAAGCGAAGCAAGATGGCTTGAAGTTCGACGGAACGAATGCCACTGTCAGCGGGAGAGGTTGGGTGCTAGGCGAAGGGAATCTGGATATTGGCATTGCGGAGTATGCCGCTAATATTCCTTGGTTAACGAGCAAGGCGAGTATTCAAAAAATTGAAGCTTCCTTCTACAAGATCAAGAATGATGGCGCACCTGAATCGACACTTACAACGTATACGCTAGATCCAAGCACGTATGACTTTGTAACGAATGGTACTGCTGGCAAGCTGACCTTTACGACTGCAACAGCAGCAGCAGCGGCACTAGCCGGACAAACAAGTCTGGGTCAAAAGTTTGCGTTTAGCGAAGCGCCAAGTCTCCTTATCGGAAGTCCGTATAGCGGTTACCAGCTGAAGGTTACAGCAATCGACGGTACGACGACTTTGTTGATCAATGATGTCAAGCTAGGTTATAGACGTCATATTGACCTAAACGGCGGGGCGTTAAAGAGTCCTACAGACACCTACTTCTGGGATACACTTGTAAACGGCAAAGCCGGCATCCCTAATATGACAACAGTAGTTGACGCCATTACTGGGAACGTTACTTCAGGTCCATTATTACATGTAACCAATGGAGGTCTTTCTGTAAGTCCATTGCTTTATCTGGATGCGGCAAGCTCAATCGGGAATACGTTTAACGGTACTGTAGCACTGACAAATAATGCTGTGTTATATCTAAGCTGGAAGAAAACGCCGCCAACTGTTCTTAAACAAGTCTTTGGGAACACGGTCGGCAGCGATATTAGTCTGCATTTCACCGATGACGGATTATGGAAAACCAATATTACTAAAGTTATGATTGGTTCTAAAGTATTGGTTCGTGAATCAGACTATACGATCTCCGCTGATGCAATCACGCTTAACCATTCCCTATTTACAGCTGGGCAAAAGGTGAATGTAGTGATTCAATCGGAAGGTTATGCAGATGCAATCGTTACGGATCAAGTGATCGGTTATTTGGTAAACTTTGAATCCAATGGCGGTGATTCCATTGCACCTCAAATCGTAACAAGAAGCGTAACAAGACCGGTTGATCCGATCAAGGTCGAGTACAGGTTTGCCGGTTGGTATGCGGATCAAGACTTAACAATGCCATTTGATTTTGCAAGTATTGTTACGAAACCAATGACTCTGTATGCCAGATATGCTTTAGCCACATCTATTGTTTCAACGGATGATTGGGATAACGCCGTGGGTAACGACATTACCCTTGAATTCAGTGACTCGGATTGGGCAAACGCAATTACAAGCATCAGTGTTGGCGGTACTCCTGTAGATAGCTCCACTTATAAAGTAGATACTGCTGCAGGTACAATCACGCTGGATAAGAGTCTATTCACGAAAGCAGCAGCTTTCAGTATCGCGATCAGCGCTGCCGGCTATGCCGATGTTTCACTTATCCAAGATGTCATTAACGGATATCAAGTACATTTCGTACTTCCGGTCGATGTTCCATTTGGCGGAGTCCAAGATCAAATCGTATCTCGCAGAATCACGCAACCGGAAGTTTACGGTTATGATTTGGTTTGGTACGCAGATGAGGCTCTTGCTAATCCTTGGGATTTCACAAGCTCCATCTATTCGGATCGTACACTTTATTTAGGAGCATGGACGCTCCATAAATTCAACGTGGCATTCGATAAACAAGACGGAAGCATAATGGATACTGTGGAAGTTGATTATGGCACTGCAACCACAGAACCAACAGCTCCGGCGAGAGAGGGCTATACGTTCGGAGGTTGGTATCAGGATGCTGCGGGTACACTTCCATGGGACTTTGCAACGAATACAGTAACAGCAGATACAACGTTATACGTGAAATGGCTAACCAATAGCTACAATGTTAGCTTTGACAGCCAGGGTGGCAGTGAAGTGGCAAGTATTCCAGTGGAATATAACACTACAGTTACAGAACCAACAGCGCCGACAAAAGACGGTTATACTTTCGCGGGTTGGTATCAGGATGCTGAAGGCACGCTTCCATGGGATTTTGCAACGAATGTAGTAACAGCAGATACAATTTTGTACGCGAACTGGATTTACATTCCAGAAAACGTGAATACAGGCGGTGGAGATGAAACGCCATCGATCCCAGAAACAAAACCAGAAACAAAACCGGAACCCACACCAACACCGGAGAAACCAGTATTGAATGGTGATATTGTCGATGTGGTGAAACTCGTAGAAGCTATCAAAACCAATCTTGCAACCGCTCCTGCGATCACATTCACTGATGAAGCTGCGACAAGCTGGAGTTCGAAAGCGGTAGGATTGGCGACACAAATCGGCTTCGTAACTGGTTATTCGGATGGTTCGTTCCATCCTAATGCGTCAGTCACACGCGCAGAATTCGCAACCATGCTTGTGAAGGCTCTTGGCATCACGGCGAAGGGTTCCGATAACTTTGCGGATGCGCAAGGAAATTGGGCGGCAAGCGCAATTGCAGCTCTGAAATCTAACGGCATCATTAACGGTTACGCTGACGGAAGCTTTAAGCCGAACAACGAGATCTCCCGTGCAGAAATTGTTGCTATTCTTTCGAAGGTGATGAACCTCAGCCCTGTAACAGGTGCATCGAAGTTCCATGACATTGTAGGAAGCTGGGCAGAAGAGCCTATCAACCAATTGGCGAATGCGGGAATTATCGGCGGCAAGGGAGACGGTAAATTTGATCCGAATTCCACGGCATCCCGCGCTGAGTCGGTAACGATGATCCTTCGTGCTCTGAATGTGATTCTTGATCTAGGTTTGGAATTGTAAAAAAAATGAAAAGTTGGGAGCTGTCTCAAAGACAGCTCCCAAGTAAATACCAAAGCCCCCGATCCATTCGGGGGCATCTTTGTTGTGCGCTCTTACCACTCCAGGTACTGAAGTAGTCGAGACCAAAGGCATGAAAATGCTAAGCTGCAGAATAATGCCTTCTAGACCAGGCGACGTCTGGGGCGAACGCGACACCATGTCCTTTTTATGAGACATACATGGATGAGGGAGAATTGATCAGACCCCCACATACAACTCAAATAGTTATGGCTTATAACATCAATGAGATTATACTCCCCATTTATCAATGGATTTGGGGAACAATTGGAACATACGGAATACGTATGTTCTTTTTTTGTCTCATTATTACCGCCTGCATCGTTAACTTATTGCCGCAACAAAATTTTAAACATAAAGAACACGATTTCTTTTCTTGTTCGGCCGAACTGCGATGGTAAAATAGATTAGATATAAAAGTGTACATGCAGCCCATGCCATATACCTGCTTTAACGGAGGAGACCCGAATGATCAAGTGGCTGTTTATCAACCGGAGCATACGTACCAAACTCGTCTTGAGCAGCGTGGTCATCTCTCTTATTCCGATGCTTATTCTTTCTTTCCTCTTCTACAGGTCCAGCTCGCTTTCGCTAGAGCGTACCATGGTCAGGAGCGCCGACCAGAACGCCGAATATTTGTCCAATGATCTGGATCAGTTTTTCCGCAGCCTCTCTTCGTCTGCCTTGCAGGTCTACGGCTTCAACCAATTGGTCAACTTCATGCGTAACGGTGCCAACTACAATAATGCGGATATCTTTCAGACCAAAGATGCGCTCGACAACTACTATCGCCTCGTTCAAAGCAAGAACAAAGATGTGATCAAGATCATGATGTACGGGCAGGACAATAAGCTGAGGGATTCCTGGTCGAGAGCGGCCAGTTACGATTCGATTCGGCTCGATGCTTCCGTCCCTCACGCAGATCAATTGCTGGATTTGCCGTTTCAGCATTCCCTGATGTTCACGTATTTGGACAAGGAGCAGGGGGAGCGGTTTTTCGTTTATGCCATCACCATCTATGATCCTTTCTATCGAAATAAATACGGTACGTTAGTGTTTTATACGAGAATGAGAGATTTCGTGAAGCAAATTGAAACCTACAATCGACCTCCGAACAATATCGTCCTGCAGAACGATCAAGGCGAAACCTTCTATCGCACGAACGATCAATTCAGTGAAGCGGTCCAAACCTATAAGCGCTCCGATGACTTTGCCACTTACGGCAAGCGCGAGCTTCAATTCACGGACCACCGGCAAGCATTGATCAGTACGTCTGCGCTTGATAACGGCAACGTCGGGCTAACGCTTCTATACTCGAGCAGCGAGCTCGCGGAGAACCGTCAAAATACGCTGCGGCTGACGGTCGGAGCTTTCGCCCTCGTGATGCTCATCATAGCGTTATTTTCATTTATGTCGCAGCAGTTTATTACGCGGCCTGTTCAGTCGCTAAGCAAAGCCATGCGGGCTGTCCGTAAAGGGGATTTCCATGTCACGCTTAAGCCGAGTCCGTGGCGCGACGATTTGTCCGAATTGACGAGAAACTTTAATTTCATGACCAACAAGATTCAAGAATTGATCGAGCAGGAATATCAGCTCCTCATTCGCAACAAGGAAGCGCAAATCATGGCGCTGCAAATGCAAATCAATCCGCATTTTCTATACAATACCCTTCAAACCATCGGAGGCAAGGCTGTATTAATCGGGGAATATGACATCCATGAAATGTGCAGAGCGCTGGGGGATCTGTTCCGTTACAACTTCTACGAAGGGAATAGCGAGTCCACAATCGGTCTGGAAATGGTGCACCTGAAAAATTATTTATATATTCAGCAGCTTCGTTTCGAGGAATCGCTCGTAACCGAGTTCGATGTGGAGCATGCGCTGCTTGACTGCAGCGTCATCCGATTCGTCCTGCAACCCATCGTAGAGAATGCGATTGTTCATGTATTAGGTAAAACCGATGACAGGCAGCTTCATCTGCAAATAACAGCGGTGCAGCAATCGGATCGGGCCATCATTAAGGTGCGGGATAACGGTCCTGGTATAGATGCCGAGCAACTGGCTAGGCTTAGAGCGGTTCTGGAGCATAGAAACACCGAAGTATTCAGCGGCATATCGATCGGCTTGAAAAACGTGAACGAGAGAATTCGCATGTACTACGGATCCGATTATGGGCTCGGAATCGAGAGCAATGAAGGCGAAGGAACGGAAGTTATGGTAACGATCCCTTACAGGAACAGAGGTGTGCAGCATGTATAAGGTTATGGTAGTGGACGATGAACCGTGGAGCCGTAAATCGATCAGCAAAATGATCAGCGAGCTTGCTCTGGACGTCGAGGTCATCGCGGAAGCGAGGCACGGGGAAGAGGCGCTTGCGCTTATCCCGATCCGAAGGCCGCATATCGTCGTGACCGACATGAATATGCCGGTATTGGACGGACAACAATTTTTGGAAGCGCTTCATGAAAGGTTCGGCGAAATCAAGGTCATCGTAATTAGCGGTTATTCGCAGTTCGAATATATGAAGGCGGCTGTCACGTATCAAGCATGCGAATATGTGCTCAAGCCGGTATCCGTTACGGATCTCGAGCATGCCCTCAAAAAGGCGATCCAAGCCTGCAACACGTACATGAGCATTCAGCAGCAAATGCGGTTCAATCAGGAGGTTCGGCATCTCAAGCGGGAGACATTTCTGCAAACCGTTACAAGCCATCGGATTACGAATACGGCGGATATACAGCGGGAGGCGGGAGAGCTCGGCATTGCCGTGGACGGCGGTTATCGGGTTGCGGTGTGCATGTTCCGACAGTTTAGCGAGGTGTCTCGAACCAAGTTTCACGGTAACGCAGATCTGTTCTTGTTCAGTTTGGAAAATATTTTGTACGAAGTGATGCGGGAGGACAAGCTGCTTGTCTATAAATCGGATGACCGTACTCGCATTTGCCTGCTTTTCCCCGATGCTTCCTATGATGAACAACGGGCTCAGCAGCTATTGAATGAATATCATGAAGCTGTCAGTAAAATGCTGCTCGTCGGCGTGGTAGCTGGGCTTAGCCGTACTTATGCAAAGCTCGAAGAGCTGCCTGCCGCTTATCAAGCGGCCAATGATGCGCTCCGAAATAATCGCCTGCTGGGGGACTCATTCGCATTCTCATCGGCCGAAAGCCCGGGAGCGGTACAGCCGGTTGAACTGCTGGGCTCCTTCGATTTGAAATCGATGAGGCAAGCGATCGGGGCCAATAATGCGAAAGACTTCAAGCGGCTGCTGAACGATTACTTCGAGAAGGTTGGCAGGCAGCCTCATGTCACCATTCGCCAGATCCAGCGCGATTTGAGGCAGATGATTGAGCTGTCGCGATCCGAATTGAAGGGGATCGAGGCAACGCAGTCCGTATTGCTCGACGCTGAAGAAGTGTCCCGAATTTTGGATAGGAAGGAGCTGCAGACGTTCCTCAGCCTGCTTACTCAAGCTATAGAAACCTACTGTGCCAGCGCCGGTGAGGCGGAGAATGTTCGCTCGGTTCGCGAAATCGCACTGTTCCTGGACGAGCATTACTTTGAGGATTTCAGTCTCATCGACGTTGCAACGCGGTTCCATATGGATGCCGCGTATTTGAGCAAGCTGTTCAAGAGCATCACGCGCGAGAATTTCACCGAATATGTCACGCGTAAACGCATGGAGAAGGCTTGCGAGCTGTTGAAATCGTCCGAGTGCAAAATCAACGAAATATCCGAGCTGGTCGGTTACGAGAATCAGCGATATTTCAGTCAGGTATTCAAGCGGTTTACCGGGCAGACGCCTTCCGAATACCGGGATGGAATCATTGGAGCAACGGAAATAACAAAAAATTGAACATTGCAAACACAAATTAATTCATTACGCGAAAAGTAGCCGACCGATAAGATAGACTCATGGACGAAACAACGTCCTCAGACAATACACGAAAAGGGGACTGGAAAATGAAAAAGAGTTTGGTCGGTCTGAGTGCCATTATCGCGATGCTTTCTCTGGCGGCATGCGGTAACACGAACAATGATGCGTCGTCTTCCGAGAATACATCTTCAACTGCAGCTTCGAATACGAATACGTCTTCAACGGAGAACACTTCCAATGCTGCTTCGAACACGGCTTCCAACGACACAGCGTCGACTAATGCACCGGAAGCGAGCACGGAACCGGTAACGATTTCGTTCATGCACTTCAAGAGCGACGTGACGGACGGCATTCAGAAAATCGTCGATCAGTTCGAAGCGGCTAATCCGAACATCAAAGTCGATGTTCAGCCCGTGAAATATGACGACTATTACACCATTCTGAAAACGAAATTGGCAGGCGGAGACATCCTGGACGTGTTCACGTTGAACGCCGGCGCACAAGCGAAATTGTTTGTAGACGGCGGTTATGTGGAGGATTTGACCGGGCAGGAGTTCCTGGACAATTTCGATGCGGACGTGCTGACATCGCAGGCAACGGACGGGAAGAACTATATTATGCCGCTGAACGCCGGACCGATCGCCGTATTCTATAACAAGAATATATACAATGAATTGAATCTTACGGTGCCGAGAACGTTCGACGCCATGATCGGGAATGCGAAGAAGATTAAAGAAGCGGGCAAAACGCCGTTCGCGCTCGGCTGGAAGGACGGCTGGCCGCTCGGCATGTGGATCGGCCGCGATTTGCCGAGCAACACGGCGCTTGCCGTGAACCAGCCGGACTTCTTCGACAAGCTGGAGACGGGCGGCTCCAAATTCGCCGACAATCCGGCGATGCAAACAACGCTTGATCATGCCCAGCAAATATTCGATCTCGGCAACAAGGACCAGCTCGGTCTCGGTTACAACGACGTCGTCGACCTGTTCGCCAAAGGCGATGTCGGCATGATGTACATGGGTACTTGGCCGCTTGCGGATATCCAGAAGAAGAATCCGGATTTGTACAATACCGGCATCGGGTACTTCCCGTATCCATTCAGCAATGACGAAAGCTTGAACAAATTGGAGTTTAACCCGGATGCATCGCTTGCGCTCGGCAGCAAATCCCAGCACAAAGACGCGGCAATGAAATTCCTTGCGTTCATGGCGAGCAAAGAAGGCGGAGACGCTTGGGTTAAGAATACGAACACGCTGAGCTATGTAAAAGGCGCAACAACCGACATCGCGCCGGCGTTGAACGATCTGAAGCCTTACTTCGATAACGGCCAGCTGTACAACTCGCAAGCCTACATGTCGAAAACAACGATCGATTGGACCGGTCAGCTCATCCAGCATCTGCAAAAAATGTTCTTTAAGAAAGAAACGCCGGACCAAGTCATTTCCGCACTGGATGACTGGGTGTCCAAGAACCATAAATAATTGTATCCCAGATGACGGCATAGGCGGCGCCTATGCCGTTACCTATAGGAAAGGAAATCGTCTATGAATAGCTTAAAGCGATCGATCCGCAGCGAGATGTGGTATGTGCTGTTTATACTCCCGGGGTTGTGTCTGTTTGCGTTTGCGGTGATCGTCCCGTTAGTCATTGGCGCGAAATATTCGTTCACGGATTGGGACGGCGTCGCACCTACCGCGAAATACATCGGTTGGGATAACTACGCGCAGGCATTGCGCGATCCTGACCTGTGGGCGGCGCTTCGCAACACGTTCAAGTACGCGATACTGGTAACGGTGCTTGTGAACCTCGTGTCGCTGCTGCTTGCCGTATTGCTTGATTCTTATTTGAAATTCAGAAAAGTGTTCCGCACGATCTTCTTCTTGCCCGTTGCGATCTCTACGGTGCTGTCGGCTTATATTTGGAGCTACAACTACAGTAACGGTCTGCCGAAGCTGCTCAGCTATTTCGGCGTCGATATGACAAGCCCGCTCGGCAATCCGAATCATGCGATGACGGCGCTCATCGTCATCTCGCTGTGGCAAGGGGTAGGCTCTCCGATGATCATCTATATCGCCGGTTTGCAGGGCATCCCGGGAGAGCTGACCGAAAGCGCCCGGATCGATGGCGCAGGCGCGTTCGGCGCTTTCCGTCATATTACGCTGCCGCTGCTTGCGCCTTCGATTACGATTAATTTGCTGCTCGTGCTAACGGGATCGCTTAAAGTGTTCGATCTCGTCTTCCTGACGACCGGCGGAGGTCCGGCTTTCTCGACCGAGGTCATCTCGACGTTTATTTACAATGTTTCATTCAACTCCGCTAAAGCGGGGTACGGTACGGCGTTATCGATGCTGTTCTTCCTCATTCTCGTCATTGTCACCATTGTGCAGCTGGCTATATTTAGAAGACGGGAGGTGGATATGTAATGAAACTGACGCATGCGATCGTCCTTACGCTGATTGCCTTGCTGGCGCTCATTTTCGTTTTTCCGCTGTACGTCGCACTGCTGATGGCGCTGAAATCCGCGAAGGAAACATTCGACTCCTTCTACGCGCTGCCGTCGACCTTGCATCTTGATAATTTCGTGCATGCATGGAAAACGTCGAAGTATCCGTCCGCGATTCGCAACAGTCTTTGGGTCAACCTCATTTCCGTAGCGCTGATCATATTCGTGTCCGCGCTTGCGGGGTACTCTATCGCCCGGCGGAATAAACCCATTTATAAATTCATCTACGTGCTGTTTCTTTCCGGGCTGATGGTTCCGTTCCAGGTCATCATGCTTCCGCTGTATAAGATGGGCAAGATGGCCCATATGATCGATACCCACTGGGGCATTGCTTTGATTTACGGCGGCTTCGGCGTTCAGATGGGGGTGCTGTTCTATGCGGGCTTCATCCGGGGGATTTCGCTTGAGATCGAGGAAGCGGCGCGGATCGACGGTTGTTCGACGCCGGGCATATTTGCCCGCATCGTACTTCCGCTGCTCAAGCCGGTCACCGCTACCGTCGTCGTACTGAATGCGCTGTATATTTGGAACGACTTCCTGCTCCCGCTGCTGTATCTGCAGGATAAAGCGTATCGCACCATTCCGCTGCAGCAGTATTACTTCTTCGGGCAGTACAGCAGCGACTTGAATTTGGCATTCGCTTATGCCGTAATGGGGCTTATTCCGATTATTGCGTTCTTCCTCTTCATGCAGAAATTCATTATTAAAGGCATCGCGGCAGGAGCTATTAAAGGATAAAGAAGAATCATCATTATGGGAGGGACGTACAGAATGAAACGAAGCTTTCAAGGATTGTTCGTTTTGCTGCTCATATTTACGATGATTGGACCTATTAACGTTGCGGAAGCGAAACCAACGAAAGTATCTGTAGGACAGGCGGGATCTGTCATAACCGCCGACAACGGATCGATTTCGCTCACATACGATTTGTCGACGGGGCGCGGCAGCTTTAAGCAAGGCAGTACAACGCTGATATCGAATTTCTATTCCGATTATGAGCTGTACGGGACGACCTCCCGCATTCATTCCTACGATCCCGGTAAGCGTTCGGCGAAGTGGGAGGCAATCGGCAATGACGAATACGGCAAGCACGGCGAGCGAATTACGATCAAGAGCGAGCTCGATTCAGGCCCGGCCATCACGCTGCGGCTGACGATGTACGAGGACCAGCCTTATTTTCTGTCCGACATGACGGTGAGCAGTGCGGCAAGCCAAACGATTGACGTGCTGGAGCCGATTGCTTCCGACAATCTGGATATCGGCTCGGGCACGGACAAACGGATCTATACGACGCCTTATACCAATAACTATGATTTCGGCGTAGCGCCCGTCGATAATTTCGGCAAAAGCCAGAACGGTTATGATCGCCCCTACGGCGTAGAGGATCAGTGGAGCGCGTTCAACGGAACAAGCTACTGGGTTACGGCGGTATTTGACAATGCGGCAAAGAACGGCATCATAGCCGGAGCGGCTACGGCAAAAGCTTGGAAAAGCATGCAGCATCTAGGCCAGGCGGCAGCACCGAACGGTCCGCTGACCGGCTTCTCCGTCTACAATGCCGGCGGACAGCAGAGCGGCACTTCTGTGTCGTCGGATGCCTTCTTTATTGGGTATTTCGATGATTACTGGACGGGCCTAGAGACTTTCGGACAAGCCTATGCCGTCCAAGAGCCGATGCTGCAGTGGAAAGGCGACGTACCGAGGGGCTACAACACTTGGTACAACTTCTACAGCCAGTACGCCACAGCCGATGCGATGTATGCCATGACGGATTACTTCGTCGCGCATCTGAAATCGCTTGGCTACAACTATATGAATTTGGACGCCAGCTATCAGGGGGTCAAAGGGCAGGAGTAAATCCGGAATTTGAAGGATTACGTTACTTATGTCCATAGCAAAGGCATGAAAGCCGGCTCCTATGAAGCGCCTTTTGCGATCTGGAATAAGCTGACCGATCTTGTACCTACGACGAACTTTACGTTCGGCGATATCGCGCTGAAGGATACGAACGGCAATCCGGTCATGTCCTATCTGAATACGCCGATTGTCGATGCGACGCATCAGGGCG
The DNA here is from genome assembly GCF_059686995.1 of Paenibacillus rhizoryzae. Lineage (NCBI taxonomy): Bacteria > Bacillati > Bacillota > Bacilli > Caryophanales > Paenibacillaceae > Paenibacillus > Paenibacillus rhizoryzae. The sequence continues at coordinate 80,136 of NZ_JCAALT010000013.1, read as the reverse complement.
GGCAGGCGTACTTGAAGTGGCTGATGAACACCAATCAAGTCGAGCCGGGCTTCGACTACGTCAAACTCGACTTTCTGGATCTCGGCATGTACGAAGGCAGCTTCTATGATAAGACCAAGAACGGGATACAAGCCTACCGAATCGGCATGAAGGTCATGCGCGATGCGCTGCTCGGCGCGCGGCAGAAGATCTTCATCGACGAATCGATCGCGCCGCTGCTGCCTTCGGGCTATGCCCACGGCAGAAGAACCGGCTGCGACACGGCCATCGGCCTCGATGACGGTGCCGGCATCCGTTATTCCGGCATTGAGCGCCAAGCGTTCAATGCGGCTGCGTCGTGGTGGACCAATGACACGTTGTACGCCTATAACGATGCCGACATGTCGATGCCCGAAAATATCGTGCAAGGCGTTTACGGAAAAAACACGCTGAATCAGGCAACGCTGCTCACGACCGCGATCGTGATGGGCGGCGGTCATTTGCTGCTTGGCGACGATGTTCCGTTCATCTCGGAGGACCGGATGAAGACGCTCGTCATGAACAAGGAGCTGCTGGACGTTGCAGACTTAGGCAAAGCGGCAAGACCGCTTAGCATGACGAACTTCTATCTGAAAGGCGAGCATTCGCCGGAGGCCCAGTATCTGAACGATAAGAATGGCGACGTCATCGTCGGCATTTCCAATTGGGATATGAACAACAGCAAGCCTGTAACTGTTCCATTTAAAGATCTGCATCTCAGCGCGGACAGGGCGTACACGCTTTCCGAGCTGTACAGCCAGACGTCGCTGGGATCGTTTACCGGCAGCTATTCACGCACGCTAAGACCAGGCGAATCCGTGATGATTCGCATCTCGGGTAAAGGCTCACGCAGCAACCCGGAGGCACCTGTCAACTTGGCGCTCGGCACAGGAGTTACTGCTTCGGCATCCACATCCTATGGGGCTGGTTTCGAAGCCCCGAACGTGATTGACGGCAATCTATCCACCCGTTGGAGCGCAGGCTGGCCAGCGAATAATGATTTTGGCAACCAGTGGCTCGAGATCAATTTCGGCGCTCCGACTAGCGTCAACCGTGTCGTTGTCAGCGAGTACGGCTACGAGAAGCAGGAATATGAAACATGGAATTATGCGCTCCAGTATTGGGATGACGCTGCATCGCAGTATGTCGACTTGACCAAAGGGCTGACGCTTGGAGACAGGAGAGAGCTGGACTTCAAGACGGTCGCGACTTCGAAAATCAGACTTTACATGAAATCCAGCCACTGGCTTGGCTCCGTCAATGAAATCGAAGCATACAACATTCCGGGCAATACCGGTTCCGTCATCGCGCAGGACGACAGCAACGGTTCGTTCTGGAGCTATTCGGACATCCGCGCGCAAACGCAGAGGATGCAAACGTTCACGCTGACGAGCGAATCTCTGCCTAAGATGGACGTGTATTATTACGAAAGCTATGTCAGCAAAGTGCCGGAAGACAATCTGTATATCGACATCGTGGAGCTGGGCACCAATATGCAACCGGTGAAGAAGCTGTTTAGCGCGGCCGTTCCGCCTTATAATCTCATGGGCTCCCCGCAGCCGTACTCGATTTACCCGAGGCTGACCGGGCTCGATACGACGAAGAAGTACGGATTTATTCTGCGGTCGCCGAATTCGCTGGACGACGGGTCCACCGATAACAAATACGGCTTCGCCTACAGCGGCGACGTTTATGCCGGCGGGAACGCTCAGTATTCCGGCGACTGCGGGCAGACCTGGTCGCCTCAGCCGGATACGGATTTGATTTTCACGATCTATAAATAAACAAACTTACACCTAAGAGGAGTGATCGCTGTGCCGATCGGCTATTTGGAAGATGCCCGTATGTTCACCATTCGCACCGCACGGTCATCCTATCTGTTCGGCATCAACGACAGCGGAACCGTGCAGCATCTCTATTGGGGGTCCCCGGTTCATGCCGGGGATTGCGCCGACTTGCTTAGAACGAAGCATCACAGCTCCTTCGATGCGGCCGTAGACCGCGAAACGGAAGAATACGGGGGTTGGGGCAGCCTCTTGTACGCGGAGCCGGCATTAAAAGCAACGTTCAGCGACGGCGTGCGCGATCTGTTGCTGAAGTTCGACGGCTACTCGATCGAGAAGCCCGAGGAGCTGGTCGTTCGTTTAGCGGACCATTACTACGCCCTTAAAGTGAGTCTGCATTACAACGTGTATCCCGAATTCGATCTGATCGAGCGATACATCACGATAACGAACGGCGAAACGTCTCCCGTACGCATCGAGCTAGTAATGTCTGCCGTCTGGTCGCTGCTTGCCCTCCCCGCATACCGGTTGACGCATGTCGCGGGACGGTGGGCAGGAGAGTATCAACTGCGAACGAATGTACTGTCCGAGGGGAAGAAAGTGCTGGAGTCCAGAAGAGGCTTTACGGGGCCGCACGCTAATCCTTGGTTTGCGATCGACGACGGGACAGCCAGCGAAACGAACGGCAATGTGTGGTTCGGCGCGCTCGGCTGGAGCGGCAATTGGAAAATCGTCGCAGAAAAAACGACGTTCGGACACCTCCGGATAACCGGTGGAATCAATGATTTCGACGGCAGCTTCACGCTTGCGCCGGGCGAATCCTTTACGTCTCCCGTCTTTACGGGCGGTTTTTCCGAGAATGGCTTTGGCGAGATGAGCCGTAAGCTTCACCGCTATCAGAAAGCCGCGATCCTTCCGGGCTCACGCGAACGCAAGGTGCTCTACAATTCGTGGGAAGCGACTGAATTCGCGGTCAACGTGCAGGATCAGAAAGCATTGGCGCGCAAAGCCGCGACCATCGGCGTCGAGCTGTTCGTCGTCGACGATGGCTGGTTTGGCGCACGGAGCAGCGACCGGGCAGGACTTGGCGATTGGCAGGTGAATCCGCAGAAATTCCCGAACGGCTTAAACGAGTTGATCGACGAGGTCAAATCGCTTGGCATGGATTTCGGGATCTGGGTGGAGCCTGAATCTGTGAATCCGGACAGTGATCTGTACCGCGCGCATCCGGAATGGGTCTATCAATTCCCAACGCGTACAGGCTCGCAGCTTCGGAATCAATTGCTGCTGAATCTCGGGCTTCCGGAAGTCAAACAGTTCGTCCTCGGCTTTATGACGGATTTGCTTAGTGCCTATGATATTTCCTTCATTAAATGGGATATGAACCGAACGGTAACCGAGCCGGGAATTGCGGATGAGCGGCAGCAAAGGGAGCATTCGGACTGGATTCGCCATGTGATCAACCTGTATGAGATATGGGCTGAGCTTCGAAGGCGCTTCCCGAACGTCGAGTTCGAGACATGCGCGGGCGGAGGTGCCCGAATCGACCTGGGTATCTTGCGTTATGCGGATCAAGCATGGATCAGCGATAATACGGACGCACTCGATCGATTGGCTATTCAGGAAGGCTTCGCCTACGCGTATGATCCGTCTGTCATGATGTGCTGGGTTACGGAGTCCCCTCACGGCATGAATGGAAGAAGGCTTCCGCTTTCCTTCCGGTTTCATAGCGCGATGATGGGTGGTCTCGGTATAGGAGCAAATATCGATCGCTGGTCAGATGAAGAACTGGCCGAAGCGAAGGGGTATGTGGAGCAGTATAAACGAATCCGATCGATTACGCTGCATGGCGATTTATATCGCTTGTCGTCATTGCGGCATTCAAACATTGCGGCATGCCAGTACGTAGCCAGAGACGGACAAGAATCCGTGGTATTCGCTTTCCAGAACGCGCAGCATTTTGGCGCTTGGGAACGCCGGCTTGCTCTGAGTGGCCTCGAATCGGATGCCTTGTACGAGGTCGATGCCGGAGATGGCCGAACGGTTGCGCTTCATGGCGGCTTTCTGATGCGTATTGGCGTGGCATTAGGATTCTCGGGCGATTGCCAGAGCCGAATGATTCACTTAAAGCGAATTCAGTAGCGGAGAAGATGATCGATGCAAACAAGCGGTACGCAAATCTACGAAACCAAGTATAGAGGATGCCTCTCGCTCGTAGCCGAAAATGAAACCGTTCGAGTGGAGACCATCCCTGAGCTCGGGGGGAAGCTGGTATCCCTACTCTATAAACCTACCGGCAAAGAATGGCTGCTTGATGCGGGGGACCGACCTTTGCGGAAGTTAGCTTACGGATCGCCTTTCTGCGATGGAGATATGAGCGGATGGGACGAATGTTTTCCGACCATAGATGCCTGCGCTTCGGGGGATGACGGCAGTCTGAAGCTGCCCGATCACGGCGAGGTATGGGCGCTTCCCTGGCAGGCGGAGCTAAGCGAAGATGCGATCGTTTGCGCTGTGGAGGGGAGACAGCTTTCTTACCGGCTGAGCAGAACGCTGTCATTACCGGGCGAGCGGCACCTACGGCTAAATTACTCGGTCCAACATCTCGGCGGAGCTCCGTTCTCTTTTCTATGGGCTGCGCATCCCCAGTTTGCCGTGAATGAGCCGACGCGAATTGTTACGCCGGAATCGGTGCGTGAGATGGCTTGCGTTTACGGGAAGGCGGACCGCGATTTCATGATCCCCGATGTTTGGGCTTATGGACCCGAAACGACAGGCGAGGGCACCAAATTTTATTATAAGGGGTCCGTACCGGAGGGCTGGTCAGGTTTGCTTGGCATGAACAGTCAAACCTATATGATCGTATCCGTTCCGAAGGACGCCGTCCCCCACTTAGGCGTCTGGATCGATCAAGGTAAATTCAACGATAGAACAACCATTGCGCTGGAACCCGGCATTGGTTACTACGACTCGTTGGAGCGGGCTGAGCGGGGTGGCACGGCAGTCCATTTACGAGCCGGCGAAAGGTATAGCTGGTCCGTCGACATCCTGCTTGGACACGGGGATTGGCGAGAGTGAGAAGGTAAACAGCCCCGGATGATCGTTCATCCGGGGTTTTTCTTGCATAGATTAGCCTTTAGGGATTTTTCGATATTCGGTAGGCGAGTAGCCCATGAGCTTCTTGAATAGGCGGGAGAAATAATAGGGATCGGCAAGACCGACGGAGGCGGCGATCTCTCGCACGGTTAAGTCCGTTAAATCGAGCATGCTCGCGGCATGCTGCATCTTCATGCGAAGGAAATAATCGATAGGGGAAAAACCGGTTTCCTTATTGAACAGGTGAATCAAGTGCTGCGTCGAAATGCCGGCGGATCTGGCAAGCTCGGGGAGCCGAACGGTAGTCCCCACATGTTCGTTCATATACCGCATCGCTTTCTCCAGATACTGGTCCCGCTTATGATCCTGGCTTGCATGCATGAGTTCTTGGCCAACGCCGCTCAATACCCATCGCATGGTCTGCGAGACGTAAACGTGAGCGTGGATCGAATACGGCCTGTCCGAAATGATCGCAAGCGATTGTTCGATGCTAGAGACGAATTCAGAAACAATCGAGCGAGGAAGCGGGGTAGCCTTGTGCTCGTCGAGCCCATACAAATGAGTCAATTCCCGAGCATGATCTCCCTTCAAATGGAACCAATAAATACTCCAGGGTTCCTGTTCGGAAGCCCAATAGCGGTGAGGCATGCCAGCCGGAATCACGACAAGACTGCCGGGCCCGATGTCGAGAGGCTCTCCGCCGCTTATGACCACTTTGCCATGACCGCCGATGCAATAGATGAAGATATGGGCGTCCGCGCCTTCCGTCCGCTCCCTGTAGTGGTGCTTGGCATGCGGAAAAAAACCGATATCGCTTACGAATAATTGCCGGGTCAGTTCGGTTCCGGCAAGCTCGCGCTGCATATACTCCGGAAGGACGAAGAGACGCTGTTCTCGGAATCCTTCCATTTTTTTCGTAGCGTTGATAGAATCAAATCCCTTCGTTCGTCAGGGGTGCATGATTACTGCTATTGTATCTAGGGTTGAGGCGATATGCAAGATCGATAAATCCGAATATAGTCCATCATTATCCGTTGATGTTCAATTGTTCTTCCAGACGCTGTTCGTTAAAGTAGGGATAAGGTTTAATCATTTAATAGGGAGTGACTGCAATTGACTCAATATATGGGACGTTCCCGCGTCTGGGAAGAGATCGTCGACATTCCTACGTACGATGTAGGGAAACCCGACAAAAATCCAATGTTTCTGGAAAAGCGCGTATATCAGGGCAGTTCCGGCAAAGTGTACCCCCATCCCGTTATCGATAAAATAGAGGACGAGAAAACCCCTCATCCCTATCGCATCGTCATCTTGGAAAACGAATATTTGCGCATCGAAATCATGCCTGAGCTCGGCGGCCGGATCTATCGCGCGGTCGATCGCACGAACAATTACGATTTCGTTTACTATAACCAGGTGATCAAGCCGGCGCTCGTCGGGCTGGCGGGGCCTTGGATTTCGGGAGGCATCGAGTTTAACTGGCCGCAGCATCATCGTCCAAACACGTACGGCCCGGTAGAATACCGTATGGAGGAAAAAGAAGACGGCAGCGCCACCGTTTGGGTGAGCGAGATCGACCGCATGTACGGGACGAAAGTGACGGCGGGTTTCACGCTGTATCCGGACAAAGCGTATTTGGAAATAGCCGCACAGCTCTACAACCGTACGCCGGAGCCGCAAACGTTCCTGTGGTGGGCAAACCCCGCGGTTGCGGTCAACGATCATACGCAATCGGTGTTTCCGCCGGACGTAAACGCCGTATATGACCATGGCAAACGCGACGTGTCCAAATTCCCAATCGCTACCGGCACGTATTACAAAATGGACTATTCCGAGGGCGTCGACATCTCCCGTTACAAGAACATTCCCGTTCCGACCTCTTACATGGCGTACAAATCCGACTACAACTTCGTTGGAGGCTACGATCACGCGCTGAAAGCAGGCTTGCTGCACGTCGCGAATCATCATATTTCGCCGGGCAAAAAACAATGGACATGGGGCAATGGGGAATTCGGGCAAGCGTGGGATCGCAATTTAACCGACGAAGACGGACCGTACATCGAGCTAATGACCGGCGTTTACACGGACAATCAACCCGATTTTACGTGGCTGCAGCCTTACGAAGAGAAGTCCTTTAAACAATACTTCATGCCGTACAAAGATATCGGAGTCGTCAAAAATGCGACGACCGAAGCCGCGGTTAACTTGGAAGTCGACGAGAATCTTGCCTTGGCTGCCATCTATGTCTACACGACATCCCGAGTGGAAGGCGCAACGCTGGAGCTGTCGGACAATGGCCGGTCGTATTTCTGCGAAAGCTTGACGCTTACTCCGCTGCAGGGCTTTCAAGCCGAAGTTCGTCTGGATTCAGGCGTTAAGGCGCACGAGCTCACGTTGTCGGTAAAGGATGGATCCGGTTCCTTGCTCGTCAGCTATACACCTAAGAAACCGCAAATCGAAGAAATGCCCGAGGCGGCGAAGCCTTTGCCGGAACCGCAGGAGCTGAAGACGAACGAGCAGCTGTATTTGGCCGGGCTTCATTTGGAGCAATACCGGCATGCGACGTTCGAGCCGGAGGCCTATTACCTCGAAGGACTGAAGCGGGATCCTAGTGATATCCGAATCAACGTCGCATACGGAACGCTGCTGCTCCGCAAAGGGTTGTTGGAAGAAAGCGAACGTCGCTTCCGCGTTGCGATCAAGAGTTTGACTTGGCGCAATCCGAATCCTTACGACGGCGAAGCTTACTATCAGTTGGGCGTTTCGTTAAAGCTTCAAGGAAGACAACAAGAAGCGTTTGCCGCCTTTTACAAATCCGTTTGGTCGGCAGCCTGGCAAGACAGCGGCTACTTCTCCTTAGCGCAAATCGCGACCGAGCAAGGACAGCTGTCCGAAGCATTGGAGCTGGTCGAACGTTCGCTCGTCCGCAACTCGCGCAATTACAAAGCAAGAAATTTGAAAGCAGCGCTGCTTCGCTGGCTCGGTCGGCCGGAGGAAGCGATTACGTTCGGCAGTGAAACGCTCCGACTGGATATCGCTGACTTCGGTGCGTACAACGAGCTGAGACTGGTATTGGAAGCGGCAGGGGATATCGAGAAAGCGGAATCGGTGTATGAGGAATTCCTTTTCTTGTTGAGAGCGGACGCACATAACCACTTGTCATTAGCTTCCGACTATGCCGACGCCGGGCTATACGCCGAGGCTATTGAAGTGTTGAATATGATAGCAGACAGCAGTTCGGACAACACGTATCCAATGATCCATTACACGCTTGGCTATTTGTACGGCCACGTGGGTCAACCTGAGCTGTCGATCAAGCATTTGCAAGCCGGAGAAGCGGCATCCCCGGACTATTGTTTCCCGAACACGTTGTTCGACTTAACGGTTCTGACATTCGCAACGAGCCATGGGCTAAGTGATGCCAAAGCGCACTATTACTTGGGCAACTTGTACTATGACAAGAAAGTCCCGGATAAAGCGATTGCTCATTGGGAGACGTCTCTGACGATTGACTCTTCCTTCGCGACCGTGAGCCGGAACTTAGCGCTTGCTTACTACAACAAGCTCGGCGACAAGGATAGGGCCCTCCAAGCATTGGAACGAGCATTCGCTTGCAATCAAGATGATGCAAGGGTCTTCTACGAGCTGGATCAGTTGCATAAAAAAATCGGAATCTCTCCAGAAGACCGACTAGCACGTTTGTCCGCATACGTACATCTCGTGGAACGAAGAGACGATCTCTACTTGGAGTATGTCACGCTCCATAATCGCCTCGGCCGCCACCAGAATGCAGTCGAACTTCTCGCAGCGCGACAGTTTCATCCGTGGGAAGGCGGAGAAGGAAAAGCGACAGGCCAATACGTGCTCTCTCACGTAGAACTGGCAAAAGCATGCTTGTCCGAAGAGAACTATGACGAAGCGATCAATTGGCTGAAGAAGGCGCTCGTCTATCCGGAAAATCTCGGCGAAGGTAAACTCACGGGAGCGCAAGAAAACAATATTTACTATTATCTCGGCTGTGCCTATGCGGCATTAGGGCAAGCGGAAGAAGCCCAAACGGCATTCGGTGCCGCATCGGTTGGACTCGAGGAACCGGCGAGCGCGATGTTTTACAACGATCAGCCGCCGGATATGATCTATTATCAGGGCTTGGCTTGGCTAAAGCTCGGTAACGGCAAGGAAGCCAAAAGACGGTTCTACAAGCTGATCGACTACGCGGAGAAACATGTGTTCGATGATGTCAAAATCGATTATTTCGCGATCTCGCTGCCTGACTTCCTCGTCTTCGAGGACGATTTGAACCTGAGGAACGAAATTCACTGCCGGTACATGAGAGGGCTGGGCTTGTCGGGACTCGGAAGCGGGAAGGAAGCAGCCGAAGAGCTTGCTGCAGTTCTTCGGCTTGACGTGAATCATATCGGTGCATGCCTTCATTCCTTCCATTCTCAAACGATCTTATAACCCAAATTAGGTATCATGGCAAAATAAAAAAGTCCTGATGATCAAGAAACCTTTGATGCATCGGGACTTTTTATTGCCAATCAAGGCTTTTGAAATAGTGGATCACAAACTCACGAAACTTCTGAGCTGCAGTGGACAAATAATGTTTTCTAGACCAGGCAAGACCTAATGACATGCTGCCTCCCAAGTCTGAGATTTTTACTTTATTCGGCGTCAGGTCCATTCTTGTTCGCCAAGCCAAATCAGGAGCGAAAGCAATGCCATGTCCTTTTTTCAACAGCAGCAGCACCGCATCTACATCATCTACTTCAATCGTCGTCCTTGGAGTAAAGCCGGCAGCATTCATACACAAGCGATCAGTCATATTCCTGAACCAATACCCGGTATGTAATCCAACGAACGATTCCTGCTTCAGTTCATGTAACGAGACACTTTCACGTCCTAGTAAAGGATGATGATCCGGTACGAACAGATGGATTTCTTCCGTTCGCAGCAGCTCCCACTCGATATCGGGGCCTTCAATCTGGGCAAACGTGAGACACATATCGATTTCCCCGTTTTCGAGCATTTGGTTCATGACTTCGGTTGGTTCTACGATTTGACGAAAATTCACGTTCGGATGCAGCTGCAAGAATGCGCCGAGCATTTCCGGCAAGAGGTTCGTAAGGGAGACTGCAAGCGTTATTACTCCCCGATCCAATCCGGACATGTCCCGGATTTCCCGCGCAGCTTCCTCCAGCTCTTGAAAAACATGTTCTACCCGCTTAAGAAGCGCCTTTCCATACGCGTTTAATCGGATCGTGCGGCCTTGCCGGTCGAATAAGGGAACGCCGAAATGCTCCTCGAGTCTGGATATTGTTCTGCTCAGAGAAGGCTGAGCGATTTGTAAAATCTCCGCCGCTTTCGTCATTTGCTCTAGTTTGGCCGTTGTTACAAAGTATTGCAATTGAAGCAGCTCCAACTGTGATATCCCCCTACGATTGAGTATTATACATTATTTCTCATTATCCCTATACTTAGATCAATTTGAGGGCTGGAAATGCTTTTTTTTTTTGGCATTTACGCGTGATTGGACAGGTTCTTTATACCAATTACTATCGATTGGGGAGGGAATTTCCATGAGATATAGAATGTTATTACCTTTGTCTAACTCCAATACGTCCAACAATCCTACTTCAATGAATTCGGGGGCTCAGCATGCGGATATTCAAGGCACCATTTAAAGCAGGTATTTTTACAAAGCTGCTGCTATCATTTCTAGTCGTAATCATTCCGATCTTTAGCATCAGCATCTTTATCATCCAATCCGCCGAGAAGAACATGCGAGAGGAGTTGTCGCAATCCGTCCTAACGAATGTCCATTTCTATATGAGTTCGTTTGAAAACGAAATGGCTCGTATTATCCAGATCAATAAAGAGCTTATTTTCAACGAGGATTTTCTCAAAATTCGAACGATCGCCGCGGATATGGACGATTACACAAGAGTTCAGACGATTCTTAAAGTGAAAGACAGGCTGAATTTACTGAAAACATCCAGTTTATATGTGGACAATGTCAAGGTGTACATCCCTTCCATGGAGAGAGGGATATTCTCCAACAGCTACGACAATCACATTCCGTCAGACGAGCTAAACGCTCTAAAGATGTCAGGCCGCTCTGGATCGAAGATCACTTACTGGAAGAAGGGCCTCTTTCTGAGTGAAGTATATCCCGATCCGTTTCAGAAGCTGCCTTTGACGATTGCGCTTGGAGTTGATCTATCCACGAAGAAGATTCAGGAAACGCTTCGTCAAATCGTCGACATGAATGGGGCGGGCGCCTCCTTTATCAATGTTAAACAGAATTGGACATTTTCGGATGGGAAAAACGATCAAATATCTCCTGAGCTAAGGAAGTTCCTAAACAACCCGGATATTAGCGGAAGACCGAGTGATCAAGGCAACATCAACATGAACGGCATGAATTACTTAATTACGTATGAGTACTCGAAGCTGCTAGATACCTATTTAGTTGTGTATATTCCTGCTGATGAAGTGTTGGGTCCCTTGGATACCTACCGTAAGTTTTTATGGCTGTTATCTATTTTATCCACCATTATTATCGTTGCCTTTTCTTACTGGATCTTCCGCTTAATTCATCGGCCGCTCAAACGGCTTGTCACTTCCTTTCGCAGGGTGGAAAAGGGGGATTTGCAGGTCGAGATTGACCATAACTACACCGACGAATTCAAATACTTATATGGACAATTCAATGCAATGGTCAGCCAGTTACATAAGCTGATCGGCGAGGTTTATGAGGAGCGCATTCGTTCCCAGCAAGCAGAGCTTAAACAGCTGCAATCTCAGATTAATCCGCACTTTCTATATAACAGCTTCTTTATGCTGCAGGGACTTGTTCGGATGCGCAATATTGAAACGGCGGAACCGCTCATTCAACACCTCGGGGACTATTTCAAATTTATAACTCGTACGGGAAATGAAACCGTCACGCTCGATCAAGAGGTTCAACACTCGAAGGCCTATACCGAGATACAGACGCTGCGTTTCTCCAGACAAATCAGAGTGGAATGGGAGGAGCTGCCGGAGATGTTCCGCAGGCTGTCCGTTCCTAGGCTTATCCTGCAACCCGTCATTGAGAACGCTTATGTGCACGGTCTGGAAGACAAGGTTTCGGATGGTATCCTTTCCATCCGATTTGAAATAGACGATGAGGACTTAGTGATTAAAGTGGAGGACAATGGGGAGAACATTTCGGAAGCGGGTCTAAATGACTTGCGAAATCGGATACAATCACATGTTCTGGAGAAAGAATCCACCGGTATTCTGAATGTGCATCGACGCCTGAAATTACGATATGGCGAGCAGTATGGACTTTCCGTGTCTCGAGGAGCAGAGGGTGGCGTTCGGGTGGAGATGAGATTATCTGCTAAGGGAGTGGAGAAGGTTGTATAGATTACTCATTGTCGATAATGAACCATTTATCGTAGAAAGTATTCTGGATTTGTTTGAAAGAAAGGCTATTCCCGAATTGGAGCTGCTTTGCGCCTACTCTTCGGCAGAAGCGCTCCGCTGCATGCGAACGGTGAAGATCGATATCGTCTTGACGGATATTCGAATGCCTGGCATGAGCGGCTTAGAGCTCCATCGCGAGATCATCAACTACTGGCCAAGATGCAAGGTCATCTTTCTAACGGGATACAACGATTTTGATTATATACATGAAGCGATGCGTAACGGAGGCGTCGATTACTTATTAAAGACTGAAGGAGAAGAGGCGATCGTCGCTTCCGTTCAGAAAGCACTGACGGCTCTATCAGAAGCGGTCGAGGCTGAAGCGTATATTACTAAATCGAAGCAGCAGATGCAAGCGATGACACCATTACTGCAGAAAGAGCTGCTTATGGAGCTTGTACAAGGGGGGACGCTTGCAAATGGCGCGCTTAGCCGAAGCTTTGAGGAAGCTGACATTGAACTTGATCCTACTAAACCTGTCGTTGCTATGATCGGCAGGATAGACAATTGGAAGAAGGACACGCGTCCTTTTGACAAATCGTTATATCTATTTGCCATTCAGAACATTGCGAAGGAATATCTAGCGGCGAAGGTGCAATTTATTTCGTTTGATTTTGAGAGAAAAACAAAGCTGCTGTGGCTGATTCAGCCCAATGAGCAGATGGGAGATTTGACAACCGCCGAGCTTGCCGAGCTAGAGCAGCGTTGTCTTATTTTTCTAAAGGGAACGGCGGAGATGATGCAAGACTCTTGCAGTGTTTTACTCAAGCTGAATCTTTCCATTGCCATAGGCGCTTCGTTCAAGGAGTGGGATCGCATATCGGAGCAATTCGAGCATTTGCAGCAGCTCCTAAACCGGGGGCTTGGGCTAAGTCAGCAGCTGCTGCTTATAGAGCCAACGATCACGATTACCTCAGCCGATCAAGTAGAGCATGATCAACGAAAGCAGCTCAAGAGGCTGAATTTGCTGCATACCTTGCTGGAGAACGGGCAGAAGGAGCAATTTATGGCTGAATATGTTGGCATTATGACAGCGCTGACAGAGTGCGCGGCTGCTAAGAATGCAATAAAGACGGAAGTTTATTTCACACTCGTCTCCATCTTCTTATCTTATATCAACCGCTGGGAAGTTCAGAGTGAGGTTGGAGACCGAGTCCATTTGGGTAAAATGACGGCCCTTGATTGTCATGATAACTGGAAGGAAGTTGTGGATTATTTCTATAAGCTGGCGGAGGCGCTGTTTGAGCACAAACAGGCAGGCAAAGGAAATCAGGAGCACGATGTGATTCGGATGGTGCAGCGTTATGTTCAGCAGAACATAGCAGGGGATTTGACGCTTAATCGTATTGGCGATGTGGTTGGACACAATCCTTCGTATCTATCTCGGTTGTACAAGCAGGTCACGAATGAAGGCTTATCCGACTATATTATGACGGCGAGGCTTGCGAAAACCAAAGAACTGCTGGAAGAAAATCGCTTGAAAATCCATGAGATTTCTACTTCTGTCGGCTTTTTATCGGAGCAGTCGTTCTTTCGCTTCTTTCGCAAGGCTCTGCAGATGACGCCTCAGGAATATCGGGATAGTGTCGTGATGTCTAGAAATGCGAGTGTAAAGTAAAGAAAGGCGAATAGATGGCTGCCCCTTCGTCTACTTATAATCAACTTGTAAGCAATACATCCAAACCAGGGGGTTACGAAATGGCAAGAAAAGAAAGGATTACACTCTTCGCCGCGTGCTTACTTACAACTTCGCTTATGCTTTCTGCATGCGGGGAAAACAACAATGCGGGCAATGAAGCTTCGAAGCAGTCAACTGAGAGTGAAGCGACAACCGCAAATAACGGCGCAAATACAAATACGACATCGACTAACACGGACGCTGAAGGCACGGTTGACCCATTCGGTAAATACGATCCGCCTATTACCGTACATTCTGTGCGGATGGCCCTCCCGGCAGATCGCTTTGAGAATGGCGATACGAATGAGAATAATGTTTGGACTAGAGAGTATGACAGCGCTTTAGGCATTAAGCTTGTGTACGACTGGCTAGGCGATCCAAGCGGCGATAGCAATAAATTGGATATTTCCATTGCTTCTAATGACATTCCGGATGTATTCGGCGTCACTACGAAGCAGATGAACCAGTTGGTAGAAGGCGAGCAAATTCAAGATTTAACAGAGGTATGGGAGAAGTACGCTTCACCTGCACTGAAGGAATTGGCAAATCAAGATGGAGGCCTTGCGCTTAAAGCGGCTACGTTCGACGGCAAGCTGATGGCCATTCCGAAATTTGGCGGAAACATTACAAGCGCCGATATTCTGTGGTTGCGTACGGACTGGCTGGATAAATTGGGCATGAAGCCGCCTAAGACTATGGATGAGCTGCTTAAAATCTCCGAAGCGTTCATCACCAAGGATCCGGACGGCAATGGCAAGAATGACACGTTCGGACTGGCGATCAGCAAAGAGCTTGGCGGTTTGACGGGCTTCTACAACGGCTTCCACGCTTATCCCGGCATTTGGGTGAAAGACGCTTCAGGCAAGCTGACGAACGGAAACATCGCCCCTGAAATGAAAATGGCATTAGCGAAGCTTCAAGAGCTGTATAAAGCAGGTTATTTGGATAAAGAGTTTGCCGTGAAAGATGGCGGAAAAGTCATCGAATCCATCTCTCAAAACAAAGTGGGTATCTATTACGGGGCAAACTGGTATTCCTACTGGCCGTTCAACGATGCCAGAAAGCAGAATCCAGGCATGGAATGGAAGCCGTTCCCGATCGTTTCCGCAGATGATAAGCCGGCAGTCGCAGGCGTAGGCTTCCCTGTATACGAATATTATGTGGCTAAAGATGGCTTCGAGCATCCTGAAGTGATCGTGAAAATGCTAAACCTATGGCTGGAACGTGCTTATGGGCAGACGGCGGACTGGGCGAAGTATTCCGTATCCGCAAAAGGAACAGAGCTCTTCCAATATCCGGTATTCCAAGTATTCGCACCTAATAAGGACGTTCCGGATAACTACCTTGCAGTGAAGGGGGCAGTGGAATCCAAAGATACGTCTGCGTTGAATCCGGAGCAGAAGTCGCTGTACGAGAAAATTACGGCGTTTATGAACGGCGACCAAGAACAGTGGGCTACTTATCGCCAAGCAGGTCCGACGGAATCTTCATTCGAGGTATTGGCCGGTTATAAAGATACCTTACTTACGACGGGTTACCTAGGCGCCAATACGCCGACGATGGTCGAGAAACAAGGCGTGCTGGACAAATTGCAAAATGAAACCTTTACCAAAATCATTATGGGCGCTGCGCCGATCGAAGAATTCGATAAGTTCGTCGAGCAATGGAAGAAGCTTGGCGGCGATCAAATTACATCTGAAGTGAATGATTGGGCAGCAAAGCAGTAATAGGAAGTGAATAGAAAGAGAGAGGAGAGTCCCTCACTCCTCTCTCTTTACTTTTATAGGGAAACTAGGAGGTGCCTCTATGTACAGAAGGTTGAGAAAGGAACTTCCGCTGCATGCCATGATTTTTCCCAGCTTTATTTTCGCTCTCATATTCAGTTATTTTCCTATGGTTGGGATCGTGCTCGCCTTTCAAAAGTTTATTCGCCTTAAAGGCAAGGGGTTAATGGGCTTTTTCCATTCCAAATGGGTAGGGTTCGATAACTTTCATTATATCTTTATGATGCCGGATACGATGCAGGCGATCCAGAACACGCTCATTATTGCCTCTATTAAAATTGTTGTCGGCCTTATTGTACCTATTGCGATCGCCCTGCTGCTCAATGAAGTTCGAAACGCTTTAATTAAGCGCGGTATTCAGACGCTGATCTATTTGCCTCACTTTCTGTCCTGGATTATTTTGGGCGGTATACTAATTGACATTCTGTCCCCCGAGTCAGGGATTGTCAACCAAGTGATAAAGAGTCTGGGTTTTGAACCTATCTTCTTCTTAGGCAGCAACGATTGGTTCCGGCCAGTGCTAATTATATCGGATGTTTGGAAGGAGTTCGGCTTCAGTACGATCGTCTATTTAGCTGCGATTACAAGCGTGAACCCGTCCTTATACGAAGCAGCTGTCATCGATGGCGCTACACGCATGCAGCAAACGAGGCATATTACGGTTCCGACCATTTTCCCAATTGTGATCTTGATGATGACGTTAAGCCTAGGCAATGTGCTTAATGCAGGATTCGATCAAATTTTCACCCTGTATAATGCGACCGTATACGAAACAGGCGATATATTGGATACACTCGTCTATCGTACCGGTATCGTCAACGCGCAATACAGTGTTGCAACGGCGATGGGACTGTTCAAATCCGTCGTGTCCTTACTGCTGATTAGCATCTCGTATTGGCTCGCGTACCGACTATCTAACTATCGCATATTTTAGGGGGACAAACCTATGATTCATCGTCCGTCATTTAAATACCGTACGTTTAGCGTATTTAATCATGTTTTTCTTATTCTGTTATCGCTTCTATGTCTGGCTCCGATGGTGCATGTACTTGCCATTTCGTTTAGCACCAGCACTGCCGCGTCTGCCGGTCTAGTCAAGCTATGGCCTGTCGATGCGACAGCGGCGTCGTATTCGTTTATTCTATCGAACTCTCAGTTTGTGAAGTCGTTCTTCATTTCGATAGAGCGCTGCGTGCTTGGGGTAACGATCAGCATATTCTTTACGATCCTGCTGGCTTATCCTTTGTCCAAGGAAGTTAAGGATTTCCGATTTCGGACCTTGTACGCCTGGTATTTCATGTTCACGGTACTGTTTGGCGGCGGGCTTATTCCGTGGTATATGACGATTAAGATGTTCTCGCTCGACAACTCGATATGGGGATTAGTGCTGCCGGGAGCGGTACAAGTGTTTAATGCCGTTCTCATGCTGAATTTCTTCCGCGGCTTGCCGAAGGAACTGGAGGAGTCCGCATTCATTGACGGGGCTTCGCATTGGACGACATTGTGGCGAATTCTTGTGCCGATTTCGATGCCATCGATTGCGACCATCCTGTTGTTTGCCTTTGTCGGTCAATGGAACTCCTGGTTTGACGGGCTGATTCTGATGAAGTCACCGGACAAATATCCGCTTGCTACTTATTTGCAGACGATCATCATCAGACCCGATTTCAATAAAATCAGCATGCTGCAGGCGAAGCATATGTCCGAGATTTCCGACCGTACGACGAAAGCCGCTCAAATTATTGTAGGCTCATTGCCAATCTTGCTTGTATATCCGTTCCTGCAAAGGTTCTTCGTGAAAGGAATCGTTGTGGGAAGCGTGAAAGAGTAGCACTGTAAATATCATTCGTTTGTTGGAGAGGACTATACATTCATATGGCCAAGCTGAGCCGCAACTGGCGCATTTTCGTGATTCATCACTCACATACCGATATCGGCTATACAAGAAGACAAGAACGAATCGAGCAATTCCATGTCGATTTCATTCGGCAAGCCCTGCAAATTACGAAGCAAATTGAGCAAGGGCAGAAAGCGGAGTGGAAAGGGTTCAAGTGGACGTGCGAAACCTTCTGGGCTGTCGAGAAGTTTCTGGAGGAAGCGAGCGAAGAGGAGAAACGTGACTTTGCGGAAGCTGTTCGCAGCGGCGATATCGAGCTGTCCGGGACCTATCTGAATATGACGGAGCTCGCCGATTACGATTTGCTGCAAGCCATTCATGCCAAGGCTGCCGAATACGGAAGAAGCATTGGCGTGCACGTGGATTCGGCCATGACGGCCGACATTAACGGCTATAGCTGGGGTTATGGACAAAGCTTATTGGATTCGGGCGTGCAGCATTTATTCTCCTGCATTCATACGCATCACGGCATGTTCGCTTTGGGACGGAAGCAGACGCCTTTCTGGTGGGAGACGCCAAAGGGAGAGAAATTGCTCGTCTGGAACGGGGATCATTATTTCTTAGGCAACGAGCTGGGGATGTGTCCGGATGCCGTAGGCAGCTATATCATTCGCGATGAGTTCCATACGCCGGCGATCGTCAGCAACCACGATGAAATGATGGATACACGGATTGACCGCTATTTAAGCTTGCTTGAACAAGAGAATTATCCGTATGATTTCGTGCCGGTAACGGTCTCGGGCCTTGCGACAGACAACGGAGCGCCGAACGGAGCGATTATGGACGTCATCAACAGATGGAACGCCGAGCATGGGGACCGGGTGCAGATTCAAATGGCGACCTTAAGCGAATTTTTCAATCATTTGAAGGAACAGCCGATCGATATCCCTGTCTATGCCGGAGATTGGCCGGATTGGTGGTCGGATGGCGCAGGTTCTACTCCGATGCATACGCAAATTTTCAAGGATGGCCAACGCGTGCTTCGCAAGGTGAAGAGGCTTGATCCGCAGCAGCGTATTGTAGGCCGTCAGGAGTTTGAAGAGATTGAGCGTCAGCTCGTGATGTACGCGGAGCATACTTGGGGATTCCATACTTCCGTCCACCAGCCGTGGCACTTTAATGTTCAAATGCTTGAGGTGCGGAAGCTTGCCTATGCCGCCAATGGCAGCCGTCTGGCGCATTCCGCGTTAGATAAAGTGCGCAATGCGATGGGGGGCACGCTGCTTCACCCTGGCCGCGCGTTCCGTTACCGCGTCGCGAATACGGAGCTTCAGCATTCCAGGCAGCTTGTAGAAATGGAATGGGAGGGCTTCGAGAACGAAACCTTCAAGGAGGGCATCGAAGTCATCGATGAAAGCACGGGACTTGTCGTCCCTCATCAGCCCGGCTATCAAAGCGTAACGATAGAAGCCAGTCTTGAACCAGGTGAGCAGAAGGCGTTCAGGCTTCGTCCGGCCAAGGTTTCTAAGGCGAAAACAACGAATAATTTCAGGCTGCTTGCCACGGACGGCGTTGACGACGTTCATGATATGTTTCCGAGCGGAAGAGCGGAAGGGGCCGTTGTTGCAAATCAGTATTCCATTGAATCCCCATTCGTTCGGATTTGCTGGACGGAAGAGAAAGGCATCATTTCTTGGATCAACAAGGAAACCGGGGAAGAACTGATTCGCGAAGACAGCAAGCATGGGGCGTTCACGCCTGTTTATGAAGTGACGCCTGCCGTTTCGGCTCGCGGTTCGATGGGGCGCAATCGGAAAGGGATGAACGTTCGCCGTTCGGCCGGTCGCCTAGTAACAGCGAAACGATTGGATAACGGGCCGATGTTCGGTTCCGTAGAGCTGCAGTTTGAGCTTCCCGGCGTAAGCTATTATTCCTTGTTCCTAAAGGCGTATGCGACGATTAACCGAGTTGATGTTGCGGTGCGGCTGCATAAAGATTCCGTGTGGGAACCGGAGAATGTCTATTTCTCATTGCCGTTTACATCGGGATCAGAAAGCGAAGAGACGTTATGGATCGAGAAAGCGGGCGCGCTGGTTCGTCCATGGGTAGACCAAATACCGGGCTCTCTCCTTGATTTCACTTGCATTCAAGAAGGACTTGCATATGTGAGCGATAAAGGCTCGCTTATGCTGGCAACGCCGGATACGCCGCTTCTGCAGTTGGGCACGCTTGAGTATGGCAAACGCCTGCTGCATACGCAGCAAACGGAAGATATAAAGCCTGAGCTATACATATGGGCGATGACGAATTACTGGGAAACGAATTTCAAAGCAACGCTGGGCGGCTTCTACGAGTTCCGCTATGGTTTGGAATGGAGCGGGAATGTAGCATCCGCTGCTGAAGCGATTGGACATTGCCATACGATGAGCGCAGGACTGACGGTTTGGCGCATTGGAGAGGAAGAACCGGATGAACGCAATTAAACGGGTCCATGTCATTTTCAAAACGCATTTGGATATCGGATTTACCCATATGGCGCAAGATGTGCTCGATCGATATATGAACAGCTTTATCCCGCAAGCGTTGGAGCTATCGGAGAAGCTTGCTCGCGAAGATGGGGCGGCCAAGTTCGTATGGACGACGGGCTCATGGTTAATCAAGCAATATCTGCAAAACGCGTCGGAGCCGATGCGCGCGCGTATGGAGGAAGGCATTCGGGAGGGACGCATCGTATGGCACGGCCTGCCGTTTACGACCCACACGGAGATCATGGATGAGCGTTTGTTTGAGTATGGGCTTTCGCTTGCGCAAGAGCTCGATGAAACGTACGGCCGCAAAACGATTGCTTCCAAAATGACGGATGTCCCCGGCCATACCATTGCCATTGTCCCGATGATGGCTGGCAGAGGCATTCAATATCTTCACCTCGGCGTGAATCCGGTAAGCAAAAATCCGGCGGTTCCGAAGCTATTCGTGTGGCGCGCGGCAGATGGTTCGGAAATCATCGTGAATTATGCCGACACTTACGGCAGGCCCTTCTATATGGACGGGATGGAGGACGCGCTGTACTTTGCGCATACCGGCGATAACGATGGTCCGCCAACGCTTGCGGAAGTACGAGCGTTATATGAGAAGCTTCAGCATGATTATCCAGGGGCCGACATCATGGCGTCAACCATGGATGCGTACGCCGAGAAGCTGCTTGCAATCAAGCATCTATTGCCGGTCGTTACGGAGGAAATCGGAGATTCGTGGATACACGGCATCTCCTCTGATCCGTGGAAGATCGCTCGATATCGCGAGCTGCTTCGTTTGCGTGACAAGTGGGTGAGTTCCGGTGCGCTGGATCCGCAAAGCGGAGCTTACGCCCGGTTTTGCGATGATTTAATGCTAATTCCGGAGCATACATGGGGCTTGAACGAGTCCGTCTATCTGGTTGACTTTGGCAGCTATTCGCCATCTTCTCTGGCTGCCGCGAGAGAGCGGGACGTGGTCGACGACACGAAGTGGAGAAAGTTCGACTATCTCCGTCAATTGGCAAACCCGATTCGCCGCTACAGCGAAGTGGAGCGTTCATGGCAGGAACAGCGCGACTATTTATCTCGGGCTATTTCCGCTCTGCCGGAAGCTTTGGCAAGAGAAGCGGTGAGTGCGCTTGAGCAGCTTCATCCTACTTCGGAACGCCGAGTGCCCGTTCATGCTGAGCCTATGATTATTGGCAAATCCTACGAGCTGGGAACATTCCGCGTCGCGTTCTCTTCTGAGGGCTCCATTTGCTCATTGATCGATGGAGGAGGGAAAGTGTGGGCGGATGAAGATCACCAGCTGGGCAGCTTCGTCTATGAAACGTTCAGCAAAGAGAGCTTTGACCGCTATTTTAATGAATATGTAACCAACCTGCCCATCCACCACAGCTGGGCAGAGGCGGATTTAGGCAAACCGGGCATTGAGTTTGTTGATCCGAAGCCGGAGCATCGACAGTTTAAGGCAAGAGTCGAGCGGATCGAGCTGGACAGAGAGCCGGATTATGATATCGTGATCGTAGAATTAACGCTTCCGGATCACGTGCTTGAGCATCATGGAGCTCCGAAAAAGCTAAGCATTCGATATCAATTTCAGCGAAGCGCTCCGCATTTAGAGGTAGAGCTGGAATGGCAAGGGAAGCAAGCTAGCCGTCTGCCTGAAGCAAGTTGGGTCTCATTCTCTCCTCTTGTCGATAATCCGAATCTATGGGAAATGGATAAGCTGGGACGCCGTATTTCGCCTTTGTCTGTAGTCAAGAACGGCAATCGAAATATGCATGGGGTTCAGTCCGGATTATACTATGCCGGCGCGGACGGCACCGCGGTCATCGAAACGTTGGATACGCCTATCGTTTGTCCGGGAGAACGGAGAATCCTTCAGTTCGATAATCGCTTTGCCCCGCTTGACGGCGGGTTTCACTTTAATCTGCATAACAACGTATGGGGCACAAATTTCGTCATGTGGTTCGAGGATGATATGAAATACCGATTCCGTCTTACGCTGCAGTCAAACGAATAATAGTCATGATGATTTAGATAGATACAAATCTATATAATATGACGGGATAGGTATTTTACAGGAATAACCTTCATTACTATAATGGGGTCTAACTCTGGACGCAATGAAAATGAAAAACCACCTCCTTGCGGAGGTGGTTTTTCATCGCATTCGAATGACTGCGTATTCTCGTCCGAGGCTGATTCAGATTATGCAACGGCACTAAGCCGGTCAACGGTCGTTATTTATGTTCTTCAATCTATATTCGGTAAGCGAGACACCGAAATATTTCTTGAAGCTGGTGTAGAAGTAGTTCGATTTCTCTACGCCGCATCTCTCCAGAATTTCGTTGATCGGCACTTTCCTGTTTTCGAGATACTCTTTGATTTTCTCCATTCGGACCATCGTAATGTATTCGGCTACGGATCTGCCGGTTGCGTTCTTGAACAGCTTCCCGAGATAGACAGACGATAAGGAAAGCGATTCGGCGCAGCTGTTCAATGAGAGATTCTTGTCTGCAAAGGCGGCGTGGATATGGTCGATGGCGGCGTTCACGATGTCGTTCTTTTTCCGGTCCTTCGCGCTATCCTTCAGCGCGATGATCTCGTCAATCAGCTCGAAGAACGTGCGCTCGATTTCTTCGAACGTCTCGAATCCGGACACTTTGTTGAAGAAGCTGATTGAAATCGAATTGAATTTGGATTCCGAGCCTTCGACGATCCGGTTAAGGGAGTTGTAAATCGAGAAAAACAAATAAATGACCGACGTCAGGATATTGTCGTAGGAAGAATGCTCGATGGCCTTGATGATTTCCCGATAGTTATCCTTGGCAGCTTCGCCGCTTCCCAGCTTCAGGGAATCGATAAGCTGCTTTTCTTTGGACATCGGGAAGATGAAAGAGCCCGTATCCGTTTCTTTTAGCGTCTCCGGCGAAATGATGCTGCAGTGGCCCGTCTTGATTCGATACATAGACAGGTTGAACGCTTCGTCGTATGCGCCTTTAATGCGATCGGGTGATTCGATGACGAAACCGAGCGTTCCGGTTAACGAGAGGTTCAGAAGCTCCAGGACGCTCGCTTGGATTTTGCCGACGATGCCGTGGAATATATCCGACAGCTGCGACAACTGTTCCGGGGCTCCGCCGATATCCGCCAGAACGGTGAACTGATCGTGCGCCGTCTCGACGACTTCATTTCTGAAACGCTCCCCCGTAATTTCCCGCGCAATATTCGTAATTGCGTATTGATAGAGGGAACGGTCTTTATCGCTGTGCCGATCTACGTAGTCTTTATAGAAGTCGATTTTCAAGATGAACAAGTAAAGGCGATTTTGAAAATCCAAATCGATTTGAAGCTCTTGCTGTTTAGCGATCAGTTTGTCGGTAGACAAGTGAGCGCGGCCGGTTACGACGGTTTTCAAAAATTCGTTTTTTATGACGGGCGTCGTGTTCCTCTTCATATTTTCCAGTACTTGCGTTTTATCGATCATCCCCGTGAACGCCGTGGACAAGTAGCCCAATTCATCCATGTTTTTGGAAGGCGCGCTATCCGGTCCCAGCTTCTGGATGATACCCTTCGTAAGCGCTCCGATCGGCCTGTACAGTTTCTTTGAAGCGAGTACGGCGAACAATAGGCCAAGCAGCAAGACGATCAAACAAAAGATAAGGGTGATGATTCCGTTCTTCTTGGCGGCTGAGAATGCGGTGTCATACGGCGTCAGGCTAATGAATTTCCATTTAAGAACGTCGGAAGAAACATAAGAAATGACGTGTTTCTCCCGATTCATCCGATCGATGTACGTGCCCGTCGGCGCGGACGCGGTAAACACTTCTTGGAGGTAGTCCTCTTTCGAAACGTTTCTCATGAACATGTCGGATGAAGAGTGGCTGACGATATCTCCTTGATCGTCCAAAACGATAATTTCGTTGCCGAGCTTGTTCAGGGAAGAGATGGTCAGCCTGAGCCATTCGGCATCCACGTTTAACACGATGGCGCTGTCGAAATTCCCTTTGTAATCGTTGTTATCGAACAAAATATACGTGTACACGTTGGCGGTTCTCTTATCGGAGCCGCGCGGCACCGGAATTTTTCTCGGGATCGGGTTCAGGTTAAGCGAAGCAACTGTTCCTGCGTCGTTAATGAGTCGAATGATTTCCTTATCGTAGAAATTGGAGGCATCATAGAAAGAACTTGAATCGATAACGGTATTGATGTGGCGGTTATACACGTAGGTCGAGTAGATGTAAGTGTTGGGAATCGTGAACTCCTTCAACGTACGAATGGCGCCCAGAATGTTTAAGAAGTCTTCGTCTTGATTGTCGTTGCTGTAAGCGAAAGCTTTAATGGCATTGTTCAGCATCAACGATTGGCAAAACTTTTTCGAAATATTGTCCATATAGACGGAGCTGTAGCTGATATTCGATAAGAGGGTTTCGTTCATTCCTTTAACAGTGCTTACGATAGAAGAATTGTAGTTGTAATAGAGCAAAGATGAAAGCACCAAGATCAGCGACGTGATGCTGGCAACGAAGGTGAGAAGTAATTTTTTGTACATGCAGTCAGGGCCACCTTTGCCTAAAGTAAACGCTTTCTAAATTGTATCAAAACTGGGTTGGCCGAAACAGGTTTACAATTGGATTTCCCTCCGTTTCTTGTTTATTTAGAGAAAAACCCATTTTTCGTAGTTCGGACGGGCGGCGTTTGATGCGGCGGACGAAGCGGTTTTCGTTGACCTCCCCTTTTTTCTTTGTGGCTCTTATCTATAAATCGTTGTTTTGATCATTATTCATTGTTTTCAATAGCAGCGCGGAGAATTTATGATTGGGCTACAAAAAAGAAACGGAGGAGAAATGGCGATGGAAAGAGTTGCGAAGGCCTTGCAGCCGTCAAAAACAAAAACCGATAGAATAAGTCTAAATCGATGGCCGGTCATTGGTGAACTCATCAAAAACAAAACGATTTATATCATGATGCTTCCGGGGTTACTGTTTATCCTGCTTTTCTTCTACCTCCCGATGTTCGGAGCCGTGATCGCGTTTAAAGAATTCGATCCGATCAAAGGAATATGGGGCAGCAAGTGGGTCGGGTTAAGCAATTTCAAGTTCTTCTTTCAATCGGACGCGTTTTTTCAAGTGACGTTTAACACGCTCTTCTATAATGGGATTTTCCTCGTAACGGGGATCGGTCTCGGGTTAGTGGCCGCGATTCTGCTTAACGAAATCGGCAATCGGCATTTTGCCGGCGCGTACAAAAGCGCGATCTTGCTTCCCTTCTTCTTATCCTGGGTGGTCGGCAGCTATTTACTGTATGCGTTTCTGAGCACGGATAACGGAATTCTTAATAAAATGATCGTTCATTTTAGCGGGGAACCGATCGATTGGTATTTTGAACCGTCGTATTGGAGGTTTATCCTGCCGGCCGCTTATATTTGGAAGAACGTGGGGTATTTCGCGGTTTTCTTCGCAGCGGGGATTACGACGATCTCTCCGGAGTATTATGAGGCCGCTAAGATCGATGGCGCCAACAGATTTCAGCAAGCGCTTAAGATTACGGTACCCATGCTGACTCCGATTACGATTATTTTGGTGCTCCTGCAGGCGGGGAAAATCTTTTACGCGGCCTTTGGGGATTGGGGAATGTTTTATACCCTTCCGAAGGACCAGGGGATCTTGTTCAGCGCGACCAATGTCATCGATACTTACGTCTATCGCGCTTTGCGAGGGATGAATGACTTCGGCATGTCTTCCGCGATCGGATTCTATCAGAATTGCGTCGGATTTGTTCTCATTATGGTATCGAACTGGATCATTCGAATCTACGACCGCGACAGCGCTTTGTTCTAGGAGGCCAAAGATGAAGCAGCCCATTCTATTTAAATTATCCGTGAACGCGATCTTTCTGATCTACTCCGCCTTGTGCGTCATTCCGCTGATTGTCGTTCTTTCCATCTCGTTGTCTGATGAAGAGTCTATCTTTAGGACCGGCTATCACATTCTTCCGGTGGATTTCAGCTTCCAAGCTTATGAATATATCCTGTTCGGTTCATCGCCCATCTTGCAGGCGTACGGGGTCACGACGATCGCCACTTTGGCGGGAACGATTCTGCATCTGATCCTCTCGTCCATGCTTGCTTACGGACTCTCGCGAAAAGAAGTCAAGTATCGGCATATCGTCGCTTTTCTTGTGGTGTTCTGCATGCTGTTTAGCGGCGGACTTGTGCCCTGGTACATCCTGATCACGAAATACCTTCATCTCAAAAACACGTTGTTCGTGTTATTCGTCCCGTATCTCGTCTCTTCAATAAACGTGCTCATCATGAGGAATTTCTTCATCGGGATTCCGGATTCGATCATAGAGTCGGCTAGGATTGACGGGTCGGGCGAGTTTAACACGTTTATCAAGATGGTTGTCCCTTTATCGACGCCTGTATTCGCTACGATCGGGCTTATGACTGCGGTGTTTTTCTGGAACGATTGGTTTACGAGCGCTCTCTTCATCGAGGATGGCAGGCTGTATTCGCTCCAGTATCTCCTTCAGTCCATCATGAATAATATCGCATATTTGCAAGGTACTGCGTTCGGCGAGAAAATGGCAGTCACGATACCGAGCGAGACGGCCAGAATGGCCACATGCATCATGGCAGTAGGACCGATCGTGGTGGCATACCCCTTATTGCAGAGATATTTCGTCAAAGGGTTGACGCTAGGCGCCGTTAAAGCCTAAAGCGAGGCTATGCCGGGCATAGCGCCCGTTTAGCATACACATAAAAAAATGGAGGTCAGATCAGCAATGACGATTAAAAAGAAAGTGGCAGGCACAGTTCTAACGTCGCTTATATCCCTGGCTATTGTACTTACCGGATGCGGCAGCAACGGCGGCAACGGCACCAACGGCGGCAATTCGACGAATCAAGGCGCTAGCACGAACACAAGCGAAAATGCTGCGGAGCCGGCAGCTTCGGATTCCGCGTCGACTTCCGAGAACACGACGACTTCCGATAACGCAACGACGGAACCGGCGAAAGAGCTGGAGCCCGTTGAGCTGACTTATTATTTCCCGAATACGCCTCAGAAGGATATTCAATTGGTGGAAGATGAACTGAACCGCCTCGTGAAGCCAAAGATAAACGCAACGATCCATCTTAAACTCATCGATTGGGCTGCGTACGACGAGAAAATGAACGTCATGATGGCGTCAGGCGAACCGTACGACCTTGCCTTCACCGCTACATGGAGCAACAACTACTTCCAGAACGTCGCCAAGAACGCGTTCGTTCCGATGAATGATCTCATCGACCAATATGCGCCGGATCTTAGAACAGTCGTGCCGGATATTTTCTGGAAAGCGGTCACTGTCAAAGGCGAAGTGTACGCTGTACCGAACTTCCAACAAGCTACTGCCGGATATGGCTACCAGATTAAAAAATCGCTTGCGGACAAGTACAACCTCGATTGGAAGTCCGTGAAGAGCTTATCTGACCTGACTCCGTTTCTTGACGTCATCAAGAAAAACGAACCCGATCAAATCCCTTGGAACTGGTCAGACGCTTTCATGACAGGGCCTCCGATCTTCGGCATGGAAGCGCTCGGCGATGCGAAAACGCCAGGCTATATTTATTTGAACGATGGCGGCATGAAGGTCGTTAACCAGTACGAAACGCCGGAATTCAAAGCATACGTCACGCTGATGCGCGATTGGTTTAAGAAGGGCTATATCATGAAAGACGCGGCGACGAGGGACGCAAACGCGGACCTAAAAGCAGGCAAAGTCGCCATGCAGCTCGGTCAGATCGATCTGGACTCTCTCGACTTCCAAGAGGCTTACGGCTCCATGCCTGCGGGAAGGATGGCCATTCAGAATCCTGCAGCGGAATCCTACGACTTCAAATTCGTTCAACCGCTGCTTACGACGGATAAAGCAGCCGCGACCAATACGGCGATTTCCGTGACGTCCAAAAACAAAGAAAGAGCGATGATGTTCATCAATCTTCTGAACACCGACAAAGAAATCTATAACGTCTTGGATTGGGGCGTCGAAGGCAAGCACTACACGAAAATCGGCGATAACCAAATCGAATTGGCCAAAGACAGCGGCTACCTCCTATGGGCCGGTTGGGAGTTCGGCTATATGGGCAATGCCTATTACCTGTCGACCGATAAGCCTGAAGCTATTAAAGACGATAAAGGCAATCAATTGTGGATTAATCTGAACAAAAACGCGACTCCTTCCAATGCTCTAGGCTTCGTGTTCGACTTCACGCCGGTCAAGTCCGAGAAAGCGAACGTCGACGCGGTCATCGAAGAAATGTACAAAGCCTTGTCTTCGGGCTCCGTCGATCCGGACAAATATTTGCCTAAGTTCATCGATAAGCTCAAAGGCGCAGGCGCGGACAAAATCATTGCCGAGAAGCAGAAGCAGCTGGACGAATGGAAAGCGGCCAATAAGTAAGTGGAATAGGACGGAGAAAGGGAGCTTCCGCTCGGGAAGTTCCCTTTTTTACTACGAAAACAATGGCAGAATAGTCATCTTGGAGGAGAGGTTATCTCAATGAAGCCCATTACAGCGGTTTTGATCGGAGCCGGACAAAGAGGCGCAGGAGCTTATGCTCCCTATGCATTGAACCATTCTGAGGAAATAAAGTTCGTTGCCGTCGCGGACGCGGATACCGGGCGCCGGGAACGTTTTCGGCAAGAGCATAACCTCCCGGAACAAAGCTGTTACTCGGGCTGGGAAGAGCTGCTCGCGGGACCTCGACTCGCGGACGCCATTCTGATCTGTACGCAAGACAAAATGCACTTCGAGCCTACGCTTCAGGCTCTTGAGAAGGGATATCACGTCCTGCTGGAAAAGCCGATGTCGCCGGACCCGCTGGAGTGCTTCATTATGGGCGAATATGCCGAGCGGTTTAACCGGGTGCTTTCGATCTGCCATGTGCTCCGGTATACGGACTTTTTCGCGGAGATCAAGAAGCTCATTTCAGATGGCCGGATTGGCAAGCTCGTCTCGATCCAGCATACCGAAAACGTCGAACACCGGCACCAAGCACACAGCTTCGTAAGAGGCAATTGGAGCAACTCCGACGTTTCCAGCCCAATGATATTAGCTAAAAGCTGCCACGATATGGACATCTTGCAATGGTTGGTCGACGAGGAATGCGACAAAGTGTCTTCCTTCGGCTCGTTAACCTACTTCCGCGAAGAGAATGCGCCTGAAGGCGCGCCGTTACGCTGCTTGGACGGTTGCCCCGTACAAGATTCCTGCCCCTATTACGCACCTAAAATGTACATTGAAAGGGATGACTGGGCCGCCGCAATTCTACGTTCTATCGTCAGCAACGATACGAGTGACGAAGGCGTACTCGAAGCTTTAAAGGGGGGTCCTTACGGCCGATGCGTCTACCATTGCGATAACAATGTGGTCGACCATCAAGTCGTAAACCTGGAGTTTGCCAGCGGCGTAACCGTCGCGTTCACCATGAGTGCCTTCACGTTCGAAGGAGGCCGTTCGGTGAAGCTGATGGGGACGCTTGGGCAAATTCGGGCGGACATGGCGAAGAACGTCATCGAAGTGACGAGCTTCGTAACCCGGGAGACGGAAACGATTCGCCTCGATACCGAAATCACGGGGCATGGCGGGGGAGACACGAACATTATGCGCGATTTCGTCCGACTCGTTCAAAGCGACGGCAAGGAGAAAGGACGCACGGGTGCGAAGGAATCCGTGCAAAGCCATCTGATCGCCTTCGCCGCGGAGAAATCGAGGGTGGAAGGCCGTACGATAGCGATGAGCGACTATATTGCGGAGTTGAAAACGTTGGCAGTAACAAAAGTTTGACGCGTTAAGGAGCCCTCATATGAGGGCTCCTTGTTTCAAATCAATCGACTCTGCTTTCGATAATCCGTTGGAGAGACGCCGACGATCTGGCGGAACAGCTTGGTGAAGGCGTGAACGGAAGAAAAACCGTATCGTTCGGCGATCACCGTGACGGAATCGTTCGTACCGCTAAGATCGTTCCGGGCTTTATCGAGGCGCCGCCGGTTCCAATACCGCTTCGGCGTAAAGCCGGTGTGGGTGCTGAATAACGCATGGAAGTGGCCGCGGCTCAGACCGAGCGTCTCTGCCCACAGGTCGATATCGCCGTATTCTCCCCCGGCATTCATGTCCATGTATGCCTTAATCTTTGCGATACGCGGATCGGTTGCATCGTTCTTGCGCCGTGCGAGCTGATAGAGCTGATGAAGCAGCAATTGAAAATGGCCGTTAATGGCGAGACTCTCCGGGTAATTCTCGTGATGGAGTACGTTGTAATCGGTGGATACGGCTTCAAACAGTCCTTTCCAGTAGCCGTGCGCGTCCACGGTGAGACATTCGGGAATGCCCATGTCAAGCGGCTCATCAAGCATCTCGGGATCGTGTTTCTCAGCACTCAGGCACAGAAGGTCTCCGGTAACCATAGCCAGCGGCTTTGGCCGATACGACCATTCGAAGAACACGCACAGGAACGCAAAAGGAGGGCTGTCCGGATCGACTTCCCACGTATGCGAAATACCCGGCTTTAATGAGAACAGCGTGCCGGCCGGCAACCGGATACATGTGCCATCCTCGTAAAGCACGCGGGCACTGCCGGATTCGATAAAATAAAGGGAAGGGACGTAACAGATCCGGTAAGCAAACCTAGTTTCCGGCCGTATCGGTACCCGAATGGCGAATCGTACAAAAGGATAAATAGATGTCATTTCATTCATCCTGTTCAACTTTTATTTGTAATAAATCGTACAAACGGATCAATATCATACTTCTAGCTAAAGACGGAAAGTCCTCTTTCAGACATAATGAATCCAAGGAAGCGATTTCAATTCTAGGAGGGCAAATAAGAATGCCGGATACGAATTTCATCCCAACGCAGGAAGATGTAGATTTCTTCAAGACAAATGGATATTGGATCTCGCCGAAGATCATTGATGATGAGCGATTGGAGAGACTGCGCGATAGAATGGAGCGGGTGTATCAGGGGGAATTCGAAACCGGAACTGCGCCGGATGCCGTCTGGCGCCGCGAGACAAGTCGTCCCAACTCCCTTCGCAAGACCGACAATGCGAGCTTGGCCGACTTGACGATCCGTGCGTTAGCCCATGACTCGCAAATCGGACAAATTGCCGCAGCTCTGAAAGGAACGAATACGATTCGTTTCTGGGAGGATCAACTGTTGCTTAAACCGGCGCAATCCAGCGGAAACGCGGCGAACGTCGGCTGGCATCAGGATTATCATTACTGGGGCTGTTTTCAAAACCCGGAAACGATGATCACCGCATGGGTAGCTTACGATGATGTTGACGAGGAGAACGGCTGCATGCAAATGGTGCCGGGCAGCCACTATTGGGGGATTTTGAACGGAAACGACTTTTACGAGCAAAACATGCAAAAGCAGCTGCAGGATATGGCACCGGAAGGGCAAATCGCTCGAACCGTACCTATTATCATGAAAGCAGGTCAAATAAGCTTCCATCATAGTTTAACGATTCATGGAAGCGGTCCTAATGTATCCGACCGGGTACGCCGTTCGTCGGCACTTCATTATCTTACGGCAGAGACGCGCTATCGGGCGGGATTCGCCGATGAATACTCGGAAATCAAGAAATTCATCGCTGCCGGCGGAGTAGACGGAGACATCGTGCAAGGGGAGATGTTCCCGGTCGTTTATAGTAAAGCTTAGGCAGCAATCCAGGATAGAATTTGCCTCCGTCCAATCGGGGGCATTTTTATCTTCCTTTCTATAGCTTTGAAGCTATATCATATGACGATTTATATATTATACATGCTTGCTTTTACTCCCTATAATTAGTTCCAATCTGAGACTAGAGCTAAGAGGGGAATAGATATGAGCAGTACATTTTCCGAAAATAGAGTATTCGATGTTATAAGGCAAGCTCGCATCTTAGTCGTTGACGATAACGAGATTAGTTATATGCATGCTAAAACCATCCTCATGGAGATGGAAATGACGATTGATCCGGCGAAAAGTGAAGCTGAGGCCATAGAAATGGCTCTTCAGAAGCGCTATGATGCCATTCTGTTGGATTTGGACATGCCCGCCTTGGACGCGGGGACTGCTGCTAATCAATTACGACAACTGGATAACGGAAGACGAGTCCCTATTATCGCGATGACAACGAATCCAATAAGAGGAAAAGATAAACAGACGGAGAATATGGAGATGGATGCTTATCTATCGAAACCAATCGAGCCCATTAGGCTATTATGTGTGCTGCGGCGGGTGATTTTAAGCTCGAATTATCATCACTCGTATCATTCGGACGGGATTTTTGATCTATAGTTGATCGAGCGATATCGATTGAATACTACTCATGGGGGCAGTTGGTCAGGGTGCTTATTAACTGGTATATCCATTTACAAACAGGGGATTTGTGCAAAGTGATTTCCGCCACTAACCACATTTACAACGGGGAGATCGCAGTATTTAAAGGCGTGGAGTATTACTTTCAGTTGCCTTGCTATGTGTTTGAAAACGCTAAGTCGGACAAAATTATCGTTTCAAGTGGAAATGGCTTTGAAGTGCTGCCCTACAAAGGTAGTTTGCTGTTCTTGATTGACTTGGCATTGGATTTAAAAGATGAGAAATGGGTCGAGGAATTAGTTTATAAATTACAATATGAATCACAGCTTTAAAGGCACTGTCCCATAGGGACGGTGCTTTTTTCAATGATGGACACCGAAGGGTATTACGGACGAAAATACATACCTTCTAGGCTATAACATATAACGATTTAAGTATTATACAGGACTGAGCTTCATCACTATACTTAGGTAAAATCTTAAGACAGTCAGTCTCCATCACATCAGAGAAGCACTACACAGATAGAGGAGCAGATCACAATGCGCAGCTTGTTTAAGGCGGAAGACAAGGTATCCCGGTACAAGGTTGTTTTTGACCGGCCTCCACAGCAAGTGCCGGATGACAACATCGTCGATGGTCCGATCATCGGGAATGGAGAAGTGCGCGTCGTTGTCAGCGGCGAGCCGGAGCGACAGCGATTCTGGGTATCCCGCAACGATTTGCTGAAGTCGAAACGAATGATTCTCTCCGGAAGTGCTTGTTTGGTGGGTGGTGTGGATGACATCGAGTTATGGGCGCAATCCTGTCATGAATCGAATACGCAGCAAGGACTGGCAAACCGAGTCGACTGGGTTTCCCGGCAATATTCGGGTTGGGATCCGAATGGGTCTACTCAAGGCTGCCTAGCGGTACATGCTTTGACGGATACAGGCAATGCATTCATTCTACGGGAGAGGCGTCCTGCGATGATTGTCCTTTCCGCGCGCACCAACCATGATTCGGAGGATTGTTTGAACGAAGCGATTAGGTATGTGTCGAGAGCAAGCCAAGCATCTATCGCTTCTGCTCGAGAGGTGCACAATCAATGGTGGAGTGCGTTTTGGGAGAAATCCGCGACGGATATCGAGGACGTGCAGTTGGATCGACTTTGGTATGGATCCCATTACACAGCCGCTCAATTCGAGCACCTTCGTGCTTCCGGTGCGTTTCTTGTTTCCGGCGAATAGGCTCATGGAGAAATCCTTAATTGCCCTGAACTTGCGCTAAAAAAATGCTAACGAATCGCAGCGGCCTTATTTGATGTTTTATGCGTATATTGGAGCCGATTACTTCAATATAAGACCTCTGCGATTCGTTAGATTATCGAAGAGCCGAATTCATGCCCAATAAGGCCTCCTTGATTCGTTAGAATCAAGTAGACCGACCAGACCGAACCGAAATCCGATCGACAACAGCTGCAAAAGGATATGGCAGAGAATCGCAAGCGAGAAGGGGAAGAAGAACGAAAATAAGTCTGCAGCTTCATCAGCCGCAGACTTATTTTCGTTATCCCAGAACGCCGGTGTTCAGAATCTTAACCTTCACGTTCGGCTTAATGGTAAACTTCGGATACTGTTCTCGAAAATTCACCTCTTTATACAGGTTCGGATGATAGGCTGCCAGCTCGTGACTAATCTGAAAGTAATCGCAATTCGCCTTTTGCAATGTGG
Organism: Paenibacillus rhizoryzae; assembly: GCF_059686995.1. Classification (NCBI taxonomy): domain Bacteria; kingdom Bacillati; phylum Bacillota; class Bacilli; order Caryophanales; family Paenibacillaceae; genus Paenibacillus; species Paenibacillus rhizoryzae. The sequence continues at coordinate 45,883 of NZ_JCAALT010000013.1, read as the reverse complement.
CAATGATGGCAGCTGCCTTCGAGGTGAGATCCGCGGCGATTGCTTTCTCCAGATCTGCGAGCATCTTGTTTGTATGTTTCTTGTCGTTAAATCCATCTTCGGCTAATGTGACGTCGAGCTTGAGCGAGATGTCAATCTCGCGAATGTCTTTCTCATTGTGAATCACATGGAGATCGTGCTTAATGTCCTGAACGAAAACCGTATAGACCTTACCTTCGATATGTCCGATGAGCGGCTGGTTTTTGCCCTTTGCTTCATGCATGAGGCAAGCTAATAGCGTTTCCTCGTTATTCAGATTAACCCCGGTATACTTCCCATCGCGAAACAGGGCGGTACCTGCAATACGTGCCTCGTCCCCGCTCGGTTCAAACAGGTTCAGAACGAAATCGTTTAAGAACCCCTCTCCTCCAAGGATATAGCGAAGCAGTTTGTTGGAAGGGATTCTTCCACGTTTCAGTTCACTGTCCAATAAGCCAACCAAATATTCCGGTACGGTCTGTTCTTTGATTTTCTTCTTCGACAACAACTTTGACAGGTCGCCGTTATACACCGCTAAATAGGCATATAACGGATTGGTTATAAATTGGCCGGTGGCATTCAAATAGTCAAGCGGTCGATCTTTGGCAAAGCGGGACGTGATGAGATAGAGCCTGGTCTCCTGTACAGTTAGGACACCTGGCATTTTGTGGTTGGTTTGTGTTACCGCGTCATAGAGGCTGTCGCCTGTAGAACTGACATAGATGCCGGATGGTTTGCCTCCTCCAAGATTGGCTTCCTTAAGCTTCGCAATAATAAAGCTCACATCGAGTTTTTTGCTATCCCCTACGTAATCGACTCCGACAACATCGACGAACAGCTGCTTCTTCAGCTGCACCTGATCCCAGCATCCCGTAAGCAGCAGGCAGATCATCAGTGCCGCAATCCCTTTCTTCATAGTTTGCTCCTCCCAACGCCCCGCAGCCCGGAAATAATGAGCAGAATGACGGGCAAAGCGACGACCATGATGACGGACAGTTGGTCTTGTATCGTTGCGAGCTGGCTAATAGCACTGCTTCTCTTCAAGAAAAAGCTGCCGATGAAACAGGCGCCGGTTATAACCAAGATCCAAACCTTCTGTTTGCCCAAGCCCCGTCCGCGAAGATGCATAAACGCTTTCGCCGCCATGAAGAAATATACATACACCGTATCCGAAACCATACACAAATAGAAGATCAGAAACAAGATATCTATGCTTTGCAAAATCTCAATCCGGTAGTTCTTGAGGATAAAAACGATCGGTTCGGGAATGAGCGTGAGCTGCTTTAAGCTGAACATCGTGGAGCAGATCAGGGAGACGGCAACATAATACAGGATTGTGCATGCGTTCGCGAGCGTCATCGTTAGAAGCAGCCTCTTCTTGCTCTTCGTCTTTACGTACGGGTAAGCGTAAAGTAACAGATCATAGCCGACATAGGCGGTGAATGCGGTGTACACGCCTTTCATAATCGGAGACCAGCCGCTGGGCAGAACGGGGAACAGGTTTCTTACGTCCATCCCGTAGAGCCCGCTAAAACCAATGAGCAGAAGACCTATGACAGGAATGATCATGAAAGATTGAGTGAGATTCGCCAGCCTCAGCAGCGAGGAAGTCGCCGCATAACCGGTGACGATCAGCAGCATCAGGACCAGCACCCACTTCGGCGTGAGTATAAACAGCCAGCGACTTAAAATCTCGACATAAAGCATGATCAGCAAATAGCCGGAAAGCGTGTAGTAGCATCCATATATCAGATTGACGCAAGCTCCAAGCGGTCTGCCGATAATGGAAGACGAATAAGCAAAGAAATTCCGCTTCGGATATCGGCTGCCGAGCCACCAAATCAGTATAATGCCGATCTGTGCAGTTAGTCCGGATAATAATACAGCTAACCAAGTATCATGCCCGGCAATGCTTGCTTCCACATGCGGCAAGGACAGCACTTCAAGCCCGATCTGGGTCATAAAGATGAGCGTGAACAGCTGTCTTCCGCTGATGGCTTCTTCTTTCATCATCGTTTCCATCCCCTTGGATTCCGCAACCTGACCGGGTTACCCGGCGCCGTATCTGCAGGCCTTTTGCGTAAATTCCAAATCGGCGCTCGAATCAATGTATCTTTGGCATCGCCAAAGGAGAACGGAGGCGTATAGTAAGGGTGGCCCATCGTTCCCAAGTGACAGAGGTGGATACAAATCAAGAAGAAGAAGAAGGCGAGCCCAAACAAGCCGAACTGCGCAGATATGAGCAGTGCCGGATAACTCAGCAGACGCATCGCGCTGCTCATTTCGTACGACGGTACGATAAAGGAGGCCAAGCCTGTTAAAGCTGCAACGATGACCATCGTATTGGAGACAAGATTGGATTGCACGACAACGGTCCCGATCACGATACCGCCAACGACGCCGATGGTTTGGCCGACGGGACTGGCCAAGCGAATCGTCGCCTCTCGTAATATTTCGAGCAAGAGCATCATGGCAAGCGCCTCGAATGCCGGAGGGAAGGCAACGTATTGCAGCGAGCTCTGCAGCGTATTGACGAAATTAATCGGCAGCAGCTGCGAATTAAAGGCACTGACTGATACATAAAAGCCAGGCAAACCAATGGCAATAAAGAAGCAGCAAATGCGCAATAGTCGAAAGATGGAGCCCAGTAACCAGCCAATTTGATAATCGTCCGCGCTTTGGAAGAACGACCAGAACGTTACCGGCAGAATAATCGTATCCGGTGAACCGGAGGCTGCGATAACTGCTTTGCCTTCCATGAGATATGCCCGTGCGCGGTCAGGCCGTTCCGTAATGAGCAGTTGAGGAAATACGCTGTACTTCGTATCCCGGACCAGCTCATCGAGGAATCCCGGCACTTCGACATAGTCGATGTCAATGCTTTGAAGTCTTCTGTCCAGCTCTTCTATAATCGCAGGTTTCGCAATGGATTTGATGTACATAACGGCTACTTTTGTCTGCGAAATCCGTCCCAGCGTATAGGTTTTGACGATAAAGTCCGTAGAGTTGATCAGCTTGCGCATGAGGTTCAGATTCGTATCTAAATTCTCAATGAAAGCTTCGTTCGCGCCGCGAAGAACCCGCTCATTGGTCGGAATATTGATGGAGCGCTCCTTCTTGAGATCCGCGCCGAGCAGATAAAGCTTGTCCTCTCCATTACGCTGCATCACGGTTTTACCATATATGATCGCTTGAACCGCATCCTCGAATTGCTCGGTTTCGGCATAATCGAGAATGGACACGACATCCTGAATCTTATCCTGTGGACGGAGGAGCAACGGTTTCAGTATAAATTCTTGAACGACGCCGGAATCAATTAACGTATCGAAATAAAACAACCGAAACTCCGATTTCCCGACGAACAACCGCTTTGATTGAAAGTCGCTTTGTTCGGCGAAGAGCTGCTTGAGATAGTTCTCGGTTTCTTCAACGGATGGGCTTAGCTTCACGAATTCCCCTCCTCACGCATCTTTTTTTCATAATTTCACCTACAAGTGGTAAAAGTATGCAATCGACAGGATTTGCGAAAGGGTATTTCGCCCTGTTTATCGAATTAACTCGTAATAGGGAAAAATTAACAACGGGCGCAAGGGTGACATGAATATGGCGAACAGCATTCTGTTTAAGATATTGCTTCCTGTTCTACTCGGCATTATTTCGTTTTCATCCATCTATTTAGAGCGGACGGACTACCCCCTGTTCATGATTGCTGCGGGTATTGCCGTGTTCCTATCCATTAATCTCATGCGGAATTCTACGAAGCAAATCTACATCCAATTGGCATGCTTAATTGTTTTTCATTGGTTGAGCGAGCTGAATTGGTGCTTGACTCTCTATGTGATCGAACTCATCCGACTTCTAACACGCAGTGAAAATATGAAAAGGAGTTACTTCCATGCGCTTCTGTTGATGGGCTTATATAGTCTGGTACGCTACACGTATTCGGAAATCAATGATTACTCCGTGTTAGTTACGTTATCTGACATTGCAAGCTCATTAGTGCTCGTGGCCATGGTTTGGATCATAAAAAGCAAACAAAAGGAAAAAGAGGAGCTGCAGAAAAAGAACGATGAGCTATTGCGAAGGGATGTTCTTACCGGGCTGCTTAATTACCATGAATTTCGCAATGCATTAAACCGAATGAAAGAGAACGGCGAATATTGCTTAATCATTATGAACTGTCAGGATTTGAGAGTCGTCAACATCCAGCACGGGTTTGAGAAAGCCAACAATGGGCTGAAGGATATTGCGGGGCAGTTAACCGTACATTTCGGTGCTTCGTGCGTATCCCGTTACGGCGGGAGTGAATTCGCAATCGCGATGGAGTTTGCCAATCGACAAGCAGCTGAAGATTACGTGAAGCATGTAATCGAAACGATAATCGAACATTCAACCCACTTAGATATCATTTACGCGTATGCTTTTTCGAATGGACGTTCGACGAACGAAACGATAGAGGATGTAGAAGATCAGCTGTTTCTTCAGAAGAAAGAGGCTTGGTTGAAAAGAGATGAACACTTTTTCCGTTCGGACAAGTTAAAGGTGATTGGCGAGCTGGCGGCGGGAATGGCCCACGAAATTCGTAACCCTCTGACAACGATAAAAGGGTTTCTGCAGCTGGCTTATCAGCACGGCTATAAGGATATCGATAAATACCACCCGATGATTATGGATGAAATCACGAGGGTTAGCGAGCTGACATCGGAGTTTCTGCAATTCTCCAAACCCAATCTCTCCCAAATGAAAACCGAATCGATCCGCTCCTGTATGGAAAGGGCGCTATCCATCATGGGAACGGAAATCGAGAGAGAGGGGCATGACCTCAGTGTCGATTATCCCGAACCTCCCTTATATGTGTTGATAGACAAAGATAAAATCGTGCAGGTACTCGTTAATTTGTTCAAAAACGCAATTGACGCGATGGACGATATCGGGAAGATCGGCGTTAAGATTTACGGAAGAGACAACGGCGTATTCATCGAATTGTCCGACACGGGAAAAGGGATGTCCGCAGATACAAGAGCAAAGCTGTTTGAACCATTCTATACGACAAAAGCCCACGGGACGGGGCTTGGTTTGTCCATATCGCATAAGATTGTCCAAGATCATGGCGGACGAATGGAAGTGGCGGAGACGAGCGCAGCGGGGACGGTATTTGCCATCATGCTGCCGGCCGCTTCGATTGAAACCGAATAATCGATACCAAAGTAACAGCTTCCGGTCATACCTGGAAGCTGTTACTTTGGTTTGTAAGCGATAGAATGTTTTCCAATCTAGAATAGAGGTAAACGGCAAGTATTGTCGTATTTTCAGATATGAAAGTTCGCAAGCTCTCACCTTCAAGCAAAGGCGGTCAAACATATGCTTCGCATGATGATTGTAGATGACGATCAATTTGAGCGAGATGGCGTTAAATTTCTTATTGAAGAATATGGACTGGATCTGGAAGTTTACGAAGCGAAGAGCGGGGAGCAAGCGCTGGCGTTCCTAACAGAGAATCCTATAGACATCTTGCTTACCGACATTAGGATGCATGAAATGGACGGGCTGCAGCTGGCGGAGAAAATCCGCGAGTTGAACCTGCCGATTAAAGTGATCTTTCTAAGCGCTTATGGGGAGTTTGAATATGCGCAGAAGGCCATTGATCTTAAAGCGAATAAGTACATTCTTAAACCGGTGCAGATCAGCGGTTTTCTGAAAGAGATATCGAAAGTGATGCAGCTCTGCGAGGAAGAGCGCAGGCTGTCGGAGCATCAAGAGCGTATTCTGGAGGTTCAGTCCAATGGCATGCGTTATGAAAGACAACGGTTGATTTCGAATTTGCTTAGATCTGACTCTGCCGAAGTTGGAGACTTATCGCTCATTAAGCTGGATGGAAGCAGTCAGCTGCGATTGATTCTAATCGACTCGAATACTCGAGTCTTTGACTTGCCTGATACGGAAGATTTTGAGAGAAGCCTGGCAGAGTTCCTGCCGCCGGCTTATGATGTCGTGCAGCTGAATGAATTTCAATGCTTGGTTTTTATTTCGGCGATCATGCCCGCAGATGAATCGAAGAATCATCTACTTGAGATCGGACAGCAAATCAGAAACCATATTAAAGCTCGGTTTAAGCAGGATGTTTTCATCATATTCAGCGGTGCAGTTGATGGCTTCGAACAGCTCCGCAGCGAATATAACCAGATGGAATCCATATTGGAAAACAAGTTTTTTCTGGCGCCGGGCAGCATCCAATTTACAAGTCATGCGTCGATTGAACGGGATACCATTATTGAGTTCTCCGACCAGATGCTCGAAGATATGACTGGTCATATCGGCCGGCAGGAGTTTACCGCGCTTCGGATGAAATTCGAACAATTTATTGAGGCGATGCAGTCAGGCGGGCATTTCTCAGCCGTCTACGTGAAATACATTTGTTCGGAGATTATGAAGAAGATTTATGATCTGGGCACGAAGAAATCGATTGCCGAGTTCCAAGAGAAGCTGGAGCAAATTTATCGGACGCCGCAACTCAATGAATTGAAAGCAATCGTAGACTCCTTTATCGATCAACAGGAGCAGCAGCATGTCCCTCCTGTAGACAACGTACGGAAGGTCATCGAGAATGTGATAGGCATTATCGAACAAGAGTATCACACCGATATTGCGCTTGAAGATTTAGCGGAGCGCGTGTTTTTGAATCCGAGTTACCTGAGTCATCTATTTAAAAAACATAAAGGGGTCAGCATTATCAAATACGTGACCGAGCATCGTCTCGAGGTAGCGAGTGACCTGATTAAGGATACGAACCGGAAGATGATTGAAATCAGCCAACAAGTAGGATACCCGAATTTCCCTTATTTCTGCACGTTGTTTAAAAACTATTATGGCGTAACGCCATCCCAATTTAGAGAGAGGTTAGGCTCATGAGCAACTATATATACCGCTCATTCAATAAATTGAGGTTTAAGCAAAAACTGTTTATGTCGTACCTGATCGTGATCTTAATACCGATCTCGATATTAGGGTTCTATTCTTACCATCAAAGCCGTTCGCTGCTCAATGACCAATCGATGGAAAGCATCAACAAGAACGTAAGCACCATCGCAGACAGCATCAACTATAAATTTGATCGCTACAATATGATGGTCAACCATATCATGTTCAACAATGTCATTCAGAAGATTCTGGAGAACAAGTATTATGAATTATCCAATCTCCGATCCGATTTAATCAACTACTTTAACCCGTACATCAATATGATTATGGCGCTGAACAAGGAGATTGAGCAGATTACGATTTATTCCGGAAATAAGATTCCGGAGTATGGCAACTACATCAGCTCGATTGAGAGGGTCAAAGATAAGGCTTGGTATCCGAAGGTAATGGAGCAGTCGAAGCCCCTGTGGCAGCTGGAGGGTAAGAGCTTGTACGTCGTCTCCAGATTCAACCAATTCGCCAATCATACTCAGGACAGTGTCGTGTACATGAAGGTGGCCAGCCAGGATCTGCAAGACAATTTGAAAGATTTAACGAACGACTTTGGCGTATTGCTTACGGACGCCAAGGAAAACGTACTATTCTACGACTATCATTCCATCTCGGATAAGGAAATAAGCACGGCGTCGATCCTCAAACAATCCGGGGAAATTGTGGACATCGACGGCATGAAGATGATCATGATCAAGAAGAAAATCCCGCAAATGGAGTGGGTTCTGCACGTATTCGTACCGGTGGAGGCCGTGACGAAGAAAGCCAACTCTATTCTTAACGCGACACTAATTGTCATTCTTGTTTGTTTAATCCTGCTCTTGTTTATCATTTATATGTTCTCGAATACGATGATTAAGCGAATTCTCATCCTCAATGGATTGATGAAGCGTGTGGAGATGGGAGATTTAGAGGTCGTGGTGAAGAATAACTACGGCGACGAAATCGGAGAGCTGACGAGCCGGTTTGGCCTTATGCTGCGCCAAATCCGGGAGCTCATTCAGGAGGCTTATAATAATAAGCTAATTCAGAAGGAAGCGGAATTAAAGGCGCTGCAGTACCAGATGAATCCGCATTTCTTATATAACACGCTCTCGTTTATCAATTGGAAGGCGATTCGAAGCAAATCGCACGAGATCAGCCATATGGTGACAACGCTCTCTACGTTCTACCGAACAGCACTGAATAAAGGCGATAAGCTCATCTCCATTCGCGACGAAATCACCAATATCAAGTCGTACATCGAAATCTTACAAGTGATGTACAACAATCGGTTCGATGTTCAATATGACATTGATGAAGAAGTGCATGCCTTCGAGATGATCAATTTGATCCTGCAGCCGCTCGCGGAGAATGCCATTATGCATGGCTTGAACAAGAGAAAATCGAGCGATGGTGGGCTGCTGCAGGTTGGTGCAAGACTGGGGAATGGGATTATTGTATTGACGGTAACCGATAATGGCCAGGGAATGTCGGAAGAGAAGAGGGAGCAGGTGTTTTCCATTCAGTCCGGCGGCTATGGGCTGCGAAATGTGAATGACCGGTTAAAGATGTTCTTCGGAGCAGAATATGGATTGTCGATCGAAAGCACAGAAGGACAAGGCACAACGATGATGGTTACGATTCCCATGTATCGAAGCGAGGCACCCGAATTGTTAGCTTAGTTTGAAGAAGCCTGTTCTCTATGGAGAGCAGGCTTTTTTATTTTCGGAAAGTGAAGTTCTCCAAAAAAAGTGAAGCATTTCAAAGATATTTGAAAATTACCGTTTTCCACGCAGATGATATAGTTAGTACATCGAAATGAAAGCGCTTCATGAGAGCGGAGAGGAGGCAGGTAGTGAACGATACTGTAGCAGCGGTCACAAGGCCGGAAGCCATAGAAACAGTGAAGAGAACTAAACGTGCGAGCAGGTTTAAAGGATACGGCGGTTTATTGATTATGATGATTCCGGGGATGCTGTATTTCTTAATCTTTCATTACTTACCCATGTATGGCGTAATTCTGGCCTTTAAAGATTTTAAAATGCTCGAAGGGATTCTGAACAGCCCATGGGTCGGGTTTAAACATTTTGATAAGGCTCTATCGGATGCGAACTTCTACAAGGTTCTCAAAAATACATTGATCATCAGCGTGTATAAATTGGTGTTTGGTTTCCCCGTGCCGATCGTATTCGCATTATTAGTCAATGAAATTCGAAGTGCCAGATTCAAGAAGATCGTACAAACCATCTCGTATTTGCCGCATTTTATCTCCTGGGTCGTATTATCGGGGATTTTCATTATGATTTTCTCCCTGGATGGTCCGGTCAATTTGATTATGAAGCTGCTGGGCATGGATCCGGTACTCTTCATGGCAGATGTCTCGTATTTCCGTACTATCCTAGTGATCACCTCCATATTCCAAGGCTTCGGATGGGGCTCTATCATTTATTTCGCGGCCATCTCGGGTATCGATCCGCAGCTCTATGAAGCTGCCATCATGGACGGAGCAGGCAGATTGAAGAGAATGATCTACATCACGATTCCGATGCTGATCCCGGTCATTTCGATTCTTCTCATCTTATCGATGGCGGGCATCCTGGATGCAGGCTTTGACCAAATCTTTAACATGTACAACGCGAAGGTATACGGAGTTGCCGACATTATTGATACATTCGTCTATCGCAAAGGATTAATTGATATGAACTACAGCTACTCTACGGCAGTCGGACTGTTCAAATCCGTTGTGGCGCTTATCCTCATCGTGAGTGTGAACTGGATCGTGAAGATGATTGGGGGCAAGGAGCACACGTTATGGTAAAACTATCCAAAAAGCGGGGATCCTTCGGCGATCAAGTGTTCAATGTCTCTTTGTACGTGATGATGTCTATCCTCATGCTCGTTACGCTATATCCGTTCTGGAGCCAAGTCGTTCTATCGTTTGAAGCCGGTTCGGCGGCTTATTCCACAGGGTTTCTATTGATTCCCTCCAAATTCACATTCGAGAGCTACAAGCTGGCTTTAGAATACAAGATGCTGTGGATCGGCTACGGGAATACCATTCTCCGGACAGTCAGTGCGGTCATCATTAGTATCACGGTCACATCGCTTACAGCCTACCCCTTATCGAAGAAGGGGCTTCCCTACAATCAGCTGTTTACATTAATCATCTTGTTCACCATGCTGTTTGGCGGCGGTTTAATTCCGAATTATTTGCTCATTAAGAAGCTGGGCTTGTACGACACCATGTGGGCGCTTATTCTGCCGGGCACGGTAAGTGCATTCAACGTTCTGATCATGAGAAACTTCTTCCGGTCGATTCCAGAGAGCTTGGAGGAATCTGCGAAGGTTGACGGTGCAGGCCATTTCCGCATCTTCAGCACCATTATTCTTCCACTATCTACGCCGGTGCTTGCGACGGTTGCGCTGTGGGTAGGCGTCGCACACTGGAATGCATGGTTCGACGGCATGATCTACATCTCTGATCCGAATAAGCAGGTGCTGCAGGTCATTCTCAGACGAATTATCGTAGAGAACAATGTGACCGACCTCAATGCGCTATTGCTCAAAATGCAGAATAAAACCTCGTTTACCGGTCGCCAGCTGCAAGCGACGATGATTATGTTCTCGATCATTCCGATGTTGATTGTGTATCCGTTCGTTCAGAAGTACTTTGCAAAAGGAATTATGATCGGTGCTATAAAAGGCTAAGGGCGGATCCCCCTTCAGCCTTCCTATAGATGACAAAATCATGAAAGGGCGGTCTAAATATGAACAAGAAACAAAAACGTATGATGACAGCTGTTTTCTGTGCGGCATTCTCCGTTTCGATGCTGGCAGGCTGCGGCAGCAATGCCAACAATACATCTTCAGGAGCGAATGAAGAAACGAACACATCGGCAGGAGCGGCCACGAATACAACCAACAATGATTCAACGAATGCTTCGACAACAACATCCGATGAGAAAATGAAATTGATGTTCTGGTCCTTCTATGCGGATAAGAACAATCTGAATGGATTTGCCATGAATACGCTTCGCGAGAAATTCAATATCGATGCCGATTTCTATACGACAACGGGCGAGGCGTACAAAGAAAAGCTGCAGCTCATGCTGGCTTCCGGCGAAGTGCCGGATTGGTGGAAAATGAACTGGTGGGAGGATTACGACAAATTCGTCGATCAAGGCGTAGGTGCGGAAATTCCCGAAGAGCTACTCAATGATTATGCACCGCACTATGTCGCTTGGCTGAAGAAAAATGCCGGTGAAGGCGATCCGTTCCGCTATGTCCGCCGCAATGGGAAGATCTACTCCATGCAGGATATGTGGACGCTTGGTTCCAAATACAAAGTGCTTGGATTCCGCGAGGATTGGCTGAATAAAGTGGGCATAACGAAGACGCCTGAAACGTTGGATGAAATGGAAGCGGCTTTGACGAAATTCCGCAATGATGATCCGGACGGCAATGGCAAGAAGGATACTTATGGCATTACAGGCACGGCTGAATCGATTTCGTCGATCTTCTCCTCCGTATTTGGTGCGTTTGGCGTTTACCCGGGAGCCTTTGTCGAAGAGAATGGCAAAGTCGTACGCGGAGAGATCAGTCCGAAAGCGAAGGATGCCCTTACAGTACTCAACAGCTGGTACAAGAAAGATCTGATCGATCCGGAGTTTATCGTCAATAAATCCAGCAACGTAGACGATAAAGTGGTTTCCCAGAAGGTCGGAGCGGTTGAGAATGCATGGTGGGCATTCATTCCGAAGGATGCGTTCTACGAAGGTCTCTACTATGAGAAGATTCGCGAAACGAATCCGGATGCGAACTGGTCCATTACCGGAGGCCCTAAAGGACCGGATGGAACATTTGGCATGACGCAGGACAATCCGTTCAACGCACCCGGTATCCAATTCGGCAAGCAATTAGAGAAAGACCAACCGAAGCTGATCAAATACTTGCAAGTATTCGATGATACGATTTCGAACATCGATACGTGGGAGAAAACAAACTACGGGGAGAAAGGCAAGACGTTCCAAGTTACGGCAGACGGTTCCTATGAATTCCTAGCACCTTACGACAAAGAAGACGAACAGATTAAGTTCGGCGTAGGTCCTTATTACTCGATCCCAAGATCATTCAACGATTACGACATGCAAGCGCCTTTCATGACGAAAAAAGCGTTAATGCCTATTCGCCAAGAAGCGGAGAGCAAGGGTACTGGCAAGTACGATATTCTGCAGCCGCTGCAGAAGCCGGTGTACAACGAATTTGTAGAACCGTTGAAACAATTGACGATCCAGAACTTTATTGACTTTATTACCGGCAAGCGTCCAATTAACGAATTCGACAAATTCGTCGAGGAATGGAATGCAGCGGGCGGCACGCAAGTCATGGAGGAAGCACAGCAGAAATTTGATGAAATGAAATAATTGGTTGGTCAAGAGTTCAATGCGGATAGTCATGTGCTGAGAAGCCATCATTATCCGCATTTTCTTTCATTCCCTATCGGATAGGACAATAAGGAGGATCATATGTCAGTTTTCATTCCCGCAGTTCATGAATTAGTAGCTAGGTTGCTGCCAAAGCATGCCGATCAGTTTGATATCGAAGAGATCGCGCAAGAGAACGGGTCAGATGTATTTGAAATTGAAAGCATGGATGGGAAAGTCAGACTCCGTGGATCGAGCGGAACAAGCATCGGCTCCGCGCTTCACTGGTATTTAAAATATGCGTGCCATTGCCATGTTTCTTGGTCCGGCGATCAATTGGCGCTGCCTGAACGGCTGCCGCGAGTAGAGGCGCTGATCAGACAGTCAACGCCGTACGCCTACCGCTATCACTTGAATTTCTGTACGTTCAACTACAGTATGACCTGGTGGACTTGGGAGCGTTGGGAGCGGGAAATCGATTGGATGGCGCTTCACGGCATCAATATGCCGCTTGCGATGACAGGCCAAGAAGCCGTGTGGATGAATGTAGGTCGAAGACTTGGTTTATCGACGGAACAAATGCTGGACTATTTGCCGGGCCCGGCTTACTTGGCATGGCATTACATGGGGAATGTGGACGGTATGGCGGGACCGCTTCCGCAGAGCTGGATCGAAGGTCAGCAGAAGCTGCAACTGCAAATCCTTAAGCGCCAGCGCGAGCTTGGGATGACACCGGTTCTGGCCGGTTTCTATGGACATGTCCCGGCAGCTCTTCGAAGTCTCTATCCGGAGGCGAACATTACGCAGCTTGACGCTTGGTTTGGCATGCCGGGCATTCACTTCTTGGATCCAAGCGATCCCGCATTCGCAGAAATTGCACAGGTGTTCTATGAAGAGCAGGAGAAGCTCTATGGGACGAACCATTTCTACGCTATGGATTTATTCCATGAAGGAAGCTCGCCGGATTCCTCGCCGGCTTATATGGCACAAGCAGCAATGAAGGTTTGCGATACGATGACCGCTAACGATGCTGACGCAATTTGGGTGATGCAGAGCTGGTCGATGTCGGAGCCAATTGTAAACGCGCTGCCGGATCAGCGTGTCTTTCTGCTGGATTTATATGCGGAGAAACAGCCGAGATGGAAGAAAACCGATGCTTTCTACGGCAAGCCATGGATTTGGTGCATGCTGCATAATTTCGGCGGCCGCAACGGTATGCATGGGGATCTGAATGGCATGGCCGGAAGCATCGCGGAGGCACAGCGGTCGGCAGAGAAGGGGCAAATGCGCGGGATCGGATTCGCCCCTGAAGCGATCGAAGAAAATCCGGTCTTCTACGATCTGGTGAGCGAAATGGTATGGCGCACAGAAGCGCCCGATATGGATGAATGGACAGCGCAGTATGTCCGACGCAGATACGGCGCGCAATCAGATACAGCCGTGGAAGCTTGGAAGCTTCTTCGGCAATCGGTTTATTCGGAGAATGCGAATCCTGAAGCGCTACTATGCGCGCGTCCGAAGCTTGAGCTAGATCGCGTATGCAACGGGTCGATTGTTCCGTTCTACAACATGGACGTACTATTTGCCGCTTGGGAGCTGATGGTAACCTGTGGGGATGCACTTGGTGCATCTGAGAACTACCAATACGACTTGATTAATGTAGGGCGAGAAGTGATGTCGCATCAGTCATACCACATCTACATGCGATGGATGGAAGCCTTTAAGGCAAGGGATCGCAGCGCCTTCTATGAACAAGGAGCAAACATGCAGGAGCTGATTACGGATCTTGATAAGCTGGCAGGGACGAACCGATATTTCTTAACCGGTCCTTGGCTTGCTCAAGCTGCCGCATGGGGCTATACAGACAAGGAGAAGGCGCTTTACGAATTCAACGCGCGGACGCAGATTTCAACCTGGTGGCCTGAAGTGATGTTCGATGATTACGCGCATAAGCAGTGGTCTGGTATGCTGGCGGGGTTTTACTTGGAGCGCTGGAAGCGATTTGCCGCAAGCTTGGAAGAGGCCTTATATCAGCCAGAGAGCTTCGATGAGGCGAAATTCGATCAAGAGATTCGTCGGTGGGAGATCGAATGGATGAATCGATCCGGTAATGAGTTTGCGTGCAAGCCTACAGGAAACCCTGTTGAGGTATCGCGGACGATGATTGAGAAGTATAAAGTTATGGTGAATCAAGCACGTGTTAACTCGGAGGTGTGAGAAGTGACGATGGCCGCTAGGAATGATAAGTTGCGAAAATTGATAGAGACGTACTCGGATTCGAGATTTGTGCTGTTCGCTGCAGAGCGGGAACATCCTATACTGACTTGGGACGATGTTCCGGAGCAATGGGTAAGCAGCTCCGCATCTGTGCAGGGACCCTTTACGGTAGAGGCGCGTCCGGGAGAATTTTACCCGCTGCAGTTGGTTGTAGCTGCGACAGGAGCACAATTGGACGATGTCGAAGTCCGCTTCGGCGATTTGATTTCAGAGAGGCAGGATGCAATAAAGGCCGAAGCCATGACTTGTTTTCTTGCGGAAGGAACCGATTACGTAGGACGGCCCTTTCATAAGAAGGTAGCTGTGGCCGAAGGTGCGGTTCAATCCTTGTGGGTCGGCGTGAGGATTTCTGTACAGGCTGCTGCTGGCATTTATACCGGCGAATGGGCGATTAGCGCCGGATCTGAAGAGAAGCGAATTCAGGTTTCTCTTCACGTATCGGGGCTGCCGATTGAGAATGGTGGAGATGGAGAGTTATGGAGGCTTTCTCGTCTGCGCCATTTGAACTCTCGGATCGCATTGGATGACGAGGTTGCAGCTCCGTTTGTCCCTGTAAGCGTAGAAGGGCAAACCGTGTCCTTGCTAGGAAGGAAAATAACCTTAAACAATCAAGGGATGCCAGCTTCGATCGTAAGCTATTTCTCTCCTTCCGTTACGGAAGTTTTGGAGCACGGGCGGGAGGTGCTTGCATCTCCGATGAAGCTCGCTGTCTCTGTCCATGGACAAGAGCTTGTGTGGGAGAACGGCGGCTGCAAGTTTGTCAGCCAATCGGACAGCCGCATAGAATGGCAGGCCGACAGCGAGAACGATCGCTTCGAAATGAACATGGCGGGAGCACTCGAATTCGACGGTATGCTGCAGTGCCGCATAACGCTGAAAGCCAAAACAGCCGGAGCTGTCGATGATATCCGACTAGAAGTGCCTTATTCGGCTGATGTGGCCCGTTATTCGATGGGGATGGGGCGCAAAGGAGGAACTAGGCCGGAGACAATCGAATGGAAGTGGGATGCGGCGCTAAACCAGGATTCCATCTGGATCGGTGACGTGAATGCGGGACTCCGCTGCTTGTTGAAAGACCGGGATTACGTGAAACCGTTCGTCAACATTTACTATCGCCATCGTCCACTGCAAATTCCCGTGAGCTGGGGGAATGAGGGGAAAGGAGGAGCAAGGGTTCATAGCGCGGGAGACGCCGTAATCTTGAATGCTTACTCAGGGGAGCGCGTCGTAGAAGCAGGGCAAGAGTTATATTTTGACTTCGAGCTCTTGATTACACCGCTTAAATCCATTGCCATAGAAGAGCATTGGAACCGCCGCTTCTACCATAGACCGCCTGAAACAGCCGTTATCTCTGCCCTGCAAGACGAAGCTGTTGCCAGCGGCGCGAACGTCATTAACATCCATCACGGGACAGATCTGCACCCGTACATTAACTATCCTTTCTTTGAAACCGAAGCGCTTGCGGGGTTTATCAGCGATGCTCACGAGAGGGATATTCGCGTAAATGTGTACTATACGGTTCGCGAGATGACGGATCGGATGAAAGAGATGAAGGCACTCCGCAGTTTGGGCGAAGAACTATTTCCAGCCCCGAACGGTTCAGCCGAAAGTATTCTCTGGCAAGGCGATGCAGCCGCATGGGTTCGACAGCATCTTGGCGATGATGTCATTCCGGCATGGAAGCAGACGCTTATAACGCCCAAGTATGCCGGTGAAATAGACGCAGCGATTATTTCCGACGGAACCTCGCGAATGGTTAACTATTATCTTGAAGGCTTACAGTGGTTGATCGTTCATGCCGGCATAGACGGTATTTATATCGATGACGTTGCCTACGATCGCACAACGATAAGAAGAGCCCGCAAACTTCTAGATCGGGCTAAGTCGAACGCGACCATTGATTTTCACACTTGGAATCATATGAATGATTTGGCTGGTTATTGCAACAATTTGAATATGTACATGGAGCTGCTGCCGTATATCGATAGTCTGTGGATTGGCGAGGCTTTCGAATATGACAAAGAAAGCGCAGATTACTGGCTGATCGAGATTAGCGGCATACCATTCGGGCTGATGGGGGATATGCTGCAAGACGGCGGTAATCCGTGGAGAGGTATGGTCTATGGCATGACCAATCGTCTGGGCTGGCATGGCCATACGCCTGAGTTCCTCTGGCAGCTGTGGGATGAATTTGGCATGGAGCAAGCTAGTATGCTCGGTTATTGGCATCAGGATAACCCCGTTCGCACGGGATCTGATGAAGTACTGGCGACCGTGTACCGCAAAGAAGATCGATTGCTTATTGCAGTTGCGAGCTGGGCGAAGGAAATGGTGAAGATTTCTCTTGCTGTTTCATGGGACCGGCTAGGTTGGGATCCGAATCGTATGAAGTTGACCATTCCAGCTATTCCACAGCTTCAGGAGATGGATGATAGAGCAGGACTAACCGATTTGCAAGTGGAGCCGGGAAAAGGAAAGCTGCTCATACTTATTAATCAATAGAACCAGAGGAGATGTATCCGATTATGGCAATGCCGATTCCGTCACCGCGCGTGGCGAAGTTCGAGAAGCAGGCTTTCGGTATGTTTATTCATTGGGGGCTTTATTCCCAGCTCGGTCAGGGAGAATGGGTGCAGCATCTGCGGAAAATTCCGATGGAAGAGTACGCTGCATTGAAAGATACGTTTACCGCCAGCGATTTCGATGCACGGCATATAGCGAAGACAGCCAAGCGGGCCGGCATGAATTATATCGTCTTGACTACAAGACACCATGACGGATTCTCGCTGTATGACACGCGCGGATTATCGGATTATGATGCACCGCACAGCGCAGCCAGGAGGGATCTGATTGCCGAATTTGTTCAGGGCTGCAGGGAAGAGGGCATTACGCCATTCTTCTACCATACCACTTTGGATTGGTACCAGCCGAGCTTTAAAGACGATTTCGACAGCTACCTAGAATACTTGCGCTCATCCGTTGAGGTACTGTGTACGCATTACGGACCGATCGGCGGCTTCTGGTTTGACGGGAATTGGAGTAAGCCGGATGCCGATTGGAAGCTCGATGAATTATACGGAACGATCCGCCGCTTACAGCCGGAAGCGATGATTATCAACAATACCGGATTGGATCTTCGCGGAGAGATTGGGCATCATGAGGTAGACAGCGTGACCTTCGAGCAGGGACGACCTGAACCGATGAACCGCGAAGGGATGAGCAAGTACGTTTCCGCCGAGATGTGCCAAACCATTAACGGGCATTGGGGCTTCGGACGCCATGATTTCTCTAATAAATCAACGGGCGAGCTCATCGCGAATCTGCTTGCCTGCCGCAAGGTAGGCGCGAATTACTTGCTCAATGTCGGTCCTCAGGCCGGTGGGAGAATATCGAAGCTGCAGGAAGCTACGCTTGAGGTCATCGGAGATTGGATTGAGATGCATGGCAATCTCATTTATGAAGGGAAACCGAGCCCGATTAAAGGCCAAGGACATGACTTCGCGCTGGAAACGGATGAGGGAACCGCATATCTGTTTGTGCATGATTTAACGATTGACGGCCATGCGAACGTGACAACCGCGGTTGGTGGAACCGGACCTAGAGTGTTTACGAACGTTACCGGCCATGTTTCCGGCGTGCGGTGGCTCGATAACGATGAAGAGTTGGCTTTCACGCATGATGCGGCGTCCGGTTTGTTATGTTTCTATGCAACAGGCTACCCATACGGAGATAACTTTGTTGTGCGGGTAGCGGTAATTTCTTGATTTGCAAAACGTATCGTGACTTGTTCGTTCTAATTCATGATAGGTTGTGACCATCTTCAATAAAGTATGTGTCAAGAGCCGCCGATTGTTTTGGCGGCTTTTTGTCGTTCCCGTACCACCATCTGTTTACACGCTGTGCGTAACCTTCAAAATTAATATAAATAGTTACTTGCTATTCGTTTAGGGTCATGATATAGTATCAAATGTAACTAGTAAAACTAATTTAGATAGTTACTTTGTAGGCATTCAAGTCGCTGCTTTCATGCACCTACAGATTACGGGAGGGTTTCGGATGAGTGATAAGAAGATCGACAATGTACAAATGAATCAGCCTTTAGAAACCGCTGTTTTTGCAGGTGGCTGTTTCTGGCACATGGAAGATGCTTTTCAAAAGCTTGATGGCGTCTCAACGGTGTACGCCGGGTATACGGGCGGATTAATGAAAAATCCGACGTATCAACAAGTTGTATCTCACGCAACGGACCATCTCGAAGCGGTCGAGGTGCATTATAATCCGGATGAGATTACGTATAACGAGCTGCTGGAACATTTCTGGAAAAACACTAGCCCTGCGGAGTCCGCCATTTATTATACAAGCAATGAACAAAAGGAACTGGCTGAATTATCCCGAACGTACATCGACAAACGTATTGGCAATGCAACGAAGATTGCCGCTGCGACAACGTTCTACAAGGCTGAGGAAGAACATCAGGATTATTACCAAAAAAACGGTATCGCTTGTCTGGTCAACAAAGTCTGGAGGTTGGGAAAATGACAATCAGCTCCAAGCAAGGCTTTAGCGGAAGCTTCAACAAAAAGGAAAAGCTGAAATCGCTGACTGAACTCCAATATAACGTCACTCAGAAGGGTACTGACGAGCCGCCGTTTCATAACGAATACTGGAATAACACAGAAGAAGGGATCTACGTAGACATTGTTTCAGGGGAGCCGCTGTTTAGCTCGAAGGACAAATACGATGCGCAGACAGGCTGGCCGAGTTTCACAAAACCTTTGGAGTCTCATAGCGTCGTGCTTAAAGAAGGTTTTTTCGGCACGGCAGTCAGAAGCAAGCATGCGGATTCCTTCCTTGGCCATGTGTTCAACGATGGACCTCCATCAACGGGACTGCGTTTCTGCATGAACTCCGCCGCCATGGTATTTATTCCGAAAGCGGATCTTGAACAAAGAGGCTATGGCGCTTATGCCACGTTATTTGAATAAGGAGTGGATAGGCGTACATTTGGAGAATTCAGGAAATAAAAGGTTGACGGCGAAAAGACGGCATGGTAGTATAACCACATAATAACAAAGTAATCTCATCGGAATAATAAAATATCAACCGGACAACCGGAGACCACGTCTTACTTAGGCGCTGAGTCTCCTTTTTTTGTCCGGCAAACGACTGGATCGCCAGAGATTAAAACTGCTCATTTACTTGATTGCAGGATGAGATGAATACGAAGTCTACCGTTCAACCGGAGACACAACAGGCACCCCTATGTTGTGTCTTTCTTCATTTTATCGTAAGGGAGCATTCACGGATGGCATACGTTGACGGCGAGGCCGCTCTGGAAGAGGTCAGAGTTCTGCCTCCAAAGCCAATTAGGCGCAAATTAAAGCTTTTGAGGTACATCTGGTTTAATCGATATCTGTATTTAATGCTGGTTCCGGCACTCGTCTATTACTTGATTTTTCATTACATCCCCATGTACGGGGCGGTCGTTGCCTTCAAGGATTTCAGCATTATGAAAGGGATCTTGGGCAGTGATTGGGCAGGCATGAAGCATTTCGAGTACTTGTTCTCACAGGATAAATTCTGGCAGGTCATCAAGAACACGGTGATCATTTCGCTTTACCGGCTTACCTTTGGATTTCCGGCACCTATTATTGCGGCTCTGCTATTGAACGAGGTCAGGGCGAAGGCGTTCAAACAGACGATACAGACGATCATTTACCTGCCTCACTTTATTTCCTGGGTTATTCTTGGCGGCATTCTGATTAATTTGCTTTCCACGGACAGCGGCATCGTGAATAACTTGATCAAGCTGTTTGGGGGTACGCCTATCGGATTTTTGAGCGATGAATCTTATTTTCGCAGCACGCTTGTATTCTCGATGATTTGGAAAGAGTTCGGCTGGAACACGATCATCTACATGGCAGCTTTGTCCGGGATCAGCCCGCATCTGTACGAAGCGGCGGTCATCGACGGGGCAAATCGGTTGCAGCGGCTTGCGTATCTCACGATCCCGCTGATCCGGAGTACTATTGTGCTCATTCTCATACTTCGTCTGGGCGGTATTATGGAAGCCGGCTTCGAGCAAATCTTCGTGCTCTATAATCCGGGGGTATACCGTGTCTCGGATATTATCGATACGTATGTCTACCGAATCGGCTTAACGGATGGAAGGTTCAGCCTTGCAGCAGCGGTAGGATTGTTTAAATCCCTGATCAATTTTGCTCTGCTCGTTATAGCAAATTGGCTTTCCAGGAAGATGGGAGAACAGGGTGTTTACTGATACGGGAGGTGGACTATGCATTATACCAGCAGGGCAGGGAAGCTATTCAACTCGTTCAATATCGTATTTCTGGCTATCGTAGCCATCGTTACGGTGTATCCATTCTGGGATACGCTCGTCGTATCCGTCATTCCGCTCGAGGAGTACCTCGGTTCCAGCATTCATCTCTTCCCCAAGCAGATCACGTTCGAAGCTTATACGTACTTGTTCTCGATGAATGAATTATGGAAGTCTTACGGCGTGACGCTGTTCATCACGGTTGTCGGGACGGCGCTTAATATGATCCTCACGGTGCTGGCGGCCTACGCGCTTTCAAGGCCCGGACTTAAGGGGCAGCGCGTAATCATGTTTCTTCTCGTATTTACGATGATGTTCAGCGGCGGTATTATTCCCACCTATCTATTGGTTAAAGACCTCGGCATGATGAACTCCGTCTGGGCGCTGATCATCCCGAGTGCTCTCAATACTTACAACCTGATTATTATGAAAAGCTTCTTCTCTTCGATGCCGGATGGTTTGGTTGAAGCAGCCAAGATCGATGGCAGTAACGACCTGGGGATCCTGTTTAAGATTGTAATCCCATTATCATTGCCGGCGATTTCCACCATCACGCTCTTCTATGCCGTAACCCGGTGGAATGATTTCTTCAACGCGATATTCTTCATCAGCGACAAGGAGCTTTGGCCCTTGCAGCTATTCTTGAGAAGCATGCTGTTCGAGAATGAATCGTCCTACTCGGGAGGCGGCGATAGTCTATTCCTCCTTGGGCCATCCATCAAGATGGCGACGGTTATGGCGGCTTCCATTCCGGTTATGCTCATTTACCCTTTTTTCCAGAAGTATTTTATCAATGGCGTGTTGATTGGCGGGGTCAAGGAGTAACTCCTTCACTATAAAAAATAATCAAATGGGAGGAAAGAGAAATGGGATATGGGAAAGGATTAAAAATGAAGAAATGGGTGATCGGCCTAGCGGCAGCGGCACTGATCATAACGGCGGGCTGCTCGAATAAGCCGGACTCCACCGAAGCGAGTACGAACAGCTCCGGTACCCATTCGGGTTCCGCTACGGAAGAACCGTACGAACTCGTTTATTTGACCACCGGCGACCAAGGAGCAAAGCCGCTGGTGCCGAACGATCGCATTATTGCCGAGATTAATAAGCGGCTGAACATCAAGCTGACGATCAAGATATCACCGGAGTTTTCGTATGACAAAATTAACGTGGCGATTGCAAGCGGGGATCTTCCCGATGTCGTGACCACGCAGTATCCGTCCTCATCCGTTTCCCAGTGGATCAAAGAAGGCATTCTGGTTCCGCTCAATGATTATTTCGACAAAACCCCGACACTTAAAGCCAAGCTCGACAACGGTTTGCAATGGACGGCCGTAGACGGAAAATATTACGGGTATCCCTTCGTGAGCGGCATGGAAAAGTCGAATTACACCGTTCAATTTCGCCAGGATTGGCTGGATAAGCTGAACCTGCCATATCCGAAAACGCTAGATGAGTTTCACAGCACGCTGAAAGCCATCGTGGAGAAAGACCCGGATGGCAACGGGAAGGCCGACACCTTCGGTTTTATCACGAACAAGCCGGTTGCCGGGGACGCGCTCACCGCATTCGATTTTGTTCTATATGCGTACGGACTGCCATACGCTGACTATGCCTTGAACGATAAAGGCGAAGTCATCCCGCGGTTCGAAGATCCTGCCTTCAAGAAAGGGATTCTGGAGCTGCGGAAATGGTACGAGGAGAAACTGATCGATCCGGAATATATCATTTACGACCGGCCTACTAAGGAACAAAAGTTTTTCCAAAGCAAGGCAGGCGTGATGGATGGTCCGTTATTCCGCCACGTGAGCCGCATCGAAGGCAGCCTGCAGCAGGTCAATCCCGATGGGAAGCTCGGTTTCGCAGCACCGCCGGCAGGACCTGATGGTAAACAAGGCATGGCTACGCGTCCGAAGACGGCATTGTTCACAGCTGTTACCAATAAGGCTAAGAACCCCGAGAAGGCGGCTGAGTTCATCGAATTCATGCTATCCAAGGAAGGCCGCGAGCTGCTGCAGCTCGGCATTGAAGGGGTCCACTACACGAAGCAAGGAGATAAAATCACTTACAACGAGGCGGAACGCGAGAAAGACGGGTTTGCTCCGAACGGCTGGAGCCATCCGCTTGCATGGGGGAACGTGACTTGGCCAATCGACGAGAACTACTTGCCGCAGACGGAGAAGAACATCGATCGCGCCATAGAATCGGTCAAAATCGCATCCCAATATTTTGTGCCGAATCTCATTACCCGCAGGACGGATTCTGAGATTGAATATGGAAAAGCGGTTAATGAAGTGTATAACCAATATTTCGTAAACCTGTTGAACGGCAAGCTTGACGTGGATCAGGGGATCGAAGAGCTCGACAAAGAATGGCGTCAAGCCGGCGGCGATGACATCCTGAAGGAAATCAACGAGGAGTATAAGAAGCAAGGTGCCGGCAAATAAGCGGAGAAAGTGGCAATTGCAATCATTTCAACTATACGAATAGTGAGGAGAATGTGCTATGGCTAAAACGATTACGACTGAGGAACGTCCGCGGCAAATTCCGGACCGAGGTCTTAAAGGCGGCCCTCGTAGTATTAACCGACTGCCGGAAGGAGTAGAAGAGCAGCCGTATACGCTGTTTCGCGTAAAGCCTTACGGCCCGCTGATCGGCGCGGAAATCGAAGGAGTCGACCTGCGCAATCCGGTCTCGCCGGAGCTGCAGAAGGAGCTGAACCGTGCCTTACTGGAATGGAAAGTGATTTTCTTCCGTGATCAGGACATTACCAGCGAGCAGCAGCAAGCGTTCGCCCGTTTATGGGGGGAGCTGGAAACCCATCCTTTCCTGCCCCAAGGCAGTTCAAATGAGGTCGTTCGCTTCGCGAAGAATGATAAAAAGCCCGGACATGAGAATAACTGGCATTCGGATGTCAGCTGGAGGCTGACGCCTGCGCTTGGATCGGTCCTGCGCCTGACGGAGGTCCCGCCACTAGGAGGAGATACGCTGTGGTCGGATCAAGCGGCTGCTTATGACAATCTGCCTGATGACGTGAAGCAGCGAATCGACGGACTTACGGCGATTCATGATTTCACGCATGTCTTCGGAGTGAATCTTCCTCCCGAGGAATTGCTGCTCAAGCAGGAGGAATTCCCGGCTGCCGAGCATCCGGTCGTACGCATCCACCCTGAAACGGGACGAAAAACGCTGTTCGTCAATCCGAACTTTACGGTGCGGATCGTAGATCTGGAAGCGGATGAAAGCGAAACGCTCCTGTCGTATTTGTTCCGCCATTCGCAGCTGCCCGAGTTTCAAGTCCGCTTCCGCTGGGAAGCGAACTCCATTGCGTTCTGGGACAATCGCGCCACGCAGCATTACGCGAATTCCGACTATTTCCCGAACCGCCGCGTAGCGGAGCGGGTGGCCATTGTAGGCGATCGGCCTTATTAAGAGAAGAGCCCGCGGGTGACGCGGGCTCTCTTCCATATTCTTAGATTGGGGGAAGAACAAAGGTGAGCTATTCGAAGGAGAAGCCAAATCTGCTGTTTATATTAATCGACGACATGGGCTGGATGGACCTCGGATGCTATGGTAGCATCTTCTATGAAACGCCTAACTTGGACCGGCTTGCCGCAGAGGGGGTGCGATTTACCGACGCTTACGCCGCCGCTCCGGTCTGTTCGCCTACCCGGGCCAGCATCATGAGCGGTAAATATCCGGCGCATGTTGGCGTAACGAACTGGATTGGCGGCCATACGACAGGGAAACTAATCGATGCCCCTTACATCCGGCATCTTCCGCTGCAGGAGAAAAGCGTGGCAGCCGCATTGAAGGAACAAGGCTACCGGACATGGCATGTGGGCAAATGGCATCTTGGCGGACGCGAGCATTATCCGGACCGGCACGGTTTCGATGTCAATATCGGCGGCTGCAGCTGGGGAATGCCGATGAATGGCTTTTTTAGCCCGTATGGCATTGAGACGCTCGAGGAAGGGCCTGACGGAGAATATTTAACCGACAGGCTTACGGATGAGGCAATAGCGCTGATCCGGCAAAATGATGGGACGCCATTCTTTCTGAATTTATGGCATTATGCCGTGCACATCCCGATTGAGGTCAGTGCGAAGCTCACCAAGCGTTTTGCGGAAAAGGCGAAAGCACTTGGACTGGATCGGGTGGAAGCGTTTGTGGAAGGAGAGCCCTTCCCGTGCGAACACAAGAAACATTTGCGGGTACAGAGGCGCATCGTGCAGTCGGACTCTGCATACGCGGCGATGATTTATAATCTCGATTGGAATATCGGTCGATTGCTAGAAGCCTTGGACGAAACGGGCCAGCTCGATAACACCGTGATCGTGTTTACTTCCGACAATGGCGGTCTGGCAACAGCCGAAGGTTCGCCCACCTGCAATAGTCCCCTTCAAGAAGGCAAAGGCTGGATGTACGAAGGCGGCGTGCGGGAGCCTCTCATCATCCGTTGGCCCGGCGTCACGAAGCCGGGCAGCGTCAGTGAGGTGCCGGTAACGAGCCCGGATTTCTATCCGACGCTGCTGGAGATGGCGGGGCTGGACCTGCTGCCGGAGCAGCATCGGGACGGCGTAAGTTTAGTTCCCGTACTCAAAGGCGAGGAGAGCTTAAGCCGGGAGGCTATATTCTGGCATTACCCCCACTATGGCAATCAAGGGGGAACGCCGGGGTCGTCGGTGAGAGAGGGCGATTACAAGCTCATCGAGTTTTTCGAAGACGGGCGTTTGGAGCTGTACAACTTAAGAACCGATCTATCGGAAGAGCACAATATTGCAGAGCAGCATCCTGAACGGACCGAACGGCTGCGTCAGAAGCTTCACCGCTGGCGAGAGCAGATTCATGCCATTATTCCCGAGGAGAATCCTGAAGGAGGAGCCGCAGTTTATGGTTAGAAGGCCTAATATCTTGCTAATTACAAGCGATCAGCAGCACTGGAATACCATTGGGGCATTTAACCCCGAGATTTCCACACCGAATCTGGACCGTCTGGTCCGAGAGGGCACCACCTTCACGAGGGCTTACTGCCCGAACCCGACATGTACACCGACGCGAAGCTCCCTAATCACAGGACTTTATCCAAGCCAGCATGGGGCGTGGACCTTGGGAACGAAGCTGTCCGAGAAGGTACATACGGTCGGCGAGGATTTCCTCGAGGCCGGGTATGCAACGGCTTTGGTAGGGAAAGCACACTTCCAGCCGCTCATTTCTACGCCGGAGTATGCTTCCCTGGAATCCTATCCGGTGCTTCAGGATTTGGATTTCTGGAAAGCGTTCGATGAGACTTATTACGGTTTCCGCCATGTGGAGCTGGCCCGAAACCACGCGAACGAAGCCCACGTCGGCCAGCATTATGCCATTTGGCTGGAGGAGCAGGGCTGTCCGAACTGGAGAGATTACTTCGTAGGTCCGACCGGTACGATGGATAAGTCAGTTGCCCACAAATGGGACATTCCGGAGCAGTACCATTATGATACTTGGATTGCAGAACGGACGAATGCACTGTTAGAGCAGTACAAACAGGAGGATGCGCCGTTCTTCCTGTGGTCCAGTTTCTTCGATCCTCATCCGCCCTATCTGGTTCCAGAGCCTTGGGATACGATGTACGACCCGGACAAGCTGACGGTTCCGCGGGCTGCAGCCCATGAACATGAGGCTAACCCGCCGCATTTCCGGATGGTGCAGGAGGAGAATCCGGATTTCAGCAGCTATAAAGAAACGGGCTTCGGTATCCATGGCATGCATTCGCACAGGCATGACGAAGGCGAGCTTCGGAAGGATATTGCAACCTACTACGCCATGACGAGCTTAATGGACAAATACATCGGACGTATTCTCGACAAATTGGATGAGCTTGGACTTACGGAGAATACGCTGGTCGTGTTCACGTCCGATCACGGCCATTTCTATGGTCATCACGGCTTGACGGCAAAGGGGCCATTCCATTATGAGGATCTCATCCGCGTACCGATGCTGGCCCGTTATCCGGGACAGGTTCCTGCAGGTGCAGTGAACAACGCCATGCAATCCTTAGTGGACTATGCGCCAACTTTTCTCCGATATGCCGGACTTCAGGTGCCTTATTCGATGTCTGGGAAGGATCAATCTCAGGTATGGAACGGTCTGGAGTCTGCCGCGAGGGATCATATTCTGTGCGAGAACCACCATGAGCCGACGACCATTCATCTGAAGACTTACGTGGACGAACGCTATAAGCTTACGGTTTATTACAAGCAAGAATACGGGGAGCTCTTCGATCTGGCCGAAGACCCGGAGGAACGGCATAACAGATGGGATGATCCGGATTACGCGGAGATCAAATCGAAGCTGCTGCTCAAGTATGCCTGGGCCGGATTGGAACAGGAGCCGCTGTTTATGCCGCGGATTGCTCATGCTTAGCGGTTTTATCTATATTGGTTTGAGTGCTGAGAGTTCGATTTTGGAACTCTCAGCTTTATTTTGGCATTATTTGTCGCTGAGAGTCCGATTTTCGCACTCTCAGCAGCAGAGCACTCCGGGAAATCAAATGCCGGGTGCTCTGCTGAATGTTTATTGGAATGTTGTCCTTAGACGCTCCCCCATCCAAAGGCAAGTGTCCCATAAATCGGATACCGGCTGGCGGGTGAAAGGGAGCGTATGCATATATCCTGGCGGCCCGAATTCCGGGGTCACGGTTGTTGATGGGAATCCCTGCTTCTCTCGCTGTGCGAGAATGCTGCTCCACCACATTTCATGCCTCTGCAGTTCAGGCGCATACTCAGGGGCGGCAGGATGGGGAACTTGCGGTCCTTGCGCGTAGCCGACGCGTGCGTGGATATGAATCGTACGTTCAAAGGCGATCCTCAGTGCCTCTGCTTGATCCTCGAGCAACGTTTCGCAGACGCAGCACCAATGGCTGAAATCCGCCGTAATGCGCAAATCCGGCAGCTCTTGGAGCAGCTTGGCCGTGTTCCAAGGCGTGTACATGGCGCGGTGGCGATGCGTTTCGTGCCCCACGCGTACACCGGCAGACTGCTCTGCGCGAAGCGCCGAACGGAAGAAGCGGACTTGATCCTCAAAGGACCAGCAGTCCCTGGCACTATGGGAAATCGCGAGCAGCGGGCGGAATGCTGCCGCTCTCTCTATTCCGGCGGCAAATACTTCTTCATGAGCGCTGACTGTCGCGCCGCTTGAGCCGATAAGGGCGATGAAATCCAATTGATGCTCCTGCAGCAGCTCCATAAATTCATTCATATGCTCAGGAGCAGGCAGTGTCGACTCCACGCCATCGTAACCGGCTGCTGCGATCTGCTCAATACTGTCCCGATAGGACAAATGCTCCATGCCCCATAGCGATTTAAACAATTGAATGCTCATCGGTGATGTGCTCCTTTACGTGTATTTATAGGTTCTATATCGTTTCATGGTAGCATCAGCCCGAGTACCGCACCATTTCTAATCGTCCAGCATGTTTATAGATTTGTAGATAAAAAACCAAGCCATTGGCAGCACCATAGAGGGCTGGTTTGCTCGGTTCGTTTAGTCGGTAGTTTTGCCATTGAAATGACGGAATTGCTGAGGTGAGACGCCCATAGCCGTCCGAAACGCATGGCTGAAATGGCTGGTCGAAGAATAGCACAAGGAATGAGCGATCTCTTCTACGCTGATCGACTGGTTTTGCAGCATTTTTTTGGCCTCGCGAATTCGGATGCGCTGCAGGTACACAGAAGGTGAGATCCCGTAGACGAGCTTGAAGCATTCATGTAAGTAAGTCCGGTGAACATTCAATTGTGTCGATAGAGTCGAGATGTTCATCGGCGTATGGAGATGATATTCCATCCAATAGGCTGCCTCCCGTGCAAGCTTCATCTGCGAAGGCTTAATGCCGGAAGCGGGGAGCTGGCGATTTTGCGTGGAAACAAGCTCGGATGCCAGGTTCCCGATAAAATCCAAAATGCTGGAATGAATCTGCAGCTGCTTAACGGAGGCAGCCATTTCGTCTATGATCGACAATTTCTTATCATCGCGAGCCATCATCTGCTGCATGTGCTCACCGAAACGAGTAATGAACTGTGTCACCCATTCCGAAACATTTCCATGCGATTCGCTGCGGAATACGGGATCGGAGGTGAGTTGAAAGATCATATTGATGGCATTGATTTCGACTTCAAAATGAAAATCGAAATAGCTGCAAGCTACCCGGGTTTCGGTACGATGAAGCATTTCCGATTGGATGATAATCGCATCGCCCGGATACAGATGATACAGACGGCCATTGACCCATTGCTCGATCTCGCCGGATATACAGAACAGGAATTCGAAGAAAGGATGCCGGTGATCGGGGTACGACCATCCGGCTTCTTGTTTGGCGTATTCGATGCCGGGAATGCGTATGGCATTGTACAAATCAGGCAATTGAAACATATGATCCATCGTAATCGACCTCTGTTATAGATGGTTTTCCTACAAATATATCAATATTTGCAGAGTGCGATTAATTATAGACTACATTTATGCAACAAATCCATACCGTTCTGAATGGTTGGCTGCGATATCGGGTGTTAAGATTCGGTTATCAAGAAGAAACCACTCAATCGGGAGGAATTACGAATGAAAATTAGGATGGGAAATGCGGAACTCGAGATGGGCAGCAAGTATTTGACGGAGCTTCGCAGTGCGAACGATTTGCTGCACGATATTGATGCTTTGAGACAACGCCTGGAAGAAGATGGCTATTTGCTTATTCGCGGTTTCCATGATCGCGAGGATGTTATGAAGGCGCGCAGCGGAATCTTGCACAAGCTCCATGGCATGGATAAATTGGATGCCGGCTTCCCGATCGAAGAAGGTGTTATTGCTGCAGGCGCAAAAGGCGCGATGTTCGGCGGCGCCGTAAATGAGGAAGATGCGAACATGAAGGCGTTCTATCATCTTGTTAATAGCGAGAAAGTGATGAGCTTCTTCGATCGACTGCTCGGCGGGGAAGCGATGACCTACGATTACAAATGGCCGCGCGCGGTAGGAAACGGCGACTTTACCGGAGCCCATTATGACATTGTCTACATGGGACGCGGCACCAAACAAGTGTATACGATGTGGACGCCGCTGGGCGATGTTCCATACGAGCAGGGGCCGCTATCGATCTGCCTAGGATCGCAAAACTTCGAGAAAATTAAAGCGACTTACGGACAAATGGATGTCGATCGTGACAATATCGAGCTTGGCTGGATTTCCAAAGATCCGATCGAATGCGTGGACAAGTTCGGCGGCCAATGGGCAACGACGCCGTTTGAGGCTGGCGACATTATTATCTTCGGCATGTTCCTGCTGCATGGCTCGGTCAATAATACGACCAACAGATTCCGGATCAGCTCCGATACGCGCTATCAGCTTCGCTCTGAGCCCGTTGATGAGCGTTGGGTAGGCGTTAAGCCGAAGGGCCATTATGCGTGGGGCAAAGAAAAGTCGAAGACGATGGAAGAAGCACGAAAAGAATGGTCGATATAAGTTAAACCATGAGAGAAACGAGCGGCGATCGCTTTCCGGAATACAACGGAGAGAGATCGCCTTGATGTGCCCTACTCCATGATCCCGCTCTTTTCGATGCTGACTTTAATGCGGGGTTCAATATCGATCTCGGGATAGACGTCTTCCCACGAAATCGATTTCCAATAGCGGTTATGATGCGCTTTGATGTGAAGTCCGATGCCCAGGGCATCGCAATTGGCTTGCTGAAGCTGCTTGATGACTTCGTTCGCTTTATCGTTCAACAGCTTCTCCAGCTCTGAAGCAACCTTCTTCAGCATTTCCTCATTCATGTGAACCGTTTTGGGAATTTCCACCAGATTGCATGTGAAATCGGCGCTGATGACGGCCTTAACGGTCCCCTTATTGGTCGTGACGGCAATATTTCGCTTATCTCGGGACATGAATAGGGAAACATTTGCGCTTAGCGCATCGATATATTCCGTGACGGTGAAGTATTCGGGATTGAATTTGGAAAGCATGACGAAATTCGCGGATGTTTTGTCGTCCAACTCTCCGGTCATCCGCTTCCCATGCATGAGCGCGAGTCCCTCTAGTTTTACACGGTCTTTTCCTAGTGGATTAATGATCGGGAGCACGGCGTCGGTACCGTTATTGGTGAACAAGGAAGAAATGAGATACGGCGAAACTTTTGGAATCAAGCCGTTCTCTTCGCTGCTCTGAAGCAAATCGTAGAGGTAATCGCTGATCATTAAGCGATCCGCGACTTTCATCTTCAAGACTAGCCCTGCGGAATCGTTCACGATAGCCATCTTGACATTGATCGGGCTGCGGGCTTCCCGGTAGTATGATTCCAGCGCAGGGTAGAAACCTTTCTTTGCGAATCGCTTATTGATTAGAATCACGCGAGCTTTGCCAAAGTCTAACTCCTGCGAAACCGCCTTTTTCATTTCCAGGTAGGCTTCATTGACGGTTCTTCCATCCCCAGAAAAGCTTGGCGAGACGATGGAGGATTTGGATTGAATGGCGGACTTAATGGTTGGAATGGTAATCGTGAAGCGAATGTTGCCGTTATCGAGTAAGTCGAAGGCTTCAGCCTGTTCGATTCGGATCTCCTTCAATTCGCGACTGTCCCAGCACCCGGTTAATAAGGGCAGGAGGAGGATCAAGAGGAAGGTTCTTTCTGCCTGCGGTTTCATGCTCGAGCCCCCTTCTTGCCCGAAAGCCATTTGTGTAGATAAACGATAATGAGCATCATCAAAACCATCCCGATTGCCGCCGTCGGCACGTAAAGCGCGATGAAATCTTGAAGTTTCGTTAACTGCGAGACAGACAGCTTCCACGCTCCAACGCCAATTAAGACAAGGGCAACCGCAAGCAGAGACGGAAGCCGGACTCCATTCCGGGCATTGGCCAGCGCAGTCACTGCGGATATGAATAGCAGCAGATAGGTGGATAAGGAAGTCATGATAAACAGAATCCATATGGTCTGTACCATGAGATCCGTGCGTTCCATGATCTTGAACGAAACCGTTTTGAACTGAAATAGCAGCGGTTCGCGGATAAAGCCAATCATCTCGGTACTGAAGATGGCCGTGGTCGAGAATGCACAAAGCATATAAATGGCCGTGATCGCGATATTGGCTGATATGGCAATGCGCAGAACCGATTTGGACGGCAACTGAATATGAGGAGACAGTACCATCAGAATGCCAATGCCGGCATACGACATCATCCCACTCCAAGCCCCAAGGCTGATTTTTGCCAGCCCCGTCGAAAAAACCGGCAATATATAATCCAGATTTGCGTCCTTAAGCGTGTAACAGATTAGCGTGATGAACAGCGGGACGAACGCCATGGCGAATACGGCGAAACGGGCGAAAACGCGGACCGGATGCGACACGAGAAAGGCGCATCCCCCAACCAGCAGCAGGGACAGCAACCATGCGGGAGTATTCTCGTACGCCCAAAGATTCGAGATGAAGACCCAGTTCGCAAGGGTTTCATAGCTTACGGTAATGGAGTATGCGGCTATGGCCAAGTTGAATAATCCGCCTATCCAAGGGCCAAGCCGCTGTCGCAGCATCTGGAATACGGTTATGCTCCTGTTCTGCTTGCTTAGTTTCCAAATCACGAGCAATAGAATCAAATTAATTAAACCGCAGAAAAGGCAGGCAATCCAACCGTCTTGTCCGGCATCGGCATCGACCGCATGCGGAAGAGATAAGACGCCTAGGCCGAACTGGGCTTGGAACAGCAGGCAGAATAGTTGGATGGGACCGATCGGGAGAGTCGTGGTTTTCATCGCTTGATGCTCCTAACCGGCAGACAGTAAGGAACGCCGAAAGGTTCCAGGGCAAGGGCGTGGATTAGGACGCCGATAAACGCGAACGCGATACCGTAAAAGCCCAGGGTCGTTGCTCCAAAAATAAGGATAAACTGCGCAATCGTCGTGGTCGATCGGAGTTCCATAGACGGTATGGTAAATTTACTGATGGTCGTCAGCGCGATAACCACGATTAGAATATTGGACACGAACCCGATTTGAACGAGCGACTCGCTGATAATGATACCGCCGACGATACCTGTCATTTGGGCGAGTGCTGAGGGCAGACGCAGCGTGGCTTCGGCAATGAGCTGGAATATGAATATCATCAGCATCGTTTCAAAGATCGGAGGGTAGGGAACGCTCTCCAGGGAACTTTTGATGCTGAACGCCATTTTGAACGGCAGAACTTCATAATTAAAGCCGACAATCGAGATGTAAAGGCTGGGCAGAACGAGGCCGAACAACAAACCGACAATCCTGACCATCCGCATGAGCAACGAAGACCAAGTGCCTTGGATCAGGTCGTCCACCGTCAGCATGAACGTATAGATAGAAACAGGAAGAATCAGGCAGGAACTGCTTTGATCGCAAAGCACGCCGATCCTTCCGCGAGCCAACAGGGCTGAAGCGAAATCGACCCTTTCCGTATTGAAAATTTGCGGGAAAATGGAAAAATTGTTCTCACGCAACAGCTTGCGAAGAAGACCGGGATGCAAGTCGTGCTTGGATGTCAAGGCGGAAATACGTTTAGCAGCTTCATCGACCATGCTTTTGTCGGCGGTTCCATCAAGCCATACCAAAGCAACCCGCCGATTCGCCTTCTTACCAAGCATGAAATAACGCACTCTTAGCTCTCCGGTGGACAGATGCTTGCGAATCAAATTCAAATTGCTCTGCAGATGCTCCACGAAACCGTCCCGATTGCCGGCCAAGGAGCGTTCATTCTCAGGCTCTGTAGGAGAGCGCCTGTATTGCTTGCTTACATCAAAGCTGTAGCAGCGATTCGCCTCTGCCTCGCAGATCAGGGCACGGCCGTGAATGAGATCATCGACAGCCTTCTGAATGGAGGGACAAAGATCTACTTTGGTTGCGGTAAGCAGTTCTTCTAGAGGCGCGGAGGTGTTCCCATCTGCCGTTTCACGCCGCAGCTGCTTGAACAGGCTTAGTTCGATTTTGGCGGACTCGCACATCGTTTCCAAATAGATTAGCACGGCTTTGGCTTCGCCGACATTCAGCTCGCGCATCACTAAATCATCGGTATGAAAAAGGGCCTCTTGAATCGAAGCGATTGTAATGGTTGCCACTGGTCGCCACTCCTTCCCAATGTTAGAGTGGCCAAATTTTACAAATGCATGCGAAGAATGGATATCGTATCCGTTATGCTTCACAGCTGCTGAATGAAATAACAGTCCTGATCATCAAGGGTTCTTGATGGTCAGGACTGTTTTTGTTGATGCGGCGGCGGGTTACTTGCCCGCAAGCTTATTCTCTTTGGTTTCGAATATCTCTACCGCGCGGTCAGCGCCATACATCTCGTTCAAATGCTGCACATGCTCCATTCCCCAATTGCCGATCGCTTGCAGCAATGGCGTCATTTTGGCACCGTATTCGGTAATGGAATATTCCACTTTCGGGGGAATCTGGCGGTAGACCTCCCGGTGAACGATATCGTGATATTCCAATTCCCGGAGCTGCGAGGTGAGCATTTTTTTGGAGATGTCGGGCATGGCACGCTGCAGCTCGCTAAATCTCATCGTACCGTTGCCGAAAAGATGAAAGAGTATAACGGGTTTCCATTTGCCGACTAGAATTTCTAACGCCGTTTCGATTTTGCACCCACCATCGTTCATCATTGTAATTCCTCCAGTGTTTATCTATGGTTACTTTTTAGATACTAGGTTATTTGAATGTGCCTACTTCCCGAAAATGCAGCTAGAATATATTATAAGCCTATAGTTCTATTCATTCAAGGGGATAGGTATGTCTCTACTCAGGAGGTCACAATATGCTTTCGCCCGTCTTTTTGGCGCATGGCTCGCCATTTACGATTTTCGAGAAGTCCGAATTTACCGCTTTCTTGAATCGCTTCGGTAAATCAGTCCGTCCCAAAGCGATCGTTATCTTCTCCGCCCATTTCGAGAGCCAAATTACAACAATCGCGGCCACGGACGACATTCATGAAATGGAATACGATTATTACGGTTTTCCGCCCGAGTACTACCAGGTACAGTATCCGGCAAGAGGGTCCAATATCGTCGCGTCCATGGTGGAAGAACGGTTGCGCAAGCATAACATTCCGGTTCAGCGTAAATATCGGGGTCTCGACCACGGAGTATTTCCGATTATGCGGCATGCTTACCCGGAAGCCGATATACCCCTTGTTCCTGTTTCCGTAAATGCTTTCTTGCCTGCCAGACAGCAGATTGCGATCGGGGAAGCGCTGCAGGGACTTGAGAAGGATGGCATCCTCGTAATCGGCAGCGGCTTCTTAACGCACAACTTCAATGAGTTCGATCGGAACATGGATGCTCCGCCTCGCGCATGGGCCGTAGAATTCACGGATTGGATTACCGAGAAAGTGCTGGCAAGAGACATCGAGGCACTGAGTAATTATGAAACATTAGCCCCGCATGCCAAGAAAGCAGTACCTCGTGCCGAACATTTCGTACCTTTGCTCATCGCGCTTGGGAGCGGAATGCCGGGACAGCAAGCTCGGGTCTTATTCGATGAGCCAATCAAATATGGCTCCATGAGCAATCTCAGCTATCAGTTCTAGTTAATAAGGAATGCCCACTCGTCGATAGGACGGTGGGCATTTTTTATTAGAGTGGAATACTTAAACATTATAATGTTTGTTGACGCTAAACTTGTTTCCATGTAGATTAAACATTATAACGTTATAATCTAAACACGATTGGCTAGTCGTTTCGGAAAAATAAAGGTGGGCTTACGATGACTGATCATTTGGTTTTACGCGGGGCAACACTCATGGATGGTCGGCAAGTCGATATTGTGATCGTGGCTGGCGTCATAGCGGAAATAACGGCAGCGGGGGCAGGCAATGCCTCCATTGCCGGGCGAGTCATAGATTGTTCCGGCTTGTATGTATCGAGCGGTTGGATCGATCTTCATGTTCATGCATTCCCGGAGCTTGACCCGTATGGGGATGACATTGACGAGATCGGCGTAAAACAAGGCGTTGCGGTCATTGTTGACGCCGGGAGCTGCGGCGCGGATCGAATCGGCGAATTGGCCGCAAGCCGCGAGAGAGCGATGACGACCATGTTCGCGCTGCTGAACGTATCGAGGATTGGCTTGCAGCGGATCGACGAGCTGTCCGATCTGGCTTGGCTCGATAGAGCAGCTGCATTGCAAGCCGTTCAAACTTATCCCGACTTCATCGTAGGCTGGAAGGCCAGAATGAGCGGCAGCGTCGTTCGCGACAACGGTATTCGGCCTTTGAATATGGCCAGGGAGCTGGCTGTAGAAACCGGTTTGCCCTTGATGGTTCATATCGGTTCCGCTCCTCCTAGAATCGAAGAGATTCTACCGCTGCTCGCGAGAAATGATGTTGTCACGCACTTTTTGAACGGGAAAAGCAACAATTTGTTCAGCGACGACGGAAGTCCGATTCCGGAGCTGAATGCGGCTATCGCGAGAGGCGTTCGAATGGACGTCGGACACGGCACAGCCAGCTTTTCCTTCAAGGCGGCAGAGGCGGCGAAGCGAAACGGAATTCGTTTCGATACGATCAGCTCGGACATTTATCGCGGGAACAGGCAGCAGGGGCCAGTTTATAGTTTGGCGCATGTCATGTCGAAGTTTCTCTGTCTGGGTTATTCGCTAAACGAAGTGATTGAAGCGGTAACGGTGAATGCAGCCGAATGGCTCGGGAAACCGGAGCTGGGCCGCATACAAGCAGGAGACCGGGCGAACCTGACTTTGTTCTCCACCTTGGATGATGAGTTTCTGACGTTCATGGATTCCGAAGGAGATACGCGCGAAGGTGAGCATCAAATTATAGCTAGAGGAGTATGTGCGAATGGGCGATTCATTGAATGCTAAATATGGGTTGAAGCGTGTTATTAACGCCAGCGGGCGAATGAGTATTCTCGGTGTGTCGGCACCTTCCGATACGGTTATGGAGGCGATGAAGCTGGGCGGACAGCGCTATGTGGAAATCGCCGAATTGGTGGATAAGGCGGGCGACCATATCGCGGACGTGCTCGGTTCCGAAGCTGCGGTCGTCGTCAATTCAGCGTCGAGCGGCATTGCATTGTCAGTCGCGGGTATCGTTACGCAAGGCAATCTGCGCCTGAGTGAACGGCTTCATCAAGAGCCAATCGCCAAGAATGAGATCCTTATTCTCAAAGGACATAATGTTCAGTACGGCGCGCCGGTGGAGACGATGGTGTTTCTGGGCGGAGGCAAGCTTGTCGAAGTCGGGTATGCGAATGAAGGCAAATCCGAGCATATCGAAGACGCGATCGGCGAGCGCACAGCAGCGATTCTGTACGTCAAGTCCCATCACGCGGTGCAGAAGAACATGATCAGCGTTGAGGAAGCTTGGGAAGTGGCGCAGCGCAAAGGAGTCCCGCTTATCGTGGATGCGGCTGCGGAAGAGGATGTCCGTAAATACGTGCAGGTCTCGGACCTCGCCATATATAGCGGCTCCAAGGCAATCGAAGGGCCGACCTCCGGTATCGTCGGAGGTAAACGAGCCTATATTGAGATGGTCAAAGTGCAGCTGCACGGGATTGGCCGCAGCATGAAAGTCGGCAAGGAAACGACATTCGGGCTGCTCCAAGCACTTGAGGAATATATGGTCAAGCAAGATAACAGCGAGCAGGAGAAGGCGTCTCTGCAAATGCTTATGCCGCTGAACGGGCAGCCGGGCGTCAACGTGACGATTGTCCAGGATGAAGCGGGACGCGCGATATTCCGTGCGCGCATTCAGATCGATCCGGCGTTATCCGGCATGACGGCCAAGGCAGTTGTAGCAGGGCTGCAAGGCGGCGACATCGCGATCTACACACGGGATTATGGCGTGAAGCAGGGTTATTTCGATATCGATCCGCGTCCGCTGCTAGGTGACGACATGGACGTCATCGCAGCCAGAATTCGTACGCTTACGGGAGGCAATTAACATGTCCAACATGACGAAACGATTGTATAATGGACGCACGGCCCTCAATGTGCTGGCTAACAGCGTCGAGAACGCGAAAGAAGTGTTCGATGCAGCGGAGGGCCATGTGCTTGTAGGCGTCCTCTCGAAGGACTACCCCACGGTCGAAGCAGCCGTTACGGCGATGAAGCAATATGGCGAAGCGATCGATGACGCGGTCTCGATCGGACTCGGCGCCGGGGATAATCGGCAGGCGGCGGTTGTTGCGCAGATCGCGAAGTTTTATCCTGGAACGCATATTAATCAGGTTTTCCCTGCTGTAGGCGCTACCCGTGCGAATTTAGGTGAGAGAGACGGCTGGATCAACAGCCTTGTTTCGCCTACCGGCCAAGTTGGCTTCGTAAATATTTCAACGGGTCCATTCAGCGCTGCGCAGCCGGAGCAGGCAATCGTGCCGGTGAAGACGGCAATCGCGCTCGTTCGCGATATGGGCGGGAAAGCGCTCAAATATTTTCCGATGAATGGCTTGAAATGCGAGGATGAGCTGCGAGCGGTTGCGAAGGCTTGCGGAGAAGAAGGGTTCGCTCTCGAACCGACGGGCGGTATCGATATGGACAATTTCGAGCCCATTCTGCGCATCGCTCTTGAAGCCGGCGTACCGCAAGTGATTCCGCATGTTTATTCTTCTATCGTCGACAAAGCAACCGGAAAAACGAATGTTCGGGATGTGCGGGTTCTGCTCGAGCTGATGAAGAAGCTGGTTGACCGCCATGGCTAATCGCATACGTATCGCCGCTTTCGGCGAAGTTATGATGCGTCTGCAGGTGCCGGGCTACGAACTGTTGTCCCAAGCAGACAGCCTGCGCTATTCATTCTCCGGTACCGGCGTGAATATAGCTTCGGCACTCGCGCGTTTCGGTCATGAAGGGTTTCTCATATCGAGGCTGCCTGATAACGCTCTTGGAGAAGCGGCTGCGGCGAACCTGCGTAAACTGGGCTTATCGATGGATTTCGTTGTTCATGGCGGTAATAACCTCGGCATGTATTTTCTCGAGAATGGATTCGGCGCGAGGCCCGGCCGTGTGACGTATGCCAATCGGCTGGGGAGCAGTTTCAATACGGCTCCATCCGGTGCATATGATTATGAGGCGATTGCGACATCGGGTATCGAGCTTTTTCATTTCTGCGGGATTACGCTGGCGATGAACGACGAAGTCAGGCAGCATATGTTTCAGCTGGCTGAAGCAGTGAAGCGGAACGGCGGGACGGTCGTCTTCGACTGTAATTACAGGCCGACCCATTGGGGCGATGGCGACGGTTATGCCAAAGCGAAGCCCCATTACGAACAGATGCTGGCGCTAGCGGATATCGTCATGATGAATGAGCGGGATATGATCCACATTCTCGGCATGTCGACGGACAAGACGGATCGTATGGAGCAGCTAACGGAACTGCTGCCGAAGGTGGCTCAGCGATTCGCAGGCCTATCCGTAATCGCGGGCACGCATCGGTCCATTAACAGTGACAACACGCATTCGCTGCGCGGATTTATGTTCAAGAACGGCACTTTGACGGTTGCCCCCGAGCCCCTCACATTCGCCGTCTACGATAGAATCGGAGCAGGCGACGCATTCGCCAGCGGCATCATCCATGGCGAGCTCTCCGCCTTCGAGCCGGAGCGGACGGTTCGCTTCGCGTCCGCCGCCGCTATGCTCGCCCATACGGTTGCGGGAGATACGCCGATGTCGTCGGCGCGCGAAATTGAGCGCGCGATGACGGAGCTTGCGAACGGAGATGTGATCCGCTAATGAAACTATCGCGAAGCAAGAAGCCGTTATACGCGCAAATCGCGAACATCGTGAAAGATCGGATTTTACATGGCGTCTATGCGGTTGGGACGAACATCCCCTCGGAGCCGCAGCTGGAGCAAGAATTCCAAGTCAGCAAGGTTACTGTGCGAAACGCCATCAAGGAGCTGGCGCAGGACGGTTACGTAGAGACGGGCAGCGGCAAAGGGACGAAGGTCATCCGCAATACATCCGCGTCCAAGCTGTCTAAGCTGAAGCGGTTTACAGAGGTATTGGTGGAGGATGGGCATCAGATTAGCAAGCAATTGCTCGTTGCGAAGGTTGTCACGAACGATCAAGGAACGATGGCGCATCAGCTGTTCGGCGAGCAATGCTTGCGGGTAGAGCGGTTGTACCAGCTGAACGGCGAACCCTACATACATTACACCCACTATTTATCGAGCCGGGCTGCGAGCATGGAACTGTCTGATCTAGGCGGGCAGTCGCTGTACGACTTACTGGAAGAACAGAGTATTACGATTAGCAAGTACCGCGATGAATTTTCCGTATCGGCTGCGGCACCTGCCTCCGTCTTGGCGGCGCTGCACATCGAGGGGGGGACGCCGCTGCTCAAACGGTCGCGTTATGCGTACGACGAGAGCGGACAGTTGATCGAATACAGTGAAGGTTACTACCACACCGAACGGCATCACTACGTCGTCAATTACGACGTGTAAACGTAAAAGTCCTGAACAATCCACTTGTTCAGGACTTTTTGCTATCTATTCGCAACGGGAACTTTTCGAAGTACTCGATAAACCGAGTGGCAGTTATGGATAGCGGCATGTTGCGCATAATCATAATTCCCACTTGGGATGGCGGCAGCTGCACGTCGAGCTTAATTTCGAAGAGCGATCCCTCTTCGAGCTCTTTTTTCACAAATTCTCTTGTGACGTAAGAGATGCCAAGTCCGCGCTTCGCAAACTCGATCAGAAGGTCCACGCTGCCGACTTCGATTTCAGGCTTAAGGGTGTAGCCATAGTTTTGGAATAATTCCGTTATCGCCATTCGTGCCCGGCTATTGCGCGAGAACAGGATGAGATGGTGCTGAAGCAGCATCTCCAGGGAAAGTACCGTCTCTTTAAGCTCCGCGTAACGTGCCCCGGCTACGAAACAATCCTGCAGCTGAATACTCTCCCTTACCTCAAGCTGAGGATCGACGATCGGCATCCGCACAACGCCCAGATCTATTTTGCCCTCCTTGAGAAAAGAAATAACCTCAGGCGTCGTGCCATGATTTAGGTGAAGCCGGATGCCGGGATGTTTGCGATTGAAGTCCTCCAAATACGGAAGCATATAGTGCTTAAACAGTGAATCGCTGCCGCCAATCCGGAGTTCGCCGCTGTCGAGATTTTTAAGTGCGGCCATTTTCTCTTCCGCTAATGAGATCAAGATATGGGACTGCTCGATATAGGAATAAAGCAAATTGCCTTCCTGCGTAAGCGCAACCCCTTTGGAATTTCTGTAAAACAGCGTGATCCCAAAGCTGTCTTCCAGCTGTTTGATGGCATGACTAACGCTAGGCTGGGTAATATAAAGTGCCTTAGCGGCCTGAGTTAAGCTGCCCGTCTTCGCGGCCCAATAAAAAACTTTATATAACTCATAATTGTTGGTCATAGACGTGGTCTATAGCTCCTCTGAAATATATGTATTACTTGTATAGATGCAATTCGTATTATAGTGGAAGTACAGAAGAGATACCAGCGTTTTAACTGGAAGGAGTATGGAAAAATGGAACCGACCACGTTTGTACTGTTTGGCGCAACAGGAGACCTAGCGAAACGAAAAATATATCCGGCCTTATATAACTTATTTATCGATGGAAAGCTGCCGGAGGCCTTCACATTAATTGGTCTTGGCCGAAGAGAGCTGTCTAACGAAACTTTCCGTTCGAATGTCGAGCAGTCGCTTCGTACGTATTCGAGACGTGATGTTCAAGATCCGGCTGGGCTTGAACGTTTTCTGCAGGCATTCCGCTACAATGTGCTGGATGTAGGCCG
Organism: Paenibacillus rhizoryzae; assembly: GCF_059686995.1. NCBI lineage: Bacteria > Bacillati > Bacillota > Bacilli > Caryophanales > Paenibacillaceae > Paenibacillus > Paenibacillus rhizoryzae. Next base: position 4,108 of record NZ_JCAALT010000013.1, on the reverse strand, counting down.
AATTGAGGATTACCGGAAGCTGCTGCAGGTGATCGAGCAGCGGGAACAAGAGCTTTGCATTTCGAAACCGAATCGAATGTTTTATTTGTCGGTGGGACCTGAGCATTTCGAAACCATCGCCGCTAATATCCAGGCAAGCGGGCTTGGCTCTGCCCAGAAGCGTCTCGTGATCGAGAAGCCTTTCGGCTATGATTTGCAATCCGCACGGGATTTAAATCAGAAATTGAGCAAAGCTTTCTCCGAAGAAGAAATTTTCCGTATTGATCATTATCTCGGCAAGCCGATGGTGCAGAAGCTTGAAATTCTGCAGCAGTCGAATCCGGTTCTTCAGGCATTATGGACCAATCGCTACATTGCGAATGTGCAAATTACGGCCAATGAAACGGTCGGCGTGGAGGAAAGAGCAGGTTATTACGATCATGTTGGCGCTGTTCGCGACATGTTCCAGAACCATATGCTGCAGCTTCTGATGATGCTGGCAAGCCATCTTCCTAATCATAGCGACTCGGAAATGGTCCGTTTCAAGAAGAAGAAAGTCATGGAAGCACTCGAGCCGGTGCAGAAACAGGAAATCAGCGCGAGTATTATCCGGGGTCAGTACAAAGCCGGAACGATCCAAGGGAAGCCTGTTGTCGGTTACCTAGAAGAGCCTGGCATTTCCAGCACATCCATGAATGATACGTTCATTGCGGCTCGATTGCAGATCGATGATTACTTCTGGCGCGGCGTTCCTTTCTATATAAGAACAGGCAAACGAATGAAAGAGAAATCGACTCGGATTGTCATTGAGTTCAAGGAGCCGTTGAAGGAGACGTCCAAGGATGCCCAAGCGCAGGACCATACTCAAGCGCCGAATCTTCTGGTGTTTGAGATCAGTCCTGACGAAGGGATTATGCTGCAGCTAAACACAAGGGATCCGAAGCATAAAGGGGAGTTCAAGCCGATTCATATCGACTTCCATGAAAGCCATGAAGATACTCCGGAAGCCTATGAGAACTTGATCCATGATGCTTTGAACGGAGATCCTAAATTCTTCGCGCATTGGGATGAAGTAGAGCTGTCCTGGCAGTGGGTGCAACCGATCTTGGATGCTTTCCAAGCGAACACAGTTCCGCTTTATCCTTACGAAGCAGGCACTTACGGACCAGCCGCATCCGATGCGTTATTGGCAGAGGACGGCTATCACTGGTGGTTCGATGAGTATACAGCAAATGAAAATGAAACACAGGAAGAGGAAGGGGAACATTATGCTTACATCACAAACAATTGAACAACTCGCCATCGATACCATTCGTACCTTATCCATTGACGCGATCAACAGCGCCAATTCCGGTCATCCGGGATTGCCAATGGGCGCTGCTCCGATGGCCTATGCGCTATGGTCCAAATCGTTAAATCATAATCCAAGCCATGCAAAATGGTTTAACCGCGATCGTTTCGTATTATCGGCGGGCCACGGCTCCGCCTTGCTATATAGTCTGCTGCATCTGTCCGGCTATCAGGTTTCGATCGATGATCTCAAAAAGTTCCGCAAGCTGAACAGCAAGACGCCGGGTCATCCCGAATACGGCCATACAGATGGCGTTGATGCAACGACAGGACCGCTTGGACAAGGAATTTCGATGGCAGTCGGAATGGCGATGGCTGAAGCGCATCTTGCTTCCAAATATAATCAAGAGGGTTTCCCGGTTGTCGATCATCATACGTATGCACTGGTTGGCGACGGTGATTTAATGGAAGGAATTTCTTATGAGGCCATGTCGATGGCCGGACATATGAAACTGGGCAAGCTAGTCGTATTGTATGATTCCAACGACATCTCCTTGGATGGAGCGTTAAATCTTTCATTTGGAGAAAATATTCAGAAGAGAGCAGAATCAGCTAATTGGCAGTATATCCGTGTCGAAGACGGCAATGATATTCCACGTATTACTGCGGCTATTGAAGCGGCGAAACAAAATGAAACGCAGCCGACACTGATTGAGGTTCGGACCATTATTGGTTACGGCAGTAAAGCAGCGGGTACTAACAAAGTACATGGTAATCCGCTTGGTAAAGAAGAAGCGCAGGCCACGAAGAAAGTATATGGCTGGGAATATGAGGAAGAGTTTACGGTTCCGCAAGACGTTAAAGCCCATTTCGAGCAGCTGAAACGTAACGGCGAAGCCAAAGAAGAAGCGTGGAACCAATTGCTTGCTGCCTATAAAGCGAAGTTCCCGGCACAAGGACAAGAACTCGAGCAAGTGATCGACGGCTCGGTGCTGATCGATGCAGCAGATATTCTTACATTCGATTCCTCCAAAACGGTATCCACCCGTGTTGCGAGCGGAAACGCGATTAATCATTTTGTGAAAACCGTACCTGCAATCTTCGGCGGCAGCGCGGATCTATCGCATTCGACGATGACAGATATCAGCGGAGAACAAACCTTCGCAGTGGGATCGTACTCAGGGCGCAATGTCTACTTTGGCGTACGCGAGCATGCGATGGGCGCAGCCGGCAACGGTATGGCCTTGCATGGAGGCGTGAAACCATTCGTCAGCACCTTCTTCGTATTCAGCGATTATTTACGCCCGGCGATTCGTCTGGCGGCGCTGCAGAAGCTGCCTTTGACTTATGTATTCACGCATGATTCCATCGCAGTCGGCGAAGACGGTCCTACGCATGAGCCTGTCGAGCACTTGGCTGCATTGCGCACGATTCCCGGGCTGACCGTCATCAGACCGTCGGATGCCAATGAAACAGCCAGTGCGTGGGCCTATGCGCTTCAACAGAAGGAAGGCCCGGTTGCGCTCATCCTGAGCAGACAGAATCTTCCGATCTATGAAGCGACCAAAGGCAATATTGATGCGGTAGCTAAAGGGGCTTACGTGCTGACTGAAACGAACGCCCAGCCGGATGTCATTCTGATCGCGACCGGGTCGGAAGTATCGCTGGCTGTGAACGCCAAAGCCGAGCTTGAGCAGGATAATCTGTCCGTTCGCGTAGTTGCCATGCCGAGCAGAGAGCTGTTCGATCGCCAGTCGGATGCCTACAAGGAAAGCGTGCTTCCTGCTTCCGTAACGAAGCGGGTTTCCATTGAAGCCGGCATATCGCTTGGCTGGGAGCGTTACACAGGACTTAGCGGCAAGAATATATCGATTGATACCTTCGGTGCATCTGGTCCTGGAACAGAAGTGTTGGAATACTTCGGTTTCTCTACGGCTAACGTAGTACGCGTCGCGAAAGAACTGCTGAGATAAGCTGCTACATCTATCTATACAATAATGGAGGTTAGTAACCATGAAATTTTTTATCGATACTGCCAATGTAGAAGATATCAAGAAAGCCTATAAAATCGGCGTCTTGTCCGGAGTAACGACCAACCCTTCCTTGGTTGCCAAAGAAGGCGTGAAATTCGAGGATCGCATTGAAGAAATTCTAAAATTAGTGCCTGAGGTTGAATCCGTTTCGGCCGAAGTTACGCCTGATGCGCTGACAGCCGAAGAAATGATCGCGCAAGCGAACGAACTGATTAAGATCAACAATCACGACAAGAACATCACCATCAAGCTTCCGATGACGCTGGCCGGCTTAGAGGCTTGCCGTTACCTCACTAAGAAAGGCGTCAAAACAAACGTAACGCTGATCTTCACCGTGAACCAAGCGCTGCTGGCCGCTCGTGCAGGCGCTACCTATGTATCGCCTTTCCTTGGCCGCTTGGATGATATCTCCGAAGACGGCGTTCTATTGGTCGCGAAGGTTGCTGAGTTGTTCCGTATTCACAACCTGGATGCGCAAATTATCGCTGCATCCGTTCGCCACCCGGATCACGTTACTCGCGTAGCGATGGCAGGCGCCCATATTGCAACGATACCGTTCTCGGTCATCGAGCAAATTTCCAAGCATCCGCTGACGGATCAAGGCATGGAGAAATTCGCTGCCGATTGGAAGAAGACCGTACAGGTCTAATCGAAGAAGACCGTACAGGTCTAATCGTTCGGAAGACCACTCCCCGTGAACTGCACCCCACTTGTTAGACTCATCTAACAAGTGGGGTGTTTTTTTGAGTAAGTTTACTGAAGATGAGAAGTATCAAGCCGTGAAGGCTTATTTAAATGGCGCAGAG
>NZ_JCAALT010000012.1:0-154917 GCF_059686995.1 Paenibacillus rhizoryzae | reverse complement strand
TATGTCTGAAGTCGTTGCCCCTTTCTTGCCATACAAAAAGCACCCCCTATAGTTTTCATCGGTTAAACACTAGGGTGTTTTTCCAATGTCCACTATAAGGGGTGCACTTCAAGTCCGAGCGGGGCCTTTCTGTATCTGCCCTCTGGTCGTTACAAATGCTTCGTGCAGTTGAAGAGCGTACATTCCCACTCCTCATTGCGATGAGAGATGATCGTTAAGGAAGTATTATCCGAATAGGTGGATTCGAATCTCTGCGGCATAAGCCGCTTCAGCGATAATCCGATTAGCGCTCCATGGCTAACGATTAAAACTCGCTTATCCCGATGCATCGCGGCAACTTCTTCCATATACGCGGCTCCCCGCTTCGCCACGTCATCGAACGCTTCGATGCCAAGGTCCAGCGTGCTCCAATTTTCGCCCCATTTTGCAACCCGTTCTTCTTCTGTGGTTCCTTCGATCTGCCCGCAATTAATCTCTCTAATTCGGTCTTCTGTAATTAATGTTTCGATCCCCAAGGAACTGCGCACTGCCTCGGCGGTTTGTATCGCTCTTGTTAATGTACTAGAGATAATGATATCCCAGCTTTCGCCCGAAAGCCTGTCGGCAATGGCCCTCGCTTGCTTGATTCCGGCTTCGTTAAGCGGAATATCCGATATTCCCTGCGCCTTTCCGAGCACGTTCCAATCCGTTATTCCATGTCTGATAAGTCCGATTGTAGTCATGTTCCGTCACCTTCATAGTCAAGTATGAAAAACAGCGATCTCCGGTGCACAAGCTACACGTATAGGTATCTTCACCGTTCCTAATCCTCGGTTAATGTAGAAATTACTACGCATATCTACTTGTTTAAGACCAATATGATAATCTTTGTAAGCGCCAAGCGTACGGTTCAGTAATCTGATCTGACCTCCGTGCGTATGTCCCGCTAGCAGCAGATCATATTGGAGCTCCTGATCTTGTATGAACTTCACAATACTTGGCGAATGTGCGAGCAAAATTATGTAGGGATAGCGCCTCATCTCCTCGATACTCATGGTCATTTGTTCATTGCCATATATCGAGTTATCGAATCCGTAAATGAGATATTGCTGATCCTTCATAGTTAATGTTGTGCCATGATTGGACAGTACTGTTATATTCTGATGCTGCAGGGTTTGGATGATCTGATCATACTCTTGGTCCGAATAGCGTCTTTTACGTAATCCTTCCATACATTCTCGCTCGTAATTGCCTGGAACAAAGAAAAACTGCGGACATTTTATTTTCTTAATTTCCTTCATTACTGCGGCTAGTTGCTTCTTTCTCGAAACTAAGTCACCTGTTATCAGAACGATGTCCGGCTTTATCCGGTTCACTTTCTGACTCAATGAGCCATTAAGGAATCTCGTCCGTCCATGAAGATCAGACAAATGAACAATGGTAGGGTGGTTTGAGTCCGATTGGCTGCCAAGTTGATGATGGGAATACTTCACCCAATTAGTCTGAATGATAATAAGGAGGCCTATCAGTACAGCTATTAATCCTATGATGAGCATGCTGAAGTATATCTCCTTCTGCAACTATAAATGAAATTCGGCTTTAATCCTCTCAGCGACTTCCTCGGGCTTGTGCTCCAATTGATGAGGCGTACCTTAATGAGTAGCATCAATAATAAAAATCGTATAGTGCGTGACGACATCATCTTCAAAGAAGATCCTCATAAACGGATAAATATCCTCGGTACAAAAAGTGATTTCCTTGTTGCCTTCATATGCATAAACAGACCCCGTCAGCCCAATGGGATTGCCTACTCTGATAGTGTTCCGTGACATTGTTAAATACGGGGACATCTGCAGCATCGTGTTTGGAGGTTTCCTTCTCAGAATGATCATCGAGCTTGTTATTCATGATACTTCCTCCTCGTTCAACCAACCTTCGACCTCAGCCTGTTGCTCTGCATAACGCCTTAAGGAGTTAATCGTTCCCATCACTTGCTTCGTCCCCATCTGCTGCTCTTGCTCATCCTCGCTCTCCAGCCATAAGGACCGTTTAAAGCTATATTCCAGCCACCCCAGCATCCCTGCGAAACCGCGATCTAACACGACATTCCAATTGGCCTCAAGGGAGCCTCCTTTCTTCTTATATCCCCGTAAGAATGCAAGAAATCTCTCGCGCTCTAGTTTCCCCTGCTCATCTGTTGACCAATAAACAGCAGTCTCGATTAAGTTCTGCATCGGATTTATCGGCCCTGAGGCTTCCCAATCAATGAGAATAGGTGAGCCATTATGCCACAACACATTCTTGGAATCTAAATCGCAATGGCTAATCACTGTGTTTGGCGCCAGCAACTGCGCGGCATGGTTTGCTCTCGCGTTCCAGTCATACAGAAGATCCACCGCTTCCTTTGCCAAGCTTACCCACACCGACTGATTGATTTCGCCTAACTCCACATAGCGATTCCAATCCGTCACAGGCACACCGCCGACGGCCCCATTCACATCGATGTTTAACGAGGAGAAATCCGTCGTATGGATCGCTGCGAGAATCTCGCCTATTCGTTCAGCGTGAGCCATCGTTATCTCATGGGGCTTCAGGCTTCTTCCCTCTACCCAATCGAATACGAGAAAGTATTGATTATCTACTTGCTGTACAGAACTTCCGTTAAAAAGTTTAGCCGGTAGGGCCGGTACGAAGTTGGCTGCAATTGCAGCAATCCATTCGGAATGAATCATATTTTGCATCGCGGTAGGTCGCAGCATGATCTGAGGGTTTAATGCTTTGATGGCATATTTTCCGGTAGTTGTTTCTAGTGCAAACATGCTATGTAACAGCCCGCCTGCCACCGCTTCCGGCTGACCGAGCAACTCTCCTAGCCGTAGCTGCGTGCACAGTTTCTCGAATTGCATGCTCATCTATGGTCACCTGGCTTGTACCAGCTCGGTACGACACTTTCAAAATGGTTATGATCGTCCAGCAGAATGCGAATACGTTCCATCATCGAATCCAGCTGATCGGGGACGACCTTGAGTGTCCACGTAATCGTTCCAAATATGGTCATTGCCGAATACAGCGCATATAAGTTCCAGAACTGATGCGGAATCTTCCCGTCAAAATACCCATCGATTTGCCCAATCGAGAACGGAATACTGATCTCCCGGCTAAAATAAGCGATTTTCAGAAAATCATGGTAGGGGTCTCCCCAGTCGTACCGATTGAAATCGATCGCCGCGGCATACGCCCCATTACGGACGAGCAGATTGGCTGGATGAAAGTCATCGTGTTGAAAGCGGTTCGGACGTCCATCTAGCAGCGGTAATTGCTTCTCGATGAAAGCAATAACAGCCTCCTCCTCAGGAAGCTTGACCCCGCAGCGGAAATATTCATCCATGTGACGTTTATGCTTCGCAACCCTATGCGTGGACCATGCTTCCAACTCTTCCGGCGCTTCCACTTCGTGCATTATAAGCAGCTCTCGTCCGGCCTCGACGCCTACTTTGTACTGTTGATCAGCCGTCATCCGCGGCAGCTCTTCGAGAGCATCCTCACCCTCGACATATCTTAAAACCATATAACACAAGTCAAGCTCTTCTACCGTACCGAATGCAATGGGCTCAGAGGTGCGTACGCCTAGACCGTGAATAAGGACGACAGCCTCAAACTCCCGGCGTTTCTGTTCGGATTGATTATAACTCGCGGTTCGAAGGACATAAGCCGGCTTGTCGCCATGTCCATAAACGAGATATTTTCCATCATAGGAAAAGCCTTTATGAATCTGTGAAACAGCTGTTGCCTGCCGCAACTGCGGGATATGTGCTACAACTTCGCTGATGTTCATCGGGACACTCCTCTCCAGTAGAAATCCGCCCATTAGGTGAGCAAAGGCAGCTGATCGAAGTGATCGCTGCCTCCTTAGTGTGTGGTTCCAAAACCTTCCAAGTTATAATTACTAGATTATCGCGCATTTGTTCCCGTGTAAACAATTAGTTTCTGCACGCCGCGAATCATTTACGAGCATCAAAATACGCGTCTAGCCGTGACAAACCGATCTTTCCACTGTCCGTCAAAATCCTCAATATGGACGCCAAGCTTGTCCGAATAGGTATGCAGAATTTTGCCATCCCCGGCATAGATGCCCACATGTCCGATATCGAGTCCGCGCGCGCTAAAGAACATCAAGTCCCCTTTTCGCAAGTCTTCCACTTTAATTTCTTTCCCTTCCTTCGCTTGGTCGTAAGAGAGACGAGGCAGATCGACCGAAAGCACCTGGTTAAACACATGTTTGACGAAAGAAGAGCAATCAAAGGTTTGGGTTTGATTAGGATCCGCACCGAATTCATAATGCGTGCCAAAATATGTGGAGCCGAATGCGATGATTTGATCCGCCTGCATCATGGTCAGGTTCGGGCTTGAGTAGTTGGTATACTTAGGTTTGGCCGAAATGAACCCGATCGTCTCGTCTTCCGTTTGCACCTCCAGCCAGTTCGCATCGATTTCGCGAATGACATGAATCCGCTGGCCCTTCGGAAGCATCCGAATTACAGTCGTTTCATCGGTTGAATTCGGCAGCGTTCTAAGATTGGCACCGTATGTAATCTCAGTTTCAAAGGTATTGGCAGACGATATCGAGATGGTATGGGAATAGGCATGCCACTTCACGACATTACCCAGCAGCTCACTAATGAAGCGCAGCGGAACCATGGAAGAGCCGTTGATTACTTTACCGGGCGCGGGAAGTGTCAGCTTATCGTTATTCTTATATGCAAACTTGTCACCCATTTGGTAGGTGATGAGGCTGCTGTCTTTGGTTGCCGTCACAGTATGTTTAGGCTCGTCCCAGCTAACTTTAGCGCCTTGTGCTTCGAATATCGGACGTAAGGGAACATAGCTGACGCCGTTCTCAATTACAGGCTGAACAGATAATAGAAGAGGCTTCCCGTCCAGTAACAAGGCTGGCGATTGTTCATTCGCTGCCGCAAACACGCTATTCGCTTGAATCATTGTCATCAGTGCAATAAGAGACAGCATCGTCACGCGTTTAATGGTACTACTTTCCAAATTAATGACACCCTTTCCTTATGATGTACTTTATAGACGCGAATAAGGGGTAATTTGTTCTGGTCTGAATTATGAACTTATCTTAATGAAAGGCGATGACCGGCACAGAAAAAAGCCTCATCCTGCCGGAAAGTCAGGTTGAGGCGATCTAGGATATCTATTACTGCTCAATCGTTATCTCATATTTCTCGGCAATCTTCTTCAAATATTGCTCGACGTAATCAAAATCTCCAACCTTGTCGCTGGCAATGACGAACGTGTTCTCCATGCCTCTGACATGCACCTTGATCACCTTCACCTCTACGGTCCTGAGCAGCTTTCTCACTGGTTCTCTTGCCAATTCCAGCCGCTCAAGCTTGCTGTACTCAATCTTTTTGGGTGTGCTATCCTTCTCCAGCTTCAGCACCATTTCCCCCGCGTCCAAGTTGACATCCACTGCTTTGAGCAATTCGATCAACCTCCTGGTTTTGAAACAGAAATGGTAATCTCGACTCATTGGCATTGTATTCGGCTAGTTGCGAATATATGTCCATCTATTTTATTCCAGTATGTTGTAGGGTATATTATGGATACGAAATTCAATATGACATCTTGCATCGATCTGGAAGATGTACGGATACCGAGGTGCAGCAAGTGGAGTTTATCCTTTATTTATTTCTCATCTTATTGCTTACGAAAATTTTCGGACATCTCTCCACACTCCTCGGGCAGCCTTCCGTACTTGGCAAACTGGTCGTTGGGATTATTGTCGGTCCTGCAGTCCTTGGGTGGATTGAAAATAATGACTTCGTTCATTACACAGCGGAGATTGGCGTCATCCTGCTCATGTTTATCGCAGGCTTGGAAACGGATCTTGAACAGCTCAAACAAACCTGGCGATCTGCTTTTGCCGTGGCTGTCGGAGGAATCATTCTCCCCTTTCTGGGCGGGTATGCCGTAGCCGAAGCCTTTGGACTCGATCATAACTATGCTCTCTTCATGGGGGCTTTATTTAGCGCCACATCCGTAAGTATTTCGGTGCAGGTACTGAAGGATTTAAACCAGCTTAACTCTCGCGAAGGAACAACGATTCTCGGAGCAGCCGTCATGGATGATGTCATCGTGATCATTCTATTGGCTGTAATGATGAGTTTCCTAGGGAGCGGTAACGATATATCGATCGGTATGCTGGTTAGCAGAAAGTTGATTTTCTTCATCGTCACGGTCTTCGCCGGATGGTTGATCGTCCCAAGGTTCATGAAGCTATTCGAACGGATCTCGGTTACGGAACCGGTCATCACCATGGCGCTTGTTGTTTGTTTCGGTTTTGCTTATTTTGCGGATCAGATGGGGATGGCTGCGATCATAGGATCTTTTGCCGCTGGCATCGCGATTTCCCAGACATCGTATAAACATACCGTCGAGTCCAAAATCGAACCCATCGCTTACTCCATATTTGTACCTGTATTCTTTGTCAGCATCGGTTTGAATGTGTCCTTTAGCGGAGTTGGGAATCAGCTTGGTTTTATGCTGGTTTTAACCATCGTAGCCGTTCTTACGAAACTCGTGGGCGGGGCACTCGGAGCAAGACTAACAGGCATGAATACCCGTTCTTCCTTAGCCGTTGGATCAGGCATGATCTCCCGAGGAGAAGTCGCCCTGATCATCGCAGCCACGGGATTGCAAGCGCAATTACTTCCGGAGGCTTATTTCACTTCTGTTGTCATTACCGTTATCTTAACAACCTTGATCGCACCGCCATTGTTGAAATTCTTTTTCAGTAGAACCGCAGAGCAAAGGGGAGTTCACGATGCTATCAAATGATATTGTCATCGGGATTGACGGAGGCGGGACTAACACCCCAATAAATAAAACCCGCTCTATGAGCGGGTTTTATGTTTAAAGTGCGCCTTACAATCTTCTATTCGTCTTTTCATCAATATAAATGTCTAACGCCTTGATTCCGTGAATCTGTTACTGTTACATTCACAAAACATTCCTCCAAGTAATATAAATATCCACCTAATCATTCCACAATTGGAATCGGCTGTAGAAGGTTAATACTTCATTACACGAGGAAAATTTCTTCAATTTCTATAAAGATGCTGCTGGTTGCTACTTGACCATATGAATCGGATAATACGCCGGGATCGGTTTCGAATAGTTCTCCCTTGCGAATTTGATCTGGTTAGGTGTCCATTGCGAATAGAACAGGCGGGTGTCATGATCATCGCTGAGCGCAAGCACCTCAGGTACCGTCGCCCAATTGGTTAGCGGATAGCTCGATGCACGGGAGTGGTAGTTATGCATCGTCCGCCGGCCGTGCGTACAATCCGCGCTTCCGCCCTTGCGCGTATGATACGTCGTAATATTGTACAACACGGCGGTACCGGCTTGGCCCCGAATCGGGATCTCCCGGTAAGCTTCTCCCTGCTTCTCCTTCGCCTCGTCAAGCGTTCCATACGTATGGCTATTAGGCACTAGGCAGAATGCCGGACAGCATTCGTGAACGTCAGATAAGTAATAGATGACACAGGTATACGTGCTGATATATGGATTCTCCGGATCAAAGATCTTTCCGCCTATCGTTCCGTAATAACTGATATCCCGGTGGAAATTCATCTCACTGGCGCTCGCTCGGTCTGCGGAAACATCCCGAAAATCAAATTGGGCAAAACGCGCTTCCCCGAGCAGCACCTCCTGAATGAGCGGAAAGATTCTGGGATGACGAATGAATTGATCCATCTCAAGCGGATGCTTCTCGAGGAAGCTGGCCGTGCCGACCGCGCCTTCAATCGGTTGATGCCATTGCTCCGGTGATTCTTTCAAGGAGGCTTCTACCAATCCGTTCAAGTAGTCCAGTTCCTCCTGCGACAAAGCATTCGGTATGACGGCGAAGCCATTTTCCTTGTAGTGCGCCAGAATCTCTTCTTTCGTCGTTTGGACAGCGTTCGTACCCATAAACCATCAGCCTCTCTTTCATAGCCTTATAAGATGAATATTATGGCGATACCCACTCGTACAGAATATCCGGTAAATTTTCTTCATTTTCATGACCTCTGGCGATGACTTTAAATCCATGCTTTTCATAAAATCGTTGCGCGTTCCCATTCACTTCAAACGTGTATAAGTTTAATTTGCCGCTCGATTGCGCTTTGGCTCTATTTAATAAGGTCTGTCCAATTCCGATCCCCTGATGATCGACATGAATATAGAGCTGGCTTACTTCATTCTCATTGTAAGCAATGATGCCAGCTACTTTCTCATCTATTAGCGCTAAGTCAATCTGAAACCGCTCCGGCAGCATAATATTCAAAAAGTAAATGTGATCCTCCACGCTGTGGAGGGCTTTCTGCCCAATCGCCTTTTCCTTACTTGCACGCCACATTTCGATGGTTTGCTCAGCGTACTTGGGGTTGTACGGAGTAATGATAACATTGTGCTGCATCAGAGAAATCCCTCCTCGATATGAGCTAACCCAAACCCGTTAGATATAGTTCAACACTTGAACGGCATTTCGCCTCATATCCTCGGTACGTTCCCTAAAAGCGCTGTAGGCGATATGGTCAAGCCCAATATGAATGAGATAGCAGAGTAGGCGTTCCTTCATTTGTGCAGGCGGGCCTCCGCGCTGGTCCCAGTGGTGGTCCAGTATGGCTTGTAGGTCTATCCCTTGCCATTGCGGATACCACGACCACCAGTACAGAAACCAAGCATGGTCGTAGAGAGGATCGCCATAGAACGCATTCCCCCAATCGAATACTCCGGTTAGTTTCCCACCTGCTACCAGCACGTTTCGATTCAAAAGATCAGTATGGACTATTCCTCGAATCTCCGGGAGCTGCGCTGCAAGTTTACTAAGCTTGACTACGCCGGCATCGAAGATGCTTGCCTCCCGCGGCGATGAGTTTAACCGTTCGCGCCAGCCCGCCAGCCTCTCTCTGGGCTCAGCCACCGCTAATAGCTCAGATGCCCAGCTCGGTCCGGTTCCTTCCGGACGCCAAAGTCCGACTACCTGTGTGCTGGCAAGATCCTGCTTCTGAAGCTCGTAGAGTGCATCGAACAATTGCGGCAGGACTGCCCGCATTTCCGATTCGTCAAGCTCATCGAGATGTTTTTCTCCTCGAACTCGTTCAGATACGGCGAAGAATCCGTTCTCCGTCTCACCCACCTCTATAACCTTCGGAATCGGCAGTGCATCCATGGAGAACGCCCCCATGACACGATCCTTCTCAAAGTCGTCCACATAGGCGCCGAAACGAATAACCCTATCACGCCCATCGAGCACGAAGGAATAGGCTCTCGACCAATCACCAGACGCTAGAGGCGCAAGATCGTCAGCTCGGCTGCCGAAGTGCTCCTGCACAAAACGGTTCGCTTGTTGATTGAAATCATCCATAGCGATCCCTCCCTCCTTATATCCAACTTCGATCAAATTCCGATATTGTAGTCACTCCTTTATTTCCGCACATCTTTAAACAATCCTGCCCGGTAGCTTAGAACATGTTAGCTTTATATATGCTGCCTTGTTTGCGGTTAGCCGCGTGCACCCCATAAATAAGAAAAAGCCCAGGACATTAAGCATCTCCCGCACAAAAAAAACGGCGCTTTGCGCGACGTTTTTGTGACAAATTTTACCTGTTCCCTAAACTCCCTTAATCCCTAAACCTAATAACAGTCCCCGCTATCAAGTCGTATATCGTTTGTTTCTTTTTATTAAATAACGGACTTATCAAGTAGATGAGCACGAGACCGTAAACGGTCCCTAATAAAGAGTAGACGAATGAGTCGGGGTAATCAGTTGGAATGACCATATGCCAAATGGTAAAATGGGCCAGCTCCCAAGGGGCGAATTTAAGGGCGGAACGCAGCAGTGAGGCTCTAAAACTAATCGGCTTACCATTCAAACCGGCCACCTGAATCCCCATTTTCCGTTTTCCCCATGTTGCATGCGCTGCCGATCCCTCGCATAGTGCAAAATAAAGATAGACAGGCAGCGTAATAAACAGAAATCCACTGCACTCCGCCAACAATGGCGATGTCGTAAACAATGGAGTCAGCCAAGGACGAATCATGAAAGACAGGCCGATTAACAAAACGATATAGCCCGTAATAATCACATAATCCCATAAGAAAGCGATTAGTCGTTTACCTAAAGATACGCGATGTAAATCTCCATGCCGATGCATAACCCTACTCCTTTTGATTAACTAAGGAACGTAACCTTATTTGATTATTCAGGATTGGATTCCATTATCCTGCACTATCAAGAAAAGAGAGCATCTGGATGCTCTCTCGGGTCAGATAATCGGTTACTTACAACCCGCCGGACCAATAAATGAGAACCGGCAAATACAGAAAACTCGCAGCCGTCGTCATCGCTACGTTGATCGACACCAGTTCCTTGTCTCCCCCGTACTTCTCCATCAGCACCACTGAATTAATTGCGGATGGCATAGAGGATTGCACGAATAATACCGAGGCTTCCAGACCGCGAAGTCCAAGAATATGGATGGTCAGCAAGGACAGAAGCGGTACACCTACAATCCGCATGACGATAGATATCCACAGTTCGCGGCGCATGCTGGCACGCCAGTTCGTTTTTTTGAGCTGCATCCCCAGTATGAGCAGCACGATGGCGGAATAAGCTCCCCCGATCAGCTCCAAGCCGGCGTTTAAGCTTGGGGGCAATGGAATATGGAAGAAATAGAGGATTAATCCCACTGCAGCGGCATAAATCAGCGGGTTCTGTACCATTTTGGCAGCAGCTTGCTTTGCACGAAAGGAACTGCGAGACGCGATATACAATCCCAGCGTGTTGACTAGTACGATATGCAGGATTACATTCGTCACGCCAATGGTGAACCCCGCATTACCGAAGGCAAGGAGCAGCAAAGGTAATCCATAGTTATTGGAGTTGGCGAATATCGTCGTCAGTTCCATGGCCCGCAATGAGGTCGCATTGAATCGAAATAGTTTCCCGACACCTAGAGAAGCCGCCCAGCAGAGAACTGTCTGAATTAACGTGAATAATGCGATATGGGCAAAAGAAGAACTGTCCAAATCGCTTCCCGCTACAGCGCTCACGATGAGGCAAGGCGCAAGGACGAACAAGCTCAAATCAGCCAGCATCTTCGCGTCCGGCGACTTATACTTCTGGTACAAATATCCGAGCAAGCACGCCAGCAGGATCGGTACACTTACCGTCCCGAACAAGGATATATATTGATTCATGGCAAGACTCCCCTTCTATCTATCCGCTCACTGGGAGAGGAGGGCTTGAATCTCTGGCTCTATTTCAAATGGCTCAATCGTCGCTTCATATCTTCCGTGTACATGACCGTTCCGATCAATCAGAAACTTCGAGAAATTCCACTTCACCCCATCATCAGCATAAATATGCGGATACTTCTCAAGCAGAAAATCCTTCATCCATTGCCCTTTCGGATTCTGAATGTCAAAACCACCAAACGGTACTTGCTGTGTTAAATATTGAAATAATGGATGTGCATGTGATCCACGCACTTCCACTTTCTCGAATAACGGAAATTGCACGCCAAAGTTGCTCTCGCAATATTCATGGATATCCGAGCTGCTCCCCGGCTCTTTGTCATTGAATTGGTTACAAGGAAATGCGAGTATTTCCAGCCCCTGTTCATGATGGCTTTCGTATAGGCGTTGAAGATCCGCAAATTGGCGAGCATAGCCGCATCTGCTGGCAGTATTGACAATAAGCAGCACTTGGCCGCGATAAATCGATAATGGAACGCGTTCACCGGCAATGGAGTTTACTTGCATATCATAAATAGACATCGGATCGCTCCTCTTCGTTTTGTATGATAACTAAATCATAGGAGCAATTATGTTTATTGGTCAAATATATAATACAAATAATCGTTATAGTTTTTCATAATAAATTGTTGCACAAGATAACCCCCAGCTTGACTACAAGGTGGGGGCTGTGTGCTGCATCTATTCCTCAATGAGGCGTCCATTATCATGCCATTGACCGTACATCTTGTTCTCTTTCGTATTGGCAATGAATTTTTCTAGTCTGCTCCGGAATAATTCCGGCTGATCTTTGTAGCTTTGGATCGTGTCGATCCGAATTCTCGTGTACAGTTCCGGGAAAGCCAAGAAGTTCTCGTAGACTTGCTGATCTTCTTTAAGCTTTTGCTCTATAGCGGCATCAATGCGAAAAGAATCGGGGCTCATATCAGGAAGCACCTTTCTTCCTTCGTCTCGCATTAACCCCAAACGTTCGAGCCGGCGGACTCGTTCTTTGTTCAATTCCGTCCATGAGCTCTTTTTACTTCGTGGGGATAGCCTCTGGGCCAGCTCGGTTTCAGAGATTTTCTTCTTCACGCCATCGATCCAGCCAAAACATAACGATTCTTCGACCGCATCCAAATATAACACTGCATCCGGGGTTGGCGTCATGCTCACCACGACCCAGCACGCTTTCTCAGTTGTACTATTCTCCAGTAACCATGCTCTCAATTCTTCTCTCGATTTGGCAGCAAGTACGTTTGTCATTTCCATAAATATATGATTTCTCCTATTTAAATTTACAGGAAGTATTTAACGACCGCATAGGAGATCAGATTTCGATCCCGGTAAGTTGAGGTGATGACGTCTTCGTGTTTACTCATAATCCCGTTTTGCAAGATGACCGGTTTAAATCCTCGTTCACTGGCACCGTTGTAGGTAAACAGCACGCATTGCTCTGCCGCAAATCCGGCAAGGATGACTAATTCCACTTCTTGATTCAGCAGAACTTGCTCCAGCTCCGTTTGCCAAAAGGCATTCGAGCTTTCTTTGCTTACCATGATGTCTGTTTCCTGAACTTGAATCCCCGGAATCGAATTGAAGGCATCTTTATTTGAGTCCGAAATACCTTCAATGTCGTGAATGTGAACGACAACGTGATTATTGGAACGAAGCACATCTGATACATAGTTTATATACTCACTGGCTCTTTCTATCATCTGCTTGTCTAAACCCTCTAGATGGATGGGTTGCATATCAATAATTAGAAATCCAATTTTCATCGATTATATTCCTCCATTTGTATGAATCCTGATACCTCTCCAATTATACCAAATGATCTCGCTCCTTATATAGGAACCAAACGTGGATCGCATAAATAGCTAAGTTAAAAAAATTAACTTGATTAACTTTAATTCCTATACTAGTATCTTTGTGGGTCTTACAAAAATTAACTATAAATAAAGGGGATTCAACCAATGGAAGCAAACGCCAATCCAAACTATTACCAGTCCGTTGCTCCACAGCCGAGTGCACCCATTATCTCCGTAAAAGACTGGATGCTCACGACTTTTCTGCTTGCGATTCCAATTGTAAATATCATTATGCTTCTCGTCTGGGCATTTGGCGGCGGCGCGAATCCGAATAAAGCGAACTATGCCAAGGCAGGCTTGATCTGGGCGTGTATCGGAATCGTGTTCTACGTGGTTGTGATCGTTCTCATTTTCGGTGCTTTCGCTGCTAATTTTTCATAACCAATCGTAATCATGTACAAACAAACAAGGCAGCCGATCCAAGTGATCAGCTGCCTTTACTGTTGTTAAACGAACCTAAGCGGACATTAATCATGTCTCAAGTGCTGTAAGGTTTGAATAAATATTTGCTCCACATGGCCATCATCTAAGGAGTAAAATACGGTTTTGCCTACTTTACGCCGCTTTACGATACGCAAGTTTCTCAAAAACCGGAGCTGATGCGAAATCGCGGATTGCCCCATGTCGAGCACTTGTGTCAAATCATGTACGCACAGCTCGCTCTGTGACAGTGCATGAATGATCTTAACCCTAGTCGGATCCCCTAGCGTCTTGAATAAATCAGCCATCGCACTTGCTGAGGATTCATCCACTAAATTTTCTTTCACGACTTTAAAATCAATTTGCGTTCCGTTGCATGAATCGTCGCAGGTTTCTAGCATGAGTTTGTCATCCAAATTGTTCCACCAACCATAGGTTATTATGTCCCTCATTATAACATAGCCGATCGTCGATTGTTGCAGCACCTCAAGATGGAGTAATTACAATTGACATAAAAATGTTTCCAACATATCATATGAATAAGTGCTCATATATTACTGAAAGAAGGTTGCTTATGAACGAATATCGCGTCAAAGGGCTCTCATGCGCTAATTGCGCGCTAGGTCTCGAACAGCAAATCAAAGCGCTGGAACACGGTGAGAGCGCTTCTCTTAGTTATAATTCAGGCAAACTGAAGCTGGACCCCCGCGTATCGCTGCCTGATGTCGAGCATATTTTAAAATCAGATCGCGCCTATATCGATCACAGCCAGTTGGCCGAAATCCATACGCATGACCGCGCACACGAGGGCAGTCATGATCATACTCATGGACATGATCATGCTCATACGCATGAACACGGAAATGCTAAGATGATAAAAATGTTGATGGTTTCAGCTATCCTCTATGGTGTAGCCTATTTCTCCGGGGATCAGGTAATCAGCGGAATCCAGATTGGCATGTATGTTGCGGCAATCGCTCTAAGCGGCTACTCGACATTTCTAAGAGGATTACGAAATCTGTTTGCGTTGCGATTTAACATTGACACGCTGATGACAATCGCATTGGCAGGCGCCGTTGCAATCGGTGAGTGGAAGGAAGCAACGCTTGTGGCTATTCTCTTCGGCTTGAATGAGCTGCTCGAAGGTCTGGGTATGGAGAAAGCCCGTCGCTCCATGGAGACGCTCCTTAAACTGGCTCCTAAAGAAGCGGTGATTCTTGAAAATGGCCATGAAAAGGTTGTCTCCATCTCATCCTTAACGATCGGCGATCTCGTCATCGTTAAACCCGGGGAAAAGATCCCATCCGATGGAGTCGTAGTTGGCGGAAAAAGCTCGGTTAATGAAGCCGCCATTACTGGGGAGGCCTTACCGATCGAGAAAGAAAATGGGGAGCCTGTCTTTGGCGGAAGCATCAATAATGAAGGCGTACTTCACATCCGGATCGAGAAGGCTTATAAAGATTCTTCGCTAGCGAAGATTTTACATTTGGTTGAAGAAGCGCAGGAAACGAAAACACCGACGGAGCTGTTTATTAATAAATTTGCAAAGTACTATACACCGATTATTATGATGGTCTCCGTGCTCGTCATTCTGGTTCCACCCCTTCTCTTCAGCGGCGAGTGGAGCAAATGGATTTATCAAGGCCTAGCCGTCTTGATTGTCGGGTGTCCTTGTGCACTTATTCTCTCTTCGCCAATCGCCATTGTATCCGGCATCACTCGAAGCGCGCGGAACGGAATTCTGATTAAAGGCGGCGTCTTTCTAGAACAGCTGGGCAAAATCGATACAATTGCCTTCGACAAGACCGGTACGATAACCAAAGGTGAACCGTACGTAGAGAAGATGGTTGTATACCAGGAACAAGCATTCTTAGAGGTCGCAGGCTCCATAGAGAAAGCCTCTTCTCATCCGCTAGCCAAAGCAATAATGAAGAAAATTGCTGAGCTTGGCATCGAAGTATCAGCGCCAGATGAAATCCAGACGATTTCCGGCCGCGGTATTGCAGCCATTGTACGAGGGAAGTCTTACTGGCTTGGCAATGAAAAAAGCATGGAGCATCTGATTTTCCCATCCGATGTGCAAGCTCAAATCCATGATTTGAAAAATGAGGGCCTTACACTAGTTCTCGTAGCTGATCAGGTGCAGGTACTTGGCATGTTCGGTATCGCCGATGAAATCAGGGAAGAAAGCAAAACTGTCATTGCAGCGCTCCATCAAGCGGGAATTCGGAACACGGTCATGCTCACAGGAGATCATCAGATGACCGCAGAGAAGGTAGCGAAGATAGTAGGCGCAACTTCCTATTACGGCAATCTGCTGCCCAAAGATAAAGTGAATAAAATTAAAGAACTCGCGCTTCGCGGGAAAGTCGCTATGATTGGGGATGGCATTAACGATGCGCCCGCATTAGCGACGGCTCAACTGGGAATCGCTATGGGAAAAGGAACGGATAGCGCAATTGAAACCGCGGATATCGTGCTCATGCAGGATCATTTAGGCAAACTGCCGGAAGCTGTAGCCGTGGCTAAACGAGTTCATTCGATCATTCGCTTCAATATTAGCGTTGCCCTCGGATTGAAGCTAATTGCCTTATTGCTTACCATCCCCGGCTGGCTCACGTTATGGATTGCCATACTGTCCGACATGGGCGCTACCATCTTCGTCACGTTAGTGAGCTTGACGGTGCTGATTGGTACAATTAAACGATGAAATTCGAACGGGTCCGTTTCCGGTTTGTAGTCCTCCGGATCCTTACAAAGCCCAAACACTTCTCTTTCATTGATCTCACTACAAATCTCTGATCGTCTCTCAAGGAAACTCGAAGCCATCCGATAAGTTGTCTTGTTCTGTTGCAAATCATATATTGTTACTTTGACAGCTAATCCGATCAATTTCATTGCTGCTTTATCCACGATAAAAGCTTCCATTCTCGGAGGGGATTCATGTGCCTTCATCCTATTTTGTAAACAGACCTGAGCAAATCGTTTTTTACTGTTTTATTGCTTTTGCTTGTATAGCTGAGATTGCAATTCGAATTTATGCAGATCTAAATGCATGCCGTTTGCGAGAAAATAATAGAAAATATGATTCGGGTTCGGTTTTTATCGTAGTTGTAGGTCTTGTAAGTAATATTTACTTGAGTTTTTTCCTCTCAAGCAGTAATTTTCCATATTCATTTCATGAACAGCTTAAATTACCCCATGTATTTTATTTTTTCGGGATTTCAATAATGGCTGCCGGAATTCTTCTTAGAGGTATAGCTGTATTGACTTTAAGAAAATATTTTACTGTTACGGTACGTATATTTAAAGACCATCAGCTTATTCGTAATGGAGTTTATAAATATATACGACACCCATCATATACAGGTTTAATACTGTTTTCAGCCGGTGTTGCATTATCTCTGCGCAGCCTAGTCGCTGTTATATGTTCCTTAATGATATGTATCCTATGTTTTAACGTTAGAATAAAGGTAGAAGAAAAGTCCTTGCAGGAGCAATTCGGAAAAGAATTTGATGAGTATTGTGCCCAGACTTTTCGACTGATCCCATTTATATGGTGATAACCATGTTATTCCGATAGTTAAAGAGAACGGGGAAAGATAAATTTATAAACCGCCTTGTCACCAAGGCGGTTTTCTTATGGCCAAACATCAAGCAGCACCTTCAGCTCGTTACAAGCCCAATCAAGAAACCATCGTATCCTTTGCTGCCCACGGTTTGAATCGCTGTGGCTGCAATTCGAGGCTCTTCTGCCAAGAGATCATAGAACTGCCTTACCCCTGTGACACGCGGATCCGGGTTATTCTCGTCTAGCACTTCGCCTCCACGAACCACGTTATCGCCCACGATTACAGTACCCGGATGGGAGAAATGAAGGGCCCATTTCAAATAGTGTGGATTATTCGGTTTATCCGCATCAATGAAGATGAAATCGAATTTTTCAACGCCCTCATTGCGCATTAGCGCCAATTGCTCCAAAGCCTCGCCGACTCGAATTTCAACTTTATCCTCTACCTGTGCGAGAGTTAGATTAGCTGCTGCAATTTGTGCATGATGGGGATCGAGCTCCAGTGTGACTAATCGGCCATCGGACGGCAGTGCTCTTGCTAACCATATCGTACTGTAACCTCCCAATGTGCCTATTTCCAGAATCCGTTTCGAACCATGCAACTGTACTAGTAAGTTCAAGAATTTACCTTGCGTAGGAGAAACATCGATTCCCGGTAAGCCTGCCTCTTGATTGGTGAATAACACCTTGTCGAGAACCGCATCCTGCTCCATTAACCGCTCCGCAATATACTGATCAACCTCGCTCCAGACATTTGCTTGATTCATAATCATCACTTCTCCTTCTCGTTATGAACTTCTGCTTTCAGTGTATTCGAGATATAATCATAAATATAATATATGTTTAAATTGCATTTATACATTTCATATATGATTTGGCGAATAGAGGAGAATCGCGATGAATCTACATGCCTTACGGCTGTTTCATGTGATTGCGAGTACGGGAAGTGTGACTCGAGCTTCGGAATTGCTCAATATCAGCCAACCCGCCATCACCGCGCAGATTAAGAAATTCGAGAAAGAGCTGCTCCTCCCGCTGCTAAAGCCGCAAGGAAGAGGAATCGCTTTGACGGATGCGGGTGAAGAGATTGCATTACTTGCGAAGCGACTTTTTTCCGTGGAACAGCAAATTGAACAATATGCCCAAGACTACCGCAACGGCTCGAATGGATGTATTCGCTTAGCCGCGACCTACTTGCCCGCTCATTTCTTGATCCCAACTTGGATCGCAACCTTCAAACAGCAGTTCGAACAGGTCGAAATGATCATCACAACGACGAACTCCAATGATGCTCTGCAACAGCTCTTAAATGTAGATGTCGACATTGCGATTTACGGCGGAATGCCTGAGGCTTATCCGGATACGATTCAGACGGAGGAGTTATTCCGGGA
Organism: Paenibacillus rhizoryzae; assembly: GCF_059686995.1. Lineage (NCBI taxonomy): Bacteria > Bacillati > Bacillota > Bacilli > Caryophanales > Paenibacillaceae > Paenibacillus > Paenibacillus rhizoryzae. The sequence goes on along the minus strand of NZ_JCAALT010000012.1, from coordinate 136,381 downwards.
TGAGTTATGGTTCGTTGTTGCCCCCAGCCATCGTTATGCGAATCAACGGATTTCGCTGAATGACATGATGAAGGAGCCTTTCGTGATGCGTGAGGAAGGGAGCTCTACGCGTGAGCGATTGCTGTCATTATGCCGCACCTACAACTCCTCGACACCGACGATCTCCTTGCAATTCAATGGATTGCATGAAGCGATCACGGCTGTAATTGCAGGCTATGGCGCCAATTTCGTCTCGTCCTTGGTCGTGCGCGACTATGTCAAACGGGGGGAGTTATGCCGCGTTTATGTGGAGGGAATCCATTTAACCAACACCATTGCTATATGTACGCGCAAGCATGAACCCCTCTCAGCTTCCACGATGAATTTTATTCAGATGATTCGCGAGAATCCGGTTCGAGGATAGAAATGAGAAAAGCAGACCAGAGGGGGTCTGCTTTAACGCTAAAAACACTGGTAAGATATGCAGTTTATGCCCGTCTCTGCTGCCCCTCCCAATCAAGCCACTGGCGCGCAATACTCAGTCTGGCTTCGGTACTTCGCTCGGAATACCAGCATTGTCCCTCTCGCCACTCCGGAGTCGGCGGAAAACGAAGACCCGTTATCGCCTCCAGTGCTTCGCAAGCTGCACCGAAAGTGGAGACGCTTTCGGTTGTTGCGTCCTGCAATAAGCCGGCAATCAATGGTTTCATAAACTGGTTGTTTTGAGTTCGCGACGCTAACCTCATCGTACAGTACCTAATATTTGAATCCGTATCTGTGAATAGCCCAATTAGCTCGTCGGTGAACGATTCCCAGACTGTCGGCATCTTCCCAAGTACGTATAGAGCCGCCATTTTAACGTAGCTGTTCTCGTCTCTTAGCGAAGAGTGCAACTCGGTGCGTAACGATAGATCCGATAAGTTCGGTTGACGCAGTAAGGATAGCGCACGTAATTGGAAAGCAGAATGTCTCGTATGTTCTCCGCGCTCATGGACTCTTTCTGAGGTGACAGCGTCAGTTACATTCACTAATCCTGATCGTAATGTATCCCATAATGGGTTTGTATAACCGCATGCCAATATCGCTGATTTCACTTCGTAGGCCGTCCATTCGGGATGCGCCTGCCAGATACATGCTGCAGCCCCTAATACGATTGGCCCCGCGAACGAAGTTCCTTCAGTTCGGGCATAATCACGGGGGAGTTCATCGAATGGTGCGGTAAAATGATTCTGACGTTCTTCCTCCGTTACAAAAGGCATCGGAAGAACGATATTTTCAGCGGGAGCAAGGATCTCCGGCACCCATTTCCCTTCAAACGTGACGCCTCGGCAGCAATGGTAGGGAATGGCGTCTAGAATATCTCCATTCTCAGGGACGATGACGCCCCCAACTGACAGGACAGAAGGGGAAGAAGCAGGTCCATGGCAAGTCAACTCCTTCGTGTTACCGACAGAAGATACGATTAAGAGTCCATCGTCGGCTAATTCTTCACAGAGCACGCGAGTGGGGTCTGTCTGCCAGGGAAGGAGTCCTGTATCATGAGCGGATGCAACGGTGAGTACCACACCGCGAATGTCGTATTTTCGCCAGTTAGGTCTCAGCCAGCTCAGCGCACCACCTATTTTCTCATCCATATCGGTAGCTGTGTAGAATGGCCCGGTTTGTAGTAAATAAAGATTCGCCTCCGGAGCTGCTCCGCAATAATGACCATCAGAAAGCTGGCCTGAACCGGCGGAAGCAGCTGCTGCCCACAAACCATGCAGTCCTTTGTTCCAAGGCCCTTCTCCTTGCTCCATAAGCATGGGTTCCTGTGTAGCATCAGACGTATTCACGATATAAGTCTGACGATGGTCATTTGTGGCAAGATCCGGATGATTCGGGAATCGACTATCTATTACAGCTATGTTAATGCCCTTTCCAGTAAGATGGTCAGGAATTCGCAAAAACTCTCTGATCGATGGCCAGTGCAATGGATCTCCTCCTTGTTATATTCATAATAAAAGCAGACCCCCGCGAGGTCTGCTTTTGCTTGATATATTAGATCGAACAAGCCATCAGCACGTTCCCATCTGGATCTCTAAAGTGAATGACGTCTTCATCTCTATTTACAATTTCTATGCCAAGCTGGGTTAAGAATTGGAAAGTCGCCTCATTGTCAGGCGCGGTTAGACTGAATAGCGGCTCTGCGATAGGGGTTACTTCGTCTCTCTTTTCCAGAAATATATTAGAGCACTGACTCCCACTTAAATCGAAAATATGCATGCCCTCTCTGGTTTCCTCGGGAATCGGTAGACCCAGCAAGTTGCAGTACCAGTCAACGGACTTCCTTATGTGCGTTACATTGACGAAGATAGCCGGAACAACCGGCTTAATCGGTGTAATCACTATTTGCTCTACCATTTCGATTACCTCCCAGTAATTGTTAAATGAATGATACTTACAGATAATAATGGTTAGCTACTATTCTTAAAGCGAGACCGAGTATGATAATCCCAATCCCTGTTGTTACAGCTATAGGTTTGTTTGCAAGTCCCGTCTTCTCAAGTAGGAAGAAGGCAAGAGCGACGAGTAAGCCAAAGATAACGGATTTTACATTAGCAATCCCCACCCATTTTAAGATATACTTATCGGCTAAAATGGAGATCAAACAAGTGGAAGCGACATATAACGGAATACGCAGTTTCATTCGTTACTCCTTGTTGTAGTAGGACTTTCTTCTAGTAAAGAGCCATTCAATACCTATATATTACCTTATTTATGAAAATATTTCTAAGCAATAGTAACCAGCACCTATAAGTCATGTCGTAAATTCATAGTTTCTATGTCATAAAATCATATTATAAAGCGATTTCATCTATGATAAGGTATGGATCATGCCAACCACTTACAATACTAGGAGGAATTTCAACAATGATTCGCGTAGCCATGCTCAGCTATTGGCATGTTCATGCCTGGGATTACACTAATCAAGTGCAAGCCAACCCGAACCTCGAGGTAGCCGCTATTTGGGACGAGCTTCCTGCCCGCGGACAGGAAATCGCCGACCAATTGGGCGTACCGTTCTTCGCTGATCTGGATGAGCTGCTTGCTCGTACAGATATCGATGCAGTCGTTGTAGATGCGCCAACCAACATGCATCGCGATGTTATGGTGAAAGCCGCTCGTGCGGGTAAACATATTTTCACAGAGAAGGTCGTTGCAGCTACATTGAAAGAAGTGAACGAAATTAAAGCCGCAGTACGTGAATCGGGCGTTAAATTCACGGTTTCGATGTTCCGCCTGAACGAACGCTATACACCGTCGATCAAAGGGCTGATTGATTCCGGCATTTTCGGCCAAATCACTCAAATCCGCGTTCGCAATGCACATAACGGCACGACTGGAAATTGGCTGCCGGAGCATTTCTACAATCTCGAGCAATGCCGCGGGGGCGCTCTGATCGATCTGGGCTGTCACCCGGTTTATCTGACTCGTTATCTCCTGGGGCTGCCGCAAACCGTAAGTGCCAACTTCGGTTATGTGACCGGCAAAGAGGTTGAAGACAATGCAACGGTCCTGCTTGGCTATGAGAACGGTGCTGTCGGTATCCTCGAAACAGGTTACGTTACGCCGCATTCCCCATTCTGCATTGAAATTCATGGTACCGAAGGTACACTTATGTATGGATTGCCAGATGACGTCATTCGCGTTCGCAGCAACAAACTGGAGCAACAAGAGTGGATTGCAATCGAGCATCAACCAGACCTGCCTACAGCTATTGAACAATGGGTCGGCCATATCATGAACGATACGAAAGCTGACTTGAATAACGAGCTGGCAACGGATCTGACAAGAGTGATGGAAGCTGCCTATATTTCGGTAGCTGAGAAACGCGTAGTGTCCTTGTCCGAACTGATTGGCTAGACCGTTTTTGGAATTCATAAGGGCTATAGGGTATTGATCCCTATAGCCCTTATGGCTTTATGTTCTGGAAGTCCGGTAGCTCTTTGGTATACGTGAAACTTCGTTCAGGCGGTTTGGTATTTGATCATGCAGAAAGCTCTAACGAATCGTACGGCGCTTATTTGCCCATAAATAACTCCGAAATAATGCTAACGAACCGTACGGGCTCTATTTGACAGTTTTCGAGTATTTGCGAGCCTATTATCCCCAAATAAGGCCTGTACGGTTCGTTAGATTCTCAAAGCCCCGAAATTAGGCCAAATAACGCCCCAACGGTTCGTTAAAATTGCGCAGCATGCAAGACGAGGAGTGCGAGATGAATTTTGTACTATATTAACGCGGTGATATGTTAAATTAATAATTGTCCGGCGGAGCACTTAGCCTTGTTTCAGGTCTGAAATATTTCACATATTGATGGTAGTAATCTACCTCTCTAAACCCCAGATTCTCATATAACTGCTTCGCGAGATTGCCTTTAGACACTTCAAGGGCGACCTTATCTTCGCCTCTGCTAAGGATCTCATTAATAAGAAATTTCACGAAAGCCGTTCCGTATCCTCGCCCTTGATGCTCGATGGCAACCGCGACAGAAGCGATTCGATTTCCTTCGATGGTTCCTGCCGCTACGATCGTATCCTCCACTAACATAACAAACTCATTGTCTTTATTAAGCGCATATTTCTCTCGTTCCCATTCCACGGGTTTATAGAAGAACGATGGATACATGCCGATCCTCTGACGCGTATAATAGAAGGCTAGCTCAATAATTCTATCCCATTTCGTGTAATCGTTCTCGTCATAATTACGTACCGTAATATGCTCTGAGGGGAAAGAGCCCCCAATGCGTTCCATTATACTGCCGAAAGCATTAAAGGAGAGAAATCCGAAGGTAGTGGAATTATGGCGTGCAACCAGAATATTCTCCTTATTACCCTCCTCATCTCTGAAGAACCTTTTCGCTACAAAACGGTTGTTAAGCAGCATCTGCTCCATTTGAGCCTTGTCTCTGTGCTGGTTATATCGCTCAATGCTAACAGGGTTCAATGATCTCGCCTCGTTTCAACGCTTCTCGCCCAATCTTGTCAGATTCCCCCTAATATACCATTGTTTAAATCTGCCGGGCTAGAGGCGTGCGCGACTATATTCGGCTTATTCTGATGATGCATTCTCCCCGTTCGGTTGCAGTCATTGCTTTAAGCTGAATGCGATATAAGTGCTCTCCCCATACTTCCCGCATGATTGCGTCCTCGAGTGAAAGGGTCTCTACCGAGCCAGCAAACTTCGTACGGTTGTATTGGATGCAAACCTTATTATGAACTTCATCCTGCAAAATAAAGCTCCCGTCCTCTTCAGTGCGAGGAAGGTGCGGCGTCAACAAATGCAACGTAATATCACCCGTCACATGCTGCATATGAAATTCATCCTTAATCTCAATACAAGGGGACGCATCCCGAATCAGACTTATCGTCCGTATCCAGCTCCTAATTTCGGCAGAGTCCGGGTAGGCGTTCCCGATATTCATCGTCAACGATGCTGTCTGATCATCAAGCTTATAATGGACATCAACAGCTCGGTAGGATCTTCCATTCCTCTGCTCTACTCCATTTACGATCGGAACATTGTGGTAAGCGGATTGCATGGCCCATATCGTATAGCGCTCTGCAAAGAAGGACTTCGATGTATAGGTCAACATCCCGGGGTCGACAATCATCGGTGAACCATTGCAGTACACGATAAAGTGGCCGATATCATTATGATTATGGCTTTCGTCGTTATGCCCCCCCTTAGCTGCAACGAACAGCCCCTTGGATGAACCCTGCTGCTCTCTGGCCACCATCAGTTGAATGCCATCCAGCCATGCCTCTCGAACGTAGGGCGTTTCTCCCTCACAGCGCTCGATTTCCGAGTAATGAAATAGCGCCGGCAGCAGGCGGGACAAGGATGAGAACTCAAGGTCGGTTGCTTCTTCCCGCTTCTTCTTCAGCACCATGGCGCCTAATCCGGCAAGCTTATCATCACCGATCCGGCATCCATAGCGATAAGCAAGCTCTGCGGGAATCTCCACCTTAGGCGAGCTGTCTGCAAAATTCACATAATACGAACCATCAATAAAAGCCTTGTAGATGTAGCCTCCGATTTGTTGAATGAGGGGCTCGGCGTATACATTTATTTTGCAGGCCGAGACGCTGTAGAGCAGCTCCAAGCTATCGAACAACATGCCCCCGGCATAGATCCAATACTTAGGTCCTTCCTCGCAGCCTCCATCGGAATGGAGCCGTTCCATATAGTGATCCAAGCTGCGCATCGCCTTTATTACCGCGGCTTCCCGGCGTTCGGGATCATCCTCGAGCAGCAGAAATGCCGCCAAACAATTCGAATTGCACCATGGATTCCAATTATTCAGCATCCGCTCTTGATTAAAGCCCATCCACCAGAAATCGTTCCGGTTTAGATACGGATCAAGAATCCTCTTCCTCACCTCATGCTGTATCCGCTCACAGACCATCTTACTTACGCCATCCAACTTAGATTTCAGCAAATAATACGTCCACGCGAGCATTGCCGCAGTTTCAGCCGAGAACAATTCAATAATGGGCTCCGACACATCCGGGAGAGATTCCTGCCTCTTCATCATGTAGCCGTGCCCGGGAATGCCCCAGAACGTTTCCTCGCAGATACACCATATGCCGTTGACGATGTCATCCAGGAACCGCCCCTCGTTCTCGATACATTCCGCGATGACTAGCGAAGCCAGAGTACGTCTCCTCTCCCATGAAGCATGATCGTACCGCTCCCGATTGCCTGTTCTGCTATAATCCATGTACGCAGTGGCCGGTAGTGGATTCCACGTATGATTAAGCTTTCCAACCCCTTTATTTATCCAGTAGGTTCGCAGATGAAGCGGCAATCCATCCCATGCTTGGCGGTCTTCGCTTGTCGGATAAGGCTTGTAATTCTCGCGCGAAATCAAATCTCCCCTCAGACTAGGAGTACTATATCTCTCCGCTAGCATGGACTCATCGACCTCCTATCCTTCTTCTTAACAGAAAGAAAAGGCAAGCAAACGGAGCGTCCGCTGCTTGCCTCTTCTATTATTTAAAATACTTCGCCAAATGCGCAGTCGCCTTCATAACGCCTTGTTTCTCGGCCTCAATGGAGCCCCAGAAACGATGATCCTCAAGCTCAATGCTTACGGCTCCCGCATAAGCGAGCCGATCAAGACGGACGGCTACTTTGCCCCAGTCGACTTCCCCGTGTCCAGGGATGGTATACCGCCAGGAGCCTTCGGAGAAGTCATATTTCGTACCGAAGGTTGGCGTTATCACGCCGCTCTCGTACTGTTCTTCGCGGAGTATTTCCGTATCCTTGCCATGGCAGTGATTGATGCGTTCCCCAAATTCGTCCAATGCGCGCAGGTAGTCAATTCCTAACCGCACGAGATGGGAAGGGTCGTAGTTCAGCCCGAAATGCTTGGAGGGGATCGCATCGAACATCGCTCTCCACATTTCCGGCGTACAGCCAAGCGTGGGGTAATGCGGCGCAGGTCCGGGCCATCCTTCAATCGCGATATAGATGCCCGTCTGTTCTGCATGACGCACGAGCTCGGGGAAAGTTTCCTTCCAGATCGCGAAGCCATCCTTGCGCGGGAGCGTATGATCCTCCGGCACAAGACACATGAACAGCACGCTTCCGCCTAGCGAAGCAATGGAGCTCAATTGCTTCTTCGCCGCTTCCAGCGCTTCCTCGCGGCGGCCTTCGTCGCGGCTTAACAGCCGTGACGTATGATGGGCATCAATGGATCCGATGCCCATACCGGCTTCCTCGCAGGATGCCTTCACTTCAGGAGTCAGATTGGAAACATCCAGCACATCAAGCCCAATGCTTGCAGCCCACTGGGCTGTCCTAGCAATTCCTTCCGCTCCGATCTTCGGCGGAATTCGCATTCCTAATTGGATCGTCATGCCGATTGTTCCCCCTTTGATTCAGTGTCTGCATGCGGCTCGTAGCCGGCAGCTTGATAGATCATCTCCGACAGCTTCACGACCTTCAAGGCAAACTCGCCCGGTACAAGCACCTCATGCCGCCCCAGAATGGCATCGATAAAGCTTTTATCCTGATTGGTCGTCTGCTCCGGAAGCTCCGGCACGATCGGATCTTGCCCGAGACGACGCAGCGTAATCTTCCCATTATCGTAGAAGATGCCGCCTTGTTCCCCGCAGAATACGAAGGTTTCATGCCAGCACGGAGAGTAACCGACCAAATTCAAACCGGCAACGGCTCCTTCCTCGAAACGAATCGATGTAAACGTATCGATCTCGACGGTTGCGCCGTGCATATGCAGCTGCGGCTTCACTTCGATTGGCGTGAGGCCGGTTGTCCAGAGCAGCACATCGATAATGTGACTGCCCGAATCCATCAGGAAGCCGCCGCCGGATAACGCGGGATCCGCCCGCCAAGAGCCCGGCGTTCCTTGTCTCCATTGCTGGTAGAGCGATGCCGTAATGGAAGTCAGTTTACCGATTTCGCCGCTGGCGATAGCATCGCGAATATATAAGAATTCCGGCTGAAAGTGCCGCTGATAAGAGACTTGCATAATTTTGCCCGACTGCTCGGCGACTCGAATCAGCTGCTCCGCCTCCTCGGAAGAACAAGTCATCGGCTTCTCGATCAGCACATGCAGCCCTCTGCGAAGGACATCTTGCGCTTGCGTGAAATGCAGCGTATGCGGGGAACAAATAATAACGGCATCGATGTCAGCCTGCTCCAGCATCTCTCGATAATCCGAGAATTGCAGCACATCGCTCAAGCTATTCTTCGCAATGAAATTGTCCCGGTTCTTGCTGCTGGTATCCGCTACAGCCTTGATCTCAGCCTCCGGCAATTCCAGCAGCTGCCGGGCATGCCACCCTGCGATGCCTCCCGTTCCAATGAAACCGATGCGTACTTTATTCATGTCCATACCTCCCGATAATGAGTGTATTGCCAAGCGCAACTGAAACAACCCGCATCTTACTCAACCAAACCGGAACGCTCCACGCCTTGAATGAAATACCGCTGCAGGAAAAAATAAACCAGAAGCATCGGTAACAAAGCCATGAAAGTTGCGGCCATAACAACAGGTAAGCTGAACACTTCAAAGGTGCTGCCCGTTAACGTATCCAGGGATTGATAGAGACGAGGCAGCATCATCGGCAAGGTGAATTTCTCTTCCGAGGTGAGGAAGATCGACGGCTCGAAGAAATCATTCCAATGCCATACGAGCGATAACAGCGTTGTAACTACGATAGCAGGCGGTGTAAGCGGCAGAATAATCTTCCAATACACCTTGAAGCTGCCGCAGCCATCCACTCGGGCGGCATCCTCAAGCTCCCAAGGAAGCCCGCGGAACAGCTGGCGAAAGATAAAGATGAACAGCGCGCCGCGAAGCCCGCCTGCGAAGAAGGACGGAACAATAAGCGGCAGCACGCTGTCGAGCCACCCTATTGTTTTGTACTGCATGAACAGAGGAACGATGATCGTTTGCGGCGGTATTATCATGGTGAACATGCACAGGAAGAACAGAACCTCGCGGCCGGGAAATTTGATGCGGGCAAAGCCGTAAGCAACAAAGGAACAGGACAGCACCTGGCCGATCACGCTCAAGACGGCAATCAGAGCGGAATTATTGAAGTGCGTCATAAATTGCAAGCCCTTCATCCCGTAATAGAAATTCTCCCAAGCCAGACTCGTCGGAATCCACTTAATCGTAAAATCCATCAGATCCACCGGATGCTTAAGCGCTGTCGTAACCATATAGATGAATGGATAAAGGAACACGAAAGCCAAATCTATGAGAATCACATAGACGAAGGTGCGATAGATGAGCGAGATCCAGCGGCTCTTGCTCCCGATTCGGCTAACCAAGCTGTGGTTTCGGATCGCCTTTACTTTGCTGCTTACTTCGGTTTGCGTAACGGCAGCAACACGCTGCTTGGACTTCGGAATGGGAATCGACTTCACGCTGCAATCACCTCCTGTATTATTTTTCCCCTGTGTAAACAACAAAACGTCTGGTAGAAACGAATACGAGAATGAGCAGCACGAAAATAAACAAGAAGTAGATCCAGCCCATTCCGGAAGCATACCCCATCTGGATGTCGGTAAAGGCCGTATCTTTGATATAAACCATCATCCTATTGTTAATATCCGTGAAGGAATCAACGCAGGTGTAAACCAGATTAAGCAGAATAATTGGCGTCATGAGCGGCAGGGTGATTTTCCAGAACATCTCCCACTCCGTCGCGCCATCGCATCTTGCCGATTCATACAAGGAAACGGATATGCCTTGAAGACCGGCCAAGAATAGCAGAATTTGCACGCCTGTCTTCCAGAAAATCACGGTCAGCCGGCTTAACATATCGAACACGATCTGGGAGAAAGTAGGTCCCATATAGAGAAACACTTCATCCGGAACGCCGATGCCGTTGACGAGCGTATCTTTCCCTACCCCCGCATACAGCAGCTGCTGCATAGCGAGACCGGAGCCGATCAATACGGGCAGGAAGAATGACGCTCGGAAGAAAGCGCGTCCTTTAATGTTATGATTCAACAGAATCGCGATAAACAGGGAGAACACGAGCACAAGCGGCGTATTGATGACCGCATCTTGAATGACCGAGATAAACAGCGGAATAAACTGCGTATCGAGTACGAATGCCCGATTGAAATTGTCCCAGCCCACGGACTGCAGCTCGAAGTTTCCTACACCGACGACTTCATGAAAGCTAAGCCAAAGGGAATAAACTAAGGGATAACACATAAACAATGCGAAGCCGATTGCCCATGGAGCGATATAAATATAGCCGGCCAGCATCTTCTTCTTCTCTAAACTCATCCTCCGCTCGCTCATGCTTATCCCCCCTTCGGTACGACGATAAAGTCTTTATCCGGTACAAAAAGACCATCGATCTTCACTTCTCGCGGCGAATAGTTGACGATTAATCGACTACCATCCTCGTAAACGACCTCATAGACGTCCTTCTCCAGCTTGCGATGCTCCTTCATCGTCTGCGACCATACCGGCTGAAGCTTCTCGCTCATCTCTTTATACTGATCGACCGCTTGATCGACCCAGTTGTGATACGCCGAGCTGAACAAATCACTGTAATAGGTATCCTTGAGATCCTCAGAGTGATTTTTCGTAAATTGGTAGTAAGGCATATAGCCGTATTCCACCATCTTCAGGAACTGCAGCCGCGGATCGTAAAATAAATTCTGCGCATCACCCGAGTAAGGGAGAAGTCCATGCACGACCATTTGGTAGAACGGAATCGTTTCATCGGTAAAGAAATAGCCGCTGTCTTCCATAGGAATACTGAACAAACGCGATGATTGGGGGATGGTATATCCGTTGCCCCCGATTGCGGCGGCTGCGCCAAACTGATCCACTGATTTGCCCATCATTTCCAGCCACTTGGATGCCGTTCCTTCACGATTCAGCGGATAAGCCTTATTGAAGTCGTAGTAGTCCGTATACCCGATCCCGTCGAAATTAATGCCGGTAATCGCTAGTTTGCTGAGCGGATCAAGCACCTTGTCTTGAAAACGTTCATTTTGCTTGCCGGCATTCAAGTAGAAGAGCTCGCTATACCGATCCGTGACCGCAAAATGATTGGCTCCGACAACGACGTCGCTGCGTGTGGAGAAACCGTCGACGCCCTTCCAGCCCATGATGTAATTGTCCTGTAGAAACAGCTGATAGTTATTCGCCTTGGTATATTCGCTTAATTTCTTCAATCCGCTTTTTCCACCGATCTTCGAAGACGGTTTATAACCGGATGGATACTCCAAGTACCCTTCGCGCGTCCAGCCCAGCAGATTGGCAGAGATGCTGCTTACTCCGCGCTTGGTCAGATCCTCCATGATTTGCTGCGCTTCATCGAAGGTCGTGGTAGGAATGAAATGATCAAACAAAATCTGGCCTTCCTTAATGCCCATCAGCAAATCAAGTCCGAACGGAATCGGCTCTCCCTTCTTAATGCGCGGAGCGACCCCTTTCTCATCGATCAGATATTGCCGATAAGCGGAGGCCATATGGCTGTAATCCGCTTCTTCACCGCTGAAGAACACATAGCGGATGGTATGATCCTCCCGCAGCAGCTCCTTCTCCGGCTTCTTGGTCAAGTTCCCGTCCTTCTTCACCGCTTCATACTCACGCCTATAGACAAGCTCCGAGGATACGCGATTCATATTGATCAAGTAACCGCTGGGCGAATAAAGAATGTTCGCATCGTACTCGCCTTTCGTGATCATCCCCAGGAACGCATTATCGTTCACCTTCAAGCCGAATATAGGCAGCAGCGCATTCTGTTGCCGCTGATAGTTGTTGAAAGTGATGGTATCCGATCCATACACGCTCGCTCGATAGGGATTTAAGTAATTCGGATGGTTCGCCTTAAAGGTCGACAGCGCTCCCGGACCATCCGGATAAATCGCATACCCTTGCTCATGATCCATGGCTGCTCCAAAGAACGGAAGCGGCGATATGGCCATCAACCAATTATTCTCCGCTTCATGAATGGATTGACCCGGGACGGTGACCTCGAGGGCATTCCCTTTCAATGCGAAGATCATATCGAAACTGATTTGCAATCGTGGCAGCTCGTAGTGAACGGATATTCCGTCAGCCAGCGCCGTCGCCTTGATCTTCGGCTGTTCGATAACCGAGTTCGTCTCCTGCGTTTCCAGCGCCGGCAAATTCGGATCCGTAAACGTCATGTGGAAGATGGACTGACTGCTGGCGGTCCACAGATCATTGCCTTCCGTTGCTCCGTCTTGAAGCGGAACAGCGGATTGCCAGGAGTAGCCGTTACTCTTGTCCTTCACCACAATCGCGGAATCGGAAGAACGGAACAGCAGCTCAAGCCGCTCGGTTTCCGCTACTTTCTCAAATTCGGTTGGCGTCTGCGGCGCTGCATCACCTGCCGGCGTATCCGATACAGCCTCAACTGCTTCATTCTTTGGTTTCATTTCCTGCTGCGCGCGAGCAATGGCACTCTTTAGCGAGGGCAAGGCAAGGATGACCAGAAGCACCACAACGACTAAACCGAGTGCTGTAGCGTACATTCTTCGATTGGTTTTTCTCGTAATCATGGTACCCCCTTAATTCTCCCATAAGTATCGGATTTCAACGGAGACTTCGCGTACGAATTGCAGGACATGATTCGTCAGGGAGAAGACGAGACCGACCGTTCCCCAGAAGGTGATAAAAGCAAAGATAGACAGCAGGAGGACGCCAACCGATTTCTTAAAGGAATAATCATTCAGCACCTTCAGCTGGATGAAGATAAGCAGCGCGACCCATAGCCAGATAATAAGATTCATGCTGTTATAAAGCCCCAACTCACCTCTTGAGATCACTAAGGAAATCGCAGCGAGCGGAATCGCAAATACGATATACGGAATGAGCGCGTAGGACATTGCCGTTAAGATTTGGCTGAAATAGGCTTCTCCGTCCATAATCGCCGTAATCAGATAACAAGCGATAACCCCGGAGATTAATGGCACCACGAAACGGATGATTTCCAAGTTCAAATCGGCGTATTCGGGCTGTAGGGACGTAATATGGAAGCTTGTCATATAGATCGTTACGATCCTGACACACAAGGTGAGAAGAATGAGCACAAATGCTGACATGAGATGTTTCTTCTTCTGAAGCTCTTCAAAGGCGTCCACCGGATGAAAAAGTATGGCTACCCCGAGCCGCAGCGAACGCAGACCGGACTGTTTCACAGCTGCCGTATTCAATAGCCATACCTCCTTATGACCGTGTTCGTAATGCGAATCATGAATCTCACGATGAGGTAGACGGCATAGATGATGAGAACGGCGGCGATTAGAATCCATCCGAGGTTTTGGCGCATGAAGTCATGCCGGTATTCGGCAAAGGCCTTGGAATACCCATCTTGATCTTCGCCCAGTTTGAATTCCTTCATGGCTTCTTTCCACTTCTCTTCTTTCATCAATGCTTTCGCCACGCCTCGATGGGCTAGCGGGTAATTCTCATCGATTTTCAAAACTTCCTTCCAAGGGACTAACGCCTCTTGATAACGTCCGTTATAATGCAGCTGGCTCGCCTCATGGACAAGCTCCGCAAACCGCGTCGGCTTGAACATCTGAATGTTGTTCCGATCGCGGTCAAGCACGTAGATCGTGCCTGCTTTATCGACAACAATGCTGGACGGATATTCAAACCTGCTCTTCGCATCGCCTTGACCGCCGAATACGGCCAGCAAGTTCCCCTCTTGATCGTATTGATAGATTTTGCGAGACATCGCATCCAGCGCATTGATAATGCCATACTGATCGATGGCTAAATCGGCGAAATAGGGAAGCTCCAGCGTTCCGCTGTCGATCGAGGATTCACCGAAAAACTTCTTCGCGTAGATGTTCTCGCCCATTGCATTGAACTTCTTGATTTGATCGGCGTCGCTCAGCACGGTTGGCGCATAAATGAATCCCTTGCTGTCAATCGTCAGATTGGAATTCTGCTGCGGCACGGCATTATTGAGCTGCTCCCTCTGCTCGGGAGTGGCCAATAATCGAATAAGGAGCTTCTTCCAATCGAAAGGAACGCGGTTGGCTCCGATATAGCCTCGAAACCGGTTCATGGCATCGATCATCATAAAGCCGCTGTAGTCCGTCTTATTGAGCACGTACAAATAACCTCGCCGATCCATAATGACTTTATCCGGGGCGAAATCCAGATCCTCGCTTAGCAGGGAAGATTCCGGTTTCACGAATTCTTCGACAAGCTTGCCTTCCGGCGACAAATGGATAACCTTGCCGCTGCCCGTGTCCGCCACGAACATATCGCCGAGACTATCCACGAATATACCGCTCGGCTGGTCAAGCAGGACGCCTTGCTCCTTGCCAAAGATACCCAATACTTTGCCGTCATTGCTTAATTTCACGATCCGATTGTTATCCGTATCCGCGACATATAACTGCCCCTTCTCATCGATAAACAAGTCGCTTGGTTTATTTAAGCCGGGCTCGCCTACATCCAGAATGACGTTGTCTACCGTATATGTGAGCGGAATCGGAACTTTATAGCCGTACATCGGATCAAGGGTATAAGACATTTGCGGTAGCGCATGGGCGGGTAAAGCTCCAAGCAGAACAAGCAGACAGCAGCCGATTAAGCTTGCTGATATACGTTTGATCATCGTGTCCGCCCCCTAAGATTTGATCCCGGAATGAACCATCGTGTTCATGATAAGCTTCTGAAACAGTAGAAAGATTAAGATAGGGGGCAGCGTGATCAACAAGGTGCCTGCAGCAAGTGCGCCGGACCGCGCAACAACCCCCGGTCCCCCGGCAAGCGTTTGGATCGCGAGCGGCAGCGTCTTCATCGTTTCGCTAGTCGTAAATACTAGCGCGGAGAAATAATCATTCCAGTTTCCGATGAAGGTGAAGATGATCAAGGTTGCCCAGGCCGGCTTACTGACCGCCATAATGACTCGCCAGAAGATTCTCCACTCCGAAGCGCCGTCGATATGCGCCGCTTCGATTAACGCATCGGGGATTTGATCGAAAAACTGCTTCATCAGGAAGATATTGAAGGCAACCGCGACCTTCGGCAGTATTAACGCCCAGTACGTGTTGACTAAACCCAGCTTAGACACGATCAAGTAAGTCGGGATCTGCGTCACCTGCGGCGAGAACATCAGTGCCGAGAGGATCACGGCAAAGATGAAGCCGGCACCCGGCGGCTTAAACTTGGAGAGCACGTATGCGCCTAAGCAGCAAACAAACAAGCTTGCCGCTACGATGGTAATCGAAACAAATACGCTGTTGAAGATATAGCGGGAGAAGGGCACGATCGAGCTGTCCGTTGCGGTTAGCAAATCATAGAAGCTGCGCAGCGTCGGCTTCTGCACGAAAAATCTTGGCGGATAAAGAAACAGCTCATCCAGCGGCTTGAAGGCCGTTGAAACCATGTAAATGATCGGCATGGCCGTAAAACCAACCAACGCAATCATGACTAGGTACAACAATCCCCTGTTAAAGCGGGCCGCAAATTTCGCATAGTTTACCGTCACGTCCTTTGGCCCCCTTATTGTTCTTTGGATGATAATAACTTCATCACGATCCGCCCCAAACCGAAGGTTAAGAAGAACAGGAAGACCGCAATGGAAGACGCGTATCCGAGTTCGAACCGAATGAAAGCATAATCGAAGAGATGCGAGATAATGGTATGACCTGCGTAGTTCGGGCTTGGCATGCCCGCGATGGCCACTGCAATGTCGAATACGCCAAAGGCAGCCACGATGGAATTGACCGCGCCGAACAGGAGCTGCGGTTTCATCAAGGGCAGCGTAATAAACCACAGCTCTTGGAATTTGCTTGAAATGCCGTCAATCGAACCCGCTTCGTAGAGCTCGGGCGAAACATTCTGCAAGCCTGCAAGGAAGACCAGAAAGCCGGTCCCCATGCTCATCCATAGGGAAACGATGATAATTACCGGCATGATCGTATCCGGGTCGGTCGTCCACAGAATGGGTTCGCTGATCATTCCCCAGCTGAGCATCCAATTGTTCAACAACCCGTAACGGTCTCCCGAGAAGATATAGAGCCAGACGATCGATAACGCGATACCGCTCGTAATCGACGGCACGTAGAAGGCGAGCGAGAAAATCATTTTGGCGCGCAAGGTGTTGATCACCCAGGCGAGCAGAAAAGAGAGGCAATAGCTCAGCGGACCTGCGATGACTGCGAATATAAACGTATTCTTCAGAGATTTGATGAAGATATCATCTTCCAGGAACAAGACGCTGTAATTCGAGAGCCCGACCCACTTCGCCGGTTGAAGCATGTTGTAATAGGTGAAGCTCAGGTAGATGGATTGCACGACGGGAATAACCGTAAAGACGATGAACAGGATGAGAAATGGACTTAGAAACAAGTACCCTAGCGCAGCCTTCCGGCCAGCCTGGGATAATTTGAATCGGCTTACCTTCTGGGATTTCAGCTGAAGCGGACTATTCACTTCTACACTGCTTTGCATACCGCTCCTCCTCGTGCCTTCACAATTAATCCGGCGTGAATCCGAACTCTTTTTGCTTGGCTCTAAGCTCTTTGTTAATATCCTTAACGCCCTGCTCCAGCGACTCTCTTATATTCATTCCGCCCAGAACGACGCGGTTCCAAGCATTATCGATGTTCCGCGGCGTAAAGTAGCCACCGAGCACATACGGCTGTTCCTTGTAATACTTCAGTTGCTCTGACAAAGCCTTCAAGTCATCCTCCGGCCAAGGCAGCTGCGTGAAGGCTTCCATGTTCGCCGTATTCCAGCGGGCTTCGACCCCAAGCAACGCTTCCAGCTCTTGCGCGAATTGAACTTGACTGTCCTTGCTCGTCCACCACTTCAGAAACTCCCATGCTTCCTTCTGATGCTTGGATTGCTTGAAGATGGCTACCGATTGCGCAACTCCGCCGCTCGTACGGTCAATCTTCCCGTCTTGGTTGATGTGCCCCGGCGAAGGCGCTACGCCCCAGCGGCCAACCAGCTCGGGCGCTGCCGTAGAGAGCAGGACGTAGGTCAGATAGTCCGATATGCCAATCGGCATTTCTCCGGTGCGGAACCGGTTGAAGAAATTGGCGGCAACCGGAAATTTATAATTGGTGTACAGCTCCGTCCATTCCGTGAAGGCTTGAAAGGCTTCCGGAGAATCAAGCGCCGACTTCGTTCCGTTCGCTTGATAGAATTCCCCTCCGTTCTGATAGAGGAACGGCATGAAGCCGAGGGATGAAATCGGGTAATACATCTGCATCCCGTTCTGCTGCAGGATCGGCAGCATGGCGTAGGTATCTTCCCAAGTTTGCGGAACGCTCACGCCAAGCTCCTTCAGGATATCCTTCCGATAGACCAATACGTTGAAATCCTGCGTTTCCGGCAGCGCATAATTGCCGCCGTTATAGCGGAACGGAATCAGCGAGCCCGGTAGAAATCGTTTGCTGACTTCCCCGTAATCCGGAAACTGGGATAAATCGACGGCAGCATCCCTGATCGCAAACTCGACGGGCAAATGCGAATCGACGCCGGTTGCGACATCCGGTGCTTTGCCGGAACTGGCCGCAAGCAGCAGCGTATTGACGGAACCCGAGTTGAGCTGCCCCGCCGGGAGCGTGTTCACATTAATGTGTATCCCGGTCTTTGGCGTGAACTCTTCTTCCGCCATCTCCTTCATGATTTCCGCCCACTCTTTACCCCGAGAGACCCATACCTCGATAACCGGGCCCGTTTCTTGTGCCTGCTGGTCCTTGTCGTAGACGCTGCCGACACCGGTATAATCCTTGGTAAAGGAGGCGATGAAATTTTTAAGCGTACTGACGGTCTTTTGCAGGAAATTGGACTTCACCTTCGGATACTTCGTATCCGGGGCACTGATCAGCAGGTAGTCCAGAACGAGCGGAACATTCTGCAAGCCCATCAGCAGCGTGCTTAAATTGGTTTGGCTGTTGCTGAGCTCCGAAATTTGCCTTGGAATCGTATCGGGATTGTTGATCATTTTCTCGAACGTATGATTCATCATGCGAAGACTGTTTACCGTACTCGGCTCTTTCTCCGATATGGCATTCAGCGCATCCATTTGGACCAGCAAATCATCGGCAATGACCTTTAAATCATCAATAAGCTTAGGGATC
Source organism: Paenibacillus rhizoryzae (assembly GCF_059686995.1). Lineage (NCBI taxonomy): Bacteria > Bacillati > Bacillota > Bacilli > Caryophanales > Paenibacillaceae > Paenibacillus > Paenibacillus rhizoryzae. Next base: position 117,772 of record NZ_JCAALT010000012.1, on the reverse strand, counting down.
TTCTTGCCCAGCTCATATTCGAAGTTTGGATCCGGGGTCGGCCCCGTCACCATAATAATTCGCCTGTAGAGATCGGACAGCTTCTGCGTATCCGCCGTTAAGTTCTCGACGATCGACTGATAGGGCCCGACAACCGCAACCATCGTGATCGTATGCTCGCCTGCAGTTAGATGCACGAGCAGCGGCTGCGCTTCTCCGCTTTGTTCATTGTCTTTATGAAGGGTCTCGATTCGCCAGTTTCGGGAGTAGGAGAACGGATACTCGGCCAACTCTTGAAACGGAACCTTCCCATCTATGAGAATTTGGCGATAAGACGGTAACCCATCGCCCCACCATTGTCCAAATTTCATGCCGATCTTATATAATCCGTCCTTCGGGACCGAGAACGTCCAAGACGCCTTCTGTCCGCCTTTTCTCCAGCGCCAGTCGCCGAATGCATTCAGCAATTTCGTTCCGTCTCCCGCCGGTTCCATTAAAGGATCCCCGTTTGATTCTCTGCGAATCGTCGGATCGGATTTCATCGGATTGTTCTCCGCTTGCACCTTCACGTTAACTTGCTGGACCGGCTCTAAGCCTTGTGCTTCGTAAGCCTGTTCGGTTTCGTTATAATGCGATAATTGCTCCGGTGACTTGACCCGTATTTCGTCCAGCGCCATCGATTCCACCAAATACTTCATCCGAATCACATGCTTGCCTGCACCGAAGTAGAATTGAAAAGGGGCTGAGTACAGACCGTTTCCGTCCGTGATCGCTTCTTCCATCCACAGCGGTTTCTCGACTTGCTTCGGCCGTACATCGTCGCCTTGATTGTTCTTAAGCGGATTGCCTTGATCCATCCAGTTGCGGGTAAAGTAGATCCGCTGCGCTTCGCGGAATGGGCTTTGCCCATCGATGAGCAGCTCACGCTGGATCGGCAGCCTCTTCCCGGCTAGCGGATAGTAACTCGCTGCGAGATTATACAGTCCGTCCTGCGGAACCTCAAAGGTCCACTCCAGCCACTCCGTATCCTTCTCCCAGATCAGGGCGGATGACGCACCTTCGACCGCTTGGGTACTCGGCTTAACGCCGCCGGCTGCTGAATATTGATCAGCCTTCAGGCTGGCCTCGAATGGCTCTGCCGGTTTATAGCCTTTCTCTTTGTACGCGGCCAACGTTTTTCCATAGGTTGGCTGCAGAATATCATCGACGGACATATCGGTTAAATCCGCTTGCGGCACGCCTTGATTCTGGTTGCGATCCCGTAACCGCTCGCTGGCATAAGATTGCATGGTATCGCCAAAAGTGACCGAAACAACAAGAAAGGTGATCGATATAAGCATGACTTTCTTCCATTTCCATGCATCATTCCAATGCCATTTCAACAATCCTCACCTCTTTGTCATTCAATTCAATAGGAAGGGGCAGCACTGACTCCTGCCCCCTTCGTTCCTATGCATCTATTTGGCAGTTAGTTTCTTGAGCTCATTGTCTACATTCTTCTTCGCTTCATCCAGCAGCTTCTTCGGTTCGCCTTTCCCGTTTAGCGCCGCATCCGAAGCCTTGAAGGTCTCATCCCATAATTTCTGGCCTGCCGGGGTAACCGGACGGGTATGCGCGATTGCCATCAGATCGACGAACACTTTCAATTTTTCTTTCTCCGCAATCTTCAATTCCTCGTTTACTTTCGGCATCGCCGTTATATCGTTGCCTGCGTCTGCGCGTTTGCCCCAGAGCAGCGTTCCTTGGTAACCGGCAATAAATTTAAGCAGCTCCCACGATTCTTTAGGATGCTTAGCTCCCTTAGGCATAACCCACGACCAGCCGCCCGCCCAAGTGGTTTGCGCAAATCCATCCTCGGAAGGCATCGGTGCGACGCCCCACTCAAAGGTCGGTTTAACCTTTGCGTTACTGGTCAAATCGTTCAAGATCCAGTTGCCGTCGAACACGAATCCGACTTTACCCGTCCAGAACGGATTGATTCCCGTTTTGCCCATGACGTCATTGAACTTGTTGATTTTGGCCATATCATACTTCTTCGCATAACCGGCCATCCATTCCAGCGCTTTCACGATTTGCGGATCGTTTGGCGTTAATTCTTCGCCCTTTGCCCATTCTCCGCCAAAGTTCCAGCCCTGCGTATATAAGAAGCCTTGATTCATCCATGGAATAAAGCCAACTTGTTCGTATCCGCTGCTCGTTTTCTTAAAGATTTTCTCTGCTGCCGCATCGAGCTCACTGATGGTAGTTGGCGGCTTCTCCGGATCAAGGCCTGCTTCCTTCATCAATGTTTTGTTGTAATACATCGCGCGGTTGTCCGTGCCGAACGGCATGGCGTATAGCTCGCCTTTGTAATTCCCTTCCGCCCAGACGCTCGGATAATAATCATCTGCGCTTACGTCGCCATCGATCTCAAGGTACGGACTCAAGCTCTCCAGCGAGCCTTTGGCCGCCCATGCTCCTGCCATGAAGCGATCAAGAAGCGCCACATCCGGCGGAGTTCCTCCCGCAATCAGCGTCGTTAATTTCTCGATCCCTTGCTCGGCAATGTATTTCACTTTAATATTCGGGTGCAATTTCTCGAATTCGCTGATTACGATCTTGGTGTAGTCCGTCTGGAACTTGCCACCCCAGCCCCAGAAATCGAGTGTTACTTTCTCACCGCTGTCTTGGCTTGGTGCATTGTCTGTGCTTGCTGTGTTGTCCGGGCTCGCCGTATTGTCTGGACTTGTTGAACTCGATGCGTTATCCGCTTCGGTCGCATTCGTTCCATTCTCTCCATTCGTCCCCCCGCAGCCTGTCAATACCAAACTTACCGAAAGTGCAGCAATGAAAAACTTAATCATTCCCGGTTTCAAAGCTAGAGCCTCCATACCTTTTCTCCTCCTATTAACTCGTATTCAGGATATCCTTCGCTACACGTTCTCAGTGTAAACGCTTTTATTTCGCGCGGTAACGAGACTGCTTTTGCATTTGGTGTACTATTTTGACTTGATTTGTATTTCGGGCACAAAAAGAGAGTCTATCTCGTTCGATAGACTCTCCATCCGATTTCTTATAACGTGTTTGGCGTAGGATGCTCCGTCTTACTTCGTTCTTCGGATTTCACTTCGATTAAGTGAGCATCGAGTTTCCGCTTCAATTCATCCAGCAGCACCTTCGGATCACCCTGCAAATTGACAGCCAGCTTCTGCACCCGGTACAGCTCGTCCCACATATAACCGCCTATCGGCGATACCGGACGAATGTAGGCATGCTCAAGAAGTTTAACGAAGACTTCCAGGTTTTTCTTCTTATCCAAGCCCAGCTGCTTGTTCACTTCCGGAATACTGCTCAGATCATAGGTTTGGCCGCGGCCCGCCCAGAGAAACGATCCTTCTTTCCCCGCTACAAATTTAATAAACCGCCAAGCGAGTTCTTTGTGCTTCGCGCCTTTGGGCATGGCGAACGACCAGCCCCCTGCCCACGTCACCGATCGGCCGACTTCCTTCGCGGGCATAGGTGCAATTCCCCATTCGAAATTCACGTCATCCATATCGTTCAGCAGCCAATTCCCTTCATAAATGAAGCCGACCTTCCCCGAGACGAATGGATTAACACCGGCTAGCCTAATCGCATCCGAGAAGCTTGCCAGCTTCTTGGTGCCGTACTTCTTGGCATAGCTCTGCATCCATTGCAGTGCCTCGACGTTCTCAGGATTGTTGGGTGTCAGCTCTCCTGCTTTCTCCCAATGACCGCCAAAATTCCACCCGTTCGCATATAAGAAGCCTTGCGCCATCCAAGGGACAAAACCCACTTGCTCGTAGGCGCCTTCTTTATTTCGTTTGAACATTTTCTCCGCCATCGCATCTAAATCGGCAACCGTTGCTGGCGGCTTGTTGGGATCAAGACCCGCTTCTTCCATCATCGATTTATTGTAAAGCATTGCCCGGCTGTCCACATTCCATGGCAGGGCAAACGTTTTATTGTTATATTGCGTTTCCGGCCAGATGTTTCGATAATAGATGCCTGCCATATGATCCCGAATCACATCGCTGGACAAGTCCTCCAAAGCCCCCATCGCCGCCCATTCGCTGACCAAGAATCGATCGATCATCGCGACGTCAGGCGGCCTGCTTCCTGCAATCGCCGTTAACAGTTTATCGGATGCCTGCGAATTATCGGAATTCTCGACAAACATCATTTTAACTTTAATATCCGGATTTGCCTTCTCAAAAGGGACAACGACCGTATCATGGAATTCTTGTTGAAATCCTCCGCCCCACGGGAACCAGAAGCTTATCGTTACAGGGTCGCTGCCCTGCTTCACACTGCTCTTGGAATCTTGCTGCGAAGCCGTCAGCATGGAGATGGCTTCTGAACTTAATTTGGTTCCTTTGATAAATAAGACACTCGATAACATGATGACGATGATCATGAGGGCAAGCATGAACGAAACAAGCTTCTTATTATTTAAAAGCATTTTCATCGTGACCTACATCCTCTCTTCCATTCTCGCGAAATCAATTCCATCTACTGCCATACTGCATCAGGCGTTCAGCCGGCATGTTTGCTTTGATTTCTCTTGGTGAGGGGGATCGTCATCGTGACTTCGGTGCCAACGCCATTTTTGCTTTGAATCTCGATTCCGTACTGGTCGCCGTAAGCGATATGGATTTGCGAATTAATATTCCGCAGGGCAAAATTATCGTATTCCACCGGCCCCTTGCCGCTTAGAATGAGCTGCAGATTGGAGAGCTTGTCTGCTGCAATTCCCGCGCCATTATCCGTTACCTTAAACTTCAGGCAATCGTCCTCGTGAATAAACGCGACATCAAGCCGTCCTTTGCCGGACTTTTTCTCCAACCCATGATAAATCGCGTTCTCTACAAGCGGTTGGAAAATATATTTCAACACCGTATACTTCTCAAGGGAATGATCGACATGCAAATGAAGCGAGAACTTATCCTGATAACGAATTTTCTGGATCATAATGTAGCTGTCGAGCAGCTGTACGACCTCGCTCACGGAGACCTCGTCCCGGCCTTCGTTTAAGCTTACCCGTAAATACTTGGACAGCCCGAATATCATGGTACTGATATCGTCCACCTTGTGAATGCGGGCAATCCAATGAATCGAATCCAGCGTATTGTATAGAAAATGGGCATTGATCTGAGAGCCGAGCATTTTGAGCTGTAGTCCCTGCTCGAGCAGCTTCTGCACGTAGAGCTCATTAATCAATTCCTTGATACGCGCAACCATCCGGTTAAAATGGGTAAACAGATAGCCAAATTCATCCTCCCGTTTGTCTTCGATACGAGCGTCGAAATCACCGTTCTCCGCTTTGCGCATGGCACGAATCATCTTCTGGAGCGGTCGATGGACCGTCGAGGCGATAAAGATGGCGAGCAGGATGCCGATGAAGGCGAACGCCAGTCCAAGGGTAAGGATATACCACCGGAGACTGCCCGCTTCCTTGATTAAGTCAGCGCCCAGCAGCATGCCGACAAGCGTCCAATTACTCGTTTCCAAGCGGTTGTAGACAACCAGCATTTGTTCCCCATCCATCGGTGTGCTGAATATGCCTTGCTGCTCTTCGCCAAGCGAAACCCCAAGCATGTTCGATAGGCGTACGCCATCCTTATCGCCGATGATTTGCCCTTCTTCATCCACGATGACATTCATGCCTGATCCGTTGTAGTCGATTTCCGACAGAATCTCGATAATCTCCGTTGGATCGATTTCATAGACCAGCACGCCTATGATTTCGCCGCGGGTAGTAAAGTTCTTCTCCGCACGGCCAAAGCTGAATACCGGCGTAGGGTCTCCACTCTTAATGAGCGAGGGACGGATGCCAAAATAGACGACCTCCCCGTCAGCCTCCCGAATTTGCTTATACCAGGATTGCTCCATAAATCCGTTGGTGTAGGAGTTATACGCGGGAAACGAAGTCTTAGGCGAATAATGATAGGAGAAGCCTTTCTCACCGAGCAAATAGATATCGTTGATATCATTTCTTGAATTCACGAGATTCGATAGAAAGGCCGTATTCGCGTCATTATTCTGTATCTGCTCTGTCTCATTGGTAAACTTTCCGATGAGCTGTTTCTGAATCTCCTCGTTGCCTACGACCTGAAGGGAACGATCCTCGTAGCCTTCCAAAATAATATCGATCCGTTTGCTCATCTGCTGTACATTCTGAAGCGCCATTCCGCCGATCTTGTCCTCCATCAGCTCCGCGGATTTATCATAAAAGAGATAGCCCATCACGGTAATAATAATCAGCATGCTGGCTACAAATAACACAAAAACTTTCACACCGACGGTAGGGAGCTTCAACTTTCCAATGCGTGCCAGTAGGATGGTATCCCTCTTTTCTTATGTGCCGTAGTTTCGAAATTGGGCAGGGGTTATCCCTTCCGATTCCTTAAAGGTTTTGACGAAATGCCGGAAGTCCTTATACCCCACTGATTCTGCAACCTCATATATCTTAAGCGGCGTCTGCTCGAGCAGTTCTTTCGCTTTCGCGACTCTTATGCGAATGAGATAACGGCTCAATGTTTCGCCGACCTCAGCATGGAAGACCCTGCTGAAATAGGATGGGTTCATATAGATCGTTTCTGCGACTTTATTGAGGCTGATGCCATGGTGATAATTATCGTGAATGTAGCGCAAGGCGATTTCGATCGTATTGCGCTGTCCTGATCCGGTAGCGGCTCTATCTTTCTTAAGAAAGACACTTATAATCGTGTTCTTCCAGTTGTCCAGCGTACAGCGGTAGAGCTGCAGCTTCTGCTGATGGGTGACGATGCATGGCTCCGAATGCTCTTTCGCTATGCAAAGCTCCTTCCATTTGGATAGAAGAATGCCGATATACATGTTCATCTCGCATCTAACGGCAAGCGGCGAGGTCTGTTTAACAAGCGCTTGAATGAGCTGCGTCTGCTGGTCAAGCAGATCGATCACCTTTTCTTCGTCCATGAGCTTGATGGCATGAAGAATGCGATTCATCCACGACATATCCAGCGCTTCGGCTTTGATCGCAATGGAGGGCACACCTCCGGCGAATGTGACCGTTTGTTTTCCATTAGAGGTTCCGACATCCGTGCCGTCAGGACCATAGACAAAACCAGTGCCGTTCAATACATATCCCACACTTCTTGTAAGCGCTTCCCTAAAAGCGAATACTAGTTCTTTGGCCTCTCCCATGCCGCTGATGCCTATGCTAGTTTGAATGCCCAGCACTTCAAGCGCGCCTTCAATGATCAGCTGCCCGCAGCGGTAGGCTTCCAGGTCATGATCAGCTGTCTCGTTCTCCCAAGAGATAATTAGCGCTACATCCGCAAATTCATTCTCATGCAGCAGACATGCCGCGCAGGATACGCCCGCTTCATGAAAGACCTCCTCCATCAGTTTGCCAAGCGCGTATCGGAGCTGGGAACAGCCTCTCTCGCTCATATCCCGCTCGCCCCAATCATGGACAACGGCAGATAGGACGATAAGTCGATTCGGGTTCAAATCAATGCGAAGCGCCTCCCATTTGGACACTACATCCTGGCCTGAAACAGGCTGGGTTAAACACGTTTCCAAATGCTTCTGCCTGGCGAGGGGCAGACTCTCTCTAACACGGCCTGAAAGCTCCTCCAGCCGGTAGGCGAGCTCTCTCTTCTTCGTGATTTCACCGATGCAGCGCTCAATAATCTCCATGAGGACCTTTTCCTCAATAGGTTTAAGAATATAATCGAAAGCGCCTAGCTTCACTGCTTTCTGGGCATACACGAAGTCACTGAACCCGCTTATAAAAATAACCTTTATATCCAAGCCTCTTCGCTCGATTTCCTCCATTAATTCCATACCGTCCATGGTGGGCATTCTAATATCGGAGATGACGATGTCCGGCGCATTCGAATCGATCAGCTTCAGCGCCTCACATCCATCCTTGGCATCACCAATGAATTGAATGCCATGCGCGCTCCAGTCAATCGTCTGCTTCAATCCTTCACGAATCCAACGCTCATCATCGACAACCATAAGTTTTATCACTTTATTTTGCCTCCTTCGACAAAGCGTCCCCCATCTAACTGGACTTTGACTTTCATATTACAGAAGCAGGGGAAGTTATTTAAGGTTGTTATTTTTGGATTTGGTGTATTATTTTTACCTGCTGGCTGCTCCTCGCAAGTTTCTTTAATTGAAAAATTATCCATTCGCATTATTATACAATAACATTACAAAGAGGTCGTACTTTGTCGGAATCTTGGAGTGTTCCTCTTAAGCGAGTAGAAGCACAAAAAAGGCCAACCAAGAAAATCCGGTTGGCCTAGAGGACTGCAGGCTATGAAGCAGAATAATGGCGTTCTAAGTGTGATACGATTGTCGGCATTGCTTTTGAACAGAGGCATCTCCGCTTCACGCAAGCTAACGAACCGTAGAGACCTTATTTCCGCCAAATGGCTGGGTTTGAAATTCTAACGAACCCTACAGGCCTTATTCGGTGTCAAAAGTACCTTTTTCGTCTCATTTCCCCTCATTAGCGTCCGTACGGTTCGTTAGATCCGAGAAATGGAGTATTTCGCTTAAATAAGGCCCACAGGGTTCGTTAGCGCGAAACCACTGCATACAGGCAACTGCTCGCTCTTATCGATCAGCTGCCTTTGTAATCTCTATTCATTATCAGTTCTCAATTCTCTCTCAACTTCTCAAGAATTCTACGCTTCCGATACATCATCTTGCCCGTTTCGGCGACATTCTGAAGGGTGGACCGGTTTAGATAGGCGCCGAACAGGATGCCTGCGATTGGAATCATTTGAAACATCTTTTTCCATCCGAAGTTGTCTCTGTACGTAAGCATGACCTCACGCCATCCTTGCAGCTGGGACATGACCTGCCCGCTTCTCTCGCCGGAATGGAAAGCGGCGAGATCATCAAGAATCGCTTTCTTGCCTACGATGTCGGCGGAGGAAAACTGCATACACTTGACGATAAAAACCCGTTCCGACTGCTCGGTCGGGTCATAGCCATAGCTAATCGCAACCTCTTGCAGCGCTTTAAGTGAAATGCCCAGCAGAAGCGGAATGTCGATGGCAAGCGTGAATATACCACCGATTCCCGTAGTTGCGCCTTGCACCGTCGCCGCCTTGCTGCTTGATTGGATAATGCCATCGGCCATCTCATCCATTCTGCCTAGCGGAAGCTGACCGATTCGCTCGAAAGCAACGGCTTCATCCCGCTCTGCATTCGGAAAGAATCTATGGTACATCTGCTCCTTGCTGATCAGATAACGTCCGCCGCTCTGAACGTAGCTCCCTAGCTCGTCGAGCGCAGTGCCTATTTTATCCTGAATGAACTTGGGGGTGATCCGGTCCAGGAGGGCAAACGGCAGCCTGCCGAGCTTTTCCCAGAAGAACAGCCCTTTCTGATCCTGCTCCCATCGTTCGATTTGGCTTAATTCCTTTCTTAAATAATCTGTGGTTTCTGTATTCGTCATCATGGAGTAGACACCTCGTCTGGAAATTTCACTTTAGCCATTCATACTGTAAAATGCTCCGCGACGTTTCAACTAATTCGGATCAGCATGACAATCCTCTTAATGGAGCCTAACAGAAACAGGCCGCCAATCTCGGCAGCCTGTTCACAATAGGTTGGATTCATTCGCGATGCCCGCGCATCATGGCCCCTTCTTGGGGTAACCAATCCCAATAAATATTCGCGGTGAATTCGAGGTCAAGCCTGTCCTCTGCATAAAGACATACCAACGTATATCGGAACGATGTCTCTACGAATACCAGATGAAGCTCAAGCGTTTCATTGTCTTTCCATCTGAAGCAGCCCGCGACTTTCTTCCCCATGCCATCGCTATGCTCAGAGACGCGTAGATCGTTCATGACCCAGAAGCCGCGCCCTAGTTGGAGAGTTTGGTCCACGAAGTTTTTGCGAATGGCCAATACAGCTTCCCACTTATCGAACCGAATAGATATCTTATCGATATGCTCGCGGTTTGCCTCCATCGCATAGACCCTATCTCGGATCAGCCGCTCGACCTTGGAATGGGTTTCCTCGAGCCGCACATCGATTCGAAGATCTTTCAATCGATCGCTCAGTTCCTGATAAGAAGATTCATCTGGGGCTAAAATTTCCTGTGACATCCCTGGCAGCAGCGTCTCCCACACGGAGCTCACCAATTCGTGCTTATAGTCGGTCCCCGAGAACACCGCGAGCACGACATCTTGTTCAGGCATCACGAGGCAGAATTGGCCGAATGCGCCGTCCGCCCGATACGAGTTATGCCGGCATAGCCAAAATTGATAGCCATAACCATGCGTCCAATCGTTATCTCCCACTTCACCGTTGGAGACTTGATAGGCAGATGCCTCGTCGACCCAACTCGCGGGGAGCAGCTGCTTGCCTGCCCACTCGCCGCGTTGCAAGTAAAGCTGCCCAAACTTTGCAATGTCTTCGCTCGTTAGGGTGAAATTCGAGCCGCCGTACGCAATTCCTCGCGGGCACACATCCCACGTCACGTTCGACAAACCTAGCGGTAGAAATAAACGTTCATCGAGAAAGTTCGATTCCGATGTGGCCGCCTATGCTTCCTCAGTTTTGTACCCTATCACTCATACGCTGTCATATACTGGAAAGTTGCACTGTTCATTTCACTGGCAAGCCGCTTTATTAACACAAAAGAGACAGCTGAAGTCAGCTGTCTCTTTTCCATTTACAGATTTGCAGTTGTATGTGGCGGTGAATGTACGGCAAGCCCAATCACGACTATTCGGCTTCCCTTTTTATACTTTTGGAGCACCTTAGGAACCTTGTTTCCCTTTGCGTTAATAATACTAATCGTAAGTGAAGCGTTATTTTTCGTTGCCACATAAACGGCGCGGCCATTCGCGAAAATTCTTTTCCAGTTATTATCAAAGTAATAGACCTCATCCTTTAGATCCGACAAGGTATACCGCCGGGTTAACGCCAAGTGAACCACCTCCTTAACGTAAGTTATGTGGAGGTAGCTGATAATTCTTGGACCCTTCTATATCCACCTTAGAAATCGTTTATGGACCAATATCACCTCATTCTGCACTGCCCAATTGCCTAAATCCGAGATCCCCTGATCCTCATCCTTAGCGAATCTAAAGCACATATGAAGGGGGACAATCCTTTTCCCATGCGGCTTTATGCCAATCGTAGGTCTGAAATAACCCATGATGAAGATCACCTTCATATCCTTCGCTTGAATGTTATGGCCGTTTAAGACAAGTTGCCCGCTTTGCAAATAGAGCTCTGTTGGTTTCTTTAATGTTCTAACCACGGTGGTCAGCAAAACAACCAGACACAAAAGCAGCTCCGCAGCTGTAGCAGATATGGATATTACGTTCTCTGTGCGATTCCAAGAGTCGATCGCATGATAGATGAATAGGAAGATCATCATCGACATGGACAATATGATTCTGTTCCCGGAAGGATTTTTAACAATATGATGCTTGAAATCCAATTGTATTCCTCCCCGTCAACTAGCCAACTTGGACAAATCCTTCTGATTGCGATTCCAATCATAAAGCACTTTCCATTCCTTATTGTCCTCGGTCATAGTCAGTACGCCTGTTACTTTGACTTCCTTCGTAGCACCTTGATCATTGGTCAAGACTAGACTCATGTCATAGTCCAGAAACCTATTATCTTTAGCGTCTTTACTCGGTTCGATATGAATATTCTCTGCTTTGATCGTCGATTTCTCCTTCTGAGCGATTTGCAGAGGCAAGCCAATCACCCGATTCGCCATCTGAATTTGATAGAAATCATCTGCCAGCAACGGTTTCAATTCACTCGCCTTAGCCTGAACACTCTCGGGGAATGTTACCTTCCGGTAATCGTCCACATGATATTCGAGCTCTAAGTATGCCGTCGCAGCCTTAATTTTATCTTGCTTATCCGGATCTCCGAAGGTGCATCCAACCAATATAGAGAAAAGATTACCTATAATGATTACCGAGCTTGCATACTTTTGTTTCATAGCCAACCTCCAAGTACCGGAATTTTGTCCACCTACAGCCTTTCATGCACAACTTCCGTGTCGGCGATAAAATCATGAAGTGACCGTTTATCCTCGCGAGCCGCTACCATTGTTGCACTTACGATTAAGGCGATCCCTAGCGAGAGCGCATAGATCAAGCCGGTAACCACATTTCGCAGCAGCATGGTTGCAATACTCGGCGGTTCTCCGTCGCTCATTCTTATGATTCGAATTCCACAGATCCGCTTGCCAATCGTATAGCCATTCCAAAAAATCGGAGTAAGCAGTCCATACAGAAACGTAATAAAATCCGTAACATGCTCGGTTCCATATCCTCCGGTGATCATAACCGAAATGATGGTGAGCGGAACTCCTACGAGAAGCCCATCAAGAATCAGTGCGCCTAATCGAATCCAGAAACCAGCTGGTTCATTTGTGTTCAAAATAGGACCTCCTTCGTATCTGGGTTGCCGTTATAATTGCAGTAGCGGCGCTGCCGTTCAACTGTAAAATTAATCGAGCATTTGGTTTTGATATAATTTCCGTTTCTTGAAATATTTTACGCAATGCAGGATAATACGTTGCGCTTTAACTAACCGGTTATCACGTTTACCTAATTGTATTAAGTTCATTGGAGGGATGAAATTGAGGCGACTTATAATACTTTCACGTATCGTTCCGATAATCGGTGCTTTCCTACTCCTAATTACGGTTTCTGGAGTCATATGGTATCAGCATGCGGAACCGCTGCGATACACGGGTTTAACCGAATACACGGACTCCGTCGGCAATGAAAAGTTTTATACGATTGAAATTGTGAATAGCAGCAGTACAGACATCAACATTCAAAACGTGACAATCAACGGTCAGCGGATGTCTGATCGTGTTCAACTAGGCGTTACTTATGATTCGAACCACTTGGTGCAATATATGGGGGATCAGACAGACCCTGCGACTGAAGTTATGAACTTGCATGACGCCTCCATTCAACCGCAATTATCCGCCCGGGCGGTACGCGCCGTTCTCGCAAATCAAGCGAACTCTAATCATCGTACCCCGATCCATTACGGAATCGTCATTCGCTATGACAAAGAACCCTTAAAAGAAGTCACGATTCGGTATCGCTTTCTAGGTTTTACAAAGAAATTGCGTGTCGCCACTATTAGTTGAATAGCGGGAACGCACAAAGCTTGCCATAAAAAAAAGCCGCGATATACGCGGCCATCCATATTGTCGCAATCAACGTTTAAGCAGGTTGATATGATCGAGATTCGTACTGCTGTTGAAAATAAAATTGAGTTTGAATTTCCCACGGTTGTAGGTGATTTTCTGCTGCACCAAGGATCCATTCCGAATGATGACCGAGCTGGAAGGCGCTCCCCAATGTCCGATGAGTATGCGCTTCGTTATTCCGCCAATATTCGTCTCCCGCTCAATATCGGTCCCGAAGTAGCGAATTTCCCGTATTTTGTTTAGCTTATATGCGATGGCATAGCCGGGATGACCCATCTCCGAATGATAGAAATCAAACCCATCCGCGTCCGATCTCGGCGAGCCCGGTTTACCGACCTTGCCAATAACATCCTGACGAGTGCTGATCCCGATCTTCAGCCCACTCACCGCACCGGGAAATTGGCCAACCAATGCTGGCTTATAGAAGCTGTTTAACGTCTTCAGAGCCATCGCCGCGTCAGTACTGCTCGCTTGTCGCACTTTCCCTGCTACTTCTTTGGTGTCGGCGTGAGCGATAGCACCGGATGTGACGATTAGACTGAAAAGCGTTACACTAAGTGCAACTTTTGAAACTTGGTTTATCATTAAGATCCCTCCGGCGTTCAAATCGCTTAGATTGGATTTTCTGAGATATTTTACCCCGATGTCTGATGGATTACTCGAAGTTCTTACATTTACTCCTGCCTTGATCGACTAACATAGGCAAAAAAATAGCCCATCTATCCGCTGGAAGCACGGAAAGATGAGCCTAAACATGCATTAATAGAAATAATCGTATCCGCCGTATCCACCATATCCGTCATAATACCCGCCGTACCCGCCAAAGCCTGTGAACAGGCCAATTGCGAGTAAATCGAACAGCAACAATGGAAGAAGAAATTTCACTTTTACTGTTTTCCCTTTTTCCTGTGTAAGAATCACGCGGTTACCTTGAATTTGCGATAGTGTTCCTGTAACTACTGTTCCGTCTTTCTTGACCGCATAGATCTTTTTGCCATAATACTTCGAAAGCTCTTTTTTGCTAACAGTCATTCGTCATTCCTCCCTCTCAACTGCTTGACTACTCTATTAATCTATTCAAGTACACTGCAGGATGTTTGGGATTTTCATAGAATTACATGGACCCAATCTATAAGACAACTACGATGTCAATTTCGCTGCTCGCCTTTTGTTCATCGCGAATGAAATAAGTCCCATCACCAGCCCGATCGCCGTCCAAATGGCGGCCATCCATGGATGATAAAGTACAGTCCCGTTCGTATTCGCCAATGCGCCTCCAACACCGGCTCCGGTTGCTAATCCCAGATGCACAAACGATATATTCAAGCTGAGCACAAGGTTCGACGACTGCGGCGCTAATTGGACGAAGTACGTATTGATTGAAGGAGCCGTCACAAACATGCCAAATACCCACAATGTAAAAACCAGCAAGCTGAGCAGCAGTGATGCATGAACGGCAGGAAGTATGGCTAGAGCAATCGCACGTAAAGACAAAGCGAAGGCCAACAAACGCACGGCTCCCCACTTATCTACGCCAACTCCGCCTAATCGAGAACCGATCAAACCGAACATGCCGAATACTAACATGACCACACTGATGTCAACTGCTTGCATGTGCAGGATTTTCTGAAAATACAACGTCAAATACGTGTACATCACCGAGTCTCCGGCGCTCGAGAAGAAGGAAAGCAGCATCGCGCTGACGATAACCGTATTCTTGAGAACGGTAACCTGCTTTCGGAGAGGAGCCGGCGCATCTCCTTCAATGGTAGGCAATAAGCGACCCAGCCCGAGCAGAACGAATAAGCCGATGATGCCCATTAGAAGAAAAATCAACTTCCAACTCCACTCGCCCGCGATGGCGATACCTGCCGGCAAGCCAAGCACCATGGCGCCGCTGAATGCGAAAGCGATCAATCCCATCGCCCGGCCGATTGAGTCCGGGGACACTAATTTCGCTACCGAGCTCAACGCGACGACGCAGAATACGCCTGCGCTTAATCCCAGGATGACGCGTGACAGAAGCAGTAGCGCAAAAGTCGAACTCGCGTATGCCGCCAGGCATCCAACAATAAAAACAGCTAATGAAACGAGCAGCATTTGTTTACGCGCAACGCGTGAGGTCATCGCAATTACGATCGGAGTGCCGATACCGTAAGCCAGCGAATAGGCTGTAATTAATTGCCCGGCAAGGGCGACGGAGACATTCATGTCCGCCGCAATAGTGGACAGAATGCCGGATACGACGAGCTCCGCCGTCGCTACGAGGAAAGCGCCGAATGCCAAGAGGTACAGGTTTAGTCGGTTCATAAAGTCATCATTCCTTTGCTGGTAATCCGTGGAATAACCGGTTGAATTGATTATAATGAACCCACTATAATTAAGTAAGAAGGCAAATTTTTTGGACATTGTCCATTCATTTGGATCAACTAACCATTTGGTAAGTGGCATCCCCGGAGCAACACATAAGTGGAAGTAAGCTGGATTTTGAGAAGGTGGGGTTGAACGTATGAATATGGCAGCCAATAACGAAAACAGCACTCCGCATATATGCGAAGTGCTGCAAATTCTCGGGGATAAATGGGGATTTCTTGTCATCTCCGAGCTATCCAAAGGACCCAGACGATTTAAGCAGCTGCTCCGCGATGCCGGCGTAATCAAAACCCAGTCGTTGACGAATACGCTGCGCCACCTGGAGAAGACCGGTATCGTGCTCAGGCAAGTTTTCCCTACGGTCCCCGTGACCGTGGAGTATTCGCTGACCGATAAGGGAACCGATTTTCAGGCTGTCCTGCTAGAGCTGGATAAATGGGCTACCAAGTGGGCGAAGCCGTAACCTAATTACCGTAGATCTCAAAGTCATCAATCGAGTACGCATAGGTGGTTCCCCGCACGGATGTCTAGCTATAACTGCTCGTACTCTACAAAAGGATCGCCAATTTCGATGCGATACGCTTCGGCATCGCTCGCCCCCACATAGAGATCAGCCAGACCATTTGGCTTTCTCACAATGCCCCCGCTGAAGATAACATCCGTCAGATCAGGCCGCTTGGCCGCCCCTGCCGGGAAGCTGGACCGCCTTGCAATCATCTTCATAGCGGTTTTCTCAAACGTATCCGGATGAATGGCAAACGTCATCGCTTGATAATGCCGGTTCCCGTCGTCGTCGAAGGAAGCAATATGCCCCAGCACGCCTACTAAACCATTGGCGAGCAGGTGCGGTTCATTCGCTCCGCCCCACTCCGATGCCAAGAATTGATCTTGAAATACAGGTGCATTCGCAATTTGTTCTGCCGTAATGTCCTCCAGAGCCGCACATTTGAAGAAGCCGATCTTGCCTCTGCCGCCCTTCTCGCCCTGCGGTCTGGTCAGCACGCCGATTTCACCGCTTGCCAGCTCAACAAGGCGCACATCCTTCATGTGATCCGGCCCGGTCAAGAACAGCTCCAAGCTTGCGATATCCTGTCCCCGGTAAAACTCCGTTACCCATGAGATGATTTTCTCCGGATCGGCCGGATCCATAACGAGTTTGACTCCGCCGAAGATCAGCTCGCCTTTAATACGGGTGAAAAACGGATCCTGCAGTTCGTATGGCGCATGAGAGGGATGCGGTACCCATGAATCACCTTGCTGATGGAAGAAGACTACTTCGGATAGCTCGGTCTCACGGCTCTCGACGCGTCCCGCAAGGATGGATTCGCCTCTGTCCAAGAAGGGAGCTGCAATGTTGTATACGTCTCGGGGGCCAACTCCCTCAAACTTCAGCTGCACACCTGGTTGATCGCCTTTTGGCTGCTGTTCGAACTGCTCCAGCAATTCCGCGCAGCTCTGAGCTTCTGTATGCTTCTGTAACATGAACATTCGTGTCGTACCTCCTGTATCTGTAAATCCAGTGCTAATCTTCGTAAGGCGGTGTCCGGTACCCTCCGGCGTAAGTCGAATCCGGTTTGGCGAATTCGCCTAGGATGCCGCGGCGTAGAGGCGTTGTCCGATCCATAAGCTCGCCGTCATTCTCGAACCGATCGGAATAACGAAGCCATGGCGGACTGTAAATATAATGCATCGTGTACCGGTCATAGTCGTGATTATGCTCATGCGAACGATGCCAAACTGCATTATGGAACACCAGCGCTGAACCTGCGGGTGCACAAACCACATGACGTAACGGACATTCCTCCGTCCCTTTCCGGACGCTATCCGGCAATGGTACCCGGCTGCGATGGCTGCCCGGAATCATTTCCATGTTTCCTTTGCCCGGCTCGCTTTGGTCCGTCAGCAAGTATGATACTCTCAGTTGAAGCAGCGGAATCGGATGCCCCAGCAGCTTAAAGTCGAATGCGCTCGATCCATCCTGATGCCAACCGCCATGCTTACCGCCGGCAGGCTGAACCGTACACCAAGCGGATTGAAGAATGACATTATCGGAGCCATATAAGCCGCGTACCTTCGGCATCGCTGCCGGGTGATCAATAAGCCGCTCCAATGCCGGTTCGCTGGCATAACCTTCGCCGACCTGGTGGGCTCCGCCATTCTTCGGTTGATCGGCATGCAGACGCTGCGAGGCTTCCAGACATGCCGCAACCTCTTCCGGATTTAGTACATTCGGAATGACAAAATAACCCCAGGATTCAAACATAAATCGGTCAAGCTCCGTAAATTCTCCCGGTTTGACGATAGGCTCTAGCATTTCAATATCCTCCTTTGGAAAGCGCAAAGCTTCCATTCATGGATAACAAACAGGCTCCCAAGGAATTGAGAGCCTATTCGCCTTTTCATGCGATTGCTTATGTTATTGACCTTCGTATGGATTTGTTTTCAAGAACTCATTGAATTGTCTCTCAACTTCAGCAACAACCTTCTGGTACCCTGCTTTATCGAGCTGCTTCTGGATTTTCGCCAAATTGCCCGCTGCATCATCCAATACGCCATCGCCGATCCCGTATAGCTGCGAGCGAACCTCGCTGACCTTCGCAACCTCAGTCTTCACGCTGTCCGGCACGAAGCTGAAGCCGGCATTCGGTGCCTTATAGAAGAAGTTGGTATCGCCCAAGTTGTTCAGCATCGTTACAATATTGTCCGGTGTCTTGCTGTCATAGCGAACCATCGTTGGGTTCCAAGAAAGGGTGAAACCCGGGAAGTTGTAGTTAGTAGCCGCATCTACCGTTGCTGGAATGGAATACTTCGTCGTACCTTCCGCCTGCCAGTGCTTGCCGGCGATGCCGAACTCGAACAGATCATGATTCTCTTGGCTCGCAAACAACCAGTCAAAGAAGGCGATCGTGCGATCAATGTTCTTGGAGTTCGCAGGGATGGCAGCGAAGTTCCAAGCTTTAAAGTCGCTTCCCACTGCTTTAGGCGTACCCTCCATAAGACCCGGTGTAATCACGAATGCACCTAGCTTTGCCCCCGGAATCGACGTCTCCAACTGCTGGCTTTCCGAAGAATAAATATCAAGTGTACGTAACACCGATGCTGCCTTGCCGGACATAAATTGGCCATCCGGATCCTTCTGTGCCAGGATATCCTTCTCTAGATAGCCCTTCGTATACCATTCGCGGACCATTTTGAACCCTTTCAGAGGATCTATCGTATTCAGCGGTGCAGGAAGCAGCTTCAAGAATTCCGGATCGCTGTAGCCATCCACGGTCTTCGCTGCATAAGCCGTTCCGTCCGGTTTAATCGCGATACTGACCCCTGTACCCCCCATGTTCACCATTGCGTTATGCTTCTCCGTAAGCGGATTCGTCATGGAGAGCAGCAAATCGGACACCAGATCCGTATTGCCGTTCATCGTAAACGGTACAATCCCTTTGTCATTAGCAAGTACTGCATCGTAGAACTTCTCCAAATCCGCGAGTGATTTAATTTCGCCGATGCCGTACTTGTCAGCCATGTCTTTACGGTAGTAAATCGTACCGCCGCCACTGAAAGCATGCGTGAACGGAATACCATACACATGCGAGGAGCCGCTCTTGTCTGCGAAGCTGTTATTCTTGAGATATTCGGCCGTAAATGCTTTCTTCAGCCCAGGGTATTTATCATTATTGAAGTAGGAGTCCAGATTGACCAGCTGATCCTTTGAAATCATCTGGCTGATGTTCGGATTCGTCCATTGTGCCGTGAACACGCTGTCCACTTGCTCGCCGGCAGCCAGCTTCAGGGAAACCTTTTGGCCAATGTCATCGAATGTAGTGAAGTTGAAATGAATCTTCGTATTGAGCGTATCTTTCGTTTGTTCATAGAACTTGTCGAGCACAGCTTCCAGATCGTTAACGTTAGCGGTTGGAGAAGGCATGTAGAATTCAAGCGTAACTTCTTCAGGAGCCGTGCTTTCGGTTGTTTCTGCTGCGTTAGAAGTATTGTTGGCTGCCGCCGTATTCGTCTCGGCTGCCTTGTTCGTGGTGTTTGCGGCCTTATTGGCGTTATCCTCCGAATTGTTGCCTGAACAACCTGCTAATGCTGAAAGAGACAATGTCGCTGCAACAAGAAGCGCTGCGTTTTTATGCAACTTTTTCCTCATTTGTGTACCCCTCTCGTTCTGATTGGAACGCTATATGCTAACCGGCCTCCCGGTAATAGCCTGAACGAACGCCTTTATGAATCTGATCCAGCTCCTCTTATCCTTTGACTGCTCCGACCGTTAATCCTTTGATAAAATACTTCTGCAGAAATGGATAAAGTAAAACAATAGGGCCGATGGATACCATTGCTGTAGCTACTCGAATGCCAATGGTCGGCACCGTTGCACCGCCAAGAGCTGCCCTTGCTGCGGCACTTAGCGACGAGTTCAGAAACTCCGCCTGCTGCTGCAGTCGCATGATCAAGTACTGGAGCGTAAACAACTTCTGATCATCGATGAAGAGAAGAACGCGGAACCATTCGTTCCAATATCCCATCGCCGAGAATAAGCCGATGGTTGCGAGAATTGGCGCTGATAGAGGCAGAATAATTTTGAAATAGATATAGATTTCGCTTGCCCCATCGATCTTCGCCGACTCAGACAATGCCTCCGGCAAAGAAGAAAAGTAATTCTTCATCAGGAAAACGTTGAAGCCATTCAAGGCACCGGGGATGATTAACACCCAGATGTTGTTATGCAAATGCAGCATGCGCGTCGTTAGAATGTACGTTGGGACCAAACCACCATTGAACACCATCGTTACATAGGTGAAAAATGTAATGCGATGCCGATACTTCAAGGTGCTGACCGTCAGCGGGTAGGCCAGCGAGCTGGTAAGGAAGAGCGTCAGTATAACGCCGCCGATGGTCGTGATGATTGTAACGGAATAAGCCCGATATACACTCTGCGTTCCTGTGAATATGAGCTTATAGGCGGTCAGGTCGAACTGCGATATCCATAAGCTGTACCCATTGCGAATCAGCGCCAGTTCATTGGTGAACGAAGCGGCAAGTGCAATCCATAGCGGCAGCATGCAGATGAGCGCGAATCCGATGATGGTTATGTAGAAGACGGTAAGCAGCGTCCGGTCACCCATCGTCTTGTGGTGCATGGCGATTCCTCCTTCCTTTCAAGGCTGGCTCTTAGAACAGTGCCGAATCCTTCGATAGCTTGCGCGTGATGCCATTAGCGGAGAGTACGAGCAAGAAACCAACGACGGCTTGGAATAGGCCTACTGCCGATGACATCCCAATATCGTTGTTCATCCGAAGTGCGCGGTACACATACGTATCAATGACATCCGTCGTCGGTCGCAGCACCGGATTATCGCCTACAAGTGCGTAGATCATGCCGAAGTCACCGTAGAAAATGCCGCCGATCGACAAGATGAACAGCATGAGTGTCGTTGTCTTCAACATCGGTAGTGTGATGCGGGTAATCGATTGGAAACGGCTGGCACCGTCAATTCGGGCCGCTTCATACATCTCTTGATCCAGGCCGCTTATCGTTGCCAAGTAGATGACCGTGCCGAATCCTACACCCTTCCAGAGCCGAAGCAGGACTAGAATGAGCGGCCACCAAGAAGCATTTTGATAATAGTTGATTGGCTCTAATCCCAGTAAACCGAGTACATGATTGATAACACCCGCATCCGTGGAAAAGAGTGCGATCGAGAAGATCGAGATTACCGTCCAAGAAATAAAATTCGGCAGAAACATAAAGGACTGCGCGATTTTCTTAACCGCCTTGCTGCCGATTTCGTTCAGACCAATCGCCATAAACATCTGTACAGCGAGTCCTGTTATGATGAACAGGATGTTCAGATAGATCGTATTAATCGTGACCGTAATCCAATCGTTGGAGGTAAAGAAGAACTTGAAGTTCATGAGCCCTACGAACTCACTCTTCAGACCATAAAGTCCTGCCATCGGGTTGTAATCCACGAAAGACATGTAAAGTCCGGCCATAGGCAGATAATTGAAAACGATGAGAAACAGAATACCGGGTAAAGTGAGCAAATACAGATATCGGTTCTTCATGATCTCTCGCAAAAAGCTGTCTTTCTTCTTCCTCTCAGCCGCTGCCTTCGACTGCGTTTGCCGCTCAAGCGTTAGGGGAGCTGGCATGGTTGTTCCTCCTCTGATCCATCATTTGTGCATGCTCATCGTTGATTATTCAGCTGCTTGAGCCCAAGATTGGCTCTGATTGCTTCCATTGTGATCTCTGCGTAACCGATAGAGGTATCGCTTGCCCCGTAATAGATCTTCACTAGATCGTCTTCATGCAGAGCGCCGCAAGGGAAGATGACATTCCCGAAAAACCCTTCGAGCTCATAGTCCGCTTCCGGCTCCATGATCGGCTGCTCACTTCGTGCAAGGACTTTCCATGGCTCCTGCTTATCCAGCAGCAGTGCCCCGATGCAGTAGCGGTTGGACTTATCCGCTCCGTGATAGATCTCGAGCCAGCCCTCTTCGATTTCGAACGGGACTGCGCTGGCTCCGATTCGGCCGTCATCCCAGCACCCCGGCCTTACGCCAATCAGGTGACGGTGGTTGCCCCATTGCATGAGATCACTGGATTGTGCAATCCACATCTCTGGCTGTCCGTAGTGGGAGCAAGATGGACGGTGAAGCGCGTAGTAGCTGCCTCCGATCGATGACGGGAAGATTGCCACGTCTTTGTTATCGGGGTGAAAGATGTTTCCTTGTCTCTTAAACGTTATGAAATCTTCGGTTGTGATGAGTGATGTGCAGATGCCGTATGCAGAGATTGCAGAGTAGGTTATATAATAGATGTTGTCTATTAATGTAATGCGGGGGTCTTCGATGCCATAGCTCTCATATGGACCGTTTGGCAGTAGGGTAGGTTCAGGATCAATGGTGAAGTGAATGCCATCCGTACTCCTTGCCACTCTTAAGTGCGAGATGGACGTTAAGTAGTTCCGTTCAGGCGTGCGGATGACTCTTACATCAGAGAAGTCGTATTCCGGCTTGCGTTCTATCGCATGCAGCACGATACGGTCTTCGGCAGGATTATACAAGGGGGTTACGTAAACCTCGGGATCATCGTTAATTGGACGTTCAGCAACGCGCAGCAGCAGGATCGTTTCATTCAGATAGCGGGTAACTCCTGCATTGAATACCCCGATGACTTCCATATTCGGATTGGAAGCGTTAACATTTTGAGGTTGAATAATAGGATTACTCGGTGATCGCCTCGGTTTCGTCAAGGGCACACTCTCCTGTCTATTACTTACCTGTTGTCTCAGCTACATTTATTACCTTATGTAAGCGATTATAATTTAGGTTATTTATTCCTGTCAACGATTATAATTAAGTAATTTTTCCATCTGATATTTCGACTGTAACAGGTTGGAAATCCCTAATAAACCTAGTGAAACCGAGGGTTTTCGCGGACTAGCATGCTGTTAATCGCCCTCATGATCGTAACTACATCGTGAAAACCGGGAAAGTAACACGGAAAATATTAACTTTACAATTGACTTGTTAAGTAACTTTTTATAGTATCTAATTAGAAGTCAAAATGACATTATTAGGGGAAATTCGCATGCAGGTGGGTAAAGTTACGTTAGAAACCATTGCCGCGAAACTCGGCATTACGAAAGTCAGCGTATCTAAAGCTCTAAATAACCAGCCGGGTGTCAGCGAAGAGTTAAAACGACGTATTGTACAATCTGCCCGCGAGCTTGGCTACATAAAGAAGGGGAACGTCAAGCCTTCTGCCACAGTCTCCAAACTAGGACTTCTTGTACCTAAACGATTCTTTCTGGAGTCGGATAACTTTTATACGAAAATCTATTATTATACCAATCAGGAATGTGCCAAGAAGGATATCAGCCTATCCCTCTATGTGCTGGATCCCGAGCAAGAACAGAGCGGCTCACTTCCTCTCTCGCTCATTCAGAATCAGAACGAGCTGAATGGACTATTCGTAGCCGGCGAGGTCACTGCGGATTACATGAAGATCCTGCTAGACCTACCCTTTCCCGTTGTAGTGATTGACTTCTACAAAGCAGGCATGGCACTGGACTGCATTCTGGCCGATAACTATCAAGCCGGTTATACCGTAACGAATTACCTGATCCAGCATGGACATACGCGGATCGGTTTCGTCGGCAATCCCCAATTCACAACCAGCGTGATGGACCGCTATTGCGGGTATATTAAAGCGCTTACCTATCATCAGCTTGAGATTAATCCGAGCTGGCGAATTGTAAATAATGATATCAACAATTCTTATGTCATGGACTTCCAGCTTCCGGCCGAGCTCCCAACCGCATTCGTATGTCACTGTGACATGGCTGCCTACAAGCTGCTGCTCAAGCTGCAAAAGGAAGGCATTTCCGTGCCCGATGAGGTTTCCCTTATCAGCTTCGACAACACGGATTTAAGCCAGAGCGTTACGCCAGCTCTGACTTCGATGAATATAAGCAAACATGATTTTGCGACCGAAGCTGTTCATCGCATGCTATGGCGTATTAAGCATGAGAGCGCACAGAACAAGACGACGTATTTGCAAAGTACTTTGATCGTACGAGATTCCGTGAAACGGATGTAAGCTTGATGTCTTTGACGCAGCAAGGCTGCCGGCGCTATTTGCCCGGCAGCCTTGCTGCGTTCATATTCATTTACTAGGCTCATAGAATGAATAGAAGTATATAGTACCTCCAAACGGAGTGATGTAGAGAATGATTCTAGAGGCTGGGATTGTTAGCGTATCTGATGCGGATAGCAGAATCGTCCCTTTTCTATTTGTTGCGCTTGTGCTTATCTTTCTAGTTGAACAATGGATGAGGAGAAAATAAGTCTTAGAACCCGCCTCTCGAATGAATGACTTCGCCGGTAATCCATTGGGCATCGTCACTAGCGAGAAAAGCAATTAGACGTGCTGCATCTTCCGGAAGCCCGATCCGGCCCATAGGGAATTTGGGGAGTAAAGCTTCTTTCACCTCTTCGGACATCCAACCCGAGTCAGTAGGACCCGGATCGACAGCATTCACGGTTATGCCAAGCGGTGCCAGTTCTGCAGCCAGCGATTCGGTAAAAAAAGAAATAGCACCCTTTGTCGCGGCATAGGCAAGATTGCCAGGCATAGGGCCTTTCCCCTGACCGGAAGTGAGATTAATGATGCGTCCGCCGAAATGACTATGGGAAGCATGACTGATTTTCTCTGCCTCTATCATGCGGGCGAATTCAGCGGATAGCATGAATGTCCCTCTAACGTTCACAGCACAGTGTGCATCGATGAGAGCCTCGCTTAATTGCCGAAAATCCGCATCGACGCTATAAGTAGCGTTATTAATAAGGATGGTGGGCAAACCAATTTCTTTCCGTACTTCTCCCAGTAATAAGGACGCTGAACCCGAAATCGCAAGGTCCAACTTCATATGTCCAACTTTTATTCCCCATTGGCGCAGTTCCTCAGCAAAACGTTCAGGCCAGCTCTCGTCAGCATCATTCGGGTAAATGACTTTATCGTACTCATACAAGTGCGTAAAGAATACGCTGGCGCTTTCAGCTGCAAATGCCCGACAAATAGCGGCACCAATTCCACCGGGACGACTAACCCCCGTAACTATAGCGATTTTCCCTTGCAATCTTGTCATTACAGATTTACCTCCCGTTATCGAAAACGCAGCTAGCGTAATAGCTGGTCCGGAATACTTGTAGGCTTTCACCCCTGTCAGCCCAGATGAGTATCTTATGGGTGAAGTTACTTTTGATAAAACGGGGTGCTCGGTTTGGGATACTTTGTTCCTGTTGAACCAGGTGTGAAAATATATGTAGAGGATATCAACCCGCAGGGGAATAAGACAATACTTTTTATCCATGGCTGGCCGTTAAACCATAAGCAGTTTGAATATCAGTTTAATTATCTTCCCACAAAGGGTTATCGTTGTATTGGTATTGACTGGAGGGGCTTCGGTAATTCCGATAAACCATTTAGCGGTTACAATTTTGACCGATTAGCAGATGATGTTCGTGCAGTAATCGATGCGCTTCAATTAAAAAACATCATACTTGCGGGACACTCCACAGGAGGCTCGATCTCGATTCGATACATGGCCCGGCATCATGGGCATGGAGTTTCGAAACTGATCCTAATCGATGCAGCATCCCCAACTAGCGTTCCGAAAGAAGCGGCAAACAAATTCATTGCAGAAACGAATACGGATCGTCCTAAAATGTTACGGGATGCCACGGATATCTTTTTCTTTCAGTATATAACAGGACCGTCCGCAGATTGGTTCTTTCAGCTTGGACTAGAAGCAGCAAATTGGTCCACCTCCGCCATCATGGCTACGCTCAGAGATGAGAATGTATACCATGATCTTAGTCAAATAGCGGTACCTACCTTAATCATTCACGGCATCCATGATAAAGTCGTTCCGTTTACCAATGGGCAGGAAACCAATAAGCTAATAAAAAATTCGCAATTGGTTCCGTTTCTATATAGCGGTCATTGTGCCTTTCTGGAAGAGCGTGACAGATTCAACCAAGTCATTACTCAGTTTATGGGATGATCGGCTAATCTTATTGAATGACATCCGCTGCAGGCAATATAAGATAGACGGCATCAATTTCATTGTTCTCATGAAGGAGTGCATGTGCAATCCGATGTCCCCCATCAATTAATTGTCCTTCTGAACATAATAATATGGGGTACTCCATGTTTGCGTTGATAATCCGCTGACAATGAAGGGCAACATTGCGTATCGTTGGAATTGGTGTATTCCTGCTACCCGCAAACCAACAATCCTGATCAAGTTCCTTGATTGTATCAATCTTGATTCTATGAACGGGTAAGTTCTTAGCTAGCTCCCATAGTTTTTCCACGTCCCAGACATGCCGCCTTCCGTCGACGATCCTACCGTGTTTATGCTTCATTCGCGAAAGTAGATCTTCCATCATAATACCACCCGTTTCATGATAGTTGTTCGAGGGTTACATTCAGGGAATAAGTGCTTCCAGCAATTCCTTCCGATACTGATTAGCTATTGGGTCATACACCCCGAAGCCCGAGCAAAATTCCCAATAAGCCCAGCTGAAACCGTGCTTCTCCGCTTCCTCTCGCACAAAGGACGTCCAACGTGCCCGTGAAGGCATATCGGCTTTGCTGTACGCGCCGAATTCGCCAAGATAGATCGGGCGATGATTTTCCTTTGCCCAGCTGTTCACCTTATCAAAGGCTTCCACGATCGAATTGGGACCTGCCGGATTCGTTTCCACCGGTTCCGTATTGTAATCTTGGAACCAATCGTCCACCCAGTTCACCTGCTTGGCGGAAGTGATCGGTTCCACCTTCTGCGCCGGAGGACCTGGCCAAATGACGCCGATGGTACCGACCTCCGGCCCTCCCCATTCTGCTCCCTGGTGGGTGAAGAGAAAAGGATCGTAATAATGGAACGTAACGATAACGTTCTGTTCGTTAACCGGAATGTCGAGCGACACAAGATCAGCGTAATTGCTCCAGTTGACGGAGCCGATAATGACCGTATGCCATTGATCCTCGCTTCGAATCGTATCGAGCGCTTTCTTCAGCATTTTATTCCATTTTGACCAGGTCAGAGAACCGTTTGGTTCATTGAGCATTTCAAAATACACATTGCCGGGAAGCTCCTTATACCGTGCCGAAATTTGCTTCCATAGCGCCAGAAAACGAGTCTCCTGCTCATCTGGATTCAGATAGATCTCATCGAAATTGTGCATGTCAAGAACTACGTTCAGCTCCTGCTTCAGCGCCTGGTCGATGACCCAATCCATGCGTTCGAAAAACTTGGCGTCAATAGCGAATGGAGCTTGCGCGTCCGCATGCGCCGACCATTTAATCGGAACGCGGACCGTTTCGAAGCCTGCATCCTTGATCGTCTTGAAGTAGCTTTCCTGTAGAATAACTCCCCATTGCCCTTCTATCGGCGCCTCAAGCGCGTTGCCAAGATTGACTCCTCTCCCGAGCTGTTTCGCCTGTTGAAATACATCAAGCGGCGCCGACTGCGGGTCACGCTTCGGCAGCTTCGGGTCCGGCGTAGTCGCGGGCAAAGCAGCCGGAGTCGGATCGGGAGACGGCGTATTCTCCTCCGCTTTGCTCGCCGGAGATGGTGTATTCTCCTCTGCTTTGCTGGCCGTCGGCGTGGCATTCTCCGTCTTGGTCGATACCTCATCCCCTAGGTTTTGCGTGCCACCCTTACACCCCGTTGCCAATATAAACATGAGCAGTAAGACAACGAGCGCAATACTCCATTTTCTCAATTTCGCGGCCCCCCCTGAAGTAATTCATTCTAAATACTTTTCTAAAATGAAGATCACTTCTCTTGGATTGTATTTGCGTATTAGTTCTTCTCTTCGTAAAATCCCGCTTTCATAGTCATCTACTCGGACTCTCTCCATTTCTTCCAGATTTGAACCTTTGACTACCAGTTCCGTTGGTTTAAATCCATTTTTCAAATAAAAAGCTTCTACTTTGGGATCATCCGCTGAACCTACACCAATTCTATCATAGCTTCTTTTCTTCACCGCAGTTTCAAAGATCCGCAGCATGTTTGTTCCCAGCCCAACTCTAGCATATTTCTTTGTAACATCCAGATTAACCGCGATCCCATTCAGATTAATGACTGCATCATTTCTCTTAGAAGGACTTCCATAGCAGATACCAACCACTTCACTACCATCCACGGTTACGAAGTACAAGTCAGGAGCGCTATTCACCCTTTGCATAAAATCTTCAAAGATTTCTACATCCAAATACTCGCACTGAAATGCATGCGCTTGCTCATAATCACTTTCCTCGATTAATCGTATCTTTTTCTCCATCAGGCAACCCTCCGTATTGATAAATACGCCGTTACTCCGCTATTCGCACATATACCCGATCATGATACTTTTCTACTGCCACAGGGGATTCGAAAAACTGGCTGAGACCGCCTGTCGTCAGGACGTCTTCCGTTCGCCTGCTGCGCACGACCTCGCCGCCTCGGATGAGCAGCGCATGCGTGTAAGGGTGGTTTCGTATTGTCATACAGAATGTCAATCATGTTCGCGTCCTTTCGATGCGGCATACCACTCCACGATTCCCCATTCGCGGATGATTTCTCGTCCTATGTCAGATGGCAGCTTATTCTCAGTGTCTACGATTACATTCTCCAATTTCTTTTCGGCGAGTTCCTTGGTGAGTTGGGTTGAGCGCTGTAGATGCCAATTTAGTGAATCGATGGTTTTTTCCCTGCCACGAATCCGATCATGGTTGACTTCAAGTGACGCAACAAGGCGTACTACGAATAGTTCAGCTCCCGGTATTGATAAACGCATCTTGTTCAGATGTTCTGTGCTCTCCATTACACTTGGTATGATTAGACACTTTGCTCCAATAGATAGATAGTTTGTCCAGACAGCAGCAAGATTTTTAAACCCAAGCTCCATGTTAAAAGGATCTTCTGATGGTGTAGGGAATGCACGCCTCACATCATCGAGGTCGACTACCGCATGCGGAAGCATAAAGTCATGCTCCAATATTTCGGATATGGCATCTGCGGTACTCGACTTTCCAATGCCAACAGGTCCAATAATATTCAGCACGGGAACAATCCAATCTCTCGTGTTCATAGAATCCACTCCAGTAATTGTGTAGGTTATCTATTTCATTCGTTTGGAAATTGGATGATTCTCTTCCATCTCCACTAAATCCCACAGGTTTCCATATAAATCCTTAAATACTGCTACGGTACCATAGGATTGAGTTTGTGGTTCTCTCACAAATTCCACTCCTCTTGAGATCATTTCATTATAATCTCTCCAAAAATCATCTGTGTTTAGAAACAGAAAGACTCTACCGCCGGACTGGTTGCCTATAAACAGTTCTTGTTCAGGTTTTGATGCTCTTGCAAGTAAAATGGTGGTACCAACTGAACCGGGCGGAGATACCACTACCCACCGTTTATCTTGCTCCGGCTGATACGTATCTTCAACCAATATGAAATTCAACTTCTTCGTATAGAATTCAATGGCCTCGTCGTACTCTTTTACAACAAGAGCGATATGTATGATGGATTGAACCATATTCCAAACTCCCCTTATGGTCTATATTGTTTCAACTTACAACTTTTCTTTGCTAAAAGAAACCACGCCAAGTTGTTCATCATCATTGAACCCTTTACATTTTGATAATTGAACATCAATATACTCACTGTCTCTATCGTGAATCCGAATTGATTTACAAACATACTCCGTCTTGATTTTGTTGTTTGGATACCATGCATCTCTTGAATTATCTACGATCCACTTAATTTCTTTGCCATTCGAAATTACGTCATGTATGGCCGGTCCACTGTCGAATCCTTGCTCTATAATCATTAAGTTGTCTCCTAGACCACCTTCGAATCTTTTCACCACTTTCTCTATTCGTTCCAGGTCGGCTTTGTCAAAATTAGAAATAACCGAATTTGTGGCAGTATCACTCTCTTTATTTGATTCAGTATCAAACGCAAAAATATAAATAAGCAGAGCAACAATAATAACTGATTGTGTGATAATTATGGTTTTTATCGTATTGATTTTAATCATAGCCACCTTCCGCATCTTTAACATGCAAAATTTCCCTAACTAGACTTATAGACTCGAATAGACCTCATTTGTTGCGTTATCCATCCCATTAGTTGAGCAAAGGCAGCAGATCCTTAGTGATCAGCTGCCTTTGTTTTAATAATTAGGTGCGTCTTGCAGCGGCTTTTGAGAGTAGGACACTAACAATCAAAACAAATATGCACATTAGAAATGCCAAAGTGCCCAGCCACCTGTTATAGCTAAATAAATCAAAATAATAATATCTAGAATCAGGAACCTGAATAACCGCCGGATCTATCCACCTTACTACATGAGGGATTACATAAATCCAACTGAAAATCGGTATCCCGTATGTTCCGGTCAGCTAAACACGAAAAAAGCACGCTGGAATATAAGCAAATTGTTCCACATTGGACGTGTTCATTATCCCCTGTAGCCACAGATAGATAGTTCCCCCAAGCCGCCTGACGAACACTCCGGATTCACTCTCAACTCCCAACTCGCCTCATAACGCAGAGCAATGGAACCTTCGTAACGAACCCCATCGAAATGACAACAATGTATTTAAGTAATGACTTAATTAATCGTGAGACAGTAGCCAACGCACACGCATTCTCCTTTGCCCATACAATGGAATAGGCATTTTGAGAATGATGAGGAGGCAGAGCCGACATGCATTTCGAATCGACCTTACGGTCGAATATTGTTGCGGCAGCCAAGGAGTTGCAAAGCAGCCCCGCGGGATTCGCTACGTTTAAGAAGTCGTTTTGTAATGAGAAGTATTGGACATTGACGGATGAAGGAGGATTTCAGCTCAAGGATAGTGTCATGCCGGCCGAGGCCATCCAAGATATATTCTCAAACGGGAAAAAATACGGCTTCGAGTGTGCGACTGCCGTTATCATCGTTCTTTACAAAGGCGTTCTGGATTCGCTCGGAGAAACCCCGTTTAATCGATTGTTTCAAAATCTGTACCTGCACTCCTGGCAAGCAGACAGCGACCTTGGACTGATTACCGAAGACACGCCAAGCTCGAATGCAAAGCCCGGTGACGTGTTATATTTCAAAAACCCGGAAGTTAATCCAGAGAAAATGGAGTGGCAAGGTGAGAATGTCATCATGCTGAGCGACGACCTTTATTTCGGACACGGAATTGGTATCAAATCCGGAGAGGGTATTATCGCTTCATTGAACAAACGCCGCATTGCGGATGCAACGAAATCCGCCTATTTGGAAGATCGGCTGGTTTATCCTGATTTCTACCATCTATCCCAATACGCTCCGGCTGATATGCGCTTGTACTACAATACAACCAGATGGCCAAACCCGAATGCAATAGGTGTAAGCATCGGCGCACGAAGATACATCCGGCATTAGCATAAAGGCCAGGAAGAGCGAATGCTCAACCTGGCCTTTATAGTTAACAAAGGGCCACCCCGCAGGCAGCCCTCATAGATTTCGAATTATTTGGTTCTGCTCGTGCCTTGCCCGCCTTTTACCAGCTTCAAGGTCGCGACGATCAGAAAGCTAACGATTACAAGCAGCAGCCATGAGCTCACTTTCCCAAAATGAACGATTCGCCATGATCCGGTCTGATCCGGATATTCCCAAGCCCCGAAGAAAGTTGCGACGTTCTCGGCGAGCCAGATAAAGAATCCGATTAAAACGAATGAAGGCGCGAGCAGCATCCGGTATCTTGTCCCCCCAACCTCAAAGGTAACCCAAGTCCGCCAAAATACGATTATTACAAGTGCAGACAACCACCAGCGAGCATCGATCCAATAATGATGGGTAAAGAAGTTTAAATAAATCATGGCAGCTAATGTTACCACCACCGGAAAAGGCGGCCATCTAACCAATTCGACGTCCATCCGCCGCCAGGCTTGGCAGAGATAACTCGCAACACTCGCATACATAAAGCCGCTGTATAACGGAACGCCAAACACCTTCGTGTACCCTTCTCCGGGGTACGACCATGAACCCATATGCACCTTGAAGATTTCAAGTGCCAAACCTATCAAGTGAAACAAGGTAATAACCTTAACCTCATCGCGTGATTCAAGGCCGGAATGAACCATCCACCACTGCATCCCGAGGCAAATAAGCAGCAGCAAGTCATACCTCGGGAGCCATGGAATCTGGATAAGCTGTGTTAATGCCAGCGAAGCGAATATAACAACGGGAAACAGGCAAGACCATGCCTGCTCCCAGCCAAAACGAACAAGCTGCAGGAATGCCCTTCTCATTATTCATCCATTTGGTATTCCAGAACATCTCCGGGCTGACAATCCAAAGCTTTACAAATCGCCTCTAACGTGGAGATGCGAATCGCTTTCGCCTTTCCGTTCTTCAGAATAGAAAGATTCGCCATCGTAATTCCGACCCTTTCCGAAAGCTCCGTTACGCTCATTTTTCGCTTCGCCAACATTACGTCAATATTTATAATGATCGCCATATTATTCACCTCAGACCGTTAGGTCGTTTTCTGATTTAATAGCTATGGCATTGTTCAGCAGCTTCTGAAGAACAGCCGCGAAGACCGCAATCACCATCGAAGCAAATATAAATACCATCCCGATTACAATGACGCCGGGGGAGTCGTCTCTCTCCGCTAAGAGGTAAAAGAGGGGCATCCCCAGTACAAACAAGGCACTGATTGAGAATGCACAGTATTTGATCTTCTTCAAAGCAGTGACAGATAAATCCGAGAACGCTTGGTTCCTGTCAATATAGCACAAAAGTTTGAATGCTTGATACAGTGCAGTGTAAAAGGGAATCACCGTAGCATAGAGATCAATACAAACAAAATATTTGAGATAAGTATGATCCGGATACAGCTCTACAATATAGCTCGCGATCTCTGGAATGACAAAAATGCACAAAGCCAGAACCGGAATGCCGATCAGAAAAACAGTTATCTTCAAAAAAAGTGTTGAACCACGTTCCATGTCATGCACCTCATTTCCATTCTCTCAAGTTGAATTTAGCACAAAGTTTATCGTTTTGCAATAAATTTAAATCGTTAAACAAGTCATTTATGTTGTTTCAACTTTCACGGATTGGCCTCAATTCGTTTATTGTACATTGCCATTCCCAGCGGAACATGGCATTGTCAAAGGTATTGAACGGGCACTAATGGGGAGGGAATGAGGGACATGCTTTATAGAGAAATACCCGGTACAACGTTAAATGCCTCAGTCATCTGCATGGGTACAGGCGGCTTCGGCGGTGGAATGTCACGCGAGGATGCATATCTGCTCATCGATCTCTATCTAGAGCTTGGCGGCAACTTTATCGACACGGCACATTCGTATGATAACTGGCTTGGGATCGGAAGAAGCTTAACCGAAACCCGTCTTGGCGAATGGATGGAGGAACGAGGCAACCGCGATAAGCTTGTTCTAGCTACCAAAGGCGGTCATCCCGAAGAGGAAACACCGCATCAAGCAAGGCTTGGACGAGACGTTCTTCATCAGGAGATTGATGAAAGCTTGAAGCTGCTCCGAACCGACTATATCGACCTGTACTGGCTGCATCGCGATGAGCCAAGCAGGCCGGTCGAAGAAATTATGGAGACTCTTCACAGCCAAGTTCTAGCTGGTAAAATCCGTCATATTGGCTGCTCACATTGGACCGTGGAACGGATTAAACAAGCGCAGAGCTACGCGGCTGCCAATGGTCTAACGCCGTTTGTTGCCAATCAACCGTATTGGAATTTAGCTGGATACTATACAGGTTCTGCAAACGATGATCTTGAAGCAGACAGACGCTACTATGCGGAAAGCGGTTTAGCCGTTATCCCCTTCTCCTCTCAGGCGAACGGTTTCTTCAGCGGTAGATATGCGCGAGGGAAAGCAGCAGGTACGCATGCAAGTGCAGCCCATGTGGAGCGAAACTTCTTTAACGATCGCTGCTTCGACCTCCTGGATCGCGTACGGCAATTGGCAGGCGATCTCGGAACAACCGGCACGGTTATTGCTCTAGCTTATTTGACTTCGCAGCCATTCTCTGTTTTCCCGATTATCGGCTCAAAGACGCCGGACAATATGCGCGAGAGCTGCGCAGCCGGCGATCTCATCCTAACGCCCGAACAGCTTCACTTCCTTGAGAAGGGTTAACCGACGCGAATTTCTAACGAACCGTAGAGGCCTTAATCGGCTGAATTCCGAGGTTTCGAGAATCTAACGAACCGTGCAGGCCTTATTTCAGGATTATCGGCTCCCCTATACACGCAAAACAACAAATAAGGCCGCTGCGGTTCGTTAGAATTTTTTCGCTGCTGTTTTGGGGCAAATAAGGCCTCTACGGTTCGTTAGCGTATTCCGCCCCCAAAATGCAAAAAAGCAGCCGAACAATCTCGGCTGCTTCAATTCCTATAGTTTAGTGCGTAGCCTGCAACGAACCCTTCTCGCTCAGACCAAGCGCCTTCGCTGTGGAAAGTTGATGTTGACGGATCAACTCAGGGTTTTTCAACAGGGACACGCCATAAGAAGGAATCATTTCTTTGATCTTCGGCTCCCACTCTTTAACATGTTCAGGGAAGCATTTCTTAATGACTTCAAGCATAACGGAAACCGCAGTTGACGCACCAGGAGATGCACCAAGCAAGGCTGCAATGGAGCCGTCAGCGGCGCTAATAACTTCCGTACCAAATTGGAGTGTTCCTTTGCCGGCCGCAGTATCTTTAATAATTTGTACACGCTGACCCGCTACCAGTAATTCCCAATCCGCGCTGTTTGCATTCGGAACAAATTCCCGTAACGCTTCCATTCGTTTTTCTTTCGATAACATAACTTGCTTGATCAGGTAGGTGGTCAATGAAACGTTCTTCACGCCAGCTGCCATCATCGTAACGAGGTTATGTCCTTTAACGGAGGACGACAAGTCGAACATCGAACCGAATTTCAAGAACTTCGGCGAGAAGCCGGCAAACGGTCCGAAGAACAGCGACTCTTTCTTATCGATCACGCGTGTGTCCAAATGCGGAACCGACATTGGAGGCGCACCGACCGGAGCTTGTCCGTATACTTTGGCACGATGCTGCGCTACCACTTCCGGGTTCTGACAAACCATGAACAATCCGCTTACCGGGAAGCCGCCAATCCCTTTACCTTCTGGAATACCGGATTTCTGCAGCAAATGCAGACTTCCGCCGCCGCCGCCGATGAAGACGAACTTCGCCGTTTGACGCTCAACCGCGCCGTTCTCGACATTGCGCACTTTCAGTTCCCACGAGCCGTCTGACGCACGTTTGATATCATCAACATTATGGTTGAACTTGATATCAACGTTCTCACTCTTTAGGTGGTCAAACAAGATACGCGTCAAAGCGCCAAAGTTCACATCCGTACCCGATTCAATTC
Source organism: Paenibacillus rhizoryzae (assembly GCF_059686995.1). NCBI lineage: Bacteria > Bacillati > Bacillota > Bacilli > Caryophanales > Paenibacillaceae > Paenibacillus > Paenibacillus rhizoryzae. Next base: position 82,234 of record NZ_JCAALT010000012.1, on the reverse strand, counting down.
TTGTAGCCGCGATCGGTTGGTTCACATTCCGGTCTTTCATCATCAGCGGAATCCATTCCTTCAGCTTCGCTGGATCTTCGGAATATTCCATTCCGTCAAACAGTGGATTGTGTTCCAAAGCTTTAAACCGTTTCCTCAAAAAGTTGACATCTTGTTCCCCTTGAACAAAACTCATATGAGGCACCGGAACGATAAAGTCCTGTGGATTACGAATCAAGTTGCTGTTAACCAGATAAGACCAAAACTGTCTCGAAAGCTGGTATTCTTCATTCACTTTAATAGCTTTGCTAATATCTATGGACCCGTCCGGTTTCTCGGTAGTGTAGTTAAGCTCGCAAAGTGAGGAATGTCCTGTTCCTGCATTGTTCCATTCGTTTGAGCTTTCCTCGCCGGCAGTTCCGCGCCGCTCCAGCACGGTAATGTTCCAGTCCGGTACTAATTCTTTAAGCAGCGAACCTAAGGTAGCACTCATGATGCCGGCACCAATTAAGATAACGTCTGTTTTCGTTTGTCTGTTGCTCATGTTTACCGTCCTTCTACTCTACGATTTGCAGAAAGGATGTGAGCGTTCCTGCTAAAGCGCCACAGCAAGCCAGGGTAAAACCTTATCACACATCTTTTCCGGTCATTTTTCTCTCTCCTAGTGTATCACTATTATTTAGAGAATAAAATAATTGGGTTCAATAATCCTTTACAAATTCGTGTACCAATTGCACCTAACATATCCTTTATTCCACTATGCTTGCCGATAGCGGTAAAAACTAACAGGCCCCATACCTTTATTAGTTTAACCACTTCTTCCTAGCAAATAACAAAGCCAAATCCCGCCAAGCTCTAATCGTACTGCATCGTGACCGTGCCGGCAAAATCAGCTGCATTGTCTGCAGATACATGCAGCATCTTCACATCTAACGTTGAACGCGTCCCTGCGGCCGCGAGGAATTTATCCGCCTTAGCGAAGACGATTCGCCCAAGGAAGCCGAGTGCCTTCGTACGATAATGCATCGGAATCGCCACTGTCGCCTGCAATTGACGCATCACCTGCGCAGCCTCCGCTCCATCAAGCGTCATTCTTCCCCCAACGGGAATCATAAGGACATCCACTTTGCCGATTGCATTGACTTGCTCATCACTTAGCAGATGTCCCAAATCTCCGCAATGGCAGATCGTCAGACCATCCATTTCGAAGCGGAAAATAATATTAGGTCCTCTTTTCTTCCCTTCCACCTTATCGTGGAATGTCTTGAACCCGGTTATGCGCACATCGCCGCAGTTATATTCCTTTGGTTGATTCACAAGGATATAGTTGCCCGAGGCCGCCTCGATTTTATTATGATCGCCATGATTATGCGTGACTACAACGATATCCGATTCAATGGGGACCGGCATGCGGTAGCCAAGAAATTTATAATAAGGATCGATGAGAATCCTCGTTCCTGCTTCTGATGTCAGAAGAAATGAGGAATGACCGAACCATTTGATTTGCATAGGAGGAGCCCCTTTTTAATGGTATTGGATTGCATTCAAATCTTTATTCCCTTGCAGCTTCTTATACACGTTAAAATACACCCACACCGCATTGATCAAAAGGAGCGCACTGGTAACAATAAAGACGTAGCGGCTGCCGAACCAGGCTGCCACTTGCCCGCCAAGAACTGCCCCTCCAAATACGCCTAAGTAACCTGCCGACATCGCAAATCCAAACACCCTTCCCGTAATGGCTGTAGGTGTAATTTTCTTAATCAAAATGTTAACGGTAGGCGTTAGCCCGGCAGCCGTTAGCCCTAACAAGAATCGCAGAATCATTAACTGCCAAGGATTACTTGCGAAAGCTTGAGGGATGAATATGATCCCGGCCGCAACCAGAGAAAACAACATGACTTTATGTGCCCCGATGCGATCAGATAACTTCCCTAACCGTGGAGCCGCAAAAATATTGGCAAGCCCCGAGGCAGAGAAAGTGATCCCGGCAATGAGCGCGACATGACTGAGATTGCGGGTTAACTGGGTAATATAAACGGTAAGGATCGGTTCCACCGAATACAGGGCTACCGTTAAAACGAAGAAGGTCACGAACATCGTGATCGTCAAGCTTTTCTCCGGAATAAGAGCCCACACTTCTTTGGCACTCTTCACCTGTTTATCTTCGCGCTTGAAGGTTTCTTTGACGAATAAGGCCGTTGTTAGGAACGCGATAAACATCAATGCTCCTGTGATGAAGAATACATTTTGCATCCCGAAATTCTCCACCAGGAAGCCGCCGATCATAGGCCCAAGCAAAGAGCCCGCAATGCTGGCCGTCGACAGTGTGCCTAACGCATAACCGGCATGTTCTCGATTGGTCTGAGTAGCAATTAACGTCGTACACGCCGTGCCGTAACCGGTGATAATGCCTTGCAATAAACGGAGTCCAATTAATACATATACATTAGGCGCAAAGCCCATACAGAAAATCACAATCGCCATACCCAGACTCGCTCGCAGCAGCATCGGCTTCCGCCCGTATTTGTCTGCAGCTGCACCCCATATTGGCGAGAATATCGCGGAAATGATAAACGTAATGCCGAACGCAAGTCCGGAGAATTGAGCAATTTCGCTTGCATCATCGACGCCAAGATGCTTGATAAACAGCGGCAATACAGGCGCAATCTGACTCATGCCCACTCCCGTCACAAACATCCCGAACCAGCAAACAATCAAATTTCTTTTCCAAATTGGCATCGGATGCATCAACCCAACCATACGAAAAAAACGTATTTGCTCATCTGTTGAACACTTCCATTCTTTATGATAGCATGAAGCGGAGACCTCTCCATTTGATGTTAAACGGAGACCGCTCCGCTTGTCAAGACAGACCTATTTGAATTTCGGGAAGTGAACCTATCGATGCAAGACTCTCCTCTACCAACGCCTCCACCACGTTCCGAACGCCGCGATGCTGCCGAGAATCGTCAGCGCATCTTGGATGCAGCACTTCGCCTCTTCGATCAACATGGTGTAGAACAAGTCAGTATGAACCAAATTGCTACAGAAGCACAGATTGGTCCGGGCACGTTATACCGCCGGTATCGCAATAAAGGCGAGCTTTGCCACGATCTAATGAAAGAGAACATCATCCTTCTGTTCGATAGTATCGAAACGCACTTGCTGGATCATCGAACAGCCCCGCCGAGCGAACGTTTGCAAGGGCTGCTCAGCTTGTTCATTCGATTCAGGGAGAAGAAATCCCAGCTTCTTAAAGGGGTTGAGGACTCCGCTTCCACCAACCGGTTTAGATCGCGAACGCAAAGCCCTTTGTATGTAGAGCTGCATCAGCTGATCGTCGGGCTGCTCGACGAAATGACGGTTTCCGGTCAGCCGCAGCAGCCGAACAACGTGTTTAAAGCGGACATGCTCCTAATGGCGCTAAGCAGCGAATCCTACTCCTTTCAGCTCGAAGAACGCGGCTATTCATCGGAGCGGTTTCTGGAACAAATCTGCCTCACCTTCCTTCCGCAAACCTGAGCGCGAGCTCCCAGTAAAAAACGGCAGCCCTAGACGAGTGATCGTCTTGGACTGCCGTTTGGTGTACCGTATTGCAACATTTAATTTATCCATGCTCTGCCTTAGAAACTACCGACTATTCATTTGCTTCAAGAATTCCCGCATGAAGCCGGGGAGGTCCGGCCAAGCATGACCGGAAATGATATTGCCGTCTACGCAAAGGGTTTCTTTCGCATAAGTCGCGCCAAGCGACTCAACATCCGGACGACAGGCCGAGTAAGCCGTCATCGAGCGGCCTTCGAAGTAGCTGCGATTGTTAACGACCGCTAGAATAAGCGCCGCATGACAGATTGCGCCGACAGGCTTATCCGCTTCGAAGAAATGGCTGACGATACGAGGCACGTTATCGTCTAACCGAATATATTCAGGAGCTCTGCCGCCTGGGATAATAAGTCCGGCATATTCGGAAGGATCGACCTCGGAGAATGCAAGATGCGAATTCAGCTGATAACCCGGCTTCTCCGTGTACGTGTCCCAGCCTTCGAAATCATGGACGACCGTTCGCAGCGTCTTCACGCTTGGAGCCGCGATAACCGCTTCAAACCCTTCCTCCAATACGCGGAAATAAGGATAATACACTTCCAATGACTCAGCGGCATCACCTGTAAGGATTAGAATCTTCTTAGACAACTCGATCACGCTCCATGAACAAATTAGAACCCCTATTCATTGTCCATGAAGAGGAAATATCTGTAAAGGGACGTAAATTGCCCTATTTTGTCGAGGGCTTCTGCATGCTAATCATCGGTTCAGCGTTTTTTCCCTTTCAACAAGGGTTTGTTCATATCTCGCTATTTTATCATCCATGCGCTCCAGTACTCGCTTCATCTCTTCCATCTTGGCGAAGAGCTGCTCACGCTGCCTGATTAGAATTTCTTTTCTGGCATCTACGGTCTCATCGCCCTGTTGAAACAAACGAACATACTCCGTCAAAACATCAACCGGAAGGCCTACCCCTCGCATACATTTGATGTAATCCACCCACCTGCAATCTTCCTCGGTATAATCGCGGATGCCGCTTTTGTTTCGGTTCACCCGAGGGATAAGCCCAATGCGTTCGTAGTAGCGCAGTGTATCTTGGGATAGAGCGAACTTCTCGCTTACTTCTGCGATTAACATGCTATTTCCACCTCCTGCTTTCAGATCAAGAACGCCCCCTCATCGAACAGGGCGTCCTTATCGTTACAACTATTAGATTGCGCCTACCACACGGTGAGGAATATACGGCTCTTCCAGCGAAGCAATTTCTTCAGCTGTTAGTTTAATCGCAAGCGCAGCTGCCGGATCTTCGAGATGAGACAGTTTCGTAGCACCGATAATTGGCGCGGTTACCGGTTCTTTCTGCAATAACCAAGCTAACGCGACCTGTGCACGGGGAACGCCGCGCCGCGCTGCGATTGCCGCTACCCGTTCTACAATCAGTCGATCTGCATCAGCCGTTGCATCGTATTTCGATTTCTGAACCTGATCGGTTTCGGAGCGTTTGGTGGTCTCCGACCAGTCGCGCGTCAATCTTCCGGAAGCCAGCGGGCTGTATGGGATGACGCCAATCCCTTCTTCCTTGCAAAGCGGCAGCATCTCCCGCTCCTCTTCACGATAGAGCAGGTTCAGGTGATTCTGCATCGACACAAACCGGGTCCACCGATTCTTCTCCGCCACATGCAGCGCCTTTAGAAACTGCCATGCATACATCGCTGAAGCACCAATGTATCTGGCCTTCCCTGCCTTCACGACATCATGCAAGGCTTCCATCGTTTCCTCAATTGGCGTGTTGTAATCCCAGCGGTGTATTTGGTACAGATCCACATAATCGGTTCCCAATCGCCTAAGACTCTTATCGATTTCACTCATGATAGCCTTCCGTGAAAGTCCTGCGCCATTAGGCCCTTCATGCATGCGAAAATGCACCTTCGTCGCCAATACAATTTCGTCGCGATTCGCATAATCCTTAAGAGCCCGTCCAACAATCTCCTCGCTTGTGCCGTCCGCATATACATTCGCCGTATCAAAGAAATTGATGCCAAGCTCAAGCGCTCTCTTAATAATAGGACGACTGTTCTCTTCATCAAGAACCCATGGATGAATCCACCGCTCCGCAACACCAAAGCTCATACAACCCAGACAAAGCCGGGATACATCCAGGCCTGTATTTCCGAGTTTCACATATTCCATTAGATTGGTTCCTCGCTTTCCGTTCATTCGATTACGCTTCATAAGCCTCATTGGATAGTATCTCACTTGGAGTTAACTCCAAGTCAAGCCCACATCATTCGTCGTGGCATACACAACAGGCTGCCAATCAATTGGCAGCCTTCGTAAGAAAATATGATGCTTCAGAGGTCACTCTCAAGTACGGAATAGATTACTTCATTACACCATTTCTGATTGCAGAATCTTGTCTCCCGAAGTAAACCGTCCTTTATCATGCCGGCTCTAATCATGACTTGTTCGGAAAGCTCATTCTCCGCATTGGCGTAAGCGACTATACGATGAACATGAAGTTCGCTAAAAGCAAAACCGATGAGCGTTTTTGCCGCATCAGTTGCGTAGCCTTTTTTCCAATGATCTGGATGCAGTGCCCACCCCATCTCCCACTCCTTGATTTCAGCCCAGTTTAATCTAATTCTGACTCTGCCAATAGGACGCAAATCAAATTTATCACAGATTAGAAATGCATATACGACACGCGGATTGGCATCACGATCGGCCAGGATCGTTTGGAAATTTTTTATGATTTGGTCAAGGTCCGGACGTTGGCTTTCGTATTTGTAAGTATGGCTATGTTGTTCTAATTCACTGTAAAAAGTAAAATCGTCTGCCGTGTACTCTCTGAGCAACACTTTCTCGCCTGTGATCTCCATGATCATTCCTCCGGGTCCATCGCCGATTTAAGGTTTCCACTCCTTTAAACTGTAACATTATTACATATTTGTTGTCAGTGTTAGACCAAACTTTTCAGGTTTCTCACCGCTTTTGTTATAAAATAGAAGTGGAATGGGGTACGATATCAAAGCATAACGGAGGTCGATTGCATGCAAACGATTCGAAATCTATTCGCACATATGGATTGGGCAAACCGCCAACTGCTTGAAGCGCTGCGAGCCGCGCCGAAAGATGAAGCGAGCAAAGCAACGCTACTGTTTCTGCACGTACTCCAGGCGGAGCGCATCTGGCTGACTCGGCTGCGCGGCGAGAGCAGTGAAGGTATCATCCTGTGGGTGGAGGATGCGGATTCGCTCGACTGCGAAGCGCTGATCGAAGCGAACGGAAGCGGATACCAAGCTTGGCTAAGCGCCTTGCCCGAAGAGGAACTAGACAAGTCGGTTGCTTATCGCAGCCAAGCCGGAGCACCGTTTGAGACTTCGACTCGCGACATCTTGATCCATGTCGCCCTGCACGGTCAGTACCACCGCGGCCAAATCAACACGCTGCTCCGCCAGAGCGGGGCTGATCCGAAGGGTGTGGATTACATCCTATACGCGCGACTTGGCGGGGGATGATAGTTAAGAAGGGCTGCCGAGCGGCAGCCCTTCTTCTATGCTCAAAACATGAAATCGATGGCCATGCCGATCCATTTGTTCAAATCAAGAGGCCGATGCACAATCAAGCTCCCCCACAGGATGCAGCCGATTGTCGTAATCGCGACGAACAAACTCATTTCTTTTCGACCTATCGTATTGGCTTTCATAATAATTAACCCGGAAACTAGGAACGCGATATAGAGTAGAATCAGCCAGATCATATCGCCGCCTCCTTCGCACCTGCGCCGCGATTGCGAAGCCAAGCGGAGACAAGGAACAATAAAGGAAAACCGAATCCGAACGGAACGTAATAGATGAACAAATAGTCTTGGACCCATTCCGCATTCTCGACGATATTAGCGAAAAACAAAGCGTAGGCTGAGATGACCCATACGAGCGGGTAAGCAACGATAGCTCTGTTCTCGATTGCAAACAGCTGGCAGATCGCCGATACGGCGAAATAGAATAGCACGCTGAGCTTCAGGAACACGAGCAGAAGCGCGTTCACGGATATGATCGCTTCCAGATGCTCGATGAAATTAGAGAATTGCATTTCGCGGAAGATGATATAAATGGGGTACGACAGATGTGATCCACGGTAAACGCCGAGTATGCCGATCGTAAAGAAAATCCCCAGTGCAAGCTGGAAGCCCATAAAGGCGATTCCGCCCAAAAAGGCGGCATTGAGCCTTTTACGGACCAAAGGGAATGCCATCATGAAAACAACGGTCTCCATGAACGGAAAGCCGAGCGCGTATTTCGTCTCCGCTAGGGTCGGCCAGAATTCGAAAGCGCCCGGATAGTCAAAGTTTCTCCAGTCCCACTCTCTCAACATGACGGTAAACGGCGTCCAATAAGCGATGATCAGAATGGGGAGAATGACTACGCTCACCATAGAGATCGTATCGATTCCTTTGATCACCGCATAGGCGCATACAAGCAGAGCCAAGATGTTAAACACGCTAATCGGTGTTCTTGGCATCAGGTTAACCTGCATGTAGTCGCTCATGTTTCGTGTTACCCATGCCGCCATTTGAACGAAAAACACGATATAACACAGCGCTACGAAGCCTCCCACGTGCTTACCGAGCGCCTTTTGGGAGATTTGGACAAGGGATAGACCGGGATACCGGCTTGCCACGTACAGCCAGAACGCTCCGGCGGCAACGCCAAACAACGTGCTCCACAGTTGGACGAGCCATCCGAGCTGCCGCGCTGCAGAAATAAGTCCGACGGGCAGCAAGATGAACGACGTCCCCGCGACGAACGCGGCAGTCATTGCGAATAGTTGCCACCCGCCCAGTTGCAGATGTTTTTCCAATGCCATCTCTCTCCTTATTGGTAGGGCGTTCTCGTGTTGCCGAACACGGCCGCTTTGGAGCTCACTTCGAACGAAACATCGAAATCTCTCCACTTTCCGCGTCCTTGTTTCGTATCTCCGATTCCAAGCAGATCCCAGTTTTTCTCGCGCGCGAATCGGACGAATTCGTCCGACTGCTCCTTTAAGGTCCTATTAAAAGCCTGCTCGATTTCGTGTGAATTCTGAAGCGTGAGCGGTCTCATTTGTTGATTGTACAGAATCCGAAGGTTAGCGTGGATTGTAATATGGAGCCGCGACGGCCCCCATTTTCGTTTAACTTTGATATTCCTCGTCTCCAAATCCACGTGGACGCCGTTCACTTTGATGCTTTCCAAGCACCTGCGGGCATCGCCGTTCAGAACGTAATACATCTTTTTGGTGTTTTGATCGATCTCCCCCACCATTTTCGCTCGAATGAACACTGCGCCTTCAGAAATTTGAAACCCTGTTTCTGTCGCCTTTATGGTCTCTACTCGATCCGGTTGGGAAGCCGGACTACTTCCGTAGTAATGAAGGATCGGAATGATCGTCGGACGGCTCAAAGGAATCCCCTTCACGATATCTTCCAATTGAGTCAATTTTCTGGTCATGCCGAATGTACTCGCTTGCCAGTCCATCAACAACCGGAGATTTCGCCCTGGCACCCGGTCGAGCGGGGTGAAGTTTTCCATGACTTTCTGAATTGGCGCATCCGTTACGACGGCGTATACATTGGTTCGTCGCTCCGTATTCAGTTCCAAATAATTGATTAATTCGAGCAACCCCTCTCTCGCGATTCTTTCGGTGAACACATAGCATTGCATGTGGGCGGTGAAAAGCATCCGAGACATGATCGTGCCTGTTTTTTCGGTTAACAGGCCGGGGTTTTGTTCCGAGACTACATAGGTATAGACGGACGCTTGCGCAGGGCCGGATTGCCGGGGTGAGATACCGGTCGGATTGATGACTTGGTAATAAGCAGTTATACGTTTGGTTCTAGGATCCATGTCCGCAGCGGTCATATCCACCAAGGCCAGATGATTGATCTCTCTCATATCCCAGCAACCCGTGCACATTAGCAGCAGAGCGGCAACCTGTAACCATTTCATGATCATGAGCTCACCTTCTGGACTTTCCCTGTTGAAACATTTTCGAACGGCCCTTCAGAAGCGGCCTGGGAACCCGTACGAACGTATCCTTCCAATCGGGCAGGTACATGGGAGCAAATGGCGCGAAATACCGGACGCCGAACGAACGGAGGGAAGCAAGATGAGTCAGCAGAAAAAACACGCCGCACATGAGTCCGAACAGTCCCATCGTGCCGGCAAGGATCATGAAAGCAAATTGAATGATGCGCTGGGTGATACCAAAGCTGTACATGGGTGAGACGAAATTGGATATCGCGGTGATCGAGACGACGATGACCATGGCCGCCGAGACAATCCCCGCCTCCACTGCCGCCTGCCCAAGGACAAGCGCTCCGACGATGGAGATTGCCTGTCCGGCGATCCGCGGCATCCGCAGCCCCGCCTCCCGTAACACTTCGAACGTAACCATCATCAAGATCGCTTCAATGAAGGCCGGGAAAGGCACACCTTCCCGTTGAGCGGCCAAGTTGACCAAGAGTGGGTCAGGAAGCAATTCCTGATGATAGCTGACGACCGAAATATACAGCGCGGGAACGAATATGGCGAGAAAAAAGGCAACCAACCGAAGCCAGCGCAGCAGCGTCGCGATATCGGCGCGCTGATAATAGTCTTCCGGCGCGGAGAACAACTGGAAAAACGTCAGAGGGCCCGCTAACACGATCGGCGTACCGTCGGTCAAGACCGCTACTTGTCCTTCCAACAACTTCGCGGAGATAGCGTCCGGCCTTTCCGTTGCAATTAATTGCGGAAAAGGCGTGAGGGCTTTATCTTGAATCCATTCCTCGATATAGGCGCTCTCCAAAATGCTATCTGTATGAATCGCCTGTAGCCGCTTCCGGAATTCATCCACTATTTTCACCGAGGCTATGCCTCGCATATAGGCTAAACAAACCATCGTTTTCGTTTCCGTTCCGATAACCATGGATTCGAATACGAGTTTATCGCTTTTCACTCTCTTGCGGATAAGAGACAGGTTGCGGATCAAATCCTCCACGAACCCTTCTCGCGGCCCACGGATCGTCGATTCCGTACTGGGTTCTTCAACGCTGCGTTGTTCCCGCTTGCAGACATCCATCGCAAGTGCTTGATTACTCCCTGGGAGAAGAATGAGGCAATGTCCACCCAGAAGCGCTTCCACGCACTCATCCAGTCCGGCCGTTTCCTTCATTTGACCATGGGAAATGCTCATCTTTAACCAGGAAAAAGGCTCAATCTCGAGGTGTTCCGCATTTGTCGCCTGCGTAGCATGAAGGAGCGGACGAATAATCGCTTCGTCCACTTGATTTTGATCAGCTAAGGAAGTAAGAAAAAGGCAGGATACCTCGAACCCCGCCTTTGTCTGCAGATGGCGGCGTACAACATCCGGAGAGACTCCCAGCCGTTCCGTTATCCGATCCGCAAGATCCTGATTTTGCTCCGTCATGGAAACGTTCCCCTCCTGCAATTACTCCAGTCAGGTTGTCCAGAAAGTGGGATATTCATTCCTTATTATGGAGAGACAGCGTTCTGTCGTGCGGCAGGGTCAATCCTTACATAATTAACCGTTTTAAGATGCAATAGGCCACCAATATGAATTGGTGGCCTTATTTCTATAGCTATTTCTGAATCATAACAGTAAATCCAGTTGACCCTTTGGTGAAATCGGATTCCTGGCAGAATCCGATTTTTTCATATAGATGTATCGCTCGTTTATTAAACGTTGCCACTGTTAGTCGTTTTGGGAGACTTCCGTAGGTTTTCTCTATAGAGCCAAGCACAGAGGTGAGAAAAGACGTTCCATTTCCCTGCCCCGTATACTCAGGTCTCATTCCTAATCCAATGTCTATAAAATCAGGTGAATACGTATAGCTATCATTTGGAACTTGTGCAGCGATTCCTATACAAAAGAATCCGACTAATGCTGTGTTACTATCATATACAGCAAAATAGGAGCCTGATAGAAATTCCTTTAACGACTCAGAACTTAGTACGTTGTTGTAATAATCATAGGGTTGCTCATACTTCCAACCTAATATATTTCCAGCGGCATCTGCACTCATTCGCCAGTGTAAAGCATTAAGATGTCCTCCTTTGAGGCAAAAAAGCGCTGTCCATACGTTGCTGTTCGCAATCCGCGAAAAGCTAACGAACCGGACAGGCCTTATTCGGCCGGATTTCTCGCCTCCGAGAATCTAACGAACCGTAGAGGCGTTATTACCTCAAAATTCACTCCAATTTCCCCACAAACCGCCGAATAGTGCCTCTACGGTTCGTTAGAATTTTTTTGGAGCTGTTTTGAGGCAAATAAGCGCCGTACGGTTCGTTAGAACTTCATCGCAGTTGGTAGCTATAGTAATCCTGCGCATGCACCACTTTGAATCCGACCGATTCATACAACCTTAGAGCGTGTTCATTCTTCGTTTCGACTTCTAAGTGTACCGAGTAGCCGGCTGCGCTTTGCTCTTTAACGACTAGGCGCAATACTTTGCTGCCTATCCCTTTACCTTGATGTTCAGGTAGGATAGCAAATCCATAAATCCATGCTTGCTCCTCTTCGCGGCTCACCCGGATCTTGCCTACCGTGTCTTCGTTCACGTCAATCATGAACACATCGGTGTTCCCCGCATAAACGTGACTCTCCATCGCTCGGGCATCTGCTTCTTCATCTCCGAACGCCAGAACGGATATGCGTACACGCAGTTCGTAATCTTCCGGCATCGCTGGCCTCAGAATAATGCCGTCCGTTTCGCCAAGAGGCTTTTCTCGCCACTCCATTTGATGCTCGGAGAATGCATACTCTGCGCCTTGTTTCCTCAAGAAAGCTTTTGCCGTATCTGATCCCGCAGGCGCGTTCAGCAAAACTCTCTTGAATCCGTTCTGCTCGACCTTCTCCATCGCTTGCCGGAACAAGCGCTGGAAATGCCCCTTCCGTCGTTCACTGGGTTTCACCATGCCGCATACTTCGACCGTTGACCCAAAAGCATACAAACCTACAAATGCTACAAGCTGTTCATTTTCATAATGAAACAAGTCGAGTTGGTCAGAATCGCGTTCTCTAAGCATTTCCCAGTTGAGCTTCAACTGGACATGATCATAAGCTTCACACTCGATTTGCAATTGTTCGATAGCTAGTATTTGCCCAGTCGTTAACATGTTTTCTCCTTTGTCCGTCCGTAGATTTGCTCCATATTACTTATTCAAGTTTAGAAGAAACTCGCGAGTCGATTGATAGGCATCGTTCCATCCCATTTTCGCATAGAAACGAAGTCCATCCATGCCTTTAAAATAATACGCGCCGATCAATCTCTCCTTGAAATCCGGTATCATAATTCCGGCCTGCTCTTGATAAGCTTGATAAGCTTGAATCACTTCAAGACCCGCCATATGTCTATCAAGTATCGCGAGATCTACGAGAAAGTCGCCGTATGCGCAGTTACCGTCAATGATGCCGGTGATACGCTTACCGTCCGATAAAATATTCCATTGGTGAAAATCCCCATGAATAAAATGCCGGTGCGGCTCATTGTAGGTCGAATAGCCCATCAAACGGCTATAGCACTCATCGAACACATCTTTCTCCAAGCAAGTCGTTTGAAAAAGGTCATACCAATTCTCCCAGAAGTTCCCCGTTTGATCCTCCGCGAATACATCGACCAGATAATCCTTCCACGTATGAAAGGTACCATCGCCCGTAGGTTTGATCCACCCATAGCCGCTTGTTGAGCCCAGCTCGACATGGTTAATTCGGGTCAGGAGCTGTATCAGCTCCGGAAGCTGGTTCAACTGCTGCTCCCCGGAACAATCCGCGAAATTGCCGCCTTCGATTCGCTCTATGATCACGTATCCCAGATGCCCTACCTTCCCTTGTCCAAGAAACCGCGGGAACGGTATTCCTTGACTAGATAGCAGGTTTGAAATATAGCGATCCGTTTCGTACGCCCCTGCCATGTCACTGAATTTAATGACATGTCCCCTTCCTTCATGCATGAAGGAGTAAACACTGCTCAGGTTGCCGCCAGTCATTGGCGTTATCTCCGCCGCCCCTGATCCCAGATGAGCTCTCAATACTTCCTCTATATCGGCGAGAGCTAGAGTTGGCTTTTCGTATGCGGTCACGTTAGAACCTCCTCTGGCTGCGCTGGTTTGTCAGCGACTATGATCTCAACATTTCCTTTGAGGTTGATTCCTTTGGTTACTTTCAATATAAGCATTAATGGGATATATAAGAGGAGTGACAGCATGATGCCAAAGATAAACATAAAAATCGGCGGAAAAATAAGGGCAAATACCTTTTCTTGTATACCCGACAACTGTTGACCATTGAATGTCGCGTTCAACTTACCGCCTAGCAAACCAATAATAAAAAACAACAAACCTAGCATGGTTCCAAAAGAAACTGCAATATAACTATTCCATTTGATGAACGAACCAAACCGAAGTCGAGTTATTTTAAATGTCTCACTATTCACATATTAGCCCCCAGCTGTTTAGATAAAAGGCAGCAAATCACTCCGATCTGCTGCCTCTCTCTTCTACGTTCTTTATCTTTTAATCTGCTCCAAAATAGTAGGGTCCTTCAGCTTACGGTCCTCAGCAAGCAGCAGGACCTTCGACATAATTTCCGCTGTCCGCGGATCTTCGTCGACGAAGGGCAAGAAGATCCTGCCGCGATGCTGCGCGTGCACCGGTAAGATGTGCAAACTTCCGCCGGCCATTTGATGCACCATACCGCTGCCCAGATGAACGGTATATTCGCCTAAGGCTCCTTGGATATGCACATGAGAGCCCTTGATCACTACATTGTCCAGCTTCAGAATCGGAACAAGCTCGCGTACCATCGCTGCCCGCATCTCCACGGTGGATAGGCTTGCCTCCGGATCAACGCCGCCGACATGAGCCACACTGACAACCAGATCAACGTCGCGCATCACCTCGGAGAAGATCACCTTCGGAATATCAACCAACTGCATCGGTTCGCCTGTTTTGCGCTTATAGAAAGCTACCGTTTCAATTGTCGGCGCTTCTACCTCGGCCGGCGAGAACCAGTCTGCCAAGGCATACAGGGTCACCACGATGTTTTGCTTATGATACACCTTCTGCAATCCCTCTTCGTAGCTCGCCGTCCACTGACGGGATTTCAGCAGCGAAGCTGCTTTTCTAGGTTGAATCTGGTGCCCATCATAACGTCTGGAACGAACCCCTTCCAGCAATTCATCGGCATTCGGGCGGTACAGCTCCCGGAACACTTGCTTGAAGGGCTGTACGATTTGCTGCTCAATGACAACCTTCTGATACGCCGCCCACGCTCCGCTCTCGTACAAATGAACCGGATGCGCGATCAGCACTTCCTCTGCCGCATCCAATGGAATGACGTTCCCGCTAATGTCCCGCAATTTCCCTTGTTCGAAGAATCCAATCGCATTCGCGGACTTAAACAACAAGTCCTTTAACAGTGGCTCGATCACTTTGTTGGTTTGAATGAGGCTCAGCTCTTCAGCGGTGAACGCCTCTTCCAGCACCATCGCTCTCTCCAGTGCGGCTCGCGCGCGTTTATGCTGATCCCTCAATGAGGTTTGCAATTCTTTCAAGCCTGCCAGCGTTTCATCATGCTTCAGCTTGGATGGCATCGTCTTCACCGGCTTGCCATCCTTCGTAATGGATACCGAGGCTTTGCCCCTCTCATCCATGACCAGGCAAACCTGCCATTCTTGTACCGTAACCGGCTCGAAGCTGGCCGCAATTTGCTTGAATTTCTCCGCTTCCACATTCCACGTCATGCGGATCACATCGGAATATCCGGCGTTACGGGCCAAATTGTCCAGCGCAATGTTCACCGCCTTCGACTCGCTGTCTCGCCGCAGTGCGCCGAACTGCTTGCTCTCTTTGGCAAATTGCTGCAGGACTTCATACCGGTGAATAAGCTCGGCCTTCCGATTATCGTTGGCGAACGGAATCAAGCCGTAGCAGAGCACATGATTCTTGTTTCGTTTGCTCGAAAGCTCGCTCTCAATGGCTTCCGCATTCAACCTGCCGAGCACGGCATCGCAAAATAACTGAGACCGCTTATGGTTCGCACCATCTGCAATATATTTGGCGCTGTCATAGACCAGCTGAAAGCGTTGTTCCCCAATGGTCTCGTAGGCTTCGAAGAACCAGTTAATATCGAAGGCCCCTTCATTAAAATCAATCGCCGAGATCGGCGAATACCGCGCAACCATCGTTTCTTTATCCGTAGAGAAATGCTGGTTCACATGCGCATGGAAATACCAGCAAGCAGAAGCCAGTCCATCCCAGCCTAAGTAATCGGTGATAATTTCCACCCATTGCGGGGCATACATGGCCGCCTCGATCAGTCTAATCTCTGAAATATCGCGGCCTTCCAGCAGTCCTCTTAATGTATTGGCGTCGTCGTCCGGCTTCGGATAGCAGCACTTCAGCAGATGGCTGATCATATCCTTCTTCGTTTGCCCGCCTCCCCAAGCATAGAAATACCCGCGTGCCAGCTTCTCCTTATTCCCCAAACTGAGCAAGCAGCCGACAAAATACTGCATGCCCTCGTATTTGTTAATACGCTGGGCCAGAAAGCTAACCGCTGTGTCACTGTCCCCGCGCTGCAGCTCGATTTCGACAATCCGCTCCACTGCCAATCTGCCGATTAGCTCCGCTTGCGGATACAGAAGCAGCTGTTCGCGCTGATGGCGATGCTCATTCGTAATCGTGTTGATATGATCAGGGCTGCTCTGCCTGCCGAGCAGTTCCTTATACAATTCATTGGTCGTAATGAAGCCGGACTCATACGCCTTGGCAAAAGAAGGTAACCCCACTACGTGACGATCCGATTGTTCATCCAAACGTTCATAATGGTACAGCAGCGCAAACCCCGCCCGGAACATATCCTCTTCGTCGTTATAAACCCCGGCCATTTCGGAATACCAGAACGAGACTTCCTCTGTCGTCATGATTTCCGTGAATCTCAGTACCTGTGAGCGGTATGGCTGCTGAATCTCCAAGCTTGGATGCTGCTTGACGAACTCACTTTGTTGATCGATCAGAATACCTTCATATATCGCAAGCGACGCATTGTGTGTCAGTACGAATCGCTCCCGCGGATCACACTCATTGAACATGGCTTTCAGGAGGCTATAGATGAGGCGCTCATACTGCATGTCCCCGAGCCACTTCGCTACCGCACTGATAACGGATGGCGAAAGCATCTGATAGACATGCGAGATTTGAAAATGGGACGAAAAATCGCTGAGCGACATCCCGTATCTTCTTGAACAGACATCGTAATAGAAGAGCAGCTCAAGAATGCGCTTCGTATCGAGCCCCTTGTCCTGGGCGAAGCTGCGCCACACGTCTGCCAATGGATAATCATTCAATACGGCAGGCCCCTTATTATGCGAGTTTACCAGAGCACGCATGCCCCATTGTTGTGTGCCAAGTACGATTTTGCCGCGGCTGCCGTCATACTCCTCAATCTCGTATTCATAATCCCGATACTCGTGGATGAGGTCACGCCAGCTTTCCAGCAGATCTTGAATTTCCTTGGCACTTGATGTCAAGATGTCCTGAAGCGAGGCACCCGGCCATGGCTTTAGCTCAGGCAGCTGTTGGAGCTGCTGCGGGTCAAAGAGTCCATAACCATTCTCCGGACTATATTCCACCTCAACCGTCCCCGTAATCCGCTCGATCAGAACAAGCTCCCTCGAAGAGCGCTTAATCACATCCTTGTCCTTCAACAGCGCGACGCATTGCTCGTAAACAGGCAGCCTCTTCTCGTCTTCCTTCAGGTTCAGAACCATATCGAGTCCGCCTAAGCGCTTGTCCTCTTTCTTATCCGACAGCAGACGCTCGATCGTTCCTTTCAGCTGTTCCGGCTCCTGCTTGAGCAGCAATTGAATAACCGCTTTACGAAGATCACCTGCTTTGTACTGCAGCAATTCTTCCACCCAGCTATATTCCTCATCGCTTAGCTGTAAGAGCTCCACGCTTCGCTGCGCTGCCTGGCGAACTTCCGACCCTTTGTCGCCTAACGCCTCAATCAACGCTTGGCGCTGCTTCTCGCTTTGCGGTCTCTCAAGGCAAATATGAACGAGCGTGGAACGTGTATCCACATTCATTTTGTCCCGGTAATCGAGCATGACATCGAACATTTCTTGATCACTGTGAATATAAGCCACGATTAACATGAGTGCGCATATCTGATCGGCTGACACCGTCCGGCTAAAGGACAGAGCACAGTTTGAATAGGTCATTTCTTTCTTCGGCATACGAACCAGGATGTGCTGCAATTGACCAAACATCGTTCTATCCGTGACGACATACTGTTGAAAATCCTCTGGCCCCAGCTGTCGGTGGTTTAAATTGTAGCTTGAGACATCACTGAACAAATTGGGCAGCACCCAAGCAAGGACTTCCAGATCCGTGCTGTCCAAGAAGGCAGCGGCGATCTGGTGTTGGAATGCAGCAAACTGAGTCTGAGCTAAGAATTGCAGGGCAGTAATTTGCTTGTATTTGGAGCCGGATTCCCTTAACGCTATGATTTTCGCTTCGGTATCCATCAATTCATTAACGGCAGTAGCCCATAGTCCGACGTACAGCAGCTGGCTGTCCTCGCTTTCCAGGCATTCGAGAAGGGAAGCCTCGTTCGTCAAACAATCGTAAGCGGCTTTTAGACATTTCTTAATGACCGCCGGCTTTTGCGCTTCCAGTGCCAAGCCTGTCCACACATCAAACGCACGAATGATGGATGAGAACCGGCTTAACTCATGCTCGATAATGATGCCCAGGATGTAGATAAACCCTTCTCTGCTGGCTTCGTCCATACATTCCGTAATCGTCTGGCGCAAACCCTCCTGCAGCTTGGCGGCCAGCAGCAATTCCCCAATGATGGCATGTGCTTCCGGATTGCGGCTCATGAGCATTCCTTTGATGATGTTGCGGGTAACGACAGCCGTGTTATTCTCGCTGTAAATGACTTCTTTCAACTGCTGGAGTAGTGCGCCATTTCCCTCATCAATCTCCAAAGCAATATAGTTATGCAAATACGGATAGTCGGCTGTCTCCGATTCAACTCCTACAACTTCAAGCTGCGCGGTAGAATATCCCATCGCAACAAAACGCAGCGCATACCCTAACCGATCCAAATTCGACTCGAGGTATACCCCCGAAGCGCGATTCGTCCGGAATGATCGCCTGAGATAACCCATCGAGAACGGATACAGACTGCACCGGTCCCATATTTTCTTGAACGCTGCCGCGAGTGGATCACCCAGCAGAAAACGCAGCACCTCAAATTGATCCCCTGAGAACACATCCGTAACTTGGGTGTGCGTCTCTGACAGCAAGGCTTGTCTCAGCTTGGTGTACTTATCGAATGAAACATATTCACTTCTATAACAATCCATGATGACGGTTGCCATCTCCCGCTGGGCAGCGGGTAGACTATTCAAATTATCCATTTTCCGAGCAAAATATTGCTTTATATTCTCCAACCGATCTTTGGTCCACTGCATCATTCCCACTCCCCTTCATTACCACATTCGCCCAGCAAGCATCGTCAATCGTATAAACATAATTCGGTCGGTGCCTTGCAGCTGAATAGGTTCATCCAGCTTCTCTATCTCACGCTCATTAATAAATACTTTATAGAGACCGTCCTTGTAGCTGAGACAAGCATTGTCTACAGCCTGAACGAAGTCTTGCTGATTTGGGTTATACCTCGCACCGAATCCCACTTTACCGGACTCCAGTTGATCCGCAATTTGTTCCTCCGTCAACGCGGTCAGCACCTTCGACTGAACAGCGTCACCACTGTTATACCGCTGCACTTCGAGCGTAACGATCTGTGTAATCAGCTCTTCCAGCGTTGTCGGCAGGTGAGGTAATTGCATGGCCATTTCACCAAGGATTGGCTTACGTTTACCGATTTGCTTGACCATAATGAGTATTTGCATCACATTGCCCCAATCTGATTATTCGTTATAATAGGCCTTCTATTTATTTCGAAGCGTTCGGATTAATTCCCTCCCATGACCACTATGAACTACTCCAGATGCCCGAATTTCCGCCATTTGCCCCGTGATGATCGGCCTCAGAATCATAGCTCTATCTTGCAATTAGGTGCATACTCCTGCCCCGGTCTAGTGCCAATCACCTGATTTCACCGATGTTCCGTTTCGAGACGAATAAGTATAGTAAGATATAGGAAATGAAAGAGATTCTGAACACGAAAGGAAGTATGCACTTTGAACAAAGACGCGAAAGGAAGCGATTTTCAACCCAGAGCCGCTCGTAAGCGGAAGAAAAGCACGGTGCTAATTCTCCAGGCAACAGCCGGCATCCTATTGATTAGCGGAATTCTGTATAGCATTTATGCAGCTCAATCCGGCTCCAAACCGAAGCAAGCCGCGACAGGGAATGATCCTGTGGGCATTCAAGTGATTAAGGATGGGGACACGACTACCAAGACTGACGGCGGCAAGGTTGTTCATCAGTTAGCGCCTGCTCCCGGGAAATCATCTAACTCGACTACAACGACTACGAAACCCGAAACTTCAGTCAAAGGTGATCAAGAAGCTGCTGTGAAGACAGCTGCCACACCGGATAAATCGACCGCTTCGAAGCCCGAGATTAAGGTTGTCCAAGCTAGTAAACCGGCTAGTAAGCCTTCATCAAGCTCAACTTCCAAGCCTGCAAAATACCCGATGACCTATGTTCTCAAAGAAGGGGACACGCTTTCCTCTATATCGATGAAATTCTATCATTCGAAGCAGTACGTCGCCCGCTTGGCGGAATATAACCATATTGTGTTTATCAATGATATGGTCGCAGGGGATACCATCAAGATTCCAGCGTTATCTTCGACTGCCGGATCCACGGCTGTTAAGCCGCAGAACATGGACTACTCCAAGGTCACACTACCGGCAACCTATTTGGTCCGTACCGGCGATACCTTGTCTAATATTTCACTGCAATTCTATCAAACGAAGAAATATGTAGCGTTGATTGCGAAGCAAAACAAGCTCGATCCTAACAAGAATCTGATCGCGGGAAGCTCGTTGCTCATTCCGGCCATACCGGTCGTGAAGCCGCTTGCCACTCATACGGTGCAGCAGGGAGAGACGCTCACAAGCATCTCGCGGAAACACTACGGTTCCACCAAGTACGCCATAAACATCGCACAGACCAACCATCTGGCAAATAACGACGATATCAAAGCCGGCGATGTGTTGAAAATTCCTTATCTTAAAGCTTAAATCCGAGGGGCTGCCATTTACATGGGCAGTCCTTAACTTTGCCCCAAGAGCAGGATCACTCGTCGTAATCTTCATCCGAATCCTCGAACAACTCATCCAGAACCGTCTTTCTATTCTCTAGAAACCGCCTTGTAAGGATGTAATGCAGCGTATCCTCATACCTGATTTCCTCAATGGGATGTACATCGAAGTTCACGATCTGCGCATCCGGATAACCGAGTAGAATCGGGGAGTGCGTCGCGATAATGAACTGAGCATCCTCCTCCAAATCCTTAATGACCCGCATCAAAGCCAGCTGCCTTGCAGGCGATAACGCTGCCTCCGGCTCATCGAGCAGATAGATCGCCTTCTTGCCAAACCGATGCTGGAACAGCGACAAGAACGCTTCACCATGTGACTGCTTATGCAAAGAACGACCTCCGTAAGGACCGAAACTATCCGGCATCGAATCGATGTGAGAGGCGAATTGATAGAACGTTTCTGCTCGCAGGAAGAAGCCGTTCGTAATCTTCGGCATCCACGACAGTCGAATATGTTCCCCAAGAATAGAATGCGAGGCATCCACATCATAGTTGTTGTTCCGTCCACCACCGGCCGTGTTAAATCCACATTGAAACGCGATCGCTTCCAGAAGCGTGGATTTCCCCGAACCGTTTTCCCCTACGAGAAAGGTCACGTTTGTCCGGAAAGACAATGACTTCAAATACCGCAATGCAGGTATCGAGAACGGATAACGCTTCGAATCTGTTTCTTCATTCCTAATCAGTTCGAGACTGCGCAGATACATTGACTTCAACTCCAATACCATTCATTCATTCATTCATTCAAGCTTTGCAGCCAGACATGGCCCTCATGTTGCCCTCCACAAAGCGATCTGGCTAAGACGTACCGCTAATGAAATCCTCAGCCGAATATCCCTCAGGTGATGCACTGCTATACACCTGCTTATAATCGTCCCGCTTCCAACTACTTCGTACCGATGCTTCGACTACCGTATGATCCATCAGCTGCAGAAACTCCGGATGCTGCTGCTCCACCCACTGCCGTGCCTGCTTCATGTCATTCGCATGAGGAATAACAATGGATTGCGGAACTAGGTCAGCAAGGTTATTGTAGTCCTCACGTTTCTCAACCAATCTGGTGAATACGGAAGTATCCTCATTTATCGCTTCGAGCGATTCGTCCACTAGCCGGTAATAGAAACCATGGACTTGCGCGTTTTGTTTGTCTGGAAAAGGTCTATCGAATCTAAGGATTTTCACAATGTGCGGGTGGCTGTTAAACCATCTGTTCTGCTCGTAAACGACGGAATACGAAACATTGATATAGGAATCGTCACCTACCGTACCCAGCTGCTCGTAACTGCAAGGTATCATCCGATCGCCATAGGGACTGATTGAGATGCTGTTCCCTTCGGGAGATGTGCCATACCCATAAACTCTGGCTACTATGATTTCTGTCTGCTGCGATGCAACGATTACGCCCGCTCCAA
The DNA here is from genome assembly GCF_059686995.1 of Paenibacillus rhizoryzae. NCBI lineage: Bacteria > Bacillati > Bacillota > Bacilli > Caryophanales > Paenibacillaceae > Paenibacillus > Paenibacillus rhizoryzae. The sequence goes on along the minus strand of NZ_JCAALT010000012.1, from coordinate 59,951 downwards.
CAACAAGCACACAGCTGATTACGATTCCAACTAACCATTTTCTCATGGATTGCTCTCCCCGCCTGCCTCTTCATTACTTACCCTGCCCGAGAACAACTGTCCATCGTAAATGCCCGTTTTCCATAGGATTTGACCGTCCGCACCGTAGGCTTCAATTTTGAGCGGATCCGGTCCATTTACAGGAGGGGCTTCCAGATTATCGAAGTAAGCAAACCAGTATCGACCTTGTGAGGTCGTGATGATTTTTGCCTCTTGGCTTACGGTTAGCTGCTTTACCAATACGCTCTGTATATCGTTATCCGTAATGACCCCTGCCATAGTGAACTTAGGGATATGCGGATCATTCGTCATTCCCCAGTTGAACCCTTCTACAGGATTCACCTCTACATTCCCACTACTATTCCAATACCCTTGTTCATTGGAGTAGAACGCATGCCTGAAACCTGTTTCATCTTTATACAGAAGTATCCTTCCTTGTGGTACTTCCTCTTGGTAAAGGAATTCGTATGATTCCGGATTGGACATTTTCACAAATAACTTATCCATCTTGTCTTCTTCTGTCTCCGTACATCCCGCGCAGAAGAGCATCACCAGGAATAAGAGGCATAGCCTTTTCACACCATCACCTGCCGCTACTATTAGTCACATCCACCGTATCTCGAAATGAACCGAACACACCTATAAGCAGTCCGATCATGCCAATGGTCACGCCATAACCTGTTGACTCGCCGAAAGCTAAAACGAATAAAATTCCGATCAGCGTTAATTGAATGCCTAACAGCTGCACTTGAAGAACACTCGGCCTGATAAAATCCAACATGACCCCCGCGACAAACAGCAGTGTAACAATGACCACCAATACCGTTACAACTAGTAAGCCGATGCTCGCCATTTAACGTTTGGGCCCCCTTCGATTCAGCCTAATCGCTCTAGGTAAATTCAGGACCCCAATAAGAAAAGTGGAAATGAAGGGGATCCATTGATAGAAATGAACATGAAGTTTACCGTCTCCAACCGGACCGGTCTTGGGCTGATAAAAGTCCCATATGACATACGAAACACCGAGTATGGGGAGTATGATGCACACGATGCTCGCTACTAAATAGATCCCATTTCTGTTCATTCCCTTACCTCCGTCTTATCCGTCAGATGCCGGTTCTGTTCATAAAGGCGCGTACATCATGAGTGCGTGATTCTCGGTGATATACTCATCGTTTATCATTTCACACTCTTGATTATAGACACGCCGATGAAGCACGTTACGCCGAACGTAACCACCCCAAAACTGTTGCTCGATACGGTGCTCCTTCTCATAGATTTCGTATACATACAGTGGTTTGTAAAGCAGTCCCCATCATAAGCCGCAGCCTAGATCTCTGAATGGGTTTCATCTACACTGCACCTTCCTTATATGATCTCAACTTCTATATTTTTACACTTAATTAAGACGTCCGCCGCAACAAAAAGTTGCAATACGAATAGACTGCCGACCAAATTCGTCCGGCAGTCTATCGATTGAGCGATTGAATGAATGAACTTAACGCCCTGCTTTAGCTGAGAGTTCAATTTCCAGACTCTCAGCCTCTTTTCGATGTGTTTTCGGGGCTGAAAGTTCGTTTTTCGCACTCTCAGCATCCAGAGCCAGGAGATCACGGTTGGTTTGCTTTCTGAGAGTTCGATTTCCGAACTCTCAGCTTCATTTTGGTGTGTTTTCAGAGCTAAGAGTTCGTTTTTCGCACTCTCAGCATCCGCGACCTGCCCGCAGAACGACATTCAACCCTCTACCTCGGCGGAAGAATTTTCAGATGCTTGAAATCCTTATAAGCCTCTAGATCGTCCAGGATCAGCTGTTTCCCCCGTCCTAATGCTATGGACAGTCTGTCCTGCCCCGCTTCTTGAACTTGTATGAGGCTCCCGTCAGCGAAACTGATCGACATCCCGTGAAAAAAGGTCTCCACTTCAGCAGTGGAAGCAGCTTCCTCGACGCCGCTCTTAACAAACTTCTTCAGCATGCGGCAGACTTTGTTAATCGATTCGTGGTCAGCCTTGTTGGAACTGTTCAGCGGAACGTAGGTAAGATCCCCGTCCTGTAGATTTACGGACGCCACGGTTTCGGGACTGCAGACAGCTGCCAATTCGCTGAGTGATTTGGGCTTCGGCAAGTTATTCCGTTCCTCCTCGTAAGAAGGCCGATCATAGGTTAATCGAACGGTGCGATTCGTCTTATCCAAGGGACTGTAGTACAGGAAATCCAGCGACCCGTGGCCCATATCGCCGGCATATTTCAACCCATCGACGCTGTACGGAACTTTGTTGTTCAAGGCGTAAGTCCGCTCTTCCCCAGTCAGCAGCTTATCGGCCAACGCGGCGGCGGTATGGTCTTTCAGATCTATTAATGTCAGAAGTCCGGTAAGATTCGGCCGAACGACCAAATAGTCCTCGCCGACTGCTAGCACGGAGTACACCCCATCTTTGCCGACAAGCGCAGGCAGTTCATAGTTGTTTATCTCTTTGCCTTGTTCATCGAATACGGTCACGATTTTGCCATCTGTCAGAACAGAACGCTGGAGCCAGCCATCCGGTCTGTACACTTGAAAATAATTCGTATTCGACTCATAGCGCTGCACGTAGGTTGCCTTCTTCTGGATCACAATTTTACTGTTCTGGATAAACAAGTTATACGCATCATATAGAACGTGATGCTCCTCATCTACATGTTGGTCCACGAATGTAAGTATGCTTGTTAAACCGCCTATTCCACCCATGCTCACCGAGATATTGCCCACAAGCATGCCATCTAACTTACCGATGAGGACGACAGGGTACTGCTCATCTCGCGCCGTATAGATGTCGCTTGTTTCACGGTTATACCATATTGGACTCCCAACCCCTACTTTGAGGTATGTATCCTTGCGTGTAATTCGGACTGTTTTGTTCTTTTCGTCCCACACGACCTCGGCCTTGGTAGCTTCAGAGAAGAACCGAAGCGGAGCGTAAACGCGTCCCTTCAAGTTGATAAGAGGCGCCGTTAATGCGACTTGATGGTCATTAACGGTTGCCTGCTTAGAACCATAACTCAATTTAACGGAGAGCTCCGGGTATTTCATGGACACAACCTTGGCTGCGGCATTCCAGGACACAATCGTTCCGAGCAGCTGGCCCATATCGCGTACGGATAAGTACACATTGCCTCTGGCAACGAGCGGAGCAGAGTTCGACTCGTACATGCGGCCGTTCATCATGACCTTGATTCCGCTCGCATTGGAGGTATCAACAGCTCCGGAATTATCTTCTGCTGAAGCTGACATCGGGATGCTTAACAGCATCGATATAACTAAAGTAATCGTAGCTAGAGAGGTAAGTAATCTTTTAATTAGAAGCAAGGGATCATCCTCCTGTTTAATAGTTAACCGGATGACCATTAGACGACCGCTGCTGAGAAATGTTGCGGCAAATACCTAATAATGGATAATTCATTTGCCGATCGATTGCTCAGTCGCTAACCGTAACAAATACTGGATATTATGCGTCATAACTAGAGGAGGTGTTGCTAGTGCGAATCGTAGTATTCATGTTGCTTTTCGGAGTTATTTTGACAGCTTGCGGAAGTAAACCAGAGGGGGATTTCATTCAAGGAACTGTTGATTCTACTGTTGCTGGTCTCAAGGATACGATTGGAAACCCTGAGTCGGCCAGCGTTTCCTCCAAACTCAATCGGCTGCAAGCATTAGCTGCCGCAACAGATTATGGAGCCAGAACCGAGAAATGGTTTAAAGGGGATTATGGATTCAATATGCTCACGTCTTACCCTAACGATATGGCTCAAGCGGGGGGCGATGCAGGAATTGGACTTGTCCGGATTCCAAAGCAAATTTCGGTTCGCTATCAGATTACCAGCCGGGATCAGGACGGCAACCGGGATAAACTGCTGACTGAAATTGTCGCTGATCGCAGCAATATCAAAGAGGATCAATTTAACTTCTCCTATAAGCTGCCTGATCAGCCCAACACGAATTACTTGCTGAGCTTAGAGGCGCTCAACGCTAAGGGAGTGGTGGAGGATACTTTGTTAGCACCATTCTATGTTCCGGCCCATGAACTGAATGCGCGACTTACTATTGATCCCCCTTTACAGGGAGCCGACCGCACGGAATTAAAACTCTATAACGCGGGGCCGACTGACCTGAATTTGGGCTACGGTTACACGATCTACCGCGATCAACCTGAGGGATGGACGATGGTGCCGGATGATTCGGCTGTTGATGCGATTGGCATTGAAACTCCGCCCGACCATACCTATACCGAGACGGTAAAATTTCCACAGAAACTTCCGCCGGGGAAATACCGCGTAGTGAAAACCTTTGGCGCTGCCAATACGGATATAAGAGCCATATTAGCTGCTGATTTTGAAATCCACTAGCCAATCCGACAGCTCTTCAGAACTGGATTATTGAACGACGTACTCGAAGAAGGCTGTCGGATATCGATTAAACTTAACTACCAAATATCCACGATAGCGATGTTATTCTCCAATCTCGCCTTACTCTGTGCAATCCAATCCTTAAACCACTGATTATCCGAGCTGCTGAACGATTCATCCCCATCATAGTTGCGGAACGCCCCGATATAGACAATCAACTCTCTCAACATTAGGAATAACGGAATTTGCTTCAAAGCCTCGTTGCTTAACGTGTTTTCGAGCCTATAACCTTTCAGAAAAGATCGCATGAAACGGCGTGCTTGATTCTCCCTCTGCTCCCGTCCGCCATCGTCTCCATAGACATAAACCAGATAGTATAACTGGATCGCGATATCTTCCACAAACCAGCTGTACTGCGCTTCGTCGAAATCAAAGAGCGTGATCTTCTCTTCGCTATCCACAGTAAAATTACCGACTCCCATATCCCCATGAATAAGTCCAAAAGCATCAGGATCCGTTGGCAACTCGTTCAGCCGATCCGCCATCAGGTTGTAATTCTCTTTCACGCGCTGATGGGACGGGGGAAGAATATCGATATCCTTCAAGTAATCATTCTGATGCCATGCCAATCTGCGAATGCTGCTGTCCTCGGGTTTATACAGCTTTGATAAAGCATGCATTTGACCCGTGATTCGACCAAGAGACTCATATACTTGTCGTCATCCAGACACGCCGGATAATTCACCTTCTGCCCCGGCGCTTTCTCGAAAGAAACCGCGGTAAAGAACAATTCCGCCGTCACGATTACTTCGGTCCATTCACCGGCCACGGATGGAATCGGCAGCGACGCTGAAATGCCGTGGCTCACCAAATACTGAATCCACGCCAGCTCTGCCTTTACCGCACCAACCGTACGACGGCTTCCCGGCGTTATTCGCAGAATATAAGTACGTCCATTTCGCTGGTACTCGTACACAAAGTTTTGAAATCCACCTATAGAAGTAACCTCTTCGCTGCTAAGTCCATATCGCTCCACGGCACTGGCAAGGACGCCATGACGATGGAAGAGGTCCGTAATGGCATGTTCCATATCTAATTCCCCCTAACCTGAACTCGCATCCAAGTAAGCAATCAACGATTCATAATCGATTCGGCAAAAGCAACCGGTTTGAGCAGCTCCCGATATTCTTCAGCCGTTGCCCCATCCTCCATGCTCCAGCATGAGCTCATTGCCGTCTCGACGAAGAGGCATTGTTTTAAGATCGCGCCCGGTATGCCCAGCTTCCTCTCGAACACGGCGATTATCTCGCTGATTTTGGCATAACCTGCCTCCGAATAATCATCGTCAAATTCATTTAATATAAAGCGCGGAACGTCAAATACAGGATCACCGATTACGCCCTTCGGATCAATGATTCGATAGCTGCCATCCTGCCCAAGCAAAATATTATCGTGGTGGAAATCACCGTGCAGCAGCATCTGCCCATTATACACCGCGGACACCGATAAGCAGATCTCTTCAGCTTTCTTCATATACGCTGCTAATTCACTGCAATCTTGCCGCTTGCCCATGTACTCGGTTATTCTATTTACCCAATCTACGTAAGTTGGATACAGCTCTGTGTTAGCAGCCGTTAGGTGTAGGTCGTTGAACAGCGAACTGAATACGTCCAATCTTGCCGTAAGCGAAGTCACTTCCCTCAGCGGATTCCCTGGTTTGACGCATGCTTCTAGCAACACGCTTCGAACCACATCCGCTTCATACACGTTGCAGAACCGTCTGCCATCATATTGGAGCAACGCGTTATATTCCGTACTTATCTCTACGGAGGAAATTCTGCCTATCTTCAGTACAGAACTCCCGAACTGCGCCGATTCACATATAAATACCAGGTTTGCAGAATAGGAAGGAATAAGCTGAAGCGCGCTCAGCGCCCATCGATCCGCGAAGGTGTCGAGATCCCTCAATACCTTCTCATAGAACAATTGCCCAAACTGCTTCACGATTTGATCGATTTCATTTTGCCGGAATGGATAATGCTTGCTCATTGTTAGGCTTCTCCTCCGCTCAGCTCGCTTCTACTCCGATACTCGGATCGTATCATGCTCGGGGTCCCATACCGTAGTCCAACCGAATGCCGAACCAAGCTCGCGGACAGGTGCAAGCATTTCCCCTCTTACATTGTATACTTCTTTGCCAATAGCGACAGACTGCCCATTCACATAGATGCCCCCCGTTTCTTCCAAATGAAAGGAGAACTCCTTGCCATCTTTTAGAGCAACCGCTATTTTGTCCACTGGGCTCCACGTCATTCGATACCCCATCGCTTCCATAATCCCTCTGACAGAAGCATAAACGCTCCCATCAATCTGCATCGACCACATGACAATCTGCTCCCCATTCACCAGCACGCGAGGCGCTTCCAAGACAGGTTCATATTTGGCAACAGAGAATGTTCCCCATGAGTACGGTTCATACGAGTAAGGCGGAACGCCGAAGCCTTCCTCTCCTCCCCCTAAACCTAATAGCCCGCGGCCAATCTGACCATCGCCGTTTAAGCCCGCCCCCCACAAAGTACCATCCTTCTTAATGAGAAAAGAAGTTCGAAAACCGCTGACAACCTTCTCTGCCTGCTGGCGCTCCAGCATTACGGGATGATTGAACCTATGCGGCTGCAGGCCGTCTCCGATTTGGCGGTAAGAGTTATTACCCCATACCCACACATGGTCAAGCTGATCAAGCGCCAAACATTGCAAATACGAGCATGATAGCTCCTCTATCGATTGAAGCTCCGGAATCCGTTCCAGATGGAGCGGCCCCTCCAACGGATCCCTGTTTCTACCCAGCATACCGCCATAGTTATCTCCAAAGGACCACACGGTGCCGTCCGAACGCAGCAATAGGGTAGATCCTCCTGAACCTATAATTGCCTTAATAGGATCAAGCTTCTCGAATAACCTCGGTTTCGTAATTACAGCTTGATTACCGGTCTGGCTATAATACCAATAAGGCGAGCCCCAGAACCAAAGCTTGCCACGCTTATCGATGGCGAACGCTGCATTACCTTCTATATGTATGGACGCTATCGCAGGCAAACCCGCTACTTGAGCCGGTGCAGCTAGGGACTTCGCTTTGCCAGTACCCAATTCTCCGTACTCGTTGCTTCCCCAAGCCCAGACCGTTCCGTCCTTCTTCAGAGCCAGCGCAGCGTCATAGCCTAATTGAACATCTTTCACATCGCGCAGTCCTTCGATTTCTTTCGGAATTCTCGTGAATTCCGAATGGGCTGACGAATAGGTTACCCCATCGTAAGTGCCGTATCGTAATTGGCCAAACATCCACGCTGTCCCATCCTTCTTCACGGCAACGCCCGTATCCCCGTAAGTAGAAGAAAGTCTAATAGAATCTACATCCGTTAATTCCGGCACTTGAACGGCGGTCGTTGTCAGACGCGTCGTCAGGTTGGCTCCCCAGGTCCAGACAGTCCCGTCAGTCTTCAGGGCCAGCGTACTTGCATATCCTGAAGCAACCTGTTTGACATTCGAGAGCACTTTTCCTTCAATGGTCATGGATTGCTCCCGTGAATTTTCCGCCGATACGCCTAATGGAATCAGCAAACTAGCCATACCTAACAGCACGATCAACTTTAGTAAACGAGAATGTCTCATTTCCACTCCACCTCGGAACCATTAATTAGGATATCTTCATAGATCATAGACGTTTACTCTGCAAAAAGGTTACTGAACTACTGAAAAGACTGCCAATTGGCAGTCTAGTCGATGGTCTATTTAATTCTCAGGTCAATGTCGCCATGAATTCGAGTTGGATAGTCGACGATGGTGAGCGTCAGCGGGCCTTGATAATTCGCCTTCTTGATAAAATACTGAAACTCGTCGCCGGAAGATCCCGTCATATGCGACTCAAAGGTTTTGCCGGATGCATCCTTGAATCTCATGTCTAAAATGTTGTATTGACGGTTCTCATCAAGCGGGTTGTCATTCTTCAGTTTTAAGACAATTATGCTCTGACCATCCTCCTTGCTGGTGCCGACATCACTTAAGGTAAGATGATCATCGGGACTCGCGAGCAATTTCTTATGATCAAGATCCACTTTAATCTCCAGCTTGTTTTTGTCCAATGCCCGAATACTGTTCGCCCGTAAGTAGAGCCGGTGCGGCTTACGGAAATAGTTGCTCTGGAAGTAGAGCACTTGCCGATTCTCGGTTATGGTTGAACCGGATACGCCATTAGTAATGGTCCCGAACGTTTCACCGCGCTCATCTTCAATCCGTATATCGTCAAAGTAGAACAACTTCTTCGTGTTGGCCGGATCATAAGCGACCTCCAGCCCAATCCGGGTCGGGTAAACGGTCATTTTCCCAAAGGTGATATGCTGACCTTCGACGGTAACCGTCTTATTGATAGCATAGGTTTCTTTTAAGCCTTCAAACTTCGCCTTATCCACTGGAATTGCAAATTTCCAAACCTCACCAATGGCTGTTTTCTCGTCCTTACCGACCTTCAGCTCCAGGTTGAGGATATCGGGAACCTCTGCTCCCTCTTGAAAATTAAAATCGATCGTGCCTTTCTTGCTTACCCACTCCTCGCTGAAATCCGAGGAACCATGCGAGCTGCTGAACTCTTTGCCATTCAGCAGATTAATCCGCTGAACATTAACGACTCGCTTCCGTCCGTCCATGTTGTTCAGGGTGTAGAAGACGATAACCCGCGATTCATCTGCAAGTACGCCATCCACGGTCACCTTGATGCCATCATGCTCTTCGGACAGGCCTACCGGCTGCATAAAATCATTTTCTAAGGCAAGCTCCAGCCCTTTGTCATGATTAATAAGCTCAACAAGTGGCCGAAGTCCAGGCAAATCGCCAACATAGGCAGCAACAACAGGCGAGAAGCGGACTGAAGCTACCGTTATCAGAAGCAGTAGGCATGCTGTATAAGAAGCGAATCTAGTTACTGTGCGGCGCCTTCTGCGTTGCCTTGCAAGCCGCATGCCATTCCTAATTCTCTCATCGACAGTCGAAGGAACTACAATCTGATTGATCTGTTCCTTCATTGCCTCTAACTGAGGCCAATCCTGTTCGTACGAATCGCGAAAATCATTCATGAGGTTCACCGTCCTTCTCCAGCCGCTGCCGCAACCCGCCGAGTGCTTTGTGCAGCCATGTTTTTATCGTACCTTCCGGCTTCCTTAACGTTCTCGCAATTTCGGTGATCGTCAGATCATGATAATATTTCAGCTCAATGACGGTCCGATAGTTGGCATCCAGCCGTTCCACCGCCGATTCGAGCATGACCTTCTCCAGCAAAGCAGATTCACCGCTCGCCACCTGCTGCTCTTCAGCACTGGCTGCCACCTGCCGTTTCTCATTCCGACGAGCCCGCCTCTTGGTCTCGTCCGCGCAATAGTTCATCAGAATGCGAATCAGCCAGCTGCCAAAATAGCCCGGTTCCTTCAATTTGTGTAGCTGCATGTAAGCCCGGCAGGTCACTTCTTGTATGGCTTCAAGCGCATCGTTCTCATTCTTTAAGTACGAATAGGCAATCCGGTACATTTTATCCTTGTGCTGCGTAATGAGGCTGTAGAAGGCCGCATCGTCTCCGCGTTTAGCTGCAAGAGCCAGCAATTCATCATCCATGCGATTCCTCTCCTGCCATTGTGCTTCTTCTACTTGTTAGACTCTGCAGAACGTCAAACGGTTTTCGTTCATTAAAAAAATGTGTGCTCGAATATCAAAAAGGCCGCCTAACCGGCAGCCTTCCTGGTAACGAGCATCTATTCGGACTTTCTACCAATGTACATGAAATGTTCAGCTAAACTCAATAGCTCCTCGCGTTCACATACTTGCTCCGCCAAGTCGAGCCACGCCGATACCACCTCGGGCGGTTGCGTAAGAAGCTCCGGCTCCCGCATGTATAGGAAGCTTTCGCAGTTAAGCACGTGCAGCTTCTCTAGTTGGAAAGCTTCAAAGAAGGGTGCTACATCTCGGGGACGAATGTAATAGTTGTCCGTGAATCCATGTCCGGCAAAATTCGCATCCTCAATCATCGTATGAAGCTCAGACTGGCGATCGGCAGATAGGATCAATGCCGGATTGCGGATCAGGTAGTCCCACACAAATGAATAAGATGAGACAAAGGATACGAATAGAATTCCGTTTGGCTTTAGCTTCTTCAAGCATTCCTGAATTGTAGCAGCCCGGTCCTTCTCTTCTTTCAGATGATACATCGGTCCCATGCAGAGCACATGATCAAATGGCTCATCCGCAATACTCGATAAGTCCCGGCTATCCACGCATAACCCCTTAAGCGGTAGCCCGAGTTCCTTCGCTTTATGCAACGCAAAGTTCACATTGTTAGGCGAGAGATCTGCCAGCGTCACTTCGCAGCCATGCGCCGAGAGATGAAGCGAGTACCTGCCCGGTCCTCCGCCGAGATCGAGCACTTTGTCACCTGGTTTGATGTAGCGATTCATATAACGTTTGCTAAGCTCGAACTCAACCTTGTGGCGATCGAGCCGATCCCATTCATACTGCACCGTCTCATCGTAGAACCTTCGAACAATCTCAACGTCATCCATAAGAACACTCCTCGTCGTCGAACAAACTCAATTGGAACGAGTCCGCAACAGGCGGCTGATAATAGAGATTTGCACCACTTCATTGACAATGAGATCTGCTAATTGTTCGCTCATAGCTTTTCCTCCTGATTGGAGATTGGAGTCTTTCGGGATGTTATTCTATGAGTTTCCAAGCCTTCTTGGCATAGACCAACCAAACTTTATTATCACTAACCACATCACGTAAGCCATAGACTTTGTCCATATCCGTGTAATGACCAACCGTTGCAAGTGGAATCTTATATTCGGCTGTTTTCTTGATCGCTTTGGATAAGTCAATGAATAATCCATCTCGGGTAAACTCCAATAGTGCTGCTGATACTTCCTTCGGAACAGCCCCAAACTTCCTTCCCGTCAGCTTTCGCAGCTTATCTACAATAACGTTGGCCAGAAGTATTTCATAATCGTGCTCGTCCGTTACATAGAGCTTGTTGAACCAACCATCATCATGAGCATAATACGCAAATCTCACCTTTGGCAATTGATGCAACGGTCTAGCGAGATGCCCGAAAAACAATAATTCCGCAATTTGAGTGTTGTTTAATGCATCCAAATCCTCTTCTTGCGCAAAATCCACCCAGCAAAAATCCCCATAGCCGTAAACATCATCCTCGATCAGCTCATCAAGCTCTTCCCGAGTCACATAATCAAATCGAGAATGAGGATTCCATTGCGCATTCGAAAAATGATGTTGGAGCAGAATTAGGTTCTCCGGTCTAGGCGTCACACCGATCATAAACTCATGAAATTCAATCCCATACGAATAGAAGCAGTTATTCGGATGCATTTGGCTGACATAAATCAAATCTCGGATTTTCTTCTTTTTCTTCATGAATCGATTCTCCGTTTCACTGAAATAACGCCCGCTGCGCGAGCCATAGATCCAAATCCACAGAACCTTGCACGCCCAGCAGCCGATAGAAATACCGATAGACGGGGCGATAGTGCGTTAAATCCGGAGGGGGCAGAATCGTCGAATAACCTTCGAGGAAGGAAGCAGCAGAGCGTTCATCGAGCACATATTCCAATCCGACAAAATCAAGCTCACGAGGACCAACCGCATAAGCTTCAACATCCACGACTGCGGATAACATCCCCTCTTGCATGAGGAACTGCGACGAATCTAGATCTATAAAAATAGGGCAAAAGTGAGCAGGTACCGGAAGAACGTCAAGCTCCTCAAGAATGGCGTTGAGTTTCCCTGCTATCTTGTTATCATTCGCATAATCGCGCTCGACGAGCTGCTTTATGGTGTGAGCCATGCGAGTATGGAAGAATTCCAGCCGTCCAATTGGGTCACCGGCAAGGTTGCCAAAATAGTCGCACCGCTGCGCATGCACTCGAGCCAACCAGACGCCTAACTGATGCAGGAGCGTATCAGATTGCATGGTGAACGACCGGAGTGTCTGACCGCTCATCTTCTCAACGACAAGATATTCTCTGCCCTCGATGATCTCTTGCTTCAGAATTCGCGGCGCCGGAATATCTGCAATCGTACGGAGCATTGCAGCATTCGCTATGAAGTGATGCATTCGTCTGGGATCAATTCCAAACAGATCATAACACCCCCACCAAAACTCATGGGTAGGTGCTTCCTTCCATCTGGATGAACGTACGACACATTCCTCCGATGCGGTCTTCACCAGCCAGACATCGCTCGCATGCCCGGAATAACCAGGATCGAGCGCTGTTATTTGTTCAATCGGTTTCTCAAAGAGCTGCTGAAGCTGAGAATCCGTAGTCATAGCTGGAACACTCCCCTTTGCATTATCGTGCTAACGAATCCTACAGGTCTTATTCGTGCCTAATTCGCAAGTTCTCGATTCTAACGAACTGTAGAGGTCTTATTGCGGAGGAATGATACGAAAAAGAGCCATTTAACACCACATAAGACCTCCAGGATTCGTTAGACTTTCAACCACCGTCTTTTTGTTGAAATAAGACCTCTAGGATTCGTTAGCATGCTGTCTCACCATTGACCGCGCCAACCGAAACCCAAGATCATCGATGCAAAAGGTCGGGTGACTGCGGCGGCGGCAGGTTGCCCCACAGCCCCTAGCCTCTTCGGCCCAGCTCCCACCTCGAAAAATCCGATAAGTGCCATACACTTCCTCATCATAGAGATCCCAGCACCACTCCCACACATTACCAAGCATATCGTATAATCCCCACGCGTTCGGTTCCTTCCCACCTGCCTCATGGACGATTCCGCCAGAATTCTCTTCATACCAAGCGATCTGATCAAGCTCACCGTATCGGTAACCAGTAGTGCCGGCTTTACATGCATACTGCCACTCCGCTTCCGTGGGAAGACGATAGCCGTCCGCTTCCCAGTCGCAATCCACATTATCAGAACGAATGGAGTAACAAGCCTGCAGCCCCTCTCTCTCCGACAGCAGGTTGCAGAACTTCACGGCATCCATCCAAGAGACATTCACTACCGGCCACCTCGGATCACTGTCCGAAGGAGCAGCAGCACCTGTAATCGCGCCATACAGCCCCACCGTTACCGGATATCGAGCAAGCAGAAACCCATTCACCGCCGTTTTCCATTTGCTTTTCACACGGTCGTCCCTTAGCTCAACTTCTCCCCTGGGGATCTCCACCATCGTAAGCTCAACATTGCTCCATCTATCTTTTGACACATTGCTTTCCTCCCACGGAGACTCATTTCTTATCGGTTCAGAAAAAGGATTCTAGCATCCAATCATAATCTCTCGCATGTAATAATATGGAAATAGATTCACCATCATTATGTCTTACAAAAGGAGATGTTGCAACATGGCACCATGTAATGCCCAAGCAACGGGGACATGCTCCGAGGCTGAAGGTTCAGATACGCTGGCAAGCGCAGACGCCTCTCATGTAGAAGGCTTCCAATCAACGGCGAGCGGTTTTGCCGCTCACGCGGAAGGCTATGCAAATACGGCTCAAGGACCTGCCTCGCATGCGGAGGGCGGAAGCTCGCTCGCAGAGGGGATCTATTCGCATGCCGAAGGCAGAGAAACAGATGCCTCCAATGAGGCTTCGCATGCGGAAGGTTTTCTAGCCATTGCAAGCGGATTCGCCGCTCACGCGGAAGGCTACGCCACGAATGCGATTGGTCCTGCCTCGCACGCGGAAGGCGGCGGTTCGATTTCATTCGGCATCTATGCGCATGCGGAAGGGGAAGTGGCGCAAGCCATCGGCGACCGCTCGCATGCGGAAGGGATGAATACGCTGGCTAGTGGGATGAATGCGCATGCCGAAGGGGAGTTGACCCAGGCTTCCGGCTTAGATTCTCACGCCGAAGGACTAGAAACGTTCGCTACCGGACAATGCGCGCATGCCGAAGGCGAAAGCAGCACCGCAAGCGGCAGAGCATCGCATGTGGAAGGAAACTTGAACCTGGCTAGCGGTATCTTCGCACATGCGGAAGGACAGCGCACAGTTGCAAGCGGCGATGTCTCGCATGCCGAAGGAAACCAAAGCATGGCAAGCGGCCAATCGGCGCACGCAGAGGGAGCCGTGACGACGGCAAGCGGTTTCTCCTCGCATGCTCAAGGCGTGAATACGATTGCCGACGGATTATTTTCGCACGCTGAAGGACTGAATACATCTACAAACCTGCTTGACGGGGTACACATTATGGGGCAATTCGGCTCAGCCAACGAGCTGTCCTACTCGTGGTATCTGGCTAATGGAACGAGTGAGGGTGCGCCGGGAATAGCAGCGAAGATTCTAAGTAATGGCAATGTGAAAATCGACGGAACGATGAGCAGTCCTGCTGCTGACTATGCCGAAATGTTCGAAATCTATGACGGACAACCCATCGAACCGGGCTATTTCCTCGCCTTGGTTGAAGATAAGGTGCGCATAGCTACTTCTGCGGATCCCTACATTGTAGGCATTACCAGCGGCAAGCCTGCTTTTCTATCCGATAGCGCCGACCTAGGCTGGCATCGCAAATTCATGACGGATGAGTGGGGACGAACCCTTTATCAGGATGTACAGATTCCGGAACGGCGGGACGACTCGGGACAGCTGCTTGCGCCCGGTCGCACAGATAGGCAGCCTATCTTGAATCCCGAATGGAACCCGCTTCAAGACTATGTGCCTCGGTTAAACCGGCCGGAGTGGGTAGCTGTAGGCATGGTGGGGAAATTGCTTGTACGAGATGATGGTTCTTGCCAACCTGGCGGATTGTGCCTGCCGAACGATAATGGAATCGCCACGCTCGCGGACGAAGGGTACTATGTGCTGAGAAGAACTCGCCCTAATCAAATCTTAGTGTTGCTGGGCAAGCGTTATTAGTTATTTGGACATAAAAAAACCGCCTTTGGCGGTTTTTTCTTGTTCGATTATCTGTTCCGGTTAGAACATGCCGTTCTCATTAATGGATTGCGCTGGTATGGCCTGCCCTAAATCCCACAATTCGACGATGCGGCCGTCCTCGAAGCGGAAGATGTGGACTACGGCAGCTCCGAGGTCTCCAGGCTTCTGTCTCACGTGGGAATAGACCATGACGCAATCCCCTTCTTCGATGGTGCGTTTGACATCAAGGGTCTTATGAGGATTCAAAGTCGCGTTTTCTTCCATCGCCAGCATGAGCGATTCCGCATCGCCGCGGAAGTAGGCATTGTGATGACGGAAATCAGCTCCTACATAACTCTCGTAGGCCTCGCGTACTTTCCCCGAAGCAACCAGCCGTAAAAATGACACAGCCTTCTCTTTAAGTGGTTCCGTATGCATGGCAATCATCCTTTCAATGTTTTTCAGGCCGACGCTCTTCTTTCATTTTACCATTACAAATTCATAAATTCCTCGAAACGTACTCGAGAACGTATCTCGGCTGATACGCACTTGTGCCTTCAGCTGCTGTTCTGCCAGCCCCGCTTGGAAAGCCCCGATAAACAAGCTGGCACTCTTCGAGATTTGACCGCCGAGGACAATGACGTCCGGGTCGAATTGTCGCAGCGCCGGTCCCAAAATCATCGCCATCCGCTCGCCGAACGCTTCGAACAGTTCAATCTCAGGCTTACTTCCGCGAAACGCGGCTTCAGCCAGTTCACGCACATCTCTACTGCCGAGTTCGAGGCCGAGTTCCTCGGCAAGCCGCAGCACGCCGCTCTTCGAGATATATTGATCGGCGATTCCGTCGCGATAAGGCGTCTGGTACAGCCAGCCGTTATCCGGCACATCTGAGCGATGCTTTACCAAACCTCCGTCTTCTAAGAAACAGGAGCCAAGGCCGGTGCCAATTGTGAGGCATACCGCTCTGTCCGGCTCCAATGGCGTATCCCGCTCTACTCGAACCTCCTTTGAGCCAGCCAATTCCCCAAGACCAAACAATGCCGCGTCGTTCTCGAAAGCAATGCGGAACTGCGGCGCCAGCCGACCCCGCAGACGATCATCCGCGCGCATCGCCGCTTCGAGCAGCGTCCCTACGGAAAGGCCGTACAACGACTCGAATTTGCCTAATCCTCGGATCAGGCAGATCCCGTTCTCGTAATCGAAAGGGCCGGGGAATGCGAGCCCGAAGCCGGTAATCGGCTCCCCATCCAGTCCGCCTCGCTTCAACATATCCTGCACAATCGCAACGAAATGCGCCAGGATCGCATTCGCTCCCAAATCCGATTTTGCCTCATATTGCCCAATCGTCTGCTCAATTATGGAGCCGTCACGCATGACCGCCGCTTTAATTTGCGTACCGCCAACATCAAAAGCCAGAATAACGCCTGGGTTCATCACGACTCACCCCTAAGCTCTGACAAATGCTTTGATCGTGCCAATCGTCTTGCCAACGCTCGGACCGCTTGGACGAATCGTGTACGCCGGAATGGAAGCCGGCACGATGAACGTTTCCGCATAACGGATGACGAAGGGTTCGAACGCGCCGTCCGGACTTTCCACCGTCGCCTCTTCGCCTTCGATCAAATTCAGCATATGGACGCTGCCGTTAGCTTCATGCCGAACAGGTGCGGAGAACCAGTGCCGCCGCGTCTCGATAAACTCCAGATCATGGAGACCCGTCCGCTCTTCCTTCCAGCCTTCGCCTTCCGCAACCGGTTCAACTCTGCCGACGCAGCTCTTCGTCCACTCCGTCGTCCGCTCCCACTGAATGACCTTCTCCCCATGGTCCACATGGACAGGGCGCGGTTTGCCATCCAGTCCGAGACGGTCCCAATCCCACAGCTTAAAGGTGAATATATAAGGTGTTGCGCTAATTTCAAGCACCATGCATCCCTCGCCCGAGCAATGAACAGTCCCCGCAGGAATGAGAAAATGATCATGTTTAGCAGCCGGGTACACATTCACGTAGTTCTCGGCCGGGAAAGTAAAATCACCTTGCTGCGCTTTACGCAGATCCGCCATCATTTGCTCCGCATCCACATTGTCCTTCAGTCCCAAATACACTTCCGCGCCGGGAACCGCCTCCAGAATGTAGTAGCTCTCATCCTGCGTATATGGCATACCGAACTGCTCACGGATATATTCCGTCGTTGGATGCACCTGCAAACTCAATTTCTGGCCGCCGATCGTATCGAGGAAGTCGAAACGAATGGGAAACTCTGCCCCGAAACGCGAGTACACCTTCTCCCCGAGCAGCTTAATCGATTCGAAGAAGACCAGATTAATCGAAGGCAGCTCCACCCGAAGCGCACCGTATTGAAAATATAGACTGTTCTCCTCAGGCACTCCATCAAAGCCCCACGCATACGGATGGTTCCGCTTCGGCAGATCAATGTTCGCCTCAAGCCAAGTTCCGCCCCATACGCCGGGATCAAAATACGGCACAAGCCGGAACGGCTGACTAACCGTTTGGGCAAGACCGGCAAACAAGGCTTCCCGGGAAACCATCTTGGGAGCATCCGCTGCATGGGTATCCAGATAGTAATCGATCCCGCCGAGCAGCGATTTCTTCAGTCGATCTGCCATGCGCCATTCGAAGAAGAAGCCGCGCTTGTAGAGACGGAGAATGTCCGTTTCCACGACCTTCGTTCTCCAGTTGCTATACGTCTTCGCACGATAGCGCTGCTGGATTTCCCAGCGCGCCAAGTCGGCGTACAGCAGCATATCGCCGCTTGTCACAAGTGTTGCGCCGAAACCGATAACGACAACGACGCCGGACTGTACCGCATCGATTCCATCACGGAGCTGCTGCAGCTTATCCGCATCATAGAACTCTTCCATTCGAAAAGGCGTCATATAGCCAAACACGCGGTCATCCGTCATATAACGCTCGACTTTGCGGTCAACCTCATCAGGTTCCAGCGCCGCGTCTTCCGCGTTTATGATTAGCGCAGGTGTCAGTGCAGCAGACAGCCCTGCGATAATTTCCTCTTGTCTTACGCCGGGATAACATTCCACGACGACAACGGTTTTCGGTTTGTTTTTACCCGAAATAGCTTCCCGTACCGTATCTGCGATTGCTTCATACCCCGACCACGCTTCATGCTCCCAGCCCTGAATCGTCACAATCGGTTCCTTGTTGTATCCCGAATTCATGATTAACTCCCTCTCTACTTGCGTCTACATCCCGCCGGATTTTTTCACCTATTTTAACACAAATAAGCAGGAAGCCGAACCTGATTCCGATTATTCCATTGCCGATTTCTATATTTTCTTTTCCAAGCATCGCAACTTTATGGTAAATATAGTCGTTTAAACAGTGGTCATCTAAATTATCGATTCGAAATAGAGAAGGAGTCGCGTATGAAACCACTGAAGCATTATCTTGTCTGTACTTTGGCACTATTAACATTATTTCAAACGGCGCCGCTTTCCGCGGAAGGAACGGTCGATGCACCAACAACGACGACAACGACGACAGGCGGCTCAACAACCGCTAGTCCGATTATTGATGTCGCACCAACTGGCGGCGTACTCACGCCGCAAACGCTCCCGGACAACGAGCTTATACTGAAGAAGAACAGCACGGCAATGCTGTTTAACAAGAAACCGCTCAAAGCCGCGCAGCCCTTAACGATCAAAGCCGGTTCCTCTTATGCCGCATTGAACGGAATTGCCGGTCCTTTCGGCTACAAGCTGTCCTATGATGCTAAATCGAAGGAATCCATTGCGAAGTCCGGTGCCATCGAGCTTCGATTCAAACCAGGCAGCGACATCATTAAAGTCAACGGTGAATCCGTGAAAGGACCCGGTCCCACCTTCATCCTGAAGGGCTCGCTCATGGTGCCGCTTCGTATGTGGTCGAATTTGACCGGAAGCCGAATTATCCCGCGCGGCACCGACACCGTTATCAGTTGGGCAGTACCGGTACCGCCGCCGTCAGCGGAATTTACGGTTCAGCCTACTGAAATTTTCGCACAACAGACGCTTGTCGATTATTTAGTAAACGGTGTCCCTACTGTCGTGGATGAAACCAACACCCATGAGCGCTGGGAAGGACGGCAGTCTATCTTCCAAGAAGCCGGTCCGCATGTTGTAACCCACTGGGTTCAAG
Source organism: Paenibacillus rhizoryzae (assembly GCF_059686995.1). NCBI lineage: Bacteria > Bacillati > Bacillota > Bacilli > Caryophanales > Paenibacillaceae > Paenibacillus > Paenibacillus rhizoryzae. Next base: position 40,447 of record NZ_JCAALT010000012.1, on the reverse strand, counting down.
GCGAGAACGGCGTATGGAGCGAGCCATTCAGCGTTACAGTTGATGTGCAAATGCCGAATCTGCCGCCGGTAGCTGATTTCACAACGGATAAAACGACTTACCGCATCGGTGAGCCTATCACCTATACGGATCTGAGCACCGACGACCGCAATGACATCATTTCCTCTAAGTTTACGGGAAATTCGCCTGCTTTCTTCAGTGAAGGTCAATTTCCGGTTACGCTTGAAGTGAAGGATGGCGGTCAATTGACCGGCACCGTAACGAAGATGATTACCGTCATCCCGGAAATCCTGTACACCGAAGATGAGTTTAACCTGCTCTTCACGCCGGTTGGACGCAAGTATACGATGGATGGAACGGCTGTACGTAACTACCCGACCCTTTCTTATTCCTTCACGAATGAACCGGCAAGACTTGTACACAGCAACAGTCCTGAGCGCTGGACGACGACAGGTCTTGTGTACGACACCGAGCTCTCCGGCGCAACCCGCTTCCTCTTCTATAATGAGAATGGAGCAGGCTACCCGCTGAAAATGTTCCTCATTGCCACGAACACAAGCAGTACCGGCCAAGCTTCCGTTGGCATCGGCGCATGGGGCAAGGGCGGTCCGGACAAATCCACCATTATGGCAGGCAAAATGGCCACGATCCGCTATATGGATGCACTCAGCAAACATGTACCGGCTAACTACGTTACCCTAGCTCCGGGCGAATCCAAGGTGCTGCTCCCTGAGATGTCAAATGTACCTCTTAAGCCGGGTGATGTGTTCTCCGCATATGCAGATGTCGTTTCGACATCGAATATTCGCTACCGCATCGTTGTCGTTCAAGATAAACAGGATCCGTTGCCTATTCTCGATTCCTTAATGGTGATGCCTCGCGATAATAAGCATGTCCGCGGCACATTCGATTATGCCGACCGCGAGATCGATCTCAGCACCTCCGAGCCGGTTGGCGCGAAGCCGCAAAGTATCTTACTCGGAGACAGCAAGATCGACAAGCTCGTGGATGGGATTGACGAGATGACCGGCCTGCTCGAGTATGATTTCGGCAACTTCGGCGTCTTGTACAAAATGAAAGTGCAGGTCGCGCCAAATACCATTGTCGGCATCAATGCCCGAGGCGGCCACTATGCAGGAGCCTTCATTGTAAACGGAGTACTCGTGCCGGTTACAACCGACAGTGCGCTTCTCACTCAAAATGAAACGGCTGTGCTCTACCGCACCGGTTCAACGGCGGAAACGCTCGACATTGTCTTCACGCTCGCATCCGGCAGCTACTTGCCGATTAATATGACCTTCCAACCTCTGCCGCAGCTTCGTCAATAACGGCAGACGGCCACATAAAGAAACGCCGCACCACGAAGTAATTTCGTGGTGCGGCGTTTTCTCTTTCTAAATGCGGCATCGTTGCCATGGAATCTCGCTAACGAACCCTAAGGGCCTTATTCGCGCGAAAATAACCATCTATCGAATCTAACGAACCGTAGGGACGTTATTTGGGGGAAATGCTGCGTGAAAGAGCCTTTTCACATCAAATAAGGCCTGTAGGGTTCGTTAGGATTTCAGAACCACTTATTCTGCTGAAATAAGACCCCTACGGTTCGTTAGCGCGTAAACCCAACTCAAGGCGCGACTCTTACTCAGCCTCTACCTTATCGTCCATCAAAATAAACCCGCCCATATCCCGCAGCGCGCCCCCGCTGGCGAGATGACCAAGCACGGCACGACGAAGCGAGGTGTCGGCTGGCGCTTGCGTCCAATCTTCGTACAAGTTGCCGAAGATACGGCGCAGGCCCTCTTTGCCGTCGCCGCCTACCGGATAGAGCCGGAATTCGCGCTGGAAACGGACAATGTTGGCGGAATCGCTTAGCAGTTGCTCGAACTGCGGATCTAGCAGCCAAGAGGTGCAGACGAATGCGAGCCGTGTCTCTTCCGGGAAATACCGCTGGAAGAACCCGACTGCTTCTTTCATGGAATCCAAACACTGCGCATGATCCATTCTGCCATCCGCGGCAATATGTACATCTAGAACAGGATCGCCGGCTCGCAGCACCGTCTCCCATTCTTCCGTTCGGAACGTCTCCGGCTGAGAAACAGCGAAACCGCCAGCCGTAATCCGGTGTCCGCGAATTCCCTCTTCGCCGTCTTCAAGCACGGCATCCCATGCTCCCGTTTCATCGAAGCGGTCATTCGTGCCGTCGATGAGTCCATCGCTGCGGAACCGTACGCCGCTCTCCGCCAGGACGACCACCTCGCGAGTACCGAGGTGACGAAGGACCCGCCTGCCGCCACCGAAGCGGCCGCGCTCAAACTGCAGCCTTCCGACCCGGAACAGCCGGAAGGACATATGGTTCACGAGCCACTCGTTGCCGAGTCCCCAGCGATTGTGCCTGCCGTAATAATCGCGCATCCACAGCGCCATGTCGCTGAGGGTATGCGTCAGAATCTCCTGCGGAATGCCTCGCTCCGCGTAGAGCCCTTTAAGCCGATTCAGTCCGCTGAGCAGAATAAGCGGTTGATACAGTTCTGCCCCTTCGCCCATCTCAGCAAGAATGCCGGAGAACGTCGCCCCGCTTGGGGCCGCGCCATTTTCCGATTGAAACAGCAGTTGATGGCCTCGCACTGCCAGCGCGCTCAATCTCTCATCCTGCCTCACTTTAACCGCTGCTTGCTGCAAAGCATCCCATGCCTCCGATGGAAGCTCAGCGACAAGGTTGGCCTCCCGAAGTGCGTCATCTTGCAGAAACCATCGCTCATCCTGAGTCATTTGCCCTTGCCCGTTCATGTATACTTCTCCCCTTATAGCGCGGCGGTGCTTCGGCAACCCGCACATTCTGCACTCGAATTGCGTTGTTTTGTCGATTATAGCATAAGTCTCTTGCTACTAATTTACCTCATGCGAGATTCACCTGTCAGTTCCTACGCAAAAAAAAGCGAGAGCCCGACAGCTCCCGCCTTTCCTTTATGCTCTATGTCTCCATACCTTGAAACACACTCGTCAACAACGTACGCGGCGGACGACCCGCAATAAGCCGGCCATCTTCCGCATACCCTTCTTCGCGTCCGTCCAATTCCGCTGCCAAGCGCTGCCTCCACTCGACTAATCGTCCTTGCCAGTGTGCGGAAGCACCCGCCGCTAGATTCACCAGCTCCTGCGGGTCGCTGATTAAGTCGAACAGCTGCTCCTCGCCCGACTGCGAGAACCATAGATATTTCTCCCGGCCATCCGTGACAAAATGGTTCGACAGCGCCCCATACGAATGCTCGCCATGCAGATACGGCCGCCACTCCGTTTGCTGGCCACGACATAGCGGTAGTACGCTGCTGCCATCTACTGTACCCGGTATCGGAGCTCCGGCAATATCGAGTAGCGTCGGCATGATGTCGCGCAGCTCAATCACTTCCGCTGCTTCGCTGCCTCTTCGGAATCCCAGCTTGCCGCCGGGATCGCTGACGATAAACGGCACCTTCGCGCTTCCTTCATACGGAAGCGCTTTGCGGTAATAATGATGGTCGCCAAGCAGCTCGCCATGGTCGGAAGCGAACAGAATGATCGTATTTTGCGATAAACCATACTCCTGTAAAGCGTTCACCAACCGGCCAATCTGATCATCAAGATGCGTAATCAGCGCGTAATAGGCTGCTCGTGCACGATCCAGTCTACGCTTTGGCACAATGCCGAAATGCGTGGTCGGATCGGAACCGTTCGCCTTCGCCGCTTCTACATCCACCCAATCCCCGATTGGGGGATCAGGCAGCTCGAGATCCTTGTACATATCCATGTAGACCTGCGGCGGATCAAGCGGCGAGTGCGGACGGACAAACGACGTGTATAAGAAGAACGGTTTACCCGGATCCCGCCGGCGCAGAAAATCGATCGACTGCGTAACCGTCCAATTCGTCGGATGCAGCTCCTCCGCAAGATGCCAGGGACGCGCGGCCGCCGATGCATTGCAATCGAGGCCGTTATCCGTAATATCAACCTGCGCGCCTGCTTGCTGACGGAGCCAAGTCAAATAATCATCCACTTGGTCAAAATGCCCATCGACCGTGTTATTATGCTTGCTGCGGTTATGATGCAGATAGCCGTCATGCAGCACGATATTATGAAACCCGCATAGATTGCGCGCGGGATACACATGCATTTTGCCGACGCATTGGGTATGGTAGCCTGCACCGGCTAGCTCACCTGCCAGCATATGCTCGTACTCCCACGGCACGCAGTCCTGGTATCCGACGCGTCCGTGCGAACGCTGGCTCATGCCGGTTAAGAGCGCCGCTCTGGCCGGCACGCAGGTCGGCGTTGCCGAATACGCATTGCGAAACAGAACACCGGATCGCGCTAAACGATCCAGGTTTGGCGTTTCCACAATCGGATGGCCAAGCGCACTTAAGCAATCGCCGCGCATCTGATCTACCGTGATTAATAGAATATTAGGCCTTGCCTGTACTTGAGATCCACTGCCGCTCATGAGGCTCCGCCTCCTTATTCACCGGAATAATGAACAGATAATTCGCGAATGGTTGGCACGCCATCACTTTCCGTAATTTCAACGACAACTCCCGCAGCCTTGATTGCCGGAATGCGGATAATCGCTTTATGACCGATATTTCTACCCTCATGCACCGTTATCAGACCGTGGGACTTGGACGTGATTACCGAGACTGTAAAACGCAGGACACTCTCGCCGCGAGTGAGATCCTCTTGAATGATAATATGATCAATTAGATGGGACTCTTGCGCTTTATACGTCCACTTCGAACCTTCCTGCGCGCAAGCAGACAACGTCGCGATCGGACGCTCGAACCGGCGGCGAATCTCTTCGCCGAATTGCGTCAGATGCTGGGTATCCTTGCTCGGGAGAAGTCCTTCGCGGTTCGGCCCGATATTCAGCAGCAGATTAGTGCCGCGACCGACGGACAAATAGTACAAGCCCATCAGCTCATCCACGCTCTTGACCATATGCTCGTCCTCATCGCTGTAAAACCAGCTGATCCGGTTATACCGCAATTGCACGTCGCATTCGGCAGGCAGCCACATTTGCGCGCCAAGCTTCTCTTTCTCGTCCGTCAAAATCGAGAAATCCGTCGAGTCCACTACGTTCCAGGTTGGCGTCGTAGCTACGCCATCCTCATTGCCGATCCAACGGAAATCCGGATCGCCCATGTTGAAGATCAGAATGCCCGGCTGAAGGCGGCGGATCTCGCCGATAATCCGGTTCCAATCGTAGGTATGGCCTTCAGAGCCGCAGCCATCGAACCACAAGATATCGATTTCCCCGTAATTTCCGAGCAGCTCGGTAATTTGATTCACGAAATAATCATCGTAGGCTTTGGCATCCTGGGTGTAGAAGTTGGCAGAGCCATCGTAAGGCGAATAATAGAGGCCCGGCTTCACGTCGTATTTCCGGCAAGCATCGACGTACTCGCGAATGACATCGCCTTTTCCGTCCTTCCACGGGGAAGCTTCCACCGAGAAAGAGCTGTATTTGGACGGCCAGTTGGAGAATCCGTCATGATGCTTCGCAGTCAGAACCGCATATTGCATGCCCGCTTCCTTCGCGGTACGGATCCACTGCTCGCAGTCCAAGTTTACGGGATTAAAGTCGGCCGGCGACATGGGACGCTCGTCGAAATCCGCATACCCTTCATAGAACGTCCGGAGTCCAAAATGGAGAAACAACCCAAATTCCATATCCTGATAAGCCAGCTGCTTCGCCGAAGGTACCGGCTTCTGAATCGTTTGCATCTCTTCTACCGCCTCTCACTTCATAAGTAGGTCTCTCGTTCTTCTGATCCTTGTGTCCCGCAGCTATTACGCTTCTTGCCACAGCGTGCGCAGATTGTCCATCGCGATGCGCGATGCTTCTTTGCACTCTTCCATGCCTTCGAACTCCACCGTAATATAACCGTCGTAGCCGGATTGTTTAATCAGCTTCGTGATTTTGCGAATCGGGATTTCACCGTGACCTACAATAGCGCCGCGCAAGTAATTGTCATGGCTCGTACGGAACCAATTGCCGCCGCCCGGCGGCTCGTCGAATGGACGGAAGTAGAAGTCCTTGAAATGCACCAGCGATGCATAAGGAAGATTCTTAATAACGCCGATAACCGGATTCTCATCTACGCACATGAAGTTGCCGATATCCAGTGTTGTTTTGAAATTCGGACGATCTACCGCATGCAGGATCCGTTGTACGCGATCGCTCGCTTGCGCGCTGAAGCCGTGATTCTCAATGGTCGTCGTAATGCCGTACTGCGCCGCATAATCAGCGATGATCTGGCTGCCTTTGACCATCAGATGCAGGTTCTCCTCGAACCAAGCAATCGTCATTTGCTCCTTTGGAATCGTAAAGGCCGTCACATCATGACGCATATGCTTCATGCCAAGACGGTGAACGAGATCGACATGCTCCTTTACGCGTGCCATCTCCGCCTCGAACGCCTCTTCATCAGGCTGCACGAAATTGGCAGGCATTGAATAGTTGGATAATGCGATGCCTGCTTCCGCCGCTTTATTGCGAACCGCATCCGCCAATTCCGGATTATCTACGAGTGTAAAGCCGTACGGAACGATCTCCATATGCTCCCCGCCGTTATCCGCGATCCACTGAATCGCATCGAGTACCGTCATTTCGCCCGACTTCAATGCGTTTAACAAGCTATAGGTGCTTAATCCGATTTGCATCCTCTTACTCCCTCGTTTGCGTTAGATTATTCTTCGTATCGCTGCAGCTTGAACACCGCTTCGTTACGGCCGGCAACGACGCCGTTGTCATTGAACATATCGGCAGGTGCCAAGGCACGCAGCCTATCCATCGTTTCCTGACGGGAATAGCCGATCTGCTCCAAGATGGAAGCAATAATGAGTGGCCATTCTTCCGACGAACCATCCAGCACCTTCAAGGCAAAACCGAGCTTTTCCTCACGCAGCCCGAAGCAATAGACCCCCTTCGCCCCGCCTTTGGCAACAATATTGTCGTCCATCAGCAGAATCGAGCAGATTTGCCCCGTTCCGGACACCATTTCAGGATGGCGGTTCATAAGCCCCGTAATCTTGCTAGCTGCGCTTCGTACCGCTTGATCTTCAATCAGCTCAGGCAGAGCCAGCTTCAGATAAGCCGTCGCCAATCGGTCGAGCGGAATCGCAAATACGGGACAGCCGCAGCCGTCCACGCCGGTCACGACTTCTTCAACCGGCATAGCGGCCAAATAAGCAAGCGTAGCTGCAATCTCCAGCTGAGCAGGATGATCGGTATCCGTGTACCCTTGCAGATCATAGCCTTTATGCTTACATAGCGACAGAATGCCAAGATGCTTACCGGAGCAGTTGTGATAAATTCTCCGTTTCGGCGAGCCGCTGACGAACAGCTCATCTCTGGCTGATCCGTTTAGCGGGTACGTAGGCGAGCATACCAGCTGCTCCTCTTCGATGCCGATTTTCGCCATCATCGATTCCAGCTCCGACACATGGAACGTTTCCGACCAGTGGGAGCCGGACATGATCGCGGTTTCCTTCTCCGACAATCCGAATGCTTCGTCTGCGCCATGTATAAGTGCAGGAAGCGCCTGAATCGGCTTCCCGGAAGAGCGTAGAAACGTCAAGTGGCGGACATTCCCCGTACCGTATCGGATCCCTTTGGCATCTACGCCGCAAATATGGCCGCAGTGCACATTTTCCACATAACCCCCGCGATACTCATTAACCAATACCTCAGACATCTGTTCGCTCCTCCTATCTATTGCGTTGTTGTGCTTTGACCTATTTCGATTTAAGAACAGCCAGTAGTGCAGCCAGCCGCGCCGGATCAATTGGGGCCTGAGACCGTCCGTCCTGCCTCACGCCTGAGCCGAAATGAACAGCGCGCACGCCGGTTTGCTTCACGAAATTGGCGGCTGATTCCAGCGTCAATCCGCTTCCCGCCATAATTTCCGGTCCGGACGAGCCGTTCCCGCTTCTGCTTTGCCGTACAAGCTCCTTAATGGGATCGACCGCATTCAGCACGCTCGGTTTCCCGCCGGAGGTTAGAATCGTTCGAACCTGCGGATAGCGGGCTAATACTTCGTACGCCTCCTCCAGATTGCGCGCCTCATCGAACGCCCGATGAAACGTAACCGGAATGCCATCCGCCGCTTCCAGCAGCCGCTTCAGCTTCTCTTCATCGACCGTCTGCTCAGCAGTCAGCACGCCAAGCACATATGCGCCGATGCAAGGGAATCGCAGCGTCTTCATTTCGCGGACCATCTGCTCCATATCCTCTTCCGAGTATCGGAAATCCCTGCTGTGCGGACGAATCATGACATGAACCGGAATCGTAGCTTCCGCTGCGATTTCTTCCATGATAGGCAGTGCCGGCGTAAGCCCGCCTTCCTCGATCACGGAAACAAGCTCGATGCGATCTGCGCCATATTCGGCAGCAACCCGGGCATCTTCCGGGGTTAATGCTATAACTTCGAGTAGCATAGCGAATCTCCTCCTAGCTGAACTGCTATCCACGCTTACCATTTTTCACTCTACAATTTTCGTGCGGCAGCTATCCGTTCCCCGATTTTCCGTCTGCCTTTTTCCTGCTGCTAAATCCAATCCACGATGAAGTTATCCAGCACCAGTGAACCTATTTCCGCGTCGTTCCTCATAATAGCCAAGTAGTAATCGGTATAAGGCCCGGTCGTCAGCTCCATAAGCCATTGGCATTCGCCTTTACATAAAGGTTCCACGATATCCTGAGAAGGACCGCCGTCCGTCGTTCGCAGCGCAATGGCGTACTGACCGTCATGATCTGCCTTATAGTCAAAAGCGATCCGGCAGCGCTGATTCGGCATCAGCTTCAGCGTCGATGGCACCGTCCGCAGCAGCTCCCCTATCAACTGGTCCATTGTCTTGAGTGACCATTCCCCTCCAAGCGTATCCTCCGTGAAGCCTTCATGCCGCTGCGAGAGATGCGTCTTGCCGAGTTTCGGGTTGGCGCTGACGAACAGGCCCCATCCTTCATCAACATGCTCGAAGTCCTCGTAGACCGCATAGTCCCCGTACGATGCTGATCCGACACTGATTTCACGGACCCGCACATCGTCAAAATGAACATAGGAATCTGCAGCACCTTGTTCGGCAAGGAGAGACAACATCACTTCCTGCGGTTCACCATTCGCAACCGATAGTCGGAACCGAACCGCAATCCGTTGATAACACGTGCCGCGTTTATCCGAATCAGGATCGCAATTGATGACCGTCGTGCGATCAATCGCATGACTAATAGCGGGACCTCCGTAACCGGACACGCGAATTGCAGCCTCCCGGCCATCCGAAACCTCTACCCATACGGATGCCGAATACGTCCGGCCGCTCTTCAAGCCTTGCAGTTTCTGAACCACCTGCGCATCGGCCCCATCATTACCGCTGATGCACAAATAAGACTGGCCGCAGCTTGTCTCCTTGATGGCGATATGTTTCGCATTGCAGCCGGTGGACGAACGTTTCCACCATGTGAACCCATGGCTGTCGAACCCCGGATCCTTCACAGGGCTGCCTTCACCCCACAGGATGTCAGGAATTGGAGGCGCCTCTTCTTTATATAACACATATGGCGTGCCTGCGTCTGCCGCAATGTTGACGTAACCGGAAAAAATCGGAACACGCTGCACGAATTGACGTCCTTGGTTCGTCAGCCGGTACAAATGAACGATCCCGTTCTCCGGCCAGCTTGCCGGAAGCTGCCATACGGTGCCCGCGCTGCCATCGTTCCAGTGATAGATTTTGACCTCTTGCACCGGGTCCCACGGGATAAATACGGCGTTCCCAACTGCAACCGGTATGCCACCTCTCCGAATGGTCGCTATCCCTTCTTCCAATCGAGAGGTAACGCCATCCGTGAACACGATCTCATCGTCCTTCCAGTTCATAATCGCAAAATGCATCAAATACCGGTAAGGCAGCTGCTTCGTGAAGAACGAGCGAATTGCCGCCGGCAAATCCCGCTCCCGCTGCCAGCCCATAAACCCATTATCGCCATAGCGCGCATAGCCGCCTTTCAGCAGAACATGTTCGGCATAAGCGTCCTTGTCCTGATGACGAATGAACCGAGAGATTCGGCTGTCACCTGTGGAATCGTGCGTCCATACGGCATCCGCATCTAAGGCATCCGCTTCTTCCGTCCAGACGGTCCACCCGTTATCGCGCAGCCTCTTCGATAGCCGCCATGCCGGCCAGTGCTCGTCCCGATACGTGTCCACGTAGATAAATCCGAGATGAGGCGCCTCTTCCTTAAGCGCGTCTAAGCGTTTATCGAATTTCCCGGACAGAATGTCCGTTTCTCTATCCATATAATAAGACTGATCGAGCCATCGCCAGCCGGGCGTTGTCGTCACTAGCTCATTCGAGTAAGCCTTCGCCTCCGGATAAGCTTCGCTGTGATTGATATGAACGCCAATAACCGCACCATAGCTTCTCGCCCGCTCCGACAGCAAATTCAAATCCGCCAAGCCGCCTGCCCGCTCGTTATAATTGCCGCTGTAATCGGGATGGCCGCTATCATGGCCTTCGCTCTGATACCCTTTCAGCTCCAGCATTTGCCCAAATCCATCGGTATACAGATAAAACTTCTTCACATTATCGAGAATACGCAGAAACGGGAATTGTGCCATACTGCCAAAATTCATCGCGATATGCGCATAGCTACTGCGCAGTATATCCGCTCCTGGGATTGCAGGCAGCGACTCCCGAACCGCAATAGCCCCATCCTGCCAATCTACGAGCCCGTCCCCATTGCGGTCATCCGTAAGAACGATTTTAGCCCACGGCTCCTCAATGATCTCCATATCCGGACCTCTGTAAGTCCAATAAGCATGCCAAATAGCCGTCCGCTTCGCTCCCTGGCGTACAACAGTTTGAACGCATAAGCGTTTGCGGTTATGCAGTGAATTGCCGATCACGCTTGCAGCCAGCTCTGCGGTATTCAAGATCGCTATGGCGCAATACTCCGGCGCAGCAGCTGGCGAACAATCAGAAACCGCCCCGAACTTATCGCCTTTAATCCCTTCCGCACAGGCCACGTTCGCCTCCGCTTGCGTTTCTCGAACAGAAACAAGCCCATGATTCGGGAAAGCAACCGTACGGATCCGGAATTCTCCGCTCTCTTGAATCTCGGAGACGCGTAGTTCCAGCGCGGCGTCCGAGACAGTGAAAGTGACTACCATTTCTACCTGCAGCTCAGTAAAATCCAGCCGATAGGCTATTCCACCGCTCGTCGTTTTCACCACGGAGATAATAGGTTCATAGAATCGACCGTTCAGCTCCACGTAAGAGAGTCGGTCATCTTGGCCGAACAGTACCGCTCCGCTGGCCTTCCAGCGGTATTGCAGAACACGCGGGAACGCAGCATCCACTTCCACCTCGAGCTGCTCGGAAGACAGTACCACCATAGATGCAGACTCTCTTTCCAATGCTGCATCCGCTTCAGAGACGGAAGCTTCGCGGTAACACGCCGCAAGCGGACTCACGCGCGCATCGCTAAATAGGCCGTGCCCACCGCTGCCACCGCCATTATCAACGCGCTCGCCACTCAAAGCGCAGAAGCCGACAGCCCCCGCTCCACGCTTCCATTCCGGCACTTCACCGTGATAGACTTGATAACCATTCATTGCAACAGTAAGCACAGATTCACAGAATCGCAGCTCTAAGCGATAAGGTTTGCCTTCATAGAGAGGATCCGATTGAAATAGAACGCCTTGCTTGCCGCACGGCATCAACCAGATCCACGTGCTCTTCCCGAACGGGTCCATCGGCTTGTCGCAGCCAATGAAGATCCAGCTGTCCTTCCCTGTATAGCGAATTATTGCGCCAACCTTCCCGGAAAGGCTGAGGGGAGTCAGCGTAAACGCAAACTCCCCATCGCTAAGCTCTTCTGCTTTCTCCAAGGTAACGACGGCATGCTCGGAAGCGTCAGCGACAAGCGCCAACGCCTCCTCTTGCATCCATGTACCGCTAATTGCACCCGTCATTAGATGCTCCCCACTTTCGCGGCTTCTGCCTGCACCTTCTCTGCTTCGCCCCATGTGCTGACGGTAACGCTAACGACCGGCTTCGGATCGCCTTCAAACTTGCAGCTGAACGAAAGAGTCTGACCGCCTGTTCGAACAATCGGCGCCTCGGCGGAAGCCTGAACCGTCCGCAGCAAATTCCAGTTCACGTCATAGACCTTCCCGGTGCGGTCTCCCTCACACACGAGATATTCATACGCGCGCACATCCGTATCGAAGGTCATGTAATCTCCATTCGTATAGAAGGTCGGTCTGCGAATAAGCGCGTCGGTATTGCCGTAAGAAGGCGATACGCGCAGGCTGAAACGCAGCGGCTGCTCGCCGAACTTGTTATAGAACGCCCAATCCGCGCCGCCCGGCTGACCCGGCTGTAGCTCTGCCGGATTACACTCGAGCGGCTTCGACAGGCTGACCGGTATAAGGCGCCAGCTATCAACGCCTTCCGCTTCCAGATGCCAATCGCTCTTCGGATCGCGCATCCTCTCGCGCTGCTCGGCCGAGAACGCCCCCGCATTACGCGCGGTCTCCCACTGACGCACTTGCTCCAGAAGCGCATCGATGTTGCCGTTACGCTTAAGCACCGGCATATCAGCTGCAAGCGCAAAGCCAGCTCCGAAGCCGGCCGCTTTAGATAGCACCCATTCGATCTCATCGATCGTCGTTGCTTCGAAACGATCGGAGGTCGAGCGAATAAGGAACCAGCCAAGCATCGGCGGAATGAAATTGCGCTCAAAATACCGCTGATTCGTGAGCCGCCATTCCAACTGTCCCTCGCGCGTCGATACGCCCCACGGCTCACCCCAATTGAAACGGGTGAAAATATGCCACAGGTAATTCGGTACGACGATACTCGCATCATTAATCACTTCTGTTCCCCAGCCGTCGTAACACTTCTGGACGAAGCGATTTACGCCGTAGCCGTCCTGGCCCGTTGCGAAACAGCCTTCCAAACCGTCAAAGGAGATTTGCTTCAAGCCTGTCGCTTGAAACAGCTCTGCGATCCGCTCGCTATATGCATCCTGCAGCTCGATATTCGGGAAGAACACGTCATACGGATGATCCCACAATCGGCCAATCTCGGCGCCGGCCTCATGCCCCTCTGCTGCCGTTCCATTAACGCCGCGCTTTACGCCAAGCAGCCTCCATGGCGCTTGTTCTGAAACCGAGTCGTATTCAATAATTTCAGTACCGATCAGCGCGGATTTCCGGTACAGATTCTCCTTGAATGGCTGAGGTTGATCGACTATCAGCTCCTCAGCTTGAGCATCGATTGCTTCTACTAAACTAGCGGAACCAACCATCTGTAATCTAGCATCCGGCATGGGAGCGACATAAGGATCATTCAGCGTCGTAAAGTTAGACAGCGTGTGAACGCCGACATGCACGCCTTCTAGCTCAGCTGCTTCCACGCAGGCGCGCATCCCTTCATCGCCTCGCGGGAATTGCCCCGGCTTCAGAATAAAATGACCCCATTGGGTGAACGGATCCGGATGATACACATACTTCAGCCCTGCCTGATTCGTATAGTGCACCGCCTCAGCAATGGTCGCCTCGGAGAAATCGGTGATCAGATACGACTGGTTGGCAGCAGTAGCCGTCTTCATCCACTCGCCGTCAATCGTCGGATGGGGTAAGCCTTCTCCCAGCTCAACCGCTTCAATAGCAGGCAGTACTTGAGCCGCCGCACAGCCGAACAAGGCAATTTGCGATCCGATGATCGCCGCATCTTCCCCGTGCAGAGGTTTAACCTCGATGTCGTTCAAATTCCAAACCGGTCTGCGGCCGCCTTTCGAACGATCCCGCGCGAAAGCCTGCAGCAAGCTGCCTTCGCCGGTTGGCCATGCCGTGCTTGCTTCATAATCGAATTTGCTGTCCGCATACGATTCGCCTGCAAATGCTAATCTATCCAACTCGGCAGGCCATCCGCCGATTGTTTTCATATTCAGGGCCAACAAGCCGATTGCAAATTCGCCATCGTGCACGATACCTACCGACTCACCGATGGAGCCTGCTACCGTCGTCGCGTACGGCCCCCATAGAATAGCGTCTACCGCCGACTGACCGTCGGCTTCGGTGATCCCAATTACTTCAAATGTAATGTACTTCTCCTTTATGCGAACAGCTACATCCACTTGTGCTTGGCAAGCCTCATAAGAGAAGCTCAATTTACCCAGTTGAGCATCATAAACGACCGAGGTCGATGCTTCGATTTTCTTTCCGACAACAAGTTGCAGCAGCGGTGAACGCTGCCCGGAAGCCGAGAAATTTTTACCATTCGCAACATCCTTAAGCTCGACTAGATCCCCTTGATTACTAAGTCCAACCTGCAATTGCCCCGCCTGAAATTGAATTTGAAATTGTTCCATTTTACACACTCCTTCTCCCTTAAAAATGGATGTCCTTCCCAACGCAAGATTGGAAAGGACATCGGCATCGCTTGCAATTCACATTATTGTTTCAAGTTGGCATCGTATACTTGTTGGGCTTCTTCAAGCACCTTTTCGCCGCCCATGCTCTTCCACTCGGATACGAATTTGTCGAAGTCATCCAGCGATTTGCGGCCTGTGATGAAGTCGATGAAGTTTTGCGTTGTGAACTGCTTCAGCTTATCTTGTGTTTCGTTATAAACCGGCTTGTTGAACGGAGCCAGAATATCGATGTTGCGCGTGCCTTTCGCTCTCGTATCTTTAGCCAATTGACGCATACTGGCATCCGAAGTATACGAGGTTTGGAAGTCATAATCGTTGAACGAACCGCTCATCGAGTATCCGCCAAGACCCAGCTTCTTACGCTCATTCTCATCGGTGTACGCACCAAGGTACTCAACAGTTCCGTTAGCGCCTAGCTTCCATTGCTGGTCCTTCTCACCGAAGTTGATTTTCTCGTAAATCTCCGGATCAAATTGCGTAGCCTCGAACACCTGCATGTACTTGACCATTTTGTCTTGGTCCTGCTCAAGCTGTTTGCCGAACACGACGCCGGAAGCATAAGCCGGATTGTACTGCGAAATACCGTATTTTCCATCCGGACCTTTCACGCCGCCTGTAATCGCGAAATTAAAGTCAGGGTGCTTTGCCTTCAGCTTGTCGAACCATTGTTCGCCGCCTAGGAATGCATTGCCCGGCAGGAACGCCCACCAGTAGAACTCCACCGCGCCAGTCTTATCCGTAAGCACTTTATCTTCTACGTTGTTGCCCTTGTTGACGACGAACTCAGGGTCGATCAGCTCGTTCTTGTACCAGCGGTTTAGTACTTCGAGTGCTTGCTTCGCGCCTGGCTCGATTTCGCCGCGAACGACCTTGCCGTCCTTCTCCCGGAAGATATTCGGATAAGCATCGAATGCACCGAACACGGAGCTGAACATGCTCTCGATATTGTCGCCCGGAGCCGTCATGCCGTACGTATCTTTCTTGCCGTTGCCATCCGGATCGTCATTGCGGAATTTGGTCAGCAGCTCTTCCATCTCTTGGAGCGTTTCAGGCGTTTTCGTTACACCGACCTTCTTCATCCAGTCTTCGCGGAAAGCAAGGTCCAAGCCATCGATGCCGATATCCCAGATAACTGGAAGCGCATAGATTTTACCGTCTCTTCTGACATATTTAAACGGATCATCGCCGAGGAAACGCTTCAGCCACTCCACGTATTTCGGCATGTTTTGCTCAATCAGTTCTTGTGGAATAGGAGAGATAATACCTTGTTGCAAATATTTATCATAATCCGTGAAGGATGGCTCCTTCATCCAATCCGGGATATCGCCCGAGGAGATCATCAGGTTCACTTTCTCTTTGAAGCCTTCGCCACCGGTTGGAACGAACTCGACGTCGACGCCGAATTTATCGCGGATCGCCTTCACGCCCGGTGCGTCCACCTTTGCAATTTCAGGACTTGCGGTCCAGAACTTCAGCAGCTTCTTCTCAGCCGGCTTGTTGTCTGCAGCAGCAGTATTGTTGCCGTTTGCTGACGTATTCGTATCGGACTTCGATGAGTCGTTCGAAGTATTTCCGTTCGTGCTCGAACCCGAATTACCGCAAGCCGAAAGCACTGAAACTAAGAGAACACTTGCAAGAGCGCCAGACATTAACCGTTTTTTGTTACGATTCACATGAACCAACCCTTTCTCTTATATGTTTCTTTATCTATTGAGAGGATTCTCATCCCTTAATAGCCCCAATCATGACGCCTTTGACAAAATACTTCTGGACGAACGGATATACGATCAGCATCGGCAATATCGAGAACATGACGACCGTGGCCTGAAGCTGGCGGCCTGAGAAATTAGTATCCTTGCCCAAATTCTGAATGAGCAGCGTGATGTCCGAAGTGTTGTTCTGTATGATAATTTTGCGCAGGACAACCTGCAGCACCTGTTTATTCGGATCGGTGATGTAGATCAGCGAGTCGAACCAGGCGTTCCAATGGCCGACACCGACCCAAAGTGCGACAGTTGCAAGCACGGGCTTCGACAGCGGAAGCACGACCTGCGTGAATATTCGCAAATAGCCTGCGCCGTCCACACGCGCCGACTCCTCCAACTCTTCAGGAATGGACCGGAAGAAGTTGCGCATAATCAGTACGTTAAATGCGCCGATCATGCCCGGGATAACTAACGCCCACACGGTGTTCATCAAGTGCAGCTCTTTAATGAGCAGATAGGATGGAATCGTCCCGCCGGCAAACAGCATGGTGAACAGAATCATGCTCGTAAAAAACTTGTTATGCGGCAAATCCTTCTTCGACAGCGGATAGGCCGTTATCGCCGTAAACACGATGGAGAGAATAACGCCAAGCACGGTACGAAGCAGCGTATAGCCGTAGCCGCTCCAGAGCTCTTTGAATTGCAGCGCAAGCTTGTAGCTGCCAAATGTAAGCTGCGAAGGGAAGAGGACTATGCCTGAAGAGTAGGCGGCACTGTCTACACCTCCGCCATCCAGCGAGATGACAACCTGCGTCCAGAACGGATACAGCGTCACAATCATAATGATTGCTAGAATAGCGTAGATAATCGTATCGATTAGTTTGTCTGAAGCCGATTTTTTCACGTTAATCATGTGGTCTCACCTTCCCCATTACGTACTACCACAACGCGTGGTCTTTCCCTCCAATCAGCTTCACTAGCCGATTAACCGAGAAGATTAGAATGAGCGCGACGACCGACTTGAACAATCCGACTGCCGTAGCGTAGCTGTAGTTCATCTCGACAATCCCTTTGCGGTAGACGTACGTGTCGATAATGTCCGCGACATTGTAAACCTGCACATTGTACATGTTGAAAATTTGGTCGAAGCCGGCGTCCAGTATGCCCGACATCGAGAGAATCAGCATGATCGCGATAATGGGCACCAGCATCGGAATCGAGATGTAGAACATTCGTTTAAACCGGCCTGCGCCATCGATAACAGCCGCTTCATACAGCTGCGGGTCAATGTTCGAGATGGCCGCGAAGTAGATGATCGAGCCCCAGCCGAAACCTTGGAAAATGCTCGTAATGACGAGAATAGACCGGAAGTAACGGGGGTCTGCCAAGAACAGCACCGGATCGCCTCCGAACAGCTTGATGATCGTGTTCACCGGGCCTTCCAGGGCGAATAAGGAGAAGAATATCCCTGCAAGCACGACCCACGATATGAAATGCGGCAAGTACGTAACCGTCTGAATGAATTTCTTATATTTGGCATTCATCACTTCGCTGAGCAGCAGGGCGAAGATGATCGGTACCGGGAATCCAAACATAAGCTTGTACAAGCTGATAATCATTGTGTTCTTCAGTACCGTGTAGAAGTAATCGTCGTGGAATATTTTCTCAAAGATGTCAAAACCAACCCAAGGACTGTTCCAGATGCCCTGCAAAATCTTAAAGTCTTTGAAGGCAAGCAGCACGCCGTACATCGGCAGGTAGTGAAAGACCAGGTAGTACAGCATGGACGGAATCATCATGATTAACAGAACGCGGTACTGTTTATATTTTTTCCATCTTTCTTTTCGAAGCTTCGTTCTCGAAACGGCCAAATCCGTTTTGGCCGCAATCGCGGTATCATTCACTTGCGGGCACTCCCTTCTGCATGTAAGCGCTTCACATCTCTTAATTCAACTATAGCAGGGGCGCTCCGATTCGAAATTATCAAATATTTGTGAAACCATTCAGTTTTTTACGCACTTGCTCCGGTTCGAACCGGCTCTACCGCCAGAGTCAGAATTTCATTCGGCTGCAGCTTCAAGCTAATAATACCGTGGCCGCGCGAATCCAATGGGATCGAACCGATCTGTTCGATGGCCGCCTGATCTCCCCCGGAGAAGCCTGCATAATTCAAAGGCAGCTCTAGCATGATTTGCTTCTCTTCGCCGACCGGATTAAATACGACCAGCACCGCTGGAATTTCAGCTTCCAGCGATACGTGCATGACCGCGTCGGGCTCAAAGCCGTTCGGCCTGGCAAGATGCACCATTTCGCCGGCTAATGTTCGTCTATATTTCTTGAAGAAGGCAACCCACTTATGGAAAATAGCCTGCGTGACTTCCCCAAAATAAAGCCGCCGGCCGTATAAGGCTCCGCAGTGGCCATATCCGAATACGCCGCCAAAAGCATGGTCATAAGTAGCCGGATTTTGTTCTGAAGGCTCAATACTGTGCCCATGGTATTCTTCCAGGTTGCAGGATGTCCAGGTCGCGCATGCCGGATCTTTGTAACGCGAGTCGAAGGTGTATGCTCTTGTGGTAACCACAAGTGGCATGCCTCCCATTGCATTCTGGTCTTCTTCCCGATACCCGCCCGGACGCTGGTGGACACCATGAAACATCGATTGCATCTCCTGGGGCACGGTAATCATTTTGTTCCGCTTGGTGATTTCTCCGAAAAACCGTTTCTCCCACAGCCAATTCATAAACTCCACGCAATGCGGATTTGGATGGGCATGATCATCTGCAAGGCATGGCAATCTGTGATAAGGACCGTCTAATCCCAGACCGTCAAAGCCAATATCATCCAGAAGATGAAGCAGCTTACCTTCGATATATCCGCCCCAAGGCGACTGGTAGCACATATTCCCTAACCCCCAAGGGTCATAGCGAATTCCGTCAGGGCCAAGGTACTGCCAGTCTTCATGCTGCTTGAACACCTCGCTGTCCGGCCATGCGATCGTCGTTGAGCAGTAAGGAAGAACGGCGATTTTCTTCGTATGGTAGTAATCAACCATCCTCTTCATATCGTCCCACCCGTTCGGAAATAGATCGGGCCTCGGAATGTAGTCTCCGGTGTTGGTAAACAGTTGTCCAACGAACAATTCAACCGCTTCAATGCCGTCCTCGGCGGCTCTGTCGGCAATCTCTAGCAGCTCCTCGTAGGTATTGCAAGAATTAACAATCTGCTTAATCAAAGGCTGGGTCATCCAAGGCGCAATCTCTTTGTATATCCGATGAAGAAGAATAGACGCTTCGTCCCGGTCGCCTGATGTCACCGCTTCATAACACGTAAAGGTTTCGAACGATTCGCCAGGCTTCAATTCCATGCCGATTGTCTCCGGAAACTCGAAACGGGTGAACGAAAAGTAATAAGGGTCTTCCTTACGGTTATCCCAGTAATAATCGCTAAACACGGCTAATTCAAGCTTGCCTTCAAACAATCTCAACGTATCGACGCACACGTTATCCACCACGATAACTTCTTTGGACGGATTGCTCACTTTTACGGATTTGGACAGCAGAGGCAGCCGATCAGCGATTTCGTATTCAATCATAAGTTCAAGTCCCGGAACTTGATCGTTTCTGGCTCTGCAAAACAGCCTCAACACATCGCCATAGTTGCCTCTCGCTTGTTCAATGCGAATGACATCAAAAGCCCCTTCCCGATCCCAATGCTTGGATTTCCGTTGAGGTCCTGCTTCATACTCCGTTCCATTCACGGTTACGGCCGCTTCGAATGGAAGCCAGGGTTCGAATGAAAATACCGGAATCCACGCGTCCCCCCGTGATGATCCATGGGGGCGGATCTTGTATGCGGTTGTAACCGGACCGTGCTCAATATCCAACTCGCGTAAGATATAGTCATTCATCAGCTTGATTTTGTTGTTATCGACTGTAATCCCCATAAGCCTGGAACTCCACTCCTTTGAGTTATGTAAGCGCTCTAAATTTCCTAATCAAACTATAGCAGGGCGGCTCCGATTCGAAATTATCTAATATTTTAGAAACCGTTCAGTTTTTTACTTTCTTGACTAAGAAAAAAAGCCTGTCCAAGAATCGGACAGACTTTAAGCCCTGATATACCGGGGAATGACGATTTGCATTTGCGTACCCTCGCCAAGGATACTCCGCACTCCGAAACGATATTCCGAGCCGAACTTAATCAGAAGCCGCTCGTTCACGTTCTTCAGCCCATAGCCGGAGGAATTGATTTCAAGTATCGAATCGGCGGTTTCCGGGGACATACCAGGCCCATTGTCCTCAATCGTAAACGCCACCTTGTCTCCCATAAGCTTCGCGCGCACTTGAAGCTGGCCGCGGCCGCCGTCTTCCTTCCGGTTAATACCGTGCAGAATCGCATTCTCTGCCAGCGGCTGCAGAATGAAATTGATCGTAGCGCAGTCAAACACCGCCTCGTCGATGTCGTACTTTACATCGAAACTGTGGTCCTTTGTTATTTGGATTATTTCGATGTACAATTTCACATGCTCCAGCTCGTCCCTGACCGGAATCATATTGTCTCCGCGGTTTAGTCCCGTTCGGTAGAACTTGGAAAGCGTCGTGACGACCTTGCTGATGTCAGGCGCATCGCTGCGCAGCGCTTTCCAATTGATGAATGATAAAGTGTTGTACAGAAAATGGGGATTCATTTGCCATTGCAGGGCCTTGAATTCCGCTTCCTTCTGGATGATCTTGTTGCGGAACAACTCATCTATCAGCTCGTTCAACCGGATGAGCATGCTGCCAAATCGGTTCGTCAGTTCGCCGATCTCATCCTTCGATTCGCTTCTGACCTTCATACTCAGATCGCCAATTTCGACCCGCTTCATTAGTGAGTTGAGCGAATAGACGCGCCGGATCATCGTCCGCGAGAAGATCCAAATGACGATTAGCACGATGACCATACATGCTGCGATAATGATAAGAGTCGCATTGATGATGGAGCCTGCATTGCGGGACATCTGGTCCGTCGGCACAATGCAGTAGATCGTCCAATTCGTCTGCTTCACCGTTTTCTTGACCAAAAATGCGTCGACTCCCCCGTAGGTGATCGCCCCTTCTTTCAAATGCTGCAATTCAACAGAATCCACATGCGGATATAACTTGTTCTGATTGGCATAGATAACCCGTCCTTGTCCATCCACCAGCACGACAGAGTAGTCCTTTGCCAGCTCCGCGACGTTTCTGAACACGCTGTCGCCATTGATTTTCATATAGACGATATTAACCTTCTTGCCGGCAAATAGTTGCGGGAATTTATTCACCACGATAAGCCCGTCTTGGAAGAACCACTGACTGCCCGTACCTTTCATCGCTTCCTTGTACCACTCTTCGTCCTTCACCCGATCCGCCGACAACACGGACTCCCCATATTCCGGCACATAGGTTTGTGTATAGAAGGTGATTTTATCGATTTCTTTGTCCATGACCGTCATCATGTTGAAGTACGGCGTCAAATACTCCTTTAGGTCATACGAGAGATTGACCAGATCCAGGTAGTCGTTCGCCACGATTTTCTGGAATGTTTTGTTAAATACGATCGACTGCGTCGTTCGGTTGTAGCGTTCCACGGTGTTGTCGATGCTGCTCGATATCGTATCGATATTCTTCTCGATTCCTTGAAGTCCTTGAATATTCAGCATCTGCTTCGACTGATTGTAGGCATACAGCCCCAGCACAATTATTGGAATAATGATAACGATCAGATAGGAAAGGAACAGCTTCTGTTTGAACCGCATCTGATTCAGCAGCCGAATGATGAGTCGTTTCATAGTGCAGTCTCTTCGCGGAACTGGGAAGGTGTCTTGCCGTAATGGTTCTTAAATAGGGAGCTGAAATATGGGAAGTTGCTGTAGCCAACCTCTTGACCGATGTCTATGATTTTGCGGTTCGTCGTGAGCAGCAGCTCTTTCGTCTTCTCCATCCGGTAGATCGTCAAATATTTATTAAAGCTGATGCCCTTATGCTTCTTGAACAGATGGCTCAGATAGCTTGGCGACAGATACACCCGCTCCGCGAGCAGCTCCAGCGACAAATCGGCTCCATATTCCTTCTCGATCATCTGGACGACACTTTCAATGACCTTAGGCATGGAATCGGGCGAGCTCGTACCTGTCGACTCTTGCTCCTCCATGATGGTAAGTACGATCCGCCGAAGATCGCTCAGCTTGGCCGCTCTGTAGATCCGTTCTAGATTTTGTTTGAACATATCGGCGTTCTTCTTTACGGAAGCGTCGAATACGGCTTTTACGATTTCTGTGCAAATGTATTTGATGTAGTTTACGGGGAAATATTCGCTGTTCTGCAGTTCATTAAAGAGCTGTTCGAACCGCAGCTTAGCCCCATCGTAACGGGAACGGCTAATATGCTGTCTCAGTTCTTCCAGCGCCTCGTCGATTGCTACGGTCTGCTTGTCCCCTTCAGCCGAAGCAGGATGTGCGAGAAGTACGGTGCCTTCCTCGAAAAAGAACTTATACTCCAGCATCGATTCCAGCTGATGGAATTGCTGATACAGCTGCCTTGCATCATCGACGATACCGCCAATGACAACGCTCACATCTCCATCGTAGGTTTCCCGGAACCAATTGATCAGCCCCCTGCCCTGTTCAACCAGCTGCTCCCTGGTTAGCTCCCTGTCAGCATCTACGACGAGCAAGCTTTGAAACTCATTCAGGTGAGCCACTTCGAAGCTGTTTGGGACGAATTCGCTCAATCTGCGTTCAAAATCCTGATCCAACAAATCAAAGAAACGATTGCGTGAATCGAGCATGATCAGCCGAATGCAGGAAGTGCCAGCTAAGCCCGCAATCGGTAACGGTGACAAGGCGGTTGCCTGCTCCGCATCTTCTTGCATTGGCAGCGTGTGTCCCATGATCAGATTGGATAGCAGCCTTTGCTTCGTATACTGGGCGTTATTGCGATAAGCCTCCTCCATCCGGGTCTGCTGCGCCTTGGCTTCCTGTTCTTCCCCGCATAACTGAATGACCTGCGAAACGACGCGAAGAAACTCTTCCACCTCGACCGGTTTGAGTATATACCGAACAGCTTTCAAATCAATTGCGCGCTGCGCATACTCGAACTCCCCATATGCGCTCATGAAGATAACTTTGACCGGAATATCTCGCTTCCGAAGCTCCGCAGCCAGCTCTAACCCATCCATTCCTTTCATCCGAATATCGGTGAACAGAATATCGACCGGATTGTCCAGCATGAAGGCAAGCGCACTCTCTCCGCTGTCCGCTTCATGGATTTCAAGCTGCAAGCCATATTTGCCGATCAGGAACTTCACGCCTTCTCTTTCGAACTGTTCGTCGTCAACGATGAGCATCTTGAACATGGGCACTGCCCCCCTGGTGAGGATAGACTTTAACTTTGCACGCTGCTGTCTGGTTGCTCGCTCCAAAACTTATTTCATCATTGTAACTGAATCGCGTGTTTGCGCCAATACGAATCGTTTCCAAGTGGACTAGAGGGCTCGCTTAACCAAGAAACTGTGCCAGTCGAATGTTCTTACGATCGCTGTTGTATTCGGATTCCTTGAACAACTGAATCAAGGTTGGAATCCGAATACAAAGGCGAACGCTAATGCTTCTTCAGAATCATTCGACCTGCTCCGTTTTGGTTAAAACGCATTATTTAGGGCAACTTCATCTGCCTAGGCACATAAAAAACCTCCCATTAGCCCTATAAATCTAGGTTGGCCAATGGGAGGTTACTATGGACAATCATTCAATCGCTATGAATTGATTAATATTCGGCTGAGACCCAACCAAGTATCGGTCAGGGAATCTCCACCTCTTACGCGGCGATATTGTATCGAGCCTTTGATTGCCGATAACATAGCTAGCGCGATCGCATTTGATTGGGGCTCCTTGCTAGAGTCGGCAACGTTTGGGCTGATCATGTCATGCATGATTGAAAGCTCAAATTGACTAATCTCCTGAATTCTTTGTCTCATCGTTTCCGGCAGCAGCTCGAAATCCGCTTGCAGCGATGAAATCGGGCAAATCTCATTATCGGCTAACTGCTCAGATTGCAGATGGCAGAATTCGACGAACTTTACTTCGACCGAGTCCTCCGATTGCTGCATTTTTTCCGAGAAATCAACCAGTCTTTGATAGATTTGCTCCTGCACGGCCAGGCCCAAGTCTTCCTTCTTCTCAAAATGATAATGAATGCTCGCTTTCGATATGCCGAGATGCTTAGAAAGGTCGTCGTAACTGAAAGCCGCATACCCTTTTTGACGAATCAGCGATTCGGCTAAATGTTGAAGTTGCTCTTTGCGTGTTGCGGTTTCCATATTGCGTGCCTCCCTATCCAAATGATGAACAATAGTGAAAGGGAACTGCCGGGCAAATACCGGCAGTTCCTTCCGTTATACAGGTTAAACTAGATCCGCCCAGATGCCAGAAGCAGCTCGTGCAGCACTTTCGCCGCAGCTTCGCGCGTCGTAGCGCCGGTCGGCTGGAAGTAGAACTTGCCTTTGGATTCGACGCCCTTCATCAGTCCGGCTTCTGTTACGATTTGAATGCTTTCTTTCGCATAACCGCTAAACTGAGCAGCATCAGCGTAAACAAGGGCAGCAGGTTGGTTGGTCTGCTGCAGGCCAACCAGCTTAACCGCTCTAGCCAGCATGACCGTCAAATCTTGACGGGTAATGGCAGCATTCGGATTGAACCGGCCATCCGAGCCCGTTACAAGTCCGGCTTCATAAGCGCTTATCACGTCGGAAGCAAACCAGTCGCTGCTGCGAACATCGCCGAACGGATTGACCGCCGCTTTGGATTGCAGTCCCAGCGTTCTTGTGAGCATCGACGCGAATTGTGCGCGAGTCACGTTGGCCTTCGGCGAGAATGCATGCTCGGAAGTGCCGTTCAACAGGAATTGGTCTGCAAGCGATTGAATTTGGTCCTTCGCCCAAGACTTATCGATATCGGTGAATGATACATGCCTCGACGCAGCGGCATAGGTTGAGAAGCCAGGTCGACGAATCGTGACGATGGACTTGCCTTCGCCTGCAGCCGTGATTTTGGCAGGTACAGGATACACGTGGCCGCCGTCAAGATACAACGCGCCTGCCGTGCTTGCACCATTCTCGACTAGGAACGATCTGCTCACAGCTTGGTCCGCCTTCAGCATAAGCGGAGCGGCAACGCCGTTCTTCAAGCTGCTTGCTTCGAAGATATAAGGTGTTCCCAGTACAGTGGCATCTTTCACTTGCTTCGTAAATTCGGATTTGCTGCCTTCATCCTTCTTGATCGTAATGACGATATCCGCCGCGCCATCAGTAACTTGACCCAAGGCAAGGAGCGGTAAAGCGACGGATGAATCGTTCCAGGTGAAGACGATCGTCCCCTTCAGACCCGCTTCTTTCACGAGCTTGGCCTGTGCAGCCGTTAATTTCAGCTGTGCGGAGGAAGCATTCGGGGAAGCGGCTCCGATGGTGAGCGCGACAGACTGCTTCGCATCCTTAAGCGCTTGCTGCAGGTCGGCATCCGTGACAGATACGGACAGCTCCGTGCCTTCCAGCTTCGATTGCGGTGCAATCGCAATGCCGGTTTGCCCCTTCTCGATTACGGAAGCAGCAACATCCTTGTTGTACGCTGCATCGTTAGGGGAAGTAATTGGTCCCCCGGTATAAGGCGGATTTGCAGGCGGGTTAGGCTCGTCAACTACAGTTTCATCGGACACATAGAACGATTTGAATGCGACGGATTCATCGACGAGATTATAGTTTTTATCATAGACCGAACCTACGACCGCCAGCTTATACCTCCCTTCCGGGAGATATTCATTTACTTTACTGCCATCTTGCACAAGGATACCTAAGTTATAAGAGCCATCGAATTCCGGGATGATGATAGTAGACGGAATCGGCTTTAAGATGTCCTTCGCTTCATCCCGATCATAGATTTCGGACAGTATGCCCAACACTTCGTTATCCAAGTTGACGATTGCCACGTACAGGTGGTTAATTTCTCCTGTCGGAAGCGACGCCGTAATGTCGATTGGCGCGTCTTTGGAAACCGTTGCATTGCTGAGCGTCAGGTTCTGAATCAAGAAATCGTTGTCATCGGACTCATCGCCGATATGAACGACGAACGGCAGATGCAAGGAAGGCAGTCCCTCGTTCTCCAGCAAGACTTCTCCTTCATATACGCCAACCTTGGCCCGCGCGATAGACTTCGCGGTCAGGTTGAAATCGAACTCGCCGCCCGCTCCGACCGTAATTTGGTTAGCTGTGACGCCTTCGAGTCCCATGATGATCTCGCTTGGATTCGGCGTAGGGATCGGATGATGCGGATCGGACGTTACCGAAGGGTGCATCACGATTTTCGCCTTATACGTCACCGACTCATCCGAGAGGTTCTTGACGCGAAGCGGCTTCTTAACTGCTTCTTTGGCGCCTGGATTGATCATGCCGAAGCTCACGCTGCTTCCTTCGCTTGGCATAACGATCGGGTTCATCTTATCGTCGTGGAGCGTTATTTCGTCCATCGATTCAATAATGGCATGCGTGTCAATTGCGTTCATGACATTGACGCGCCCCGCGCCTTGCGAGTAGACATCATACATCGTGCCCTTCTCGTCATGGATCTCCTCCGCCGTATTCGCCAGCGCTGCGCGAATGTCTGTCGGTGTCCAGTCCGGATGAGCTTGCTTAATCAACAATGCAAGTCCAGCCACATGAGGCGTAGCCATGCTCGTGCCGCTAAGCTTGGCATAGGCCTTGTCATAGCTAGCATCAGGATTCGCTTGTCCGTAAGCAGGAATCGAAGAGAAGATGGAAACGCCGGGAGCGCTCAAATCCGGCTTAATGCCATAGTTGCCATCCGAGTTCGGCCCTCTGGAGCTGAAATCAGCCATGATGTCACCGGCTACCGCAACGGTCTTGAAGTCATTCTTCATCGTAAACTGCAAGGTTTGATCCGAATGCGCCTTCAACTGGCGAGCCAATGCACGCCCCATCTTGCCCGGCATGTCGAATGTCGGAATATAGTCGTAGCCGTCGCCAAGAAAAGCAAGCGGACCGATCGCGCCGTCGCGTGACGGAATTTCTTCCGATAAGTCAGGAACATTCTGGTCACTCGCACTGAAATTGCCATTGAAGATGACAGCCGCTTTCGCGCCGTGCTTTGCAGCCAATTTGACTTTCTCATCGAAGCTGGAAAGCCCCCGGGAGATGAACACGATCTTGTCAGCCAGGAATTCCGGTTTAAGGCCTTTATAATCATCTTCCCTACCCAGACCGACGTAAACGCCTTGAATCGGATTGCTGCCGAACATCGTGTTAAAGCTATCTTGATCCGTCTTCCAGCTCATCAAGCTCATATTCGTGTCATAGACTTCGGACCCGACTGCGCTATGAATCGTTCCCTGGACGCGGTTGCTATCGCTTGTCACCGCACCGACGGAAATGGCCATCTGCGAAGAAGCCGGTGATCCCATGGAATAGTAATATTGATTGCCGCCGCCGGCATTGCCGTTCGCGACCACGGCTACAACGCCTGCTAATACGGCATTGTTCACTGCGATGGCGTCAGGCGAGTCCGGGTCCTTCTCCAGATCGCTCCCTAAGGAAAGGTTAATGACGTCCATATGATCATCGACAGCGTGTTCGATCCCGTCGATAACCTGGGAGGACGTACCGCCTTCCGGGCCGAGCACTTTATAGGCATACAGATCTGCC
Organism: Paenibacillus rhizoryzae; assembly: GCF_059686995.1. Lineage (NCBI taxonomy): Bacteria > Bacillati > Bacillota > Bacilli > Caryophanales > Paenibacillaceae > Paenibacillus > Paenibacillus rhizoryzae. The sequence continues at coordinate 12,544 of NZ_JCAALT010000012.1, read as the reverse complement.
TCATAAGCGACACCCTTCTGCACATGAGCAGATGTCGGGTTGGAAGCCGTGCCGGCGATCGTGCCGGATACGTGCGTACCATGGATGGAGCCTGTTGAATCTTCATAGCCTTTTTCCGGCAAATCTTCATACGGATCGTCGTCCTGATTGATGGCATCGTAGCCGCCTTCGACGTAATTGCCTTTGAGATCCGGATGCAGGTAATCGATGCCGGTATCAATGACGCCGACCTTCAGCCCTTTGCCCGTGAATCCGCGATCCCACGCCTTCAGAACACCTATTTGCTCGAGCGGAACCGGATCGAAATCCGATGAGCCGGCAGCGCCTTGATAGCTGTCTGGCTCGTCAATCGGGTAATAGATGACATTCTTATGAATGGCTTTCACGCCCGGAAGCTTGGCCAACTGCGGAATAAGATCAGCCCGGATCGTAATCTCCATTCCGTTTAGCACCGTATTGAAGCTGCGGTTGATCTTGAACGGAATGCTGCTCGCCTGTGCACTGCGAACGAATGCATTCTGCTCGGATTGCACATTCACTTCGCTTGCTTCCGCGGCCAGCGTTTTATACCCTAGCTTCGCGGCATATTTACCAACGGCCGCAGGCTGGCCGCTTAGCTGAATGATTACATTTATTTCCTTGGTAGAAGCGGTGTCGATGGCATCGGAAATGTAAGCTTCACCCGGGATCGCGGTGATCCCGGCCTCCGGCTTAGCTTGCTGCAGCAGCTGGGTTACGGCTTGCAGCCCTTCCTTCGTTATGAATGTCTTGTCCAGCGGAGCGGCATGCGCGGCTGGCAAGCCGGTCGTGACCATACTTCCGGCCAGCACCGAGACCGTTGCGAGCGAAAGTGATTTTTTGAGAAGTGATCGTTTCACGTTCAGGTACCCCATTTCGGTTCAGAATAGTAGCTGCTTTGCAGGCTAGTTTAAATTCAGGACGTCTAGACCGTCGATGGTAATGATACTGTTGCTCGACTTGGGATTCGCTTCGCCGGCATGCACGATTTTGACATGATGCACGCCGTTTGCGAGCTCGCCTGACGTAAAGACGGGTACCTGATAGCGAAGTTTATCGCTGTACAGATCGACCGGCGCCGCCGTTACGGATTTACCGTCGATGAAGATATTCACTTTGCCGCGGTTACTTCCTGTCGTGGACCAAACGGTGACCTTCGTGCCAGTGAAAGTGAAATCGACGGAACTGCCAGGAGTCGTGGTATAGGTCTGTACACCGTCGGCATATTTCTTGCCGTACCGTATAGTCCAAGGACCCTCGTAATTGGCGGAAGGATGTGTCGGCGAAATTAAGCCGGAGAACACGAACGCATCCACATTAAGTGCTAATGTCGGGTCAATGCCACGTACGGCTATAATCTCAACGTCGTGATGCCCGTTAGGCAGCACCATTTTGAACAACGATTGCTTTGATTGAGGCGACTTGCTGAATAAATTGGCGTACCCCATAGGCAATCCGTCGATTCGGATCTCAGCGGTACCTTGCATATCGTTCTTCGTGCCGATCCATTCGAACAGATTGCCTCTAAAGCCGAACTTGACGAAGCCTTCCCCGGTTAGCTGCTTCAATGTTCCACCTGAATAGGAAGGGCCATTAAGCGTGGTCCAGTTCCCCTCGTAAATAAGTGAAGCATCGCCGTCCTCAATCATGCTCGATGAATTGCCATACTCCACATTCAAGGTATACGCGCCTGCGCCATTTACAGCATAGACGTTAATGTAATACGTACCTGCCTTGGCTGCGCGGTAGGTGATCGATTCGGTTGACGTGCCAGCCGTTTCGGAATAGGCGACCGCGCCTTCTTTGCTTTGTACCGTCGTTGCGGAATCATCGTATAGAATCAGATCGAAATCCGTCCCTTCTTCACCCTTGAGTGTGAAGGTCGCGGTTTCGCCGGCGTTCAGTTCGACGGAATAGACATGATTCGGATCGTTCGCTTGGTCGAGTTTGCCCTTAACAGACGTATCAATCAACGACATGCCCGGGATGTCCTTGTTCCACAGCGCGCGATAAGCACTGATCAGTTTACCGCTTACTGTAAGAGGCTTTAACTCATCAATCGATTTGCCGCTCGTCACAATACGCTGCTTAATATCCAGTGCACTCATATCCGGATTCTGGCTACCTACCAGCGCAGCCACGCCTGCAGCGTAGGCGGCAGCATATAACGTACCTTGGGAATAGGAGTACCTGCCTTTGCTATTTTTGATATTGACAGTGGTCATCTCAGGCTTATTGCTAATAACGGTGTCGTAAAATAACGAGAAATCCATGAGCTTATATTCTTGACCCTCATAAATCGTGCCGGGAACGCCCCAACCTTTGAAAATGTAGCCGCCTTCCTTGACGAGCTTAAGGCCAAGTACATCCCTTACAAAAGCGGATTTCGGGCTCTGGTCGATGGCGTCCTGTCCCGTTAGCATCAAATGACCGCCGTTGCCAAGATAGCTGGTCAAGTTCGCTTGATCATTATCCGTAAGCAATTTGGCATTATTAACTGCTGCTGCCGTTCCCGTGAACCAGATCACGATATCGTACTGCTGCAGCCCTTGAGGTCCGGTGAGCGCCGGTCCATCGAAGGTTTCATCCGCCGTCGTGAACGTTTCATAGGAATAACCTGCTTGCTGAAGCAACCCTTCATAAACAGCCATAGGATCGCTTTCGTATAGGGGACCTACCCCTCCATCGCCGTTGTTAAAGGAGCGCTTGCTGTCATTGACGAGCAGGATTTTCGGTTCGGCTTCACCGGCCGGCTTCAGGTAATCCATAGCGCAATCGAACATATCCTGCCGTTGACCGGCATATTGCGGGTCTTCGATCGGAATTTCTTCAAACCCAATTCCGTTGTAGTACGCTTTATAAGTGCCGCCATCGATTTGTGCCGCATAACCGGCATCCACGTCAGGCGTTGTCGAGATGACCAGTTCGGACGGTGCAGCGACATCGACGGACATTTGTCCGATCGCAGCGCCTACTGATCGGTTCCCAAGAATATTGACACCTGTAACCGACAGCATATTGGGACTTGGATAGGCAGCCGGATACACCGGTTGTACATCCGTATTTAAAGTTCCAATCATGCCTTGGCTTTCGCCGGCCGGGGCTACGAACAACATGTTAGAGGCGTTGATTGCATCTTCAACCAGCTTGCTTCTGTATTGATACACGATTCCGAGCGTAGCGATCTTGGCGCCATGCTCATCGGCATAGTGAATGGCATCCACGACATCCGTGAAGTAACCGAGCTCTTCGGAAGCCACTTTAAGCGGCATGACCCTAACATCAGGCGCCACACCCGCGATGCCTTCGTTATTGTTCATAGTAGCGGCGATTTGGCCGGCAATCGTTGTGCCATAGGTATCATTTAGGCCGTCGCTCGTATCGAACAACGTGTCGTCATCGTGGGCAAAATCCCAGCCGTTCACATCATCGACTAGACCGTTGCCATCGTCATCGATTTTGTTATCCGCAATTTCCTTGTCGTTGGTCCAGAACTGACCGACCAGATCGGGCGCGTCCATCTTGACACCGGTACCGATGACTGCGACGGTCATGTCCTTGCTGCCCGTCGTAATTTCCCATGCTTCCGGCAGATCCATGTCGATATCTGCCACGCCGCCGGGTACCGTGCCTTCATTGAGATCTTGCCCGGTGTTGTTGAGCCCCCATTGTTCATGGAAAAGCGGATCATTCGGCAATACGGCAGATTGTCCCGCGTCCGCTGCTGAAACGGCTGCCTCGTCCGACAAGTTGACCGGACGGATCATTTGCGGAACCAATGCAGAATTGATCTTGTAATCAGGTTCCGCATAGAGAACATTCGGATCCTTAAGCAGCTCTTCAATGACGCTATTTACATCAGCTCCAGCCGCAAGCTTCAACAGCTCCGCATTGGGTACGGAGAGCGGACTGGAACCTATTATTTGATTGGTTAGCGATACGGCAAATACGGACTTCTGCTCCGAGCGATATCTGACAATGACGCGATCGGCGGCATACTCCGGTTTTTCAGGTAATGTGCTGCCGAATGCGGGCAGTTGCGCGGAAGCTTGCCGTGCGGCAGTCGCGTTTGAATGGTTGGAAATCGATTGAACAAGGGAAACTTCTCCTTCTGTCCACTGGCTTTTTCGGATCGGATCGTTGTGCTGGGATTGCTTGGCTAATACGGGTGTTACAACTCCAAAGATCAGCATCGACGACAGGAGTGCGGAAGCCATTCGCTTACTTTTTCTGATCAAGCCTTATCACGTCCTCACTAAAATAATTAAAATATTTACAAAAAAAACATAGGAAACGCTTACATTGAATTCCATCTTCGAATCTACCTACCAGTAGATAGATGACTATTATGAGTTAACATGCGAAAATCCCTAAAGCCAGTTAACCGTATTTATAGGCATATGCCCCCTTTCGTTTCTCTCCTTAGTACGCTCCTACCACCTGCCTCTTATACCGGAACGTATGTGATGGATCCGAAAGATCGTGTCACTTAATCTAACATTGTTATTACAACAAATTCTGAAATGATTATATATTTACTAGATTGAAAGAGTCAATTGATTTATTTTTTTAACTTTTTTATTATTTCTATAACTTTTTAAAGAAAGTTTACGTCAGTATACTGAGGATTCGATTCGGAGGTGGCATAAACCTAACGCAAAACAGTCAAACCGGTCTATGAAGCAATGCATACTTACCTATACATTTATACATCGTATTTTCTCGTAAATCTTCTAGAGGTCGTGTTCGCGGCAACAGAAGTGCTGAGGGTATAGGGCCATAAACATGAATAATCTATCACTAACTATTATTCCTACATCTTTACATTTTCAGAAAATGAGAGACTGCACTATGCATAGATATATAGGTAAATGAGGGTGTTCATATGATTTCGAATCGCTTCTGTTTAACAGTGGATCATCAAGTAAATTTTGGAGTAAATACCCAAATTAAAGAACAGCTCAAATGGCTGATCGGAACGGGTCAATTAAAGCCCGGCGATCCTCTGCCTGCCGCAAGCCAGCTGGCTGATTTGCTGGGGCTTAACCGAAATACCGTAAATGGGGTATATAGCCAGCTGAAAGTCGAAGGTCTTGTTTCCATGCAGAAAGGCAAAGGGACACAAGTGCTCGGCGGTTCGGCGACGGAACGGCTGCGAAGAAAAGGCATACCTATGAAGAGACTGCTCGATGGCGTAATCAAAGGAGCCCGGGCAGAAAAACTCGACCTGCCGGAGCTCTTCATGGCGGGCCTGGGATATAGTCTGCTGCAGAGCGGTCTTCCTACTGTTCCGGCTCGCATCTTGCTCGTGGAAAGCAAGGACCAAGATCTCTATTTCTATCAAGAAGAAATCGAGCGGGTAACCGGACTTGAGGTCTGTACGATTTTCCTAGAGGATTTGTTGGAAGGAACTCGCACGATCAAAGAGGCACGTCCAAACGATATTTGGGTAACCAGCTTGAACCAGGCGAATCGCGCCAAAGCTATATTGGCTCCTCTGGACAAGAAGGTGCATGTCGTCGGCGTCACGGTCGATTCTTCTATCGTGCTCGAGTTAGCTAAGCTGCAACGAGATTCGAATGTATCCTTTGTTTCTCATTGTAAATCCGGCGGTGAATGGATGCTCCAGCGCATTCGCGAGGACGGCATTACGCACTTATGTCCGGTAATTATCGGGATCGATGAGCACGACAATCTGGAGGAAGCCCTTCGAAGCTCAGCTAAAATATATACTTCCAAGGCTGTATACGCAGAGCTTAAAGAATTGGCTCCGGACAAAGTCCAGCTGTTCAAATTACGACTGGAGCGAAGCAGCGAAAATCTGCTGAGAGAGCTCGCTGCCACGGACTTGCATTATCGGTACGGTACAGGATTTGCTCCATAAATAACAAAAGTTGGGCAGAGGTTATCTGCCCAACCCTTAATAAAGTGAAGCCTTTCGTAGGATTACAATACTTCTTCCAGCTGCTTGCGGCTGTGTGTATCCAACTCACGCCAATCTGTAATCTCACAGCGTTTTCCGCTCATGTCGGCCAGAATGACTCGGCCGCCACCGGGATATTGCATATGCTCGTGCAGATTGCGCATGACCATCCGGGTTGCGCCAAGATGGGTTTGCAGCTCCCACATCCACAAGTCGGACTTGAACTTTACGCTTTCGACACGCGTCACACGCGGCATGAAATACCGCAGCTGCAACTCCTTCTCAAGCTCAACTGCACTTTCTTCATACAGGTCTTTAATGTCCGGCACGATCCCGAGCTCTTCGCCTTTCGTATTTCGAATCGAAATATATTGGGTGGTGTAGAGGAACGGGAATGCCCGGTACACCTCGAGCTCTTCGTACGTAACGCCTTCTACAATACCTTGGAACACGCCGCCTTGACCGCGGCTGAAATAGACATCATCCGGTGAGAATAACCGAATTTCATATTTGTCTTCAGTAGTAGTCATCAGCCCTCAACCCCCTTGATCTTGGACAGCTCTTTCTGCGCGTCAACGAGCTTCCGGTAGGCGCCATCCTCTTTCTCGAGCAGTTGCTCATGCGTGCCGACTTCAACGATTTTGCCGCGGTCCAGTACAACAAGCCGATCTGCATTACGAAGCGTGGAAAGACGGTGCGCAATCGCGAATGTCGTACGGCCTTTAACCAAACGCGAAATCGCTTCTTGAATTTGGCGTTCTGTCTCCGTATCCACCGATGCGGTGGCTTCATCCAGAATCAGAATGCGCGGATCATGGATAATGGCCCGAGCGATGGCCACCCGCTGCTTCTCACCGCCGGAGAGCTTATGCCCGCGCTCGCCTACGCGAGTATCGTAGCCGTCCGGCAGCCTAACGATGAAGTCATGCGCATTGGCAATCTTCGCCGCTCGCATAATCTCAATTGGTGTTGCGTCTGGTTTGGAATAGGCGATATTCTCAGCAATCGTACCGTCAAACAGAAACGTCTCCTGCAAGACGACGCCGATCTGCTTTCGCAGGTCAACCTGACTGATGTCCCGGAGATCCGTTCCGTCAATGAGAATGGCACCTTCATCGGTATCATAGAACCGGCAAATCATGTTAATGAACGTCGACTTGCCTGCTCCGGAATGTCCGACCAGACCGATCATCTCGCCTGCTTTTACCTGCAAATTGACATTCTTGAGCACCGGATGATGCTTCTCGTAGCCATAGGTGACTTTCTCGAAGATAACGTCGCCTTTGATGACGCCGATTGCTGCAGGATTACGAACGTCAGGCACATCAGGCGGCGTATCCATAATCTCGAATACTCGATGTGCAGCCGCCATGGCATTACTTGCCCAACTAATCATTTGGCTGATCCATTGCAGCGGGCCGAATAACATCCCGAGGTAAGCGATAAGCGCCATTAGTACGCCAAGCTGCATGTTGTCATGCAGTACTTTGCTTCCGCCGTTATACCAGATGAGCAGCGTGCCCAATCCGGCAATGAAGGCGAAGGCCGGGAACATGAAGGACCAGAGACCTTCCATGCGGATATTGCGTCGTACCACTTCAACATTCGCATCCGCATAACGGGATAGTTCATCCTGCTCCCTGCCGAAGGCTTTTACAACTCGAATCCCTTGAAGGGAATCGCCGACCAACGTGTTAAGTCTGAAAATCGAGCGCCATTGCTGATACCAGCGCCGTCCGATCTTCGGCCAGATGGTCATCGATACGGCTACCATGACCGGAACCGGTAGAATGGCATACAGCGTGAGCTGCCAATCGAGTCCGAACATAATGATGAAGATCGCGATGATCCGCAGTCCCTCCGCGGACATAAACACGACGCCGTCCGTCATGAACTGCCGCATTGCCTCTGAATCGTTGTTGACCCTGCCGATGAATTGCGACGTTTGGCGGCGGTCGAAGAAGGCAAGTGAGAGCCGCATGAGCGAGCTGTAGACATCTTTTCGCAAGTCGCCCATTAGTTTAGATCCAACCCATACGCCGATTAATCCGCGAATCGTTTGCATCAGCGACATGAGAAGCATCGTTGCGCCTAACCCAAGCACCACGTACAGCAGTGTCGAACCAATATCCTTAGGGCCAAGGACGTCATCGATAATGACCTTCGTTAAGTAAGGCGGTACCAATTCTACGAGTGTTGTTGTGATTAGCAGACAAGCGGCAGCGATCATTTGCAGCTTATATGGCTTGGTGTAGCTTAGCATCCGAGCGGCTACCTTGCCATTGTGTGTGCATATCTGGCAGATCTGCGTCCCTTCTGACAGCGGATTGCCACAGCTGTGGCAGCTGCGTGGAAGCTCTCGCTCCGAAAGCACCGGTCGCTCTTCATTCTTCGCCATCGCGCTGAGCAGCTTCGCCGCAAAACCGAACACCGGCGATTGCGCAGCTGTATAACGCGCGATCACGACTGGGCCTTTTCCCGTGTCAGCCAGCAGCGTGCCTCCGCCGACTGCACTGACAGCCCGCGCTTCCTTCAGCTCTGCTAACGGCTGCCTGAGCAGCTGCGTCTTGTCTTGCTGCCATACCACGATGTCTTGCTCCGTGACAGCCAGCCATTGCTCTCCGAATCGGCCATCCTGCAGCAGATCGGTTTTGGCGCTGAACAGCAGTTCAGACGTTAGTTGCTTCCTCAGTACTTCCGGAAGCTGGTCTTGAATAGACATGGTACCCTCCTGTGTCTCGAAACAAGTTATTGGGCTGACCCTTAGTTGGACCCGACAATCCAATGATGAGTCGGCCACTACGAATATATGTTCTATATTTGCTTTATATTTCCTTCTTTCTTTGTAAACTTTACCCATAAATATGGATATGCCCAAAAATATTCCCACTTTTCGCACGATACCACACTTCCAGCAAGTAACGTTCGCCTCCGAAAGGGACGTTCGTTTACATTGCGATTGTTCAAATCCCCATCGGAGTTTCTAAGGCCACAGCGCTCGTTAGCACTTTTTTCTCCCTACCCCCGAACTAAAGTGCCGGGTAAAAAAAGGTACATTCATGCTATAATGCTAGCATTAAACCATAAAGCGAGGGATTCCCAAAATGAAAGTGTTAGTGACCGGCGCTTCGGGCAATGGCGGGCAAGCGATTAGCAGAGCGCTTATCCAAGCGGGATATACGGTTCGTATGGCAGACGTGTCGCCTCCGGCGGGGGCAGATTTCGCCGATGTGGAATTTGTCCGCTGCGACAGCAGAACAGCTGGCGACGTTCGCCGTGCAGTGGAAGGCATGGATGCCGTCGTTCATCTGGCCGCATGGCATTGCGCGCATAATCCGCCTGTGAGTGATGAGACGATCTTTGCTGTAAATGTGGATGGTACGTTCAACGTCTTGGAAGCCTGTAAGCAAGCAGGCATCCAATCCATCGTATATGCTTCTTCGATGGCTTATGGCTGGGGGTCCGTATACAGCGTTTCGAAGGTAATCGGAGAAGATTTGTGCAGATCTTACCATGAGATGACCGGCGCCTCGATCGCCATGCTTCGCTATCATGAATTCATTCCTCGTCCTTACTTAGAATTCGGCTCGCGTCTGCTCCGCAATGGCGTCGATCGCAGTGATGTGGCCGCTGCTACCGTAGCATCATTGAAAGCCGCCCTTAATCGGGATATCGGACTTTTCTGTACAATCGTACATACCAACCACGGCATGCCTGAGGAAGTCGTAAACAACTTCCGTGAGCTCGGCCCCGCTTGGTGCGAAGAGCAAGTTCCCGGCGCACGTCAGCTCATTGAGAAATATGCGATCAGCCTGCCCGGCTCCGTTGAGCAGCACGACCTCTCCGAAGCGGAGCAAGCGCTAGGCTGGAAACCGGCGATCGGGTTTGTTGAATTCCTACGTGATCTCAAAATCCGCGATGAACGCGGAATCGATGTCGCCAGTCTGTTTGTACCCTCCGAATTGCCATCAGATCTATAGCTACAACAAGGGCCGCCTCCAAAAGTATGCGACGCAACTTTTGAGACGGCCCCTTTATCTATTATACAGAGGTTACTTAAGGAGGCTCATAATTAATGAAGGTCACCATAGGCGTACAAGCCGTAATCGTTCAAAACGACTCTATTCTCACCATCCATAAGAGAGACAACGAAACAGGAGAACACTCTTACATCCTCCCCGGCGGCAAGCAAGAGTTTGGCGAAACCTTGGAACAAGCGGTCTATCGCGAAGTATTCGAGGAGGTAGGAGTCGCGATGGACCCCGATCAAATCGGAGTCGCTTGGATTCCTCTTCATGAACTGGCTAACTTCCCATTTTATCCGAAAGCATTGATCCCCCAGCTAATCGAGGTTGCGAGCGGAGCTAGACCAAGGCACTGCTATGTCGGCGATATGAACTAGAATCATAATCCACTACAAATGATGCACTCTGCGAGTCTCAAGAATTTGCTCAATATGGTGTGCGGCATGCTGGGTATCATGATTCAACGCATCGCAGACCGTTGCCTTACCATGTCCATGCACGAGAACTCTATCCAATGAATCCGGCAAAGTAGCGCATAAGTAGGAGATGTATTCCCGCATCATGCTGAACAGCCTCATCTCTAAATCTATTGATCGATTTCTATAGCTCATCTTGGTGTTCCAAACATCCCCGTTAAACTCATTGAACTGATAAGTTGCTCCCGTGTCCGCCAAAGCGTATCGGTTAATTTGAAAATAATTCATATCGCAGTCGATAATATGATGGACGATTTCCCTGATTGTCCATTTGCCTTCTGCTCTGGCCTGATCCAGATCAGAATCACTTAAACCTGCAATTGCCTGCGCAAGTTCTAAAGGCGCTCTCTTGTAGGCTTCAATAAGTTCTTGACCAATTGCTGAAACCATCGCGATCCCCTCCAAAATACGTCCAGCTTGCTCTTCATATTCGATGCTAGCTTCGCATCGTCCTTGCCCGTGCCAAAAGAAAGAGCCCCTAATTCATCCTAGGCGGCTCAACTCTTTCAACTCTCCCTCCCAATCAACGAACCCGCCGCTTAAACTCACCCAGCTGCTCCAATTGATCCGGATCCATTTTACCAAACCGGTTCACCTTCACGTCGAGGCAAACCACGCCCTTCCGATCGGTTACTCCCTTGACCCAATCCACAAGCTCAGCGGTCGGCCGCGATAGCCCTTTATTGCCCCAGCCCGCCCAATTAGGGTCATTCTCACCCAAGAAGGTAAAGGTGAAATATTGAATACCATTCGTCTCATCGACCCATCTGCCGTTCTCCGGAAATTCGCCGATTTCATTCGTCTCACCTGCGGTATAGTCCTCATATGCCGAGTTCATCGCTATGCCTCCAATGCCGGAATTCAAGCACATGATGCGATGCGCATTCCCCGACTTCGCTGCATTGACTATACTGCTCCAGTTATAAGGCAGCTGCATATTATCGTAAGACTTCATCATTGCCGGAAACACGCCGTCAAACCACCAGCCTGCGAGCAGCACGCCATAACGATCAGACCATTCCTTAATGACGGACTGCCACAGCCGCATCGTCTCTTGAGCAGGTGCAGAGTCGGTCCCCTCCGAGAATCCAAATGCGCGAGTAATCGCGTAGTCGCCCTCCACCAGATGCGCGGAATGAGGCGGATTAGCCGGCACATAGAGCATTAGCTTAATTCCGTATGTAGCTAGAGCATGCGCGATTTCCATTGGAAGATCCCTCGTCGCGCAGCGTTCGCCCGGTCGCACGCCTGCTATCTCTTCATACCTCGCATTTGGCGCCAAAAAACGACCGCAGTTCTGCCCGAGCGTCAGCAGCACAAAGCCGGCCCCACTGCCAGCAACCTGCTCCGCATAAGCATTCACATCAAAGCTGTTAATGACGTCATTCCAGTCTTCGTGCTGCTTCCACTGTTCCTCGGGAGAGGCCGCAACCCTATTCAAATAGTTAGCTATAAAATGATGCGAGATTCCATACTGCGCCGCGCAAAGCCAATCCGTATTCGGATTGCCGTTCACCGCGCGAATCGGACCAGCGGGCTCACTTTCCGCTTCTTCACCCACCCCATTGCGAAGGCGCACTTTTAAATATCCTCCACTGTAAGAAGCGAGCAGGACGATCGTTTTCGTGAATATTCCTGACAGCTCCACATAGGGACTATCCAGCGTTTCCGAGAACAGCCAACAATAGCTAGTAACAGCACCACTTGGCGCGTCATCGCCAGTGACAGCCGCCTCCAGCATCCCTTTTACATTCGGTTCACCGACAACTCGCACCTGCATATAACGGTTCCACCTTTCCCTAAGTCCGTCCTAACAATAGAGATGTACGTTGTAGAAGCTATGTAACAAAACACTATCAGTAAATCGTATTTTGTTAAAGAGTAAATATTGTAGCTGACATGGACTTTTTGCAGAGGTTTTCGTTTAGGGAATTTAGCGGGCAATAAAAAAAGCACCCTTGTGGGTGCTTCTAATTCTATATGGTTACACATTGAAAACTGGATACGAACCTTTGCGAAGGTCTTCATTTAGCTGATCTTGATCCGAAGTTGAACATCCGAGCGAATGTTCGTAGGATAAGCCCTCGACCGATTAGTATTCG
>NZ_JCAALT010000011.1:0-157616 GCF_059686995.1 Paenibacillus rhizoryzae | reverse complement strand
CTTGTTAGCTCATTCAAAAAACTAGCTTTGCGAAACGTTCGTTTCGCGATTTATGACCATTTGACTGGTCGCTCATTGTTCAGTTTTCAAAGAACAAATACTTCGTGTTTTATGCGCCCATGTCTCAGCGGCGACTTGATTAATATATCACATCCGCTCACCTGATTGCAAGCTTTTTTTATTCTTTCAAATAAAAAACTGTGTTATATTCCTTTGCCTCAAAAGCGGCAAGGAGTAATATAACACAGTTCGACAAACCAGGTCAATCATTATTTCAAAATCATCTTATTTATTGTTTCTCGACATTACTTCTTCTATATAGAGCTGTCGTTCGGTGATTAAATTCACGATCGATCCGGATACAGACACCCACGGCCTTGTCGGATGGTTCCGGTCTGAGAAAACAATCTCACCGACACGATCATCGTTCAAGCGTACGACTGTTCCGTTATTAAACTGAGTCGCCTTATCTATAAAGATCCGTACATAGGCAGGGTCCAGCTTACCAAACGAGTCCTGCAGCAGCTGTTCGAGCACTAAGTAAGGCGAAGTCGCTTTACGGTAGGCACGTTTCATCGTCATGGCATTAAAGATATCAGAGATGGCTACGAACTTCGCATAAGGATGGATCTTCTCTGAGCCGATACCAAGCGGATAGCCGCTTCCGTCATAGCGTTCGTGATGCTGAAGAGCTGCCAGCTTCACACCTTCATTGATAGCTGCAGCATTCTTCAGCAGCTGATAACCGAGAACGGTATGCCGTTTCATATCCTCTACTTCCTCAGCTGTCAGCTTCGTCGGCTTATTGAGGATATTGCGGTCTATCTTGGCGTTGCCGATATCATGAAGCAGCCCGGCGAACGCGGATTGCATCCAATCCTTCTTGGGGAGGTTGTTCCACTGAGCGAGCATGTAGCAGCTTAATGCCGACATGACGCTTTTATGAAACAGATAATCCTCATTCGGGACGTTCTGCGGAGAGAAGGTCATCATCTTATATTCATGACTGTGTGCAAGCAGCGCTTCGAGCTGATTACGCAAATCAAGAATCGGCAGTGCCATTCCGCTCATCATCTGATTGAATACTTTCTTGAGCAGCACAACCGTTAGGTCATACTGCTCCATCAATCCCGATTTCGAAGAACTTTCTTTGCCTTGTTCCAGACTTTTCTCTTGCGCGGATTCTTCTGCTTCCTTCTTCTCCCCAGGTGTATCGATACATACAGTGGGTACTAAGAAAGCATGCAATATATCATACTCGCGTGGAGTTACCACTTTACCTTTATGCAAAAGCACACTGCCAAGCGGGGTGAGAACATCTTGTGCAATTTTGTCCCCAAGCTTTACTTGCGAAATCGCTACTGTCCCCATAGTTCTCCTCCACGATGCCTGCGATTATTGTATCGGTTTATGACTCTTCTTCGGTGGAAGACGTGCCTTCTGTCTCCTCGCCCTCTAACTCTTCATCGTTGTTGTCTGACTCATCGTTGCGTGCTACGCGTGTAACCGTTGCAACGGCGTCATCATCGCGAATGTTAATGAGTCTAACCCCTTGCGTATTACGGCCCATCGTAGAAATGCCGGCCATGCTCATACGAATGAGCGTGCCTCCGGATGTCATGATCATCAGATCTTCGTCGTTTTGCACGACTTTCAAACTGACAATCGAACCGTTTCTCTCCGTTACATTAAGCGTCTTGATCCCTTTACCGCCACGGCTCTGACTCCGGTACTCACTAACTGGGGTACGTTTACCGTAACCATTGGCTGTAACGATCAATACTTCGTTCTCCGGCTCAACAACGTCCATACCGATTACCTGGTCGTCGTCATCCGAGTTAATTCCTTTAACCCCTGTCGCCGAACGCCCCATCGGACGAACATCAGTCTCAGGGAATCGGATAGACATCCCTTGGCTCGTACCCATGATGATTTCTTTCGTTCCGTCCGTCAGCTTCACGCCAATCAGATCATCATCATCGCGAAGATTAATCGCGATAAGTCCAACTTTACGGATGTTCGAATAGTCATCGAGCGGTGTTTTCTTCACGATGCCTTGCTTCGTTGCAAAGAACAAGAAACGATCCGGCTCGAACGATTCAACCGGGATAACCGCATTAACGGTTTCTCCTTGCTCGATTTGAATCAGGTTAATGATCGGTGTCCCACGAGCCGTACGGCTGAGATCCGGAATCTCATAAGCCTTCAGGCGGTACACTTTTCCTTTATTCGTAAAGAAGAGAAGGAAGTGATGCGTGTTGGATACAAACAGATGCTCGACAAAGTCGGTATCCTTCGTATCCATTCCGATAACGCCTTTGCCGCCCCGCTTCTGGCTGCGGTAAGTTGTAACCGGCAGACGCTTCACATAACCGGAGTGCGTAACCGAGATAATGACATCTTCGCGCGGAATCAAATCTTCATCCAAGATCTCATCTTCGCTTGCCATTAGCTCCGTACGACGCTCATCGCCGAATTTCTCTTTCACTTCTTCAAGTTCCTCGTTGATGATTTGCAGAACAAGCTGCTCATCAGCAAGAATCGCTTTGAATTCCGCAATTTTGCGAAGCAGTTCAGCATACTCGGCTTCGATCTTGTCGCGCTCGAGTCCTGTCAGACGCTGCAAACGCATGTCGAGAATGGCTTGTGCTTGATCGAGGCTTAAGCTAAAGCGCGAAATCAAGCCTTCTCTTGCTTCTTCTGTTGTTTGCGAAGCACGAATCAACTTGATGACTTCATCAAGATTATCGAGTGCAATACGCAAGCCTTCCAGAATGTGAGCGCGAGCTTCTGCTTTCTTCAGGTCAAACTCCGTACGACGGCGAATGACTTCAATTTGATGCTCAAGATAGTAATACAAAATATCACGCAGGTTGAGTGTACGCGGTTCGCCTTTAACAAGGGCAAGCATGTTGAACCCGAAGTTCATCTGCATCTGCGTTTGCTTGTATAAATTGTTTAGTACCACTGTAGGCGTCACATCACGGCGAAGCTCAATAACGACACGCATACCGTTACGGTCGGACTCATCACGCAGATCGGTAATGCCCTCGATTTTCTTCTCGCGGACAAGCTCTGCGATTTTCTCGACAAGTCTTGCTTTAACAACCTGGTAAGGCAGCTCATGCACGATAATCCGCGCTTTACCACCATTCTCCTCGATTGTTGCGCGTGCACGCATGGTAACGGATCCGCGGCCTGTTGTATAAGCTTGGCGCATCCCTTCGCGTCCCATTACAAACCCGGCTGTAGGGAAATCAGGACCTTTGATATAGTCCATCAGTTCGATCGGAGTGATATCAGGGTTCTGGATAAGCGCTTGTACACCGTTGATAACTTCCGTCAAGTTATGCGGCGGAATGTTGGTAGCCATACCTACTGCGATCCCTGTCAAACCATTTACCAAGAGATTCGGGAATCGGGCAGGAAGTACTTTCGGCTCATGCTCTTCGCCGTCATAGTTCGGAATGTAATCGACCGTTTCTTTATTGATATCGCGAAGCATCTCCATTGCGATCTTGGACAAACGCGCCTCTGTGTAACGCATAGCTGCAGCCATATCGCCGTCAATGGAACCGAAGTTGCCATGACCGTCGATAAGCATATAACGCAGTGAGAAATCTTGCGCCATCCGGACCATGGTCTCGTAAACTGCTGAGTCACCATGCGGATGGTACTTACCGATTACTTCGCCGACGATTCTGGCCGACTTCTTGTACGGCTTGTCCGGAGACATGCCAAGCTCGGACATGGCAAAGAGAATCCGACGGTGAACCGGTTTCAGTCCGTCTCGTACATCCGGAAGTGCGCGGCTAACGATGATACTCATTGCATAATCCATAAACGATTCGCGCATCTCAGTACCGATATCGCGATCCCTTACTTGCAGATTGTTCTCTTCCGCCATCGTTGACCTCCTAGGGTTGCTTATAACATCAACATGAGCCTTCGAATGCGATTACAGTGTTGTTCGCACCACGAAAGCAGGGATAATTCGTATAACAGAATACTAGAATCCATTATAGTTTTTTCTCAATCCAGCCAACCTTAAACGTTTACCAGCAATAAAGTTGCTTCAGGCATCCACCTGACTACAAACTTTCGCAAACGTAGGTATTCGCCCACTCCATGCACCGTTCTCCGCCATAATCTAAGAGGGAATCAAAGTGCGATTATTAGGGCTTCTTGCGTAGAAGCAAAAATAGGCATTATCCCTATTATAACATCGTTTTCAGCCTCTGTCTCCTGCATGCTGGGGCATGCATGCACCACCCATTATCCCTCTGGAAGGCGGGACCTTGTTGGCCATTCAACGCGTTAGAAGCAAATGGGAGAAAACCAAAGTACTGCTGCACTCGGACGAATTGCGTCAACGTATTCCGGTGACACAAGTATGGAGCACGTCTGAGCTTGAGCAAATGCTTGATGAATTTGAAATGGTTTATGTAAAACCCGATCACGGCACATTCGGCAATGGCGTCATTCGGGTGGAGAAAACAGGTGATACTACGTACACTTATCAGCTTGGAACCAAGCTGCAACGTTTTCATTCATTCGAATCCATGGCTCAATCACTGGGGCAGGTCATTCACGGACGCAAATATTTAATTCAGCAGGGCATTCATTTACTTACCTATGACAAAAGAAGATTCGACGTCCGCGTCATGGTTCAGCGCAACTTGAAGCAGCAATGGGTAACAACCGGTATCATCGGCAGAGTCAGCGATCCCACTAAAGTCGTAACCAACTGTCATAATGGCGGTACTGCGATGCCTTTTGAGAAGCTAATGCGATCCCATCTTTCTATTGCGCAACTTGCCAGCTATCAAGAATGGCTTGCTGAACTAGGGGTAATCACTGCCCAGCAAATGGAGACTTCATATAACGGGATCAAAGAGATTGGTCTGGATCTGGCCATTGATCAATCCTTCAGGCCTTGGATCCTTGAGGTCAACACGATGCCTGATCCTTATATCTTCCGAAAACTGCCGGACAAAGATATCTTCCGCCGCATTTACCGTTACCACGCAGCAAATAATCGCAAAAAGAAATAACACAAGCCGCCCGAAACGCCGGACGGCTTGTTTGTTTATGAGATCCTATACGTCGAGGTTCTTTACATACTTCGCGAACTCTTGAATGAATTCACGGCGTGGTTCGACGTTATCCCCCATAAGGGTTTCGAAAATATTGTCAGCCTCAATGGCATCCTCGATCGTAACCTGAAGCATCGTACGGCTCTCTGGATCCATAGTTGTCTCCCACAGCTGCGATGCATTCATCTCTCCGAGACCTTTATAGCGCTGTACATTGACTTTCGCGCCTTCACCGAATTCACTGATGATGGCATCGCGTTCTTTCTCACTTTGCGCGTAACGAACGACTTTATTGCGTTCGATCTTATAGAGCGGCGGCTGCGCGATGTAGATGAAGCCGGCTTCGATAATTTTGCGCATGTAGCGGAAGAAGAAGGTGAGCAGCAATGTACGAATATGAGCACCGTCGACATCAGCATCGGTCATGATGATAACTTTGTGGTAACGAGCTTTGGAGATATCGAAATCATCGGCAATACTCGTACCAAGCGCTGTGATAATTGCACGAATTTCCGTATTGGATAAAATACGGTCCAGGCGCGCCCGCTCAACGTTCAAAATTTTACCCCGCAGCGGCAAAATCGCTTGGTAATGACGATCACGGCCTTGTTTAGCCGATCCGCCCGCAGAGTCACCCTCTACGATGTAGATTTCACTGATCGAAGCATCTTTCGAGGAACAATCCGCCAATTTTCCCGGCAATGCGCTCACTTCAAGCGCACTCTTACGACGAGTTAACTCACGGGCTTTACGAGCTGCTTCACGCGCACGCGCTGCTTGAAGGCCCTTCTCGATGATTTTCTTCGAAACAGCCGGATTCTCATTCAAGAACTCTTGGAACTTCTCCGCGAAGAAGGATTCGACAATCCCCCGCACTTCACTGTTACCAAGCTTGGTTTTCGTTTGACCTTCAAACTGCGGCTCCGGAATCTTAACGGAAATAATCGCCGTCAAGCCTTCTCGAACATCGTCACCGGACAGATTGGAGTCGCTTTCTTTGATTGCATTCATTTTTCGGGAATACTCGTTAATAATACGAGTCAGGGCACTCTTGAAGCCGGACTCGTGCGTACCGCCCTCATGCGTATTGATGTTGTTGGCGAACGAGTAGATGTTCTCTGTATAGCTATCGTTATACTGCAAGGCTACTTCCACGTGGATGTTGTCCTTGGAGCCTTCTACGTAAATTGGCTGCTCATGCAATGCTTCACGATTACGGTTCAAATACTTAACGAATTCGTTAATCCCGCCTTCGTACTTGTACGTGTTGGTTGCACCTGTCCGCTCATCGAGCAGCGCAATTTCAATCCCTTTATTCAAAAATGCAAGCTCGCGAATACGAGATTGCAGTATCTCATACTCATAAACTAACGTCTCTGTGAAAATCTCCGGATCCGGTTTGAAACGAGTCGTTGTACCGGTTTCATCGGTATCGCCGATTACTTTGAGATCGTACTGCGGCACGCCGCGACGATACTCTTGTCTATGAATATGACCTTCCCGCTTAACGGTCACTTCTACATGCTCAGACAACGCATTCACGACGGAAATACCAACGCCATGCAAACCGCCGGACACTTTATAACCCTCGCCGCCAAACTTACCGCCTGCATGAAGAACGGTCATAACCACTTCGAGAGTCGATTTCTTCAGTTTCACGTTCTCTCCGACCGGGATACCGCGGCCGTTATCGACGACAGTGATACTGTTATCTTCATGAATGGTGACTTCAATGCGATTACAATATCCAGCCAGTGCTTCGTCAATACTATTGTCAACGACTTCCCATACGAGATGGTGAAGCCCTTTGCCGCTGGTAGAGCCTATATACATACCGGGGCGTTTACGTACCGCCTCTAATCCTTCAAGTACCTGAATCTGACTTTCATCATACGTGTTCTGATTCGACGACATGCTCAATTTCACTGCTCCTCTCAACTACTCTTGCCGCATCTAATGCTGCAATATCAATTCCCGTTGTGCGACGCTAGTTGGTCGCAAAATGGTGCGATCGTTTCTTCAGCGTTGAGGATGAAATCGGCGAATAGTAGATCTTATGCTCGGTCACTACAATGGATTTCGCTTCTTCTTCTCCTATAACTTCAACGTCTTTGCGCTTCCGAGCCTGTGCGACGAATTGCTTGGACAGCTTGGAGGACTGCTCGATTGAGATATCAAATATAGCTACGAGCTCCGTAGCACGAATAATTTTTTCTCCGCCCAAATGAATGTACATAGCCTCCACCTCTCATAGGCAACGCCTTAAGGCTTATTGTTCGACACGACCATCCTTCACCTGGTACACGCGGGAATCATGGAGCTTGCTAATATTGACGCTTTCAAGCCCGGTCGTCGTAATAAAGGTCTGCACTTTACTTTGAAAAGTCTCTATAAGCTGCGTCTGCCTGTGCTGGTCCAGCTCAGATAAAACATCATCGAGCAGCAGCAGAGGATACTCGCCGATTTCTTCATGGATAAGTTCAATCTCAGCTAACTTGAGCGATAAAGCTGTCGTTCGCTGCTGGCCCTGTGACCCATATACAGAGGCTTCTTTGCCATTAATAAAAAAGGCCATGTCATCACGATGAGGACCAACGAGCGTCATTCCACGACGAAGCTCCTGATCCTTTACTTGTGTTAACTTTATCATAAATTGCTCAAATAATATAGATTCATCTTCGGTTGGGTCACTTTCGAAAGAAGGACGATACACGATTGTCAGCTCTTCTGCGCCGGCTGTTATGCCTGCATGAATGTGTTGTGCCCACTTCTGCAGCTTCTCTATGAAGTTTTGCCTTTTTTTCACAATTTTAACACCGTACTCTGCAAGCTGCATATTCCAGACTTCCATCATCGCCTGATTGGCATTGCCGGGCGAAGCTGTTTTCAGGTAATTATTGCGCTGCACAAGCACTTTGCTGTATTGACCCAGTGCATGCAAATAACCGGGCTGAACCTGGCCGATTTCCATATCCAGAAACCGCCTTCGGATGCCCGGCGTACCTTTTACGATTTCCAAATCCTCGGGTGCGAACATCACGACATTAAGTGATCCGACAAATTCACTTAGTTTGCGCTGCTCAAGCCCGTTGATCTTCGCCTTCTTCCCCTGTGTAGACAAAGACAGATCCAATGTGAGCGGACCGTATCGTTTCTCCACTTCACCCCGGATCCGCGCTTCAGAAGATTGCCAGCCGATTAACTCTTTGTCCTTGCTCGTACGGTGAGACTTCGTCAGAGCCAGCACAAATATCGCTTCCAGCAGGTTGGTTTTGCCTTGTGCATTACGACCGACAAACAGGTTGACCTGGCTGTCAGTCGCAAGCTCAATATGCTCATAATTGCGATAATGCTGCAATTGAATAGTTGTTAAACGCACTTGTATGCCCCCCGGTTACTGCTGACAAGCCGATTTGCTTGCTGCATTACCGTTTCACAATCGTAAAGCTGCCGAACCCTTTCACATCAATCTTATCGCCGGTATACAATTTGCGACCGCGGCGGTCGTCCGGCTCTCCGTTGATTAGCACCTCGTTCTCCTGTAAGAAGAATTTCGCTGCTCCCCCGGAATCGATACATTCTGACAGTTTGAGGAACTGTCCCAGTGCAATGTACTCTGTTGAAATCCCAATCTCTTTCATCGTTTCATTCTCCTTCTTTAGCCTGTTGTCCGGTAAGGCAAGATGAGGTGCAGGCTGTGCGGATGGTCAGTCGGCTTAATGATGATCGGACTCATAGCGCCGTTAAATCCGATAAACAAATATTCGCTATCGATAACTTTTAGTGCATCAAGCATATATTTGGAGTTAAAAGCGATGCGAAGCTGCTCACCGTTCATTTCTTTCGCATCCAGTTTCTCCGTTACGCGGCCGAGTTCCGTGGAGCTCGAGGAAATTTCGATTGTGCCGTCTTCATCCGAAATAAGGCGAACAATGTTGGTTTTCTCTTCACGCGACATTAAATAGGCGCGATCGATCGCATCCGTCAATTTTTTTGTGTGAAGAACGAGTTCTGTTTTGAACTGCTGCGGAATAATTTTAGAAGTGTCGGGATAGGTCCCGTCCAAAATACGCGAGTAGAACAACACATTACCGACTTTGAAGAGTACTTGATTATCCGCTACAACGATATCCACATGTGTATGATCGTCCGGAATGAGCTTGGATAACTCATTTAGCGTCTTTCCGGAAATAACAACATTGGAAAAACGGTAGTTTTCCGGCGTTTCGACAACGGCTGTGCGGCTAGCTAGACGATGACGGTCCGTTGCAACGAACTTTAGCTGACCTTCTTGCAAATTCCAGAGCGCACCGGTCAAAATCGGCGTTTGTTCACTCGTAGAAGCTGCGAAAACCGTTTGGCGGATCATCGATTTCAGCAAATCGCCGGGAACTGCGATGCTCTCGCTTTGTTCGATGGTCGGAAGAATCGGGAATTCTTCGGGATCAAGGCCAACCATTTGAATATCGGTCGAACCGGAGCGGATCATCGTTTGGTGGTGATCTTTTACTTCAATTTCGAGATCATCCGACGGAAGTTTCTTCACGATTTCTACAAAAAATTTAGCCGGCAGTACAACGCTGCCCGGTTTCTGTACTTTCGCGATTACAAATTCACCGTTCTCAACAGGAATAAAGCTTTGAATTGAAATATCGGTATCGCTGGCGGTAAGTGTTACACCTTGGTGAGTAACGTCGATTTTGATACCGCCGAGAATCGGAATTGCCGGTCTGCTGGAAGTTGCTTTGGAAACTTGTTGAATTGCGTCGTTTAATTGATCTTTTCGAATGGTTAATTTCATGAATGTCACTCCTATATTGCAGGGATCAAGGCGGCGATTGAGGAGGCTGCGTTGTCACCTATATTTGATGATGTTTATTTAAAGATATTAGTAGAAGTCGTAGTAGGGGCCCTGAATATGTGGATAAGTGGTTCAAACACGGATAAAGCAAGCCTATCCACATGTGTATAGCGTGTGCATAGGCTTGCTGATGAAATGTTGAAGAAGTGTATAACTTTTTGGGCTATATCCACAGTCTTCGTATTTACGTGTGATTTTTAATTTTATCCGTTAACGTTTGAACGATTTTGTAGAGCTCCGAATCCACTTTCAGCTGCTGCGTAATTTTCTCGTGCGCATGGATGACGGTTGTATGGTCACGTCCACCGAACGCTTCCCCGATCTTAGGCAGCGAGTAATCCGTTAACTCTCGGGATAGATACATCGCGATTTGTCTCGGGAACGCAACTGCCTTCGTACGCTTACGCGCTTTAAACTCCTCCAGCTTGAGCCCATAAAGCTCCCCAACTTTTTGCTGGATATCCTGCATCGTGATCATTTTTGGCCGGCTTGATGGAATAATATCTTTAAGTGCTTCGGCCGCCAAATGGGACGAGATGTCTTCATTAATGAGTGAAGAATAAGCTACGACGCGGATTAATGCGCCTTCCAGCTCTCGAATGTTCGTATCGATTTGGCTGGCGATGTAGACCATGGCTTCATTCGGGATGTCCAGGTTCTCCGCTTTCGCTTTCTTACGCAGAATCGCGATCCGCGTCTCCAAGTCCGGCGGCTGAATGTCCGTTATTAAGCCCCATTCAAACCGGGAACGAAGCCGTTCCTCCAGGGTTGGAATTTCTTTGGGCGGTCGGTCACTCGAAATTACGATTTGCTTACGTTCCTCATGCAGCGCATTAAAAGTATGGAAAAACTCTTCTTGCGTTTGTTCTTTGCCGGCCAGGAACTGTATATCATCAATGAGCAGCACGTCAATGTTTCGGTATTTGTTGCGGAAGCTCTCGCCTTTGTTGTCCCGAATGGCATTGATGAACTCATTCGTAAATTTCTCGGAGGATAAATAAAGAACCCGCGTATTAGGGTTATGTTCCAAAATATAATGCCCGATCGCATGCATTAAATGCGTCTTGCCTAGTCCGACGCCGCCGTATAAGAACAGCGGATTGTAAGCCTTCGCCGGTGCTTCGGCCACAGCTAAAGAGGCGGCATGGGCAAACCGATTATTGGCGCCGATGACGAACGTGTCGAACATATATTTGGGGTTAAGCATATGCGTGTAGGGCTCTTCCGGCCCGACATGCACGGTTGGCATTATGATTGGTTGGATTTCTGCTGGCTCAGGCGGCTTATTCTCTTCAATGACGAATTTAATGTCATATTGGCGCCCCATAAATTCCTGCAGTGTGGTCCGCACAAGCTTTGTATACCGGCTTTCGAGCCATTCGGCTGCAAAAGTCGTCGGCGCTGTCACAATGACAGTAGAATCACCACTAAACGAAGCCTTAGTCGCTTTAAACCAAGTGTCGAAACTTGGCTTGCTGAGCTTCGTTTGAATGATCGACAGCACCTGTTGCCACATTTCGTGCGTATGGCTATCCACAGATTGTCACTCCTTATCCAATTCACCGAAAACGGCGCGGTCGTGCTACTGATGTCGAAACATCGGGCTTTCTGATCCATTTCATCCACATTATTAAGGATGGGTGCATAAAAATTATCAAAAGGGGATGAATGTTGTTCACATTGTTATCCACAGGGTGTTGATAATGTTGAGGGGGAGTTGGAGTCATCCACACAGAAAACATAATCATCATAGCAAAATAACCCTTGATATTCAACGATTCCGCCGATTTTATCCACAAATTCTATAGGTTGTGTATAAGAGTTATCGACAACACTAGATATTGTTTATATCTTGTTACCAATTCGACATAATGCGGGAATCTCCGATAAATTCATCCACATGTTATTAAATTATCATCCCAAAGGCCCTGTTTATATTTTTATCCACAGCCTGGCTCTGGAGACTCTTCCCACAGCTGTTTCTGGTTGACTTTTGGGTACCTACATGGTTTAATTGAAAAAGGCGTTTTTTCACCGATGGACGCTCGTGGTTTGACTATCTCGGCTGCGCAGCTGTTCACGCTAAGAAAAAACTGATGATCGCTAATCGCGCCAGACGATAGAAATAGTAAATATGCAAGCTGATTTGAGTAAGGTATAGGAGGTGCATTGATAATGAGACCGACATTCAGACCGAACGTAAGCAAACGCAAGAAAGTTCATGGTTTCCGTAAACGCATGGCTTCCGCAAACGGACGTAAAGTGCTAAGCGCCCGCCGTCAACGTGGAAGAAAAGTATTGAGCGCGTAAACCTTAAGACCACACTACGTGGTCTTTTTTTCTTTTTTACGGCAAGAATAGAGGAAGAAGAACGAATGTACGCTTCCTTTAATGAGGGAGAGACGATTGTTCACGTAGCATGTATAGAGGAAGATGCGTGGGCAAGCAAGAGAATCTTAGCTTTCTTATATATAAATAAAGGTCCGGTGAAGGTGTACCCGTGCAAAGAAAATTGCGATTGCGTAACCGCGAAGATTTCAGCCGGATTTATCGGAACGGCAAATCATTCGCAAACAGCCAGTTTGTCGTTTATTGGTCGCGCCAGCTGCAGGCGGATCCATTACGACTAGGCGTATCGGCGAGCAAGAAGATCGGGAATGCCGTCGTTCGCAATCGAATGCGGCGCCTTGTGAAAGAAATTGTTCGAGGGCAGAAGGACCGTATAACTGGGCAGCTGGATCTGATCGTCATTGTGAGGAAGCCGGCAGTAGGTCTTGAGTTGAAAGAACTCGAAAAAAGCATGCTTCACGTATTGAAACGAGCAGGGCTTCTGAAGACTTCGCGTTAAGGTGTGTAATCGCTTTTACGTGAGCAGGAGGCTTGTTTCTTTGTGCCATAAAATGTGATATAGTTTACGTGAATATGAAAATGTAAGTGGTCCTTGTTAATGGACCTTACGCTATCGGTATGCAGAGAGGAGATTTACATGTTGTCCCGTATTTCGAAACGAACATGGCTGACGGCAATTGCATTAATTGCGGTCATGCTTTTTCTGAGCGGTTGCTCTTCAGCCACTCATCCAGTATCCATGGCTGATCTGGAGCACGGCAACTTCTGGCAAAGAAATGTAGTGTACTATTTCTCATTAGTACTTGAGCATTTTGCCAAATGGTTCGGCGGCGAGTATGGCATTGCGATCTTGCTAATGGTTGTCATCGTCAGAACGTTGATTCTCCCGCTTACGATTAAACAATACCGCAGCTCGAAGGCGATGCAGGCATTGCAGCCGGAGCTTGCGAAATTGAAAGAGAAGCATAAGGACAATCCACAAAAGCAGCAGGAAGAAACGATGAAGCTGTTCCAACAGCACAAAGTTAACCCGCTTGCAGGTTGTTTGCCGCTGCTCGTGCAAATGCCGATTTTCATTGCGCTGTACAATTCGATTTATATGAATGAAAACATTCGTGAGCATACATTCCTGTGGCTGGAACTTGGACAGAAGGACCATACTTATGTGCTGCCGATCCTGGCTGCCATCACTACGTTCGTTCAGTCTAAGATGATGTCGTCCCAGCAGAAAACAATGCCAGCGATGCAAGGGATTATGATGATTTTCCCGGTATTGATCTTCGTTATGGCGTTGTCCTTCCCGGCTGCATTGCCGCTTTACTGGGTATTCAGCAATATCTACACGATTGTGCAAAACTATTTCCTATATGTACGCAACTCACCTAAGGGCAAGGAGAGTGTACCTGCGAAATGAAGAAAATCGTAGCATCGGGCAAAACGATCGAAGATGCTGTACAAAATGGTTTAACGGAATTGCAAGTGTCAGTGGATCGCGTTAATGTAACTGTTCTGGAGAAACCGTCCAAAGGTTTATTCGGCCTGATTGGTGCACGAGCTGCGAAAGTGGAGCTCGTACTCGTACCTGTGATTGAGCAGGTGAAGACGCCATCGGTTACTGCTGCAGCAGCCAAAGATCCGCTCCTTGAAACGGAACGATTCATCACCGAAGTGGCAAGAACGATGGGGCTTGACATTACGATTGCTCGTAACGATTCGAAAGACGGTTTAACCCTCGCGTTATCGGGAAGCGGCGATCTAGGCATGCTGATCGGACGTCGAGGCCAAACGCTTGACGCTTTGCAATACCTGGTCAATATCGTGGCCAACCGTTATTCCAACAGCCATCTTCGCATTGTGCTTGATGCGGAAGATTTTCGCGAGCGTCGGCGGAAGACGCTTGAAGATTTATCCGATCGGTTGGCGGGACATGTTATCCGTACTCGTAAGGAAGTTGTACTGGAGCCGATGTCCCCGCACGAGCGGAAGATCATTCACTCGCAATTACAGAACCATGCCAAGGTTAAAACGTTTAGTAAAGGCGATGAACCGAATCGCCGTGTTGTGATTACGCTTAAGTAGATGCATACAGCTCTTTTTCAGCAATGGCTCTTTAATGGTCATTGCTCATTTTTTTAAATATGAGGGAAAATAACATGATGATTCAAGACACGATTGCCGCCATTTCGACTGCTGTCGGAGAGGGCGGCATTGCCGTTATACGGGTAAGTGGACCTGAGGCGGTTGCTGAAAGTGCAAAACATTTCCGAACCAAATCGAATATTGTCACAGCTGATTCGCATACCGTCCACTATGGGCATATTGTGGATCCCGTTAGCGGCGAAGTCGTAGAAGAGATTTTGCTGACGATTATGAGGGGTCCGCGCTCATTTACGGCAGAAGATGTCGTTGAACTTAGTACGCACGGCGGTGTTGTCGCGGTAAAACGAGTCCTGGAGCTGTTGCTTCGTTCTGGGGACGTTCGGATCGCAGAGCCTGGTGAGTTCACGAAGCGTGCTTTCCTTAATGGGAGAATCGATTTGACGCAGGCAGAGGCTGTTATTGATCTGATCCGCTCAAAATCGGACCGCGCATTCTCAGTGGCGATGAAGCAATCTGAAGGAATGTTGTCGAAGAAGGTTAAAGCGCTTCGTCATAATTTGATCGAGCTGCTTGCACATATCGAAGTGAATATCGATTATCCGGAGCATGATGTAGCCTCAATGACGAGTGACTACATTCGTGAACGCTGCGGTGAGGCATGTGACGAAATCGATCGTTTGTTAAAAACGGCAAGCGAAGGCAAGATATTAAGAGAAGGCATTATGACGGCAATTGTTGGCCGGCCCAATGTCGGCAAATCTTCGCTGCTTAATGCGCTTGTACAGGAAAATAAAGCGATTGTGACGGACATACCGGGTACTACACGTGATGTCATTGAAGAGTACGTAACGCTCGGCGGCATTCCGTTGCGATTGTTGGATACAGCCGGCATCCGCGAAACTGCGGATGTGGTGGAACGGATCGGGGTTGAACGATCTCGCTCAGCGCTTGAAGAAGCGGATCTGATCTTGTTCGTGTTGAATGTGAATGAAGAACTGCATCCGGATGATCGATTGTTGATGGAGCAATTCCGAAATCGACCTGTTGTTGTGTTACTGAACAAGACGGATCTACCTGTTGTGATGGACACTACTGAGGTTGAGGCGATTTTTTCCGCCGAGCAAATCGTACGTTTGTCGGTTCTGCATGAAAAAGGGCTTGAAACGTTGGAGGATGTCATTAAGCGTATGTTCTTCGGCGGTGAACTGGAGTCTGCGGATTTGACTTATGTCAGCAATGTTCGACATATTACGCTACTCGGTCATGCCCGTCAGTCGCTTGTAGACGCAATGGAAGCGACAGATATCGGGATTCCGATTGATATTGTGCAAATTGATGTGCGTACAGCATGGGAGCAATTAGGTGAATTAATAGGTGATTCGGTATCGGATTCGCTTATCGATCAAATTTTCTCTCAGTTCTGTTTAGGTAAATAATTTTAGTTGTAAAGGCAAGGAGGGATAAAGTAATGGGATATCATGCAGGAGATTTTGATGTCATTGTGGTTGGAGCCGGTCATGCGGGTGTTGAAGCTGCACTTGCGGCTGCGCGAATGGGCTGTGAGACGCTGTTGCTTACAATTAACTTAGATATGGTGGCGTTCATGCCATGTAATCCGTCGATTGGTGGTCCGGCCAAAGGACATGTTGTGCGTGAAATTGATGCGCTTGGCGGGGAAATGGGACGCAACATTGATAAAACGTTTATCCAAATGAGGATGCTTAATACGGGTAAAGGACCAGCTGTTCACGCGCTGCGTGCACAAGCGGATAAGTTTCTTTATCAGCATTTCATGAAACAAACGATCGAAGAAACCGATCATCTGACACTTCGTCAAGGGATGGCGGAGGAGCTCATTATTGAGGATGGAGCCTGTGTAGGGATTATTTCGAAGACCGGTGCAGAGTATCGGGCGAAAACCGTAGTTGTAACGACGGGGACCTATCTGCGCGGAAAAGTGATTATGGGTGAGCTGATGTATGAGAGCGGGCCGAACAATCAACAGCCTTCGGTTAAACTGTCCGAGAGCTTGCGTTCACTCGGCTTGCAGCTTGTACGCTTCAAAACCGGCACACCGCCTCGCGTGCATAAGGATACAATCGATTTTTCCAAAACAGAGATTCAACCCGGCGACGAGAAACCGAAATTTTTCTCCTATGAAACGGAATACTCCGACAATGAGCAGCTTCCTTGCTGGTTGACGTACACGTCTGAGGAAACGCATAAGATTATTAACGATAATCTTCATCGTGCTCCTATGTTCTCCGGTGCTATTGAGGGAACAGGTCCGCGGTATTGCCCATCCATTGAAGATAAAATCGTACGCTTCGCCGATAAACCAAAACATCAAATCTTCCTAGAGCCGGAAGGGAAGAATACGTCGGAGTATTATGTACAAGGCCTCTCCACAAGTATGCCTGAGGATGTGCAGTTGAGCATTCTCCGTTCTATTCCAGGATTGGAAAAAGTTGAAATGATGCGTACGGGTTATGCAATCGAGTATGACGCTGTTGTTCCGACTCAACTGTGGCCATCATTGGAAACGAAGGTTGTTCCGGGTTTATTCACAGCGGGACAAATTAACGGAACATCCGGTTATGAGGAAGCAGCGGGACAAGGCGTTATGGCTGGAATTAATGCAGCACGTAAAGCGCAAGGGAAACCGCCAGTTATCATTGAACGCTCGCAAGGCTATATTGGCGTGCTCATTGATGATTTGGTGACAAAAGGTACAACAGAACCGTACCGCTTGCTTACTTCGCGCGCAGAATACCGCTTATTGTTGAGACATGACAATGCCGATCTTCGTTTGACTCCGACTGGTTATGAGATTGGCTTGATCTCGGAAGCGCGGTATCAGAAGTTCACACAGAAAAAGCGATTAGTGGAGCAAGAAATCGAGCGTTTGAAAACAGTTAAGATTCGTCCTGACGAATTAACGCTGCAACTGCTGGAGGAAGCTCAGTCTACGCCGATTCAACAAACGACAGATGGTCTTTCTTTATTGAGACGTCCGGAAGTTTCGTATGACATTATTGATCAACTTTCTCCATCATCGGAAGTGCTTACCGATGATATGAAGGAGCAAGTTGAAATTCAAATTAAATACGCCGGTTATATCGAGAAACAACAATTGCAGGTGGAGCGTCTTGCTAAAATGGAGAAGAAGCGAATCCCAGAAGATATTGATTACATGGCGGTCAACAATCTCTCCAAAGAAGCGAAAACCAATTTATCCAACATACGCCCGTTGTCGATTGGGCAAGCTTCACGGATTGGCGGGGTAACACCGGCTGACATTTCAATTCTGCTCGTTTATTTAGAACACTACAATAAGGTTATCGCAGCACGGGGGTAAGTATGAACGCAACCGAAACTTGGTTTACTGAATTATTGCAAGAGCATGGAGTGGCAGTTTCGCCGCTCCAGCTGGAGCAGTTCCATACCTATTATGAACTGCTTGTGGAATGGAACGAAAAAATGAATTTAACAGGCATTACGGAGAGAGAAGCGGTGTACGAGAAACATTTCTACGATTCCGTGACTCTCTCTTTCTTTGTGAAAATGGACAAAGTGTCATCACTTGCGGACATTGGTTCAGGTGCAGGGTTTCCGAGCCTGCCATTGAAAATTTGCTTCCCGCATCTTAAAATTACAATTGTGGATTCCTTAAACAAGCGTATTCAATTCCTGCAACATGTCGTGCAAGCGCTGGGTCTTCAGAATGTGGAATGTGTTCATGGTCGTGCCGAAGATATCGCGCGCCTCGCTAATCACCGTGATGCCTATGATGTTGTAACCGCGAGAGCCGTTGCACGGCTTAGCGGCTTAAATGAGTTATGTCTTCCTTTTGTACGAAAGGGTGGCGTATTCGCTGCAATGAAAGGATCCGATCCTGCTGAGGAAGTAAGTGAATCAAAACGCAGTATGGTTGAGTTGAAGGCGAAGCTTACTTCCGTAGAACATTTGAAGCTGCCCTTCGAGCAATCAGATCGCCATATCCTCCTTATGGAGAAACTTGGGACTACGCCTGCGAAGTATCCAAGAAAAGCAGGTTTACCGCTGAAACAACCTATTATATAGTGATTATGGATTGATATTGTTTCACGTGGAACATTTTACTGGCAGTCACAATTGTTTCGATAATAAATGTCTGTCAAGCAGGAAATCAACTTACAGCCGGCGAATTATAGTAGGAACGACAATACTCGGCACTTTGAAATCGGGTGGTAGTTGACGATATGAAAGAACAATTCTCACGTTTATTCGGATTGAGTGATTCCAAAAGTGTAAGTCAAGATGAAGTAAAGCAGCTTCCAATTGAAGATGTGGACACAAGTCCTTATCAGCCGCGGACTGTCTTCGACGATGATCGTATTGATGAACTCAGTCAAACCATTCGCACACACGGCGTTATTCAACCGATCGTTGTCAGGGTTCGTGGTGGGAGATATGAAATCATCGCAGGCGAACGGCGCTATCGTGCAGTTAAAAAGCTCGGCCTTGAGACGATTCCGGCAATCGTACGTGAATTTAATGATTCTCAGGCTGCTTCTATTGCTCTGATTGAGAACCTTCAGCGTGAAGGACTCACTTCCATAGAGGAAGCGGTCGCTTATCAGAAGCTCATTGATCTTCACAATCTTACGCAAGAAAGCCTAGCTCAACGTTTAGGCAAAAGCCAATCGACAATTGCAAACAAGATTAGGCTCCTAGGTCTTGGTGATACCATTAAGAATGCTCTAATGGAACGTAAAATTACGGAGCGCCATGCAAGGGCGTTGCTATCACTTGATACAGAAGAGCTTCAACTGAAGGTATTGGACGACATCGTTTCGAAAGAGCTGAACGTGAAACAAACGGAAGCTCGAGTGGCGTTCTATAAAGAAGCTACTAAGTCAAAAAAGCCAAAGCGGGTCTCCTTTACAAAGGATGTACGTTTGGCGCTTAATACAATAAGACAATCCATTGATATGGTTTCGGGATCGGGCTTGCAAATTAAGACCAATGAACAAGATTACGAGGATCACTACGAGATCGTAATTAAAATCCCGAAACGATAATAGCGATTCAAACAGCCGTCCGAACTAGGGACGGCATCGTCATTTAATCGTTTCATAAGGCTTCATTAAAGTAATCAGCATAGAGGTGAACGGT
This sequence comes from Paenibacillus rhizoryzae, assembly GCF_059686995.1. Taxonomy (NCBI): domain Bacteria; kingdom Bacillati; phylum Bacillota; class Bacilli; order Caryophanales; family Paenibacillaceae; genus Paenibacillus; species Paenibacillus rhizoryzae. The sequence continues at coordinate 138,053 of NZ_JCAALT010000011.1, read as the reverse complement.
TTGTCTAAAACGATAGCAATAACGAACCAGAAGGGCGGTGTCGGGAAAACGACCACGTCCGTTAATCTAGGTGCTTGTCTAGCGTCGCTTGGCAAGAAAGTATTGCTCGTAGATATTGACCCACAAGGCAATACGACGAGTGGAATTGGAATTAATAAAGCAGATGTCGCACATTGTATTTATGATGTGCTTATTAATGATGTTCACCCAAAAGATGCTACTTGTTCTACTAATATTGAAGGACTTAATATAATACCTGCTACGATTCAGTTGGCCGGTGCGGAGATTGAACTTGTTCCTACAATATCACGCGAGCAGCGCTTGAAGAAGTCGCTTGCCCTGGTTAAAAACCAATATGATTACATTCTTATTGATTGCCCTCCTTCATTGGGTATTCTTACAATTAACTCTTTAACGGCTTCTGATTCTGTTATCATTCCTATTCAATGTGAATATTACGCGCTGGAGGGTCTGAGCCAGCTATTAAATACAGTACGTCTAGTTCAGAAACATCTGAATACTACACTTCAAATTGAAGGTGTCTTACTTACGATGTTTGATGCTAGGACAAACCTAGGCATTCAAGTAATCGAAGAGGTTAAGAAATATTTTCAACAAAAAGTGTACCAAACAATTATTCCGAGAAATGTCCGTTTAAGCGAAGCTCCTTCACATGGACAATCCATCATAACTTACGATCCAAGATCCAAGGGGGCAGAGGTGTATCTTGAACTCGCGAAGGAAGTGATTATGTATGAGCAAGCGGCTAGGTAGAGGACTTGATGCGCTTATCCCATCGCTATCTGTAAGCGAAGATGATAAAGTTGTTGAAGTTTCGTTAACACAGCTTCGTCCCAACCCATATCAACCGCGTAAAACGTTTGATGATGATGCGATTAAAGAACTCGCAGAATCCATTAAACAACACGGAGTCATTCAACCGATCATTGTTCGTACTGTACTAAAAGGGTATGAAATCATCGCCGGTGAAAGACGTTTCCGTGCATCGCAGCTTTGTGGCAACCCAACAATTCCAGCTGTAATCCGCAATTTCTCGGATCAACAGGTAATGGAGATTGCATTGATCGAGAATCTTCAACGCGAAGATCTCAATGCAATGGAGCTGGCAATTGCGTACCAAGCGCTCATGGATAAATTCGATCTGACACAAGAAGAGCTTTCCATGAAGGTAGGTAAGTCGAGATCACACATCGCAAACTTTCTGCGCTTGCTGTCGTTGCCTGAACAAATCAAAGATAATGTTTCACGTGGAACAATTTCGATGGGGCATGCAAGGGCAATTGTGGGTGTGAAGGAAGATGCACGCAAAAAAGAACTTGCTGAACTAACCATTACGAATGAGTGGAGTGTGCGTCAATTAGAAGAAGCGATCAAAAACTTGGATCAGCCAACAGCTGAGAAAAACAAACCGCAATCTTCTAAAAAACGCGATCCTTACATCGATCAGCTTGAAGAAACGCTTCGCGAACAATTCAAGACAACGGTAAAGATTAAACAGCAGAAAGATAAAGGTCGTATTGAACTCCTCTATTATAATAAACAGGATTTAGAACGGTTATTGGAATTGCTGCAACAACTATCTTAATACCAAAACTCAAATAGCATACTCGATTGGGAATCCCCGTTTGAAGTAGGGGTGCCATTCGAGTATGCTATTGTTAGCATTATAAGGGTTTCGGCGTATTGGTTAGAGGAGGAATGAAATGATGCAGAAGACGACGGATAAGGGTTTAATCTATCTTGATCATGCGGCGACGTCATGGCCAAAACCGGCTGGGGTAATTGAGGCTGTGGTGGAAGCAATGGAACATGATGGTGCAAACCCTGGAAGAGGCAGTCATGCGATGGCTGTTCGGGCAAGCAGAATTCTGTTCAATACGAGAAAAGCATTGGCAAAGTTATTCGTGGTATCTAATCCGAATGATATTGCATTTGCCTTAAATACAACAATGGCCCTCAACACTGCAATAAAAGGAATGCTGAGAAACGGCGATCATGTAATCGCCACTTCAGTGGAACATAATTCCGTACGGAGACCACTGGAATATCTGAAGCGAGTAAATGGTGTTGAGGTTAGTTATGTAGAACCAAATGAAGCAGGGGAATTGGACGCGAAACAAATTGAAGCGGCAATTCAGCCGAACACAAAGCTTGTTATTGTGAACCATAGCTCGAATTTGTTAGGGTCAATACTACCTGTTGCTGACATTGGTGAGATCACGCGCAAACGAGGAATAAAGCTGCTTGTTGATGCTGCTCAAACAGCCGGACTACTGGATATTAACGTGGAGCGAATGGGAATCGATATGCTCGCGTTTCCGGGCCACAAAGGGCTGCTGGGGCCGCAGGGGACAGGTGGGTTATATATTCACCCCAACGTAGAGCTGGAGCCCCTCCTGCACGGCGGTACGGGCAGTCAATCGGAGGCGATTGAACAGCCGACTGTTCGTCCTGACAGGTATGAAGCAGGTACTCAGAATGCTGCTGGAATTAATGGGTTGAAGGCTGGTGTGCAGCACATTCTGCATGAGACGGTGCAAAACATCCATACTAGAGAATGGATGCTGACACAGCAATTGATGGAGGGACTTCATGCTTTGAACGGCGTTCACATCCTTGGTCCGGAACTCGGCAAACCTCGGACCGGAATTGTGTCCTTCGTGTTGTCCGGAGCAGATCCATCCGAGATTGGATTTATTCTGGATCAGCATTATCAGATTGCCGTTCGAACCGGATTCCATTGTACCCCGCTCGCACATGCAATTGCGGGGACGAAAGAAACAGGGGCAATACGCGCAAGTGTGGGATGCTTCACGACTAAACAAGAGGTTGATGCGCTTATAGCGGCTGTGAAGGAAATAAAACAGCAATACAGCTAATGTGCTTTAAACGGGGGAGAGTAAGACATCATGAATGAACTGATTGAAAGACCGTCCGATTGGATAACAGTTGGACTGCTTGTTGTTGTTCTGATCTTGTTGATACGCAGCTTTGTCATCGGCAGCAAGTTGAAGCGACTGCGTAAAAGTTACACGCAGTTTATGAGCGGTGCAGGGGTCGAAGAGCTGGAAAGCGTCATTGTGGAACTGAAGCAGCGTCTTAATGCTCAGGAAGAAGGACAGAACAAACTAAAACAAAACGTTCATACGCTCAATGATACATTGAAGAAGAAGAAAGGCAACATCGGTATTCATCGCTATAATGCTTTTGCAGAACGAGGCAATGATCTGAGCTTCTCAATAGCAGTGATTGATGATGCTGAAGACGGTATGGTACTAAGCGGCATTCACGGCCGAGAGAACACCTTCGTCTACGCCAAGCCGGTGCAAGAAGGACAATCGAAATATCCGCTAACCCCGGAAGAAAAAGAAGCGATTAGTCTTGCGTCGCAGCGGGAATCGAAGTAGGGCGCACGCATTTCATAATCGATAAGAAAAGACTATGCGCAATAATATCAGACATCCGCATAACTAGATGAAGCCGAGTGTTTTGCAAAACAAAATACTCCATGAATCCGCCGACATTCACGATGCCCGTAATATGGATGTCACCAACCGGCGGCAGATCTTTATTAACACCGGCACCCGGACGGACCGGACCAGAACCGACTTGAATACAGCCGACACTAGCGGCTTGACCCAAGCAGGCATCAATGCCGATGACAAAAGGCTTGCGGACAAACTTATTAATGTCGATCAAAGTTTCGTCCAGGTTCATTGCATGAACAGGTTCCTCGAGGGTGCCATAAAGATCGAAGAAGGGGCTCCGATACTTGCTGAGAGAAGTACCGACAAGCGGGCCGAGTGAATCGCCTGTGGAACGGTCAGTACCTACACATACAACAACAAGCCTACGATCAGCAGGGACGTTGTCTAAAAGGTACGTGATGCGGTTCATCAGTAGTCCTGTAATGTTAGGTTCTGTGTACGGTACTTTGAGCGGTGCTTCTTTCATTCCTGGCAATTTCATAGATTCTCCTCCCGCCAACTCTATGAATTCCAACAACCCGATCGATAGAGAAACAGTTGTTATCACTTGGTTACTAGTATATGGTTGGGACAACCATTTTATACTTGTATAACTAACGAACCTGCAATAAAACAATCAGGAGGCGCAGATGCATGCTCATTGCTTTTGACTCCACCCAGCAGGCTCTGCGGGCGGAAATGCTATTAGAATATGCCGAGGTTGAAATAGATATTTGTCCGACGCCGAAGCAAATTACTGCGGGCTGTGCACTATCCATTCATTTTCCGGAGAGTGATTTGCTAGTCGTGAAGGATGTCATCAATCAAGAGAGTGTTGAAATTAGGGGAATATTTAGACAGATTGAAGATCGGTACGAGCCCATTGAGTTATGAGGCTTAAAGGGATACGATAGAGAGTAGAAACAGCTTTAGGGGAAAGGGAGCGGACTGTTATGGAGAGGAAGCAGTTTGAACTGGGCGATGTTGTACAAATGAAGAAGCAGCATCCATGTGGAACAAATGAGATGGAGATCATTCGTATGGGGATGGATATCCGAATCAAATGCGTCGGCTGCAAACACAGCGTTCTCATACCGCGTGCGAAGTTCGAGAAAAACTTGAAAAAGGTGCTTCGTTCGAAGGCTGAAGAGGGCTTAAATGAGGGAGAAAGCTTCAATGGAACATCAAGCAATTAATGCTTGCAATTGGACGAGCCCCGTGTTAAGATAAATTCTGTTCTGCTGATTCACCTTTATGGAGAGGTACCCAAGAGGCCCAAGGGGGCTGACTCGAAATCAGTTAGGCGTGTCAAAGCGTGCGTGGGTTCGAATCCCACCCTCTCCGCCATATTTCAATCAATCAACGACCTTAGCGGGTCGTTTTTTTGTTTTTATTAATGTTTTTCATTTCGAGACGGGATGGGTGCTTAAAAGGGTCTGCAAGAACCCTTTGTTTCCTGTGTCGTAGACACAACGGAAAAAAGGGCTCTTGCGAGCCCTTCTCCGACGGTGTTTGATTTAGAAAACAGTCATCACTACAAGCTCTTCGTAAGAAACCTCGGTTCACCGATCTTTAGTCGGTGTGCGTGTGTTACAGACACTGGTCTTTGGCACATCCCTCCGCTTCTATGCTGAGTGGACAAGATCTCCTTGAGGTTCGTACATGTATGGGTTCAACGGAACCACACCTCTCTTTACACCGTCACAACTATGATGCGCAGCTTGTTTTTCTTCTATACAGCAGATTCAAAAAAAATCAGTACATTCGTTTCCACTTGCGGTCCTTGTTTGAAAGGGCCGGAAACTTGTCACCCTTCGCCAATCTTACCTTCTGCGGATGATTAACACCCATATGAAAAGATGCTTCGCCAATTTCAATATACAGCCCGTCGTTTGGCGCACGGTCGCCTTCTCGAAATTCTGTCCATTCACCCATTAATGAAATTACACCTCCAGTGCGGTTGCACAAATGAGGACGACGCAGAGATTCCGTCCTGATCATTAGTGTGCAACAAATGAGGGAGGAACATGAACGGAAGAATGAGGCAGGCGAATGACCGGAATCAACACTTGTCAAGAAGGGACTAAGTTTGGTATAGTATTCAGGTATGCGAGAAATTAACTCGCTCCTTGCTCCCTTTTAGGGGGCCGCATAGTCCAAGAGGAGGTGAAACATATGCGCAAATACGAAGTGATGTACATCATTCGTCCGGATGTGGAACAAGAGTCGGTACAAGCTTTGACTGACAAGTTCCAAGCAATCATCGGAAACGGTGGAGAGGTCACAAAGCATGACGTGATCGGTAAACGCCGCCTTGCGTATGAAATCAACAAGATTCGTGACGGTATCTACGTACTGGTACATTTCAACGCAACTCCAGAAGTTGTTGCTGAACTTGACCGCGTCATGAAAATTACGGATGAAGTTATCCGTTTCTTAGTTGTTAAAGATGTAGCTTAGTCTCATCAACGCAAGGATGTTTCGATTGGAGGCGATAAACGATGTTGAACCGTGTTATTCTCATCGGTAGATTAACAAAGGATCCTGAAATGCGCTATACGCCGGCAGGTGTTGCGGTAACGCAATTTACACTTGCGGTGGATCGTCCGTTTACGAGCGGTGGTCAAAACGAACGGGAAGCAGATTTTATTCCGATCGTAACTTGGCGTCAGCTCGCTGAAACTTGTGCGAACTACTTACGCAAAGGCCGCCTAACTGCGGTTGAAGGCCGTATCCAGGTACGGAATTACGAGAACAACGAAGGCAAGCGGGTCTACGTGACTGAAATTATTGCTGATAACGTGCGTTTCTTGGAGTCCGGTAACCGTGAGAATGGTCCGCGTGATGAGGGTGCGGCAAGCTATGGCAGCGGAAACGGTAACTACGGTGGAGGCAACTCACAAGGTGGCACCAGCGGTGGTAATCCACAGGGTGGAGGCCGTTCGGGAGGCACACCAAGGAACAACAATAGTCGTGATCCGTTCTCAGATGACGGACGCCCGATCGATATATCGGAAGATGATTTGCCATTCTAATTGAAAGGACGGATGAACATGAGCTTTAAGCAAAGAGATGGTGGCGACGAGCGTCCAGAACGCAAATTCGGCGGTCGTAAAGGCCGTAACAAACGCCGTAAAGTATGTTTCTTCACAGCTAACAAAATTACGCACATTGACTATAAAGATACGGACCTGCTTCGTAAATTTATCAGCGAGCGCGGCAAAATTTTGCCACGTCGTGTAACTGGAACAAGTGCAAAGTATCAACGTCTTCTGACTGTAGCGATCAAACGCTCCCGTCAAGTAGCGTTGCTGCCTTACACAACGGAATAGGACGTAATCAAGAGGCAGCCAATTTGGCTGCCTTTTTTTGCGTGCATATAAGCAGTCACCTGTTAAAACTTACTTGCTTGCTGTTCAGCATAATCGCCGATAAAGGGAAGCTTAAACCTTTTGCCCTGCAAGGCGAGGAGCATTAATGCAATCCATAATATAAATGACAGCGGAGCAAGTAAAATGCCAAGAAGCCAGCCGATAAACGGGATAAAGCCGAGCACAATATTAAGGACAACCAGTACGACAGAGACGAGGATCGATTGCATGGCATGAAATTTCACGAAGCTGCTTCGCTTCTCCAGCACAAGAAACAAGATACCGGTTACAAAGCTACCCAAATAACAAAGCAACCCGACGATCTTAGGGTCAATGCCTGTCGATGATGGATCAGGACCAAACAACGGTGCTTGCATAATGACGCTCCCTCCTTTGTAGGTATGTATTCGGGCTTTGGCCAAACTATGCTTGGTTGAAATCCCCATAAATGACAAAGGAAATCGTAAACCATTTGTAACTTTCGGTTTCGCCTAATCGTTTAGAATAAGGAAATCGCGTGTAAATAGATTTGTAGAGAATGGAGCGTTACGACGAATATGCAACCGAGAAAATCACGACGAACGTATAAATGGCTGGCAGCGATCCTCGTTATTGTCGTACTTGCAGGAACAGTCGGCTATTTCAATCGAAATGCGCTGGCGATGTGGGGCTTTGATACGTTCTTATCCGGATCGGTTAAGGACAGGCTGGAGAATTCGTATCAGCCATTAGAGGGCCATGAGCCGGTCAAAACAACGTACAAACCGGAGGAGCCATTCTCCATGCTGCTCCTCGGCGTCGATCAGAGGGACAAAGAGATAGGACGCTCAGATACGATGATCTATACCGTCATCAGACCCAAGGATGGCGCCATTCTAATGGTATCCATTCCCCGTGATACGTATGTCGAAATCGTAGGCAAAACAACGAAGTCCGGCAAACAATGGGAAGATAAGATCACCCATGCCTATGCTTTTGGTGGCGCGAAAATGTCGGTTGAAACGGTCGAAAGGTTGTTCAACAACACAATCGATCATTATGCTACAATAAACTTTACCGGCTTCCGTGAAGTGATTGACGCCATGGGCGGAATCGCACTTCCGATTACGGAGGATCTCGTCAATGACGATCCCGATCACGAGAAGTTCGTCGTTAAGGCCGGTAAAGAGCTCTACAATGGCACTGAAGCGCTCAACTTTGTTCGGTACCGTGAAGATGCAGGCGGCGATACAAGCCGCGCAGGACGTCACCAGCAGTTCTTAAACGCCATCATGGCTAAAGCTTCGCATGTCCAGCAGTGGACGAAGATTCCTGAACTTATTTCAATTATGGGTGAGAATTTTACGACGGATTTAACACCGCAGCATATGATTGATTTGGCGAAGAGCATGCTGCAAAGCGACAACCGCACGATTTATAGCCACACGCTGAAGGGCAATGGACATCGTAAGGTGAATCACGGCGCTTGGTACTATTTTGCGGACGAAGAAGATTTGGCTGCTACGCAACAGTTAATTAAGGCATGGCTGGATCCAGCGAAAACGAAAGCAGAGCTGCCGCTTCCGGAGGAATACCAGGTTAAAGATCAGAAGCCTGTGCAGTCGTTGTCGTCGAAAACGAAAGCAGCATCAGAGAAGCATTAACGGCAATGCGGCGCTTAGATGAAATTCGAAGGCGTACGTCAAGCTGCAGCTAGGCCCGGAGCTCTTCACGAACAGGGAAGACAAAGTAGAAGGGAATGGGAACGCAACATGAATATTGCTTTTTTTCTACTGCCTAAGCAAGAGGTAGTATGGTTGACGCTCGATGCAACCTTGCGTCAAACATTGGAGAAGATGGAGCATCATCGCTACACGGCAGTACCGATACTCGACAATCAGGGCGGATATGCAGGCACACTTACTGAAGGCGATCTGCTGTGGTATATGAAGAACAATCCGCAAGCGACCTTTGATCAGACGAATAAAGTGAAGCTGACAGATGTACAGATGCGCATGACGAACAAGGCCGTCCAAATTGACGCGAATATGGAAGACTTAATCTCCCTGGCAAAGGTTCAGAACTTTGTGCCTGTCGTGGATGACATGAACCGGTTTATCGGCATCGTGCGTCGGAGTGATATTATCGACTACTGTGAAGCACTTATCTTAAATCAACATAAACAAGCCAGCAAAGAAATGGCTGCCGGCTAAATCAAACGCCGTCCTCAATCCAGAGGGCGGCGTTTTTTCGTTTCCATTGCGCGGATCGCAGAGCCCCCAGTGGACAAGGCCCCTGTGTTGCCGGAATTGTTTTATGATATAATGGGGAGTAAATCATTAGTTCTGTACTAGTAAATCAGCAAGAGGTGAACGGTTTGAAAACCGGTTTAAAGTCAATTCTATGGAGCTTCTCGGCGTTAATTCTACTGCTTTTGGTAGCAGTCCCCGTCCTGAATGCGCTGGCTGCGGCAGTATTAATGGTGCCAACGGTATTCCTCTATACGACCTTGTCTAAACGAGCATTTACGCTGCATATGACAGCCGTATACGGAATTGGCGTATTAATTATGGGACTTCCCGCCTTAATCGTTGGACTGTTTTTCTTAGTTCCGTCGCTTGTTATGGGGCATTTCTACCGGAAAGGGGCTCCTGCCCGAAAGGTCATAACGGCTACCGTCATTACGGTGCTTGCTCAGCTTCTGCTTGAGCTGGTTGTGTTTGACCTCGTATTCGATTTCTCCTTAATGGATGAAATCCGCGACATGATTACGAAGACAGTGGAAAACTTGCGGGAACAAGGACTTATGCCAAGCGTTTGGACGGCAACCGTAACGGAATCGTATGTGCAAAGCTTGATTCATTCCATTCCAATGGCGCTTATTACCGTTTCGTTCCTGCTGGCGATTATTACGCATGCGATTGCAGCGCCTTCCCTGCGTTCAAGCGGATTAACGATTTCGCGTTTGCAAGCAGCTCGAGAATGGAGATTGCCGCGGGTATTCGTGTTTTACTACTTAATTGTACTCATAGCGGATATGGCTACACCGAACACGGGCTCCTCCTTCATGACGGTGACGCTTCATAACTTGGTACCGCTGATGCAGCTTGCTTTCTCCATTCAGGCAATGGGATTCTTCTTCTTCCTGGCGCATGAACGGAAATGGAACAAAGCGATACCGGTGCTTCTATCGATAGTTGTCGCGATTTTCCAACCGTTTAGCTTGATTGGGGTCATTGACGCAGCTTTCCCAATCCGTAAAGCGTTTAAGAAATCGTGATACGGGGGCGAATGAAACAATGCCAAAGTTTTTAATTAATCGCTGGCATGGGATGCACCATTTGTGGGCATTCGTGCTGATGATTCTACTGACGGTTACACTGGCTTTCTATGAATGGAAGCTCGGCATGCTGGGGCTGCTGCTCTGCGGTGCGGTGGGCTTCTCCTCCGTCATGGCGGAGCGGGCCTTCCGCCGCGATTTAAAGGTTTATCTAGGGACGCTGTCGTATCGAGTGAAGAAAGCCGGCAACGAGGTTATCAGTGATTTACCATTCGGCATTATTCTCTATAACGAAGACAAGACCGTGGAGTGGCATAATGCGTTTGTCACGCACATGCTGGAGCGGGATTCTGTCGTCGGCGAGTCACTGGAGGATCTGTTCCCCACACTGTCTCAGGCGAAAGAACGCGAGGGCACAGTAGAAGCGCATGTAGGAAACTCGGTTTATGAGCTGCAGTTCCGATTCGATGAAAGGCTGCTCTATATTCGGGATATGACGCAGCGCTGGCAGCTGGCTAAGCGGTATGAGGAAGAGAAGCTTGCGCTCGGTATCGTCATGATGGATAACCTCGATGAGGTTACGCAAGGCATGGACGATCAACAGCGCAGCACGCTGCTTTCAAAGGCGACTGCCGAGATTACCGATTGGGCGAACAAATTTCATGTGTACTTGAAGCGGCTCACCTCTGACCGTTACTTGGTGATTACCGACATGCGTACGCTCAAGCAGCTGGAGCTGTCACGGTTTGTTCTCCTTGACGAGGTGCGGGAAATTACGGCCGAGAACAAGATCCCAATGACGCTCAGCATCGGCTTCGCTGCAGGCGCTGAGAGCGTTGTGGAGCTTGGCCACTGGGCACAGATTAGTCTTGACTATGCGCTTGGACGCGGCGGCGACCAGGCTGCTGTGAAGGTCGGACAACGGCAGTCGTTCTATGGCGGGAAGTCGAACGCCGTGGAGAAGCGGACCCGAGTTCGGGCGAGGGTTGTCGCGCATGCGCTGCGTGATCTGATCAAGGACAGCGACCGCGTCGTCATTATGGGGCATAAAATGCCGGATATGGATGCGATCGGTGCTTCCATTGGCGTACTGAAGGCTGCTATGCTCTTTAATAAAGAAGCGTACATCGTGCTGGAAGGCGTTAATCCTTCGATCCAGAAAATGATGGAGATGCTGCGGGAAGAAGAGCGGATTGCGAAGAGGTTCATAACGCCTGAGCAGGCAAAAGAACTAATTGGCGGAAACACGCTTGTCGTCGTCGTCGACACGCATAAAGCATCGATGGTGAAAGAACCGAAGCTACTGACGCAAACGGACAAAATCGTCGTTGTGGATCATCACAGACGCGGAGAAGAGTTTATCGCGAATGCGATTCTGGTTTACATGGAGCCTTATGCATCCTCGACTTGTGAGCTCATTACTGAGCTGCTGCAATATATTAACGATCGCGTGCTGCTCGACGTCAGAGAAGCGACAGCGCTGCTCGCGGGGATTACCGTGGACACGAAGAGTTTCTCGCTTCGCACCGGCTCGCGGACTTTCGAAGCGGCATCGTTCCTGCGCCGCAATGGGGCGGATTCGACCTTGATTCAGCGGATGCTGAAAGAGGACTTGGCCGAATACATTAAGAAGGCAGAGATTATTAAGCAGGCTGAAATCGTGTATGACCATATCGCCATCGCGATGACGGAGCAAGGCCGCCAGTATTCGCAGCTGCTTATTGCGCAGACGGCGGATACGCTGCTTAATATGACCGACGTGCTCGCATCCTTCGTCATCGGAGAGCGGCCGGATGGTCTGATTGGCATTAGCGCCCGCTCATTGGGCCACATGAACGTGCAAGTGGTCATGGAGCGTATGGGCGGAGGCGGACATTTAACCAATGCCGCCGCGCAGCAAGAAGGAACGGTTGTAGAAGTAGCACAGCGCCTTAAGCAGGTGCTGCAAGAACTTGATAAGGAAGAGGGGTTATTCGAATGAAGGTAATCTTTTTGCAAGATGTGAAGGGGCAAGGTAAGAAGGGTGAGGTTAAAGAGGTGTCGGAAGGGTACGTACGTAACTTCCTATTCCCGAAGAACTTGGCGAAACCGGCTTCCGATGGCAATTTAAAGACGCTTGATTTGCAGAAGGCGTCCGAGCAGAAGAAGAAGGAAAAAGAAAAAGAAGACGCAAAGGCGCTTGCAGAGCGTTTGGAAGCGATGAAAATCGTTGTGAAAACGAAAGCCGGCGAAGGCGGTCGTTTGTTCGGAGCCATCACAAGCAAGCAAATCGCAGAGTCGCTTGAGGCGCAAGGCGTCAAAATCGACAAACGCAAAATCGAGCTGGAAGAGCCGATCCGCACGCTTGGCGTTACGCAAGTATTGGTAAAGCTGCATCCAGAAGTGAAAGCGAAGCTGAGTGTACATGCTACGGAGGAATAGAAGCAATCAAAAGGGGAGTCATGGGGACCAATGAGTAATGAGATGAATTTTGACCGAATACCGCCGCAGAATATGGAAGCAGAGCAAGCGGTACTCGGTGCTGTCTTATTGCAAACGGAAGCTTTAATTACGGCAATGGAGCGGCTGCGCAGCGAGGACTTCTACTTGCCGTCGCATCAGCTGCTGTTTGAAGCGATGGTGGAGCTTGGTGAAGCGAGCCAGCCGATTGACTTGGTAACCTTGACTGCTTATTTGCAGGATCGACAGCAGCTGGAGGAAATCGGCGGCGTAAGTTACCTGGCCAAGCTGGGTAACGCCGTTCCAACAGCGGCCAACATTGATTACTACGCGCAAATCGTAGAAGAGAAATCGATGCTCCGACGTCTCATTCGGACTGCCACAAACATCGTTTCGGACGGTTACGCCGCCGCTGAAGATGTCGGAGCGATGCTTAGCGAAGCGGAAGCCCGCATCATGGAGCTGTCGAACCGCCGTTCAAGCACCGGATTCATCTCCATTCGCGACGTGCTCATGGAAGTATTCGAGAAGGTTGAGCATTTATATTCGAATAAAGGCGGCTCTACAGGCATTCCGTCCGGGTTTACCGACTTGGATAAAATGACCGCGGGCTTCCAGAAAAATGACCTTATTATTGTGGCTGCACGGCCATCCGTAGGTAAGACGGCCTTCGCGCTTAATATTGCGCAAAATGTCGGCGTGCGGGCAAAGGAAACCGTCGCCATCTTCAGTCTCGAGATGTCGGCTGCCCAGCTGGTACAGCGTATGATTTGCGCGGAATCAAACGTGGATGCGGGCCGATTGCGTACCGGGTATTTGGAAGGCGACGATTGGGAAAAGCTAACGATGGCGATTGGTTCGTTGTCTGAAGCGCAAATTTACATTGATGATACGCCGGGCATTACCGTATCGGATATTCGGGCGAAATGCCGCCGACTTAAGAAAGAGCGCGGACTTGGCATGATACTGATCGACTACTTGCAGCTCATTCAAGGGCGCGGTAAAGCCGGTGAGAACCGCCAGCAGGAAGTATCAGAGATCTCCCGTACGCTGAAGCAGATTGCCCGTGAGCTCGAAGTGCCGGTTATCGCACTGTCGCAGCTGAGCCGGGGTGTTGAGCAGCGGCAGGACAAGCGTCCGATGATGTCTGACCTTCGGGAATCCGGTTCGATCGAGCAAGATGCCGATATTGTAGCGTTCCTATACCGGGATGACTACTATGACAAGGAATCCGAGAAGAAGAATATCATCGAGATCATCATTGCTAAACAGCGTAACGGTCCCGTTGGAACCGTTGAGCTTGCCTTCTTGAAGAACTTCAATAAATTCGTTGGTTTAGACCGTTCACACCAAGAACCGGGCCACGCTTCCTAATTAGGGAGGGTTCTGTCCCACATTTATCGAAATTCCGAACAATGTGATATACGACCTTACAATTGTTCGCTTTTCGTTGACTTTACCACTGCAGACTGCTAAACTAATCATGCTGTCTAAAGCTGGTAGCTATTATGTTGCTTATTTTGCAATGCGCGCAAAACTTGTAATGGGGGTATATCCATGTCAACGGTAGTTGTAGTCGGAACCCAGTGGGGAGACGAAGGCAAAGGAAAAATCACCGACTTTCTGGCGGACGGTGCTGATGTTGTAGCCCGGTACCAGGGGGGAAACAACGCAGGTCATACCATTATGATCGGCAATAAGAAATATAAGCTTACGATGATTCCATCGGGCATTTTCAATGAAAATAAAGTGTGCGTCATCGGTAACGGCATGGTTATCAATCCGTCCGCACTGATTGATGAAATTAACTATATACATGACAATGGATTCTCCTCGGAGAATCTGAAAATCAGTGACCGCGCGCATCTGATCATGCCGTATCACCTTGTGCTTGACGGCCTTGAAGAAGAGCGTAAAGGCGATAACAAAATCGGTACGACTCGCAAAGGCATCGGCCCTTGTTACATGGACAAAGCAGCGCGTAACGGTATTCGTGTCGCTGACCTGCTTGATGCGGAAGAGTTCGAAACGAAGCTTCGCCGCATGATTGTCGAGAAGAACCAAATGATCGAGCAAGTTTACAACGGCGAGAAGCTGGATGCTGACGCTATTCTTGCAGAGTACCTGGGTTATGCGGAAACGCTTCGTCCTTACGTAACGGACACTTCCGTTGTGCTGAACGATGCAATCGACGCGGGCAAGCGCATTCTGTTCGAAGGCGCGCAAGGCGTAATGCTCGATATCGACCAAGGCACATATCCGTATGTGACTTCCTCGAACCCGACAGCGGGCGGCGTTTGTATCGGTTCCGGCGTTGGACCTTCGAAGATCCAACAAGTTATCGGTGTTGCCAAAGCGTACACGACGCGCGTTGGCGACGGTCCGTTCCCAACGGAGCTCAGCAATGAGACCGGCGATTGGATCCGCGAGAAAGGCTTTGAATACGGTACAGTTACCGGCCGTCCGCGCCGTGTAGGCTGGTTCGACACGGTAGTTGTCCGCCATGCACGCCGCGTTAGCGGAATTACAGGCTTGTCCTTGAATTCGCTTGACGTGCTTTCGGGTCTTGAAACGGTTAAAATTTGCACGGGCTACAAACTGCGCGGCGAAATCATTACGCATTATCCAGCGAGCTTGAAGCTGATCTCCGAGTGCGAAGCGGTATACGAAGAATTGCCGGGCTGGAGCGAAGATATCTCTAACGCGAAGACGCTGGCGGATCTGCCGGAGAACACGCGCCGCTACGTGGAGCGGGTATCCGAGCTTACAGGGATTCCGATTGCGATCTTCTCCGTTGGACGTAACCGCGAGCAAACGAATCCGGTTGTGCCGATCTACGGTTAATAGTATGAATTCAGAGGACTGCGAGAAATCGCGGTCCTCTTCTCTTTTTTGCCAATATAAGTCGCTGCCAATATGAATGGTTCCTAGGCCGCGTGCCCATACTAAGAAGTATGGGCGAAAATGCCCTTGCATAGGAGGGTGATTATCATGTGGAAAATGACAGGGTGGCTGGCGAAAACGATCGCAGCAGGACTGCTGATCAGTTTTCTATCGATCTGGACGACAGGTTACATCGTCAACAGCTATGTCGAAACGCTGCTGAAGCAATTTAATGTGCCGCTCGACCAGAAGCCTTTTGCACTGAACGGTGTTTGGGGCGGGTTGTGGGGGGCGGACCCGGTTGTGAAGCAGAAAGGAGCTTCGGCGGATTCGTCCTCGAAGAACGAGAGTACTGACGGTAGTGGCGCAGATCAGAATGGGGATTCGACTGCGACGAAGGACGGCAGCGGCGACGGGCAATCTTCGAGTACGAAGAAAGATGCGGAAACGGATAGCGATTCGCCTGCGTCGGTTGATGCTTTTGAACAGAATCCGGACGGCGAACTAAGCGATATCGGAGGCGGTACCGGGCCAAAAGCAGGCAGCGGCGCTGTTTCTTCTTCAAATGAAGAGGAAGCTATGACGACGGACGAAATCAATGCAGCCAAGTCTCAAATTAGCGACGCCGACAAAGAGAAGCTGTTCAAGACAATGACCAAACTCCCCCAGGATGCTTGGCAGAAGATATCAGGTCTAATGGAGGAAGGGCTGACGGACGCGGAAATGACCCAGGTCCAACAGCTTATGGCGCAATACCTAGATCGGACAGAATACGACGCAATGCTGGCAATTCTGAGCAAATATTAATGTCAAGCCCAGGGTCGTTTGGTTGAATCGGAATGCAGCGTTATGATAAAGTAGAAACCGTAGAATGACAATGTAGGTTTTACATTGTCGGATCCCATCAAAGTTATGAACCATAACGCGAAAAGGAGACGATCATGGCCTTTTTTAACGAGAGGGGTCGCATCCGGAAGGTATGGAACTCATTCCGACAGACTTTTCGGACCGTCAACCCAAATAGCACGCAAGGCACTACGAAGCACCGATTACTGAGCAAGAAGCCGTTATTTCTTGCGGTAAGCGCAGTAGCCTTATTGACGATTGCAGGTTTTAGCGGCAGTCATTATGTACAAGCACACACCGTAGATTATGTCGAAGTTTATCATAATGGCAAGCTGATCGGAGAAGTAAGCTCGGAGACCCAGGTTAAAGAGTTGATTAGCAACAAAGAGAAGCAGATTCAGGAGAAAAACGCTGGCATACATATGGTGCTTGATGCAGGTACGATCACATACAGCGATAAAAGCGCTTACAATGCCAATCCGGACTCCACTGCGACTCTGCAGAAGCTTGAAGGACTGCTTGTTTCACACGCTACAGGCGTTGAGCTTGTGGTAGATGGCAAGCGGGTCGGCGTTGTGAAAGACAAGGCTACGGCGACTGCGCTGCTGAAGCGGGTCGAAGGTAAATACTCGCCGAAGGTGAAAGCCGGTAAAGCGGAAGTGACTGCATTGTCCTACTCAGCGGACGGCAGCTTGAAGTCCAAATCGGCCTTGAAATCCGTGAAATTTGTCGAGAAGGTTGCGACTAAAGAAGCAGAAGTACAGCCAACGGACATCGCAGATGCCGAGCAGCTCTATTTGAAGCTTATCAAAGGGACTGTGAAACCAACTTCGTATACGGTTCAAGAAGGCGACTGCGTCGGCTGTATCGCACACAAATTCGATATTTCCCCTCAGGTCATCTATGAGCGGAACAAATGGATCAAGGATGATATGATTAAAGTCGGAGACGTGCTTGATCTTACGGTACTTCAGCCGCAAGTGACCGTCGAAACGGTCGAGAACGTGACGGAAACCGAATCGATCGATCCGGCTACGGTCGTGCAGAAGAACAGCAATATGAAAGCAGGCCAGTCGAAGGTTATTCGACAAGGCCAAAGCGGGAAGAAACAATTGGTGTACCGATTGGTGAAGCAGAATGGCTACTTGATGAGTGAAGAGCTGATCAGCGAGGTCGTTCTGAAGCCATCCGTTCCGGCAATTGTGATGAAAGGCACGAAGGTTACATTAAGCGAAGGCAGCGGCCGCTTCAGCTGGCCGGTAACCGGCGCGCGTCTCACCAGCAGCTTCGGTCAACGGTGGGGAGCCTTGCATCGCGGGGTTGATATGGTTGGTAACCATAACATTATGGCAGCCGACAACGGTACAGTCAGCTTCACCGGCCAACGTCCGGGACTGGGCAACTGTATCATTATCAATCACCATAATGGCTATGAAACAGTTTACGGCCATCTTAGCAAAATTTCCGTCAAGCGTGGTCAGACGGTTGAGAAGGGTCAACGGATCGGCATTATGGGTAATACCGGTCACTCCTTCGGCACGCATTTGCATTTCGAAGTTCATAAGAATGGCGTTTTGCAAAACCCGCTTAAGTACCTGTAAGCGAAGCAATTGCAGATCCTACGAAACACTGCCCGGCCTTCATGGCCCGGCAGTGTTTTTGCGTTCAGAGGAAAGTCACAAAATCCGCGGGAAATCGACCAATTCTCCCCTCATATGAGGGAACTTTCATTGGGAACTCAGACACTTCCTATGGTAGAATAGAGGGAGATTGCTAAGCGACAGGCGGTGTAGCGATGCACGGAAAAATATTAGTCGTTGACGATGAACAACCGATTGCGGACATTATAAAATTTAACCTCGAGAAGGAAGGCTATCAGGTCATTTGCGCCTTCGACGGTGGTGAAGCGGTAAGGCTCGCATTTGAAGAGCTTCCGGATTTAATATTGCTCGATCTGATGCTGCCGGTGAAGGATGGCATGGACGTGTGCAGAGAAGTGCGCGCACGTTTGCAAACGCCGATCATTATGCTGACAGCCAAAGACACCGAGCTTGATAAAGTACTTGGCTTAGAGCTTGGTGCGGACGATTATGTAACGAAGCCGTTCAGTACCCGCGAGCTGCTTGCCCGCGTGAAAGCGCATTTGCGTCGCCAGAAGAATGACGCCAACTCTTCCGCTGCTGCTTCGGCAGGTAACGGCACTTCGCCGGCTGCGGAGGACAAGCAGGGGCTTGGGATTTTCAATCTATTCATCGATACAGACATGTATGTGGTCTATAAAGACAATGAGCCGCTCGACTTGACGCACCGGGAGTACGAGCTCGTTTATTATCTGGCCCGCAACTGCGGAAAGGTAATGACGCGCGAGCATTTGCTTCAGGCGGTATGGGGGTTCGAGTATTTCGGCGACGTCCGCACGGTGGATGTTACGATTCGGAGACTTCGCGAGAAAATCGAAGATGATCCGAGCCGGCCGGAATATATTTTGACCCGGCGCGGGCTGGGGTACTTGATGCGTAATCCGAAATCCGGAGGGTTCGGGTACGGATGAACGGGATACGGTTTTTCCGAACCATTCAAGTTAAGCTGATTATTATTTATGTGCTGCTGATTCTAATCGCGATGCAGCTGATCGGCGTCTATTTCATCAGTACGATGAAGACCTCGCTGACATCGACGTTCACGAATAACATGAACGAGCAGGCGAATCTGCTCTCGAAATTATCGGCACAAACGCTGTCCAATCGGTTGGACCAGACCGGCACTTCCGATGAGAACTCAACAGAGGAGTATCTCAGCGTGCTTGTTAGCAGCTTGTTCAGCATTAGCGAGGCCGAAATTCAAATATTAGATGCCAGCGGGAAGGTGCTAGCAACCTCCCTGCAGTCGCATCAGTCCTATATTGGGAAGAAGAATACATCGCTTGCCGTAAGCCGCGCGCTGCAGGGCATTCGCGATAACGAAGAGGAAATTATCGACGAGGATGGTTTGCGCAAGAAGATTATTGCCAAGCCCATCGTAGATGGGGAGAAAACAGTAGGCGCGATCTATCTGGTCGCCTCGATGAAGGAGCTCTATTCGACTGTTGACCGGATTAACCGGATCTTCATGTCCGGGATGCTCTTCGCGCTGGGATTGACCGGCGTGCTCGGCATTCTGCTCGCCCACACGATTACGAACCCGATTAAAGCACTGACCCGCCAGGCTGCGGCCGTTGCGGAAGGTCGGTTCGATCAGCAGGTGCCTGTACTCGGCAATGATGAAATCGGCCGACTAAGCGAAGTGTTTAACGATATGACGATGCGCTTGCGCGATGCGCTATCGGCAACGGAAGAAGAGAAAGAGAAGATCTCTTCGATTCTGGCTAATATGAGCGACGGGGTCGTGGCCGCTGACGAGCGCGGTGTAGTTATTATTACGAACCGTCGCGCACAGGAGATGCTGCGCAGGGATGATTGCGAAGGCATTCGCCTGACCGACTTGTTCGGCATGGACGAAGCGCAGCTTACGGGCTTGCAGAAGGGGAATGAACCTTCGGCTATTCTCTATCATCTGGAGACCGAAGGCGATGAGGAAGAGCTGATGCGCGTGACGCTGACGCCGATCCATCGCCGGGATCAAGGCATTAGCGGTACGATCGCGGTGCTGCAGGACGTCACCGAGCAGGAGCGTCTTGAACAATCGCGGCGCGAGTTCGTTGCGAATGTATCGCATGAGCTGCGCACGCCGCTCACGACGATCAAGAGCTATGCGGAAGCGCTCGACGATGGCGCGTTGGATGAGCGAGAGCTCGGTCAGCGATTCGTCGGCGTTATCCGCAATGAGACAGAGCGGATGATTCGTCTCGTTACCGATCTGCTGCATCTATCGCGGCTGGATTCCAATCAAGCCCCGCTAAGACGGCAGCAGACGAATGTGCCGGATATGCTGGAGGAAGTGGCCGACCGCTTCTCCTTCCAGCTGCGGAAGAAAGCAATTCGGGCTTCGGTTCGGGTAGAAGATGCGATTACGTCGATCTGGCTCGATCGCGATCAGATCGATCAAGTGCTTGATAATCTCGTCTCGAACGCGATCAAATACACGCTCGACGGTGGGCGCATTGAAATTGCGGCACGCCGGCTTGAGCCGGCTTCAGTCGCTATTAGCGTGAAGGATACGGGAATCGGTATTCCGAAACGGGATCTTGGCCGAATCTTCGATCGGTTCTATCGTGTCGATAAGGCCCGCTCGCGGAACATGGGCGGTACCGGTCTGGGCTTGTCCATTGCCCGGGAAATTGTGAAGGCACATGGCGGCTCCATTGCGCTCGATTCCGAGCTTAATGAAGGGACGACGGTAACCGTCATTCTGCCCGTGCAGGTCGGCGGAGGTGAGAGCGCATGATGGACAAGCTGAAGACCGCGGTGCTCACGGCGCTCGTTATTCTCAGTCTGATTCAAAGCTATCTGCTCGCATACAGCATGCCTGGGCTCGGTGTAACGACTACGCCGCAGCAGGATTATGTGCCGTCTGAGCCGCTCGGACAAGAGGAGAAGATCGAGAACGTTATTTTTCCGGAGGACATGGTTCTGCACCTGGGCAAAGGGAAACACACCCTTCTGTACCCCGCCTCGAATTTCTATAATTTGATCTTCGGCAAGATCAAGAGCCGTGAGTTTAAAGGGTTCCAGCGGAGCGCGGCTGTTGTTGTCGATTGGAATGAAATTCGCGACCGCGATGAAGGGCTTGAGCTGCGGTTTGGGCGCGGCGTACCGGTAGAGCTGTTAAGCAAAGTATTGAAGCTAGAAGGCGATGCGACGTTCATGGATGATGTCGTGAACCGGATCTGGATTTATAAAAGCAGTGATCGGGATGAAATCCGAACGTATTTCTTCAGCAGCGATAACTTGACCGTCTATGAATCGGTGAAAGCGGATCTAACGGCGCAAGACGTTCAGATGTATGTCGGTTACGGCGAGTATCAGACGAACTACCGGAAAGTCGGCGAAGATCTCTATACGCCGGATGGGCCTGTGGAATCGATGCAGTTGACCGTGGGGTATGAGACGTATACGCCGGAGCAGATGCAGAGGTACTTGTTCTTTGATCCCGGCGTTACGCGGGTAATCAGTGATCAGGGCGGCTCGCAGATCTATACGGATGGCAAACGCGGGCTGCAGGTAGAGCAGAATGGACGCTGGATCAGCTTTACGGACCCCGTATCGGTGCAAGGCCAAGACGATAACGAGAGTCAGAACGTATATGCGGCCATACAGTTCATTAACAAGCATGGCGGCTGGGACGGTATGCATCGCTTCACCCATGCGGGGACGTTCGAGAGTGTTCAAGTACTGCGATTCCAGCAGTATTACGGCTCTTATCCGATTATCCCGCAGGAGCCGTTTATGTTCGGCAGCATGCGGCTGCGTTTGCAGCAGGGCGTTGTTTCGGAGTATGAACGCTCGCTGCTCACACTGCAGAAGAAAGCTCAACAGCGGGACATCCGCTGGCTGCCAGGCGGCGATATGCTGGAGAATGCGTTTAAGAACTACAAACGCAGACTGGAAGTGACTGCGATCTACCCTGCGCTATTGGCGGTATCGACCGAGAAGAATGTGATGAAGCTGGAGCCGATCTGGGCTGTCCGTCTCGTGGATGGCACGCAGGAGAACCTGCTTCAAGCCATTCCGGGCGGTTACAAGCCGATGCCCGGCGAGCCGGGCGGTGCACCGCTCCAGAAGACGAGCAATACCGGTGGCGGTAAAGTGGATGAGCAGGGTAATAACCCGGCATCAAGCGGAGTTGCGCAGCTGAGCGGCGGGACACTAACCGGGCACATCAGCAGCTTAATCAGCCTAGCAGGTACGCATGCAAGCGGTGGGAAGAATGGAAGCGAAGCGGGACACGGCGCCGATGAAGGCACGGAATCAAGTGCGGCAATCGGCAATGCCGTCCCCGCGGACGGAGATATAGCAGGCATGCCTGGTGCTGCAGTTAATACGGCTAGCGGCGGAGGGAATGCGAGCAGTGGTGCCGCCGGTAATGCCGGCAGTCCAACGGAGCACCCGTAAGCTGGTCGAGGTCGTCTTAGAAGCTTACCAGGATCGTAGTTGAAGGAGATGAAGGGATGGACTGGGGCAGGGCGAAGAGTGTGCTGATTTTTGCATTTTTGCTGCTGAATCTCGTGCTTGGATACCAGCTCTGGTCCAACATCCGAGAGGGGCTTCGGACGAGCGCGGATGTGAGCGATTTGCGGCCGGAAACGCAGGCGCTTATGGAAGAGAAGAAGATTAAGCTTGGAACCAGCATCCCTTCGGAAACACCCGAGCTGCGGGATTTGACTTATCGGATCCAAACAAAGCTCGGCAAAGGTGAGCGCCATGAATTAAAGAAGCCGGTAGACAGTAAGGTCGTCTTCGATGAGAAAGAGCTGCAAGCGAGTCTGGGAGGCATCATTCCGGAGCTGGAGGACTACGCGCTTGGCCCTGTTTATGAAGATGAGTTTGTTTTTTACCGGATGGTTGATGGACGCCCTATGTTCGATGCGAAGCTTGAGCTTTACTTTAGCAATCAGAAGATCACGGCCTACAGGCAGGACCTTGTCGAGCTGCTGCCGCCACAGAATTCGACTTCGCAGTCGGTTTTGTCGGCCACTAAAGTGGTGACAAGCTTAATTGAGAATCAGCTGCATAACGGAGCAGTCATTGAGGAGATCAAGCTGGGCTATCACGGTCAGATTTTCGACTCCAATACGCAAGTTTCGGCGCCGACTTGGCGCGTGCTGCTGGAAGATGGCGGGCAGTACTACATGAATGCAATCAGTGGGGAAGTTGTGACGGAATAAGT
Source organism: Paenibacillus rhizoryzae (assembly GCF_059686995.1). Classification (NCBI taxonomy): domain Bacteria; kingdom Bacillati; phylum Bacillota; class Bacilli; order Caryophanales; family Paenibacillaceae; genus Paenibacillus; species Paenibacillus rhizoryzae. Next base: position 114,942 of record NZ_JCAALT010000011.1, on the reverse strand, counting down.
GGGGTTTCGCAGTGCCTTGTCGCATGTTCGGCGGGTTTGGGGAGCAGGGGAAAGGACAGGGTTAGAAGAAGTATGGGACTTCGATTTACGGTTCTTGGGAGCGGTTCGACAGGAAATGCCACGATTGTGCAATGCGAAGATTCTACCGTGCTCATTGATGCAGGTTTAAGTGCGAAGAAGCTCGAGGAGCTCATGCGCGAGCGAGGTGTCGCCGGTCATGAAATCGATGCGATTCTCGTTACGCATGAGCATTCCGATCATATAAAAGGGCTTGGTGCGTTTGCTAGGAAGCACAATGTGCCGATCTATGCGAATGAAGCGACATGGGGGGCTCTTGAACGCCATGTCGGCACCATAACAAGCGAGCAGCGTGTCATTATGGAGACAGGGGAAACAGCGAAGTTCGGCGCTATGCGGACGACATCGTATGCGATTTCGCATGATGCGGCCGAGCCGGTCGGTTATGTTTTTGAAGATGATGATGTCAAGCTGAGTCTGGCAACAGACCTTGGCTATGTCAGCGATAAAGTAAGGCGGATGATAGAAGATTCCGATGTACTAGTGCTAGAGTCGAATCATGATGTCAACATGCTGCGGATGGGGCGTTACCCGTGGAACATTAAGCGGCGAATTCTCAGCGATATCGGGCATTTGTCCAATGAAGCGGCCGGAGAAGCGTTATGCCAGCTGATGACGGATCGAACGAAGCGGGTTTATCTGGCGCATCTTAGCTTGGATCACAATTTGATGGATCTCGCAAAGCTGACGGTAAACGGCATCTTGGAGAATAACGGCTTCTTCTTCAAACGCGATGAGCATCCGCTGCGCGAAACGTACCATGACCGGCCTACGGCATGGGATGAAGTGCGCCGACGATAAGCTCGTCCAGCTCGGAATCGAGCGAAGTGATTTTGCGTTCAAGTTCGTCTTGGGTAAGAATTCCTTTATCAATGAGCAGCTCTGTCATCGCGCTGAGGGTAAGCAGGGTGCGGTAATGGTCCTCCTTGAGGTCGGCAAGCTTGGCCACCAAATTGAGATGGTCAAGGGCTAAGGAACTTCTGGATTTCATGGGATTCGCTCCTTCATCTATTTGATTATTCTAAGGGAAGAGACTTACTTCGCCTCCAACAGGACGGCGGCAGCCTTTTCTTCCAGTTCTATTAATTATTGTAGACCGTTCTACCGATATCATTCCTAGATTCGTAAAATAATGGTCTTGATGTCAGCCTGACATCGAGAGGAGCGATTATAGATGAGCTTATTTGATGATGATTTCTATTCAACGCGTGTATCGCGTCGTATTCGGTCTACGGGCCGCGACGTTTCGTTTAGCAAGCGCGGGAGCGGCATTCGCTGGACACCTGTGCGTATGGCTGTAGCCTCTTCGGTGGTTAGCGCACTGGCTGCAGTGCTGGTGTTTGGCTTGTTCACCGGCTTTGACCGCAGCGAGGGTTCCGTATCGGCTGTTGCAGGCGTAACGAATGTGGGCATGAGCAATGATCCGCTTGAGAAGACGATCTCCGCAGCGGCGAAGATGCGTCCGGCTGTCGTTAGTATTATCAATGAGCAGGCGCAGCCTGAAAGCGATGCTACCGGCGGGACTGCAGATGGCGATAATGAGGCAGGCGCCGATGGCGGAGATGGCTCTGCTCCGCTGCAGCAGGCGGCTCTGGGCTCCGGGTTTATTTTCGAGAAGGTCAAAGGCAAAGCGCATATCATTACCAACAATCACGTTATTGAAGATGCCGTTGCCGTAAAAGCGGTGCTGAGCAATGGCGAGACGCGGAATGCAAAGGTTGTCGGTACCGATGCGATTACGGATCTGGCCGTGCTGGAGATCGATGCGGATGGTATCGATACGGTAGCGAGCTTCGGGGAATCCGAAGGCTTGCGTGCCGGTCAATGGGTCATGGCGATTGGTAATCCGCTTGGACTCAGCGATTCGTTGACGATGGGCATTGTGAGCAAGACGAAACGGATCATTCCGGTGTCGCTCAGCCAAGATGGCAATTACGACTGGGAACAGGAAGTTATTCAAATCGATGCATCCATTAACCAGGGCAACAGCGGCGGTCCGCTGATCGATCTGGACGGCAACGTGGTCGGCATCAACAGCATGAAGATTGCCGAGTACGGCGTGGAAGGCGTAGGTTTTGCGATTCCTTCGCATATTGCGATGCCAATTGTGCAAAGCTTACTGCAGTACGGCAAAGTGAAGCGTCCTTATCTAGGCGTGTATACGATGGATCTGGGCTTGTATATGGCACAACAGTCGGCAGCCGCTCAAGGGAACGGCGACGGTGGCGGCGCAGGCGGCGCGGATCAGGAGCAGTCTACGGAAGGTCCTGAATCCGGCGATGGTGCTGTGGGCGGGGAAGACGAAGGGGTGATGATGCCGCAAGGCGATCTGAAGCTGCCCGATGATGTGAAGCAGGGCGTAATCGTGCTTCAGGCGGTCGGTCCGGCCGAGGAAGCGGGTCTTGCGTTCAATGATGTCATCGTGAAGCTCGACAATGAGTCCATCAGCAGCACGATGGAGCTGCGCAAATATTTGTACGGCAAGAAGACGATCGGCGATGAAATTGAAGTGACCTTCTACCGCGACGGTAAGAAGCAAACTACAACGTTTAAGCTGGCGGAGAAGACGGAAGAATAACGGTATAGTCGCGAAGCGGATCAGCTCGTGCAGGCTCGTAGGGTAAGGTACGGGCATGCGATACGACGAGCTGATCTCTTTGCGTGGATATGGGGTTAAACGGTGGAACAAGGCATGAAAGGATACAGACTACTATTGGGGGATCTGGCAGATGTATTGTGTGTGTAAAGAGCATGTGGAGCTGGCGATTGATAAGTTTGTGGATGAATACGAGGATGCACCGGATATCGTGGATTTGGTGACGACGAAGTTCACGGAATGGGAAGCGCCAGCCACTTGCGAGCTGTGCGATCACATTGCCGAGTATTTGGTGGTGTAGCCGGTGCATATTCAGATCGCTGCTGTCGGAAAGCTGAAGGAAAAATATCTTGTGCTCGGCATCGCAGAATACGCGAAGCGTCTAGGCCCGTACGTGAGGCTCACGCTCACGGAAGTGCCGGACGAGCGGGCGCCCGAGACGATGAGCGCCGCCGAGGAAGCCATTGTTCGCGAGCGCGAGGGTGAGCGCTTGCTCGCGGTTATTAAGCCGGACGCACATGTTGTCGCGCTGGCGCTGGATGGGGAGCTATGGTCGAGCGAGGACCTCGCCGGCCAGCTCGATTCTTTAGCCACGTATGGGCGGAGCCACGTGGCTTTTGTTATTGGCGGAAGCAACGGCCTCGCGCCCGCCGTGCTGAAGCGCGCCCAGCAGAAGCTCAGCTTCGGGCGCATGACCTTACCGCACCAGCTCATGCGATTGGTGCTGCTGGAGCAGGTGTACCGGGCGGTGAAGATTAACCGGGGGGAACCGTATCACAAATGACGCAAATTTGTGTCCTGACATGTTTGCGTTATTGCCCGTCAATGCTGATGGGTGATTGACAATTACAATTTCGCCCTTTATATTTGTATATACAAATGAGGCGAAGGGAGAAGTGCTCATGCTGGATAAATATTTTCAAAATTGCATGTATTTCTCTTCGGCTATACTTAACAGAGCAATAACCAAAATGGCGGAAGAAACATTTAAACCGACCGGTGTGTCACCGACGTATGCCTTTTTGCTATTAGCTGTCCAAGAAAAGCCAGGCATTAGCCAGAAAGAATTGGGCGAAGTGCTGCATTTGACACCATCTACAATTACGCGGTTTATTGAGAAGCTGCTGTACAAAGGACTTATAAAAAGTCGTACCGAAGGCAAGCTATCACTAATCGAGCTTACGCAGGCTGGTGTAGAGATAATGCCGGCAGTTAAGCTAGCTTGGAAGGATCTAAAACGGCGTTATTCTGAAATACTAGGTGAAGATGCAGGCAAGCAGCTAACCAAAATGCTGCATGATGCAGGCCGCAATTTGGAACAAAAGTTCTGATATCATAGTGGTTTTCGTATTCCCACATAGAGCGATTGATTAAAGCTAGTGTGGGAATATTATTAAATCATATATTTGTATGTACAAACAACAAAGGAGAGATTATCTTGAAAACATTAGTCATCGTAACTCACCCGAACATCAATCAGTCCAGGATTAATAAGTCCTGGATGGAAGCAGTGCAAAACCAAAGCAATGTTACTGTGCACCAATTGTATGCATCATATCCTGACTTTAAAATTGATGTGGCACAGGAGCAAGCCTTGCTTACATCGCATGATCGAATTATCCTACAGTTTCCTTTCTATTGGTATAGCACACCTTCTTTGCTGAAGGAATGGTTTGACGTAGTGCTCTCCTACGGCTGGGCTTACGGAGAAGGCGGCGACAAGATGCGCGGCAAACAACTGGGAGTGGCGGTATCTACTTTCGGCCCGACGGAATCGTATCAGCATTCCGGTTACAACCGGTACACGATGGAGGAATTATTGAAACCCATTCAAGCTACGAGCAATCTGATCGGCACAGCTTTTATGACACCGTTTATTTTGAATGGGGTTATGCACGTAAGCGATGAGCAACTAGCGCAAAATACTGCCGACTATGTTAAATATGTGACATTGCAGTCTGTAAAGGTATAAGTCTAACCGCCTGAAAATAGAGAGCTCCCTAGATCTGAACAACAGTAGCAGGGGGCTTTCTTTATCACGATTTGGCAGAGGAAATCTTCAACCATGGGGGAATGTTGAGATGAAGGGTAAAGTCTGTTTAATTACAGGCGGGAACGCCGGAATTGGCAAGGCTACAGCGCTTGAATTGGCTAAAGGAGGAGCGACGGTCGTACTGCTCTGCCGAAGCAAACAGAGGGGCGAGGAAGCCGTAAAAGAAATTATTACGCAAAGCGGGAACTCAAAAGTGGATATGATCGTTGCGGATCTCGCCTCGCAGCAATCGGTTCGCCAAGCGGCGGAGCAGTTCAAAGCCAAGTATGGCAAGCTGCACGTGTTGATTAATAACGCGGCGGTATTTCTGGCGAAGCGGGAAGTGACGGAAGACGGGATTGAAAAGACATTTGCCACTAACTATTTGTCGCATTTCCTGCTCACTCATCTGCTTCTTGACCTAATGAAGCAAAGCGGCGGGGCGCGAATTATTAACGTAGCTTCCAAGCATTATGGAATCAAATTGAATTTGGAAGACCTGCTGCTGGAGAAAAGCAAGTATTCCACGTTTAAAGCAGTAGGCCCGACTAAGCTTGGCTTGGTCATTTTCGCAAAGGAATTGGCTAATCGTCTAAAGGGCACCGACGTCACGATCAATAGCCTACATCCCGGTTTGATAAAAACGACACTTCTCAAGCAACTGCCCCGTCCAATGCAATTCTTGTTTTCTTTCATCTCCTCCAGTCTCGCAAAAGGAGCCGAAACTCCGGTTTATCTCGCGACATCATCTGAAGTGCAAGGCGTAAGCGGACAGTATTTTGAAAAGCGCAAGCCAGTAAAAACGTCTTCTGGAGCTAATGATGATACGACCAATAAACGGTTCTGGGAATTGAGCTTGAAGCTTGCAGGTCTGACAGATTAAAAAAGAATAGGGTAATAATCAAGAAAGGGTGAGATTATAACGATGAAATATAAATTGCTGGGAAGAAGCGGACTGAGAGTTTCCGAGCTGGCTTTAGGAACGATGACATTCGGTGAAGATTGGGGATTTGGAGCCGGGAAGGAAGAGAGTCGCAATATTTTTGAAGCATTTGCAGAAGCGGGCGGAAATTTCATTGACACTGCCTGCAATTATACAAATGGGACGAGTGAAAAGTATGTGGGCGAATTTATTAAGGGAAAGCGTGAGCAATACGTGATCGCAACCAAATACTCGCTTACCACCCGTCCGAATGATCCTAACGGCGGTGGCAATCATCGAAAAAACCTTGTGCAAACCATAGAAGGAAGCTTGAAAAGATTAGGAACCGACTATATCGACCTCTTATGGCTGCATGCTTGGGATTTCACGACTCCTGTCGAAGAAGTCATGCGCGCATTAGACGATTTGGTTCGTGCAGGCAAGGTATTATACGTGGGCATATCGGACACGCCGGCCTGGATTGTTTCGCAGGCGAATACGTTAGCCATGCTGCGGGGCTGGACACCGTTCATCGGTTTGCAAGTGGAGTACAGCTTGCTCCAGCGTACGCCGGAGCGCGATTTATTGCCGATGGCGCGCGCATTCGATATCGGGGTTACTTCTTGGGCGCCGATTGCCGGCGGCGCATTGACAGGGAAATATTTGAGCGAACAAATGCACGAAGAGCCTAAGCGCTTGGCACCGCAAAGCAACCGATTGAATGAGGCGAATCGCAGGATTGTCATGGAAGTTGTAAGGATCGCCGAGGAGATTGGCAAAACCCCTGTGCAAGTTGCGCTGAATTGGGTACGTCAACAGCAGGGGGTCATCATTCCGATCGTTGGCGCGAGAAAAGTATCGCAAATGAAAGATAACCTGGGAGCAGTAGATTCCGCTTTGTCATCCGAGCATTTGAATGCTTTAGACCAAGCCAGCCGGATCGAGCTTGGGTTCCCTCATGAATTTTTAACATCCGATCCGGTTAGAAATGCGCTTTTTGGTACTACTTTCACGAAAATAGACAATCACAGAAAATGATATTTTGGCTGTATGGGAATGTCCGATCTCTACGGTGCGGCAGACCGACAGGAAAGCATTGCAACGATTCATGAGGCGCTTGAGAAAGGAGTTACCCTCTTCGACACAGGTGATTTCTACGGTATGGGTCATAATGAACTCTTGCTTCGAGAAGCTCTGCAAGGTCAGCGCCGCGAGAATGCGTACGTTTGCTCCTCGTTTCCAAGGCGAGAACTTAGACAAAAATCTTGCACTTGTTGAAGCGTTGCGTGTTATTGCAGATGCATACTTGGGGTGAAATAACATAACTTGCAGCTAGTCGAAAGCGAGTGGAATATTGATAAAATAATATCAGCAAATAAAATAGGCATAAGCATTAGGGCATCCTTAACCGGATGCCCTATGTTTTCGCCGTTGCAGGAGTTAAGGTGAACCGTATCACAAATAGTGGTAAAGCGGAGAGTGGAATTGATTGTTGATGCAACAATACTGAATCTACAGATTCGAGCTTAAGTATACATACACAGCACATGTGGAGTCGGTCATATTGATGGTTCGAAAATGAGATGTGGCAGGTTCGCTTAAGGCTGATGGAGTTGATGTACAAGGCGTGCGAAGTGCGGTGTGTTGCTAGTCAGGGAGTGGTGGGGGCTAAATTTACTTGTAGAGAAGGGCTCAAGTAGATTAGATTATGCTTGAGCTCTTTATTATTTATTACGGGTAGAAAATAAGTGCAGAAGCCTTTATTACTTCTGCACTTATTCTAGAGGGTGAGTTTCTATGAAGTTAGTTGGCCGAACTTGGTGTGATAGGGACAAGCTCTCTGATTTTTGTAGTAATGCTTTCGTATACATCGATGTCTAGTTGTTCACATACTTCTTCAGCCAACTCGAATGTGACAAGTACTGCGTATTCAATATCTGGTATTGTGTTTTCTGCATCCTCGCGGCAGTTTACCCTTATATTAACATAATCATTAGGGTTCCACGCCGTTGCCTGATCTCCATAAAATATTTCATGTTGCATAGTACCTCTTTGCACTGCTTTATAATCAGTATTAAACCTGTTAGGCGTAAGTTTGTTATTTTCTATATTAAACCATAGATGAGCTGACCGATACTTTTGTTTGGATGGAGTAGTAGGTGAAAAGTAAGCAAGAGTCACTGTAAGCTTCCTGAAAAAACGTCTTGTGGTAAATTCAAATGGGACTGGAAGCTGGTATACATGAGCCTTACCTTTCTGAAGGGCTCCGTACCCAATTAATGTCATTCTGTTTTTAGCACATTCGTTCACTCGGCTAATGTCAGGAATGCCGTTGCCTAACCATCTGAAAATTCGATTCTCTGCAATTCCCACAGCATTGGCTATAGCATAGTTATGATTCCATGTTGCTCCGTGAACAAGCATCGCTTTAATGAGTAGGGCAGTGTAGTTACTTGGAATATCATCTCCAGTTTGTGTGAGGAAAATTTCCCGTAAGACGGAGTGGCATTTAACCCCCTCATGAGAAACTTGCGCAGCAGCATCGCTAGTTCCAAATGAATAAGCAACCTCATTAATTTCATTGCTTTGACCTGGAGTGGCTACACAACATCCCGGTGGCTTTGTAGGCAACGGAATCCAACTAATTACTGTTGAACCAAGCGACTCTCTAACAAACTTTCTGCCACCATTAAAGAAGATGTCTGGTTTAATCGACCTATTATAACCTAGGCCGATTGCTGAAACGGGGCTAGGTAATGGCTGCGTATAAGGGAAGATAAATCTTTCATTCTCTGTGGCATTGGAAAAATCGTTGAATAATGCCCCAATAGAAAGATTATTAATACTCTCAGCTGGAGATAATAACCTGATGTTTCTGCTGTTGTTGTTTAAATTTTGCAAGATTATGGTCTCCCTTTCTTCGGGAGTAAGCTTCTTAAACTCGTCAAAAGGAATTCCTATATCAATACCATGTTGATTATGATTTCCAGCACTAATAATAAACAAAATTTTGTAAGTATAGCTCAACCAATCAAGTAACCGTGCGAGTGGACTCATCATATTGATGAACACTCTGGATGGGTCACCGAATGACAAGTTAATTATTTTTACCGATGTGATGGCTCTACTATTTTCGTCTCCAACAACAATTCTTCTAACAGCACTATGTATTAGATCAACCAATAACACATCGTCAGGAGCGCATTCAGTTAAATTACCATTGAAGTCCCTCATGGGCTTTAAGATAGGTCTGATATAAACTTTGCTATCTATGGGGGAACTGTGACCATTTAAATCTCCATGGAGTACTAGTGATGCCATTGCAGTACCATGTACTCTATCTCTAACAACATAATCATTTGCCCAGTTATCAGGATCGTCAACAATTAGTCGGTTAGCCAAAAGTGAATGATTCTGCATAGGAAAACCATCTAGAATTGCCACAATAGGATTTTCGCTTATGTGATGTTCGGATACTTGGTGGGGAGTCTTAGTTGTGGGTTCTTGATCATCTTCTGAACGATGGAAGGGAAATGCAATTTGTCCTACAGGTCTAAAAAACATAATGTCATCAACGCGTGTAAGTGCAACTTGCTCGTAACTATTAACTAGTAATTCAATTTGCTTTCTTGGCAAAGTAACAAGAATAGCGTGATACACAATATCCGGAATGACGCATTCCGAAAGAACACGACCTCCCATACTGTTTATAGCAGTTGTTACAACTGAACAAGAATTATTTCTCTGTTCAGGAGTTCTTCTAAAAAAGAGTTCAATTTCAAAATTGACATTTTCGTCTCCATTGAACTGCAGACTCTCTTGCCAATAATCTACTACTCTTGTTTCGTCAATACGATCTTGAGGGCTCCAATACCTAATTTCTTTAAGCTGGTTAAACATATTCTTGACTCCATTAAAGCCCCGCTGAAATTCTACTTTCGGATTCTGAACATATTGTCTCCAAAGGGAAATTAGTTGATCTAATGCTTTTTTGTTTGTCATTACACAGTACAGCTTCCCAGGCAGATCTCCGTCTTTAAGGTTACCTTTATCATCAAGTAAGTAAAAGTCCTCATTCTTTTCTATCCCATCTAGGGTCATATCTAACATTAATTCTAGATTTTCAATGTTCTTGATCACGGTATAAAAGCTATCAACAGAACCTACGGTTTCGAGGACGAGTGCACTATCAGGGTTAATACCCGAGGGTGAATTTTGAATCGCAATAGTCTTCTTATCTATAGCATTCTGTAATTCTTGAAATTTTGGAGATAGTCTAGACATTTGTTTCTCTACTGATGGTTTTGCAAATTTAGGAGTCCCTCCAGAACCATCTGCTCTGAGGGCTTCTTCAAACTTTTTAAATAGAATGAGTGGTCTTTCAGCCATTATCGTTCACCTCTGTATTATTGGTCGCTCGTTTAACTTTCTTTTGCGCTTCCCATAATCTGAGTGTACTTGATGTGAGATTCTTAATATCATTATTAGGAAGTTGCAATATATATTTTCTGTAGATTGACATTGCTAACTCTTCGACTTCAGCGTAACTACACCCTAAGGCCTTTTTTGCTAATGTGCTGGTTTCAAAACCGAATTTAAAGCCAGTTCGTCTTTCAAAATGTGAGAACCATAATTCAAGATTTGATCTACTAGGGTATGGTAACTCTAAGTGTAACTGAAATCTTCTCCAAGCGGCTTTATCCAAAAGCCCTTCATGATTTGTCGCCCCGATAACAATTACATAACTTGGTAACGAATCGATATGGAGTAGGAGTGAGCTAACGACCCGTTTTATTTCTCCTGTTTCATGTACATCTCCTCGTTCTTTTCCTAATGTTTCGAATTCATCAAAAAACAGAACGCAATGTCGAGTTTTTGCATAATCAAACAATTTTGCGAGTTTTATTGCGGTCTCACCCAAATAGGCTCCAACTATACTTTCATACTTTACTGATAAGAGTGGCACCATTAATGATTCAGCAATAGCTTCGGCTAAAGAAGTTTTTCCGTTCCCAGGAGGCCCAACAAATAACAGTTTATTTCTCGGTTCTAAACCATACGAACGTAGTAAATCGGCACGATTGTGTTCTTCAATAACTTCTTTACACGACTGCAAAACTGGTTCGGGTAAGATTAATTGATCAAGTCTCTTCTTAGGAACTATCTCGGAGTAAAAGTTTTGCTCGTTAGACACCTGTCTAACAAGGGGGGAACTAGCTTGATTATTTCGTATTTCATTTTTGGTGTTCTTGAGTAATTCCTCAATACGATTAGCCACGATAGTATGCTGTTTTGCCCGTTCTTCAGCGCATATCGCTTCTACTGCTCGTCTTAAATGAGGCATATCTCCAGAAAGACCATGCTTGATTACTTCAAAAAGCAAATCAGCTCTCGCCACTTGTTCCACCTACTAATTGTTTTTTTAATTCTGCGATAACCCCTGAGGATATTGATTTATTTTCACAGAAAGCCCAAAGTCGATCTTTTGCCAGACGACTCGGATTACTTTTATTATTTTCCCAGCGATTTATTGTTGAGAAGCTTATGTTTAAATCTCTTGCTAGTTGTTCTTGGCTAATTTCAAGTTCTTCCCTAATTTTCTTAATTGTAGTACTCAAAGACATGGTTTCACCTCCAAGTCTATAGCACATTATAGCATTTGCTATAGCATTCGGACTAGTTTTAGTTTTAGATATGAATGACTTGCAGAGGCTATAGACTAGAACTGATATGGATATGCAAAACACATGCTCTTGTCTATTACTCGACGCCATTGTAAGCTGGCATCGAGTTACGCAGCACCGATGCGGCGGTAGTAATCATCGAAAAGTTCAGAGTTTACGGCACTGTGTGATGATCTTATTGCGGAATGGCGATCGAGTTCGAATCATGAGCAAGCGGATTAACTACATATTGCCAACTCATCCTCTCTCAAGGTAACATCAACAACAATTTACCTTGGGAGGGGATTTTTTTGTCACAGCAGCCTTTACCGGATTGGATGAAGCCCGCTTTTGATGGGCGGTTTAATGATTTAGCAAGAATCGCCTGCAAACTTGATGAGGTCGAGGCTATACATCAAAAGCAGTCTGAAGTTGAGAGGCAGCTAAAGCAAGAACTTACATCAATGCAGTTCCAACTCATCCTCGAATGGGAAGAAACACTGAACTATCGACACGCCATTGAAAAAGAATGGATGTATCGTGCTGGGTTGAAAGATGGCTTGCAAATGGCGCGAGTCTTTTATAGTTATTGAGTTCAAAAATAAGAGCGGGACACCAGGCTACTAAAGCCTAATGTCCCGCTCTTATTTGCCTTCCTAGCCCTTCTTCCGTTCTTTCTCGTATTCACCCTCTACCAGTTTGAAAAAGTCGGACGGTTTAATTTTCAGCCCTTTGCAGAGGTCGAATATTTTCGTAACGGAAGGCTCATTTCTGCCAACTTCGATCATCGAAATATAGGATCGATCCACATTGCATTCATGCGCCAGATCCTCTTGGCTTAAGCCTTGCTTGATACGTATCGCTTTCACGGTTTTCCCGATAATTTGTTTGATGATAATAGGCTGTTCGCTCAAGGAAAATTACTCCTTTTAAGTCTATTATCAATCTGCTATACTAGCCACAACAGATAAAGTATTCAACAAATAGTAATAAATTTACATTTAATGAATTTGGTATGGAGGCGCGTTATGATTTCAAGTTTTCTCATTACAACAGGACTGGGGGCTTTTGTTGCTAGTTTTGTACTCAACATTCTGTTTAACTTGATAGCCGCGTCAACTGGCAGGCGAACAGGTTCTTTTGTGTCGTTTGGGTCAGTGATTAGCGTAGGCTTACTGTTCTGGGTTATTGCCATGATTGTTTTCGGTTTGAAGAGCTGTGGCATGTAACGCTATGTCGGGGCTTTATCATATAAAATTAAAAATGTAAGAGGAGCTGTAAGTTTATGCTGAAATGGAATGGGGACAAAATGAAAGGCTTTGCTATGGGGGCGATTACGGTTACTCTTTTCGGTTCATTAGTGGGAACTGCATTCGCTTCGGGGAAGTTAACCAGTATTAATGTAGTGCAAGGTGGGATTAAGCTGTTCGTCGATGGCAAGATGATCATTCCAACCGATGACAGCGGGAAAGCTGTTGAACCGTTCATTTATGACGGCACCACCTACCTACCGCTCCGAGCCTTGTCCAATGCACTTACGAATAATCAAAAATCTGTCAAATGGGATGGTGATTCATCCTCTGTTTACATCGGGCAAGTGCCAACTGCGCCGCAGACGGATATCTCTGATTTGAAGCCTTATGAAAGCAAAGGATTAGTTCTTAAAGCTGGCGATGAAGGTTTGACTTTCAGCCTGCTGGATAACACAATTGCTCCCTTCAATCGATTAACGTCTGGCTATCGTGAATATACAGGGACAACACCACCTACTTTTTGGGGGCCAGGGCAGGATGTCTATAGCTATACAGGAAGCGGGGCTTACTATACATACCTATTAAATTCTAAATACAGCAAGTTAGATGCTCAGTTTGTTATTCCTTATACAAGTATTGGCGCAAAGGGAGAAGCCAAAGTCCAATTCTATAATGTGAACAAAAAGGGCGAAGAAACGCTAATCAAAGAAGTCACTACCAAGACTACGGATGAAATCTTGCCTGTATCACTCAATCTGACAGGTGTGGAAATCCTCAAACTGAAATTCGATGGGAACGAGAGTGCCTTCTATAATATCATTCTTACGGGGATTCAATAACCATTACGATGTGCGGCTCTTTTCGGAGAGCCGCTTTCGTTTTTCACTCGAAAAATGGATCAGATCGGTCAGGCGGTAACATCTGTTATAAGATCGATGTGATTAATTTGACATTGTTTATTGTACTGATGGGACGGTATGGATAAATTCTTAAAATGGCGAGTTATCTCACAGGGGTTATATACTTAGTCTGCTCGAACAATTAGGTACAGAAAAAAGCAGTCAATTCATGCAAAAGTGCCACTTTCCATGCAGTTTGTACAGTGCATAAGCTCGTTTGAGCCACGATAATGGTTTCATTCTGGGGGTAAAAATCGGACGCAGATAAATTAGCAATCAGTGATTTGATTTCATACTATTAGTTGGTATGGCGGCGGCTCGCAGATAGGGTCGCCTTTTTGTTGTCGTTTTCATCAGAAAATTGTGGATGTTCAGGGTAATCGTATTTTGATAGAATGAAATGAGAATTTTCACCTAATGCAACACCCCCTACTTATGCGGTGCGGGGATCGAAAGGAGAATGACTGCATGCTGACTGTTGTTAAAAAAATTGAGATTGCTGCATCTCCAAACCAAATGGCAAACCCTGTGGAAGCTTTGTGGGTGATCGAGCTTTTATACGGTAAACATCCGTCCTATACGGAGAGCACATATGCGGTAAAGTTTACCACGAAGTTGGAAGGAGGGGCTTCGAAGTGCTTCTTGGTCATTGACCTCCGCGATCGGTTTGATGAGTTTCTCAGAGAATTGAATGTTTTTGGGAGCATGGAGAAAAACGAGCTACACAGAACCATCGACTATGTGAAGCACCTAAAAATTAACGGTCTTTTCAGGAGAGTACCGAACTTGTTGGCTGAGATGGAAGGTTCGGCAAGTATGGATGAGAGCTTGGAACTCTATGAAATGATATGTGATGCCGTTGTTAGCGATCCTGATGCGTTTCCGTCGATCAGTTCGGATGCATACAAGCATGGAGTAAGCTCTGGGGTAATCCTCGATACCGAGCAGTATGTCGATAAATATGGCACGAACGTGGTTGGTATAACTACCGAGGCGTTGATGGAGATTTTAAATCTTGAAGGAAGCACAAAAAGCGTTCGGTTCACGGAGATAACCCGTGGCTGGAAGGAGGCGGGGTACTTACTTAAGTTGAGCCGCCAATCTCGTTTACAAGAGCCCATAAAGCCTAATAGCAGCTCCAAAGAGGTCAAGCGTTTCTATATCTTTAGAATCGATGCGCTCGGTCAACAATAGCTCTTGGAGGGGGTACAATGGGTGCTGGCAGGCGGTTAAACAATTATAACGGACATTCCCCTTCTATTATTTCATACATTGGTGGCAAATCTGCTTTGATCGGAAGCATAGTGCCGATTATTACATATGCAGCACAGGCTTATGGGCTGACTCATTATTATGAGTTGTGTGGCGGCGGCGCGAGAATGCTTCTTAATCTGCCGCCCTCTCTTTTTCTGCATCGTTCTTACAATGATATGGACAGAGGCTTGTGTTCGCTCTTTGCCTGCCTTGGCGATAAACGCTACCTGTATGATCTGATGGGAATGCTTGAAGATTTCGGGGTAGGTGAAGATGTATTCCTTCGTGCTAAGCATGCGCGGGAGTTCGAGGATCGTATGTTATCGTTAGGGCAGGACTTTGAGCTTGATAGGGTTACTTCGGCAGCCTATGCTTTTATTGTTGCCATGCAGTCAAGAGCAGCGGATATGGAATCTTTTGATATTTCGCGTGTGAAGGATCAGTCGCGGCTTCGTTCGTATTTCAAAAGGGTACGGGAACTAGACTTGTTCTATCCGACGTTAGAGGCGGTTGAGGTTACTCATGGCGACTGCCGCGAACTATTGGTATCGCTTAAAGAGCATGGTGATGCGTTCGTCTACCTTGATCCACCGTACGTTCCCGAAGAAATGGTGTTAAAGGCTCATTACGGCGCTCGTTCTTGGACTCTGGCTGATCACGAGCGCTTGGTCGATCTGTTGTTACTTGATACAGATGGTTTAAAGGTTGCTCTTAGCGGTTATGACAACGCTTGCTATGAAAGATTAGTGTCATCGGGGTGGCGAAAAGTGTACCTTAAGAATGTATTTGTGGCATCTAGTTCCGATTCGCGCCGCCGCAGTGATGAATACCTTTGGATTAACTTCGCTGTCCCTGTTTCTCTGCTGGATCAGATATCCGAAATTGATTATAAAGCGTGGTAGGCTAATGGTTTTAGAACCATTCAACTGGCTTGCAGAACCTATGAATGAGGTCTAAAACCATCAAAGCCATTAAAACCTATCCAAATGTGCTTCCTTGTTTGCATGTATGCGGAGGCACATTTATTATTTTGCTTACGGAGTTAGATCGATTTTAGGAAAGTGCTGGGGAGTAAGGATATATTAATAAGGCGAGGAATGCCAGAAGTCGGACAATGAGGCAATATTGAATTGAGTGTGTGATCGTCAAGTTGCCCATCTTGTTGGAGTTGGTACCTCTCCTTCTCTTTTGGTTTATGGCTGTGGGAAATACAATCTGGTTGCAGAGCTAACGGTTCTGCAACCAGATTGTATTTTTTATTTTCGGGGTAGTGAGTTCGTGCAAAACTTAAATTGGCATGAAGATTTTTCAGGAGTGGAATTTATATTACTCTGAAAGCCGACTCTAAAATTTTCGTGGTCTGTTATTTTTTCGGTTTACTCCGTAGGCTGCATTGCTTGGTAACACTGGGTTTTCGGGGTTTACGGAAAGACCAAATAAAAAATGGGGGGCGTAATTATAAGTCGGCTCGCCTAAAATCTATAAGTTTATTATGTTCGTACGGTCTTTAGAGTTTCTAGGGTGTTTATGATTTTGGGGTTCAGTCAAAATTCGGTTGGAGGTGAGGCGGTATGCTTATCTTTCGTGAGGTTACATCGGAGGTACGCGAACTTAAGGAGCGCTTGGCGATTTTAGGTGATGAATCTAGCACTGCCGCGCAGGACAAGCAGATGCTCGATCTTTGGATGAGAATTGTTGCCTATATCAACAGTTTCGTCTGGCTTAAGAAAAAAAGTGCTAGGGAGAAACTTCGGGATTTCTTGCGAAGTCGGTACGATTATCAGAAGACCGCCGAAAAATATGGAGTTACGGTAGGTTCTATGCATATGTCGGTTTCGTATGCAGCCAATCAGTTAAAAAGGCGCATTGGTGGGGTACTGGAGCTTTTGAGGTCGGGTGATCTTGCTGGAGCAGAGCGAGAATTTGGGATTGTCACAGGCTGTTACGATGATTTGTTTGTAGGAGTAGTTCGTGACCATTTCAAGCCTGTGAAGGATGCAGGGGTAGAGTTACGCGGCTGCGAGAAGGAGCTCAGCTTCTTGTCTGTTTTCGTAAGCCGTAACATTGAAAACCTCATCGCGGCTCTGGATCGGCGCAAGATGGAGCACCTGCTCTACATCTTGTTGAAAACGGATGACCGCAGCTACAGTACAGATCGGAGCATTCTGTTCCGTTGTTTGGAAGGTGAGTTGGAAGCATCAGAGGCTCTTGCTCTTATTCAGGGGTATGAGCTTTCCTGTAAGCCTTCACTGTGGTTTTAATTCTAATATCTAATCTGCTTTGGGAGGTTATACGCCTGATGAGTAATCTAGCCGCACATCCATCGAGTTTCGCTTATCGGGGGATGCAGGTTTATTTACCTGCACTTTCGGTAGTGAACGGCTTCCATTCTCTTTTGTATAATAAAGGTTTTCAGAGTAGTAGCCCATTGCTAGTCACGTATAATAATCCAGAGTTGCTCTATGGAAAGACTGACGTTAGCGGAATTGCCCTGAAGGATGCTCCCTTGGACACATGGGCTGCAAGGGTTCAGTCCCTCTTTTTAGAGGAAGATGGGGTTCACATGCCTGTTGGTTTTATTAGCAGGCTACGTGAGCCCTTGGTGAGTTCATACCTACTCAATAGTTGTGTTTGTGTTGCGGAGTTAAGGACGCAGCGCGGCGCTGAGTTTGCTTTAGTTACGAAGAGTTCCGAGATCGTATCGGCTCTACGTCCGAACTTTGCTCCGGCTTATAAAAAGAAGGGAATTAGTCATTACAGTGCGCAGTTTTCTACAACTTATGAGGAGTTAAGTAGTGGGTCGTTCAACACGGTTCGCTTGTTTTCGGACATCGATGGGGTACATCCGAGCAAGCAGAAGATTGGGCATCGTAGCGCACGCTACCTCGTTCCCTACTACTCAGTTCATAATTACGCTAGACATCTTGTTCATATTTTAGGTCAGCATAGGGTCACGTTGGTGTATCGCGATAATGAAGGGGTACATGCTCCGCTTCCAACTACACTTGCTAACGGAATCGTTGCGGATTGGCTCGGTACGACGCCTAGCGGCGCGGAGGTGGCGAAGTGGGCTGATTGGTGTAACCCGTCATCGTTCGGTTACATCTCTCTTCCAGACCTTGCACAGCGCGGTCATTTTGTTTCAGTGCCTGTTCTCGGTATTGAAAAGCTTGTAGTCGGGTAACAGTCGATAATAAAGTTCGCGTATCTAGTTTCAGGTTGGCTATGTATCCGTTCCTTTTGCTTAGGTAAGCCGTTTTAGGGAATTCCCTGAAACGGTTTTTGTCTGTAATGGGGTTCCCCAAAACTATTGTTATTGGGCATTGCTGGAACTCTTAAGGAATGCGGTTCCAAATAGGTAGGCATGGGTTCTAAAAATATGCCCGAATGCAGCTTCCTACTAACCTGTCGCTCAATCGGGAAAGGTATTCCCGTTTTTCTGATTATTGGTCATGGGGTCGGATATTTTTTTAGTCTCCTTATAACCGTTAGGGAGGCGACAGGGATGGCGAGTAGAGTTTGGGGTTATGTCAGGATTTCAAAGGCTGTGGGACAGGTTGAGGATCGTCAGGTTGACCTGTTAATGCAGGAGTACGGCATTGCTGAGACCGACATATTTATCGATAAGATTAGTGGCGCAAGGATGGATCGTGCCGCTCTGACTGATCTTCAGCGCATTGTTCGGGAAGGCGATGTCATCGTCGTTGAGTCACTGAGTCGTGTATCGAGATCGTCACAGGATTTATTGACGCTACTATCTGCTTGGGAGCAGCGTGGGGTTACGTTTATCTCGCACAAAGAGAAGCTCGATTTCAGTTCGACAACTGGCAAGCTCATGCTCACTTTGCTTGCCGCACTCTCAGAGTTTGAAAGGGAAACGTTAAGAGATCGCGTTCGTGAGGGACTCGCAAGTGCAAAAGCCCGTGGTCGCATCGGAGGTCGTCCGAAAACCGAAAAGAAGGCCTTAGAAAAAGCGGTAAAGCTATATGAGGCGAAGGCTCATTCGATCTCGGAGATTGTGGCGTTAACAGGCGTATCAAAGACGGTTCTGTATCGAGAATTGAAATGTAAGAGGGATGCGGAATATGTGGGTAGTGATAAAGCGTTAAAAATGGCAGTTAACTCCGATGCCAGTATCATTCATTCTTCTTTAAACGTGTTATAGTCAAGTTTTCTTGCTCTCAAGTGCTGGTTGTAGCATCTGGGGTACGAAGATCTCTGCTACATTGCTGGCTTGGAATTTTTATTAGGACAGATACGACTGTGACGCTTAATTGTAGCGTTTCGGTGTATACCTGTCCTTTTTTATTTGCTGCTTGGGGTGAGGTGGCTCAACTTCGGCACTTGTCTGTGGAGATGGCTTATAGGCTATGTAGGGCGCTCGTCCCTATAAAAATATACCGCTGGAGGTGGTGGATATGAGTAGGCTTTGCGGATATGGGGTTTATAGTTTGGTCATTCATTCTCGTGAGGGTAACGAGGTGAGGATTAGCCGTTGGGGTGAGGTGTTCGCGGCGTGTAACAGAGTGCTGTGTTAAATCAATACATGGAATTATATATAAATTTAGTTTTAAACAAAATGAGAACTAATGTTCTATTTATGACTTGACTCTCTCTATCAGACCATGCTATTACATACAACAACATTGTATGTAGAGGGCGGTGGTAAAGCAAAATACAAGGAATGGTGACAATCATGGATCATAATACAAAAGTTGAATCTTGCGGAACACAAGTGATGAAAAGCAATGAACTCCTGACTCTGACCGAAAAGGAATTGAAGAGAGAAGAGTTAATCGGTGTACTAGCCGGACTGATCAAAAATTATGCGATGAAGAAACAACAAAATAAGTAATGTGCTTGATGAACAGGGTTCTTAGTACCACTGAGAACCCTCCTACTACAAAAGCAGAATGACGGAGGGAATATATATGGTGGTTGCCAATAACAAACTGCAAGCGGCTTTGTACTTGCGTGTATCGACTGAGGAGCAGAAGAAAGAGGGCTTCTCGCTCGGTGCGCAGGAAGATATTTTGAAAGCATACTGTGCTTCAAAAGGGTACGAAGTATATGATGTTTACGAGGATGGCGGATATTCTGGTAAGGACTTCAACAGACCAGAGATGCAGCGGCTGTTAAGGGATTCAAGAGATCATAAATTTGATATCGTATTAGCTGTAGCAGTGGATCGGGTATCTCGGAGCAATCTGGATGTGTTAACCTTCGTTGATCGGGAGCTTCATCCACGAGGTCAAAAGTTGATTATTAGTACATGCGATATTGACAGTTCTACGGAAGTCGGGAAAATGTTTATCTCCTTACTCGGCACGTTTGCCGAATATGAACGCAAGCTCATTGTGGGACGAGTGAAAAAGGGTATGGAGAAACGAGCAACTCAAGGTTTAACGAATGGCGGTCGCATGCTAGGCTATGATTCTGTCGACGGAAACTTGGTAGTAAATGATGAGGAAGCTGCGACCGTAAGAGAGATTTTTGAACTTCGCGCTACAGGCAAAGGATATAAAACCATTGCTACCGTATTGAACAAAAAGGGGAAGAAAACGAAAGGAACAAAAGAAAAACCTGGAGCAAGCTTTAGTATGAATGCAGTAAAAACGATTCTTGTAAATGAGAAATACACGGGCAACATGAGCTGGGGGAAGGTACGAGACTGGAGCAGCAAAAGAAGAGCGGGCAAAGCAGACCCGACCGTAGTTCATGAAGCGCATACAGCAATCATCAATGAAGAGTTATGGAACAAAGTGCAAGCGGTCAATGTAATGAAAAGTGAGACCCCGAATAATCAAAGTAATTTTAAGGGCGAGTTCATCTTAACAGGATTGTTGCGCTGCCCCGTTTGCGGCGCTGGGACGGTAATGAGCAAGTCGAAGAAGAGAGATGGCTCTGGTTATCATTTGTACTATATGTGCCAAACATACCACTCCAAGGGTAAGACGGAATGCGGTTCGAACTTAGTCAAGAAAGAGATCGTTGAAGAGCAAGTGCTCAAGTGGATTCGAACGCTGCTTGCCGATGAACAGATCGTTGATGGCATTATGAACCGTCTTAAGCGTGAAGAGTCTGTAGGCGCTGCAGAACTTGAAAAGGATTTGAATATTCAGCAAACCAGTCTAAAGAAGTTATTGGACAAGCAGCAAAAGCAGGACACCGATTATTATGCTGGCGAGATTCGCGCGGCACTATATAATCGGTTGTCCGAAGAGATTGAAGATAAGATCAACGAGGTCAAGCAAGTGATCACGTATCTTGAACGTGAGATTGAAAAGCTACAGTCGAATGTTATTCTGAATAAGGATATCATTGTAGATGCTTTAAAGAATTTTGAGGACATGTTTGAGGAAGCGACTAATGAAGAGAAACGAGCACTACTACGGGCGCTGATTAAGGAAATCCACATGGAAGCTGATCGCAAGAGCATTAAGAATATCGTCTTCTGGTTTACGGAAGACGATTCTTTTACGGAAATTGCTTTACCAGTAAGCGACGTGCGGAGAACCGTACCACAAGTAACGGCAAGTTTTTTCGGAAAAACTCGCAGCGGGCTTGGAAAGGGGCTTTGCCGGGCATGGGTTTGGGATGGATCACGCTAGGTGGCAAAGTCGGCGCAAACGGGCTTCTGCGAGCTTTTTGGGGCTACAAAACGATGCGGTATCTGGAGGGGGACTTTTGCTTATGGAAAGCAAAAGCCCCCTCCGCCGTTTTGGCGGAATTGATCAATCTTTGGGGGAAAACGACTGTTGCCTTTTACAAGACAGATGCGTTGGGGGATCCAATTGCATTAAATGAAATATTAACAATCGAAACTGAGGATAACTGTATCGTGGGGATTAAAGGTTTGTCCAGAGTTGATGGAAGCAGCATCGGAAATACTCGGTGTTCCCAGAGAGTCAGCTGATTAAGCGTTTTGTTAACGAGACACGTTCAAGGGCCATCCCGCAAGGGATGGCCTAAAAACTTGCCGTTACAGACAGCGCGGAGAACCTTACCACAAGTAAGGCGAATCGAAAGGATAACTCATGAGAAATTTTATTATTTTCGGAGCAAGTAGAGGATTGGGCGAGGCATTTGTCAGAGGATTGCCGGAAAAAGGTGATCGTGTTTGGGCGGTTTCCAGAACTTATCCTAGCAGTATAGATCTTGAAGAGGGTGTCCAAAAATATTGGATTGAGGCTGATTTAGCGATAACGGATGCTAGCAATCTGATTGCGAATACACTAAAAGACGTTACGATAGACGTCTTGATATATAACGTTGGGATATGGGAGAGCAAAGGATTCAGAGGTGACTATGATTTTGAGAAAGATGATCCAGCCGAAATTGCCAACATCATTCATATAAATGTTACTTCAGCTATTACCTGCATACAGAAGCTCCTACCGAATCTGAAAAAGTCGGATAACGCAAAAATTTTCTTAATCGGATCTACGGCAGGTCTTGAACATAATGATTTCACGCAAGTTTCTTTCGCAGCTTCGAAGTTCGGTTTGCGTGGTATTGGAAATGCAATAAGGGAGCATGTAAAGAAATATGGGATCGGTGTGACTTGTATAAATCCCGGTGAAATTGCAACCCAAATTCCATTGGAAGATGGAATTGAGAAAGTCTTGTCAGCATACAACGGAACGCAGATTCCTCTTCAAGATATTGTTTCTTTAGTGAAATGCGTAATGAATCTCTCCAAAGCCTCATGTGTAAAAGAAATAAATATTCCAGCAATGCTGGATACAAATGCATAGCCCAATCGCGAAAAAAGGCCATTCCATTCGGGATGGCCTTTTTTTGCCGTTGCGCAAGTGTGGTCCCCGTGACGGAGAACCGTCCCACAAGTATTGGCAAGTTACAAATGATTGAAGTTGGTAGTAAACAGTGTTAGTCTAACAACGGTAACCACAAAATCTATATTTTGCAATACATCCAATAATAGGCACTATGAAAGGTAACACTATGATAAACGTTGAACACCTATCCTTCTCATTTCCGCAAAAAGAACTATATAAAAACATTTCGTTTACGCTTGAAGAGGCGCAACATTGCGCTTTTATAGGAACAAGCGGCAGTGGGAAAAGCACATTGATCGATATACTGATGGATCCGGAGAGATATTTGTACGAGGGCAAGTTAGAGATAGACCCAACTTGCAGAATAGGGTATGTAAGTCAGTTCTCTCAACTGGACAGAACCAAAGAAACAACTGTGTTTGAATATATCGGAGATGAATTTATTAAGATACAAAATGAGATTCAGTCGCTTTGTACTGAAATGGAGACATCATCGGATATTGAGCCGTTACTCGAAAAGTATCAATTAGCTTTAGACGCATTTGATTCTATCGGTGGGGCAGATTTTGAAAGCAACATAAATAAGAAACTAAATCTAGCAAACCTCATGAAGCTAAAAGATCTTAGGGTATCCGACCTAAGTGGTGGCGAATTCAAACTCATTCAAGTGATGAAGGAAATGCTAAATAACCCGGACTTCATGATAATGGACGAACCCGATGTATTTTTAGACTTTGAAAACCTAAATGCGCTTAAAAACCTTATTAATGCTCACAAAGGAATACTGTTGGTCGTTACGCACAACCGATATCTATTGAATCATTGTTTTAACAAAATTTTACACCTTGAAAACATGGAGATCCAAGAATTTGATGGGCGATATATGGATTATAATTTCTCATTGCTTCAAACTAAAATCGAGTTACAAGAACTCACAGTCGCTGAGCAAGAAGAAATTGAGAGAAACGACCACATCATCAATAATCTAAGAGTTATCGCAACTTATAATTCAGAAGCCTCTAGAGGTAGAGCGTTAAAAGCTAGAGTTAGGTTTCAAGAGAGATTGGAAGCGCGTAGAATTAAAGCGCCATTTGTTGATATTAAGCAGCCGACGATCCGTTTCGGCATGGATAAGGAAATTGAAGACACCGCTGTTATAAATGTCAGTAATTATAGTGCAGCCTTTGATGAGTTGCTTTTAGAAAAAGTTAACTTCGAGATAAAATCTACGGATAAAGTAGCACTTATCGGTGCGAATGGTACCGGAAAAACGACCTTACTCCGAGATATCTTTAAAAATAACCATGATGCAATTGAAATAAATGCTGATGTTAAAATGGCTTATTTATCTCAGATGCAAGGCGAAATGCTAAAGGATTCTAATACAATCCTAGAAGAATTCATCGATGCCGGGTTTAACACTTATGATGAGGCTAGATCGTATCTTTCAAACTACGGCTTTGAAGGAGAAATCGTTAATCAAAAGATAGGATCTTTATCTGGCGGTGAGAAAAACATGCTTCAATTGGCTAAAGTTGCTGCCAGTAAAGCAAACGTATTGCTTCTTGATGAACCGACAAGCCATTTAGACACCTATACACAGCTAGCGCTGGAGAAAGCCATTGAAGACTATAAAGGCGCCATTCTCATGATTTCTCATGATTTCTATTCTGTCGTAAACGGTATGGATTATGTTTTAATCATTGAAGATAAGGCGATTAAAAAAATGAGTATGACAAAATTTAGACAGATGATTTATGCTAGCCATTTTGATAAGGACTATTTAGAAACGGAACAAAATAAAAGATCGGTTGAAATGAAAATAGAATTGGCTTTAAAAGCTACTGATTTTGAACTTGCAAAAGTATTGGTTGTTGAGCTGGAAGAGCTGATTAAGTTGCTTTAAATGGCAGCAATCTGGAGCGGGATCAAATTTGAGGGCTACGACAGGTGATGGATGGTGACCTGTTGCAGCTCTCTTTGTGCTGCAACCGTGAGCATTCTTACACAGCTTGGGCAGATCTGAAACAGACTAATTTCAACGTAAAATTCTTCGAAAAAATCCTTTCATATATAGCCGAATAGCGCTCGAGGAATGGAATTTTATATGTAATTCGGATGCTTCAATCCTAACCAATTAGGTTAATGCAGTATCAAGCAAGGGAAGACGACGAGCATAGGTACAAGCTGCTAGTCTCAAGTCTCAACCAAATCTAAACAATCATTAACGAGGAGGAATTACAATGACAATCCAAACGATGACGACGAAGGTTCACACAGTTGGCAACATGAACGAGGTTCAACGAGAGGTCAATCGCTTCCGCGGAGAAGGCTACGATTCGAACAACATCTTCGTACTGACCCATGATAAGGACAGGACGGCCAGAATCGCCAAGAACACGGATGCTGAGCAGATTGGTGTATCTGATGAAGGAGTCGGCACGGCGATTGCCAATGTGTTTCGCTCGACCGGTAATGAGCTTCGTGCCAAGATGAGGTCTCTTGGGATTTCCAATCCATATGCCGAGTATCTCGAAAGAGAGATGGACAAGGACAAAATCCTCGTCATCGCCTGGGGCGGCAGGGAATACAACAACGATGAGTATGACGATACAATTTACTACTACCCGGCATTCGGCGCTTTTTAAGGCTAATATACGGTAGCAAACCAATCTTTTAAAATAATAACAATAAGGCACCCAACCGGGTGCCTTTGTTTTCGCTCATTAGCCGGCGAGCTCCCCATTGACCGCAATCCGATTGGTGCCGTTGGACTTGGCGAGATACATCGCTTGATCCGCCGTGCGTATGAGATCGAGCTCCTTCATGCCCTCTGCCCATAGCGTACAGCCGACGCTGGTGGTCATTGGAAGATGGAGCTCCTTAATCCGCATCGGCGACTCCAATTGCTCGATTAACCGGTTGGCGACCTGCATTAAGTCTTCGTAGCCGCTCTGCAGCCATGCCGCGACCACGAACTCATCGCCGCCCACGCGTGCGACCAGGTCGGATTCGTGAAGCGCATTCTTAATCCGATTCGCGAATTCTACAAGCACGAGATCACCGACCTCATGTCCAAAAGTATCGTTGCATTGCTTGAATTTGTTTAAGTCGAGGTAGAATACCCCGAATAAGCCTTCTTTTCGTTCGGCTCGATTCATCCAGCTTTGGATTCGAACGCTAAAGCCCCTGCGATTCAGCAATCCCGTCAGAATGTCGCGCTCTGTTAATTGAATAAGCTCATGCTCTAGCTTCTCTCGTCTTTCAATTTCGGATCTTAATTGTATCAATAATTGCTCGTAATCGTTCAGAATCCGAATTTTGTCGTCGTAATTGAGTTGTTTGCCAAGCTCTGAACCTAGAGCTAGCGATAACAATTGCAACGTCTCGATATCGCGGTTGGAGAACGCATTGGGACGGCCGGAGATGACCTTCAGCACGCCGACCGCGTTGCTGGATTCGAACAGGGGAACGCAGACCATGCTCCGCGCACCGACTTTCATCGTCGCTTCCTTGTTGACGCGATCGTCCTGCTGCGTATCCGGCGAATACAAGATTTCCTCCTCTGTCACGCACAAGCCCGACAAACTGCCGTTCTTATGGAGCCGAATTCCAATATGAGGCTTCAACGTACCGCTGACGGCGGCATAAACCATTTCATCGCCTGCCAGCATCTCGATTGTTGAACCGTCTGCATCGGTTAATAGGCACATCCGATCGCATATCGTCTGCATAAACAGCTTTAAATCAAAGTTGGATAACAGCATCTGCTGCTGGACTTCCATGATGACTTTCAGGCGACGGTTCTCCATCATCGTCCCTATTCCCCTCCAGGCTTGCGTAGAAATTTGTCGGACATTATTAGCTAACATGCTAGCACTTTTAAATAGGTTTGTCAGCCCATCTGCGTGGGCCGCAAAGGCCTTACTGTTGACTTAAAGGGAACATCATTTTAGAGGCAAGAGCAATGAATTGCGAGCTTTCCTTTTCATTAAGGGAATCTGTTAGGGATTTAATTTGTTGCTCAATCTTGCTGCTTACGGTCTGAATAATTTTTTGTCCCTCGGCAGTTACTTTTACATTAACTACACGACCATCATATGGGGAATTGCTGCGTTTGACTAAACCCCGGCGTTCCGCGCGATTTATCAACCCGGTAATACTGGATTTGTCGAGGTCGAGGTAATGTGCCAGCTGTAACATGCTTAATTCGCGATCACGTAAAATGCCGAACAACCGAATTTGTATAATGGAGACATCGTATTCGGCTCCGAGTCGGGTAAGGATGCCTTGAACAAGGAAGGATAATTGGATCAAACTATCCATAATGGAGAGGTTTTCTTGAAAATTAGCGGTTTTGTCGTTCACCATTATTCACTCCAGATAAGCTCAGATATTCGCAAATAGTCTGAGAGTCAGTTTCGGTTTTTATTTTATCATAAAAGCCATTGACATTGTACGTGGCACAAACTATATTGTTTGTATCACGTACTATTTTTTGACTTCAGGAGGCTGTGGCTAGATATCGCATGAGTAGAAGTAAACGGGTCTGGATCCCTTCCATTATCGCTGTCGGCATGGCCGTGCTCTTTTTGGGTTATTTTTGCTATTCCATTTCCTTGCACGGAAAGGGAGATAGTGATCTAAAACGTCTGGCAACGGAACAATTAGCAAAAGGCGTTGTCGAGCTTTCCGTTAGAATAGGGACTCGATAAATAAATACCAATACAAGATATGAAGGTGTAACCATGGATGAGAAAAAGACCGTGCTCCTGGTCATGGGGAGCATACGAGCAGGAAGAAACTGTCCCAAAATTACGGCCTGGGTCGAGTCCGTCGGCCGAGAGCATTCAAATTATGAGTATGAAATTATCGATTTGGCCAAATGGCCGTTGCCAATGGACGATGAACCGGGAATTCCCGCATTGAATAGCTACAGTCAGCCGCACACGTACGCGTGGAGCGAAAAGATCAAAAGTGCGAGTGGCGTGATTTTCGTCACGCCGCAGTTCAACTGGGGTTATCCGGCGGCTCTCAAGAACGCTATTGATCATCTTTACCATGAGTGGGCGGAAAAGCCGGTTATGATCGTTACCTACGGCGGCCATGGCGGCGGACGATGCGGCAAGCAGCTAAGGAGGGTTGCGGTTCGGCTGAGGATGCGAATTGTGCCGACTTCTCCTGCACTCAGGTTATCGGATGCGGTTATCCGCGAGGGAGCCGAGCTAAATCCGGATCGTGATTTTGGCGATTTTGCGCCAAAGGTTCGGCAAGCATTTTCGGAACTAGCGGACCAACTCGAGGGCCAAGAAAGCATCCTGGCACGGATGCGTCGTAAGTGGAAGGTAATGTTAGCTGTCCTTTCCTAAGTACTCAAACCACCTTTTAACTACGAAGGTGGTTTTTTTTAGGTTTGAAGTACAGCATCCTATTTTTTTTAACCTTGTCCACATTTATACCTTACCAAAAACGATTTAGTTGCATTTAATGAACTATATCAAAATAAAGGGAGGTTTTGAGAATGGGAAATAGAGGAACTAGCAGTTATCCCCCCGTTCAGATTTTTAACTCCACTTCGTTTACCGCGTTTGGGACAGTTGAATATGCTTCCTTCTTTTGTAGTAACGACGACTACAGAGTTGCGCGAAACTCGACTTGGACAGCTTCTAGCCGTGGAGTTTGTTTAGTGACTAAAATCACCGCAGTCGTTCAAACGCCGAGTGGAAATATTCAAGCGGAACCTTATACTTCTTCCGGTACTTCTTTCAGCCAATTTGCTATCATACAGGTAGGGGAAAATAAATTCCAAGTGACACGCGTTGTAAGTGCCAAAAGACGTAAGTAAAGTCTCAAGCGGAGCATGATTAAGAAGAGGCACCTAACATGAAAAGACGACTGGCCAAAGATACAAGGCCGGTCGTCTTTTTTTGCATTAATGTTTCCTATACCACAGTATTCTGCGATACATCGAGGAATCTTTCAAGAGCCGGAAAGGGCGCAAGTCCGGTTGATAATTGCCTTCAATGATCCAAATCCGGCGGTTCTTGTCGATGCCTATATCGAACCCGACTTGTCTAAGCTTGGGGTAACGCTCTCCCAGGCGGTTGGCAGCCACTAGTGCGATCCGTTCCACTTTGACAAGCAATCTGCGATCTCCGATTCGGGCCAATTTGAACGCCTCAAGCACTGGAATGGTGCGGCTAGTCACATTTGTGACTAGATATCCTTTCGCCGCCACTTTCGCGTATGAGCCTGTTACGTTCCAAGGGGATGAAGAGCCTCTTTTGCGTTGAGCCATTATCCGCATGTCGAACGGCTTGCGTTGAACTTGAGCAAGCTGCAGACGCCTTTGGACAATATAACCACGGCCTCTGTTTTTTTTACGGACCCATTGGAGTAACTTAGCGGTGTTTCTCATGGTGACCGCATTATTTTCGTTTTGTATACGATAGGCGTTCGCGCCGTTTCGTTTAATGAATACGATATCCCTTCCGTAACTCCCATCGCGCGGTTTCAGAACGACGCTTTTATAGCGAAGCAGCATTTTCGATAAAACGTTCTTCTTAAGCAACTGTGTTTCTGGCAATCGGCCTGCGAGCGAAGACCCATTGCGAAGGAGACGGTATTGCAGCCATTTGTCTCTTTTCATTACGATTGGAATCACAGCCTTTATTCATCTTTTACGGTAATTCTAAGTCAAATTAGTGATCAGCATAAGTGACCAATCGTCTATATTTAGGAGCGGAGACTTTAGGGTAACAACACTTGACTAGACACCATTCGGTGTCTTATAATAAACAAGACACTAAAAGGTGTCCTATTATTGTAGGCACTGCGACCGGATAACCGTAAACTTTAAATGAGAAGAGGAGAGATGGAGATGTCCACTATCGTTGATTTCAAAAACGTGTCTACTGCAGGGTTAGAAACTTCGCCTGTAGCGGAGGCGCTTGCCGGCCTGCGTGCAAATGAAGCCCGTTATTTCATGAACAAATACAAACATGATTTCACGGTTGTACCGGCGAGCGAGAGCCAAGAAACGCTGGATTATGTCAATCGCGTATTAAAAGAAGAACGTAATATCGTGTTTGCCGCGAAACCGTTGGAAACGTCGTATTTCCAAGTGGAGAACATTAGATGGGCTTTTGTCTTTTACGAGGATGGTCTTGGCATTAACGTCTTGTACACCGTTGATGATCCTAAGAAGCGGGCCGTCGGATTTAAGCTATCCGAGGGGATGGAGGTTCCGGCAGAGCTAGGGAAATTTAAATTTGCCAGGCAGAAATCCAAGCTGGCCGGAACGATTCGCGGTTCGTTTTTTGTCATTAAAGGAGAATATGAGCAGTATTCGATTTAACTAAAGGGGCGCCTAATCTGGTGCCCCTTTAGTTTCGCTCATTAGATTTCAGGGTGCGCCGTATCATAAGTATCACGAACTTGATAAAATGAAGTCTACAGAAGTAAACAAGGTCTACGTTCTGAACTTGCGGGACCAAAGGAGTTACATATGGACAATGGTAATGTAATCTACGGGATATTGCCGCATCCTACCCTCACGGGGCATGTATTCGTACGATTGGAAAATGACGAGTGGTGTCTCCCAGGTATGCGAGTAGAAGGGCAAATCTCCTCGATTCTGGCAACACAAGAGATGTCGCATATGTTCGGTCAGCCCGTAGTTGCGTATAGATACATATCGATCTTGGAAAACAAGCAATTGGGTCGAACAGAGGGAATTTTCTTATTAGACAATCTCGGCAATGACGAACTGGCACAAACGGGTATCTGGGTAAGCAGCAATGACCTGCCCGATTTGCAATTCAAACGATTGGACCATCTCGAGGCTATATACGACTATTTTTCCGAATCGGAGAACGTTATTCAACCCAAGTTCCGCAGGCCATGGGAGAGCAGCGGGTGGTTTACTCAGGCCACGTCTTGGATAAAAGAAGTGCTCGGACCAATGGGTATCGAGGTTGTGGCTCGACCGGAACCCCTGAAATGGTGGAGTCTGTCGTGCGTCCTCCGGGTACCGACCACACATGGAAATGTCTACTTCAAGGTAAATGCGGAACAGCCGTTGTTTGTGGATGAAGCTGCGTTTCTCCAACGCATAGGTAAGCTTGTCCCGGGACGTGTACCGGTCGTCCTTGGAACTGAACCCCGTTACGGATGGATGTTGTCAAGCGATAGCGGAACCAGTATAAGAAATAGCGTTTCAATAGAACAGAAGATCGAGTTGCTGCGGATATTCGCGGGCATCCAGCTCGATTCCATTAACCACATAGATGAGTTGCTGGAGTTAGGCTGTGCCGATCGTAGACCGCATCGACATCTCTCCTTAATTGCGCCGCTTGTGGATGACGATCTGATGATAGCTCAACTTACATCGGAAGAAATCAGCGAGCTTCGAAAGCAAATGCCCAAAGTAGTAGAGATGTGCTCGAAGCTATCCGAGTACGCCGTTCCATCCACGCTCTTACATGGTGACCTTAACCTGGGGAATGTCACAAGCTCAAACGGCGGGCTGAGCTTCATCGATTGGACGGACGCATCCGTTGGCCATCCCTTCATGGATATGTTCCTCATCTTTGACGAAAGCGATTTAACGGTGCAGGCTCAACTGCGGGATGTTTATTTGGAAATGTGGAGCGATTTCGAGCCCATGCATCGTCTACTTGAACTTTGGTCGCTATGCGAGGTCATGCATGCCATCCATCACGCAATAAGCTACCAATCTATTCTGCACCACACCGAGGAAAGGTCCCGAGCCGAGCTGGACGATGGTCCGCCGTTTTACCTTCGTAAGGCATTGCGATTCCTTCAAGATTAAAGTGAGCAATAAAAAGGCAGGATCCGGGAGTACGAAATTATCCGGTTCACGAACCGGATGCTGCTCTGCGTGGAATCGACGCCGCTTGACCAAGAGCAGAAATTGCAAGTGGTGAATACGCTCGTGAACTACGTCTTCTATTTCGTTCTAGACAATTACCAGCATGAGCGAAATGTCTCCGCTATCCTTAAGGACCAGGGAGCGCCTCAACCGGGTGAAGAGATGATTCATCTTCTTGATTCCATGAGCGAGAAGGAAGCGGGACTGTTCCGGAGGATGTTCACAACCGGGTTGTTCCAGGTGATGGGAACCGATGCGTCGTTTGAGTTCGGCTAGAAGGTGATTTTGCTCGGGATTGAGCAAGTGATAAAGGAGCAGGAGAAGTAGACTGTAAACTAGAAAATTGAAGGGTAGGGGCATGAATGACGTATAATTACACGGACGATATGAAAACCAGGCTTAGAAGAATCGAAGGTCAAATTCGCGGCGTGCTTCGATTGATGGAGGAAGGCAAGCCGTGCAAGGAGGTTGTGAGTCAATTATCCGCGGTTCGTAATGCCTCGGATAAGGCAATCGCTCACATTGTGGCGGAAAATCTGCAGCAATGTCTCGTGGAAGAACTGGCAGCCGGCAACGATACGGACAAGCTGGTTAGAGAAGCTGTGGAGCTGCTTGTAAAGAGTAGATAGACTAGCGGGATCCAGAACAAGGAGGAACGATCGTGATGACGGAATCGAGCAACAGCTCGTATATCTCGAAGAATGAGCCAGACGCCATGGTCATCGCACAATTCAAACAGGCGGTGGAGGATAACGATTCGGAAGCAGTAAGGCAGTTGCTGCAAACCCATCCAACACTTGTTCCGCGGATCGACGAACCATGGTTTGCTTTTGATACACCGGCGATTGTGATTAGTGCAAGCAGGGGAAGACGCGAGATGGTTGATGTACTGCTAGAGTACGGGGCCGATATCAATGCCAAAAGCAGCTGGTGGGCGGGAGGATTCGGCGTCCTGCATCATGATCATCACGACTTGTCCCGTTATCTCATTGAGCGGGGCGCTGATGTCGATCCACATGCTGCGGCTTCATTGGGCATGCTGGATCGTCTGCGAATGATGGCGGAGAAGGATCCGGAAGCCGTTAATCAGCGAGGCCCGGACGGGCAGGTTCCTCTCCACTATGCCGTTTCATCTGAGGTTATTGATTTTCTGCTGGATCACGGGGCGGATATTGATAAGCGGGACGTGGATCACAATAGTACGCCAGCTCAATATGCAGTCAATAACCCGGACAAATGCCGGTATTTACTTGAACGCGGTGCCATGGCGGATATCTTCATGGCCTGTAAGCTGGGGGATGTCGAGCTTGTCCGTCAAATGCTATTGGAGGATCCAAATACTCTTCAAGCCCAGGTAGGCAAAGGGGAGTTCACCGGCGCAGGCGGGCATATTTATGAGTACAATATCGGTGCGGCGGCGAAGCCGGTTTTTCTGGCGGAACGGTTGGGTCTTGAGGCTATGACAGATTTGATGCTGTCGCACAGTTCGCTTGAGCAGAAATTCCTGCTGGCTTGCATGCGGGCGGATACAGAAACTGTCCATAGCATGTTAAGCGAACAAGCGGATATTGTCCAAGCGCTAGGGCCGGAAGATCAGAGTGTGCTCGTTGAAGCAGCATGGGAGGATCAAGCAGATGCAGTAGGGCTCATGCTGGAGGTTGGCTTTAACGTAGATGCACGCCGCAATGACCGATCGATGACAGCCATTCATGGTGCTGCCGTACAAGGAAACAAGGAAGTCGTTCGGCTACTGATCCGCAACGGTGCCTCTATGGACATTCGGAATGAGTTCGGCGGAACGCCAATGAACAGCTGTATCTGGGGATCTCTTCATATTCAAAATCCCCAAGGCGATTATGCCGCGGTTGCGGATAGCCTCATTAAGGCAGGGGTTAAGCTGCCCGACCAAGCCATGGGCAGTGAGACGGTGAAGGAAGTTCTTATTCGGCACGGAGTGCCCGGCGCGAAAGGTTAACCTCCAACCTTTTTCTCAAGGGATCTATTTTGAAAGTTTTCTCGTGGATGATTTTTGGTATAATATCGGGAGATACTAGGATTATATGGATAGAAAATGAGGGATGACAATGTCGTATATCGTTGATTTTAAACAGGTGTCTACGGTTGGTTTAGAATCCTCACCGGTAGCAGATGCGCTAGCCGGCTTGCGTGCGAATGAGGCCCGTTATTTCATGAACAAATACGAGCATGTATTTACGACTGTACCTGCTAGCGAAAGCCAGGAAAGCCTTGATTATGCGAACCGGATTTTGAAAGAAGAACGCGGTATCGAGTTTGCGGCAAAACCGTTAGAAACGTCGCGTTTCCAAGTGGAAAATATCCAATTTACTTACGTCTTCTATGAAGACGGTCTTTCGATCAATGTTATGTATACGGTGGATGACCCTAAGAAGCGGGCTGTTGGCTTTAAGCTGTCTGAGGGGATGGAGATTCCAAAGGAATTAGAACCGAAGTTCAAGTTCGCCAGGCAGAAGTCCAAGCTGGCCGGCACCATCCGGGGCTCGTTCTTTGTGATTAAAGGCGAATATTAAGAACAGGAGTCGTATGCTAAAAAAAGGGAAGAGCCCATATCAAAGGGGTTCTTCCTTTTTTGCGTTCACCAAATAGATAATAGAGCGAAATACTGGGTGCAAGGATACGTATCAGAAGTAACTCGCCATAATGAGAGCTATTCGGTGTTGACACAATTGTAACCAATGGTTATATTATTACCAACGGTAAGTAACCGATGGTTTTGAGATGGGGAGTGAGATTATGTTTGCAGGACATTTCGGTTTGGCGGCAGGCATTAAGGCTAAGGCGCCGGAAATTCCGCTATGGGCTTTGATGGCAGGCACGCAGCTATTGGACATTGCGTTCATTCCGATGCTGCTCAGCGGAGCAGAGACAATCGAAGAGACCCGTCCCGGAGGCGGCTACGGGGAAGCGATCATCCATGCGGACTATACGCATTCACTTGCCGGCGCTTTGTTAATCGCGCTAATAGCGGGGCTTGCCGCATGGCTATTCTGGGGGAGACGGGCAAGCGGTATCCTCGCGGGAGTCGTATTCAGCCATTGGCTGCTCGATCTCGTCGTGCATCGCTCCGATATGCCCATTTTGCCGGGAAACGCTATGGATCTACCGTTCCTGGGGTTGGGTGCGTGGAAATCTCCGGGCTTGTCCGCGTCAATGGAACTTGTTCTGATCGCGGGAGGGTTATGGATGTATGCCCGGTCGGCGCTCGAGAAGGGGCGCGGCGGCGGTAGAGCGGCGGCGATTATCTCCATCTCGGTGCTCGGCTGCGTGCTCGGACTAGCTCTCGTCACGTCCGTGACAGGATGGTTCTAAGGAGGGCCGATAAATGAGCTTTATTATCTATCTGTTTGTATTCATGGCCTTATGCGGTTGGCTGGACGCCCGAATCACGAAAAATATTTGAGATCGTACATCATTATTGGGGTAATATCGGATGATAACGGGAGAACCCTTCAGGGCTCGTTATTCGTTATTAAAGGGCAATATTAATAATGGAAGGGTGGAAATAACCTATGATCAACGCGGCACATATTATATTGTATAGCACGGATGCGGAAGCGGATCGGGTTTTTATCCGAGACGTACTCGGATTGGCAGGTGTCGATGCCGGCGGCGGTTGGCTGATATTCAAACTTCCCCCTGCCGAGCTGGCTGTGCATCCGACAGATGGACCACCCAAGCAAGAATTCTATTTTATGTGCGATGATATCGAGAAAACGCTTATGGATTTATCCGCGAAGGGCGTTACGATTTCGGCGCCAATTCGTGAGCAAGGCTGGGGCAGACTAGCCTCCATAAAGCTTCCAAGCGGTGCGGATCTTCCGATTTACCAGCCGCTCCATCCCGTAGCTTACGATCTGGAGAGCTGAGCTTTGCGTTCATACAAAAAGTTAAAGGCCTTCCTTCTATAAGGATGGCCTTAAAAAGTATCCGTTATTAAACACTGGGGATTGGAGCAGCGTTAGGCAGCCAATGCTTCCTTCGTGATCTGCTCAATGTCGATTTGAGAGCGGGCTCCTTCGCTTACAAGATCAGGCAAAATGTGCTGCAGGAAATAATCGACGCAGTGCAGGCGGATGTCTTTGATCTTAATTAGCGCATGTCGGTACATGACAATGAATTCGTGCTCGGAATTCCCTTTCTGGAGCTCGGCGAACGCTTCGTAGATTTGATCCATTTTATCGGCTACTTCGAGAATTTGCCCTTCCACGGAATCATCTTTCCCTTCGCGCAGTTGTCTGCGGAAGATTGCTTTGAATTCTTCAGGGATATGCTCTTCGATGAAATGGGCCACCATACCTTCTTCAACTTGCTGCAACAAGGAGCGCAGCTCCATGGAGTAGTGTTTGACGGGCGTCTTGATATCGCCAATGAAAATTTCACCATAGTCGTGACTGCTGGTGATCTCATAAAGCTTCTTCCAGTCAACAGCGACGCCATGGCTTTCCTCGATATCGGCCAGCGTTTTGGCATACTGGAGCACTTTCCACGAATGTTCGGCAACGCTATGTTCTTGGAATTTGAATTTGCCGGGACAACGAATGATTCGCTCCAAGTCGGTCAACGACTGGAAATACGCATGAATGCCCATAGGATCAGATTCCTTTCTTCGATAGAGTGTTGGTTTGCTGCCGTCGTAGGTCCAGTATAAAGGCGGATTGTTAGCGGATCATTAACTCGGAATTGGCAATCGGTGGCTGAGACAAGCAAAAAGGACGGAGCTTCATAAGCTCCGTCCTTCCCACGTTACACTACTACCCGCGACAAGATCTCATCTTTAAACTGTTCAATAGCGGCATCCGTGTCGATCGTATAGCCGCATTCCAGGCCGACGAATCCGGAGAAGCCGGTATCTTGGATGGCTTTCAGGATGTTCACGTAATTCAGTTCCCCGGTGCCCGGCTGCTTGCGTCCAGGGTTGTCTGCGATGTGATAATGATTGATCCGCTCCAGATAGCCGGTCGCGTTGCGGATGACATTACCTTCCGTAATCTGCTGATGGTAGACGTCGAACACGAGCTTCACGTTCGGGCTGCCAACTTGATCGACCACGTCCACGGATTCGTCCGAGCGCTGCAAGAAATGGCCCTTATGATCGACGAGTCCATTAAGCGGCTCGAGTTCCAGGACGATGCCGGCCTTCTCGAGCATGGGTGCGCAGCGCTTCAGTGTCTCAACCATCGTCGCACGCTGAACGTCGCGAGGGACGCCATCTATTTCGTTGCCTGTCTGCGAAATGATAGATTTGATGTTCAAAATCCGGCAAGCTTCGATGGTCTGCCTTACGCCTTCGATGTAAGCCTCCCGCTGCGATTCGTCGACTAAGCTGATGAAATGCGTGCACGTCGCGCTGATGCCGACGCCAATACGCTCTTGTTCCGCGGCAAACGACCTCAGATCTTCGCCCAGCTCCCACCACTTGTAGTATTCGAGGCCATGAAAGCCATGTTCCTTGATTTTCTCCAGATGATAGACGGCGTCTTTGCCTTGGTAAGCCCCGATACACAATGAATATTTCATGCTGCCAATCCGCTCCCCTGAACATGTATGATTCATGCACTTACTTTGAAACCCGCCACTTGCGATTGAGCTCGCGAAATTGGGTCGGAGATATGCCAACGTAGGACTTGAATAGTCTCGTAAAGTTCTGTAATTCGCTATAGCCTAACCGCTGCGAAATTTCCGTCACGGACAGATCGGATGTCTCCAGCCATGTCTTTGCCCTCTGGATCCGCATTTCGCGCTGGACTTGGAGCGGGGACTTGCCGAACAGCTCCTTGAACCGGTTGCTTACATAAGTGGGATGCATGTGAAGCTCATCCGCCATCTGCTGCAGCGTAAGTGGTTCTTCCGGCGATTGTACGACGCGTGACAGCATATCCAGGAACACGTCGGATTTGGCGACGTCCTTCTGGGCGTCTTTCTGACGGAGTGCGCTGTTCAAAATGATGTACAAGAGCTCGAGCGACTTCGCTCGCGTTAAGATCGAACGCGGCAAGGAGGGCATGCGGGCATCCGCCGAATCCATGAATTGCATGAACACGTTCTCGAAATACACGTGATCTTGCAGCTGAAACACGAAGGGGATGCGGAACATCTTCATGACGTCCATGATGCCCTCGATTTCAAAGGTGAAATGCCACCAAAGAAACTCGGTTTGGTCGGAGGTGTCTTTATAATGATCATGCGCCACGTTCGGTGGAATGAAGGCCACGGTCCCCGGTTCGAGCGCCATCTCTTCGCCATCGATTCGGAGCTTGGCGCTGCCCGACTTCAAATACGACATGACGTAGAAGGGAAGCGTACGGTTCAGCGTCTTCATCTCGCTGCGGCGATGCACATCGAACTGGACAATGAGCAGCTCGGCATGCCTTAAGAGATCGCTCAAACTATCGCTCATACCACTTCTCCCTTTCTTGTTGCGGATTAAAACGTGACGCCGAGCTTAATGCTTTGCTCCGGACTTTGATCAACGTATGTCTCGTAGCCCTCCGCGGATTCCTCGAAAGGGATGACCGGGTAAATGATACTATCGCAATTGATTCGGCCATTCGAGAGGATATCCCAGCATACGTCTTCGATGCGGCGCCAGCTCCAGCGCGGGTAGTCCGGGTTCGGCTCGCTGCACGCGCGGGAGAAGACGATTTTGGCATTGTTGAAATGCGCTTCGCGGCCCAGATCCAGCCCGCCTTTGAACGCTCTTGCCCAGCCGAGGAAAGCGATCGTGCCGCCGTAAGCCAGACCGCGTAGCCCTTGCTGAAGCGCGAATTCGTTGGCGCTTGTCTCCAAGATCACATCGACGCCGAGCTTGCCGGTCGCTTTCTTAAGCTCGAGACCCACGTCATCCGTGGTGGGATCGAACGCCGCATCCGCACCGTTCTTAAGCGCGACTTCGCGCCGGCCCGCGATCGGATCGATAACGGCCACCCAGCTGGCGCCGGCCAGCTTCGCCAGCTGTGCAGCGATTTGGCCGATCGCGCCGAGGCCGAAGACTGCGACCCGGTCGCCCGCCCTAACGTGGGCGTCGCGAATGCCGCCAAGCGCAAACTGAGCGGGATTGAAACACACCGCATTTTTCCATGACATGCCCTCGGGCATTTTTTTCAAATAATAGTTGTTGACCGCGTTCACGATATGCGTTTCACGAATGCCGCCGTAGCAAGATACACGGTCGCCGACTTGATAGTCCGTTACTTCCGAACCCGCCTCTGTAATGACACCTACCCAGATGTTGCCGAGGTTCCAACGTCCGAACCCGCCGTCTGTATGGATGTCCTTCGGATCTCGCGGCAAGAACAGATTCCAACCTTCTTTATCGTCGAAGTAATCAGCCGTATGCGGGCTTTCTCCGCGGAAGCCTGCAAGATCGGTGCCGTGCTTGGGCGAAGCGTGGTCGACGCGCACCTTCACTTCATTCGGCAAAATAGCACGATCCTCATAAGTAGTAATCGCCGCTTTACGCGGGGCGGACGCGATCAATTGTTTAGGCATGCTTCATCCTCCTGATTGTTAGATGATACTAATCACTTATGAATAAGAACATGATTGCATTGTTATCGCTTACAGTTCGATTATATAGCATGTTTAACGATCAACCGTTATCCAAAACCGATGGATACTTATCATTTCTACAGGTTTTCAGGAAATTAAAAAAACTCCTCAAATGTGAGGAGCTAAAACCGCCCAATCGCAACAATCAAAGCCAGCGCGATGAACACGATGTTCACGCCGACTTCCCGGTATTCCTTCCGCGCAATATGAAACAGGGCACCGCAGAGGACGACCCCGGCAAGAGCGGTTGCGGCAACCGGGGTTAATACAGGTGCGATATCCAATGCTTGCGGCAGGATGAGTCCGACTGCACCGAGTAATTCTGCTACCCCGATAAAGGCTACGAAGGCCTGCCGAACGTCTTTGACCCAGCCCCAAGACGCCTTCGCTTTCTCAAACTGAAATGCCTTTAACCAGCCTGAATAAACGAAACCCAATGCTGCAATGCCTTGTACGATCCATAATGCGATGTTCATAATGATCTCTCCCCCGATTACCGATTGGTTGACTGCTAAACGTATAATAGCCCTTGGGGCCGACGTTAGGAAGTAGGCACTTTTTTTAAACCTAGTATTTAAAAGTAACCTTGATCGGGTAATGGGGGAAGCGGGATTGTCCGTATTTGGCAGCTTTGGACATAGGGTTGTGAGGTGGGACATATAAATTAGGTAGAGTCTTGCCGCGAAGAATGCCTGAAAAAAACAATTGATTTCTGCTGCGATTGGCTTTATAACTATAATTAGAATAATTATTATTTAGTACTAATTTTAGTTTTAGGGGTGATAACATTGAATATGGATAATGCTAACGCAGGGAAATGTCCGTTCAATCATGGAAGCGCTACTAGTCCGGTAGCTAGCGGAACGTCGAATAGAAACTGGTGGCCGAACCAATTGAATTTGAACATTCTTCATCAGCATGATCAGAAATCGAATCCGATGGGCGCAGCGTTTAACTATGCAGAGGAATTCGCGAAGCTCGACTATCCCGCTCTCAAACAGGATCTGCGCGATCTGATGACAACGAGTCAAGAGTGGTGGCCGGCTGACTACGGACATTATGGTCCTTTCTTTATCCGCATGGCTTGGCACTCAGCAGGTACGTATCGTACAGGTGATGGGCGCGGCGGGGCTGGGACCGGCACGCAGCGTTTTGCTCCTCTTAACAGCTGGCCCGATAACGGCAACCTGGATAAAGCGCGCCGATTGCTATGGCCGATTAAACAGAAATATGGCAATAAGATTTCTTGGGCGGACTTGTTCATCCTAACGGGCAATGTTGCCATTGAATCTATGGGCGGCAAAACATTCGGTTTCGGCGGCGGCCGCGAGGACGTCTGGCATCCGGAAGAGGATATCTACTGGGGTACTGAAACGGAATGGCTGGGCGACAACCGCTACAAAGGCGATCGTGAGCTGGATAACCCGTTAGCCGCCGTTCAAATGGGTCTTATTTATGTCAATCCAGAAGGCCCGAACGGCAAGCCGGACCCGCTTGCAAGCGCTCGCGACATTCGTGAAACGTTTAGCCGGATGGGCATGAACGATGAAGAGACCGTCGCTCTCGTAGCGGGCGGGCATACCTTCGGAAAAGCACACGGCGCGGGAGATGCTGCGCTCGTGGGAGCGGAGCCGGAAGGCGCTTCTATTGAAGCGCAAGGCTTGGGCTGGTTGAGCACGCATGGCTCCGGCAAAGGCCGCGATACCATCACCAGCGGTATTGAAGGCGCTTGGACGGCGAATCCAACGCAATGGGACAATGGATTCTTCGAGCTGCTGCTCGGGTATGAGTGGAAGCTCACGAAGAGCCCGGCAGGCGCGAATCAATGGACACCTGTAAACCCTGCCGAGGAGCATCTTGCACCGGACGCGGAAGATGCGTCGGTTCGTGTTCCGACGATCATGACCACCGCGGACATGGCGCTGCGCACAGATCCGGCCTACGAGCAAATTTCTCGCCGTTACTACGAGAATCCGGAAGAGTTTGCGGATGCCTTCGCGCGTGCCTGGTTCAAACTTACGCACCGTGACATGGGGCCTCGTGCAAGATATCTGGGTCCGGAAGTGCCGGAAGAGGTGCTAATCTGGCAGGATCCCGTACCGGCTGCCGAAACGGAGCTGGCCGATGCTGAAGTAGAGGAACTGAAATTGAAAATCCTGAGCGCAGGACTTACAGTCGGCGAACTGGTATCGACAGCCTGGGCTTCGGCGAGTACATTCCGCGGCTCCGATATGCGCGGCGGCGCGAACGGTGCCCGGATCCGTCTTGCGCCACAGAAGGATTGGGAAGTGAACCAGCCGGAACAGCTGGCGAAGGTTATTTCGACACTGGAAGCGATTCAGAGCGGTCTCGATAAGCAAGTAAGCTTGGCTGATTTGATCGTACTGGGCGGAAGCGCCGCAGTAGAGAAAGCCGCTCGTGATGCAGGCTTTGATGTGACGGTACCGTTCACCTCCGGTCGCGGCGATGCAACGCAAGAGCAAACGGATGTAGAGAGCTTCGCGGTACTGGAGCCGGTTGCCGACGGGTTCCGTAACTACCAGAAGAAGCAGTACAGCATTAGCCCGGCAGAGCTTCTGGTGGATAAGGCGCATCTGCTGAACCTTACCGCGCCGGAAATGACGGTACTTGTGGGCGGCATGCGCGTGCTGGGCACCAACTTTGGAAATACCGAGCATGGCGTATTCACCGATCGTGAAGGCACGCTCACGAATGACTTCTTCGTCAACCTGCTTGATATGAGCCTACAGTGGAAGCCGGTGAACTCGGTCGTCTACGAAGGGCGTGACCGGAAGACAGGTGAGGTTGTGCGCACTGCGACAATCGTTGACCTCGTATTCGGCTCGAACTCCGTCCTGCGTGCCATTGCAGAGGTCTATGCGCAGGATGATAACAAAGAAAAGTTCGTGCGTGACTTCATCGCAGCTTGGGTAAAAGTGATGAATGCCGACCGTTATGATCTTGCATAAGGCGAGCTAAAGCAGGCAAAGCACTTATTGGATTCCTATAATAGAAAGTAAAGAGCGCCAACCTATTTAGGTGGCGCTCTTATTTTTTGCCTGGCTAGTATGCTATTATGGCAATAACTCCGGGTATTGTACCGCCATCATCAGGCATCGAAAGTGGGTTCGTTTCAGATATGAATTTCATCCTCATGGCAGCGATGTCTTTAGTGCCGTTATTCCTAGGAATCGCCTGCAAAATGTTGTTTAAAACAAAACTAACGAACGCCATGTTAATCTTTATGGTTTTCATGTGTTTGTGGCAATTGGATGTAAGTGTGTTATACAGCCTCGATATACTGGACCAAACCAGCATACTGGTTCTGTTCAAGCTATTTCGAATAGGGTCTATTATGCTTCCGGTCGCTTTCTTATATGTTGGCTACGTCACGCTAAAGTATCAAATTAAAGAGAACGTAAAGTGGATGAACGGGATTATCAATACATACACGTTAGGCATTTATGGCATATGGTCCTTATTTATTTATTCGGTCAATTGGACGACCTATGGCGTAACAGGCTTGAAAACAATTGCCGCCGGTACGACAACCGTGCTCTATCCCGTATACGGGGAATGGGGCGCTTTGTTTGTCAATCATATCAAACTATTGATTATTAGTATTTTACTAACGCTCATTGCCAGCAGGAAAGTACCGGATAAATTCGTGAAGAGCTTTCTGACTGCATTCAGTCTGACGTTTCTGTTTACCTATATGATTGGCGTGCTCAACCTGCAGGCGGGAACCTTCATTTATTCGAGCCAAATTGCCGTTATGATTTTCTCGATCCTGATCTTCTTTATTTTTGTCCGGCTGAGTACAAAGATTATTAGAGAAACGGCCCAAATCCTAAAGCGCAAAGAGAAAGAAGCGCAAGTGGAGATGAACACGTCCGGTTTAATCCATGAGATTGGCAATCCGCTAACCGTTGTGAACGGCTATTCAGCGCTGTTAACACAGAACGAGCAGCTCGACTCTAGAGCGAAAGGAATGGTTAGCCAAATTACGGTTGCCGGTTCCCATATGAGCAGCATTATTGCAAATTACGATCAATTTATTAAAAGCGGCAAAATTAATAGAGTAGACGCCGACATCATGGAAGTGGTGCAAGAATCGTTAGTGCTAACTTCAATTCGAATCCAAGAAAAGAACATTCAGATTGATTTGAGCGAGCAGAAACGGATGGTCGTCAGCATTGATAAAGATAAGATGAGACAAGTGTTTACGAATCTAATCAATAACAGTATCGAGGCCATGGAAGGCAAAGAGCGGAAAATCATTAAAATTACAATCGCGAGTAAAAATAATGACAGCACGATTATATTCTCGGATACGGGCTCGGGGATTGCCCGCGAGGAAAGGGATCGTATTTTCAAGCCATTCCATACGACGAAGGAAGCGGGCATGGGGCTCGGATTATCGATTTCGCAGCGAATATTAAATTCACATGGCGGATATATTGAACTACTGAAAAGCGATGAGTCCGGAACGGAAATTAAAGTTTCGATTCCGTTTGTCGATTATGATCAGTTCGTGACGGGGTAAGACCGCGGCTGCCCAGTAAGCTGTGACAAGGAGAGTTGTTCTTATGAATATAGAAGAAGTAAAACGAATTAGCAAGGTATCCAAAAG
Organism: Paenibacillus rhizoryzae; assembly: GCF_059686995.1. Lineage (NCBI taxonomy): Bacteria > Bacillati > Bacillota > Bacilli > Caryophanales > Paenibacillaceae > Paenibacillus > Paenibacillus rhizoryzae. The sequence goes on along the minus strand of NZ_JCAALT010000011.1, from coordinate 71,333 downwards.
CGAAAGATGGCCTTACCCAAGAACCTTTCAGGAATTGCTCCAAGCGGGAGTGACATCCTATCGGACAAGTGTTGCCAACGGCAGCATCGTGTATATGGGGACAGACAGTCAGTACGAGGAAACGAATTCGGCCTCAGACTCCACTCTTGAGGTAGCAGAGCAATTTCAAGCGGATGCCGTAAAGAGAGGATTGGAACATCATCAGAAGAAACGGACTCCCTTTGCAGAATTTCTAAGGGATATGGCAGCTGCAGGCGTACAGTATTACGAAGTGAATATGATCGACCGTACGATTAACTATACCAGCGGGAGACCCGGAGAGTCGTATGTGGAGGCTGTTCCGGTTTTCGAATAACTCAGAAGTAGAGATCACTATTGTGCAGACGCCCTTCAGCGAAAAATTGTTATACGGGGTACTGGAGATGATCCCATAAATAATAAACACCCCGGGAAAAATTCCCGGGGTGTTTATCGTAATTACCAATTGTGCTTGATAAAACAGCATGCTATAATGAAAGAATTCTCTGCAAATTTATGTATTAAGTCAAAGTTATCACATCTTACTTATACCTTAATTTTAGCACAGGGAATTGCGGGTTGTCAAATGTTCTTTTGCTTCTCCAACTTATATTTTTAAAAGGAGTGTGTTAAGAAGGATGATACACGCAAAGGATTGGGAGAACGAACAAGAGCGATTGGAACTGACGATGAATAAGCTCAAAGAAGCAATCGTTGAGCTGGAGCCTAAAGTGGATCAGTTGGGTCATCAAGCGGCGGACATCCGTAAGCGATTCTGGGAAGAAGTTACGGTAAATACGAGTACCCATGAAGATTTCGAAGAGACATTCTTCACCATTCAGCAGCAGGCAGCCGTGTTATCCGAACGGGAGCGCAGCCACCGGCAGCTGCAGCAGAAATGGAATAGCGTGAAACGACTGCTGCAATCTCCGTATTTCGGGCGTATTGATTTTCAAGAGGCTGGTCAGGATCTGATCGAGCAGGTTTATATAGGTGTGTCCTCATTCGTAGAACCGGATGGCATGAATTTCTTGGTGTATGACTGGCGTACGCCAATTGCGAGTTTGTATTACGATTACTCTCCCGGCGAGGTTGCCTTTGAAACACCAGGGGGCTCGATTACGGGGGCGATGACGCAGAAGCGGCAATACCAGATTCGTGACGGGCAGATTCAGAACTTGTTCGACTCCAGCATTACGATCGGCGACGAATTGCTGCAGCAGGTGCTCGGCAAGGGAGCAGATAATCAGATGAAGAGTATCGTGGCGACGATCCAGAAGGAGCAAAACGCCATCATACGTGACGATAAAAGCCGGATGCTCATTGTCCAAGGGGTGGCCGGAAGCGGGAAAACCTCTGCGGCCCTGCAGCGGGTGGCGTACTTACTGTACAAACATCGCGATAAGCTGACAGCTGATCAGATTGTCCTCTTCTCGCCTAATCCGATGTTTAACAGCTATGTATCCACGGTTCTTCCCGAGCTTGGCGAGGAGAACATGCAGCAGACGACCTTCCAGGAATATCTCGATTATTGGCTCGGATCGAAATTTCAACTCGAGGATCCGTTCGACCAGCTGGAGTATGTGCTTTCGGAAGCTTCGACTCCCGGGTATGCGTCCCGTCTGAGCGGCATTCAATATAAGTCGTCGGAAATGTTCCTTCAAGCTCTCCACGGCTATGCGTTAAGGTTGGGACAGCAAGGAATGCTGTTTAACAGTATTCGATTCCGCGATCGGGATTTAATTACCGGGGATCAAATCAAAGCGAAATTTTATAGTTACGACACCTCGCTTCGCCTGACCAATCGCATTGCATTGCTGCAGGAATGGCTAATGAAGGAACTGAACCGGTTGGAGAAATTGGAGCAGGCTGCCGCGTGGGTTCAGGAGGAACTGAACTATCTCGACAATGAGCAGTATGCGGAGGCGTTTAGTGAGCTGCATAAGGATCGCGGTGTATTTGACTTTGCCGAGCAATATGCTGTGGTGCAGGAATTCGTAACGAAGAAGCGTCGCGGAGACGAGGCTGACTTTAACTTCGCCGAACAAGAGGAAGAGCTGCTCTGCCGCATGGTCGTGAAGGAGTCCTTCAAGCCGCTAAGACGGGGCGTAAAGAGTATGTCATTTATCGATGTGCAGGGTATATACAGCCAATTGTTCCTCGAGCAGGCTGCTTACCTTGAAATGACGAATACGGCCGAAGTGCCCGAGTATTGGCCGCAAATCTGTGAGCAGACGAAGGAGAAGCTGAGTCGGAACGAGCTGTATTATGAAGATGCGACACCGTATCTGTATCTAAAAGAGCTCATCGAGGGCTCACGGGTGAATACGATGGTTCGGTATATCTTCATTGACGAAGGTCAAGATTACTCGATGTTCCAATATCAGTTTCTTAAGAACCTGTTCCCTCGTGCCCGTATGACGGTGCTTGGCGATTTCGGTCAGGCGATCTTCACGCAGGCAACGAATTTACATGCTGCCGAATCGCCGCTGCTCCGACTTTACGGCGATGGCGAAACGAGCCGAATTCTGCTGTCCCGCAGTTATCGTTCAACGCTCGAAATTGTGGAGTTCACGAGGTCGCTGCTGCCGGGCGGAGAAGAGGGCATTGTGCCTTTCGAAAGGAGAGGAAACAAGCCTCTACTTATTCAGCTGGTCAGCGAGGAGTCAAGGTCGATGCGAATTGCGGCAGATCTGGCAGCTCTTCAAGCCGAGGGCTTCGGATCCATTGCCATTATTACGAAGACAGCAGCCGAGAGCAGGGAAGCCTACGAGCGCCTTGCTTCGCTTGGTTGTCAGGGGCTGCGGCTTGTGACGAAGGAGACGCCTATCTTCGAGAAGGGTATTATGGTGATTCCTTCTTACCTCGCGAAGGGTGTGGAATTCGACGCCGTGCTTATCTATGATGCTTCAGCCTCGGTGTACCATCGGGAAAGCGAGCGCAAGCTGTTCTATACGGCATGTACACGCGCCATGCACCGGCTTCTGGTTTATACGACGGGAGAATGGACACCTTATATTCAGGCGTTGAACGCTTCTATGTATGAGGTGTAAGCGGGCTGGAACGGAAGAGGCGGTATGTCCATTTAATAAGCACAAAAGACACGGTATCCGGTTTGGGTGCCGTGTCTTTTTTTATTTCCATTTTATTTTATTTCATTCTAGTTCAAAAGATACTCCATCTTTTGTAATCAATCTTTGTATTTAAGCTAAACAAAATAGGTCCATATGCCGAAATAATTTCTAGAATAATTTACTAATTATGATTAAAAGGAGCGTTTGTTGATGAAAAAGAAGGTTTCGAAATGGTTGCTTCTTCCACTTGGAATAAGCTTGCTTGTGCCGGGTGTAGCTGCTCATGCAGCAGAGATTCCAGCTCCAAAGACGTCGAAAGATTTTACGGATTTGGCGGGATTGGATGCAGCTCTCCAGGCTAAAATCGACGCGTTGCTGGCCAAAGGTATATTTGATGGTGTTGGTAATGACACCTTTGGGATCGATCAGAATATGACGCGGGCACAAATGGCCAAAATAATAACTAAAATTTATGAAATCCCGGTCGACAACAGCATCAAGACTTCGTCGTTTGCCGACGTGGGCGGGGAAAATGGTTCTAACGCGTGGGCTATTGCCTATATTGAAGCAGCGAAGAAGGCCGGAATCATCAACGGAATGGGAGACAACACCTTTAATCCCGCTGGCAATGCCACTTTGGGACAATTAGCTACAGCTTTAGTGAAAGGTTTAGGTCAACCTGTAAGCACAACCGGTACACCTTGGTATGCGGATGCCATTAGCAAAGCAGTGGCCAATAAGATCCTTCCGGAAGGAATCAGTGGAAAGGACCTCGCTACCCGTTCTGATCTTGTAGTGGGTGCATTTGGAGGACAGCAAGCTTTCGAAGTGATTAAGAAAGCGGCTGAAGAAGCGAATAAGCCAGCACAACCAACGTCACCGGCGCCGTCTGGCGATACGACTGCACCGAGCATCACCGCAGCTACAGTTAACGGCAGGGACGTAACGGTATCCGGTGGCGCAACAGGTACAATCAGCTTTAAGAGCAGTGCATATCTGACAGCGGGAACGCTTAGCGTAAGCGAGGCTTCGACATTGTCCATCACTGCAATTGAAGGCATTACGCTGACTGATTACCCGTCCTTATCGTTCACGCAGTCGCTTACTTCCGGTTCGAACACGCTTGATCTGATTAGCAAGCTAGACGTGCTCGATTCCCAACATGACGGTGTATCCGTGTCGCTGCTCAGTCAGCTGGATACGAACCATGATGGTTTAGTCATTACCGGTACACTTCGCGATGCTTCAAGCAACTCCCGCACTGTTCAATTAACAATTAAAGCGGATGATACTGCGCCTAGTCTGACAGCAGCGACTGTCAATAACATTGGTGTTAATTTAGAAGGCAACGATGGAGAGATTACAATAACAAACGGTTATCTGACTGCGGGAACGATCACGTCGAATGAAGATGCAACATTGACGATTGATTCCATTCAAAATGTTGAACTGACTGATTATCCGTCGTTGTCCTTCACGCAGCCGCTTACGGGAGGAACTGCTTCATCCTTGAATCTAATTACTACCCTTGGCGGCTTGGATCAACAAGGAGACGGAGTGTCCGTCAGCTACTTGAAGCTCCTTGGTAACAACGCTAATCAATTGGTTGTAACAGGTACGTTGACGGACGCCGCGGGCAATTCCAGCGAAGTTTCGATTACGTTCTACTGGAACAACATCGGTTAATACGGTTTAGTTGGAGAAGAGCGCGCATCTATATAGGTGTCGCTCTTTTCTTGTTACACGGGAAGTGAAATAGGCCGTGGCTTCTTGCAATTTAAAGCTTGTTCCCCAGTGCGGTAAGATGTATATATAGGGTATAAACGCCATAAGGGCTGAGGAGAGATCGCAATGACAATTATAGCTGCTGTACTGGTCGCACTTGTCGCCGTGGAGCACATTTATATCTTAATCCTGGAGATGTTTATGTGGACTACATCTAGAGCAATGAAGGCATTCGGTACAACGAAGGTGTTCGCGGAAGCATCGAAATCCCTGGCCGCCAATCAAGGGCTGTACAACGGATTTTTAGCGGCGGGTCTGTTCTGGGGTTTGTTCCATCCCGATGCCGCGGTAGGTCACCAAATCCAACTTTTCTTTCTCTGCTGCGTGCTCGTTGCCGCTGTCTATGGAGGCATAACGGCCAAGAAATCCATCTTACTGGTACAAGGTGTACCTGCAGCTACAGCGCTGGTGTTCGTGCTCATGTCTTAAGTTAGCTAGTCTTACCAAAATATGAAGAAGCTTTCAATCCGCAGCGTCGCGGCGGTTGAAGGCTTTTTTATTTTGGCACATTCCCCCCAAAAACTAACGTTTGTTGACTGCGGTCTTATGTTTGTTGTCTGGAATGGGGCCTCCAATATTCTATACAATGACATCAGTTAGTTTGAAAGCGCGTACACGCTGAACATGAACAAACGGAAGGAGTGGCTAACATGGACATGAAAAGCGGGCGTAAACGCTTACGAACACGCTGGCGCACGCAGGATACGGAACTGACGTTTCTGGCCCTGCCGACGACCATTTGGTATATCTTGTTTTGTTTCTTACCGATGTTCGGTCTCATTATTGCCTTTAAAGATTTCAAGATACACGGTGGCTTTCTCAGCAACGTCATAAACAGTGATTGGTCCGGTTTCAAAAACTTTGAGTTTCTGTTCAAGTCGAACGATGCTTGGGTCGTGATGCGCAATACGCTGGGATACAATTTGATATTCATCATCCTGAGCATTGCGGTACCCGTCACTTTGGCGCTCATGATCGGTCAACTGCACAGCAGCAAGGCCGGAAAAATCTATCAAACGATGATGTTCCTGCCTTATTTCTTATCTTGGGTGGTTGTATCCGCCATTGTTTGGGCGTTTCTAAGCTTCGATAAAGGGATCGCCAATCAATTCCTGGCGGACCTCGGCAAGGATCCCGTGAACTGGTATATGGAGCCTAAATATTGGCCGTACTTTCTGGTTTTCATGAACGTATGGAAGGGTTTGGGCTACGGCATGGTTGTCTATTTGGCGACCATCACCGGCATTGACAGCACGTATTACGAGGCCGCCGTAATCGATGGCGCATCCAAATGGCAGCAAGCGCGATTTATTACTTTGCCGCTTATGAAGCTTGTTATCGTGATGATGTTCATTCTGGCTGTAGGGCGAATCTTCTATACGGATTTCGGATTGTTCTTCCAGGTGCCGCGGGATTCCAACTCGCTCTTCAATGTAGCGACTACCATCGACGTTCTCGTCTATAAGCAGCTTAAGACCGCTACGGTAGGTATGGCTTCTGCTTCCGCTTTCGTACAATCCGTGATGGGTTGTGTGACCATTCTGATTGCCAACTGGGTCGTTCGTCGTGTAGACCGAGAGAGCGCCATGATGTAAAGGAGGAGCGGGAAATGAAAACAAGAGTGAAGTATGAAAGCGGTCTCGACAAGTTTAACCGAATCGGGACCGCCACTAACATAAGTTTCAATTTGATTTTTATTGTATTGGCGCTGGTTTGCCTCGTGCCTGTCCTAGTGGTGCTGTCCGTATCGCTGGCCAGCGAGGATTCCATCCGCAACGATGGATATCATCTCATTCCGACCGCTTTTTCCGGAGAGGCTTATCACTATATCGTGAAGCAAGGGAAGATGATTAGTCAGGCGCTCGGCATCTCCGTGCTCGTTACCGTCGTCGGTACGGTGCTTGGCGTGATGCTTACGACTTCGATGGGGTATGTTCTTTCGAGGCCGAATTACAAGCTTAACGGGCTTTTGACTTGGATCGTATTTATCCCGATGGTGTTCAACGGAGGTTTGGTATCCAGTTACTATATCAACTCGAATTTGCTGGGCCTGAAAGATACGGTGTGGGCGCTCATTCTGCCCTTGGCCGTCTCCTCCTTCAACGTTATTATTTGCAAAACGTTCTTCAGAAGCACCATTCCGGACGCTCTGATTGAATCCGCCGAGATCGACGGCTCGAGCCAGCTGCGCATCTTCTTCTCCATCGTGCTGCCGATTTCGCTGCCGGTTCTGGCCACCATCGGATTGTTCCTGTGCTTCTCTTATTGGAACGATTGGTTCCAATCCATGCTGTACATCAACAATCAAAACTTGTACTCGCTGCAAGCGCTGCTGAACAGCTTGATGAGTAACGTAGACGCCCTGGCGAAGAATGCTTCCAGCATGGGCATCAGCTATGCGGAGCTTGTCGCCACCATGCCTAAGGAATCCGCGCGTATGGCCGTGGCCATCGTCATTGTGGTTCCCGTGGCCGTTGCCTATCCGTTCTTCCAGAAATATTTTATTTCCGGTCTGACCGTAGGCGCCGTTAAAGGCTAATAAGGCAATAAACCTGGATTGCTCCGGTTTATTATATCCACCATTCCGGTGGGCAAGAGAAAGATATCAAAAGGAGGAAATGGGTATGAAAAAGACAAAGAAGCAATTGCTTGCAATCGGGGCCGCGGCGGTCTTGACTACAACCGCACTAGCGGGCTGCGGAAACTCGAATTCCAATTCCGAGTCGAGTAACAACACGCCTTCTAACACAGCTACAAACACGGAGGCAAACAAGCCTGCTGAATCAGGGGAAGTGCCTACACTGGTATGGTGGACAATTGGTGGACAAACGCCTGCCAATTTCGACAAAGCGCTCGATGCGATGAACGAATACACGGCTGAGAAAATCGGCGTGAAGGTCGACATCAAGGTAGCAAGCTGGGGCGACTGGGATACGAAAATCAACACAATCGTAAACACCGGCGAACCGTTCGATATTATGTTTACGAACAACAGCAAGTACAGTCAGCAAGTTAACTTAGGTGCATTTGCCGATCTGACCGATTCCGTACAGAGCGATTCGGCTGATCTCTACAAGCTCATCCCTGAGAAAGTTTGGGATGGAACGAAGATCGGCGGCAAAATTTATGCCGTGCCGACGTACAAGGACTCTTCTTTGACTCAATACTGGGTGTTCGACGATAAGTATGTACAGAAATATAAAATCGACGGCGCCAGCATCAAGACGTTGAAAGATCTCGACAAACCTTTCCATGACATGAAGGCCGGTGAAGGCAAAAGCTTCTACCCGCTGTCACTCACGCAAGGCGACGGATTTAACGGATTCTTCAACGGCTACGATGATATGACGCTTGGTCTTCCGCCAATCGGCGTTAAAGTTGACGATGCTTCCCGCAAAGTTGTCTCCGTGCTCGAGCAGCCGGACGTTATGGAAGGTCTGAAGCAGCTGCACGCATGGTACAAGGACGGCATCATCAATCCGGATGCACCAACGAAGACGGAAGCGGACAAGGCGCGTCCATTCTTCGCGGCCCAGGCATTCCCGGGTGCGGAAGCAGGCTGGCAGATCACTGAGGGCGTTGCGAAGTACGATATGTTCCAAATCTTCGGCCCGATTTACACAACGAGCACGATCCAAGGCTCGCTGAATGCCATTTCGGCCAACTCCAAATACAAAGCAGAAGCTTTGAAATACTTGCAATTGGTTAATACAGATCCTAAGCTGCGCAACATGCTGGCGTTTGGTGAGCTGGGCGTCGATTACGATAACGTGGACGGCGAGAAAGTAGTTGAGCGTAAAACAGATACATGGCCGCTGGCTGCCTATACACAAGGTACGTTCTTCGACCTGGCTGTAACGAAAGGCGCTCCTGTAGATCAATGGGATCAAGTACGCAAACTGAACGATCAAGCAACTTCTTCCACGAACCTGGGCTTTGCTCTGGACATCAGCAAGCTTGGCACGGAAGTGTCCAACACGAAAGCGGTATGGGACAAATACCGTTATGAGCTGATGACAGGTGCTTCTGATCCTGAAGTGATGGTACCGAAGATCGTGGCCGAATTGAAAGCTGCCGGTCTGGATGCCATTACAGCTGCCGCGCAAGAGCAAATCAACAGCTATTTCAAATAAGCCACAGCAAGTAATCTATGGTAAAAGGCATACAGAAAACCCGAACGGAGATAGCCGTTCGGGTTTTCTGGCACGATATTCCGGATTGCTTTTCAAGGCAACAACGTTATAAGGTTGAGAGTAGGGTACGACAAAAGCCTACTTGCAAAGGAGACGCCGCATGCTTTCATTTATGCAAATTAAGATCTATCGCGGCAAATTCATTGCATATGCGGTATTTGTGGTGTTCATTGGCCTGACGATCGGCGCGCTCACTTGCGCGGTACTGCTGGATCAATGGGTGAAAAATGCTCAAAATGAAGCGGATGGCGCGTTTACTCGCGTGGAAAACACCCTTCAATATGATGCCGACCGAATCGAAGCCTTTATGCAGCGGGTTTATTCCAATAGCGGGCTGGTATCGGATGTGCGCAGCTTCCTAGGAAATACCGCAGAAGGTTATCTAACGAGCAGGCTGCAGAACAGCCATTATAATCGACCGCTCGTCTCCTTTCCCGAGGATATTAAGTCCTTTCTGAGCAACGGGGGAAAGGGCGACATCACTCAAATTAGCCTGCATACCGCACTAGAGGGCAATGTGGTGAGTTTCGACAGCAACGGCAATACGAGTTTTCAATTCCGTCTGCCCAATACGGACCCGATGTTCCGCGAGACCATCGAAAGAGGGTTTGTCTACCATAAGAAGCTTTCCGATCCGAATCAGATCGCTCGCCAGCTGGGCGAATTCCGCTTCTTGGTCAGCAGCGACCGCATATTTAAGACGGTGCAGAACTATCATCTGAGCGAGGCTGCGGCAGTCAGCGCATCCGGAGACGTCTACCAGATCGCCGGCAGCGGCCGAAACACAGAGGAGCTCGTTCGCAGAATCGTGGCGGACGGACGCAGTCACGGTTTTCTGAAGACGGGATTTGCAGATGCGGTGTACTTCATATCCTTCAACTCCACGGAGTTCGATTATCGGTTTGTCAGTATGGTAGATATGGCGCCGCTGATTCGACAGAAAGCAAGCGTATTGCTCATTGTGTTTCTGATCGTGCTCGTTGCGATGATCAGCGTATTGCTGCTCATCGTTTATAATCTGCGCGAGGATGCAAACTTCCTGCGGCGGATTATTCTGTCCATCGGACGCGCGAAGACGGCGGACTTTACGCTCGTTAACCCGGCGCGTTACCGAAGGAACGAATATGGTATGATTGCACGAGAATTGGACGACATGATTCAACAGCTCGATCGCCATATTCAAACGAATTATTTGCTTAAGCTTAAGCAGCAAGAAACCGAAATGAAAGCGCTTCAGCATCAAATCAATCCGCATTTTCTCTATAATACGCTCGAGGTTATCCGTTCTTCTGCACTAATGAATCGTGCGGACCACACCTCCGATGCTATCGCCACTTTGGGGGCGCTGTACCGGGATATTGTGAAGAACGAGAACATCATTCCGCTCGGCAGCGAGCTAAACTTGCTTCAGAAGTATTTGAAAATCATGGAATTTAAATACCCGGAGCGATTCTATTATCAGCTTAATGTGGAACCGCCGCTATTAGCTTTACCTACCGTGAAATTCTGGCTGCAGCCGCTGGCAGAAAACTTCTTCATCCATGGCTTCAACCCCGAGAGCGAGTTTAACCTGCTAATCGTGAATGGCTGGGAGGAAGAGGAGCGTTTCGTGCTGGAGATCATGGACAATGGCAACAAGATCCCGGAGGAGCGTTTGGCTGAAATCCGAAATAAGCTAGCCAGAGGCGATGACGCCGAGACGGACCATATTGGCTTACGTAACGTGTATACAAGACTGCACTTCTTCTATGGGGTTGGATTCTCGATGACTATCGACAACAATGAGGAAGCCGGCGTTAAAATATGTGTATTCCTATCCAAGGAGGCTACTTTCGATGTACAAGCTACTGATCGTAGATGACGAGCCGCAGATTCTGGAGGGCGTGAAACGAACGCTGGATTGGGAGAAGTACGGCTTTGGCCAAATTGAGACAAGCGAAACGTATGAAGGCGCAATCTCGAAAGCGGTGGATTTCTTACCCGACCTGGCTATTTTCGATGTATGTATCGGCAAACAGCGTGGTTATGATGCGATCCACAAGCTCAATGAACTGCGTCTTCCTTCAAAATATATTATGATGAGCGGCTATGGCGAATTTCAGTATGCACTGGAGGCCATCCGCTGCGGCGCGAAGGATTATCTGCTCAAACCTGTCGACCGTACGAAGTTGCAGCAATTGGTCGAGAAGATTATTGTAGAGGACCTGCATGGAACGATCGAAGGGTCGGATCGCGACGATCTGGACATCGACCCGGTGCTCGGCGTGCGCTATGATAGCTTGTCCAAGCTGACGAATCGTATCCTGTTGATCGTCAAGGCGGAGTATGCGCAGAACCTAAATTTGAAATCGGTTGCAGAACGTTTTCGCATGAATGGCACGTATCTGGGGCAGCTGTTTCTTAAGGAGACGCAGAAGAAGTTCTCGGAGTATCTGATGGCCTATCGGATGCTTCGTGCCCAGGAGCGCATTCAGTCCACGGACGAGAAAATTGTCAGTATCGCGCTTTCCGTCGGATATCCGAACCTGAACTATTTCTACTCCCATTTTCACGCTTATTTCGACAAATCCCCGTCGGATTTGCGCAGAAAGGAATAGTGCCGCGATGCGCCGACAACAACGGAATCCAAGTCGCTACGTTGCCACCTTTGTGCTCGTCATCATGCTGATGCTTCTTGTATCCGGCTGTTTCTCCACATCCGGCAATGGCAAGAATGCAGTAATATCCGGTAATACGGTGAATTTGATTTATTACACAATCGGCGATCCGGATGCAGACCTTCAGATGGTCAACAATAAGATCAACGAAGTGCTGGCCAAGAAAATCGGCGTGACGATCACCTATATTAAGGTGGGCTGGCAGGAGTATGAAGATCGGCTGAACACGCTCGTGTCTGCAGGAACGCCGTTTGATATTGCTTTTGCACCCGAATACACGACCTATGCACAGCGCGGCGCTTGGCTGAAGCTGAATGATTATTTATCAAATGTGGGTAAGGATATGTATGAGGCCATTGATTCGAAATTCTGGCAAGGCGTGCGGATGGATGACGGCAGCATCTACGGTGTGCCGACCAATAAGGAATTAGCGGTGCGGGACCAGTGGATGTACCCGGATGCGCTGGTGAAGAAGTACAACATTGATATTTCCAAATACACCACGCTGGCTTCTCTTGAACCGTTGTTCCAGATGATCAAGGAGAAGGAGCCCGACTACCAGCCGATGGAGCTCGACAAGGACTCCCAGAACTTCTTCGCCCTGGACGGCTATGAATATGTATCGGAGAAGACGCTTCCGCTAATGGTACGCGTGCTGGATCCCAGCTCCCCGGTTGTGAATATTTTCGAAACGAAGGAAGCCCGGAACGTGCTCGATATTCTTCGGCGTTATTACGTGAAGGGGTATATCAATGAAGATGCCGCCATGCGCGAGAGCCAAGGGTTGAAGCGGGGCGTCAAGGTATTCTGGAAAGAGGCCGGGGGCGGACCGCTGTCCGAGAATAGCTGGAGCAAAGATAGGGGCTACAAGCTTGTGGCTTACCCGGTAACACCGGCGCTAATCACAACGGAGTCAATGCGCGGCGGAGTCATGGCCGTAAGCAGGGATACGAAACATCCCGTCGAGAGCGTGAAATTTCTCAATCTGCTGAACACGGATCCTGAGGTGCGCAACCTGTTTAACTTCGGCATTGAAGGCGTGCACTACACGCTGGATACCAACGGCCAAGTCGTGCCGAAGCCTCCCGAGGACAGCGACGGTAATCCGATTCCGGGCGCGCAGCCAAGCTATGGAGGCGTGCAGTACACCCAGGGCAATTGGTTTATTTTGAAAACGATGGGCGGCGAATACCCGGATCCCTTGGATAAATGGAGCCAGTTCCGCGCCAGCAACAAGGAAGCCGTCAATTCGAGCACGCTCGGCTTTACCCCGGACCTGTCCCGAGTGCCGATCCAAGTGCAGAACATCCAGATGGTCTGGGAGAAATACTTTCCAAGCCTGATGACCGGCAGCGTAGACGTGGATGCGGTGCTGCCCAAATTCAATCAGGAGCTTCGGCAAGCAGGGATCGAGGAAGTACAGGCTGAAGTGCAAAGGCAGCTTGATGCTTGGCGAGCTGCCCATTCCTAGCCCGAATATCAGGTGTTGATTCTGATTTTGAGATTGTTTATACTTCAGGAAGAGCCACGCTATGTAAAAATTTAGGTAACGGATTACGAGAATGCTAGAGCGAGCAGCCATCATGTCACGGACATCAATGACACAATAAGGGTGGTGCGAATTTATCGTTTTTGATTACTTTGTTAATCTATCTATATTCTCACTCATGGTCAGTACTCCCTTAGTCATCCGTTCGTTTATTATTCGTCGGTCGCTGAAGCAGCTGCGCCTATGGATCGGTGTATATGCAGGGCTTGTATCTGTGATTCTCGTCATCCTCTCTGTCAAACAACAAGGCTATTCCTACGACATCCGATATGCGCCTGTAATGCTGGTATATGCCTATCTTGGGCCTGTGCCGGGTATCATTGCAGGCTCATTTTCATTAATTACAAGACTGCTGGCCGGTGGCAATTGGATGCCGGCCATCATAGGCTGGTTGATTAACATCGCGATTTTCACCGGGTTATATCTGTATTTCCCGCGCCTAACGCCGCTTAAGAAAAGCGCGGTGTTATTCGGGGGCTATACCGTCGGCTATTTGTGCACCGTGTTCACTTTTCAAATACTCATTGCTTTACCTCTATTTCACCTGCAGTATTTGTTATTTGTGTTGTTAGGCGTACTTATTGGCGGGCTGCTTATTGAATCCAATGAGAGACTGCGCAGAATCATTGCGGAGAAGGAATATATGGAGAAGACGCTGGAAGTCAGTGAAACCCAATACCGGTTAATCGCGGAGAACACATCGGATCTCATTGCTCTGATGGACAAGGATTATTCCGTCAGCTATTTCTCACCTTCCCATGAGCACATCTTAGGGTTTGCGCGTTCTGAATTAGAAGGGGTTGAATTGTGCTCGTTCGTGCATGCCGACGATGTGGTCATGTTCCGAAGCGCGATCAAGAAGATGTTTGAACATAGCGAGTCACATTCCATGGAATTTCGGCTGCGGCACAAGGAAGGGCGATGGATCGAATTTGAGTCCCGCTGCAGACCCGTTGTGGGCGAGGCGGGAAGTATTGATCACGTCGTTATTATTAGCCGGGATATTAGCGAACGGAAGAAAGCGGAGGAGTTTCTTCTGCAATCGGAGAAGCTGTCCGTCGTCGGGAAATTGGCCGCCGGCGTGGCTCATGAAATCCGAAATCCGCTGACAACCATGAAAGGATTCCTTCAGATTTACAAAAGAGAAAATCCGTTGATGAAGAACAGTGACCTGCTCCTAAGTGAGCTGGAGCGGATCGAAACCATCACGAATGAATTTCTTTCTTTGGCCAAGCCGCAATCCATTCAGCTTACGTATACAGATATCAAAGATCTGATTGAGTATACCGTTGAGTTTCTGTCCCCTCAGGCACTTCTGAACAATATTGAATTTATCCGAGGCTATGAAGGCACTCATTTCCCTATTACCTGTGAGAAAAATCAGCTTAAGCAGGTATTTCTCAATATATTAAAGAACGCGATAGAATCCATGCCAAATGGCGGTGAGATTCACATCAACTTAAGAATCGAAGCAGCGGAAGAGTATATCATTTCGATTAAAGACCATGGCTGTGGGATTCCCGAGGAGCTATTGCCTCAATTGGGACAGCCGTTCTACACCTTGAAGGAAAAGGGAACAGGACTCGGCCTTATGATCAGTCATCGCATAATTAAACAACATCAGGGCAATATTGCCTACCAGAGCAAGGGCAATGACGGGACCTTGATTGAAATTAGGCTCCCGGTCAGAAGATTAAGTTAGGAAGGGTTCAATAGTAGTTTAAACCATAGAGGCAATGCCCAATTCTGCATGCAGATGAGGCATTTGCCTCTTTTTTTATCGCTCCATCCGACGAAAGGAACATAAAAGAACAAAAAAGGTTACATAAAGTAAAATTAACAATATATTCATTCGCAATTGATCTGGATTTTACACAGCTTGCTTATGATTTGAAGTGTAGAACAGGTTCTAAAGATAAGGAGCGCGTGGGAACAGGAGGGAATGAGAGCTATGGCTGCAATTCACTTGAAAGACATCGCAAAAACATATTCGAATGGAAAAACCGTCATCGAGCATTTGAACCTTGAAATTAAAGACCGTTCGTTTACGGTGTTGCTGGGTCCTTCGGGCTGCGGTAAAACGACAGCTTTACGCATGATTGCGGGACTGGAGGAGGTTAGTGCCGGGCAGCTGTACATTGGCGAGCAGAATGTCACAAAGAAGGAACCGGGGGAGCGAGGCATCGCGATGGTTTTCCAAAACTATGCGATCTATCCTCATATGACGGTGCGCCGGAATATCGAATTCGGATTGAAAAATATGAAGTTTCTCAAGGAAGAGATCGAGAAGCGTATTAAGCAAGTGGTGGGAATGGTGGGGCTGCAGGAGTATGTGAATGCGAGGCCTTCAACCTTATCCGGAGGGCAGCGGCAGCGAATTGCGCTGGCACGGGCGATCTCGAAGAAACCGGAAGTGTTTCTGATGGATGAGCCGTTATCCAATTTGGACGCCAAGCTGCGCAATCAAATGCGAAGTGAGCTCATCGAGCTGCATCGCAGTCTGAAGTCCACGTTCGTATTCGTTACCCATGATCAGATCGAGGCGATGACGATGGCTACGGATATTGTCATTTTCAATCATGGGCGCATTATGCAGCAGGGGACTCCGAAGGAAGTGTACGAGAATCCGGCCAACCTGTTCGTGGCGACATTTATCGGCGATCCGGGGATGAATACGATTCATTTGCCGGAGATCGGTACGATCGGCTTCCGCCCTCAGAAAGTGAAATTAACGACGCAGGCAAACTTTCAAGGTGCAAAAGTTGCCGGCGTGATCACGACAAAGGAAATGCTGGGGATGGATCACTTGTATCATTTGGCAACCAGCCTTGGCACAATCATTATGAAAACAGAGGCGGACTTGAGCGTCGACGAAGCCGTCCAGCTCTATATAGCCGAACAGGATTTATTCTTCTTCGACAGCCATGAGCAGCGAACGGAAGATCCGGCGTTTATCGATTCCGCGATGAGCAGGGTTAGGGCGATGGATGGTGTCACGATGACTGGCCGTCACTTGGTAGGCAACGTCTATGGTTAATAAAATCCTTCGCAACCCTTATGTACTTATTGCACCGGCCGTCATTCTCGTATGCGTATTTTCCTTGTACCCGGCCTTCTTCGCGGTCAAAGTCAGCTTCCTCAACTGGGATACCGTGTTAGGGACGAAAAGCTTTGTCGGCTTTAAAAATTACGTCAACATTTTTCACGATCCGGTGTTCTGGAAGGTGCTGAGAAACACGCTTTATTACAGCTTCTTTACCGTCGTCATCGGTATCGTACTGGCCTTTCTGCTGGGGATTTTCTTTCAGGAGAACAAATGGGTCGACAATCTCGTGCAGAGCATCATCTTTACGCCGCATATCCTTTCAAGCGTCTCCATCACCGTGATGTGGATGTGGCTGATGGATCCGGGCAGGGGGATTCTCAACTATGTGCTGCATGAGCTTGGGCTGCCGACGCTGAAATGGATGATGAGTGCCGACACTTCGCTGATGTCTATCATTATCGTCTCCATTTGGAAAGCGCTTGGTTATAGTGTCATGATCGTGATCGCCGGACTGCAGTCCATACCCGGCTACATCTATGAAGCCGCCAAGCTTGACAATGCAGGGAGATGGACAAGACTGTTCCGCATTACGCTGCCGCTGCTTTCGCCGACGCTCTTCTTCATGTTCATTACCGCGACGATCGCTTCCTTCAGTTCCTTCGATATCGTGAGCTTGATGACCAAGGGCGGGCCGGAGAATTCGACGAATTTGGTCGTGTATTGGATTTATCAAATCGGCTTCCTACAGTTTAATATCGGCAAAGCAAGCGCGGGCTCCGTCCTATTCATGCTGCTCGTAAGCATCATCGCTGTAGCTAACTATTACTATTTCGCTAAGAAAGTTCACTATCAATAAGGAGGATTAGGTAACGATGCGATATATGGTCAAAGTCATGCGTGCCCTCTTGCTCATTGCATTAGTCCTCATGTTTGCGTTTCCGTTCGCCTGGGTCGTGAGCACGTCCCTGAAAACGTATGTGGAATCCATCCAATTCCCGCCGGACCTGATTCCGAATGTCCCGCAATTCATCAATTATAAGACGGCATGGGTGCATATTCACTTCTTCCATTACGCGACGAACTCGGTCATTATTACGCTCTCCGTTGCGTTTGGACAATTGCTCGTCTGCATACCGTCTGCGTACGCCTTTGCCAAGAAAAAGTTCAGGTTCTCCGGCATTCTCTTCGCATTGGTGCTGGTCGACCTGGTGCTGCCCACCCAAGTAAGCTTCGTGCCGATGTACGTGCTGATCAGTGATTTGAACTGGCTTGATACCTACTGGGGCTTAATCATTCCGTTTATTTTCTCATCCTTCACCATCTTCTTCCTAACGCAGGCATTCAAGCAAATTCCAGAAGAATTATTGGATGCCGCCAAGCTCGATCAAGCATCGGAGCTGCAAATCATTACCGGGCTTATGGTGCCCATCTCGAAGCCCTTCCTGCTGACGACTATATTGTTTACCTGCATTGGCAAATGGAATGACTACTTCTGGCCGCTCGTCTTAACCAATTCAGAGGCGGTGCGAACATTGCCGATGACGGTCAAAAGCTTGGTTGCCGATACCCGCGGCGTCACGCACTGGAATGAAGTAATGGCAGGCAACATGATGCTGATCATCCCGGTGTTGGCTCTCTATATTGCGGCGAACCGCTTCATTAAGAGCGCTTTTGTATACGGTATTAAGTAACCCTTAATATAAAAATCGAGTGGAGGCTAGAGACAAATGAAATGGAATGCGAAACATGCTGCAATGATGGGGATCTTGGCAACGACAATCGCGGTAACTGGCTGCTCTCCGAACGCAACGAACAATGAACAGGCAAGCACCAATGCAAATACGAATGAAACCGCGGCAGCCGGGGAGAAAGTGAAAGTCGATTTCTGGTCGATTTGGGATCCGACCAACGGCAACGGTAAGCTGATCGCAGACGAAATTGTGAAATTCAATGAACAAAACCCGGATATTGAAATCGTCATGTCGGGTCAAGGCGGCTATGACGGCGTAGCCGAGAAGCTGGAAGCTGCGCTCGTGGCTAAGAATACGCCGGTTATCGTCCAGATCGAAGAGTCCTTCCTGGCTCGCTACAATCCGATTGCGGCCGATTTAGGCAGATATATGTCTGCAGCTACCATTGCCAACTATAACGAAGGCTTAACGCGCTCCAGCTATGTAGACGGCGTGTTCAAAGCAGCACCTATGAACCGCAGTACGCCGATACTGTATATGAATGCGGATTTGTTGAAAGCGGCCGGACTGGATCCGAAAGGGCCCAAGACTTGGACCGAGCTGCATGAGTACGCCAAAAAACTGAGCGATCCGGCAAAAGGCGTATATGGCTTCTCCGGCTATTGGGATACGGATGCATGGTACTGGGAGTCTGCGGTCTATTCCTACGGCGGCGAAATGGTTAACAAAGACGGATCGCAGGTGGTGTTTGATAACGAGAAGGGAACCGGTATTATCAAGCTGTTCCAAGATATGATCCATGATAAATCGATGCTCAACGCCTACAGCGCGCAAGACAATCAATCCGATCTCATCAAACAAAACTTCTTTGACGGTAAGGTTGCAATGGATCTGGATTCAATCGGGTCCATGGGTGAGCTGATCAAGAATGCTAAGTTTAACGTTGCGGTGGCGTTCCAGCCGCAAGAAGGCGGTAAGAATGTGGTCGTAACCGGCGGGGCGAATATGATCGTTCTCGACAAAGCGACGGAAGAGCAGAAGAAAGCGGCAGGCAAGTTCCTTGATTTCTTGGCGCAGGACGACAACGTGACGAACTTCTTCCAAACGACAGGCTACTTGCCAACGACGAAGTCTTCGCTCGAGACACCGGAAATGAAGCAATGGCTGCAAGAAAAGCCGCAATACCAAGTGGCGATCGACCAATTGCAATTCGCGCACAGCCGTCCTTGGCAGAAGAATTGGAAAGCCATGTACACCGCTATTCTCGAGGACCTGAAAGGTGCATTGATTGATACGTCCAAGGATCCGAAGGAAGCCGTACATCATGCCGCGCAAGCCGCGCAGCAAATTATTGACGAGAACAAATAAGGGAAATGAGAGAGGAGCATAAACGATCATGGTAACCAAAAACATTTTCATGGATGGCGGCAGCTGGTACAAAGGGAACTTGCACGGACATTCTACGCTATCCGACGGTGCATTGACGACGGATCAACTGCGCGCGGCTTATAAGGAGAAAGGCTATCATTTCTTCGCGCATTCGGAGCATGATTTCTTCTCCAACTTCGAGAGTGAGAATGAGCCGAATTTCATCACGCTGCCATCGAGCGAAGTCGGGATTACGATGCCGGCAGGCGATATCCGAATTTTCCACCTCCATGTCATCATGGGAACGGATGCGCACCTGGCTGCAGCGACGAAAGAGCAGTTTAAGCATATGGAACCGATCCGTTGGCCGGATTTTGTAAGCTTCGAGACGGCGCAGGCATTCATCGATGATATGGTGGCACGCGGAAATATCGTCATGTTCAACCATCCGCATTGGTCCACGGTAGAGTGGGAAGACGTCTATGCGCTGGAGAATCTGTTCGCGCTGGAAGTCTACAATCACTGCTCGGAGTGGATGGAGAATATGGGCAATTCCCGTGTCATGTGGGAGACGCTGCTGCGCAAAGGCAAGAAGCTGTGGGGCACCGCGACCGACGATAATCACAACCGCTACCCGCTTGATTCCAAGTACTGCGATTCCTTCGGCGGCTGGGTTGTGGTCAAAGCGGCTGAATTGACGCGCAACGCCGTTGTCCAAGCCTTGGTCGAAGGCAGCTTCTATTCCTCGACCGGTCCGGAAATTTATGATTTCCGCATCGAAGATGGCGAAGTGATCTTCGAGTGCTCGCCGGTAGAGCGCATCTATATGAATGGCGATCTTCGTCAGTATCAAATTGAGCTGGGCGACGACATCACCTCCCTTCGCAAAAAGTTACGCGGGGACGAGAAATTTATTCGAATCGAATGTTATGATAAGTATGGTAAATTCGCGTTTACCAATCCTATTTACTTAGATTAGTCGCTCGATCTGTAGATCAACCCGGAATGCAGATCGGCTGTATTTCGGGTTGATTATATGAATAGAGTAGGTGGAGATTGATGCTGCAGGTTGAAAGAATGAGCATGATCGTGGCGGAATTGAATGCGAAGGGCAGAGTAACGGTCAATGAACTGGCCGAGCAATTGAATGTGTCCAAGGTGACGATTCGCCGGGATTTGGATGCGCTAAGTCGGGAGAACAAGCTGGTCATCGTCCACGGGGGAGGCATCAAGCCAAACTTCACGCTGTACGAGGCGCCTTATAGCCAGCGCAACTCGATCTATATTCAAGAGAAGCAGCGGGTCGGTGTGAAGGCGGTTGAGCTGATCCATGATTACGATGTGATTGCGCTTGGCGTAGGTACGACGACCATTCAAATCGCCAACCACTTATTTAATAAAAAAAACCTGACCATCATCACAGGATGCATTCAGGTCTTGAATAGTCTTATCGAACGCAAGAAATCCGGATATTTCACGGGTAAGCTGATTTTTCTCGGCGGTGAAATCGACACCGATCAAATGTTTGCTTCCGGCTCGCTGACCATCGAATTGCTGGAGAAATTCCATATCGATAAAGCCTTCATTGGGGCTAATGGCTATTCGATCGCCGATGGCATTACGACTTACGACATTGACGAAGGCAATTTTCTGAAAAAAATGCTCCAACGCTCCAATAAAGTGCATGTCGTCATTGATCACTCGAAGATCAACATGAAATCCATGTACAAATACGCGGAATATAATGATGTCGACTATGTGATATGCAATGAAGATCCTCCTCAAGAGTGGAAAGAGAAGCTGGCCCAAGAAAGCGTTGGCTGGGTAATCGCGTAATTCGAGGCTGTCATCACGAAATCACGAAGGAAGGTTAACCTGTATGCAAGTACCCAAAACGATTGTGGATCAGCATGTGCACTCCTATTATTCACCGGATTCGGAAGAAACGCTGGACCATATTGTTGCTAACGCGGTGAAGCGGGGCAAGCAGGCCGTCGTGACGACGGATCATTTCGATTATGACTGCAAGTATTTCAAGAAAGACGTTCTGATTGACATGGACAGCTATGAACGTGAAGTCGATGCACTGCGTCAGCAATATGATATCGACATTCGAAAGGGCATCGAGGTCGGGTATCGCAAAGACTATCATGACGAAATCAACCGTTATCTGGAGAGCTACTCGTTCGATTTGGTGCTGCTTTCCGCTCACAATAACGGAGTCCTCGATTTTGCCGAGGAGGCCTTTCACAATCAGCCGATGGACATGATTTTGACGGATTATTTCACGCATGTACGCGACGCCGTCGATCGGATGGATAATTACGACGTGGTTGCCCATCTCGATTATGTTGCCCGTTATACGAAGTCCATGGTAAGCCGTGCGGATTACGAGCGATGCAGCTCGCTTCTATACGATTTGTTGAAAACGATCATTCGCAAGGAGAAGGTGCTTGAGCTGAATACGACCGGGCTGTTCCGGC
Organism: Paenibacillus rhizoryzae; assembly: GCF_059686995.1. NCBI lineage: Bacteria > Bacillati > Bacillota > Bacilli > Caryophanales > Paenibacillaceae > Paenibacillus > Paenibacillus rhizoryzae. The sequence goes on along the minus strand of NZ_JCAALT010000011.1, from coordinate 49,469 downwards.
AAGGCTGGATTCATCCGCATACGTACTTAATTGAAATGTACTTGGAGCTTGGCGGTACATTGTTCTCGCTTGGTTCTGACGCTCATCGGCTCGGCAGCATGGAGCAAGGGTTCGGCGAGGCGATCGCATTATTGAGATCCTATGATATTCATGAAGTCGTGCAGTTCCGCAATCGCGTTCCGCAGCTGGTGCTGCTATAAGGTTATATAAGTAAAGGGTACCCATTAGGGTGCCCTTTTTTGTTTGGGTTTTCGACATTATTTTATCGAATTAGCCGCATGCTAAAAAAAAAATTCGCCCCAATGAAAAATTTGAGCGTGCTCAGTTGTATTACAAGTGAAAGGAGGTGCTGAGGTGTACGATTCATATGAGCTCAATGAATCTGTGCGACAGGCCTTGGATCTATATTCGCAAAGCATGATCAAAATTGCTTTTGCCTACTTGAAAAATATAGCGGATGCAGAAGAAGTGACGCAGGAGGTGTTTCTCACCTATTTGCAAAAGCGTCCTGTATTTGATTCCAGTGAACATGAGAAGGCGTGGCTGATTCGAACAACCATTAATAAAAGCAAGAACATGCTGAAAGCCGGGTGGTTTAGAAACAGGAATCCCGTCCCAGAAGACCTAAGCTACCTCCCGAAGGAAGAAAACGACGTTCTACAGGCTGTTCTGGCATTGGACAAGAAGTACCGTATTCCGATTCATCTGCATTATTACGAGGGCTATTCCATTCAGGAAATCGCAGCTATTATGCAAGCCAAGCCGGCAACGGTCGGAACCTGGCTTGCAAGAGGACGCTTAATCTTAAAAGAGAAGATTGGAGGTCTGGAGAGTGAAGAAATCTGTTTATAAGTCTGCGATGTCCCACGTGAAAACAAGCGAGGATTTCAAAGAAGCAACATATAAGAAGTTGATGCAAGAGATGCAGCACATGGATAAGGAAACACAAACCAATACAATTAACCCAAAGGGGCGAGTGAAAATGGAAAAAGTAATGACGAAAAAAGTAACAGGTTGGACAGTTGGTATTGCAGCATGCGCGGTGTTGGCGGTTAGTATCTTCACATTGAACAATGATGCGACACCTACTACTCCTCCTCAGACTGCAATTGTAGATACAGCGAAGCCTCCGATCATGGGTAAAGTAAGAGTGAATATCGATGGTGTCATCTCCGAAGTGAGCGCAGACGGCAAAAGCTTCAAAGTAGGCGATCTGTGGGTTGAGGTAACAGATCAAACACAATGGGGCAGCAATGAACCTACTGCTACGGCGCCGTCCGAGGACCTGCTTTCGAAAGAATTTAAAGTCGGCAATATCGTATCGGGCTTCACATCCGACGATGTAAGCACAGGTAAAGTGAAAGCAACCGTGATCTACAACAACATGGCTCCGCAGACAGGAGAGGCAGGACAGTCCACAAAACCTGCTACTACAGGCAAAATGATGGCGAATATCGATGGCGTGATTACCGAAGTAAGCGCAGACGGCAAAAGCTTCAAAGTAGGCGACCTGTGGGTAACCGTAACACCGGAAACGCAACTGGGCATCGATGGCCCCACTGCTGCCGCACCATCTGAAGAGCTGCTGGCAAAAGAGTTCAAAGTCGGTAATATCGTATCCGGATTTACATCCGAAGATGTAAGCACAGGCAAAGTGAACGCTACGCGCATCTACAACAACATGGTTCCACAGAAATAAGCGATCCGGCATTGCCATCCATTCTATATTTCGCCTCTCCATTTCTGGAGAGGCGGTTTTTTTTTATGCTCCCTAGATAAGGCGACGAGCAGTGCGGATACGTCAGCCCCCAATTTCCGACAAAATCAAATGAGAGAAGACTAATGAAGGCTGGGACTCTAGCTAGATGCTAACTATTACTTGGTGTGTCAAAGTAATACCGAGGGATGCATTTCACCTGAGGAGGAAATCGATAATGAACTATCATTTCTTTGTAGGCAACGATAACGGGAACAGTGAGCATGATCTGATCATTGACGGCAAATTGATTCAGCAGCCTAATGTGAATTGTAGAGTGGACGAGCTGCCATGGAGCGAAGAGCAAGCACCGGAGAGCTTTGTGAAAAACTTGCAGGATCAACTAGTCGTCACGGTGGATTCGCCTGCCGCAAGGCCGGGGATGTACTACGTCGGGAAGTTTGCGCTGGAGAGCGGCGAAATTATCGATACGATTCAGATTGGCATCGATTCGAAGAGCGAGATGGATTTGCCGATCATTAATACGCTGGCTCAGATCGCCGCGTTGGCCGTGCAGAAGGCCTTCGAGGAAGAGAAGAAGATACCGGCGCAAATTGATGTCGAAGTGGATATGGCGACCGCACTGCCTGTCACGCAGCATACGGATGAGACTTCAGCCAAGTTCGAGAAAAGGTTTACTTCCGATATGCACCATGTGACGGTACATTTAGGCGTGCAGCGCGTGGCGGTGAAGATCAGCTTCGCATTCGTGAAGGTTGTTCCCGAGGCGACCCCGGTTATCTTCACGCTGCAGAAGGATGCGGCGGGCAACTGGAGAGAAGGGGATATCTTTGCGGATTTCGCCGCGACGTATGGCAATGAGAAGAAATTCAACGGCAGCTATTTCAAAGATAAGCGGATCCTGCATGTCGATATTGGCGACGGTTCGACGGAGTATCCGATTACCGAGGGGAATAAGTTTCTGCGCCAATTCATTCACGGCAGCCATCATGGCGCGGGATATGCGATTGAGGAAGCGCTGCAGGAGTTTAACCGCCTGATTCATTTGCCGGATAGTCCGAGGCAGTTCTTCAGCGACGTGCTCAAGAATCCGAAGCATAAATACCATGCGCGGGCACTCAAAACGTTACGCAGGCCGCTGGAAAGCCAAGTGAAGCAGATTGTGCAGCATGTGAAGAAGCAGCTGACCAAAGCGCGCAATGAGGTCGATCTCATCTGCGTATATGGCGGCGGCAGCATTCTGATGCGCACTGTCCTATATCCGTATTTGAAAGAGGCTTGCGATGAACGGGAGATCAAGCTGCTCTATATTCCTTCCGACTATGCGGTTGAGCTAAATGCGGCGGGACTGGATGCTTTCGTACGGGGCAAGATCTATGAAGCACTGAAGAGTAAAGCGGAGCAGCCGGCATAGCAAGCCTGAACGATTGAGGTGACTTTGATGAAGAAAACGAAGCTTCCCGGCGGCAATATCAGCCTCAAAACGAAGAAGACGGAGGACCCGCTTGTCATGGCTTGGCTCAATGCGCAGTCAAACCTGATGGATTCCTTTCGCTACTTGGTGGAGAAGGAAATCATGCTGAACGGGGTTCGTAATTTGCAGGCCTATATTCCTATGGAGAGAACGAATTTGCAGGACTCTCCGGACGTACTGGCAGCAGGCATGTATCGTCAGATTACGACAGATCGGCAGCAGCTGGCGGCGGCGATCGAGGAGGAGGAAGAGGAAGCGGGAAGTGCTGAGCTCGATGCTTCTTCCGAGTCGGGGTCGGAATCGGATGTAGATATGGAGATGGAAGAAATCGATGATGGAGATATCGAGGCGTGGAGTTAGTGCCGAGTGTTATGAAGTAATACGGAGCGTTACCGGGTAACACCGCAAGTAACACCGAGTAATACCAAAAGTAACACCGAGTAATCGAGGTCACACCAAGTAACACAAAGTATTACCGCGCAACACATAGCATTACACGGTACCCCGACGAAGAAAGCCCCTTCCATCAGCTGAGGAAGGGGCTCTGCATTTTGCTAAACGAGGTTATTTCTGCTCCGGAACGGCGCATATCCCATCGATGCAACCGTCGCCGTCCACCTCCGAAGCCTCGGGCGGCTGCCGGTCGCCCCATGCTTGCTGCAGGGCTTGCAGAAACAGGGTCTCCTGCTGGGCGCCGGACAACGTCTGCTTGCGGTCGATGATGTAGTAAGGCACGCCGCGAATGCCGAGCGAGCGGCCATCCGCCTCTTCACCGCGTACGCGGTCGGAGAACTGCTCTCCCGCTAGCATGGACAGCGTCTCATTGCGATCAAGACCAACTTCCGCCGCAATGTCGGCGAGCGTATCGTGATGGCTTACATTTTTATTGTCGCTGAAATAAGCTCGGAATAACAATTCGGATACCTCGGCACCTTTACCGGCTTTCTCGGCGAAGTGTCTTAAACGGTGCGCATCGAACGTATTCGTCAGCACCAAGCCGTCGAATCGAAATTCCAATCCATCTGCGGCTGCTTGCTGTGCCAAATTGCGATTCATCTTGATCGCTTCTTGGCGGCTCATGCCGTATCGGCCGGATAACATGTCGTACACGTCATGCGGCACATGTTTCGGCGAGTGAGGATCCAATTCGAAGCTGCGGTAAATCACTTGAACCTGATCGCGATGCTCGAACGCGGCCAGCGCTTTCTCGAAGCGGCGTTTACCGATATAACAGAACGGACACGCAAAGTCCGACCAAATTTCTACTTGCATCACAATTGCCTCCAATCGGAATTCATTATTCTTTATTCAGCTTCGCCTACAAGCGTAAATCGCTCGTTTACATGCTTCGGCTGTTCGATTTCATCGAGCACGGCAATTGCATAATCGGCGTAGCTGATATAGCTTTGACCCTGACTATTTAAGATAACATGATCTTTGCCTAATGTATAAGCGCCTGTGCGTTTGCCATCGGGATTGAAGAAAGCAGCGGGGCTGATATACGTCCACGTAATCGAAGACGTATTTCTTAGCTCATTCAGCTGTTTCCCTGCATTGGAAGCGGTCGGATACACGAAATCCGGGAAGCCCGGCGTGTCCATGAGCTTAGTTGCGTTCGTCTCGTCGACGAAAAGGCTTCCGGCACCGCCCACGACGATTAATCTGGTGCTCGGCGTTGCTTCAAGGGCTTGCACCAACGCTCTGCCGGCGTCGATGTACAGATGTTCCTCGCCATCCGGCGCTTTATACGTATTCACTACGACGTCGAAGGCTGCCAGATCGGATCCTGTGAGGGCGAAAATGTCTTTCTCTAACACGCTAACGTTGCTATCGGTGATTCTTGCAGCATTTCTTACGATCGCCGTAACTTCATGACCGCGATCCGTTGCTTCTTTCAAAATAAAACTTCCGGCTTTGCCTGTGGCGCCGATGATGGCGATATTCATGGTTTATTCCTCCGCTTTCTTCCGAACAGTAGTTGTGTTTTTCTGTATAGTCTCATATTATAGGGATAATTCGATTTTCGGTAGTAGGCACATTTATATAACCTAGTCACATAAATAAGACCATGAGAGCAGAGGGGGATTTACAATGGCCCGGACCTTATTCGAGGGAAGCATCCCCGAGGAACAAATTGAGGTTTGCCCGGTAACGGAAACGCAGAACGTCATTGCGGGCAAATGGAAAATTATTATGTTGTGGCATCTGAGAGAGACAAGGCGCTTCGGAGAGCTGCAGCGTCTGGTACCCGGCATTTCCAAAGGTATTCTGACCAACCAGCTCAGGGAGCTTGAGAGAGATCAGATGATACACAGAAAAGTGTATCAGGAAGTCCCTCCCAAAGTGGAGTATTCCCTGACGGAAGCAGGGAAAAGCTTCATTCCGATTCTGGAGAGCATGGGCGAGTGGGGCAAGAAATATACCAAAGGGAAGAGAGGAGGAGACGGCATATGAGCAAAGAGCTGATTGTTGCTGCTGAACGAGGCGATACGTCGAAGGTAGCTCGGCTGCTAAGCGAAGGAGCGAACCTCAATGAGCAGGATGGCAGAGGAAGAACGGCGGTAATGGCCGCGACGCATGCGAACAAGCCGGATGTGGTCCGATTATTGATTGAAGCCGGGGCGGATATTAACCTGCAAGACAATATGCGCGATAATCCCTTCCTCTATGCGGGCGCCGAAGGGCTGCTCGAGATTCTTAAGCTCCTGATTGCAGCCGGTGCCGATACCAAGCTGACCAATCGATATGGCGGAATTGCACTCATTCCTGCTTCAGAGAAAGGCCATGTGGAGAATGTAAGAGTACTGCTTACGGCGACGGATTCGAACGTCAACCACATCAACAATCTCGGCTGGACTGCGCTGCTGGAAGTGGTCATTCTGACAAACGGCGGGCCGAAGTACCAGCAGATCGCGAGACTGCTACTCGATCACGGGGCTGACGTAAATATCGCCGATCGTGACGGGATTACGCCGCTGCAGCACGCTAGAAATAATCATCGTTTTAAGGAAATTGAACAGATGCTGCTGCAGGCGGGAGCGCGATAAGCGTAACGATACGATCGTGATGGGCGTGCAAAGTACCTCTAGGACCAATGGTCTTGGAGGTTTTTCTTTTGCAAAAGCAACCAAAATTCGGCTCGCCGCCTTGCGTGGTGTGATATGATAATGGGCAGGTATGACCGGCCGGAAGAAGAAACCCACAGTGAAACCAAGGTGATAGATACGATGAATCGTAAAACAATCGGCATGTTCGCTCACGTGGATGCAGGCAAAACCACATTAGCTGAGCAGCTGCTGTACCATACGCATAGCATTCGGGAGCGCGGCAGAGTCGATCATAAGGATGCCTATCTCGACAGCCACGACATCGAACGGGCAAGAGGGATCACAGTGTTCGCAGACCAAGCGGTCATGACCTACAAAGGCGCTACCTATTACCTAATCGATACGCCGGGGCATGTCGATTTCTCGCCGGAGATGGAGCGGGCGGTTCAGGTGATGGATGCTGCGATCCTCGTCATCAGCGCGGTTGAAGGCATTCAGGGCCATACGGAAACGGTGTGGCAGCTGCTTCATAAGCATCGCATTCCGACGTTCTTGTTTATTAACAAAATCGATCGGGTTGGCGCAGGTGTAGATCGCATCTTCGAGGAGATTCGCATGCATTTGACGCCGGATGCGTGCAGGATCACGGGGCATTTCGCAGAAGACGGCCAAGTCGGAGAATCCCTGCTGGAGTGGATGGCGGAGCGGGATGAAACGTTATTGGACACGTTCCTGGCCGGTTCGGAGGACAATGGATTCTGGCTGCGAACGCTGCAGGATCAAATACGCGGCCACCGCCTTTTCCCATGTGCAAGCGGATCGGCCTTGCAGGACACAGGCGTTATCGAATTTCTGGATCAACTGCATCAGCTGACTACAGTGAATTATGACGAGCAAGCGCCTTTCGGGGGACGTGTCTATAAAATCCGGCATGACCCTAACGGCGTACGTTTAACTTACATCAAAGCCTTGAGCGGTACGCTGAAGGTGCGCGATGAGCTCTGTTATGGGAGCGGCGAAGATCAGGTTTGCGAGAAAGTGACGCGGCTCCTCCTTATTAACGGGAGCAAGTCGCAAGCGGTCGACCAGGTTTCGGCAGGTGATTTGTTTGCGGTGACCGGACTTTCAGGCGCCGAGGCGGGGCAAGGCTTGGGCATTTATTCGGATAAGCTGCTCTACTACATGGTCCCTACGCTTACGGCAAAGGTGATTTTCGCGGCAGAGTCGTTGAATGTGAAGGATGTGCTCAAAGCCTTCCAGGTGCTGAATGCCGAGGATCCGTCCTTGAATGTCATCTGGGAGGAAAGCCTGCAGGAGATCCACATTCATGTGATGGGGCTCATCCAGCTCGAAGTGCTGGAGCAGCTCGTTAAGGAACGATTCCAATTCGCCGTCTCCTTCGGCAGCCCCGAGATTCTGTATAAAGAAACGATCACATCGACCGTGAACGGATATGGCCATTTCGAGCCGCTCAAGCATTACGCCGAAGTGCATTTGCGCCTGGAGCCGGGGGAGCGGGGCAGCGGCTTGACGTTCATGAACGAATGCCATGCGAACGCTCTAAGCATCGGCAATCAAAATCTCGTGAAAACCCATCTCTATGAGCGCGACCATCATGGGCTGTTAACAGGCATGCCGCTCACCGATATTCGGGTGACGCTGCTGACGGGCGCCGGCCATAATGAGCATACACACGGCGGGGATTTTCGCGAGGCCACCTTCCGTGCCCTTAGGCAAGGTTTGGAGAAGGCGGAGAACATCCTGCTTGAGCCTTATTACGAGTATAAAATCAAAGTGGAAATCGACTACATGGGCCGCGTGTTATCCGATATTCAGCGGGCTTCGGGCGTGTTCGAGCCGCCTGTGACAACAGCTGCGCATGCGGTCATAACGGGCAGAGTGCCTGTCGCTACTTTCATGGATTACAGCACGGAGCTGGCTTCTTTTACGCATGGCAGAGGGATTGCGCACTTCGTCTTCGGCGGTTATGATCGCTGTCATAACGAACAAGCGGTGATCGAGCGGAAGAATTACCGGAAGGATGCGGACCCGTTGTACAGCTCGTCGTCGATATTTTGCGCGAAGGGGCATGGGTATACGGTCGCTTGGGATGAAGCGGAAGCGAAGATGCATTTATTATAAGCGGCAAGCTGGCTTCAACTTGATTAGGGGAGGGACTTCAACGTGGCAAAAGCATTAACCAAAGCGATTCCGGTGGGCGCTACCGTTTTTCCGATTATATTTGCGATCAGCATCGTTCACTTATTGAACGATACGATGCAATCCACCGTAACGGCGCTGTTTCCGATCTTGCGCGACTCGCTGCATTTAAGCTATAAACAGATCGGGTTTATCGCCTTTGCGATGAACATTACGGCCGCGGTCATCCAGCCAATGGTCGGCATGTACGCGGATAAGCGCCCGCGGCCTTATATATTGCCGATCGGAGTGTGCTTTACGCTGGTGGGCGTTGTTGCGCTCGCATTAGCTCCTGAGTATGCGTATATTGTGCTTGCGGTTATGATGATTGGTATCGGGTCGGCTATCTTTCATCCCGAATCTTCGCGCGTAGCCTATATGGCTGCAGGCGGTCAAAGAGGGCTGGCACAATCGATATTCCAGGTTGGCGGCAATATTGGCGGTGCGCTTGGACCCATTATGAGTGCGGCGATCTTCGTGCCGCTCGGACAAATCAGCGTCTTGTGGTTCTCCATCGCGGCAATCGCAGCCATTCTGATTCAGAGCTATGTCGCGCGTTGGTACAGGGATAATGCACCGCAATTACGTCCTGCGGGGGCCAAGGCGAAAGCGGCATCGAGCGCGAAGAAAGCTGCTGCCTCGAGAATTGGATTATCGCAAAAACAAATTACGTGGGCCATCGTTATCCTTGTTTTTCTGGTGGTATCGAAGCATATTTATATGTCCAGCTTGAGCAGCTATTATAGCTTTTATCTCATGGATACGTTCGGGGTTTCCGTGCAGCATGCGCAGTTATTTCTGTTTGCGTTTCTGGCAGCAGCCGCGGCGGGGACATTCTTTGGCGGACCGCTTGCCGACCGCTACGGCCGGAAAAATATCATTTGGTTCTCGATTCTGGGTACGGCGCCTTTCTCGCTCCTGCTGCCGTATTGCGACTTATTTTGGACCTGCGTGATGTGTATCTGTGCGGGGTTCGTGCTGTCATCGGCGTTCTCCATCATTGTCGTGTTCGCGCAGGAGCTGCTGCCCGGCAAAGTGGGTCTCGTATCCGGATTATTCTTCGGGCTGGCGTTTGGTATCGGTGGCTTGGGGTCGGCCGTTCTTGGCTGGATTGCCGATGCTACGAGCATCGAATATATGATGAAGCTATGCGCATACTTGCCGCTGCTCGGCATTCTCGCGATTTTCCTGCCGAAGGACGAGAAGCTGCATGCCTAATGGCATTACGTCGACATACCGATTACAGGGAGGAGGGCGCCTATTGCGGCGTCCTTTTCGCCATTTTCGTAAGGGGCAGCTACATATTCCGCATGCGTATGGGCATTGTAATGGGAGCAAATTTCTTAGTATCCGGTTAAAATCCGACATTTGTTGGTACTCCTCCCTCGGAAGCCTTATGATGAGACAAGGTGAATGAGACTATACTTTCGTCCATAATCATTTTTGAGTAGTGACACAGAAAGCAGGTTTACAAGCAATGGCAGACAATAAACGACAACAGTTTCGTTTCAGCGAAGCACCGATATGGGAGCTGCAGCGCAACTATTATGAAGAAGAAGGCATGAAGGCTTGGAACAATGACCAAGTCCCGCAATATATATCGAGTAATCCGATGATGGCTACTTCTTACGCGGAGATGATTTTCGGATTTCTTCAAGACCGCGCCGGCACAGGGGATCTTACTGAACCGGTAACGATCATTGAACTAGGTGCGGGTGCGGGACGCCTCGCCTTTCACACCTTGCATAAACTGTGCGAGCTGCGCGATTACGCCGGTATTGAGCTGCCGCCTTTCCGGTACGTAATGACCGACTTGGCAGCGAAGAACGTATTGGCTTGGCAGAATCATCCCGCTATGCAGCCGTTCATTCAAGAGGGCGTGCTGGACTTCGCAAGGTTTGACGCGGTACAGGATACAGAGGTGCATCTGGCTGTAGCGCAAACTACGGTACGTCCGGGTGACCTGAAGCAGCCGCTGCTGATCGTCGCGAATTATTTCTTCGATGTCATCCCGCAAGAGTTGATTTATGTCAGTGATGGCGAGGTCTATGAGTGCGATATCAGCGTCGAGTTTCCGGATAATCTCAAAGAGCTTACAACGTCAGAAACCATCAAACATATGAAGCTGAATTACGTGAATCGCCCGGCTCCGGAGTACCAAGCAGCAACGTACCCGTATCACGATCTCATCCAGATGTATGTGAAGGAGCTTGATGATTCTTATATCCTGTTCCCGGTAGCCGGGTTGACCTGCTTGGATCGGCTCCAACGGCTGTCACAGGCAGGGTTTCTGCTGATCACGGCGGATAAAGGCGATCACCGGCTGGAGCACTGGGATCTTGCGGAGCCGCCGGAATTCTTTCATCACGGCAGCTTCTCGTTAACGGCAAACTATCATGCGATTCAACATGTGCTGGAGCAGCGGGGCGCATTGTCGCTCTTTACGAAAGAGCATCATTACAACGCGATTAATGTCGGCTGCATTCTTATGTTGGAATCGCCAATGCGGTATGCCAACACCAGATTGGCTTTTCGGCGGTTTGTTGATCGATTCGGACCTGATGAGTTCTTCAGTTTGAAGGAGTGGGTCGATCCGCATTTGGGCACGATGGGGCTGCAGCAAATTTTGGCCTTCTGGCGGCTCGGCGGATACGACGCGGAGTTCTTTATCCAGAGCACGAAACGGATTTCGGCTCTGCTGCCTGAGGCAGGCGAAGAAGAACTGATGGATATTCAAAATGGCATACACATCATGTGGTCGTCATTCTATGTGATGGAGCAGCGTTATGATTTGGCGCTTGATGCCGGGCTGTTGCTGTTCGAGATGGAGTTCTACGATGACGCGAAGGAGTTCCTGAGCTTATCGATTGAAACCGATGAAGAGGAGTCTGTCCCGACTGTCTTATTCTGTCTGGCCATATGCAGCTATGAACTGGGAGATAAGGAAGCGGCGATGGCCTACTTGCGCGAGGCGCTCGTTCTGGAGCCTGAGCATGAGGATGCCTTGGCGTTGTTGCAAGCTCTGACAGCAGAAGAGTAGGTTGAATAAAGAAGGGTAGCCCTCGCGGTTGCCCTTTTGTTTGGCCTGATGGACAAAAGCATGGATCTTCTATAGTATGAATAGCAATTGAATAGAACAATCAAGGTGCACGCTTAGTAGATAGGCGCTGCTTAATAGGGAAGTCCGGTGAGAATCCGGCGCGGTCCCGCCACTGTAAATGAAGAGCTGATCTAGGATTTGCCACTGGCCTATATGAGCCGGGAAGGCATAGAGAAGCGTTGACGCATAGCCAGGAGACCTGCCTTGATTGGATTTCACAGACTCTACGGATGATGGAGGCGGTGCTTTTTTGTTGTCTTTATTATAGTTGCCGACGCCGGCTGCCCCTTGATTCTTATGAATCAGGGGCTTTTTGTTGTTCCGAACAGAGAAACCGAGTGGGTGTATACATGCGATTTGGGTCGCGATGTAGGCGACACCTATGATACAACCGGCGGTGGAAAGCCATGAAGGACGCCTTCTCCAGCTATCATCCGATCGTCAATTTTCTGTACTTTGCACTAGTCATCCTGTTTGCTATGGTGTTCATGCATCCGGCCTGCTTAGCTGCCCTTGCTGCTGGTTACAGCCTTCATCAATCCCGCGTTCAATCACGAGGGAGTCACGATCTTAACGTATTTGCATAGCGGCAATCCTTTGACGCTGGAATCGATCACTTACGGCATTGCGGCAGCCGCGATGTTTGTAACGGTCATTAGCTGGTTCTCGTGTTATAACGCGGTCATGACCTCGGATAAGTTTATCTACCTCTTCGGCACTGTCATTCCGGTCCTGTCGCTCATTTTCTCGATGGTGCTGCGTTTTGTTCCAAAGTTTAAGGCGCAGCTTGCCGTGGTGTCTCATGCCCAGAAATGTATCGGCAGAGATGTGACTAACGGCAGCCTCTTCATTAGAGTCAGGCACGGCATTCGAATTCTGTCGATCATGGTGACCTGGATGCTGGAGAACGCCATCGAATCGGCAGACTCCATGAAGAGCAGAGGCTATGGCTTAAAGGGAAGAACCGCCTTCTCCCTCTTTTTGTTTGACCGCCGCGACCGAATCGCGGTGAGCGGCATCGCAGCGCTAGGTGTATATTTGATCGCCGGTGGAATGGCAAAAGGACTGTATTTTAGGTACTTTCCTTCTATGCGAGGCGTCGATGTGTCGGCGTTCAGCTTAAGTTTATTTCTGGCCTACGCCGTATTATGCGCAGTACCGCTGATGATTAATAGTTGGGAGGACAGGAAATGGAAGCTTTCGCAATCCGACATTTAACGTTCGCTTACCCCGGCTCGGAGAAGAAAGCCTTAGACGATTTATCGTTAACGATCCGGCAAGGTGAGTTTGTGCTGATTTACGGACAATCCGGCTGCGGCAAATCCACGCTGCTCCGTCACTTGAAAACCGACCTTACCCCTCACGGCAGCCGAAGCGGGGAAATTCGATTTCAAGGGACGCCTCTCCCTCTTTTAGACAGGCGCGAGCAAGTCGCTCAAATCGGCTATGTCCTGCAGTCGCCTGACAATCAGATCGTAACGGACAAGGTATGGCATGAGCTGGCTTTTGGACTCGAAAGCCTGGGCTGCAGCACCTCGGAGATCCGGCGTCGTGTCGCGGAAATGGCCAGCTTCTTCGGCATTCAGGACTGGTTTCATAAACCGGTAACCGAACTCTCCGGCGGGCAGAAACAGCTGCTCAACCTGGCTTCCATCATGGCCATGCAGCCTAAGGCCCTCATTTTGGACGGGCCTACAAGTCAGCTGGATCCCATTGCTGCCGCGGAATTTCTGGCCACCCTCGCCAAGATCAACCGCGAACTTGGCGTCACCATCATCCTCTCGGAGCACCGGCTTGAAGACGTATTTCCTCTATCAGATACGGACGTCGTTATGGACCATGGCTCTATCCTCACTGTTGGCGCACCAACAGAGGTGGGCTTAAGGCTTCTTGCATTGGACCATTCTATGTTCAATGCCATGCCTTCCTTTGTGCGAATATATGCAAAAATCGACAATATTCTACCTTGTCCGATGACCGTTCGGGAAGGGCGAGAATTTCTGCATACACTCGCTGAGACAAGGAGTTACAAGAGGCATATCGCAGAGAAAGCCGTGGTACCTACCAGACAAAAGTCAGTTATAGAAGTAGATGGCTTTTGGTTTAAATACGACAAAAATGCTTCCGACATCATAAAGGGTTTGCACGTAAAAGTATACCCGGGAGAAATCTATGCGATTGTTGGCGGTAACGGTACAGGGAAGACGACCACGCTATCGCTAATGGCGGGGCTGCGCAAGCCCTATCGCGGACGAGTGCTGCTCCAAGGAAAGCCGGAAGGGATCCAAGAGAGCGTCCGTTACGTGACGGATTTATGCGGTTTGCAGGATTTGCTGCAGCGGCACCCTTATGATCTGTCCGGAGGCGAACAACAGAAGGCAGCTCTTGCTAAAGTGCTGCTTCTGAAGCCGGCCATCCTACTGTTAGATGAACCGACCAAGGGATTAGATGCACATTTTAAGCTGGAACTAGCGGAAATCTTGCTCAATCTGACGCGGCAGGGAACGGCTATTGTGATGGTCAGCCATGATATTGAGTTCTGTGCCAGCTACGAGGATCACGGGATGGTGTCGGCCGTATCCGACCGCGACACAATAGAAAATGCGCAATAAAGAAGCCCGGGATACAAAGATCCCAGGCTTCTTATTCACGACGATCACGCTAAATGCTTACTTCTTGCCTTTGGCTTTCAACCATTCGTCCAGCTGTTTCTGCTTCTCTTCGATTACTTTCGCGGAGCCGGCTTTCTTCATGGCGTCAACCAGCTTAGGAATGTATTCGTTTGGATCAACTGCGCCTGTCGTGACCGCGGCTTCGTACTCTTTGTAAACGGCGTCCATGTTGGCCAATTCCGTCTTAACCGGCTCTTGGTTGAATTGGAAGCCCCAAATTTCCGGTACCATAGCCGAGTTATTAAGCTCGATTGTTTTCGGCCAAGTATCGTCCGATTGGCCTTCCAGCAAGTAACCGATTGTAACGTTACCCATTGCCCATGCTACGTTCGGAGCATAGCCGCCGTCTGTCTTGACCTTGATATGAGTGGCATCGAGTTTATCATAATGCTTGCCTTCAACACCGAAGGCGAGGAGATTGAACAATACCGGATCCGTATTCGCCAGATTGAGGAACATCATCGCTCTCTCCGGGTTTTTGGAGGTGTTGCTGATCGCTGTCATTGTCGGCTGAACACCGCTAAACCTAGGTTCATACATGGGGATGAAGACGACATCTTTGCCGCCCATGTTTTGTTTCATCTCGATTTCGCCGCCCGGCTTGAGCGTCCACTCGTAGAAAGCAACGATTTTGCCTGCTTTCTGATAGTCAGCGAAAGTAGCCGTGGCTACGTCTTTATTGACATAACCTTTCTTGAACCAATCATGCAGCAATTGATGATGAGCCAAATATTCCGGTGCTTCCAGCACATATTCAAGCTTATAGTTTGGATCGCCGGTTCTGTATTCAACGCCGGCAAGTCCGTCAAAGCCATACATATAAGGAACGAAGGTGTTCGATCTGGAACCAAATGCAATTTTATCCGGTTCACCGGCTTTGACTTTCTCCAGGAACGGCTCCAAGTCCTTATACGTTTTGATTGTGCTAATATCTAGGCCGTACTTGTCGGCCATTTCCTTCTGAACGACGAAGCCGCCGCCTTGCGCAATAATTTGATAGTTAGGAATGGCGTACAATTTACCTTGCGAGTTTCGTGCTCCTTCAATCGCCGCTTTCGGCAGGCTGTTGACGAAATCAGGTGCATACGCGGTGACAAGCGATTCTAGGTCTTTGAATGCGCCTTTAAGTGAATTGTTCTCGTAGTTGAAGGACCAGTTCGACGTCCACATCATATCGAACGTTTCACCGGCGGAGACGATTGTATTCATCTTCTGATCATAATCACCGAACGTAATCGGCAGCAGTTTAACGGTCGCATTGATTTTCGGCTTGATATACTCGTTTACGGCTGCTTCGACCGAAGCAAGATCCGGCTGCAATTCAGGTTGGGGAATATAATAGGTCAATTCTACGGGCGGCAGTTCTTCTTTCTCAGGCTCTGCCGGCTCATTGGTAGTTGTCTCTGAAGTAGTGGATTCCGTGTTCGTTGTCGTTGCCGGCTCATTCGTTGACGTGTTAGATTCATTGTTCTTATTGCCGCTGCAAGCGCTTGCAAGCAATAAGATTAGCATACTGGCCAATACTAATTTAAGAAAGGCTTTCTTTTTCATGTTTAGCGTACCCTCCCAAGTGATTGTTTCGCACATTGAATCAACCCTGCCCCAGCATCTTACTATCTAACTGTGATTCTTGTACCCCCTCTCGTGGAGTCAACCGACGAAGACTTGATTACGGACGTCAACCTTTCAAGGAACCCACAGTTAAGCCTTTGACAAAATATTTCTGAAAAAACGGGAAGATAAACATCATCGGACCCGCTGCCAGCACCGTCATTGCCATCCTCGCGGATAAGTTGGGAAATTTGCTGGTATCGATATGCAGACCACTCATAAACTGCGAGCTAGTGGTTAAGAAATTGATGGTACTCATCATTCGCGTAAGCAGCAGCTGAATCGGAACGAGCTTCTCGCTGTTAATGTAGAGCATCGCCGGAAACCATGAATTCCAGTAGTTAAACGAGATAAACAGGCCTAGTGTAGCGAGCGCTGGCTTAGATAGCGGTAAGATCATCTGGAAGTAAATCCGCCATTCGCTGGCTCCATCCACCTTCGAGGACTCAATGAGCTCCTTCGGGATCTCGCCGATGAAGCCTTTCATAATTAGGATGTAGAAGGGAGACAGCATCCCTGGAAGAATAAGCGCCCACATCGTATCCTTCAGGTGGAGGTACTGCGTCATTAAGATATAGGAAGGAACCAGCCCGCCGCTGAACAGCATGGTAAAGAAGATATAGAACGTCATCGGCTTCACGTAACGGTAGTCTTTACGGGACACGACGTAAGCCGTCATGGATGTGAGAGCTAAACTAGCCAACGTACCGATAACCGTCGTCATAATGGTGACCCAGTAAGCTTGGATCAAGATCATGGGTGATCTGAAAATATAATGGTAGGCGTCCGTGCTGAATTGGTGAGGAATCAAATGATAGCCCTGGGTAATAATCGACTCTTCACTCGTTAACGAGATTGCGATTACGAGCAGAAACGGTACAACCATCGACAGTGTGACGAGAACAAACAAGATATTGATCCCAATTTCGACGTAGGATACTTTAGGCCCTGTCCTGATCATGATCCACCTACCACAATGAATTTTCCGGATTTATTTTTTTGACCCATAGGTTAGCGCTTAGAACGAGGATCAGTCCAACTACGGATTGGAACAAGCCGACTGCTGTAGCCATGCCGACATCTCCGATTTTGGTCAGCGCCCGGTAAACGTAAGTATCGATAATGTCGGTTGTCGGGTAGGTCATGCCGGCCAAGCCGCCATTTGGCACAAAGTAATGCAAGCCGAAGTCTCCGGAGATAAGCCCGCCGATCGCCAAGATGAGCAAGATCATAATTAATGGCATGATCATCGGGATGGTGACTTTACGGGCGATTTGAAAGCGTGTGGCCCCATCGATTCTGGCAGCTTCGTAATATTCGGGATTGATGGCAATAATACCGGCGTAATAGACCAGCGCACTGAAGCCGATACGTTTCCAAAGCGCGACGATGTTCAATATGTACGGCCAAGGGCCGGCTTCCATATACCAATCATGCGTCTGCAAGCCCACCATTTCGAGCAGCTTGTTTAGTATGCCGTTGTTAATATCGAGCAAGGTGAACACAATATAGTACACGACGACCCAAGATAAGAAGTGGGGGAGGAACAAAGCAGTCTGATACACCTTCACCGCTTTACGAGAGATTTCGTTCAATAATACCGCGAAGAGAAGCGCGAACACGGTTGTAAAGAAGATGTAGCCGATCTCATACAGCACCGTATTGCGCGTAATGCGAATGGCATATTCAGATACGAAAAAAAACTCGAAGTTCTTAAAGCCGATCCATTCGCTGCCGAACATCCCTTTGTCGTAGTGGAAATTTTTAAATGCCATAATAATGCCGATCATCGGTAGATAAGCAAAAATGAGAATATAGATGACTCCTGGGATGCCAAGCGTAAACAATTCGTGATTTTTTTTGAAGTGGCGCCATTCGTTCGCGATCCGTTTCCCCAATCCGTTATCCAAATTGCTTAACCCCTTTCCTGCGTAATTGGTTCTTGGTTGTTGCCCTCATTATTGCTGTTTTGACCCTATCGTATCTAGTGCACAATCAGGGTATTAGTGGCGTTTTGAACTGTATTTTTTGTGTTTTACTCCTACAATTCGTGAATGACACGATAAAAGGCCAACCAAAGCGGTTGGCCTTTAAACATAAAGCTATCGCCCAATCGATTTTTTCAACCGATACTCGCCGGGTGTACAACCGATCTTTTTCTTAAACAGCTTAAAGAAGTAGCTTTGATTTGCGAATCCGGCTTGATCCATAATCTCGTATACACTTTGATTCTTGTGTTCCAGCAGTTCTCTGGCGACACCCAGCCGAACCTCGCTAATATAGTCGGCAACGGAAATGAGCTCATTCTTTCGGAATAATCGGCCTACGTAGTCCGAGGACAATTTCATCATACCGGCAATCGATTGGAGGCTGAGGTTAATGTCGCCGTAGTTTTGTTTGACAATTTCCTTGATCGTCTCAACTAGGATGTCGTTGCGATCCACCAGTCCGCTGCGTTTCTGCTGTGTAATGTCATGCAGCGTCTGCCATAGCTGCCGATGAATATCTTCAAGCATATCCATCTCCAGCATGCTCAAGCTAACTTTATTGATATCGATGTCAATGGGCTGTACGCGGTTTTGATTGATTTCCTTCAGTGTTTGTCTGATAATCACCGGTATCTGGGTAATACCCGTCATAATCTGATCATAGTTGCATGCGGCAATATGACGTATCAGCTTGTCCAGCGTGTCTTCAAGAAGCGCGGCATCGTCGGATTTGATTCCCTCGACGAGTCTTTTTTCCAGTTCCGGAGGCAGAGGTTCGCTTATATTGCGCATGTTTTCCTCAACGGTATCGAGGGTAAGCAGTACGTTTCTCCCATAAATGAGCTTGTACATAATAATCTGTTGGGCTTGATGGTACTGCTTGGAGATATCCGAGAAATGAAAGATGCTTTCGCTTATGGCGGCGCTGATCGTTATTTTGTAGTAGCGCTGCACGGTTTCTTGAACCTGCACCATTTTATCCTTCAACAGCTCGATTGTATCTCCGAGATCATGCTCCGCACTGACCAAGAACGCCAGATGATCGGATCTTAATTCGGCTCCGACGCAGCAATAGCGACTTCCGATAAGTTCCTCTGCAATGTTTAAGATTGCAAAATGAAACAGCTTCATTTGGCCGGGCTGCAGCAGTTGATTAATTTTCCGGAGATTATCAACCGTGATGACAATCACGATATACGAACCGTTCTCTTGAATGTTCATTTGGTTCGATCGGATAATGCCAATGAATTGTTCTTCACTGAGTGCCATGCTGCTCGTAAGCAATTGGCGGATATGATAAGAATCGATAATATCCCGGTTATCCCTCTGCATCTTCCTCATATCATGAAGATTATCTACGACGGTGGAATATACTTCGGACAAGTAAGCGAGTTCATCTTTGGCCGCTTGATCTCCGATGCCAAACTGATTGTTTTGGATTTGGTTCATGAGCCTGTCAATTGGCTTGTAGAGCCTTCGAGATACGAAGATAGCGGCAATAATCGACAGTATTAAGAATACGACCGTCAAGCCAATGGTTGTTTTGCGGATTCGATCGATGTTATGAATGACGGCGTCGTAAGGCTGCGCGCTTACGATATACCAATTGGGTATGACCAGCTTGGAGTAGGAGATAATTTGTTTTTGGTCCCCAACTTGCTGGATCATGTACCCGTTTGATTTGTTTTCGCGGACGGAACCGGAGAACAAATCTTGGAATCCGGTCGAGTTGAGATCGGAGCTCTTATTGGTATATAATATTTGACCTTTGCTATTCACCAGCATGATGGAGCCTTCTTTCTTCAGCCCCAGTCCATTGATCAGCTTGATATTGTTAAATAGCCATTCCGGCTTAATATTCAACACTAATGCGCCTTCAACCGGATTATACTTACCGAGCGAGTCGTACATCACATAAGAGAATACATCGATTCCCGAGCTCTTCTCCTTCAGCTTCATTGGAATGAACTTCATCTTCTGTACAGCATCGCTGTTATGGAGGAAATCGAGCATATGCCGCGTCGATTCGCTGCTTTGACTTTTAAGCGCCGAATTCCCTCCTGCGAAGATTTGGTCGCTATAGCCGTTATAAATGATTATGGAATCCAGGAAAGAAGTAGAGTTAACGATTGTTTCCATTCTTCGGAGTTTATGGGTCAAATCTAAAATAAAAACTTCTTGGTTGGACATCAGGGGCTTGAGCTGTACGTCCCAAAACAGGGCGGACACCATGTTTTTAGCGATTTCTTCCATGGAGTTAATATTGTAGTTGATTTGAGCCAATGTTGCTTCGTTATACTCTTTTTGCATCTCGACAACGGAATTTCTGGAGGTATAAAACAGAGTGGCAGAGGAGCCAATAAGGAAAATAACCGTTAAAACAGATATGGATAGTAGAATGCGGAGCAAATACTTCTTCGATTGATAGATTTTCAAAAGCCGCATGGCGGTCATACCTTTCCGTCGTATTAGTTCGAATACGGTCAGGAAACGATGGCGAGTAATGAGCTTTATGTGTATTTATAAATTTACCATATCTGTAGAGGTTTAGGATAGATAAGGCTGTGGGGAATTGCTAAGCGGAATCATGTACCATTATTGCAATACTAGGGTATCCGCCGTGACGTTTCTTGAGGATAGGTAGTAATCTATCCCGAGTGATGTTAAGGAGATGATGGTGTGCCTAGAAAAGGCGGAAGCAGCATTTCAATTAAGAGCAAATGGACGAAGACGAAGTGGTTGCTGGCAGACCGTACATTAAGACGCTTCGTTCCGGAAACGAAACGCTTTACCCGCGCATCACTGACTGCGATGACCGGGCGCTATAAGACGGTGTACTTTAAACCGACAACCGGAACGGGGGGCAGCGGTATTGCGCGTATTGTGCGGCTATCTTCTCGGAAGTACCGCATGAAGAAAGATACGCGAACTACCCAAGTCTCGTCCACAAGCTCGCTCTATCGCCAATTAAATAGAATAGCTCGGGGCAGGAGCTACTTGCTCCAGAAGGGCATTTACTTAAAAAGCGCTCGCGGCAGACCGTTTGACCTGCGGATGATGGTGCAGAAGGACGGCAGCAAATGGGTGCCAACCGTCATGTTCGTCAAGCTTGGCATGAAGAACAAAGTGGTTACGAACTATCATCAAGGCGGCAAGCTCGCACGGGTTGAGCCGACACTGCGCCGTTCGGGGTACAGCAAAGCGCAAGTTGCTAGGTATAAGCAGAAGTTGAAGACGTTAGGCATGCAAACGGCACGCTGCTTCGACCGCCATAGTGCCAAGTTCAAGGAGCTCGGTCTTGACGTGGCGCTTGATCGCAAAGGGCGGCTATGGATTCTGGAAGTAAACACCAGACCGGGTTTCAGTGCATTAAAGTCGTTCGCGGATAAGCGCTTTTATCGCACGGCTGTCCGTTATGGCAGGAAGTATGGAAGAACCAAATAAGCAGAATAGAGCAGGCCATCCTTCATGAGGATGGCCTGCTCTATTCAATTCCGGGACTCTCACAAGCCCTCGAATGCGGTTTATTGCAAAAGCTTATGAATGCTATAAAATCATCTGTCTTGTTACTATTGGCCGCACATGATACGTTAAAGGAATAAAGGTAAGTAATCGTACCAGAGTGAACGGAATATCCCATGGGAGAGCGAGGTGTGTAGGAAACATGTTTCAAGTAACAAACAGTCCATTTCAACAAGATCAGGTGGATTTGCTAAATCGATTAATGCCTACACTGACAGAAGGGCAGAAAATTTGGTTGAGCGGTTATCTATCGGCGATATCGGTCGCTTCGGTACAAGGGGCAACGACGACGGTGCAAGCACCGGCCCAGTCGACAAGTACGCCGGCTATTTCCAAAGAAGTAACGGTGCTTTTCGGATCGCAGACAGGGAACAGTCACAAGCTGGCCAAGAAATTGTCCGGTAAACTGCAGGATCAGGGCTTCCAAGTGACCCAATCCTCCATGATTGATTTTAAGCCGAATGCACTAAAGAAGGTTCAAAATCTCTTCATCCTAGTGAGTACACACGGAGAAGGAGATCCACCGGATAATGCGATTTCATTCTATGAATTTCTGCACAGCAAGCGAGCGCCTCAATTGGAAGGATTGCCATTCTCGGTGCTGGCCCTAGGCGACACGTCATATGAATTCTTCTGCAAAACAGGCAGAGACTTCGATCAACGGCTGGAGGAGCTTGGCGGTAAACGCATTGCTCCGCGCGTTGACTGCGACGTTGATTTCGACGAAGCGGCGAACCAATGGATTGAGAGCGTTCTCGCTTCGCTGGGGCAGGCTTCGGCTGCCGTTCAAGCACCGACGGCCGCTTCCGCTTCCGTGGAAGGAACGGTTTCGGAATATTCAAGATCGAACCCTTTTCAAGCTGCCGTGCTTGAGAATTTAAACTTAAACGGACGCGGATCGGACCGGGAGACACGCCATCTGGAGATCTCTCTTGAAGATTCCGGCATCCACTACGAACCGGGTGACAGCTTGGGCGTCTATCCTCACAATCATCCCAGACTTGTGGATGAACTGATTGCGGCAATGGGATGGTCGCCGGATGAACTTATTACGCTTCCTAAGCTTAATGAGGAGCGCTCACTAAGAGAGGCTCTGACAAGTTACTATGAAATTACAGTGCTGACTAAGCCGCTCCTTGAACAAATCGTTGCGCTAACGCCCGGAACCGGACTGGAAGAGCTTCTGGCCGCCGGTCAAGAGCAAGAGCTGAAAGCGTACATTAAGGGGCGAGATCTGTTAGACCTCGTACAGGATTACGATCTGGAAGGCGTGCCAGCGGATACCTTCGTATCGCTGCTAAGACGTATCCCGCCTAGACTGTATTCCATCGCCAGCAGCGCAAAGGCCTTTCCGGGTGAAGTGCATTTGACCATCCGCAAGGTACATTACACTGCATCAGGAAGAGTGCGGTATGGCGTGTGCTCGACCTATGTGTCAGAGCGTCTTGAGCCGGGACAATCCGTATCGGTATTTGTGCAGGACAATCCGAATTTCAAGCTTCCGGCCAATCCGGAAACGCCAATTATTATGATCGGGCCGGGCACAGGCGTCGCTCCGTTCCGTGCATTCCTAGGCGAACGCGAAGAGAATGGCGCAGAGGGCAAGACGTGGTTGTTCTATGGGGATCAGCATTTCGCATCGGACTTCCTCTATCAAGTGGAATGGCAGCGCTGGCTGAAGGAAGGCGTGTTAACGCGCATGGATGTTGCATTCTCACGGGATACAGCGGAGAAGGTCTACGTGCAGCACCGCATGCTGGAGAAAAGCAAAGAGCTGTATCAGTGGTTGGAAGAAGGGGCTGCCGTCTACATCTGCGGAGACGAGAAGAAGATGGCGCATGACGTGCAAGCGGCATTGATCACCATCCTGAAGCAGGAAGGCTCCCTCAGCCAAGAAGAAGCGGAAGCGTACCTGATGAAGATGCAGCAGGATAAACGTTATCAACGGGACGTCTACTAATCAGGGAGATCCAAGAGAGCGAGGGAGGCAGAGACATGTCGGATAATAATCTACTATCAGCAAACAGTGCACCGCATAGCGACGTGGAAGATATTAAACGCAGAAGCGATTATCTGCGGGGAACGTTAGAGGAAACGCTGCAGGATCGGATTACGGGCTCCATTTCCGAGGACGATAACCGATTAATGAAGTTTCACGGCAGCTACATGCAGGATGACCGCGATGTGCGCAATGAGCGGAACAAGCAGAAGCTTGAACCCGCCTATCAGTTTATGGTTCGCGTACGGGCTGCAGGCGGTATCGTAACACCGGAGCAATGGCTCATGATGGACCGAATTGCACAGCGTCATGCCAATGGCACGATTCGTTTAACGACGCGGCAGTCATTCCAGCTGCACGGCGTTATTAAGTGGAATATGAAATCCGTTATTCAGGAAGTCAATGAAGAGCTGCTAAGCACGCTGGCAGCATGCGGCGATGTAAACCGCAATGTAATGTGTAACCCTAATCCGTATCAATCCGAGGTTCATGAGCAAGTACAGGAATGGGCGCAGAAGGTGAGCAGTCATCTGGATCCGTATACTCGCGCTTATCATGAGCTTTGGCTGAATGAGGAGAAAGTGGTCGACAGCCGAGACGGCGTGGAGCAGGAGCCGATTTACGGACCCGTTTACTTGCCGCGGAAGTTCAAGATCGGTATTGCCGTTCCGCCGGCTAACGAAGTCGATGTTTTCTCGCAAGATCTGGGCTACATCGCGATTCACGAAAATGGTCGTTTATTAGGGTTTAACGTCGCAGTAGGCGGCGGCATGGGCATGTCTCACGGAGATCCGAAGACGTACCCGCAGGTGGCGCGCGTAATTGGCTTCATTACGCCGGAGCAGGCGGTGGATCTGGCGGAGAAAACGGTCATGATCCAACGGGATTATGGGGATCGTGCTGTGCGTAAGCATGCCCGGTTCAAGTACACGATCGACGACCGTGGTATTGAGTGGTTTATTGAAGAGCTGCAGCTGCGACTGGGCTGGAAGCTGGAAGAAGCACGCCCTTATCATTTTGATCATAATGGGGATCGTTACGGCTGGGTGAAGGGAAGCAATACCAAGTGGCATTATACGCTGTTCATTCAGAACGGCCGGGTGAAGGACGAGGACGGCTACCAGCTCATGACTTGTCTGCGCGAGATTGCCAAGATTCATACGGGGGATTTCCGCCTTACGCCGAACCAGAATTTGATTATCGGCAATATAACGGGCCAGAAGAAGAAGAAAATAGAGCAGCTTATTGAAACCTACGGACTGACAGATGGGGCGGAGTACTCTGCCCTGCGGAGAAACGCGATGGCTTGCGTAGCGTTGCCGACTTGCGGTCTGGCTATGGCGGAGTCGGAGCGTTATATGCCTTCCCTGCTGGATAAGCTTGAATTGATACTGGATGAAGCAGGTCTGCGCGACGAGGAAATCGTCATTCGCATGACCGGCTGTCCGAACGGCTGCGCGCGCCCTGCGCTCGCGGAAATCTCGTTCATCGGTAAAGCACCGGGCAAGTACAACATGTACTTGGGCGGCGGGCATTCCGGTAACCGACTCAACAAGCTGTATCGCGAGAATATCGGCGAAACTGAAATTCTGAATGAGCTGAGACCGATCTTGCTCCATTATGCGAAAGAGCGGAATGAAGGCGAGCATTTCGGCGACTTCTGTATTCGCAGCGAGTATGTAAAAGAAGTGGTTTCGGGTCTGGATTTTCACGCCTAACTCGCTTATTTCATGGAATGTTTCTGGTGACGGTCGCCTTGTGCGACCGTTTTTTGTTGAAATCACTTTCCTGATGTCTTTGAAAAGGGATTGTCTGTTTTTGTCGAATGTGTATATTCTATTCATGAACATAGTGACATCGGAGATAGAATTATGGGACAACTAGGAGCCAGTGACAACCAATGACCCCGTTTATTCGTGATTTAATCGTGAACACCTCGATTCTTTTTGTAGTTACTTTTCTAACGGGACAGTTGTTTACCAGGTTTGGGAAAGCACGAAAACCCTCTTGGCGATTTCAGTTGAATGTTGGCTTATTGCATGGTGTATTTAGTATTATTCTGATCTTCTCAGGTATTCATGTGCAATCGAATGTCGTGCTTGATGTGCGCAATATTGCTTTATTTATGTCTGCCTTATATGGCGGTCCGCTGGCGATAGCTGTCACAAGTACAATTACGGTGGTTTTCCGAACGATACAAGATCCTTCCGCGTTCGTGGTGCTGCTCATCGTGACAGGATGTCTATCCATCGGAAGCGCGATTATCGCCGCGAGGGTGCGCTCGTATGCGCTTAAGTGGGCATGTTTTCTTATCTACTTGGAAGTCTTCTTTTTCTTCGATTTCTATATCGTTTTTCATCTTCCGTTCATGTCGAAAGTAGCCCCTTACCTGCTGATTAACCTATTCGGCGGGATATTGGCCGCCTATCTGCTTCACTATTTCCGGCGTAATCGCAGCTTAAACCACACCATTAAAGAAATGCAGCAGGAGCTGCATGGCATTCTAAGGCTGCAATCCGGATTTACGTTCAAAATCACCAATCAATCCAGCATTCACGTGTTTACATTGGCTGAAGGTCAGCTGCTCGAAGAGATGGGAATGACGCCGGAGGACTTTGTTGGAAAACCGATTCACCAGGTGCCTCTGTTTGCTTTCTTGCAGCATAACCTGGCGGCTGTGCCGATTGCCGAGAAAGTGACCTGTGAAGCCGTGATAGCGGCGTTCCACCTGTTAATTACTGTACGTCCCGTAATGGAAGAGGGAATTGTAAGAGAATGGATCGGTTCGGTTATGGATATCACGGAGCGAAAACGAGCGGAGCAGCAGGTAACGGAGAAGGAAGAGCGGTATCGTACGCTTGTAGAAAACTCGCAGGATTTCATTCTTAGCTTTCATCTGGACGGTACGATTGCTTCCGTTAATCAGAAGATGTGCGAGGAGCTGCAGCTGGAGCGGGATCAAATTATCGGGCACAAACTGACGGATATTTTGTTAGACGGGTATCTGGAAGAATGGGAGCGCAGCTTTGAACAATCGATTCGGGAGCAGAAGACGAAAGAGCTTGAGGTTCGGCATTTGCAGCTAAAGCAGAACAAGATCTACAGTCTTACCCTCTCGCCGTACTTTAATTATTTGCAAGAGGTTAAAGGCGTTACCGTGACGATTCACGATAATACGGAGCTCTATCAACGTAAAGCAGCCGATGAATCGAATCAGGCTAAGAGCCATTTTCTAGCCACAATGAGCCATGAAATTCGGACGCCGCTTAGCGGTATTATGGGGTTAAACAGCTTACTGATGAAGACGGAGCTTACCTCTACCCAGCGAGATTATGTATCCAGAATGGGCTCAGCTTCAGATGCGCTAATGGTCATCATTAACGATATATTGGACTTTTCCAAAATCGAAGCGGGCAAAATCGAGCTGGAACGCATCCCGATATCCCTTCACGGCTTCTTGGATAAATTGATGCACATGACGTCATTAATGGTCGAAGGCAACCCGATTACGCGCATATTCGATGTGTCGGAAGAGTGTCCGGACAGAATTATTGGAGATCCGCTTCGATTAGAGCAGGTCATGCTTAATTTATGCAGCAATGCGAGCAAATTTACAGATAGCGGCTTCATTCGTGTCGCGGTGGATGTCGTAAATAGGGTCAAGGCGAAGGACATGGTGCGGTTCTCTGTGCAGGATACGGGAATCGGTATTTCAGAAGCGCAGCTCCCGTTGTTATTCCGTTCGTTCACGCAGGCTGACAGCTCCACAAGTCGCAAGTACGGCGGAACAGGACTTGGTCTTGCCATCTGCAAACTGCTAGTGGAGACAATGGGCGGCGTGCTTGAAGTGAGCAGTGAGCAGGGCAAGGGCAGTATATTCTCGTTTATGATACCTCTGGAGGAAATTACACCGAACAGAGACGATCCTATCGCGCTATCCCGTGTTGCCGCTGCACAGCTGGAGGAGCAGAGCGATCAACGAGATAGGCAGCTAAAAGGGCGTATTCTGCTCGTTGAGGATAATGAAATCAATCAAATCATAGCCAGAGAAATACTGACAGCGAGCAATTATGTTGTTGAAGTAGCAGGCAATGGATACGAAGCTTTGAAGGTACTGGAGCATTCCCAGCCAGAGCAGTGGGATGCCGTCCTAATGGACATTCATATGCCGGAGATGGATGGCTGTGAAGCAACCAGGCATATCCGCGCGAATACACGATTTCAGCATTTGCCGATTATTGCTTTAACAGCAGATGTTTTCTCGGACAATCACCAATTGTACTATCAGGCAGGCATCGATGATATTACGACGAAACCCTTTATTAAGGCGCAATTACTGGCGGCGTTGGACAAATGGCTTCGCAAATCCTCATAGGAAAGGCGGCACAAGGAGGACCTTGCTGCCGCCTTTTTCTATTGAATATACCGACGGATGGTTTCCGCCAGCTGGTCGGCAGCATAGTCCGGCCCGGAAGCCAGTTGGCTGCGGTCGAAGCGGAGCTGGACGTAACGCTCGTCGGTGTCGAAGGCTTCGGAGAATAAGCCGGATAAGCCGCGCGCCTTGCGATCGATCTGCAGTAGCAGTTCAACCCCGTTCTCATCGGGATAAAACACGATTTCCAGCTCATCAAGCCGGCCTAGAAACTCCGAGGTGGGAACGAATTCGAATTCTTGTACAAAAGCCATCCCCGATAGTCTTCCGTATTGCGGGGCATATTGGCAAGTAACCTCGCGAATACGGAAGCCGAGCTGGCGGACTGCCTCCAGTACAACCTCGGAGTATGGGTGAGGCCTCACTTGAAGCTGATCGCGATCCTTAGGGTCAATGGCTTCTTTAATTTCCAGTCCGGTCCGGATCCAAACCGGCGTTCTACCCATCGTAACCGGCGTATTTGCCGGTAATTTGAAGGATACGGGGAACTCATATACTTGTTCAGCTTCTATCGTAAACTTGCCGGCAAGCAGAAATTTGGCTATGGCAGCTTCTTCTTCTATCTTCGAATCATTATGTTCTTTGATGTATCGTGTCATAACGAAGGCGTAGACATCATCGACTTGCTGATCCACACGGCCGCCTTGAATGCGGACAACGCCGCTAAGCATATCGCCTGCCTGCACCTCATCTTCGTGGAGCATAAGATCAACTTGAGCTGCGCCGATTCCGACGCTGGCCAGCATGCGTTTGAACATAGACATTGTTATACAACGCCTCCTTATGAATTTGCATAGTCAATGATCTGATACGGGGAGAGGACAACAGAGGTTTCATAGGGCAGCAGATAAAATAAATGAAAAGCATTGACAGGAGAGAAATAGAAAACTATAGTGAATCATGTTGATAATGATTATCAGTATCATTATTGGCGAGAGTGATCTTATCATTTTATTTAC
This sequence comes from Paenibacillus rhizoryzae, assembly GCF_059686995.1. Classification (NCBI taxonomy): domain Bacteria; kingdom Bacillati; phylum Bacillota; class Bacilli; order Caryophanales; family Paenibacillaceae; genus Paenibacillus; species Paenibacillus rhizoryzae. The sequence goes on along the minus strand of NZ_JCAALT010000011.1, from coordinate 20,749 downwards.
TAAGGAGAATTAAGAATGAAAAAGCTGCTTACCCCATTTCTTCTCATGCTGATGCTCGTACTCAGCGCTTGCGGCAACAACGCTGCAAATCATGCTGCCAACAATACAGAGAATGCAGCTGGCAACAGCGATACGGATGCGGCGAATACGAACGCCAACACCTCTAACACAGCAACGGAAGAGGCAGCCGGCACCGTTACATACCAATCAGAGAGCGGCCCTGTTGAAGTCCCTTCTAATCCGCAACGAATTGCGGCCCTGTCTAATGCACCCAATGTAATTTCGGCAGGCGGGACGCTTGTCGGTGTAGACGAGTGGACGAATAAGAACCCGCTGTTCACGGATAAGCTGGCAGGCATTGAGGTTGTATCCGAGAATGACTTGGAGAAAATCCTCGAGCTGAAGCCTGACCTCATTATCGCGGGCACGGAAATCAAAAACCTCGATAAGCTGAAAGAAATCGCTCCAACCGTAGCCTTCATGGGGCAAGCTGGACTATCTGTCGCAGCAGCTTGAGATTGGGAAGCTGTTGAATAAAGAACAAGAAACACAATGTTGGATCGATGATTTCAAAGGGCGCGCGGAAGCAGCCGGCCAAGAAATCAAAGCAAAGCTTGGGGAGCAAACGACTGTATCGGTCATCGAAACGGATTCGAAGAGCTTCTATGTATTCGGAAACAACTGGGCACGCGGTACTGAAATTCTGTACCAAGCGATGGGCCTGAACATGCCTGAGAAAGTGAAAAAGGATGCGCTGAAAATGTGCTTTTAGTTGAATTTAGTTGTTTTATATTGAAATTACTTGGCGGTTTGAGTATGCTTAAGGAGAACTACATTCCATATTCATACAGGGGGATCAACCATGGGAGCCATTAAGCGGGTCGTCATTATCGGTTGGGATGGAGCAGGGAATTTCGTGCAGGCTGCGGCAACACCTCATTTAGATCGTTTGATTAGCAAGGGAGCTGTTACATTCGAAGCGCAAACCGCTTCTCCGACCATCAGCGCGGAGTGCTGGGGAGCGCTAATGCATGGTGTAAGCCCGGATAAACACGGATTAACGAACTCGAAGGCGGAGAAGCAGCAATTCCCTGAAGATTCACCGTATCCTTCGATTTTCCGAATTGCCCGCGAAGCTGACCCGAGTGCCAAGCTCGCCTCATTCAGCGCTTGGGAGCCTATTAATTATGGCATCATTGAACCGAATATCGGGGTACATAAAGTCTCTATGCCCGATCGCGAGATTGCCCTGGCAACGGCAGACTATATAAGGAATCATTCCGATTTTAAGCTGCTCTATGTCCATTTGGATTTACCGGATATGGCCGGCCATAAGCATGGCTACAATACGCCCGAACAGCTGCGCTACATCGAAGAGACGGATGCCAATACAGGCGTTATCCTGGATGCACTGGAGCAAGTGAATGCGCTTGATGACAGTCTCATCATTGTCGTATCCGATCATGGCGGGGGCGGAGAAGTCGACACGGACCACGGCAGCGACCATCCACTGGACAAAACGATTTTCTGGGCAGCGGCCGGCCCGGGCATTGATCCTGGAACAACCATTACGGAGCCGATTATCATTACGGACACGGCTGCCATTGTAGCCTATGCACTGGGGCTTGCGGCACCTGAATCATGGGAAGCGAAGCTGCCTCTACGTGTATTCGGCACAGCTGTAGAGTAGCAGCATGTTAGTATTCGCTGTTTTCCTAGTGCTGTTCTCCGGACTCACGCATGCCGTATGGAATCTGTTTGCCAAACGAAGCTTGAACAAGGGGGCTTTCTTATGGATGATCCTCCTTCCATCGACAATCTTCTTGATTCCGCTCGTTGCGAGCCGGCTTCTAAGCAAGGCGCTGCCGTGGCAGGCGTATGCGCTTATTCTGTTAACAATGACGATTCAAGGCTGTTATGCCTTCTTGCTGACCAAAGCGTACGATCTGGGAGATTTGTCGCAAATGTATCCGATCATGAGGGGAACGGCAACGCTGCTCGTTCCAACGATCGGCGTAGCTTTTCTGGGGGAATCGTTGTCTGTATGGGGCTGGTTTGGAATCCTATGTATGATCATCAGCTTCTTCAAAATCAGTGATTGGTCGTTTCGCAGGAGCAAGAGGGAGCGGTCATTTAAACCGATCCTCGTAGCGTTCGGGGTGGGATTATGTACAACCTGCTATGTATTCGTGGATAAAGTGACGCTCGACTATTTATCGCCGCCGGAGCTGCTCTGTCTAGGCAATCTGGGCTTCTTGCTGGCATTAACGCCCGCGGTGCTGCGTTCAGGAAAATGGAAGGCCGAGCTGCAGGCCAATTGGCGAGTCATCCTCATGGGCGCTGTCCTTTCGCCGGGCTCCTACTTGTTATTCCTATTTGCGATGAATCTGGCACCGATGGCTCACATCTCGCCAATTCGAGAGATCGGGACGGTCTTCGCCACCTTGCTTGGCATCATGGTGCTGAAGGAGCAGCAAGGGATGAAGCGAATCGCATCATCCGCTGCGATTGCGTCCGCGATCGTAGTCATCAGCGTATTCGGATAGGCAGGCTAAGGGGTGATCCACCGTAACGGGTGTTTGGCTAGTGCTTCATCCCAATCTGCAGGCGGGGCTTGATTACACAGGATATACGTTACTTCCTCAAGATCGCCGAGCTTATACGGGAATCGATGTCCAAGCTTCGTATAATCAGCCGTTACTATGACCTCAGTTGCATGGGCAATCGCCTTGCGCGATACGGCGGACTTGCTGTCATCCATACTGGTAAGACCGGCTTCGGCATGGATGCCGTCAACGGAAATAAACGCTTTATCGATATAATAATGGCCAAGAGCCGCTTCGGTCATCGAGCCTGCGCACCGGGCATGCCGAGCACTGATTTCCCCGCCGAGAAACAAGATTCGGCCATCGAAATGCCCTTGATTCTGCTGTTCCATCAATAGGGTGGCAGCGGGGAACGAATGGGTCAGCACCGTTAAACCGGATTGGGTCAAATGCGGAATGACCGTCAGCAGCGTCGTTCCTTCATCGAGAAAGATCACTTCCCCATCGCGAATGAGGCCGGCCGCTTGCCGGCCTATTTGATTTTTCTCCTCGCGTTTGAGCGTCATTCGCTCCAAATAAGGCGGTTCTTCAAAGCTTACGGAAGGTTTGACCGCGCCGCCGTATACTTTCTTCAGTTTGGCCTGCCCCTCCAGCTCATCCAGATATCTGCGCACCGTTTCCTTCGACACGTCAAAAAGCTGCACCAATTCCGATGAAGACACCTTACCGTTTAATTCGAGAAGATCGAGTATTTTCTGTTTGCGTTCCTCGCCGATTAGGGACATCGTTTCAAGTTACCTCCAGGCCAAGTGCTGTACTAAGTGTCATTTTAGCAGAAAAACCGCCATGAGGTTCTGCTGTATTTTCAAATGCGACGCGATTCGTTAAAATAATCGAAAAGGGGAGATATAAGCATGATGCAAAAGTCGACGGATACAATTAAAATCATGACATTCAACACTTGGCTGGGCGGCGAGGCCGTTCATGACGGCGTAAACAAGATTGCCCGAGCCGTAGAGCTGTCCGGAGCTGATGTTGTAGGTTTCCAGGAAACGCCGGACCCGGGTAAAGCAGTAGCGGAGAAGCTGGGCTGGCATTATTATCAGAACCAAGAAGGCCGGGCGAACTGCAGCATTATTAGCAAATATCCCATTATCGAAGCAATCCATGTCGATGGGATGAGCGCGGTTCTCACTCACATTAAGCTGCCTTCCGGACAAGTCATTCTTGTCGCCGATGCACATTTGTATTACGATCCTTACGGTCCGTATTGGGCTTTGTTCGATAGCAAGCCGGTTGACGAGATTATAGCGATGGAACAAGAAGCCCGCGGAAGAGAGCTGGCGCTGGTTCTGCGCGATCTTGCACCTCATTTGGCATCGGACATGCCGCTGTTCCTCATGGGGGACTTCAATGCCCCTTCCCATCTGGATTGGGGCGATGATACCAAATCGCAGCATGGCGGTTATGTCGTGCGATGGCCGGTCAGCGCAATGGCGGAAGAGGCGGGGCTGCAGGATTCTTATCGTAAAGTACATCCCGATCCGGTAACTAAGCCCGGTCTTACGTGGTCGACCGTCCATACGCCGGAGCATCCATGGGGTGATAATCCGCATGAGCCGCAAGACCGCATTGATTTTATTTATTATCATGGTTCCCGCGTGCAGGTTGTAAGCTCCAAAGTGTTTGTCGTTGGCGAGCCGAAGGGGTTTGGCAGTCATGAGGATAATGAATGGCCGTCCGATCACGCGGCGGTAGTGTCAACCTTCCAAATCGCAACGCCGTAAAATGATAATAGGGAATCGCTCAGATTCCGAGTGGAGTGCATAGGGGAATGGGAACGCCATATTCGGCTATTCTAACGTTAATCGTTACGGCCGGCGTCATTAATGTCATTATGGGGATTTATATATTAACGAACCGTGCGAAGCAGTCCATGTCGAAGACATTTGTCGCGCACTGTTTGCTGTCTGCGGTTTATATATTCGGCTCGGCCTTGGAGCTGTCCGCGGGCTCGCTGGATGAGATTACCTTCTGGATCAAGGTCGAATACATTGGGATGCCGTTCCTACCGCCGATCAATCTGCTGCTCATCATGTATTTTCTCGGTATGGATCGCTATCTGAAGCCCGCTCTGCGCATGGGATTGTTCGTCATGCCGCTTGTGACCGTCGCGCTTGTCATGTCGAATGAGATGCATCATCTATACTATCGGTCCATTACGATAAGGCCGGAATTAGGGTTCTTGAAAGTCGATCTGAACGCGGGGCCTTGGTACATTATCCAAGGGGCCTATACATTTGGGTGTATGTTCGGCGGCGTTGCGCTGCTGCTGCTGTATTGGAGCCGCATGAAATCGGCTTACCGGCTGCAGCATATCACGATGCTGATAGGACTGCTGCTGCCGCTCGCGGGTGATTTTGCGTACCTCGGCAATTTGACGCCACAGGGGATTGACCCGATTCCGGTCATAATGGCAGGCACATCCGCGCTGTATATGTGGGCACTGGCTTCGAGGGGCTTAATGAACGTGGCGCCGATTGCGCGGGACAATCTGTTCGAGAGCATGAGTGACGGCGTACTTGTGCTGGACATGAATAATCGGCTGGTCGATTACAATCCGGCGGCGGCGCAGGTCATGCCTCAGTTATCCACGTATTCACTTGGCCGATCGATCGAGCCATTATGGCGTGAGCATACGGACAGCACGCTAATTGAGGAGACGGAATCACAGAGTACGCAAGAAACGTTGTGGGAGAAGGACGGCCAGTCCTACTACTACGATATTCGAGCTTCCGTCGTCAGGAAGAAGGGCGGTCAGGAAACGGGCAAGCTGATCGTGCTCATCGATGTTTCGGAGCGTGTTCGGCTGCAGCAGCGACTGCATGAGCTTGCTTTTCACGATGGCCTTACGGGGATTTATAATCGGACGCATTTCTTGCAGCTGAGTGAGAAGCTTCTGGCAAACTCGTTGTCGAGCGGGGAACCGCTTGCGCTGCTGCTGTTCGATATCGATCATTTCAAACGGATCAATGACACGTATGGGCATGATGTCGGTGACCGCGCGCTCCTTCATGTAGTCAGCGTATGCCGCAGCGTGCTGCGAACGGAAGATGTATTCGCCCGTTATGGCGGGGAGGAGTTCGTTGTGATGATGCCAAGCCTTTCGCTTGCAGAAGCGGAAGCTGCGGCGCATCGCATCCGTCATGAGCTGGTTCATCAGCCGATGGCGTTATCGGCAGGGCCGAATGGATTGCTAGCTGTAACGGCGAGCTTTGGCGTTGCCGTCGTGAACGGCGAAGCATTAGGCTGGGACGATATGAAGCAGCTGCTGAAGGCAGCGGACCGGGCATTATATGAGGCCAAGCATGCGGGGCGTAATACGGTGCGTGTTGCGAACCAATCTGTTATGGTTTAGGGGAAGCAGGGAAGGAAGTGCAGAGAGAGCCGCCGTCTATGGGGCTTTTTTTTGCTGTCCTTATATTCACAGATCGTTGCGAATTCCTGTGATTGCAATCACATCGCCTGCGTGAGGCCTCCTTGTATACTTGGATTATTCCAAGTGACGAAAGCGAGGAAACCGCCATGCTTAGCAAGCAGACGATCCAAATCATTCAATCAACCGTTCCGGTATTAGAGGTCCACGGCACGACCATTACGAAGCGGTTCTATCACCTGTTGTTTACCGCTCATCCTGAGCTGCTTCATATATTCAATCATGCGAATCAAACCAAAGGCAGGCAGCAGACGGCGCTAGCCAACGCGGTCTATGCGGCAGCGCTTCATATCGATAAGCTGGAGATGATTCTGCCGGTTGTCAAGCAAATCGCCCATAAACACCGGAGCCTCGGCGTGAAAGCGGAGCATTACCCTATCGTCGGACAAATGCTGCTGACCGCGATCAAAGATGTGCTTGGCGATGCGGCAACGGAAGAGATTTTGGACGCCTGGGCGGAAGCCTACGGAATCATCGCGAATGTCTTTATTGAGACGGAAGCTGAAATGTACAAACAGGCCGAGCAGCAAAATGGCGGATGGGCGGACTATCGGGCATTTCGCGTGCAGCGAAAGGTGCGAGAGAGCGACGTCATCACCTCGTTCTATCTGGAACCGGAGGATGGAGGCGCGCTTCCTGCTTTTGAACCGGGGCAGTATGTGAGCGTGAAGGTGCAAATCCCCGGAGAGACGTACACGCATATTCGCCAGTACAGCTTATCGGGTGCGCCGGGTAAATCGTATTATCGGATTTCGGTCAAACGCGAGGACGCGCTCCCGAACAGACCCGGAGGGAAGGTATCCACGTACTTGCACGAGCAGATCAACCAAGCGGATGTGCTGTGGCTGTCGGCGCCGGCGGGCCACTTTACGCTAGATCTCGCGGATACCAGACCTGTCGTCTTCATTAGCGGAGGTGTCGGGTTAACGCCGCTAGTTAGTATGCTTTCCACCTTGAAGGAGCGCCATTCCGATCGTCCGGTTACCTTTATTCATGCCGCGCAGAATGCGAATGTCCATGCCTTGCGCTCTGAAGTGGAGGAGATTGCATCTCGTGCTCCACAGGTTTCGTTATATTGGTGCTACAATAAGCCAACAGATGAAGACCGAGCTGCGCAAGCCTTCCACAAAGAAGGCTACATCGACCTGCCTTGGCTCCAAAACGTCGTATCGACGAAGGATGCGGGTTTCTACTTCTGCGGCCCGGAACCGTTTATGAGAATGGTGTACGGCCTCTTGAAGGAGTGGGGTGTTGCCTCGGAAGATATTCATTATGAATTCTTCGGACCTAGCGGCAGCCTGGATAGCGAGCCGCAGGAAGCAGCTCCGGCCCAAGGGTAGGGCTTACTTGGACTCCGACTGGCTGCGCAGCAATCGATTAATGGTTTCGCGCCGCAGCCCGAGAAACTGCCCGATTTCATCTTGAGTCAGCAGATCCGTTAGAGAATCCGGAGAGATATAAGCCTGAAACCAAGCCTTTAGTTTACGCAGCTTCTCCGCCGGCGCAATCTCAGTTAGTTGGTCAATTCGCTGCTGCATCATGCGCAGCTTATCCTGCAGCTTAAGGGCGATATCACGACACTGCGCCGGATTCCGCTCAAGCTCGTCGTACCATTCCTCGGCGGGTAAACACTCGATCTCACAAGTGACGAGTGCAATTGCAGTCCCATAGTAAGGGTTAGGGCTGATTAAGGAATGATGCGGAATGATTTCATCCGGTACAATAATGTTGACCAAGATCTGCGAGCCATCCTGATGGACCCGAACAATTTTCAGTAAACCGCTCTTTAAGCGGTAGAGGGGACCGGATTCTCCCTGACGGAATAAGGTTTCGCCTTTGTGTATGATCATAGTGACCTCAGTGAATGCCGGTGCTTGCCGGCATTTTTTTATTCTAGTATAACCGATCTATAGTGGAACTGAGGAACTGATCTCCATGGCGCGCAATGATGCGGCAACAAAAAACTTGTACCCTAACGTTTCCGCTATCTATACTTGAAGTAATTTGGTAATAGGGGGACGCCTCAGATGAAACAGAACAAATACGATGATCCGGACTTCTTCGCCCAATACAATCAAATGGCTCGCTCGATCGGGGGGCTGGAGGCAGCCGGGGAGTGGCCGGCGCTGCGGGCGCTTATGCCTGATCTGCAAGGGAAGCGGGTGCTCGATCTGGGCTGCGGCTTCGGTTGGCATTGCCGGTATGCCCGCGAGATGCAGGCCAGCTCCGTAATCGGCGTGGATCTGTCCGAAAAGATGCTTGCGCGGGCGATGGCATTCGAGCCTGACCCGGCCATTGCGTATCGCCAGCTCGCGATTGAGGATATCGATTTCGCTGCAGAGCAGTTCGATGTAGTCATCAGCTCGCTTGCGCTTCATTACGTCGAGCGCTTCGATATCGTCTGCCGCAAGGTTTACGAGTACCTTGTGTCCGGAGGCGATTTTATCCTATCGGTGGAGCATCCGGTGTTCACCGCACGCGCTGCACAGGATTGGCACTACAGTCCCGAAGGGGAGCGGATGCACTGGCCGGTTGATGATTATCAACAGGAAGGTATGCGTCAAACGAGGTTTCTGGACAACGATGTGGTGAAATACCATCGTACGGTTTCCACGATAATCAACGATCTAATCGAGGCCGGCTTCACCATAAAGAAACTGTCTGAGCCGCAACCTACGCCGGAAGCGCTCGCTGCCTATCCGGATATGCGGGATGAAACGCGCCGTCCCATATTCCTGCTGATTGCTGTGGTGAAGTAGTATTTGGTTTGTTAATGCTTGCCTGCACAAAAAAGCTGTCCCGGAAGAGCATCTTATGTCTCTTCTGGGACAGCTTTTTTTCGAAGAGAGGGAGTACTACAAGTCCAGCGCTCCGGACGCGCGCAGCGGGCCGCGGCGCGTGATGCGCGAAATGAGCAGGGCCATTTCGATCGGCGAATGGGCCATGCCGGTTTCCAGCCAATGCTGCACGACGCCGAGGTTAGCGGAAGTCACATAAGCCGTGAGATAGTCGCGCGGCACGAGCAGCTTGCGATCCTCGGTCTGCAGCTGCATCAGCTTGTTATAGAGATGCTTCTGCATGAGTTCTTTGTACTGCTGCATAAAGGAGGGGTCCCCCTTGGGGCCAATCATGACTTTGAAGAAAGCCGCATTCTCCTCCAAGAAACGGAAGACATCCACGATAAAAGGATAGGGCTCATCGCGCTCCGCATAATGGAGCAGCAGCATCGGATCGGCATATTTGGCGCGTTCTTCGAAGCCGCTCCAGATTTCCATTTTGTATTGCTCGAGCAAATCGTATTTGTCTTTGTAGTGCAAATAGAAGGTTCCCCGGTTGAGGCCGGCCTTGAGCGTCAAATCTCGAACTGTAATCGATTCGAAGCCTTTCTCCTCAATAAGCGCAATCAGTGCGCTGCGCAGCATGTCTTTCGTCCGCTCAATGCGGGGATCGGTTTTCGTAGTCATGGGATCGAACTCCCCCTTTCCGGCATGCACGGCGATGAATTTTTATCTCAAAATGAACAGCAGTATTGTCATGTGTTGAATAAGCGACATAAGCGACTAATCTTGATTATTGAGTTCCCTCTTGAATTCATTATAATAAACACAGTGATCATTATTCAACAGGATGTCCATTAAGGGAGTGGCGAATTTGCATAAACATTTATTAAAACAGAAATTAGTATGGATTGGCGCGGTTGCCGTGCTGGCTGTGCTCATGGTTTTCGGGGTAGCGATGATTGGGCCTGCTGCGGGAGCAGCTCCGAAAGAGCTTCCGGTTGCCCTGGTCGTCTTGGATCAGCCGGTCGATAAGCCGGACGGAACCAAGCTGGACGTTGGAGAGCTGTTAAAGGAGAAGATGGCCGAGCAAACACAGCTGCCGATTAAGTGGGAGATCGTGAGTTCCAAAGAAGAGGCATTGGCAGGGCTCGATGAGCAGAACTACTACGGCGCACTGATCTTGCCGGCTGATTTAAGCGCGGGCCTGCTCTCGCTGCAATCTGCTGCGCCGCATCCTGCGCAGCTGCAGATCTATGTCAGCGAAGGGAAGAACGCACAGGTTGCGGGGACAGTGAACATGCTGCTGCAGGCAGCGATGCATACGGTCGGCACTCAGCTGTCGGCGCAGATGCTGGAAGAGCTCGGCAAGCATACCGAAGCTATCCCGGTAAAATCGGCCAGTGCGCTGCTTGATCCGTTTACCGTCAGCTCGCAGATTGTGCATCCCGTAGGTGCCAACAATGCCAGTGGCAATGCACCGCTGCTGCTTACGCAGATGATGTGGCTCAGCTGCTTGGCAGTCAGCATCACGTTGTTCTTGGCGTCACAGCAAGCGGTGAAAGCCGGTGGCGGACATATGCGTATTGTTGTGACAAAGCTTATAACGGGCCTTGTTATCGTAACGGGTGCAACGGCCTTCCTCGTATGGATGTCGGGCTCCTGGTACGGCATGGAGCTTTCGGATCGCACGCAGCTTTGGTTATTCCTATTATTAGCCGGTTCGGCATTCTTCTTGTTCCAAACCACCTTGCTGCGCTGGATTGGCATGCCGGCTATCCCGATCATGGTGCTGTTATTCTTCTTCTCGATGCCGGTCATTAATATGGCGCCCGAGATGCTGCCGACTGCCGCGAAGGATTGGCTGTACAGCTGGACTCCGCTGCGGTTTGTCGCTACGGGCCTGCGATCCGTGATGTACTTCGACGGTACAAACATGAACGGCACATACCGGGTGCTTGGCTGGATGTCCGGCATTTGCATGCTGGTTGCCGCCGCATCCGTACTTAAACATCGGAAGAAAGCGGTGGCTTTGGATAGAGCTATGTAATGGAGGTGGCGGCAAGGTTGTTTGCCATTTCAGACGTACTGTGACAAGATGTACGGAGAATAATGCGATGAATGGAGCCTCTAACCTTGTCTACTCTACCCAATTGTCCCCAATGTAACTCTGAATACACGTACGAAGACGGAAGTCAGTTCGTCTGCCCGGAATGCGCGCATGAGTGGAGCCCGGCATCGGAAGCCGAGCAAGCGGACAATGAGAGCCGGATTATTAAAGACGCCAATGGCAATATTCTGAATGACGGCGATTCCGTATCGGTCATCAAGGATTTGAAGGTGAAGGGAACCTCCCTGGTAGTCAAGATTGGCACGAAGGTAAAGAATATCCGGTTAATCGAAGGCGATCACGATATCGACTGCAAAATCGATGGGTTCGGCGCCATGAAGCTGAAATCGGAATTTGTGAAAAAAATCTAGTCCGGCCGCAACAAAGAAGCGCCTGCTCATTACGAGCAGGCGCTTCTTTGTTAGTTGGCGAGCGGCAAGTGCAGACGGGCCGGAGCATCTGCTTCAAAGTCGGTGAGCTCCAGGCAAATCGGATACGAGTAGAGCTGGAAGCTGACGCGTTCCGGATCATCCGCATCCCATTCATACGGAATACCCTCGGCAGCCAATCGCGATTTGACCTCTTCAAGAAAAGCGATACTGCTCACACCGAAGCTTATGCTCATTGCGGGCGGCAGTGCCGTCATCGCAATCGGGATCCATTTGCGCGCTTTCGACACGATGACCGCATGAGCCGTTCCGCCTATGGCAAACGTGAAATTATCAAAAACTTTATCAAGCTGAAAGCCCATCAGCCGCACGAGCTGCTCCCGAAACGGGATAACGGCGTCTGCTTCCACCGGAAAGCCCACTTCCCGCAGGTAGAGGAGACTCATGTCCCCGATCGGAGGCAGAACGCCTTCCTGCACATACGAGTGGCAGATGATTTCGAGCAGGTTGCCGTCACCATCGCGGAAATACACGTTCCTTCCCGTACCGAACTCATCCACGATGCGGCCGTCTGGCCACTTGAGGAGCGCTACATTCTCACCGCTAAGCCAGCTTACCGCTGCACCGAAGCCGGAAGTCGATACTTCGAAGGCGATATGCACAGGTGCGTTAGGCGCAAGTCCTTCCGTGAAACAAAGCGTGATTGAAGGTGTGGGCTGGAGGTGAATCTCGGTGTCCGACTCATATGAAATGGGAATAGCAAGCTGTTCATGATAAAACTGCTTCACGCCTTGAATCGAGAAGGTTTGCAGCTGCAAACGGGAGAAGTGTGTCACCATAACGATCCGCCTCCTTTTATACACTTATAATATATTTATGTATGTAAAATCGGCAATCCTTAACATAAAAAAAGGCGGCGCAGAGGAAGATGCCCCTCTACGCCACTATGATTATGCCGCTACCGCAGTAGCCTGCGTGCGACGTGCTTTTTTGCGAATCAAGAAGGTGAACGGCAGCGCCGCAACAGCGATATACGTTGCCACCAGGAAGACGTCATTCACGCTCATTGTAAACCCAAACAGCGGGATGAGCTGTGCATTCTCGGTACCGGCTGCCGTCAGCTCGGTCACATGCGTAATGGTATGCGAGGCAAGCAGGGACGTGAATAACGCGATGGCGAAGGAGCCGCCTACGTTACGAATCCAGTTCGTCACCGAGGAAGCATGCCCAACCATCTGCGGTTGAATTTCTTCCATACCTGCTGTGCTTGTTGCAGCCGCGGCGAATGATACCCCGAGGTTACGTACTGCCATCCAGAAAATGATGTACAGATGCGAGGTGTCATTATGCATATGCGTCATTTCGTAGCTGCCGAAGATGATAAGCACGAGTCCGCCGATCGTCAGCCATTTGGCACCGAAGCGTGGATAAATTTTACCGGCCAGCGGCATCGAAAGCGCCATAATCAGCGAGGATGGAAGCAGGATTAAGCCCGTATCCATCGGCGTAATTTGCTGAACATTCTGCAAGAAGAGCGGAACGAGCAGCGTTCCGGAATAAAGGCTGATCGTAATGATCGTATTGGCCAGCAACGTGATGGAGAAACGGTAATTGCCGAACACCCGCAGGTCGAGCAGCGGATTGTCTGTACGAAGCTCGCGCCAGATGAACAAGACAAGCATGACGGCCCCGAATACGAAGAGCCCTATTGTCTTGCTGGAATCCCAGCCCCATTGACGTCCCTGGCTTAATGCGACAAGAAGCGATACGCTGCTGAGAACGACTGTAGCCAGGCCGATTTTATCCAAGCTGGTGGCCTTGCCAATACGATAGTTCGGAATCATCGCGACAATAAACACAATGGCAATAATGCCGATCGGCACATTGATGAAGAAGAGCCAGCGCCAGCTAAACTGCTGGATGAGCCAGCCGCTGATCGTCGGTCCAAATGCGGGTGCAAGCATCGCCGAAAGTCCCCAGATACTAACGGCGAAAGGCTGCCGCTCCTTCGGAATCACTTGGAAGATGATTGTCATCGTTGCAGGTAAAACCAAGCCGGTAAAGATACCTTGAATGATACGGAAGGTAATCAGCGAACCGATCCCCCATGAGAAGCCGCACAGCAAGGAGAACACGACAAAGCCGACCATGGCATACAGGTACACGTTCTTGTAGCCAAATCGGTTCCCCAGATATCCTGTCAGCGGAGCGACGGTACCTAATGAAAGCATAAAGCCGGTCAGTGTCCACTGCACCGTACTCAAGCTTGCATGAAAGTCTTGCATAAAGATCGACAGCGCGACGTTAATCGTGCTGATACCCAGAATACTGAGGAAGGCGCCAAAGAAAATCGCAATCATAATGGGCCAGAAACGAACATTCGGTACAGATGAATGATCCATGAACGAACTCAACTCCAATCTTAATAACGGCCGTTGGCCTACTGTAGAGTTGATCATACTGCAATACTCAGACAAAGTAAACTACTTTTATTGTTTTTAGTTTACTTTGTCTAATTTGTTTATTTTCATGTTAAGTTTGTGTATACTAGGAAGGAAGAAAGTGAGTGTGAGCGCTTTATGGAACCGACAGGCGAAACGCAAAGCTGCCGTTACACCGATGAATCCACGAAGGATAAATACGTAGCCAAGCTGCTGCATCCCATCAAAACGAACGGGTTTCAGGGACTTCGTATGGACGACATCGCTAAAGCCATGGACTTGTCCAAAGCAACGTTATATAAGTACTTCACTTCCCGCGACGAAATTATCGAACGATTAACTGCACTCTTTATCAAATATATTGTTTGCGCTGAAGCGAAGCTCGCGGAAGGCGACAGTAAGGCTTACATTGATGGCTTTCAGTCCGCTTTCGCCCAATCGCTGCTTATTGCCAACTATAGTACGGAAGTGTTCTTCAACGATATGCGCGAGGTGTATCCACAATTGATGGCTTCTCTGAATGTCGCCATTAGCGAGCGCAATGAACGGCTGCGGAGGTTCTATGAACGCGGCATGAAAGAGGGCTATATGCATGAGCTCAATGCGACGCTGCTTATCCTGCAGGACGAGCTGATGTTCCGTAACTTGCTGGATCCGCATTGTCTGATGAAGCAGAATCTAACGCTAAGAAACGCCATTGGCGATTATTATCAAATCAAGAAGCTGCAGTTGTTCAAGCCTGACGTGCATGCGCAGATCGATGACTCGTCGATGGTGGAACGAATTGAGCATCTGGTGCGCAAGGTTACCTACGGGGTTGCCTAATAGGAGAAAGAAGCCTGCGGAGTTAGTATCCTCCGCAGGCTTCTTTCTGTTAATCAATATTGTTCGCGATTAAGCCCGCCCTGCTAAGCGGCAGTGCGGCATGGTAGAGATGTCCGACATCTCCAATGCCATAGCAGCGCGGAGCGGCCCATCCGTGATCGTACTCTTCCATGACGACTGTAGTCACGGAGCTCGGCGCAATCCAGAAGCCGGACCAGACCATCGGCAATGGAAGCTCGAGCAGATGCGACAGCCAGGCAAGGCCGAAGCCCAGGTGGCAGAAGATCGCGATTGTATCTCGGTTCGAATGCTCAATCTTATAGCGCCCGCCTTCGCGGCGATAGCCGTTCTCTAAGAAGAATTGATCCGAGTTATCCTTTATCTCTTGGAATCGGCCTGCAAAGGAAGGGGCATTATAAGGTGCCCGCTTATGCCAATCGTCACTTGAAGGGAACGGCCGATGCTCGCGAACCCAAGTGTGGTCGGCATTCCATGCGACTATGGAACTGCCGTCTCGATTCGTCATCTGCCAGCCGCCAAGCTCCTCAAGCCAAGGCAGGACTGTCGCCTGCATCCCCATTTCATCTGCGGTATATTGCATCGTATGAAGGGCTCGTCCAAGCGGCGAGCTGTAAATGCGATCGATCTTCGTGCCGGACAGCCGTTCTGCCAGCGCTTTCGCTTCAAGATGGCCGGGCGCCGTAATGGTATTATTAGCGTAGTCGGGCTCTGCATGCCGGATGATGTAGATCTTCATCGATTCCCTCCAGTTATCATGCCTTTATTTCTTGAGCATGTGGAACACTTGCTCAACGTCTTTATCTCCGCGTCCGGACAAATTCACAATAATAATTTGGTCCTTGCTCATGGTTGGGGCGAGCTTCTTCGCATAAGCGATCGCATGCGCGCTTTCGAGCGCCGGAATAATGCCCTCTGTGCGGGACAGCTCTTGGAAGGCGGCCAGCACTTCCTCGTTGCTGACGGTTACGTATTCAGCGCGCTCCGACACCTTCAGATGACTATGCTCCGGACCGATTCCCGGGTAATCGAGACCTGCGGCAATCGAATACGTCTTCTTCGGATTGCCTTCCTCATCAAGCAGCACCAAACATTTGAACCCGTGAATGATGCTTGGCACGCCTTCGGTTAGGGTAGGCGCTTGGTCAGGCTCCACGCCGATCAGCCGCACGGAAGGCTCGTCCAAGTAATGGGCGAAAGCGCCGATCGCATTACTGCCTCCGCCGACACAAGCGAGCACCGCATCAGGGAGCCGGCCCTCTTTCTCAAGGATTTGTCGCTTCGATTCCTCGCTGATGACGGATTGGAAATGCTTCACCATCGTCGGGAAAGGATGCGGACCAACGGCGGAGCCGAGCAGATAGAATGTGTTTTTATAGTTTTGGATAAGATCGTTAAGCGCTTCGTCCACGGCGTCCTTTAACCGGCCTTGCCCTTTATGAACCGGAACTACGGTTGCACCGAGCAGCTCCATGCGGAATACGTTCAGCGACTGGCGCCGAGTATCCTCCGCTCCCATATAAATGACACAGTCCATGTTGAACATGGCACAAGCCGTTGCCGTTGCCACGCCATGCTGGCCGGCGCCCGTCTCGGCAATAATGCGTTTGGCGCCCATCCGCTTGGCGAGCAGGATTTGGCCGACCACGTTGTTAATTTTGTGCGCGCCGGTATGGTTCAGGTCTTCGCGTTTCAAGTAGATTTTGGGACCGCCCCATGCTTCGGAAAGCTGTTTAGCGAACGTAAGCGGGTTTTCACGGCCGACATATTCTTTCAAATAATAGCGCAATTCCTCATTGAACTCGGGTTCATCCTTATAGGCGTAGAATTGCGAACTCAAATAATCGAGCACCTCTTGCAATTCAGGTGGTACAAAGCTGCCTCCGAACTCACCAAAGTATCCTTCTTGCATTTGCGTATCACTCATCTTGAAAGCGCCTCCAATACGGGATATGGGATATGAAGCGAATTTCTTACATCGTATCATACTGCATGAGATTGTCATTGCAAATACTGGAAATTCAACCGAAAAATATGAAGGCGGATAAAGACGAGGATTTTCTGCAATTGGGCGTGTATAGTAAGGGATATAGTATTGTGCTTGTGCTGCAGCTGCGGGTAATTGCGAAGTGGTAATGTGGCCAGGTAAATAGGGAAGGTGCGTGTACAGATGAATATAACCGTTCATCGGCAGGGGAATTCGAAGGTAGCCATCATAGAAAGCCCGGATATTCTCATTGAAGACGTTCAAAGTGCGCTGGATTTAATGGCAACCGTTCGTTACAACGAAGACTGCGACAAAATACTGCTGAGCAAGTCCAATGTAACAGAAGACTTCTTCGATCTTAAAACTCGAATTGCCGGGGACATTTTGCAGAAATTTACGAATTACCAATTGAAGCTGGCGATTGTCGGGGACTATGAAGGCTACGACAGCAAGAGCTTAAAGGACTTCATCTACGAGAGCAATCATGGCAAGCAGGTGTTTTTCCTGAATGATCAACAAGCTGCGCTGGATGTGCTCCATAGTGTAAATTAAAACATATACCCGCAAAGGCTGGCTGAGAATCATCGTTTGAGTGATTCCCGATCGGCCTTTTTGCTTGTAAGTGAAGAAAGTACCCCAGAAGTAAATGGGAAAGAAGTAAATCGGTGGATTCCGTCGAAGTATATAATAATCATATAGAGGCGGCGGTTGAGTTCGGGAGACTCGCGCTTCCTTCCATTGGAGGAGCAGCACTATGGGGAATCAGTCGTATACGTTCGAGCGGACAATCGAGACCTACATGCATGCGGAAGTCGTTGTAATCGGAGGAGGGCCTGCCGGTACGGCAGCGGCAATCGGTGCGGCAAGATGCGGTAAGAAGGTCGCTCTGCTTGAGAAATCGGCTCAGTTGGGCGGCATGGGAACGCTAGGCAACGTCAGCATTTTTATGCCAGTCGGCAATGTGACCGGCGTTTATCGGGAAATTATTTCGGATATGCTGTCCGACTATTTGCCGGCGGACCACGATCAGTCCATCGCGCCGCAATATTCGCCGTTCCTGCTTCGGCAGTATATGAACGACAAAATGAAAAAGGAAAAGGTAGACGTCTTCTATCACTGCGAATTCGTGGGTACGATTCTGGATGGCAGCCGGATTAAAGCGATTATTGTGTCGACCAGAGAAGGGTTGAAGGCTTTCGAAGGAGAGCGGTTCATTGATTGTACGGGAGATGCCCGAGTTGCCATCGATGCAGGTGTGCCTTATCGCTCCGGCAGGGAAGAGGATGGGTTAACGCAGCCCATGACGCTGATGTTCACGATGACCAATACCGGAAAGCCTGTGACACCGATCTTGCCGGAAGGGTGCTATGAGTATAAGTCGGTTGAGGATTTGCCACAGGGGAGAAGACTATATTGGGAGCAAAATAACAGCGGCTCACTGCTCGTCAATATGTCCCGGGTCAAAGCGAATGGGGCAAAAATCGCAGAAGTCAATTATGCGGAGACAGAAGCATTGAAGCAAGTATTTTCCATTGCTTACTATTTGCAGAAGACCGGATTTGAGAACTACATGATCTCTCATATCGCTTCACAGACCGGTGTTCGGGAGACCAATCAAATCGAGGGACTCTATACATTAACGGAACAAGATCTGGTCGATGGCGTTCGATTCAAAGACGTCGTCGCGCAAACGAATTATGAGATCGATATTCATAGTCCCGATGCATCGAAATCAACAGATGAGCGTGAAATCAGCGGTTATGATATTCCATATCGCTGCATGATTCCGGTCGCTATCGATAACTTGCTTGTGGCAGGGCGCTCGATCTCCGCCACCCATGTAGCGATGTCTTCGATGCGTGTCCAAGCAACATGTTATGCGCTCGGGCAGGCTGCAGGTGCCGCTGCCGCGATCTCGCTAGAGAAGGAAAGCGTCATGCGGGATATTCCTATTGATGTGCTGCACCAAGTGCTCCATAAGCAAGGGGTCAAATTTTTCATCAAGTAGAGGAGTAAGATGGCGCAAATCGAATAGGTAAAGTATCTTTCTATTTCTTCTCGGAGGTGGCTTATGAAAGCATTATTCATCGGTGGAACAGGCATCATCAGTTCCGCGATTACGAAGCAGCTGTCGGAAACCGTCGGATGTGAGCTGTATCTGTTGAACCGAGGCACTCGCAACGAGGGTTTGCCGGCTCATGTAAAGGTGATTCAAGCGGATATTAACGATGAAGGACAAGTAGCCAAGCTGATTGAAGACTTGAGCTTTGATGTGGTAGCAGACTTCATTGCGTTTCGTCCGGAGCAGCTCGAGAGAGATTATCGGTTGTTTCAAGGCAAAACCAAACAGTTCATCTTCATCAGCTCCGCCTCTGCCTATCAGAAGCCGCTGTCGGATTACCGTGTCACAGAGAGCACACCGCTGGCCAATCCTTATTGGGAGTACTCCCGCAATAAGATCGCATGCGAAGAGTATTTGATTAGACAATACCGGGAACAAGGTTTCCCGATTACGATTGTACGACCTAGTCATACGTACGATGAGCGTTCCATCCCGCTTGGCGTACATGGCAGCAAGGGCAGTTGGCAGGTTGCCCGGCGGATGCTGGCGAACAAACCGGTCATTATTCACGGCGACGGAACCTCCTTGTGGACGATGACCCATAACCGCGATTTTGCAAAAGGTTTCATTGGCTTAATGGGCAACATCCATGCCATCGGGGAATCCGTTCAAATTACGTCGGACGAAACATTAACCTGGAACCAAATCTATGCGGCCATCGCGGATGCGCTCGGCGTTAAACTTCAAGCGGTTCATGTGTCCTCGGCGTTCTTGGCAGCATGCAGCAAAGAAGACTATACAGGCGGATTGATTGGCGATAAAGCCAATTCCGTCGTGTTCGATAACGCGAAGCTCAAACGGCTTGTTCCTGAATTTGTGGCTGCTACGCGCTTTGATCAGGGTATTAAACAGACCGTAGCCCATGTACTCGCGCATCCGGAGTGCCAAACGGAAGATCCGGAATTCGATGCGTGGTGCGATAAGGTGATCGATGCGCTGCAAGGGGCGATCGCGTCCGTTAAAGGGTAGCCGAGTTGGAAAATAAGCCGCTTCGCCTCTCAGCAGTGAGGGGTGAAGCGGCTTATTGGTTGTCGTTTATAGCTCCATATTGAGGCTTGGAACATAGAAAAAAGGCCCTCCATGAAGAGGGCCTTTTAATTGGATGGCTATAGATTCTTATCCGTATTAGCTGAGTGCGATCCCTGCGCTTGCATAACCGACAACAGAAGTTGCAACATCTAAGCCTGCTGTAACCGCAGCGCTAAATACCATTAATAAACGAGTATTTGCCGGAATAGCAACGCTGAGTCCAGTCGTGATCCCAAAGCTAACATCGCCCAGGCTCACAGTGCCAGTCAAAGGCGGAGCTAATGTTACGACAGCCCCAGGGACTGCAGTGAAGCTATTGTCAGGCGTAGTGGATTGGAACAATCGAGCTGTTAAGGTTACGGTGGAGAGAAGTGATAACCCTGTTGTAACGCTGAAATATGCAGAGATGGAGGTCAGGGTCGCCGCGCGTGGAACCGAGAATGCTTCGTTCAGTAAGAGGCCGCCCGCTCCTGTAAGATCGATAGTGGTTCCGCCGACAAGGGTAACACCTGCTGCCGCAGTGCCAAAGCCAACCAGACTTGAGGTGTTGAGGGCCCCGCCAAGTACTGTTGCTACTGTTGTAGGCAACCCTGAAGCAAATGGAATGATAGCACCGCTTCCGGCAATACCAGTCGCTCCAGTGGCACCAGTTGCTCCGGCAGTACCAGGCGTGCCAGTAGCGCCAGTAGCACCAGGCGTACCAGGATCGCCGGTAGCGCCAGTCGCTCCAGTAGCACCAGTCGCTCCAGTAGCACCAGGCGTACCAGTAGCACCAGGCGTACCAGTAGCACCAGTGGCACCAGCGGCACCAGGCGTACCAGGATCGCCGGTCGCACCAGTAGCGCCAGTCGCCCCGGCAGCACCAGGTGTACCCGGATCGCCGGTCGCACCAGTCGCACCAGTCGCCCCGGCAGCTCCAGGTGTACCCGGATCACCAGTGGCGCCAGTGGCGCCAGTCGCCCCGGCAGCTCCAGGTGTACCCGGATCACCAGTGGCGCCAGTGGCGCCA
>NZ_JCAALT010000010.1:0-177518 GCF_059686995.1 Paenibacillus rhizoryzae | reverse complement strand
ACACCGATGCGTGCGCCTATCTCTCTGTAAGACTCTGCGCCATTTAAATAAGCCTTCACGGCTTGATACTTCTCATCTTCAGTAAACTTACTCAAAAAAACACCCCACTTGTTAGATGAGTCTAACAAGTGGGGTGCAGTTCAAAGCAGTGGTCCTTTTTTGTTAGTTTAACGGATAGGAACTAAGACATAAATTGAAATCTTGTGTCCGATTCATTTCAGCCACCTTGGCACCCACCAGTTCCATTTGTCAAACAATTTCATTAAAGATGGAACCAAAATCATCCTTATAATAGTAGCATCAATAAAAACCGCTGCTGCAATACCAATCCCCAATTGCTTAACCCCAATCACTTCCCCAAATGCAAACGGCACTGTAACCGCAATCATAATAGCGGCAGCTGAGTTGATGATCCTGCTGAGCGAAGCTAGCCCTACCAGTACCGCATGACTATTATCTTGTGTTTGTTGATATACTTCATAGATTCGCGATACTAGGAACACCCCATAATCCATACTGATACCAAAAGCTAATCCGAATATAAATACCGGGATCATAATCGCGATGCTGCTCGGTTCCATTCCAAAATGTCCTTCCACAAACATCCATACCAGAATGCCAAACGACGCTCCCAAACTTAGGAGATTCATCATAATCGTTTTTAAAGGGATGAGAATAGATCGAAAAGCAAGAAACAAGACGATATAATTGGAAATTAATATAAACAAGAGCACAAACTTGATGTTTTGAAATATGGCATCAAAAACTTCTTGTTTGGTACTTTGCTTCTCCTCCTAACATGAAATGTAGATCAGTTGACTCCCCCTCTTGCTCCTTAAGTCTGATCCAACTCCTGACTTGTTCAGAGTTTGGCTCCCCCTTTAATGTAACTTGGATGAGCATACTATTGTCATAGATAAATTGTTGAGTTATCCGCTTATTTTTCGCGAAAACGGAATCCACGCTCTGTACATAGGGATCAATCTTCAATTTTTGTACAAGCGTATAGGCGTCCTGCCAGTCAGCTTTCGTCAAGTTATCCTTTTTACCTTGAGCTACGATATACACGTTTGAGCTCTTAGGTGAAAGGAAATTGGAGAGGTAAGCTTCGAATGCCAGACGGGAATCATAGTACTGCGGCAAGGACGTTGCATCCGGAATCGTTACCTTCATTTTGTTTAAAGGCAGGAATACACTAATTAATACAAGTGAAGCCAATAGCGTCATTCGGACAGGTCTTTTAATCACAAAGAGTGATAAGTTATACCACGTATTTCTTCCTCTAGCATGCAGCGGATTGCCACCTGCTTGAATGACCGGCCACAAAACAGCTAAAAGAGCCGGAACTAATGATAAAGTTAACAATACCGAAACCGTGAGTACCGTCATCGCTCCTATTGCAATCGTAGAAAACATCGGAAGCGGTATAAACAATATCCCAATTAAGCCTAAACAGATACATACCGCTGAGAACAAGACAGCTCTCCCAGCTGTATGCATGGTCGTAATCAATGCTATTTCTGTCGAATCTTTCTTTAGCTCCTCTCGAAACCTGCTTACAAACAGCAAAGCAAAATCAATACTAAGAGCGAGCCCCACCATGGGAATGACATTGAGCACAAAGTTAGACAACTCGATTTGCGTTCCTATCATATACATGATTCCCATGCTGCCGGAAACTCCGATCATTCCGATTACAATGGGAATCATGGCTGGAAGGATTCCTCCAAAAGCCAGCCAAAGGATAATGAAGGCAACTGGAATTCCTATACGCTCTGCGTGGTTCAAATCATTCCGGCTTGCCCGATTTACATCATTTTGAACCACGGATTTCCCTGTCATTTTCACCGAGATATAACGATTATTCGGTAAGCGTCTGTTAATCTCGTCTAGCACCGATTTCATTTCATAGGTGTTATATTTAAAGGCAAGCAGTGCATAGGCGTAATTCCCTTTGAGCATTCCCTCGTTTCCCTGCGGCGATACGATTTCGCTAAGACCGTCAACTCCCCGCAACACAAACAAGGTTTGCTGTATGAAACGTTGGAATTGTTCGGAGGGTATGTTTTCTTTTTTTTCAAACAAAAGAATAACTGGATCCTTGGGGATGTGAAATTCGGAAGACAAAATATGCTCTACCTTAACATAATTCCCATTTGGCATTAAGCCATGATCCCTTAAAACCGTAGACAACTTCGGGGCATAATAGCCAAAGAAGATCAAGAACAAGGTCCAAATCAAAATAATCATTTTCGGATATCGATAGGAGATTGCGGCAAGCTTTTGAAACCCCATAACCTTACTCCTTTGTGCTCCTTTTTACTACCTATGAATGGCTTTCTTTTAACCTAGTCTTTTTAACTAATCCAAATGCCAATCCCGGTGTAAGTTGTGCTGCGTTTAATAGAATTCGGGGCAGGACCGGTAGACCGAACAGCCATTGAAGACGACGACCCCATTGCATGGGGCCCTTGAATTCCCTTTCTATGGACTGCGAATACTCCTGTTGCCACCTTGAGAGCGAAATCACTCCTCGGAGATATTGCTCTGCAAGAGGCGCGCACAATAAGGCCGAACGCAGTGCCATGGACATCCCATCTCCACAAAGCGGTGGAATCATTACAGCCGCGTCCCCTACGTGCGGGACTATATCCCATGGTAGCGGCTTTCGATTCAGATGAACGGGGGCAACGGCTGCTTGCGTTCCTTGGACCGGAACCGCATTTCTCAACTTTTGGTAAAGCCTAGCGTTCCGGTGACAAGCGGCATCAATTAAGCCTAAGATCGATTTTTCCGTGCTATGGAACGCCTGCCGTTTCAGCAGTGCCGCAACATTGAACAGCCCGCCTTCAATAGGGGAAATACCTAAATATCCGCCTTCAAAAAAATAGAGCTCTACAACGGGCTCCATTTCTATCCCGCTAAAGTGGGATTTCACGCCTATATATGTATTCGATGCGCTGCCATTAGGCCGATGACCCGGGAGACCCGAACGACAATTAGCACCCCATGCAGCAATAACGGCTCGAACTTGATAGGTTTGTCTTTCTTCTCCTTGTTTCGCCTGAATTAAGTATCCTTTGTCACTGGGAAAAACATTTGTCACCGTCGTTGCGGTATGTACATGGACACCAGAGCCTAACGCCGCGCGATGCAGAGTGGAATCAAGTAGAAATCGGCTCACCCCAAAAGCAGCACTGGGTAAAGGAATATCAATGGCATTCCCAGAGCTGATGATCAGACGTGTCCTATTAATCAGGCTAGGCTGCAGTGATTCTAAAACTCCTTGCAAGCCTAACGCATTCAACATGCTCTGGGATTCAGGGGAAAGAAATTCTCCACAAACCTTATGTCGTGGAAAATGAGCACGATCAATCAGAACGGTTTCGAAGCCCCGATCCGCTAAAGACTTAGCCAAACTGCTGCCAGCGATTCCTGCACCAAGAACCGCTACATCCCGGATGTGATGCATCATATTCATCTCCAAGGATCCGAATTAGACCTAGCTTTTCCAGATGACGACCACATATCGAAACAATGGTCTCCAGGCAAAGAACATCTTAGATATGTTCAAAGCACTCCTAAGATTCTTCCAATCCTCCGAACGAAAACCTTTAGCCACGGATAGAGGTCCGTCGTTAACGATATATCGGTTATTGGAGACGATTCGCGCCGTTAGCCAAACAGCGATCCACGGAAGCCAATGTCGGTGGATGTCATTGATCACAACACCTAATCTGGACGCCTTAAGCATGCTTTTCACAATCTCGGGCATCTCATCTGAAGCAAAATGATGAATAAACTGTGTTCCTGTGATCACATCGGCGCAACCTTCCGGAAGCTCAAACACATCATTTCGCATCACATGTATCCGCGGTTCCTTCAGATAAAACAGCCTAGCCTCTTCACAAGCTTCTTCTGTAATATCTACCAGCGTGATTTTTAGATCGATCCGGTTCTCATCCGCCCATCGCAAGATGTGCTTGTTCACATCTCCGGACCCTGAGCCAATATCCAAGATTGAAAAACGATTCGGTTTTCCCGCTTCCGTCCATATTCGCTGTACTCCGTAGAGCGTAGGCGAAGCCGCACCGAAGATCCGGTTAAGGATTCGAAGATGATGCAAGGCTTCCCTAAGCTCTGATCCCCCTGAAGAAAAGTCATCCATCAACTCTTGTTCAATAGCTCGATGCCTGAACCTTCTAAACATGCGCTTCATTCAGAAACTGATCTTGAATAGTAAAGGCTGGGAGGTAAGTGATTTGAATCATCTCGCAGGTAAGGCCTGGTCCGAATGCAATGGATATGCCGTTTAATGGCCCAGAATCACGGCTTTCAAGCTCCTGCCGCATTTCATTAAGAACGAATAAGATGGTGGCAGAGGACATGTTTCCATATTTGCGTAATACGTTGCGGCTAGGCTGGGCTTGTTCTTCCGTTAATCCATACAGCTCTCCCATCGTGTCTATGATACCCTTGCCACCGGGATGGATTGCCCACAGATCCGGTAATTGCCCGCCGTTGATCAGATGCTCGACTTGTTCCGGTATAAATCTGCTTATCAATTTAGGGATGTTCGTCGAGAGATAAAGATCAAAGCCATAATTGCCAACCTCCCACACCATCTCTTCCGCACAGTCAGGCAATAAAATGGAATGTTCGTTTCCTAATTGATAAATACCGTTACAGTTAGGTCTAGTGGAACCTACAATGCATGCTGAAGCGCCGTCGCCGAAAAAAGAAGCGCCGAATAAAGCCTCTCGTTCACTGGATGGCTGAATGTGGAGTGTGCATAACTCAACGCAAACAATCAATACTTTGGCGGAGGGATTTCCTGATACGATCTGCCGTGATAGGCAAACGGCCTTCAATCCAGCAGCGCAGCCTAGAAAGTTTAGCGGAATCCGATTGACAGTGGTCGATAGCCCTAACTGTTGGACCAAAGCGGCATCCAGACCTGGGAGAAACTGCCCTGTGCAGCTTACCGTGATCAGATGAGTGATGTCAGACAAATCCACCTTCCCATCTTCTAGCGCTTTTCTCGCAGCGCGCAGTCCTAATGGTACGGATTCTCGCTTATACGTTTGCATTCGCTCGGCGGTTGAGGGAATACTTCGATTTGATTCTTGTGAGAAGTAGCGGCAATCTTCAGCGGATTCCAGCAGGTTTGGTTCACAGGTGTAGCGGGCTTCCACCCCGCAATGCTTGAATATTCTTTTTACCCAGCGTGCAGAGTCGGGAACCTCACTCAATGCCTGAGCTAATCTTTGTGACGTATCAGCTTGATCGAGACGGAAATCCGGCACGGCTGTGCCTATTCCCAGAATCGCAATACCTGGATCCGCTTGTTTCATTTCCTAGTTCATCCCCTCGCGTATTTCGATAGTGTTCGGACATGCACTACTTTAAACATATGTATTCGTATAATCTAAACCTTATGATGGAAACCAATTCGTCATCGCAAAAAGCAGCTCCCGCTAGCAGAGCTGCTTTGGTAATACGTTGTAGCTTATTATTTAGATAGTTCTACTATTTCTAATGGCTTTTAGCTGGCCCTTCAAGCACTAGGCGAATGCCGTTTCACTCCTCAAGGAAAAGACCATACACTATCCCGAGAAATCAAACTTCATGAAAGGAGATCATCCATGAAAATTCCGATTAGCGGTTTCATTTTAGAATCCGGTGAAGATGATTCTCTCCACGCCCACAAGCTCTTTATCACTTCATGGGACGGCAGCCCTCGTCAAGTTCATATTCATTCGTTGTCCGGGATGACCACTGTGAACGACGGACACTCGCACCAATACGTGAATTGGACCGCTCCCTCCCCTACCGGTGTCCCTCATGTTCACAGCTATAATACGGTCACGTTTGTGAGCCAAGGCCACACCCATACGATACAAGGAACTACAGGTCCAGCGGTCCCCCTTCCTAGCGGAGGACACTACCATCAGTTTGAAGGCTTTACGACGGTCGATGGCCGCAACCCGCATTCTCATGGCTACAACGGGCAAACAGGCGTCGACGTCAGCAGCATGTAAGCGTGTTACGTATTCATTACTCAAATAGAAAAGCCGCGAAGGCGGTTTTTTTTGTGTCTGCCTAACTCGTACCGTAGTTGTCCTTCGTATTAAACGAACAATTCAAAAGACCATGCCAACTCTTCCCTATCACTAACTGTAACTATCGTTCCCCGTTAGTTCAATTCGATGAGCACTAATAACTGAATTCAGTTCCGATTGCATCTTGCTGATCCCAGTTCCACCAATCTACGGCTCCTACGAATGGTGAATTCACTTTATTCTCTTCTTTCAGCTTCAGAAGTTCCTTCGTTGGACCAGTAAGTACAGCGCCATAAATCTTAACCCCGTTCTTTTGTAGATAAGCATATCTCTGTTGGAGGGTCACGTGAGTATCGAGGTGAAGGGTAGAGAGTAATATATTCGTCCATTTGGGATGTTCAATTAAGTATTGTATCTCGTTCATATAGGCATTGGCTCTACGCTGACCTTCCCCGTTCACTTCAATTGTGAAATTCCCACCACCGTTTTCTCCATAGCTTAAAGCATTCGGCGCATAGCCGAACACAGTTCCATTTCCAAGGCGTTGGTGTTGTATCGACAATTCTTTTTCTATGCCAGTATCGATTGCCAACCACACTGTCATCACATCATATTTCTTGATGAGATCAAAATATTCATCATGAGTCATTGGATGATCTAATGAAATTGCAAGTTGGGCGACTGTTCCTTCAGGCAATTTCTGAAGCGTTTTCCAACCATTCGGATTTAGGGATGTTTTGGACCCTTTAGTGTCATTCCCTACGGGATAATTGAAGTTAAAAGGTGTACTGTGTTGACCATTGTTCCAATTAAATTTTCCAGTGAGCTTTGAAAAAACAAAGTTGTCTTGAAAAGTGCCAACTGTACGTTGCTCACGTCCAACTTGTTCATTCAACCTGAACATAAAGGTCCATGAAAAATAACTGTTTTTTCCGGTAGAGGATGAAACCGTAATACCCGGTTTGTTGAACTGAATAACATCAGCCGTTATCCGTAATGCCGACTGGGTATTAGGCTCGAACCACCGGGTAACGAAAAGTGAGTTAGAATACATATACCCTGTAAGAATGAGCCCAACCAAAAATATCGTTAATAACGATATAAGAAAAACAAATAGTCTGCTCCTCCGTTTTCCTTTTTTCAAAATGCGTGTTTGTACATCTTCCGGTAAGTAAATCGGAGAATCTTGCTCTAGTTTATCTGCTTTTAAGCGCATGATTAGGTTACGATCCCATTCCTCATCGTCACGTTCATTGCTCATGTCCTTCACTCCTCCTCATACATTGCTTCATACAATATTACCACGATCTGGAAAGGACGTTTGTTACAGTCCTTTTAAAAAATAAATGTATTATCTGGTCCCAATATCAAGTACGGCTGTTAATATGAAAAAGACAGCTGATTAATTTCAGCTGTCGATCATGGTTTGTATTGAGCTATAGTTCTCCGATAGTGGAGAAGAATTTAGTTGACTCTTTGTTCAGCAAAACCCATTCTACACATGGACCAATTGAAACATGTTTTTTTGACCCTCTCACATAATTGCCATAAATTATTAATTATTCGCACTTCAACATTTCGCTGTATTAATTCCCCAAACAAATCATTCACAACAAATTTATTGACTGGTTTTTGGGGCTTCTCGCTCACGTAATAACCTGCGCAGCTAGCCTGTTTTTCGCATCCGGCTTCTTCTACCAATTCGTGCAGACCTGACACATATAATACAAGGTTCTGTTGGAAGTAAAGTCTACACAGACTTCTCAAGACTGTTCTTAATTTGCGGGTACGGGTAATTTTGAATTTATAAAGGTAAAGGATATAATGGGACTAACTAAAGAGCCGAGGAGTTCGGAGGACTTTCTAACAATCTGCAGGAATTGCACATCAATTCTTATAGGAGGGGTCAAGCGGATGCAAAATGTAAAAATATTTTCCGGTTCATCGAACCGCCCGCTCGCGGAAGAGCTATGCCGGCAGCTTAATGTTCCGCTTGGAGATATTGAGATTTCCAGGCTGCAAAGCGGAGAAATCAGCTTACGTTATATCGAATCGATTCGCTCTGCTCATGTCTATATCGTTCAATCCTTATCTCATCCCGTAAATGAGCATTTAGTCGAACTCATGATTATGATTGATGCTGCAAAACGGGCTTCAGCCAAAACGATTAATATCGTTATGCCGTATTACGGCTATGCTCGTCAGGAACGGAAAGCTGCCCCGCGCGAACCAATTTCTGCGAAGCTCGTAGCCGATGTGCTGACAACTGTAGGCGCTGACCGCATAATTACGGTTGATCTTCATGCCGATCCGATTCAAGGCTTTTTCGATATCCCTGTTGATCATATTACCGCTTTGGATCTCATCACGGACTATTTGAAGTCAATGAACATTAAGAATCCGGTAGTTGTTTCACCTGACGCTGGTCGGGCAACAACCGCTGAGAAGCTCGCCAACTATATGGACTGTCCGTTTGCCATTATGATTAAGAACCGCCCTGCTCACAATAAGACGAAGATCACTCATATTATCGGTGAAGTCGAAGGCATGACTCCGATTATTATAGAGGATTTAATCGATACAGGTGGTACGATTGTGAATGTTGTTGAGGCGCTGCATAAAAGAGGAGCGAATGACGCCTATATTTGCGCAACACATGGGTTGTTCTCGGATAATGCGCTCGAGAAGCTGTCGCATCCCTACATTAAAAAGGTCGTTATTACGGATACCATCGCAATTGATCCAAACTATTCGGATAAGTTCGTTGTACTTCCAATGGCTGAGCTTCTCGCAACTGCGCTTCAAATTATTAATAATGGCGGATCGATAAATAAACTGTTTAAGACGAAGCAAATGTAAGGAATCGGTGAGAGTGAGAGACATGAAAAAAAGCAAGCGGCAACTAAATGACACTTGCTTTTTTGCTTCCGGGTAATGGTCGTCACGTAGTCGTCGGTGTCGATGAACTCGGTGAAAATTTTGCGGCGGATATCGTCGATAAGAATTTCGCTATCGATGACGCGGTTGCTTTTACGACGACGCTTTAGCCAGTCGTAGTAGCCCTGCTGGCTTACCTTAAGGAGACTGCAGAGTAAGTGAGTGGTCAAGTCAGAACCTCCATTAATTGATTGTTTACATAGGTCAAATCATTAACTCTTCGCCTATCGGATATTCCCATAGTCCCAGTTTTCCCTTCACTGGAATATAGGGCTTCAGCAGACGGAAACCCGTTATTTCCCACGCAAAATAACCTGGACTGTAATCGCCTAACAGGAAGTCATCCCCCGTCACGACCTTCCCGCAATCCAGAATGGCTGACGTATGATTAGCTTCGATGACTTGATAACAATTCGTAAGCTCGCAAGTTGCAAGGATAACCCCCGTAGGGAGGTTTTGTTCCGTATAGCCATTCTTGGCGAGTAAAGAACGGATGGGTTCATATTTGCAGGCCTGCTTATCGACTTTCTGGCTTGCATGAATGGCCAACGGACCGCGATACCGGGTCTTCCAGGATCTTGTTTCATAGAGAGTCTCGTCTTGGACAAGCAGAGTCGCCCACGGTTGAATCATGGATAATACTTTCATTCCTCTACGCTCCATTACTGTTCATAATGAAATACTATTCCCCAAACATTCTCCAGACTTTCCATACTCTCCCCACTTCACCCATAAAAAACCTTAAAAAGAAAAAGCTGTCTTCAGAAATCGTGAAAATAAAGTAATTAAATTAGTATCAATAATAAGTTCATATTGAAAAATAGAGTTGTTTATCGGTAGCAAAAGCACAGATTATCGTGTGGTTTAAAACAACAAAAGAGCCCAACCTTGCTATATAGCAAAGTTGGGCTCTTTCGGATCGTGTGACTGGTTGCCGGTATGGCGTCGCTGAACTATCGTGCCCGTTAATTCAGTATTCTAATACTTTTGATTTCTTTATCAGCGGATTAAGTATTCCTCGTGGTGTTTAGGGACCCGGATGAAAAACAGCGTTTCCCCTCCAGCATCTCTTGTAGCTTTCACCAACGACGATTTCTAAGCTGCTTCCTTGGACATTTATTATGAACCGCTCGGGAGGTGTTTCTATATTTAGCTCCACTCTTCAGCTAACGCTCCCCGAAGAACAGGCTGCCGAGCGGCAGCCTCCAAATTCTTAATAACCCTAAAGTCAAAAAATACATTTTCTATGCAAATAGAGTCAACTTTGAAAGCGAGATATTTACTAAAAGGTAGAAGCAGGTGGTTCGTCTATTTTCATACGGAGTAAACTGTAAGGCTTCTGCCGCAGGTCATTTCCATAATGAAATCTTGACTGCCGATGTAATTGATTGACGATGAAATACAAGTATTGATCTGGACCAATAGAAAAAGTATCCGGCCATAAAATTCTCGGATCATGTGCGATGGTTTCCATAATTCCATCCGACAATATCTTTCGAATACTATTGTTTTCATAGTCTCCAGCGTAAACGTTTCCTTTTGCATCGGTGATCATTCCATCTGAAGCACCTTTTTCTCCCCAATACTTCACGTGATAATGTAAATTCATATCCGGTATCGTTCGATCTCTTAGGGCTTCCGTTGAAATAGAGTACAGATGACGACTGGAGAGAGGACAAAAATACAACATCTTGCCATCCGGGGAAATCGCTATGCCATCGGATGCCAATCTAAAAGGTGAAGTAGATCCGTCTTTGTTTCGATTCATCAGAACTTTACCTTCAACTTTCGGTAAGAGATAGAGATCGGGCGAAGTTGAATTTGCTCCGTTTAACCGTCTCCAGGCATAACCGGTTTCTAAATCAACGACAATAATGGCTCCTGGTCCTCGGGAAGACGAATCCGTTATATAAGCATAACCTGCTTTACCAACACGGAAGTCAACTCGGACATCATTCAGATAAGTGGTTGGCAGGACAACATCTTCCGTAAATGTATATACCCTTCTTATAGTATTTGAATTTAAATCTACAGCGACCAACTTCGCCCCCCCTTTGATGGGTTCTGAGAAATTAGGAGCTCCCGTATCCAATATCCAAAGCGTACCATTTCCATCAGCAACGACACTTTGGACACTAATGAGGGACGTTGTGATATTCGATGGGCTTACCACATTAGCGTCTAAACTAGGATAAGGCTGTAATGTATCGTGAACGATTTCAGCCACCGTAAATTTAACGTCGTCTCCCCATTTCGGAAAGCAAATGAAAATACGCCCGGTTTCAGAAACAGCTACGCCTGTAGGCATGGCTCCGTAAAATAAAAAAACGGCCTCAAACTTACCGAAATACTTTTCACTCGGTAACATCACTTGTATAAAATCCTCCTCAACAGGTTCGAACTGCTATCACCTATTTATATGACTGAATGTGGTTCAATTGCCTGGATAATAAAATTATATTACGGGAACCCCGCAAGTTCGTATCTTTGACGGACAGCTAGTAAACGATGTTGTGTTTTTGCCAAGTATCACTGCCCACGAAAGTATAAATAAAAAGAAGTACACTATACAAAGGAACCTTCTTCCTTATACAAGCTACGGTCTGGACATCGAACGAAATTTATTGCTGCTAGTCTGGTTTGTGTGTATAACCACCATCTATTTTCTTGTTTCAAGAGCAACAGCTCATGAATTTATGTTGTGCTTTCTTGCATGTCAGACTGTGGTATGGACCGTAGAAATGCTGCTCGTTCACTTTGATTTGGTGGCCTACATGTAAAGTGAATTTCCCAAAGCTTTAGATATGAATATCACGTTCAAAGTGGTGTGGACGCCTGTTGCGAGCGGTCTTTATTACATCTACAGATCTCGTGCGAATAAGTGTTCTGTTCTGAGAAAATAAAGTATTTGACTGCCCCTAGAAATGGAACAGCAGCAGTCATGGACATGAACATAAAGTCCTAGACTGCTGCTGTTTTTTGAACTAATGTGCCCGTTAAGCACCTCAGGTATATGACCCTGCGTGATATGCCAGAGTGAATAGGACGTGGCGCTGCGGGAAAAATATTGTAAAAAAATAAGGGGGTGGGCGCGTGGTAACCCTTCCTGATGGGACGTCTTTGCCCAGAATCGGTCAAGGTACGTGGTATATGGGGGATGAGCCGTCCAAGAAAAATGAAGAGCTTCGCACGTTAAGACGCGGTGTGGAGCTTGGATTGAACCTGATCGATTCGGCTGAAATGTATGGCGACGGCAGATCCGAGTCCTTGGTTGGAGAAGCGATCGAAGGGATACGAGATCAAGTGTTTCTGGTATCTAAAGTGTACCCGCACAACGCGGGACTGAATCGCATCGCCGGCAGCTGCGAACAAAGCTTGAAGCGGTTAAAGACGGACCGCCTTGACCTTTATCTTCTTCACTGGAGAGGAAGCATTCCTCTAAGCGAAACGGTAGAAGCGATGGAGCAGTTGGTCGAAGAAGGGAAAATTTTGCGATGGGGCGTCTCGAACCTG
Source organism: Paenibacillus rhizoryzae (assembly GCF_059686995.1). Lineage (NCBI taxonomy): Bacteria > Bacillati > Bacillota > Bacilli > Caryophanales > Paenibacillaceae > Paenibacillus > Paenibacillus rhizoryzae. The sequence goes on along the minus strand of NZ_JCAALT010000010.1, from coordinate 165,006 downwards.
GACACGGACGATATGAAAGAACTGTTCGACGCGGCACGAGGGACGCATTGCATGGTCGATCAGGTGCTGTATCATCTCGGTTCCCGCGGCGTAGAATACGACCTGCTTCCTTGGTTGCGAGAGCGAAAAATCCCGATGATGGCCTACAGTCCGCTCGCCCAAGCGGGCACTTTACGAAGAGGGTTGGTTGAGCATCCAGCGGTTAAGGAGATTGCCGATCGACATGGCGTGAAGCCGCTTCAGATTCTCTTGGCTTGGTGCATTAGAAGCGGTGACGTGATTGCCATTCCTAAGGCGTCGACAGCAGCTCATGTCGAAGAGAATGCGGAGGCAGAACGGATTAAGCTTACCGAGGAAGACTTGGGGATGTTGGATGAGGCGTTCCCCAAACCGACAAGAAAGGTTCCGCTCGACATTATTTAAGAAAGCCTTCACATGAAAGTTCCCGCAGGTTAGACTTGTTTGATGGATTTCCGAATTTCAAACCCGCTGCTTTTCCGTCAGTTTCGACAACTGTAGCACATCTCTCCATGTTCTCTCTTGTAGTACATGCGGCACGATGAGCGGAGGAGCATCGGCTATTCTTTATTCCAGGGATTATCGATATATCTTGGTTTATGTATGTACGGATTTTTCCTTCTGTTGAACGCCCCCGCGGGCAAGCTTGCCAATAGGGAATAATCCTCAAGCAAAGAACGATGCTTTCGCATGTTCGCTTACCTCAAGATCGAACAAGGTACCTCTCACATCCATATTTTCTTAAATTAGATTCTGTTAATTCACCATCATATTTCCATAGATATTCTCCATTATCCTGCCAGATAGTTGAACAGGTTGCCGGCATTCTGGCTACCTGTTCGTCATGATGCTATCGTTATCCGTTAGCGCAAGTAATTACTACCATATTAAATGGTTAGAAATAAGTATGTGATATTCCCTCTTCTCCGTATGGTTCCCCGCGCTGTTTGTAACGGCTAACAGTATTTTAATCATTATCTTACAAAGGGTATACTAGTAAGGAAAGGATGTGGTTTATTATAGCTACAATGAAGGCGGTAGGACTAACCCGATACCTTCCAATTGAAAATCCAGAAAGCTTAGTAGATGTAGTTGTGGAGAAACCAAGTGCGACGGGTCGTGACATTTTGGTCAAAGTTATCGCCATATCGGTCAATCCGGTTGACACTAAGGTACGTGCGCCTAAAGACAGAGTTGAAGAAGTTCCTAAAATTTTAGGTTGGGATGTTGCAGGAATTGTTGAAGAGGCGGGACTGGACTGCTCGTTGTTCCGTCCGGGGGATGAAGTTTTTTATGCGGGCAGCATTGCACGACAAGGCGGAAACAGTGAATACCATCTGGTTGATGAACGGATTGTAGGGCGCAAGCCAACTTCCTTGAATTTCGCGGAAGCGGCAGCTCTTCCTTTAACCTCTATCACAGCTTGGGAAGCATTATTTACCCGAATGTCGATTTCTCAAGATTCGGGCGCCAACGAAGAAAAATCCCTGCTGATCATCGGGGCAGCTGGGGGTGTAGGGTCCATTGCCATCCAGCTTGCAAAACAAGCGGGGCTCATTGTAATCGGGACTGCTTCCCGGCCGGAAACCGTCGATTGGGTTAAATCAATGGGCGCCGACTATACCATTAATCACCATGACCCGCTCCTTCCGCAGCTTGAAGCAATTGGGTTTTCAAGCGTTCCGTATATTTTCTGCCTGAATGCTTTGGAAAAACACTGGGCCGGCATCAGCGAAGCCGTTTCTCCCCAAGGAGTCGTTTGCGCAATTGATGATCCTACCTCTCCGCTCAACCTCAAATTGCTTAAGCAAAAAAGCGCCACCTTCGTGTGGGAGTTTATGTTTACGCGCTCGCTTTATGAAACGGATGATATGATCGAGCAACACTTGCTGCTCAATCTGATAGCTGATGCTGTGGATCATCAAAAATTGAAGACAACGCTCGCCGAAGTACTTGGACCGATCTCAGCAGAGCATCTTCGCCAAGCCCACAAGCTATTGGAGAGCAACAGGACGATTGGCAAGGTTGTTCTAGAGAATTTTGTTTAAACACCTGTTCTTGGAAAGCACACAATAGAATTCCCTTGCCCAATAAGCAGGTGATACGTTAATTCGCAAGAAAAAATAAGTTAGAGCCGACTGCTGTTTGTAGTCGGCTTCAATTTTGCAATAAGAAAACTTGAAAATATTTATGATACGGTTCTTCATATCATGTTTGAAGCGAAATTTTTAAGTACCCTTGAAAGAGTTCCATATATTGGGTAAGAGATTTGGGGAGTTGAGGGGTTTGAACCCTGTCCGACAATATCGGCTTCAACGGGGCTTTTCGATGGAGAATATGACTGTCCAAAACGCCTTTTTCGGTTCTCCCACTTCGTTAAACAACAACGGCCAGTTTATTCTTCCTTTTACGAGGGATAGTTCAACCAACTTGTCTTGTCAGTAACTCCCCAGAATGTGACACCCGAAATTAAATCCCGGTGTATTATTTTAGAAGAAATTCAAATATTCTTTGTACCTTTGTGCCTGCTTATCCAGCATTTCTGACGTTGGCTCGGTGTAGCGAATCACTTTTGTTGTCTTATAATAAAGTTGTTTAAAACATCCGCGATAAAAGCAATAAAACCGGCCTAAGTGGCGGGCCGGATAAGAAATAAAGTTGTTTAAAATCGTATTGAACTAACGTTTCCTGTTAGTGTAATGCAAATTTAATCTTCATCGATAACAATGTAGGGCTCAATAGATCGAGATTACATTGATAGTAATTCGTCAGCAAAATCTTCAACAATAGATTTGCTCCGAACTGGTATCAGTGTTATGCAATCATGTTGTTTCAAGAACTCAGAACAAAACTTTAATCTCCCTTTAATAATTTCCTTCACGGAATCTTCCAGCCAGGGGAAACAAAATATAGACTGGTCTTGGAGTAAACCAATGGCAGTCGAAGCATTCCAGCGCTCGTTACTGATATACTTCATTTTTCTCTCCAGTCTAGTGGGAGCAAGATCGAACTTTTCAATCATATCATTCACCGTAAACTTACTTGTTGAAGCACTTTCAAGCTGCTCCTGAATTGTTAGCTCCTTTCCAGATAGTAATCCTAGAAAGTTCTTTTTTCTGGGTAACCCTTCTCCAACATACCACCCGTATGAAGTTAGTACATCGGGTTTTATTAGCTCTCCATTTATATAAATATCACCAGAATAACCCGTTGCTTTTCCTGATAAAAGATAAGATAAAGCCCATCCCCCTTCACCCGGTTCACTAACTATTGCATAAACATTACCAGGCATAAATGTATATGAAAAATGGTTTAATCGATCCACCCATGATTGCAAATTCATAATGCTGGTTTTACAAGTTAAAGAGCTATCTTTTAATTCAATACTATTAACCTTCGCCATTATTCGAAACCCACCACCCTTACATTAGTTATTATTGCTGTTCCGTTTACATGCATTGGAGGTTCCAGCTACAGTTTCAAAAACACCTGATTCTTGTTATTCCATTAAACTCCGAAATATCTCTCCTCGACTATCGGTCTCCGTTAGCTTAAGAAATTGTTACTATAATATTCTGTATTCAGTTAGTTAATTGCCTGCTTTAAGCAAACAAATTCTTTATAGCTTCGAGTGGAAATGGGATCAATTAGGAAGTTCTCTTAGCCATTTCTGTAACGATTGCGTATTATTCTGTTCGCGTATCGGCTAAAAGCGTCATTCCTTATTCTACTCAAATAGAAAAAGTCTATTTTAGTTACCTCGATGAAGGTGAACTGAATTTCTACTTGATCGAATTCAACAACAAAAATCAAACAGAGCTTCACCAAATGACAAATATATTAGAATCTGTTTCATATACGAGATCGTTTGGTAGCAAAAACATAAGAAATGATGGTAAATCGTTTATGATGATTATTTTCTATCGAGACCATGACGGTAAACTACACAATTATGATTTAGATATCAACGAAAAGGGCTTTGTTGTAAGCGATAAGAAGAAATACAAAATGGTAAACAGGGAACAGGTAGTGTTCCAGCGGCTATCTACATGGCTGCTTAAAAATGGTATTAAACAACCAATTGGATCTTCCACTTCGATTGGAAATTAAACTAAACTGCCCGTTACTTCAACAAACGAGAAGGAGCCGCCATAGCAAGCTCCTCGTCTTTCGTGTCCTCCGCCCCAGAACCTTCCAGTGCAACTTATTGTAATGAAGAAACTAACAACATGCACAAAATGCTGAAATACCATTCGCGCGAATGGCATTTCAGCATTTTTACGCCTTTCCGCTATCTTGCAGAGCACTTTCTAAGAGAAATCAAACGGCTTCATATTAATACGGTCATCATACATCCGGTCATCTCGGACCAAAGCATTCGTCTCGACAACCTTCCAGTCCTGCTGGTGCAGTCGTTTCAAATAGAGAACAATGTCATAGAACGAGTATTTGCGATTCGAGTTCAGCAGGTACGTGCTGCTTTGGTAATTCAGGGCGATGTCCACGATCGCTGCCGCGGTGTCCTCTAGAAAGCTGCAGGAAGGATACCATTGCGAGCTAGCCTCGATGCATCCATTGTCCCGATGGCCCCTGCATAGGAAATCAAACATATTGTTGGATCCTGTTTCGGAACCGATTTGCCAGCCTAGCCGAAGAATATAAGCTTCAGGATATAACTCCTTCAGCAGTTTCTCGCATTGAATCTTATAAACGCCGTAGCTATTTTCCGCGTCAGGAATGCTCTCAGGCGTATATGGCCCCGTTTTGTCCTCCGAGTACACCGAAACCGTGCTTGTGAACACAAGTTTTATTCCGAGTTTCTTTGTTGATTTTGCAATATACTCCAACCATTCAATAGGACCGGTTGCAATGTGGAAGAAAATATCCGGTTTCGTTTCTTCAATGAACCGATATACCTCTTCTTCGTTATCGATGTCTACTAACTCACGGTTCCAGACCGTGACATCAATATTTCTAGACTTCAATTCTCTGTTCACATACGGCGCCACAGCTCCGTTATTTCCTGTAATCATAGCCTTCATCGTATACAACTTCCTTTGCTAAGTTATTATTTACCCTTTATTAGCTCCTGCCTTTAAGCCTTCCACCATGTACTTCTGAAGAAGCAAGAAAATGATGGTGATGGGAACGGCAACTAGCACGGCGCCGGCAGCAAATGTAGTAAACTCAGTATTCGAGCGATCGCTAATCAATTCAAACAGACCAATTGCGAGTGTCTTGTTCTCGGGCGAGCGTATGACAAGTCTTGCAAATATAAAATCCATCCAAGGACCAATGAAATTACTGACCGCAACGAATACGAGAATCGGCACCGACATCGGCAGCATGATTTTAGTAAACACTTTCGTGTTTGATGCTCCGTCTATCTTGGCTGCTTCCTCCAAACTGCGGGGCAAGCCGTCAAAATACCCTTTTACCAGCCAGGCGTTGAACGGAATAGAGCCGCCGGCATACACGAGAATCAATCCCCACAGATTGTCCAATAAATTGATCTGCAGCAGCAGAATGTAGATGGCGATCATGCCCATAAAACTAGGAAATATTTGAAGCACAAGCATCGTCATTAAGCCGTAACGGCGGCCGGGAAACCGAAACCTCGAAAATGCGTAGGCGGCTGTCACAATCAGCACCGTAGACAAAATCATATTGAAGAAGGCAATCATCAATGTGTTCTTGAACCAGAGCCAATACGGCGTTTCCGTAAACAGGTGTCTAAAGTGCTCCAATGTAATCCGCTTTGGAATGAACGTGCTAGCATATAAGCTATCACCGGGATTCAAGGAACCAGATATAATCCAAGCGACAGGGTAAACAACCAGTATGACGGTAATGGATAAAACAATGTAAATGGCCGACAGTGTTACGACTTCCATAAGCGACGTTTTTCTCGTCATCATGACAGCATATCCTCTTCCTTAAAGACTTTCGTTCTTCGGAAATTCCAAATTGAGAGTGCTGCAATTATTATGAAAACAATAATAGAAACAGCTGAAGCTACATTAAACTTGCTATTGTCTAAGGTCAATTTGTAGATCCAACTGATCAAAATGTCAGTTGAGCCTGCATAGCTGTACTTGCTGTCTACCGGACCACCCATATTAAGCAGGTAAATGATATTGAAATTATTAATATTTCCAGCGAAAGACATGATGAGCAGAGGCAGCGTTGAAAACATGACAAGCGGCAACGTAATTGACTTAAACTTGTTTAGCGTAGATGCTCCATCTATTTCCGCAGCTTCATAGAGTTCCTTGTCAATTCCCGTCAACACGCCCGACATGAGAATGAGCCAGAACGGAAAACCAATCCATATATTAGTAATGATAATTGCCGTCTTCGTCCACATGGGGTCGGAAAGCCAAGGAATTGGGCTGATAGACAACATCTTAAGATATTGGTTCAATGGACCGAATGCTCCGTTGAAGATATTACGGAAAATAAGCAACGAGATGAACGTTGGAATTGCCCACGGAAGAATCAGAATGCCCCGCCAAAGTTTTTTGAATCTTACTTTCCGATAGTTAATCATTAGAGCATATAGCAATCCAACACCGAACGTTGTCACGGTTGAAATGACCGCCCATACAATCGTCCATGCAAATACACCATAAAAGGTTTGGCTCCATGATTTCAACGTAATCAGATCTTTAAAGGTATCCAGCCCAGTCCAGCTCACAAGGTTTTTGGGAGGAAGATGATCGGGACCGGAATAATTCGTAAACGCGATCAGAACTCCGAACAGTAATGGCAATATTGTTAAAAATGCCGTGAAAACAATGGAAGGAATCAGCAACATGTATGGAAACCCTTTTTCCCTGATGTTCTGAACCATCTCTTTGAAAGAATTGACGTGCAAGCCAGCCTCTCGCCGTTTACCAACTGCATGCGCGTCCCGAATATTCAAATAGTACACGAATAAGAACAGAGCAAGTGTAATGATACAAATGATCCCGGTAATGAGAAGAAAGATGGAATGATCCCCGATTGTAACAATACGCCCTCTGCTTCTAACCTGCGGCTGATCTCCAAGCGTTATCACGCCTATAATGCCTTTCATGATGGGGTGACTCATTATTAGGATGAAATAAATCTCAAGTAGAAAAAAGCCGATTCCCTTTACATATTGACGATTATAAATTTGACCCATACCCATGAAAAGGGTTGAAAGAATTGTCCCCCAAACTACATGTACACGATGTTTTCCTGTTCCTCTTTCTATAGCCTCCATTGGTTGCAAGTTCGTAAATCACCTTCCCGTGTATATTACGAACTACTGTAAAAGTACATACAGTAGTTCGCGCACGCTTCCTTTATTTTGCGGCTGCAAGGGAGTCCTTAAGATTGGCAACCGCCTGATCCAATGCCGTCTTGGGATCTGCATTCTTATTCCAAATGAGATTATACGCTTGCTGCATCGGCACCCACATCGAATTGTTTGCAGGAATGTTCGGCATCGGAACGGAATATTTCACCTGCTCCATGAATGGCGCTACGTTAGGATCGTTTTTGATTGCATCGCTTTCCCAAAGGCTCTTTATAGCGGGAATCTGACCAACCATTTCAAAACGCTTAAGCAGCATCTCCTCCGAAGTGGCATACTGCGCCAGAAGAGAAGCAGCATCCGGGTATTTGCTATAGGAACTCTGATAAATGGATTTTACATTGGAGAAGCTTTTCGGATGCTCACCCGTTTCAAGCAGAGGGAACGGTACGATGCCGAAATTCACACCCGCTTCTCGAATGCTCTTTAAGTCCGGTGGAGCACCAATCCGAAACATCAGCTTACCTTCATTGAACATGGAACTGATAATATCAAACGTCATATCCTCTACGCTTAATGGCAATATTTCTTTGTGTATGCGTTGCAGCAAGTTGCCGGCCTTTATCGCACCATCACCATTCAATCCCGATAGGTCGGTTGGGTCTGTATTGTTACTGCCAAACACATAACCACCATAACCCGCAAGGAAGGCATGGACATAATAGAAGTCATCAGCCTGCATCATAAAACCGAATTTATTTTGCTTCGCATCCGTGAAAGACTTTGATTGTTCAATCAATTCATCCATCGTCGTAGGAACTTCCTTGACCAAGTCTTTATTGTATAACAGCGCATAAGTCTCAATACTTAACGGATAGCCATAAAGAATGTCCTTATAGGAAGTGCCGTCTATCGCTTCCTTAACAAACATTTCTTTATACTCATCAGTAAAATAATTTTCCATAAGTACACCTGATGCTGCTAGCGTTCCTGTGTTGTTATGGGCGGAGGTAAATAAATCTGGTCCCAACCCGGCTGGCCCATCAGTCTGAAGTTTTTGAAACGCATCAACCGTAGATTGATCTGTATATTCAATTGCCACGCCATATTGTTTTGTAAATGCATCCCCTACGAATTTCATCCATTCCAAATCTTCTTTATTTCCCCACCACCGAATCGTTGCCCCTTCCTCTGGTTTCAAGCTTTTTTCATTCTCCGCCGACTGACCGGCGGCCGATGCCGGCTCGCTGGCAGATGTGCCGCCGTTGTTTTTGGAAGCACTTTCATTATTGCCATTGCCACAAGCCGCCAAAGTAAGCATAACAATCATCGCAAGAATGAGACTTGATATCTTTTTCATGTTAACCTCCCAATATCGATTTTTTTCATTCAACCCACCTGATCATTTTTCACGAAAACAACGGATACCGGCTAACTCTGCTCACCTCCTTGTCCATAAAATTGATCATCGCAGTGATCGATTTGAATCTTGGTCCATCATAACAACCCTCTATAATATTGTCAATTATTTATCGATAAATTATCGATAAATAATTGAGTTTTATGTTCGCATCCATTGCGAAAAAAAAGCACAATAAAAGGATGAGACGCCTGGACTTTCAGGTGTCTCATCCTTCATTGTGCTGCTGTAAATTCCATCAATATTCACATGGAAAAAAATCCGCCGAACCCGTTCGGCAGAAAAGTTGGCGCGATATCATGTCCGTTTCTGTCATCATAAGGGAATAGCTAGCCGCTCCGGCTATCCAGCTATTCAGCTTTGCTATTAACGGTTGCCGTAGATTCCCTAACCACCAGGTACGAAGGCTGCAACGACATATCCAGTCGGTTGTCTTTCATTAGCAGCTCCAAAACAATAAAGAGCTTCTCTCCCATATTACCGAGATCCGTATGAATCGTGGTCAATTTCGGCGTGATGTAGCTTGATAATTTGATATCATCAAATCCGACTACGCTGATGTCTCGCGGAACGTTAAGCCCCATCCCCTTTAATTCCTTAATCGCACCAATAGCGAGCATGTCGTTGCAGCACATAATCGCTGTCACACCCATGCTGACTAAATTACGTGCTAAGGGAGCCGCCGATTCCTCCGTAAAGTTACCGTTGCATACAAGTTCAGGGTCAAATGCAATTCCGCGTAACGCAATACTGCTGATATAACCACCCAACCTTTCCTTGCATACATAGGCGTCATTCTGACCGTTAATAAAACCGATGCGAGTGTGGCCCAGATCAACCAGATGATCGATCGCCAGTTTCATCCCTTTCATGTTGTCGCAGCATACGCTGGCAACCATTTGGTTTTCCAGGAAGTTATCTAGAATGACCACAGGATGGCTTGTCGTTTTCAACTGTTCGAAATAAGGATTGAAATTGCTTAAACCTAATATGACGGCACCGTCGAATTGATATTCATTCATCAATTCATCGAAGGATTTCGAATGATTCAGCGTATAATCCAGTGACATTATAGATACTTCATGCCCGCTATGAATCGCATTACGCTTGAAAGCCATCATGACCTCATAATCGAAATACTGCACATGATTATCCTCCGGCTGGTCGATGAAGACGCAAATCCGTTTGTGATTATCTCCTTTCCGCTTGGCAACATAGCCCATGTTAATCGCCGTTTTCAATATTTTCTTTTTCGTTTCCGGATTTACGTCCTCTGCGTCGCTTAAAGCTTTATATACCGTGCTTACTGATATGTTCATTTTCTCTGCAATTTCTTTGATTTTAGCCACAATAGCAGCACTTCTCTTTCTCCTTGAAGTCATGATTTCACTAAATTAAACAGAATTATCAATATCATTATGCCAAAAGCTACTCTCAGTTGCTAAACTAAGGACTTTCAGCATGTTCTTAGGCCTATAATTCTTATTATATCATATGGAGGAATACACCAAAACTTCATGAATATTACCCTATAGCGATTTCTCCCCTGCCGCCATTATAACAAGAGTCTATAATACTGTCAAAAATTATCGAAAATTTATCGATAATTTTTTTGTTATCTGTCTGTTAGCATTCATAGCATTTTCGGATCCTAACCTGGTGACCGGTATTATAACTAAGAACCGTTGGATTTGCAAAAGGTGGATATATCAGGTTCTAAGTGGCAGGAGGTTAGAGCTGAGGAACTTGTCATTGATAATGTCAGCTTGGCAAAGACAAAAATAAATAACGTAAACATGAGTGGAATGACTTTGAATGATGTTAATCTGTCGAGATTAAGCATTAGGGATGCTAATTTTAGCAACGCTGTTATTGACCACATCCATTTATTTGGAACGGAATTTCATAATGTGGTTCTCCCAATGGAAGGGGAAGGAAATTACCATCCCGATGGGCATTATAAACCAGTAAGTTTTCATAACTGTAACCTCTCCAATGGGCAATTAAGAAATTGTGATTTATCAAATGTTGATATAACTGATTGCGACATTACTGCATTAAATATAAACGGTATCTTGATTTCTGATTTAATCAAGAATAAATAAAGATAAAGGCTACGAAATTCAATAAAAGAGAAGTTCTATCCAAAGAAACCACTCCATTATCAGGAGTGGTCTTGTCTTTATATATTGATGTATATTTTGTATTCAGACTGTACTTTGTGTTTAGAACAAAACCTCCATTGTCGATAGCTTACTTATAAGCACGCATCGCTTTGAACAGCTCTTTCATCGAAGGCTTCTTCCCATACATCAGCACGCCTGCGCGATAAATCTTCGCGGACAACCAGCCTGCTGCCAGAATGGAAGCCAGCAGCGTTGCAATGGACAGCCATACTTGCCATAGCGGCGGATCGGACAGGCCGAGCCGGGAGACCATGGCGTAGGGAGCGAAGAAGGGAATAAACGAGCACACCTTCATGAGCAGCGAGCCCGGATTGTTCATTCCGCCGAAGATGCAGATGTAGAAACCTGCGAGCGACAGCATCGTAATGGGCAGCACCGCCTGGCCCAGATCCTCCGTGCGGCTGACGATGGAGCCGACTGCCGCGAAGAGCGTAGCGAACAAGAAGTAGCCCGTCAGGAAGAACACCAGCGCATAGGTGACCAGAACCGGATCGATATCGTTCAGCGATATACCCAGATCGCCGAGCTTATCACTATTCTGCGGCAAGGTCATGTTGATTACAATGACCACGATATATAACGCCAGCTGCAGCAGCACGACGAGAAACATCCCGAAGATTTTGCCGAACATCGCTTTCAGGGGCGAGACGCTTGTGATGAGAATCTCCATGACGCGGGAGCTCTTCTCCGCTGTAATCTCGCTTGCGATCATTTGACCGCTGATCATAATCGCCATGAACAGCATGATAATGATCACGTATACCGTTCCGAAGTCCATGCCTTGCTGGGCCTTCGTCTTCCCTTGTCCAATTGATCCTGCACCTTCCACAGTGGAAATTTGCACGGAATCCAGCTCAATCGGCTTCGTCAGGAGCGCCTTCACATCGTCGCTCAATCCGCCTCCGCCAATGACCGCCTCCATCTTAACCACCTGAAGTGCAGCGGACAACGACGACGACACCTTCGATTCCATCAAGCTCTCGGACTTATACGTAATGGCAGGGAAATCGCTCTCCTTGCCTGGCGAGAATTCGATATAGCCGTGAATGACATCATCGGCAATGGCTTTCTTCAGTGCCTTCTCGTTTGCATCTGCCGAACCGGCGTCTGCAATGGGAACCAGTTTCAGTTCTGGCTTCTCCTGCTTCCCATAGTAAGAATTCAGCATATCGGCAATTCGCGTGGAGGTGAACAGCTCTGATTTGGCTTTCTCACTCGTGCTGTCCAAGTAGCCAACCGCAGTCGGCTTCCCTTCGCCGCTAAATTGAGAGATTAAATACGGCAAATTGATAACAATACTCATGATGACCGCAATGATAAGCGTCGTAACGAGAAAAGCTTTCCCTCTCAGCTTGTTCTTCGCCGTAAAGCCTACAACTGTCCAGAAACCGCTATTCATGGCTCTCACCTACTGTCTTAATAAAGATTTCATTGAGCGTTGGTTCCAAGATTTCAAAGCGCTGCACGCCGGTTTGCGCCATGGCCAGCTCCAGCACGGGGCGACCCGCCGCCTCGTCATTGATCAGCAGCTCATAACCATACTCCTGCCGTTTCACGTTCATGACACCGCCAACCGATTCAAGGCCGGCAACGTCGCCGTCCGTTGCCAGAATAATGCGCTCCCGCGGAAACTTCTTCTTAATGGCTTTCAGATTACCTTGCAGAACCGTGTTCGATTTATGCAAAATCGTGATGTTGCGGCACAGCTCCTCCACATGCTCCATCCGGTGGGTCGAGAACAAGATACATGAACCGGCATCGCGCAATTCCTTAACCGTCGACTTCAGCAGCTCCACGTTGACCGGATCCAATCCGCTGAACGCTTCATCCATGATAACGATGCGCGGCTGGTGGATGACGGCAGCGATGAACTGGATCTTCTGCTGATTCCCCTTGGACAGTTCCTCTACCTTCTTGCCGTAGTACTCCGGTACGCCGAACCGATCCAGCCAGCGTTTCAGGTTCTGATCGGCATCCCGCTTGGACATGCCGCGCAGCTGGGCGAGATAAATGATCTGATCGGATACCTTTACTTTCGGGTACAGCCCTCGTTCCTCGGGCAAGTAGCCGAGTCCCTTCAACTGCTCTTTCCCATACGCTTTGCCATCATATCGAATGCTGCCGGAATCCGGATAGATCAGACCAAGTACCATACGCATCGTCGTTGTTTTCCCGGCGCCGTTGGCACCAAGCAGTCCATAAATTTCCCCCGGCGCAACCTCGAGGCTGATGCCATTTACTGCCGTCTTATCTCCATATTGCTTATAAACTTGTTCAATCGACAACGCATTCATCTTCTATAAAACTCCCCTCGCATGTTCGATATGATGCTGCAAATTCTCATCGAGCTCGCTCCGCCATCCCTTTATACGTGTTTCCTTCCGCAATGGTAGCATGAATTGCCATCCTCATAAACAAACGAGCCGACTCTCTTGAAAATAATAAATATCTTCTCTCTTAAATCCATACTTGCCATTCTTCAAGCTAATATGCGGCTCAAAGGTAAATAGCGACGCCTCGCTGAGCATCGTTGTGTTTCCCAGCTCGAAATATAGTCGATCGTCCCTATGAAACTCAATTGTATGACCGATATTACCGGCAAAATCGAGATTTACATAGCCATGGTGTTGTATAAATTTATTGATGTACAAATAAATGTGCTCAAACGTCATCTCCGGTTTGGCATAGTCCATAAACGCTGCATGGAGCGTTTTCCCCATTTGAACACCGTCCGCAAAATCAGAGCCAGAGCTTTGCAGCGCTTGTTCCCCTGCCGCCTCGCCATTACAAACAACGAACGTTCGAGCATGATCGCCCCAATAGGTACGAAGTTCCGGGCTGAGATCGACAGTTACAATGCCATCGCGACCAACAGCTTGCTCAGACGGCTCGTAGCTTCTCCCAGACTCGGAGATCAGCGTTCGCTTACCGACATGAACAAAGGCCCCAATCCCATAATACCAGAAAGAGTCAATTCCCTTATTGCGCATGAAACTTTCGGCTCTGTGAACGATGTCACGCTCTGTTACTCCTTCACGAATAAAGGTTGTAAGTCATTTATCGTTTCTCTCGCAATCGATTGGACTAGGCGGTAATTGGCCAAATGCTCCATGTGCACGCTGCCCCACTTTCTTCCTGTGCTTATATAAACCAGTAATGCCAACGACCAGTATGCTCACGGAAGAAATGAGCCGAAGGATAAATGCTCTTAGAACGGCGGCATCATCCGGCCCATTGCCGACGGGACCAACCCGTGGCCTGTACGCATCCCAATAGGCCAATATGGCCAAACAAATCATAATAGACGCCGCGACAATGACGAACACGTATCGCTTCAACAGGCTTCTCTCCTCACTGCTGGTCAGGTTACTCCATTATAAAAAACCAGTTCCGTTCTTGTAAACAATTGGAAACAAAAAAAACACCTTACCAGAGCATCATACCTGCTCTCGCTTGGTGCCGGGTTTCTCGTTCGCTTGATTTACGATACGGATAATCTCTTCCTGCTCTTTCATTTTTGCAGCAATATCATAGTAGATGTCGCTGAGCTGCGGCGGCGGAGACTCCTCATCCTTATAAACACCCGGGAAGCTCCCCAACCGCTCCTGCTTAGAGCTGCGAAGGGGTGGAAGCCTAGCGATCTCACGTTTCAAGATAAAGCGAAGCAGCAGTGCAGATACAAGCATCGTAGTTCCCGACTTCCAAGAGTCCGTAAATCCCAGCACCAAAATTGCGAATAGAATCGCCGGATAAATAAACAGCAGCGTAAAAAGCAGGATTAGAAGTTTTGTCAGGAATGATTTGAAAACCTCCATACGTACCACCCCTGCCCCAGTTGTTACTTATGTGTATGCCGCGAGGGGTTATCCATATTAAAATAGAACTATAAAACGAGTATACAAGGAGGCATTACTTTGACAGCAATGATTTTGTCAGGTGAACCGAGCGCTATCTTCATCCGAACGGAGGACAGTTGGCAAACACTTGCCCGCGCCGGAGCGGATAGATGGGAAGCGGCGGGGCTGGCACTTACGATGAAACGCAGAGGGAATGTCATCTCGCTTGAGCTGGAAGCGCCAATTCTGCCCGTGCGCACAATCAAACTGCGCTGGAATGAAGCGCCGGCAGGAAATCTGCTCCTTCTCGGCGATCACTGGGAGCGCGGTTACGGAGACTTGGAATGGCGAGGTATCGTGCCGGAGCGCGTAATGCCTTGGTATTTTCTAGCTCACGATGGGCTGCGCACAGCAGGCTACGGTGTGAAGACAGGCGCGAATTCGCTCTGCTACTGGCAGCTGGATTCAGATGGCATAACGTTCACCGCTGATGTTACGAGCGGCAGCGGCGGCGTCTGTCTTGGTGCGCGTACACTTGCGGTTGCCGATCTCATTTATGATCCGGGCACGCTTGGCGAAACGCCTTTCGCAGCTGCAAGGCGATTCTGCGCCCTGATGTGTGACAAGCCTTTAATGCCGAAGCAGCCCGTATATGGCGGCAATAACTGGTACTATGCCTACGGGGAAAGCTCTCACAGGGAGATTTTAGAGGATTCGCGGTTTATTTCTTCGTTATCTTCGAATACGCTCAATCGTCCATATATGGTCATTGACGATGGCTGGCAGTCAGCCAAAGACGACGGCGGTACCTGCAATGGCGGACCGTGGATAGGGAACAGCAAGTTCCCTGACATGGAACGGCTCGCCGGTGAAATGAAAGAGATCGGCGTGAAGCCCGGCCTCTGGTTCCGTCCGCTCCTGACGACAGAGCAGGTACCTGCAGAGTGGATTCGTTACAAGGAAGCAACCACCGGCAGCAGTGTGCTCGATCCTAGCATTCCGGGCGTACTGTCCCATATCCGCGAATCGGTAGAACGAATGGTCGGCTACGGATTCGATATGCTGAAGCATGATTTTACGACGTACGATCTGCTCGGTCAGTGGGGTTTTACGATGAAATCGAAGCCTCATGCACTGCCTTATACGTTCCATGATCGTTCCAAGACGACCGCCGAAATTACGCTCGAGCTGTACCGGACAATTGCCAAAGCTTCCGGGCAGGCGGACATTATTGGCTGCAACACCTTCAGCCATCTTTCCGCAGGACTGTTCGAGATTCAGCGGACCGGCGATGATACAAGCGGACGCTGGTGGGAGCGGACACGTTACATGGGCGTGAATACGATGGCTTTTCGCATGGCGCAGCATGGCACCTTCTATAGCCACGATGCGGATTGCCTGGGCTTAACGAAGGACGTGCCATGGGCGTACAACCGGGAATGGCTGCGCCTGCTTGCGGGCAGCGGCACTCCGCTGTTCGTCTCGGCCGATCCGGCCATCGTTTCGAAGGAGCAGGAGCTCGCATTGCGCGCCGCTTTTGAACTGGCAGCTCAGCCGCTGCCGGTTGGCGAGCCGCTGGATTGGCTGCGCACGACATGTCCAAGCCGATGGGTGCTGGGCGGTGAAGAGACTTCGTTCCAATGGAACGAGGTTTCCGCAGAGCTGCTGGATGAGAAGGATAACGGCTGGTGGATATAGCCGCAATTAAAAACGCAAGCCCCTGATCCTGATCAGGGGCTTGTTCTCTATTAGTTAGCCAGCTATCTATAACCAAACTTGTCTCACTACCATATAGTAACTAGTAATAGTCGCATCATATAAAGGAGGACGAGTTATGCCCATCTATGATTCCGGTCCGATTTGGAACGGCCAAGTTCCGCAGATCACAAGCCTTGCGATTTGTGTCTTCACGACCGACCGACAGCCTGCCGCCGCAGCCATCGAAGTCTATCAAATCGTGCCGTCCGGCACCGGATCCGGTGAGAAAATCCCCTATGTCATGAAGCTGGTATCGCTTAATCCGATCGGAGAGCCCAACTCCAGCTATACGCTGGAGAATGTATATGCCGGTGTCAATGTCTTCGGCGTTCGAATTGAGACAAGCGGAATTGGGGGCAGTAACGTTGCTTTTACCGTTGGCGTCACTTGGGACCATGTTCACGTCGAGGATTACTTCCTCATTGGCAGATGCGAGTGACCGTTTTGCTGCATGAAAAAACAGTCCGTGGGTCGACATCCCCGGACTGTTTCTTTATGTGACTATTCCGACTTACATATCCGCTCATGCAGAAAATCAACCAGATGCACGGCTTCCATCTTGCCGCTCATGCCATGCTTCTCGATGCCAAGCTTCATCTGCAGCAAACAACCGGGGTTGCTTGTGAGCAAGTAATGGGCATCTGTTCGTTTCACATGGTCCATCTTATGGTCGAGAATGTGGCCGGCCATCTCCGGCTGCGTCAAGTTATAGATGCCCGCCGAGCCGCAGCAGCGATCCGCCTCGTTAAGCTCGATGAACTCCGCATTCGCCACGCTGCGCATCAGCTTGCGCGGCGCTTCGGAGGAGCGCATCGCGTTGCGCAGATGGCAGGAATCCTGGTACGTGATGCGGACCTTGTCCGTGGAGGCGAAGCTAACGCCGCCTCCGCAGGAGCCGCCGCATCCGGCGGCGGCGGTTTCGGCCGCTGCCGCGCTGGCGGTGCCGGCCGAGCCCGAGCCCGGCTTCGCTCTGCCACCGCCGCAGCTCGGTGCAGCGGCAGCCTTGCTCGCCGCCACGGCCAGCGTCGCCGCGTCCTGCAAGCGGCCGTGCTCCACGAGCAGCTTGCTCACATCAAGCGTGCGCTTCGCAAACCAAGCCGCGCCTTCCGCCCACTGCGGATCGTCGTGCAGCAGGTGGTCGTATTCCACCAGCAGCGCGCCGCAGCCGCCGGCATTGGAAGCAATCCAATCGACGCCTGCGGATTGGAATGCCTTGATATTGCGTTTGGCCAGCTCCTTCGCTCCTGCTTGCTCGCCGCTGTGCGCATGCAGCGCGCCGCAGCAATTTTGCGTCTCCGGAATGACGACGTCGAAGCCCGCTTCATTCAGTAATTCAACCGTGTGCTTATTCGTTTCCGTGAACAGCACATCCATAATGCAGCCCCGGAACAAGCCGACCGTTCCCACACGCTCGCCTTTCGCCGGATGGTGGGAGCCGATCTGCTCAACCACGCCGCGATACGAAGCGTCCGGCAAGATGCTCTCCATCTGTCCCATATGAGCCGGAAACAGCTTCATGAGGCCAACGCCGCGGACGAGCTTGCGCAATCCGGACTGCTGATAGATTTGCAGCGCTCCCCCGAGCAGCCGCATCCGTTTCTGATGGGGAAACATGCCATCGAATGCGGTCTTCCGTGCCAGCTTTACCCACCACCGGTGGCTAGTCGTATGCTGCTCGATGGAATCGCGCGCCTGCTCCAGCAGCTGTCCGTATTTCACGTCCGCAGGACATGCCGGCTCGCAAGCACGGCAGCCCAAACAGTGATTCATCTGCGTCTCGAATGCATAATCCGGATTCATAATGCCGTCCGCCACTGCCTTCATCAACGCAATCCGTCCACGCGGCGATTCCGCTTCAATGCCCGTTTCGCGGAAGGTTGGGCACGCCGGCAAACAGAAGCCGCAGCGCATGCAATTGGTAAGTTGATCATAGTCGAGCGTGCTCTTCAGCGTTGTCGCGAGCTCGCTGCACTTGCCGCCTTCCTTGGATTCAAGCAGGGAGACAAGGGAGTTAGCCATGGCCGAGCACCACCCTTTTGCGCGTTGATTTGGCGAACATTTTGCCCGGATTCAAGATGTTGTTCGGGTCGAAAGCCGTCTTGATCGCCCGCATAACTTCCATGCCGGCCGCGCCTACCTTCCACTCCAAGTAAGGTGCTTTCACAAGGCCAACGCCATGCTCACCCGTAATCGTGCCGCCAAGCGCGATTGCGGCCTCGAAGATTTCCTCGAAAGCCAGCTCCACGCGATGAATTTCATCCTGATCGCGCGCGTCCGTCGTAGCTGTCGGATGCAAATTGCCGTCCCCGGCATGGCCGAACGTACAGATCGTCACGTTATGCCGCTCCGCAATCTCGTTGATCGCGAGCACCATCTCGGCGATCTTCGAGCGCGGCACCGTCGCATCCTCGAGAATCGTCGTCGGCCGCAGTCTCGCCAGCGCCGTAAACGCGCTTCGCCGCGCGGTCAGCAGCTTCAGCGCCTCCGCCTCGTTCTCCGCAATGGAGACGCGCTCCGCATTTTCGCTGCGGCAAATATCCGCGATCCGCGCGATGTCCCGCTCCACCATCTCCGGATCGCCATCCTGCTCGATGAGCAGGATCGCATCCATATCCAGCGGAAGCCCCAGCTTCGCGAAATCATCCACGACGCGAATCGTCGGATTATCCAGAAACTCCAGCGTCGCCGGAATAATGCGGTTCTCGATAATCTTCGAAACGGTCCGAGCCGCGCCATACAAATCCTTATACATCGCCAGCATCGTTTTCTTCGTCTTCGGCGGAGGAATCAGCTTCAGCGTAGCTTCCGTAATCACGGCAAGCGTTCCTTCCGAGCCGACCAGCAGCTTCGTCAGATCGTAACCGGCAACGTCTTTCATCAGCTTGCCGCCGGTGCGCAGGATCTCTCCGTTTGCCAGCACAGCTTCAAGGCCGATGACGTAATCCTTCGTCGTTCCGTATTTCAGGCCGCGAAGCCCGCCCGAGCACTCGGCAATATTGCCGCCGATCGTCGAAATCGCCATGCTGCTCGGGTCCGGCGGGTAGAACAGGCCAAGCTGCTCCACATGCGTAATAAACTGCTTCGTATTTAAGCCGGGCTGGACGGTAGCTGTGAGATTTTCGAGATCGACCTCCAGAATGCGATTCATCCGGTGCATCACCATGACGATTCCGCCTTGAACCGGTACGGTTCCGCCGCATAGATTCGTGCCGGAGCCGCGGCTGACAACCGGGATGCGGTGCTCCTGAAGCAGCTTCAATATGGCTGATACCTGCGCCGTATTCTCGGGATAAATGACGCCATCCGGCAGCGATTGCAGCATTGGCGTTCCGTCGTAGGAATGCGTAATTAACGATTCCGGATCGTCTTTGAACCACTGCTCGCCAACGATAGCGCGCAGCTTGATTTTGACCGTGTCATGAAGCATATAAGAGTTCCCCCTCAGCGAAATAGATCAGGTCGTCTGATGACTTTGCTTTGAAAAAAGTATATCATAAGATGGAGAAATGGAACATCGATAATTAGCCGTCATTATGACGATGCCACCCGCTCAGGAGGATTCTCCCTATATGAATATGAATGAACGTCCGCTCAAGAGTAATGAATGGGTGTCTCGCGAGCTTTATAATCGGATTACATCCGGCGCTATTCTTCCCGGCGACAAGCTTCCGTCCGTTGTTGACCTCGCCGCCGAATACGGCGTCGGTCGCTCTACCATTCGCGAAGCGCTAAGCGCGCTCAAAGCGAAAGGGCTGCTCGATATTCGTCAAGGCGGCGGTACCTTCGTCAAATCGCCTGATCCCGGACAGCTCGAGGACAACTCACCTGCCGCCCTCAAGGAAGACTGGCTGGATCGCGCCGATTCCCTGCTTCAACTGCTGGAGGTGCGCAAAGTGCTCGAAACCGGCTGCGCCGCACTAGCCGCTAAACACCGCAGCGCTGACGATCTTGCTGCCCTGCACGAGACGCTGCAGCAGATGGAGCAGCGGCTGCCGGATGAAGCCTTCAGCGAGCAGGCCGACGTCCGCTTGCATGAGCAAATCGCGGCCGCGACCCATAACCCGATGCTCATCGAGCTCATGAAGTCACTCTCGATGCGGCTGCATGAGAGCATGCGCGATACGCGTTCCCTCTGGTTCTATGCCGAACGTCAGTCCGCGCGCAGGCTGCTCGAAGAGCATAGCGCCCTCGTTGATGCGATCGAACAGCAGGATGAAGCACTCGCCTCCTCGCGCATGGAGATTCATCTCGCCAAAGTCGAGCAGGTGCTGCGCGACAAAACCGGTATCCTCTAGCAAGCAGGGCAGCGGTCAACAACAAAACCGGTACCCCATAGCGGAGATACCGGTTTTCGCTCTGCACACCCTATAGATCTTCTTCAATAACAGGAATACGCAGCACATTCGGATCGGTGAAAATATCACATTCATCGCGGCTCGTGCTGGAAAACTCCGACACGATCGCGCCTTCGCTGCCCGCCTGGAACCAATGCTTCGTGCCAGGGGAGATGGTATATTGCTCGCCCGGATTCAGCTCAATCTCATGGAACACCGTGTAATACGGCTCGCTGCCTGCCGGAACTTTCGCTTGTATTGCGGCAGCTGGCTCTCCTTCGACATAGAGCCACACTTTGCCGAAACGGCAGCGGAACGTTTCCAGCTTGCCGGGATCCGCACCAACCGGTGGATGCAGATGCTCAGGACAGGTTTGGCCGGCGAACAAGACAAGCTCCTTCGCGCAATAGCGATCATTGTTAATATACGTAATGAGTTCGAGTCCTTGCGTTTCCAAATCCTCTAGTCCGAACGTTGCGACCTCTATGTTGTCACGTTCCTCCGCTGTCAGCACAATACCGACTTGACCAAACAATTCCGCCGTCCGCTGCTGCGCGGCCCGCACTTCGCTTCTCTTCACACTCATCCGCCTCCTTATGATTCAGCCATTCGCTTTCGTTCACCGTTGCTCCCTTGGACCATACCAAACGCCTTCTGCAGTTTGTCCCTCCGCCTCCGCAGTCACCGTTGCGCTTGCACTACTCCAGCCCGGCAATGCCAGCGTCACTGCTTTTCTTTGCCAACCTGCCGCCATGCGCTGCTGTACGGTTTCCCATGCCGGTACGCCGCTCGTCGCATCCGCATGCTCCACGTTGCTGGCACCAACCGCAACCGCGCCATTCAAGACCGCTTCAGGGCTCAACCCCTTCAGCAATCCGGCTATGAATCCCGCAATCGTGCAATCCCCCGCACCGGTTGTCCCCGCTACTTCGACCTCGAAGCATGGCACAAGCAGCTCGCGGTCCAGCCATGCATCTACATCCGTTGGTGCGCCAGCCCCCACTGCCGCCAGCTTCTCGCGATTGTCCGTTGTCCGCAGATAGAGACCGTGCTCGCCCAGCTTCAGCACAACTACGCTGACACCAAGGTCCAGCAGCTCTTGCGACAGTTCCCGTAGTAGCGGACCATCTGCAAAAGGCAGCAAATCATTCGTATCATGAACGGATAACAGCCAATCATATTCTTCACGCCTAAGCATATACAGAATCTCCTCGAAGCTGGGCAGGAACACATCAACGTTCGGCAGCGCTTTCACAAATACGCTTCGCCAGTCCACCAATCCTGCAGGCGACTCCGGATCCGGTTTCGCCAAGTCCAGCGATACCGTGAGCCCTGCTTCCTTCACGCGCGACAACAGCTTCGCCAGCTCCGTTCCGCCATCCTCGTACATGTTCCGCATGAGCGGCGGGTAGCCAAAATGAAACAAACGCGCGCCTCGCAGCGCTTCGATAGGTAAATCATCGGCTGAATACGTATCGTTCGCCCCCGTGCAATGGAGGAAGATCCGGTCGATATTCGGGGGACTGATAACGAGCGAGTAGGAAGTGTGCTCACCCGCGGCGACAATCATCCCATCTGCAAGCTCTTTCCCGTACCCGCGCAGCACATCCATAATGGCTCCGCCGAACAAATCATCGCCGATCTTCCCCATCAGCTTGGTTCCTAAACCAAGCCGGTGCAGCGCAAGTCCCGTGTTTGACACGGCTCCGCCCGTTGAAATCACGGCAGCGCCAATATCGACCAGCTTGCCCGGAACGAGTATCGCCCCCATCCCGTCCTTCTTCGCCTGCATAGCAGGGATAACATCCAAACAAATATGTCCTGCCACTACGACCTCGACGACATTCGTGTTTGCGCGTGCTGCGCTCAAGGTTAATCCCTCCAGTCGATCGTTACGGTTTCTCCGGTGCGCTGCGATTCCAGTGCCGCCGTAAACAAGAGGTGGCTGCCGCGCGCCTCTTCCGGGGTTGCGCAGTAAAATGGCTGCTTCATCCCAGCTTTGCCGCTGACAAGTTCATCGCAGAAGGCCGCCCACATTTGCAAAATCGAATCCGAAAACCCAAACTCGAAAATCCCGCCCGTAATCGTCCCATACGCCGACTTATACGGAACATCCACCGTATGCCAAGCCTGCTGCTTGCCCGGTGAATAAGGGAGCGATGCTACCTGCTTCGGATTTTTCGTGCTGAATTCCGCGGACATCTCTGTTCCTTGGATACGAATGAACCATGTATTTGCGTGCCCCGGCGCAATGCGCTTCGTAGACAGCACCATCGGGAATTCTTGATCAGCCGTCTCAACGTCGCAGGCTAAGATGGCATTATCCCAGGTTTCGCAAGGGACTTTATCGCCTTTGCCATCCGGGCGTTCGGAAACAATTTTGCTCAGCAAAGCGCGAACGCTCCTCGGCTGCCAACCGAATCGCATCGGCAGGTGCAGCACGTGCATCCCCAGATCGCCCATACATCCATACTCGCCATTGGTCGCAATGCGGCGTTTCCAATTGATCGGCTTCGTTGGATCGAGGTCACTCGAATGCCAGAAGCCTGCCTCCACTTCAATGATTCGGCCGAATTTGCCTTCATTCACCCACTGGATGATTTGATGTGCCCCGGGATAGAAAGGGAACTCCGATGAACAGCGGACAATCACCTCGGGATGTGCCACCAGCGCGGCATTAATGCGTGAATTCGCTTCTTTGTCGATACCGAAAGGCTTCTCCCCAAGCAAATGTTTGCCCGCGGCAATAATATCCACATAGATCTGCGCATGCAAATTATGCGGAACCGCGCAGTATACAGCTTCCACATCAGGATCGGACAGTAGATTCTTGTAGTCGGAGTACACGCGCTCTACGCTTGGCACTTGGCGCTGAAACCACTCTGCCGCAGCCGGATTCGCATCGCATACCGCAACAATGCGAGGTTCGAATTCGACTCCCTCCAGGTGCAGCCATCTTGCCGCCGCACTTGCGAACTCCTTGCCCATCAACCCACAGCCGATGACGCCGAAACGAACGATCCGTCTGCTCATCCTACTTCGCACCCTCTCCGCCTAGAATGGCTAACGCTTCGGATGCCGTGGCACCGTGATGCACGATGGACATCAGGGCATTGGTCATCCCTGCAGGATTCGGATGCTGGATCACATTGCGTCCGTAAACGATGCCGGATGCACCTTGATTCATGAGCTCCACCGTACGGTTCACGATTTCTTCGTCGCTTGCCCGGCCGCCGCCGCGAACCAGTACAGGAATTCCGGAGGCTACCTCAATAACGCGGTGATATTCCGTTACATCATCGCATGGATCGGCCTTAATGACATCCGCGCCAAGCTCCACGCCTTGGCGGACAAGCGGCATGATTTTGTTAATATCCCCGTCAACCATATAACCGCCTTTCGCCTCATTCGGCAGCATGACCAGCGGTTCTACCATAAGCGGCATCCCATATTTCTCACACTCGCTCTTCAGCAGCGAGATGTTCCGTACGCACTGATGGTGCAGCTCCGGCTGACCCGGCAGCAGCAGCAGGTTCACGCATACCGCAACGGCATCGAGCGCAACTGCCTTCTCAATCGCACGATCAACAAGTTCACTGAACAAGAAGCGCGGCAGCTCAGTACCATAGATATTCGCCGCATCCGTACGCAGTACAAGACCGGGCTTCTTCTTGCCCGGAACGGCCTGCAGCCACTTCGCTTGCCCGATGCTAAGCTGAATGCAGTCCGGATTCGCCTGCACGATCGTTTCAATGGCCTGCTTCATATTCTCAATGCCCGAAAGGAAGGAAAACTCGTTGAAAAAGCCGTGATCTACCGCTACATCAAAACACTTTCCTTGCTCGCTAAACATCCGATTGAGACGTGGTGCTGCCGATGCCATATCTACCATTCCCCTCTGTTCTGTTAGAACAAACAATGTTCGTTTATAACATTATTCTATATGAGCTCCTTCCACCTGTCTATCAAAATGTTTAAAACAAACAACTTTACTGCCGTCTAAATTAAGCTTCCAGCAGCTGTACCCCGTTCTCGCTACATGCCTCAATCAGCGATTGCTCCGGAAGCTGATCGCAAATGATGCGATGGATTGCCGACAGCGGAGCGAATGAGAACAGCTCCTTCGCCCCATATTTCGTATGATCGACAACGACATTAACCTCTGTCGCTTGCACGATAGCCATACGTTTGATTTCAGCCTCGTACATATTGGAGTTGCTAAAGCCATGTTTTGCCGTTATCCCTGTAGCGCCGAGAAATACACGGTCAAATGCCATCTTCCCAATAGCCTCCACCGTTCCTGGCCCCACTAATGTTGACGTCGTTTCCAGCGCCATACCGCCTGTGACGACTGTGGTAATCCCGCGTTCTAGCAGCTCCAGTGCGATATTCAGTGCATTTGTCACTACCGTTATGTTCATGCCAGCCTTCAAATGCCGCGCGACATAAAGGGTAGTTGTACCCCCGTCAATAAATATCGAGTCATTCTCACTCACCAGAGCAGCCGCTGCTCTGCCGATTCGATTCTTCTCCTCGGTCATGACGACGGACCGATCCTGCAGCGCCACATCCTTCGATGCCAATATGGCACCGCCGAAAGTCCGCTTCACGTAACCCGCCAGCTCCAGCTTCTCGAGATCACGACGAATCGTCATCTCCGTCACACCAAACGTTTCTTTAAGACCGGCGACCTTCACCTCGCCGCTGCTCTCCAGCATCCCGAGCAGCTGCTGCTGTCTCTCATTCATGCTCATCGACATCTCGTTCACTCCTTTCCGCGCCGCTTTTAGCTTACGGTTAATTCCAATTCATAGACTAGCGATGCCCCAGGCTCCAGCATGATTAAGCTTCCTCGTTGTCGTTCTATCTCCATCCCTTCCACATCACAGTTCGAAGGCTCTATGCCAAGAGCATGTACGCCGGCCCCCGGCATCTTCCACTGCACCAGCTTCGGAAGGGTGTCGGTAGTCCAGCTCAGTTTTACGGCAATTGGTGCATGATGTCCCGATGCAATAGGAAACGCCGGCTGATGGATGGTTACTGCAGCCCTATCACCCGCACGCTCAGCCAGTTCATGATAATACACACGCTCCGCATAGTCCGGATCCGGCGCATGCCAGCTGTCATAGCCCTCTACCGGAACTTCGGCTTCACGCGGCACAACCTTTCCCCCATCCGGAAAATCAATCCGCGACTGCTCCGTGAGCAGCGGATAACCAAAATTCACATGATACAGCATCATATGCGGACAAGGCTTGAAACCCGCATTCTCAACGACGTCACGAATCGTAACCCGATTCTCGCCCAACCTGCACCTGATCTCGCGTCTTAGCCTCAGATGTCCGCCGAACATGGACGTTTCCTCCAGCGTTCCTGCAATTCGCATCTCGTACTCGTCGCCTTCCCACCAGCCTTCGGCAACCACCTGCCTTGCCGCCGTATGATGCGCTCGGCCATGCAAACCATAGGATTGGCCATCTACTTGGCTTGGAGAACCGGCGCTTATGAGTCCGCAGGTCATTAGCAATCCACCTGAAGCGGTACGCAGCCAGCCTAATCCCTGATCATCATAGTGAGAAGGATGTACATCACCGTTCGCCGACTGCCAAGATAACGATCCGCCGCCAAATGAAGCGGATGAGATATCCAGTCCCTTGTCAGGCATAACACCAAACGATAAGCCTGCTCCTGTTCGAACAGACAGCACCGTCGAACCTGCTTCATTGCCTTCTGTCAGCGTAAGTTTGCGAATCCCGCCTATTTGCTCGATTCGTCCAACTCTTGCTTCTATTTCCCTGCGTGTATATCGTCGTCCATGCAGCTGCATCGATTACACTCTCCTGTTCGAATCAAACATCATTTGTTCCTTATTCACATATTCTACTGGTTCACTACCGGTCTGTAAACTTAAGCCTATATGTTCGCAGCACAAAAAAAGCGGTAAATCCCGTGATAGGATTTACCGCCTTGCTTATGGCAGCTTAGCCGCCGAATAGAACATCCAGTACAGGCTTCGTATGACCGCCTGGATACAAGAGATAGAGCAGTACATAAACCGCAATACCGGTAATGGCCGTGAAGAACCAAATGACGGATGTAACCCGTCCCCATTTGCGATGTTTCGCGAAACGGCTCTTGAAGGCTAGCGTCAGCGTAGTCAGTCCGAATACCGCACCTACTGTTGCCAGCACGATGTGGAAGAATAGGAATGTCAGGTAGTAGGGCTTCAGCTCATCGGAGCCGCCCCAGTCTGTATTGCCGACGAAGATCGTACGCGATACATAGATGATAAAGAAGAGCAACGCAGATATAGCGCCTGCAATCATCACTTTCTTGTGAGACTCAAGCTTTCTCTTGATGGCTAAGTTCCATCCAATCGCAACAAGAATCGCGCTAAGTGCGATAAAGGAAGTACTGATCGTAGGTAATATCGTGTAAAGTGACAAGGAGCATCCCGTCCATTCATGAAATATCAAACAAATCTATTAGCTGAGTGCACCGCTGTCCGGCAATTCGTCATCCGAATCAGCATGCTCTTTCTTATACCAATGGAAGAAGACATAGGCCAGAATCGCGCCGTACATGATTTCCTGCACGAGCTTCATGACGATTCCACCGAGCTGTTGATCCTCGGTTTGACCCATTAAATTGAAGAACGTCGGTCCCTTGAAGCTCGCAAGCAAAGCGCTTGGATCCCCGGAAACGCAGTACCCCATCGCTTGTGCCCATACTTCCGGATCGTTGTAGGTGGCATACATCGTATGGCTCGCGAAAATAATAAGAGCACACGCCGGCGTAAGCAGCATACCGCTTGCGAAGATATACGCCATCTTGCGTACGTCCGTCAGTCGGTTCCACTCCGGAATCGGGCAAGTGATTTGCCACCACATCATAAACGAAGTAACAAGTAATACCAAGTAATAGATTCGGTGGATCAGAAAATGCGTCATCACGTAATCATGTACAGCCGGTACATGATAAACCGAGAACAACATGTTAAACACAACGAGTGTGAAGATGGGATTCATCAATGACCGATACTTCGACCAGAACGGTCTCTCGAATACGTAACGCCATATATATCCTGGAATGCCGAGCAGCAGTAGCGGCGGAGCAATTAAATACGATAGTGACATATTCACCATATGGAACGTGAACATGAGATGTCCGAGCAAGTCGAGCGGCCCGCCTTGTGCTAAGTAATACAGCACCATTCCGATCACGAACCATGTTTTCTGCATCGCCGTGACACGAGGTTCATTGGGCGCATGTTTTTCCTTCCAAGGGCCAGCCAAGTAGAAATAGAGAATAACCATTGCTGTCATAAAGAAGAAAAACCACGGGCTCCATAACTCTTCAAAGCTGAAATATTGCAATCCGAGCATAATGGTACCCCTTTCCATTCCAACCTACATTTACAACAAAAGAGGGGGCCAACTAGGACCTCCCTCTCTTCAATTTAGAACCGTATTACCACCAAGCCCAATATTCGGCCATGATGACAATCGTGAATACGACGAACACACCCATTAGAATACCGACAATCGCGAAAACATGACCGCGGTCTTTCATGTGCATCCAGAAGCCCATTTGAATGAAGACTTGCAGAAGCGCCATCAGAACCAGCGTGATGTAGATAAACGAAGTGTTAACCTCGCCTGCAGCTACCATTGCGAATGCAATGACAGTCAGCAGAATCGAGAAGATAAAAGCAATGATATGCTTCTTTGGACCTTCGTGTTTATGGTGTTTCTTCTCTTCGGCAGCAGAATGTTGACCAGCCATTCGTTAGCCCACCTTTCCCATCAAGTACACGACGGTGAAGATGAATACCCACACAACGTCGATAAAGTGCCAGTACATACCGGCAACATATATCTTAGGAGCAGTTACGACATTTAGACCTTTTTTGAAGATCTGCGCGATCAGAATCGAAATCCAGAGAACCCCGAACAATACGTGAGCACCGTGGAAGCCGACAAGCGTATAGAACGATGTACTGAATGCGCTGGTTGAGAATTTATGACCTTCATGAACGTAATGCGTGAACTCATAAATCTCTAGGCCCAAGAAAGCAAGACCGAAGAGTACTGTGATAACGAGCCACCATACCATCGACTTCACTTTGTTCGTGTGCATCGATTGAATCGCGAACACGCTAGTCAATGAGGATGTTAACAAGATGAACGTTGCGATCGCAACGGTTTTAAGATCGAACAACTCCATTGGAGTTGGGTTGCCGTCGCCGACTTGATGACGAAGTGCCAGGTACGCCGAGAACAGCGTACCGAACAATACCGTTTCACCGCCTAGGAACAGCCAGAAACCAAGAACTTTATTACGTCCCTCGAGGGTTGCTTTTTCCGGCTCATGAGGGAGTTGGCCGTCTACGTGTGTATGTCCGCTCATGCTTTAACCCCCTTATTACCTTGAATCTCATCCACTTCGATATGGAAGCCATGATCGTCATACACCGAACGCAAGAACATGCATGCAAGCGTAATGAGCATTCCGAATATAGCGACAATGTGATGATTTAGAATATACGCCCAAGCGCCTGAACCGTAATCGCCTTTCGCGTACATGAATCCTAGACCTGCAATGAAGAGGCCAACGGCCATGAAGAGCGGCAAAATAGACGGTGATGGCATATGGATAGGACCAAGCGGTTCAGCCGGGATCATTTCCTTTTTGCCGTCCATTTTTTCTTTCCAGTAAGCATCATATCCGCGAACGAGCGGAGTTTGCGCAAAGTTGAACTCCGGTGCTGGAGAAGGAATCGTCCATTCCAGTGTACGTCCATCTTCCCAAGGATCATTACTTGCATTGCGTGGTTTCATCGAAGTAATGACAACGTTAATCAAGAACATGATTGTACCAACACCCATCAGCATTGCGCCGACTGTACTGATCATATTCAGGTTGTTGAAGCCCAAACCGTCCAGGTATGTCCATACACGACGCGGCATCCCCATCAAACCAAGGAAATGCTGTACGAAGAATGTAAGGTGGAAGCCGATGAAGAATGTCCAGAACATGATTTTACCGAGTGTTTCGTTAAGCATGCGACCGAACATTTTAGGCCACCAGTAGTACAGACCGGAGAACAGACCCATGATCAAACCACCGACGATAACGTAGTGGAAATGGGCAACTACGAAATACGAATCGTGATATTGGAAGTCAGCTGGTGCAGCTGCAAGCATAACGCCTGTTACGCCACCCATTACGAATGTCGGAACGAAGCCTACTGCGAACAGATTAGCCGTTGTGAAACGGATCGAGCCGCCCCACATCGTAAACAACCAGTTGAAGATTTTGATACCTGTCGGAACCGCGATCAACATCGTTGCAATGGAGAACAATGCGTTCGCAACCGGGCCAAGACCCGTTGTGAACATATGATGCGCCCAAACCATGAAGCCCAAGAAACCGATCAATACTGTTGCAAATACCATGGAGCTGTAACCGAACAACCGTTTACGCGAGAATACGCTGATGACTTCGGAGATAACCCCGAAAGCAGGCAGGATCAAGATGTAAACCTCAGGATGTCCGAATATCCAGAAGATATGCTCCCATAGTACTGCATTACCGCCGTTGGTCGGTTCGAAGAAGTTACCGCTGAATACGCGGTCAAACATCATCGCTACCAAGCCAACTGTCAGCGCAGGGAAAGCGAACAAGATAAGCGCCGAAGTAATGAACGCGGTCCATGTAAACATTGGCATACGCATGAAGCTCATTCCAGGTGCACGCATGTTAATAATTGTTGCCAAGAAGTTAATACCGCCAACCAACGTTCCGATACCGGCGATTTGAAGACCGATAACATAATAATCGAGACCGTGCGTTGAGCTATAAGTCGATGTCGAAAGTGGTGCGTATGCTGTCCATCCTGCATCAGGTGCGCCGCCAGCAAACCAGCTGACGTTTAGCAGAACGCCCCCTGCGAAGAATGTCCAGAAACCAATTGCGTTAACGAACGGGAATGCAACGTCCCGCGCGCCGATTTGCAACGGCACGATCGCATTCATCAAGGCGAATATGATCGGCATCGCTGCAAGGAAGATCATTGTTGTACCGTGCATCGTAAGTAATTCGTTGAACGTATGCGCCGCTACGAAATCATTTAACGGCTTCCATAGCTGAATCCGAATCAGGAGTGCTTCCAATCCGCCAACCAGGAAGAAGAATCCGCCCGATAACAGATACAGAATGCCGATTTTTTTATGGTCAACGGTTGTCAGCCAATCCATCAGGCCACTATACCGTTTAACCGCATGTCCGTGAGCCAAAGTAGGTACCTCCTTCATTCCGTAAGTAATTAATATTCTAGCTTCAAGCCTGCCAGGTATTTCGCGATGGCATCGACTTGGTCTTGGGTCAAGTCAACCTTAGGCATCAACGTGCCCGGTTTTACTTTCTGTGGATCGGCGATCCATCTCTTCAGGTTCTCTTCAACCGTGCCTTCGTTAGCGTACTCGGCTTGGTCAGTATTGACCAGAATACCCGCTACCGATTGACGGCTTCCGACACCTGTCAAGTTCGGATAAATTTGTCCGCCGTTACCGCCGATTGCGTGGCAGGACAAGCACTGTTTATTAAGCAGTTCCGCAATTTCCTGATTCTCAGGAAGCGCGACCGGATTCTTCATAGCAGCTACCCAGCGGTCAAACGAAGCGTGGTCTACAACCTTCACTTTGAAATCCATCAAGGAGTGGGAAGGTCCGCAGAGCTCGGCACATTTACCTAGGTAAACACCTGTCTTCGGTGCTTTAAAGTACATGATGTTCACGTTACCGCCTGGATTCGTATCTGTTTTACCAGCTAGCGATGGAATCCAGAAAGAGTGAAGCACATCAGCTGTTTTCGCTTCGATCGAGATAACCGCATCGTTTGGAATGAGCAGCTCTTGTGCTGTCTTCACGCCAAGGTTCGGATACTCGAACTCCCACCAGTATTGGTGAGCCGTAACTTTAACTTGTATTGCAGCAGGATCCTTCGTGTAGTCCTTCGCGAGCCCGAATACGGACTTAACTGTTGGAACGCCGAGGATGATCAGCAGGATAATCGGAATGACTGTCCAAATAATCTCCAGCTTGTGGTTCCCTTCCACTTGAACAGGGATCGATTTGTCGCCTGGACGACGGCGAAAGCGAATAATTACATAAACTGCAATAGCGAAAACGACTAGAACGACCCCGATCATGATCCAGATCGTTAATTTCATTAGTCCGTACTGTTCTTCGGCAACCGGCCCTTGCGGTCTAAGCGTCGACAAGTCAGCTCGTCCGCAAGCTGACAGCAGCAACACCATTCCGGCAAGAAGCGGCATTAGCCGTTTTAGAACGTGCCACCGATTCATCATCAATCAACCCCACTTTTTACGTTTTCGCAGCTGCCGTAGATGGCGCAAAAAGCGGCTGTGCTGCGTGAAATCCTAGATGTTTAGACAACTTCTTCAATCTAATCACTTTATTAAATATAAAGTTGAAGGTGGTATTTGTCAATGTTCCCAGGCGTGTTCACAAATTGTTCTCATACCAGTAAAATCGCCGATTTTTACGGTTTTGCCGCTTGCCATTTTACCGTTTTGAACCACCATGTCTATCCTACATTGTGTGCAAAAACCATGGTTCTTTATGTATCGAAATAGCATGCATATTTGTTTCGCGCTAGCCCATCCTAAAGCTAGGTTAATGAAAGGAGCTACCCTTAATGAAAAAGCGAGCAGCTTATCGTTTATTTCTCATTTTGATTGCCGCCAGCGCAATGGTAACCGTCATGGCCTTAAGCGGCTGCAATTACGAACGCCACGTTCAGAACAGCACGTTCGATTACGGCTCCAAGAAGAAAGGCGATCCCAAAATGCTCGGCAGCCGGATGTATGGCACCATGAGCGGATTGCCGGGACAGCACGACAATGCCTGGTTTGAATACAGCTCCCTCATTTCGAATGACGTGTCCAATATTAACGGTGTTGCCGGTGCGATCGTCATGCTTACCGATAAGAATGCCTATGTCGCAATTACAACAGACTGGACTGCAACAGGCACGCGCAAAACTGGCGGTCCCAAAGAGCAAAATAATGGCGGGACAACCGAAGGCGTCTATAATGTGGATAACGGAAGCCCATATTGGAACAACCAAAGGGTCGCAACGCCATACAACTCAGCACTCACCATCAACGATCACAATGAAATTTCCGGCGAGCTGAAGCAAACGATTGCGATTCACGTGCGCAAACTGGCTCCGGCGGTTCAGGAAGTTCATATCTCGGCGAACAAAGAGTTCAACAACCATATGGTTCAATACGCGCAGGAAGCATGGGCGGGACACTCCCTCACGCCATGGCTCCCTTCATTTAATACGCTCGTACAGCATCAATTCATCGGCGGGGACAAAGTACCGGAACCGATCGACAGCCAGCTTCGATCCCGAGCTCACATGAACAAATAATAATGATTTTGTTAATATGGACTGGCGGACTGAAGCGCAGCATGCGTTTCAGTCCTCTTTTGCGAGTGAAAAATAGCATCTATATAATGAAGGAAAATTCACGCCTGCATGATTCACTAGCATTAGTGTGCTCAATATATGGGTATGGCAGTCCCTTGACAAATCGGCACAAAACATTTATCTTTAAATTAAGATATTAAGTATTAAGACAAAATTCTGCACCATTCGAGGTGATAATCATGTCTGCCGAGACCGATCAACAATTGCATCTCTTCATTATACTGTCTCGTGCTCATCAGTGGGTCAGCGCTCATGTTCATCAGGATATTCGCAAGCACGGCCTCAACCCAACGGAATTTGGCGTTCTCGAGCTTCTCTATCATAAGGGTGAACAGCCGCTGCAGCAGATCGGCGAGAAGATCCTCATGACGAGCGGCAACATTACTTATGTCATCGACAAGCTTGTTTCCAAAGGATTGGCGCATCGTAAAGCATGCCCTACAGATCGTCGTGTCATTTACGCTGAAATTACAGACCAAGGCAAGCAATTTCTCGATGATGTGTTTCCGAGTCATCGTGAGGTTATTGCCAATGCAGTGAGTGGTTTAACACCGGAAGAACAAGAGCAAGCGATTCATTTACTGAAGAAACTGGGGATCGCGGCACAGAGCAGCTTCGGTTAGCGCTTCGTCATAGCGAATATCGGGAGCCAATATCTTAATATTAAGAAACTTTATATTTTTATTTTATGGAGGAAAATCAAGCATGGGCATGGCATTAGGTTTATTACTTATTCGATTGGTTGTCGGCTTGACCTTTGCAGGACACGGCGTGCAGAAGCTGTTCGGTTGGTTTGGCGGGTACGGCCTGAAATCGACCGGAGGCTGGATGGATTCCATTGGTTTAAAACCAGGCGTTCTGATCGCGCTGGCTGCAGGACTTGCTGAACTTATCGGGGGCTTGCTCTTCGTCCTTGGTTTATGGCTGCCGGTATCGGCTGCGCTTCTTGTACTGACTATGCTTGGCGCCATCATTTCGGTTCATCGCAGGAACGGCTTCTGGATTACGGCTAACGGCATGGAATACAACATTGTCCTCATCGCAGTCGCAATTGGCATCACTCTCATTGGTGCAGGCGAATATGCAATCGGCGACTGATCTAACCACAAATTCATTCAATGGAGGTCATATTTATGATACAAACACTCGTATACGGACCATCTCTTCAGGCTACAGGCGCATTTGATGGCGGCAAAATCACAGAGCAGAAGCCAATTGGCTTCTCCGGTGAAGGTTCTGTCGTGAAACGTGTGAGTACCTTATTCTACTGGGCATGGGCTCATTCCAAACAAGAAGGCTACATCCCGCTTCATCCTCACCAAGCGTTCGAAATCATGACCTATGTTGTAGCAGGTCAGGCCGAACACGGCGATACACTCGGCACTAAGAGCAAGATCGGCTCAGGCGGGGTTCAGCTTATGCAAACCGGCTCAGGCGTCAGCCATGAAGAACGTTTTGTCGGCCCGGACATGGAAGGTTTTCAAATCTGGTTTGAGCCTTCTATCCAAGAAGCCCTTAAACAGCAGCCTACGTACAACCAATACGAACATGAGGAATTCCCAATTACCCAAGGCGATGGTTATACCAAGAAAACGGTCATGGGAGAAGGCTCTCCAATCTCCATTACAGCCGACGCGCTCATGTGGGATGTAGAGCTTGCGCCAGGCGCTCAGTATACGCACTCCATCGAGAGTGGGCGTACTTTGACTGCTCTGGCGATTCGCGGAGATGGCTCTTGGACATATACATCGGAAGAAGCGAAAGATACAGCTTTTAAACACAAAGACTTCATCTTAGCCAGAGCCGCCGAAGCCCAAGAAGCCGTCATCACGGCAAGCGGCGATACACCGCTGCGTCTCATTCTGATTGATGTCCCTACAAACGTAGATTACCCGCTCTATCCTAAACGTTAATAGTAATGGTGTGTAATAAAAAGGGATCAAAGTGCCGCACCGGCGCTCTGATCCCTTTTCTTCTTATTTAATGAGCTGCCGCCGGACGTTCCTTCGCTTTGTCCGCTTCGCCCGCGTTGCGGGTTGCCGCTTCGCGATCTTCCAGCATCTCTTCGATTGATTTGGTTTTGAGACGGGCCGCACCTTTGTAATCCTCGCGTGTCGGAATGAGATTGCCTGCAGCGAGCCGCTCCTTCGCTTGCTCGATAGATGCGCTATACTGCGGCAGCCATTTGGCTTGCGCGACAAGCATTTCATCGACCATTTGCCAGATCTCCTTCGGATTACAGACAGCACCCACAAGCGGATCCATCATCATCGCTTGGCGGAGCAGCTTATCATCCCCATGAACGGCAGCTTCCACTGCGAGCCGTTGTACGGAAATACTCACGTTGCACACGGCCGCGCAGCCAAGAGGAAGGTCACCGACGACCGGCATATTGATGCCATTCGCATCGACATAACCCGGCGCTTCAATGATGGCATCATTCGGCAGGTTCGCAATCACGCCGTTGTTCACGACGTTGAAGTGACCGCGGTACAACCGGCCTGTTTCCAACCCTTCAATAATGTAGGACCCGTGCTCTTCCGAGCGTTTCTCCGGGATATACACGTAAGGATCGCCTTTCATCCAGTTCGGGAAATCCGTCTCGAACCAATTCCGTCCTTCCGTACATACGCGCAGATAGCCGCCGGTTTCCCCATTGATCCACACGCCCATATCGATCCAATCCTGAATTTCATCCGCGCGTTTGCGGTACCATGGCACATACTCGCTGAGATGTCCGTTCGATTCCGTCGAGTAGTAGCCGAATCTGCGCAGCATATCGATGCGCACCTTCTCCGTCTTCTGAAACTCCGGATGGTTCTCGAATGCCTCAAGCACCTCGCCTGTCTTATCTACACCGTTATGCTTAACGGATATATACCAAGTCTGATGATTAATGCCTGCGCAAATAATATCGACTTCTTGCTTCTTCAGCCCAAACGCGGTCGCAATTTGATGATGGCCGCCTTGAACGCCATGGCAAAGTCCGATTGTACGCACGCCGCCGTATTTGTTGCAGGCCCATGTCAGCATCGCCATCGGATTGGCATAGTTGAGCAGCAGCACAT
Organism: Paenibacillus rhizoryzae; assembly: GCF_059686995.1. Classification (NCBI taxonomy): domain Bacteria; kingdom Bacillati; phylum Bacillota; class Bacilli; order Caryophanales; family Paenibacillaceae; genus Paenibacillus; species Paenibacillus rhizoryzae. The sequence goes on along the minus strand of NZ_JCAALT010000010.1, from coordinate 128,582 downwards.
CCGGTCTGGCTACCTCTCGGATGTCTTTACAAATCTCCAGCATCGCGGCAATTCCGCGCTGGCCGTACATGATTCCCCCTGCACAGAGCGTATCGCCAACACATTGGTCTACGCCATATTTTAGCGGGATGTCTACATCATGCTGGAAGGCTTCCAAGCCGCCGATCCGGACGACGGTAAGTACGTATTTGGCATCCTTTAATGCTTCGCGGCGGTCGGTCGTCGAATGAATTTGGATATGAAGCCCATTCTCGATAATGTCTCGTTGGCACAGCTGTGTCACCATGTCCAGATTGTGCGCATTAATATCCGTAAACGCAAGCTCGATGTCGCGAAACTCCGGCACCGCAAGCAAATCACGCAGCAATCCTCTCGTAAATCCGATACTGCCCGCTCCGATAAACGTAACTTTGAAAGACATGCTAAACCCTCCTGAGGTTAATGGAATTGGATACGCGTTCATTACCCTCATTCTAGCAGGAGCTCCAAGAATGCGTTTCCACAAATCCAACCGGATTGCGCCAAGCATGTCAACTATTGCAACTGCTTATCGAAGCCTTGCATCGTTTCGATGGATTTCCGGTAAGCTGCGGGAGACATTCCGGTCACTTTCTTAAACAGCATGCTGAAATACTGCCGGCTGTTCAAGCCGATATAATCGGCAATATCGATGATCGGCACATCGGAGCGAGCAAGCAGCATCTTAGCTTTCTCCACGCGCAGCTCGGCCAGATATTCCGTGATCGTCACATTCATATTCGCCTTGAAAATCCGCTGCAAATAGACCGGGTGCAAGCTTACAGCGGCAGCAACATCCTTCGCCTGAATATCGCAATCATAATGCTGGTGAATGTATTCCGTTGCCTTCCTTACATAGCGGTGATGCTGCCCTTGAGCCACATCCTTCGCTTCATCTGCCGCAAGCCGGGCCACACGAACGAGCAGCTGCGCAAGCAGCAAATGCGTCATACTGCGGCGCTGCGCTCCGCCGGTATCCATCTCCATGACGATACTCTTGAGCGTATGATGAATTTCATTGGGATCCCGCAGCACGATGGTACTAACCTTGCGGTCAAGCAGCTCCGCCAGCGCTTCATGTCCTTGGGCAAGCTGCATCATGGACGGGTAAATGCCATCGCATTCCGTGAATATAAACTCCACATTGAGCATCCGGCACGGACTTTCTTTCGGCACGATAAGCTTATGCGATACGCGGGCATCCAGTAAAATCAGATCACCTTTGCGCATCTGGAACACATCATTCATCGTCTCCACCGTACATGTACCGGAAATGACATACATAAATTCAATGGCATCATGAGCATGAAAGTCCATATCGTAATCGAGCCACTGCTTATAATAGTAAGCCACGATGTTTGGACGGAAATCTCCACCTTCTCTCCAATGAGGATCATATAAGCTGTAAGATCGCATACAAACATCCGCCTCCATGTTCATCGATTAGTGGTAGACATCCAGCTTCAGACAGGCTTATTAGCTTATCGTTCAAGCGAACTGCGCCTCAGTGACTTCTGCAGCAGGACGATCAAGAAGCTGAGAATAACGCCGACGATCACACCGATCGCAAGGTCATGGGTCATTACGACCGCAGCCACGGTAACGACCATGACGATCGTTTCGCCGGCTGGGACCGAACGCATTTTGAATACCGATTTCCAGTCGAAAATCGCAATACACACCATTAGCATAATGCCAATAAGGGCCGCCATCGGAATAAGAGCGAGCAGATCGCCAAGTACCACAACGAGCAGCAAGAGGAATAACGCCGCAACGAGCATCGAAAGTCGATTCCGGCCGCCCATCTTCACATTAAGAACAGACTCCGCAACAAGCGCGCAGCCCGCCATCCCGCCGAAGAACCCCGCGATGAAATTCGCAATCCCTTGGCCTCGCATCTCTAGGTTCTTGTCCGTCGTTTCGCCCGTCATCTCATCCAGCAGGTTCTGCGTCAGCATCGTTTCGGTGAAACCGACAACGGCCAGAGACAGCGAGTAAGGCAATATAATGAAGAACGTTTCCCACGTAAACGGGATATCCGGCAGTAAGAATGAAGGCAGTGAAGCATCGATGGCTGCTATATCCCCGATTCGAGTAACGTCGCTGATGCCAAGCGCCCATACCAGAATTGTCAGCACGGCCACGGCAACAAGCGGCGACGGCACCGCTTTGAAATATCGTGGGAGGATATAAATAACGAGAAGTGCGGCTGCGATCAGCACGTACATCATGAAAGACGCATCCACCAAGTAACGCAGCTGGGAGAGGAAAATCAGTATCGCAAGCGCGTTCACAAAGCCCGTTAACACCGGCTGCGGTACGAAACGCATCACTTTGCCAAGCCTGAAGACACCCATTACATATTGAATAACACCGGTTAAGACCGTCGCGGCGAACAAGTAAGCAATCCCATGCTCCTTCACCAGCGTCAGCATCAATACTGACATGGAGCCGGCTGCCGCCGAAATCATGCCGGGCCTGCCACCCAGGAACGTAATGACAAGCAAAATACAGATCGTCGCGTAAATCCCCACTTGGGGCGGCACTCCGGCCATAAACGAAAACGCCAACGAGTCCGGTATTAAAGCAAGTGTTGCCGTCATGCCGGCAAGCACATTAAGTCTGACATCCGATGTCCATTGGTCACGCCAAGTTCCAATCACGAACCGTTCACCTCTACCTATAGAAATAGATACCGAAAATCCGCTTTTCTATCGGTTAGCATAACCCCCGATTCCACGGACGGTCAACGTTCTTTTTTGAGCGTTTCCCATAAATGAATAAAAGCCCGCAAACCGGCCCCCCTTCGAAGAAAGGCGCAGTTTACGGACTAGCTTGTAATTAGCGAATACGATATTCGTCAAAATACCGAGGGAGAATCGTCGTCGAAGCACCTGGCTGCTGAGGGAGCGTGTAGAAACCGTCAACGACAGTAGTCGGTTCTTCAAAAATATGACGAATCCAAGGGATGTACTCCAGCATAATCGCATTTTGCGTGGAAGCGACCAAATGCTGATGGATTTGGCCCATATCCCCAACATGCGGGCAAATCGGCAAATCATACGCTGCTGCGAGACCTGCAACCTGCAGCCATTCCGTAATGCCTGCTACCCGTGTCACATCGACTTGAACGTATTCAACCGCGCCTTGGTGGATGTAGTCACGGAACGCATATTTATTGTAGACATGTTCGCCGAGTGCAATCGGCACATTCAATTCATCCGCCAATTTGCGGTGTCCGGCCACATCGTCCGGATTGAGCGGCTCTTCCAGCCACATCAGATCAAACTGCTCCAGCTTCTTGCCCCACGTCATCGCCGTTGTAATATTCCACTGTTGATTCACATCGATCATCAAGCCGATATCATCGCCAATTGCTTTGCGTACCGCTTGCACGCGATCAAAGTCCTCGCGCGGATCCGGCTTGCCAACCTTCATTTTCACAGCCGTGAATCCTTGATCCACAATGCCGGCAATATCCGAAAGCAGACGTTCCTTGCTCCAGTTGAGCCAGCCGCCGTTCGTATTGTAGGCTTTGATTTTCTCCGGCTTATGACCGCCGAGATATTTCCAGAGCGGCAGATTCGCTGCTTTGGATACGATATCCCATAGCGCGATATCAACGGCAGCCAGCGCCATATTCGTAATACCGGCCCGGCCAATCCAGTGCATCGGTCCAAAACGCAGCTCGTCCCAGATCTGTTTGATCATCGTCGGATCCTTACCGATCAGCACCGGAGCATAGTAGCGATCGATCGTGTCCGCAATCATCTCGTCGCCTTTCGCAGTTGTTCCCGTGTAACCGTACCCCGTAATGCCCTCATCCGTTTGAATTTTGATGCCCGTCACGCCCCAATGAGTCGCCACGTTGATTGCATCGGTAATCGGTGGTGTGATCGGTACATGAAGGATAAAGCTTTGCGCGCTAACAATTTTCACAATTATTCCCTCCGGTTGTATGGCCGACTCTGAAAGGGTAAGGAGACAAGCCCCTCACTCCCCCGGTAGCGACGATTATTAGAATATCGATTCCTTAAAACGTGCTTGCTTTGTGCGTATCCGGACACCAGCGTGCCGCGCGATATTGAGAAATGAGCACATCGACGGCTTTCTCCGTCCGAATGGCGGTCAGCGCCTCGAAGGCATATGCGCGTGTATAGCGGTCCGAACTAAGCAATCCTGACTGCAAGCCGGATACAACTAGATCCGGATCACCGAACTTCCCGATGCGAAGCAAGGACAGTGCTGCCGTATAGCCGATTTTGTTCTTGATATATTCCTGGTTGTAGACATAAGAGCCATTGCTGCCTGCAGCCTCATTCTCCGATTGCTCCTGCTCGACCGCTTCTTCCAATACACGAACGAGTGCCGGAATTGTAAGTTCAACCGCACCGCCAATCATCCCAAGCGCTTCTACAGCGTTACGGCGAACCCATTCGCTGGAGTCCGTGAGTGCAGCTATTAATGCCGGCACTGCCGATTCAGCCTCTAATCCGATCATGCCGAGTACAAAAGAGGCGTGCGCTCTGCTGTTCTCCTCTGCATGCTCAAGCACTTCGATCAGACTCTGCACAGCCGCAGCCCCTGCTGCTTGAAGTCCGTAAGCCGCACGCTGCACCGTTAATTTGGATCCATCCTTTAGTGTGCTGATCAATTGCTGCATGCCAGCCGATCCGATATGACCCAGCGCATAGGCTGCGTTTAAAGCCACATCTTCAGCGGTATCGTGAATCAGCGATGCAAGCTTCGGTGCCGCAACTGCTGCCGCTTCGCCCATTAGGCCGAGCCTGTCGGCAGCACGTCCGCGACTAATCGCATCTTCGCTCGCCAGCTCTTCAATCAGACCCTGTACCTCGTCTTCGTTACCGGTGATGACAGGCTTAAAGGTCTTCTCTCCTCGGAGCCAGTTCCATGCATCATGCCACAAGTTAAGATGCGCTGTCGGTGTGCCGACCGGAAACGCCGGCGTACCATTCGTATGATTCCAGCTCGGCGATACCGGCTCCCGCAGACGAACGAATTGGAATTTCAGCATGTAACGATCGAGATTCGAAGTGTTCAGCGATGCTTTATGCCAGATATCAAAATGGACTAAGGCAATCGTTCCCGCTTTGCCTGTAGGTAAAACCAGCCCTTCACCCGGAAGCTTCTCGTTGTACTGGGAACCCGGCATAATCGCCGTCGGTCCCATCTCTTCGGTAATGTCCTGCGTGTAGTAGAACATCATGACCCACCATGGACGATGGCTGCGCATCGAAGACCAGAAGCCGTCCTTATGCCACTGCCCTCCGCCCGGCGCTTGATTCCCCGGTTGATTGTAGTGCATGTGCCGGTGGGGGTGCATATAATAGTCAGGTCCGAGGACGCTTGTCAGAGCCCCTTTAACCGTCGGCGTATCGAAGAAACGCTGGATGTCAGGCACACGCGGCAAAATATTATTGCCCGGGTTGCCTTCATTTTGCAGGACATAATCAATTTGTTTCATGACGCTTTGATGCAGTTCAGACGGCAATTCATTGTGTAAAACCACGAATCCGTTGGTTATAAATGAGATCATCTGCTCGTCGCTTAGCAAATTCATTTCATTAAGCACTAAAATGCAGCCCCTTCATTCGTCAGTTAATGTGTTATATTTAATGTAAACGAGAAGGTGGATTTTGTATTTAGCATACAGTCATCCAGTTGCACAATAGTCAGGTATTTTTCAGCCAAACGCGTTAAAGGAGATTGCTGCCATGGATTTTTCCAAGTTCCATCCCTATGTCTATTACGCGACCAAATATGCCTTCTATCGCGGACAGACCAGCTATAACCGTTATGTCTATTCAAGCTCCATCTATATCGTGACCGAAGGGAAGGGCATCTTCGGCTTGCGCGGCGAGCAACACGAAGCGCTGCCGGGCATGATGGTCTACATGGAGGCCGGACAGCCGCATGATTGGATCGCTGACGCCTCCGACCCTCTGGTGCATGTGTGCTGCTATTTCGATTGGTACTATGTAGACAGAACCGAAGTGTTCAAGCATCACGCCGCCCCGCTATGCTACGACTACGCCCAACTTCGAACCGAGCTGGTAGGTGAACCTTTTCCTTACCCGTTGCCCGAAATCTCTACGATCAGTACTTCACTGCTCAACTGGACTGACCTGCTGCAGAGAAGTTTTATTTCGAGCGAGCATACGACGGAGCGAACCTTTCTGCGGAGCATGGCTGCCCAAAGCCATTTTGCTGTATTTATCAATCATTTCTTAACCTACTCGCTTCAAGAGAGACATATCCCGGACCCCCGGATCGGCAGACTGCTTGAACGCATTGAGGTGGATTTAATCAATGGCCATGAAATTGATTTGGACAACTATTCGGAATCGCTTGGCGTAAGCCGCGGTTATTTCTTCGAGCTGTTCAAGAAAACAACGGGGTTATCACCGATTCAGTACATCAATCAATTCCGCATCAACAGAGCCAGGGAAGATCTGCGCTCCTCCAATTTGAGCGTTATGCAGATCGCGGACAAATACCATTTCAATTCCGTTCACTACTTCTCCCGAATGTTCAGCAAATATGCCGGCATGTCTCCCCAGGCTTATCGCGAATACGAGACTTCAAACAAAATTCCACTCTACAACAAATAGCCTGGCAGTGTAGTCACTGCCAGGCTTAAGGGTATAACAATCACATTTCGATCCGTATCTATCCGCTGTGCACATCCGCTCTACGGAAATACAAACCAATGAAGAGGAGCGGAACGAAGAAGGCGATCAGCATCGTCGTCACTCCGATTGAAGCCGTGTTATGAGCAGGCGACATGTTGGTAACCAGATTCAGCGGTACGCTCCATGGATAATACATAATGAATCTGGACTGCATGATGGTGAGCTCCGAAACGACGGCAAACACGCCAAGGCCCATCGCCGGAATATAACTGCGCCACATAAGAGCTACTGCTGCCGCAATTGGCACTAGGGCGTATTGCAAGATGAAGAGCAGTCCATATTTCCCGGCTACTTTACCAAATACAGCTAAAGTCGGCATTTCGCTTGTAAACAAGAAGCCTGTACCGAAAGTAATCAGGAAAGCTAACAGGATTACCGACAACAGTACCGGAATGGCAATGATAAATTTCGCGGCAAGCACTTGATTGCGCGAATGAGGCCCAGTCAATAGATTATTCACGGTGCGCTCTTGGAACTCCCTTGCGAATAAATAACCAGCTAACAAAGCAAATAAGGCCGGGCACATCAGCATCGTCAAAATCACTAAATTATAATCAAACAAATGCGCCCAATCAAAGGATTCCGAGTTGTTCAATTGAATGAAGAACACAAGAGCCCCGGGAAGCAGCGCGCCAAGCAAAATCAGCCAAAGCATGCGGGAATTACGCCATTTGAGCCATTCACAGGCAATGAGATTAAGCACGGGCGGCACCTCCTTCCACAAGTCGCACGAAGTAGTCTTCGAGCGAATCCTTCATGGCGGAAAGGCTGTTCACAAGAATGCCTTCTTTCACAAGTAGCCGATTCATCTCGCCCGGCATCAATCCTTCATCATAAACACGCAGCCAGCCGTCCTCATCGACTCGGCAATCGCGAATGCCCATCTCCGAAACTAACAGCTCCCTTGATTTTGCCTGTTGATCCACCTGCAGACTAATATAGTGGCGATTGCGCTCCTTAAGAGCGTGCATCGTCGTTTCTTCCAGCATGACGCCGCGATGGATGATGCCGACCTTCGTCGCCAGCTGCTCCACCTCGCTTAGAATATGGCTGGAGACGAGAATCGTAATTTTCCGTTTCTGCGCGAGCTCCTGGATCAACAACCGAATTTCCTTGATTCCCATCGGATCAAGTCCATTGGTCGGTTCATCCAGTATGAGCATCTCCGGGCTGTGAAGAATCGCTCTCGCAATGCCCAGACGCTGCTTCATACCCAAGGAGAAGTCTGCCGCCCTGCGGTTTCTGGCTTCCCATAAACCTGTTGTACGGAGCGCGTCCTCCATCGAATCTTGTCCGCGAACCCCCATCATTTTGCGATGAATGTCCAGGTTCTGAATCGCCGTTAAGTTCGGATAAAAGCCAGGATATTCAATAACGGAGCCTACTTTGCGGAGTACAGCATTGCGGCCCTTCCCGATTCGTTCCCCAAGCAGCTCTACAGATCCCGCCGTCGGCTGAATGAGTCCCATCATCATACGGATCGCCGTCGTTTTACCAGCCCCGTTCTGTCCGAGGAAGCCGTAGATATCGCCGGGCATTAACGTCATATCAATGCCGTTCACGGCTTTAACCCCTTTATAATGTTTGCAGAGTCCGCGGACCTGCAGGATTGGCTGATTCATTTCAAGTAACACTCCTTTTATTGTTTAAGCAATGTCCTTGCGCCGGAAAGCCGCACAGCCCAGTCCGAGCAAGACGATTAAATAAATGACGGTATAGCCGATAAAAGCTGCACTCGGCACATTGATGGCAGAGAAAGGTCCGAGCGACTGGATCATATCCGTGGTCACCGGTAGATCCAGTCCATTGAACAGCTCATAGGTCACTCGCCGCAGCATCGCGTTGGAAGGCATCAGCAGCGAGATAAACAGCGACAGCTGGCTGGCCGTTTCGTTGCCGCCGGTGCCTCCGATGGCATACAAGTTCTCAGCGAAGCCGCTGAATAAAGCTAGGCCATACAGCATCGCGCACGCTACCCCATTGCCGAGCATCGGTAAATAAATCGAGCCGATCAACGTAACGGCAAGCAGCAGCAGCGGCGCCCAAATGAAGAACAGCAGTGCTTTCATGACAGACGGCGGATCAAGCGGATAGTCGAGCCAATAATGAACAGGAAGCAATATGGCTACAAATAAAATGGCGCTGTACGCAACGAGCCAGCTTGCAATGCCTGCATATCTGCCGAGATACACCTTCCACCTGGGAATAGGACGTGCTAAGACGGCCAGCATTAATCCGCTTTCCACTTCCCCCGAGATGACCCCCATCGTGGAGAACAAGACAAGGAACGCGATAATCATCTGCGAGAAGATCAGTCCCAGCGTAAGAAACGACAACCCGTTCATTAACGCCTGTGCCGGAACGAGCTCCCCTTGGGTATGCGCTGCGATCTGGGATAACCCATAACAGAACAAACCGACAAACAACGCGGTAAGCACAAAGCTGACCATCCATATTTTCTTGCGAAACAGTTCCTTACCCGCATAAGAGACCCAAATCATAGACGTGCGCCTCCTTCACCGGTGCCAGTGCCGCTGCCGCGATTCTCTCCCGACATCGCGAGAAACCAATCCTCCAGCTTCTCTTGAACAGGCCGGATCTCATAGACGGTTACGCCCTCTTCCATCAACAAACGGTTCATGTAGCCAATCTGCTCATGGCCCCTTGCAGTCACCTGAAGAACAGCACTTCCATCGTTTTCTTGTTTTGCAATTGCAAAGGACATCCCTGGCAGCAGTTGTCCCGTGAGTACCTGCTGAAGCTCCGGCAGCCAGCCGGAAACGATAATCCGCCAGCTCAAACCGCTCCGAAGAAGCTCACGCATCGGCCCAACCGCACGCAGCTTCCCATGATGAAGGAAAGCTACCTCATCACACACGGCTTCGACATCTTCAAGTAAATGCGTATTCAGGAACACGGTCTTTCCTTCCGAACGAAGCCGCTCCAGCAGCACTCGAACCTCATAACGTCCAATGGGATCAAGTGCCGAAGAAGGCTCATCCAAAATAATCAATTCCGGGTCCATTAACAGCGCGCATGCAATGCCGAGGCGCTGCTGCATCCCCTTCGAGTAGTGCCGCACACGATTCAAACCGCGCTCATGGAGACCGCTGATGCGCAGCACTTCCTTGATACGTGCCGTAAAATCGACCGTCTTCGACTCCGAGCGAGAAATGCCGCTTAATCCGGCATGATAACGCAGCACTTCCTCCCCCGTTAACCACTCTTGGAAGCGAAACAGCTCAGGCAAATAACCAACCTTGCGCCTCGACTCCGGATGGCCGATCGGCATGCCGAAGAGGGTTCCGCTGCCGGAATCCGGACGAAGCAAGCCGACAACCATCTTCACAAAAGTGCTCTTGCCTGCTCCGTTTGGCCCAAGCAGGCCGAATATTTGTCCCCGCTCTATTTCCAGGGAAATATCGGTACAGCCCGCACCGGATGCATAAGTCTTAGTCAGCCCATTCGTTTGCAATATGGTCATTTCATAATTCCTCTTGCTTCATCCAAAATGGCCTCTTCCGTTGGGAACTCTTGCATCGAGCCGCTCAGCTGATAAACCCAGTCATTCTGCAGCCAAATGATCGAACGCCCGTTGACCGATACCGATACAATCGCATCATTGCCATCCACCTTTGTCGTATGGATGTTGTCTGTAGAGGTCGACGGGATTGGAAGCGTATGACGCCAATCTCCGATACCAGCCAGCTTCGCCCGCATGTCTTCGGGAATGACAGGCAAATCAAGCACAGCCTGCCGAATTTGCTCCACATCGATATCATCGGATACCTCAAGGGAAGGTGCCGGCATCTGAATCAGCTGTTTGGCCGTCTGCCCCTCCTGCGTGACCTGTTTCGTCATAAAAGTACCCGGCATCTTAAGCACGATCGGGGAGTTCTCGACGGAGTCCGGGAATTCGGTTTTTCCGCCGAACATGGCGAGTAGTTTATTGATCTCCTTCGGATGCAAATTGAAGGTGATTTGCTGCTCCGGCATATATCTCATAACGATATTCCCCTCACCGGAGAGCTGTTTCAGCGAATGGCTCCCCGCCAGCTTGGCTGCTTCTGCCTGATCAACCTCGCGCTGCTGACCGCCGCCTTGCTGCTGAATGTCACCATACCGATTCAAATCCAGCTCCCGTGAGCCGACTGTTCCGTCCTGCAGCGCTCTCTGGAAAGCATTCAAATCGGATTGGCTGATCTCAATGGTTTCAAAGTGCTGGACGCGGAATGTGCTGAGCATTGCCGCCATCACGCCTTGCCCCCAAGAAGTGAACAGCAGCATGCTCGCGAGCACCGCGGCCGTAGCGCCGGAGATCCATCTTTTCTTCAGCCAAAGCGACTTCTTCTTACGTGTTCCTTCATTAATAGCAGCCAAACGCAGAGGTGTTTGCGGCTTCTGTTCCGACACCAGGGCAATCCCCTCAATCGGCTGCTGCTCGCTAGCCTGTTGTTCGGCTTGCGCCGCCGGTTTAGTTTCCTGCGCTTCCTGCATCCAGACCGCAGGTACCTCTTCGTCCTTTACTACCTCAAACAACCGGTCGAGCGCGTTCTCGATTTCAGCATCGCTAATGCTGAGCTCTTGCGTATCTGTATGACTCAATCGCTTATTTTTCATTGCTCCATAACCTCCTCGGCACTCATATTCTTCTTAAACCGACTGGCAGCGCGCATGAGCAGCGTCCCGACAATCTTGGGATTCACCTGCAGCGCCTCTGCGATTTCAGCATGCGTGTAGCCTTTTTCTTTGAGCAGCAGCGCCTGCCGGTCCCGCTCGGATAATTTATTCAGCACATTTCGGACGACATCGCGTTCCCAGTTCTGAATAACAGCCGCATCATTAGAAGGGTGGTTCTGCTCCTCCGTTAACGCTTCGTTCATTTGTTTCTCCGTCAGATTCTGTTGTCTGCCGGACTTGCGGTAATGGTCATATACGATACGGGTTAACACCCGGTGCAGCCATGCTCCGGTGCGGTCAAGATCTTCCGGTGGATTTCGGTAAAGACGCAGGAACACTTCCTGGGTCAAATCCTCCGCCGCTGCGCGATCTCCGATTAGAGAAATAATTTTCCGCAGCACGGCGGGATAATGTTCCCGGAACAACGCTTGAAACCGTTCCGGTCTATTGTGGTTTACCATGTATTCGCCTCCTTCATCTGTTAAGACGACGCAATTAGCCCAAATATAGCACACCCTATAAAAAAAGCTAACAACCGTAATTCCACGCTGTCTTAACACGGCTGAGAACGAAAAAAAATCAGCCGAGCAGAGCGAACTCTGCAGGCTGATTCTCATTAAGCATTAACCTTCAATTAGTGTTTTGTAAGCATCCAGTTGTTTTTGGATTTCATCTTTCACTTTGTCATAGCCGGCAGCTTTCAGTTTGTCGCGAAGTGCGTTAACTGCAGCAGCAGGGTCGCCTGCTTTACCGAACAGAATCGCCGGAAGCTGCTCGCCGATTACTTGGGAGATCGCAGTCATCTCAGGATCTACGCTTGTTTTGTCGAATACGAATTTGCCGTAAGGGAATGGTTTTTTGATGGCATCGTATTTCGCATACACATCGCCAATACCGCTCCAATCTGTGTCGGAAGGAATTTCGAATTTGTCGACGCGGCCGCCCCAGAAGTCTGTGTAGAAGCCGTCTTTCGCTTCGTCGTAAGCAGCTGGACGGTAGCGTTTGCCGTCTTTGATTTCATACTGCACGCCTTCAAGGCCGTAGTTGATCAGTTGGTACACTTCTTTGTCTTGACGGATCAGTTCATACGCCATCAGCGCACGCTCTGGGTGTTTGCTGTGCGCGCCAACCGACGTACCGCCATGCGTAATTGGCATGGAGATCAAGTTATTGCGCGTATCGGAGTACGAGAACATTTGCAGTTCCGAGCCCGGCTGTGCTTTATCCATTTCAACACGAAGACCTTTGTACGTATTCGTATGGTGGGAATCAGCGCCGCTCAGACCAGCCTTGAGCGCTGCACGAGTATCCCCTTTATAGTTAAGAACATCTTCACGCCAGTAGCCTTTATCTGCCCAGTCTTTCATCATGCCTGCGAATGTAATGAAATCATCGTTGAAGATCGGGCTGTCAACTGTGTAGCGATCGTCGTAGGATTTCGCATAGTAAACGTTCGCATAACCGGTGGAAATCGGCAGCTCAATATTATCTGTGTATGTTGTAGCAAAACCGTTATAGAACGTGCTTGTGCCGCCGTTTACATCGTAAGGGACAACGCCTTCTTTCTTGTCTTTCACGCCTTGGAAGTACTTGCCGAGTGTTTCGAAGTCTTTAATCGGCTCCGTGATGCCAAATTCTTTGGCCCAGTCGCCGCGGTAGAACATACCATGGTTAACCCATTGCGTGTAGTGATCTTCCGGAATTAGGATGATATCATCCTTCAGTTTACTTTGATCCCAATCCTCTTGCGGAATTTCAGAGAAGGTTTGCGGTGCGTATTTCTCCAGCAAATCGTTCAGCGGGAGGAACGCTCCGCGTTGTGCATTTCCCCATGTATCGAGCCAGTCCGTACCGATGGTGATCAAGTCAATCGGTTCGCCGGAAGCAAGCAGCAGGTTGTATTTGGTTTGCCAGTCTGCCCACTCCACCCATTTAAACTCGAGCTTCGCATTGATTTTTTCTTTCATGATCGCATTTACTTTTTCCATTACTTTGTCAAGTTGGCCGTTCTTCGGTTTATCGCCGAGCACGACATACGAAATGGTTTCGAATTCGCTGGTATCAATCTTGCTTACATCTGCGCTTTCATTGGTTGATGCGTTGCCGGAGGTATCACTAGAGGAATTACCGGTATCGCTCGTGTTACTGGTTTTCGTGTTGTTATTACTGTTGTTGCCGCAAGCCGCGATACTGAAAACTAGGATGAGCATGAGTACGATGGTGGATACCCGCTTCAAGTTTCCCATTTCTTTGTAGCCTCCCTATTTTTGATAAAACTGGATTTGCTCCGCTCTCACGTCACGTAAGCGCTTTCGAGCGGCTATGGCAAGAGGGACGTTAAACATTCCCTCACATACCCGTTACCTGTTACCCCTTTACTGCTCCAACTGTAATCCCTTGAATGAAATAGCGCTGCACGAACGGGTAGAACAGGATAACCGGACCAGTTGCGACGACCGCTGTCGCCATCTTCATCGATTCCAGCGGCATATCCCGCAGCGGAACGTTCGAAGAGGCAGATGAGTTTCGAATGAAGTCGGCGCTTGTAATGACGTTATAGAGGAACAACTGCAGCGGACGATATTTCATATCCGGTGACAGGAACAGCATCGCGTTATACCACTCGTTCCAAAAACCCAGTGCGATAAACAAACCGATCGTAGCGAGCGCCGGTGTTGTCATCGGCAGAATGAGTCGCATGAAGATTGTAAAATCGCCTGCACCATCAATCTTAGCGGATTCCGTAATCGCATGCGGGATCGACCTCGTGAAGCTCTTCATCATAATGATGAGGAACGGACTCATTAATCCCGGCAGCAAGACGGCTAGGTAATTATCACCTAAGCTTAAGTATTGTTTGATGAGCAGATAGAAAGGAACGAGACCGCCGGAGAACAGCGTTGTGAAATAGATGAAGAACGAAATGGAATTCCGCTGCTCGAAATCCGGCCGCTGAAGCGCATATCCGGTCATCGCAACCAAGAACAATCCTGCAATGGTACCCACGATCGTAAGGCCAATCGTCACGGCATAGGAACCGATGATCAGGTCCGGATTCTCGAAGACGATTTTGTAAGCAAACAAAGTAAATTCCCGAGGCCATATATTAAAGCCATGTTTCGCTATGGAAGCTTCATTCGTAAACGAAGTTCCCAGTACGACAAGAAACGGGACCAGGCAGCAGAGCGCGAACAAGCCGATGAATACATAACCGAAACCTCGAACCATTAAGGACGTCCCATCCGTCCGAATGCGCTTTTGGACCACTTCCATGCGAGTCCCTCCTAGAACAATGAGTTATCCGGCGATGTCTTCTTCACGAGCCAATTCGCTGTGAGGACGACGACGAAACCGAATACCGACTGATACAAGCTTACTGCGCTGCCCATGGAGAAGTTGAAATTGTTCATCAGGGAGCGGAATACATACGTTTCGATAATATCCGTTGTCGCATAGAGCGAAGTATTATTCGCGCCGACAAGGTTGTAGAACAAGCCGAAGTTCCCTCGAAGCACGCCACCAAGCGAGAATAGCAGCAAAATGATAAAGGTTGGCTTAAGCCACGGCAATACGATGTAGCTAATACGCTGCAGTGCATTGGCCCCGTCAATTTCGGACGCTTCCACGATTTCGGAATCCAGCCCCATGATAGCGGCGAAATAAACGATGGACCCATACCCGGTCGACTGCCAGAGGTAAGTGATGATGATGATGAACGGCCAAACATGCGGATTGGAGTAGGTTTTGACCGGATCCGCGCCTACGGATCTCAAGATGCTGTTCAACATCCCGTAATCGTAGCTTAGGATGTTGTAGGCAATGAGGCCAATAATAACGAATGAGATGAAGAATGGCAGGAACATAATCGTTTGCGATACCTTTTTGAACCATTTCTTGCGCAGCTCATTCAGTAGAATGGCGATGAAGATTTGCAGGAAATTGCCTAGTATGATGAAGGCCAGATTGTACAAAATCGTATTGGTGGTCAATCGCCACAGATCGCCTGTCATCACGAGGAACCGGAAGTTATCCATCCCGATAAATGCGCTTTTGAAAATACCGTCCGTATAGTTGTATCTAATGAAGGCGAGGTACAAGCCCGGCATTGGCAGATAAGCAAATATTGCGAAGAACAGAATTGCGGGCACACACATCAGAATGAGCGTACGATTGTTCCATAGCCTCTTTCTGCGCGTTTGCAGTGTTTGTGAATTCGACTTCACTGCTATTGCCGGCTGCGCGATCGTTTTCATCCTAATCTCCCCCCTCTAAACAAATTCAAATTCATTATAGCTGCACGCCGGCAGGTACAAAGGTTAAGCTCTCGAGCTGCGATGTCGATCCGGCTTCAACCGCTTCCAACAGAATGAGGAGCTTATTCTCTCCTTCTGTGAACCAAGGCCCTGGGAGGAAGAAGGAATCCTGGCTGCCCCCGCTCATCGATGGTCTCGATTTGCCGCCCGCTGTCCATAACCGCCCTACAATTACGCCGCCAAAATAAACCGTTGCTTTCATCCCGCTGCCTTTCACATAAACCCGCCAGCCATTAGCACGGCTAGCTTCCGGCAAAGTCCCGTACAGCCAAGACACGCTTCCCGCTTCCATTGTGATCGGAAGCGTGACAGTCGATGCGCCCTGCTCGGAGACTTCCGCATGTGCGAGCAATTCGGCTTCATCTACAGCAGACAGCTGCCAGTTGCGAGCGGCGTTTCCTTCGTAGACGAATACCTCTCCGGCTCCTAATCCAAGTACGCGTTCCAGGAACACGGTGACTTGCACCTCTTCGCCCGGCTGGACATGCGCTGAGATATTGAGATAAGGATCAAACGGGTGTACCGTACCGACGGATGCGCCGTTCACGAATACTTGTGCCAATGCTTGAATGCCTTGGAAGTGCAGTGTCCATGTATCTGCATGTTCTGCCGCCTTGAAGGTTTTGCGGTAATACTCACTGGATGGATGATCCGGCGAGAGCCAGCCGCCAAAGCTGCAAATCGCCCAAGCTTGATCATCATAATCACGTTCCAGCACTTCCGGCTGCAGCGTGCGCGTTTTCACCCGCAGCATGCGCCAATGCAACAATGGCTTCACACCCGTAATGGAGACAAGTCCGGTTAATCCCTTCATCGAATCCAGGCTTAGTGCCGGCAATCGAGGATCATCGAAGTTGGTATGTCCCCAAATTTCCACGCGAGCCGTTAGCTTGCTTCCTGCGTCGCCGACATTGCTGCTGTTGCTGCGAATAAATCGGCTGCCTCCGCCCGGCGTAATCGTTCCCAAGTAGCTGTCTCCTGAGTAGAGCGAGATCATGTCGCTGCCATTCTGAACGAGAAGCCCTTGCACAACTTGTTCAGCTTCATCAACGCCGCTCTCAGCTTCGTACCAAGCATAACCGCGGTAAATGCCGCTATGCTCCAGGAAATCCGCTGCTGGTAGTGATACCGCTGCATTCGCCGACATACTTGCTTGCGGCTTCACTTCTTTCAAGGACCAATTTACACTCGTCTCGCGAGGTGTAAGATCATAAGTAATTGGGCTGCCGATCGTGATTTCTCCACCGGCTTGGATGGCATTCATGAGCAATGCATCTTCTCTTGCCAAACCGATCAGCTCAAGCTCCGTGCCGTCCGCCAGCTCTAAGCTGCAAGAAGCAATCGTTCCGGCCTTCGCTTGGAAGACGAACAGATAATTACCTTCTTCGCCGTGCGCCGATGCTGCAATGCCATTCTCTTGGATGCGAGCTGCAGGCTGCTTCAAGTTCAGCTCGATTTCACCTTCGTATTCACTGTGGAACACGATGACCGTCTTCCCGGCTTCGCGGTATACATCCGCCAGCTCTGCCGTTGAATAGCGCAGTACGCCTTCGATTCCCCAGCCGCTCATCGGAATCCCGATCGGCAGCATCTCGCATCTTGCCGGAACGGTGTGAAGCTTCGAAGCTTGTGGAATTAAGCGTCCTCCATCAGCATCTTGCAGTTCAAGCTGTACGACTTCCTCTTGTTCGCCTACATTGGCTACAAACAGGAGATGTCCGCCTTGCGCGAGACGCAGCTGTCTCTGGACCAGTGTCCCCGGTGCAACTGCATCAGCTGAATCGACGAGCCGCCTAGCTGTTACGATGTCCGCTGCAGGAGCGGATTGCGCTTCTGCAAGTGAGCTGCCGTAAGCGGTAAGTACGCGGCGCATCAGGCGACCTTCGTACGCTTCCTCGCGAATGTGGCCTTCCGGCGAAATCATCCCGTAGAAGTCATAATCGGATGTCATCAGTGCCAGCGGGTTCCCCCAGTTGTTCGTACCGTTGGTGAGGCCGAAGTTTGTTCCGGAAACTTGAAGGTAAGGACCGAGCAGCTTCGCTCCGCAAGATAACAAGCGACGAAGCAGGAAATGTGATCTGTTTGTCTCCGTAACGAGCAGCGGCAGGTCCTGCTGAGAAAGTCTCTGTTCATAAGCAGTTACTTTGTATTCAAACTCGGGGTCTTTGTCGTTCGGATAAAAGTTGCAAGTTGGCGCGACGCCCTCTACAAGGCCCGAAGCCTCGAAAAGTCCGCCCTGTCCTGCGCAAGCAATTAACGGAACCTGTATGCCGTGGCTTACTGCCATGTCTCGAAGGGCGGTTATGTACCCTTTCGGATCAGGGCAGTCGTAGAAGTCGAGCTCGTTCTCAAGCTGCACGCAGATGATGGAGCCGCCTCGCTGTTGTTCATACTTGGCCAGAAGTGGGAGAATGCGATCAAACCATTTCTCTACCGCCTGCATATAAGTGCTGTCTGTGCTTCGGATGATGATATCCGGTTTAGCGAATAGATAAGCGGGAAGTGCGCCTCCGTCCCATTCGGAGCAAATGTACGGCCCTGGTCTTGCTACTACCCAGAGACCAACTTCAGCGGCCATCTGCAGGAATGCTTCTACATCCCGCTCGCCGGTGAAATCCCAGCTGCCTTCTTCCAGCTCGTGAAAGTTCCAAGGGAAGTAAACATCGATGGCGTTGTACCCGAAAGCCTTCACCTGTTCCAAACGTTCGCGCCAATGAGCCCGAGGATTGCGGAAGTAGAAGAGCGATGCGCACAGGATAATTTCGGCTTGACCGCCGATGCGCAATGCGGAAGACGAAAGCTGTAAAGCGGAACTCGTTTTCATGTCCATATTCATGCGTTCGATCCTCCCTGAGGTGACCAATGACCCTTTTTTATGAAACCCATTTCATTCGCTGTTAAAATAAAAATACACTTTAACGTTGCGGGTTTGAGCGAAGTTTGAACAACATCACAGATACCGTTTGTAAGTGTATTTCGGGTGACTACATGCGTTTGCATCATGCCGGGATTATACGATTGTGCGGGTTTTATGAAACCCATTTCATACCTGGGTTAAAATTAAACCCTTGCTAGAGGGTCATCTTGATTTGAAGTGTACATTCAAAATGATAGCGCTGTCAATACTATTTTTTCGAAAGATTTTTCACCCCTGCGACGATACGTTACCGGCCGCGCTAATGCTGATCCCTACCCGCAAAGGTGCCGTGCTTTCACGCACAACGAGCTCAGGTTGAAGGACGGTCAGCGTATCAATGCTGTTCTTTCCGATGAGCTGATGGAGAATATGAGCAGCCGTTCGGCCAAGCTCCAAACACTTGAGCGAAATCGTAGTCAGCTCCGGAATAACGTTAGCCGCAAGCGGAATATCGTCGAAGCCAATGATCGACATATCTTCGGGAACACGCAAACCGTGCTTAACAGCTGATTTGATTGCACCGATTGCAGATAGATCATTCGCGCAAACAATAGCCGTCGGTCGTTTTCCATCTTCCGCGCTAAGCAGCTCATTCATGAACACTTTGCCCGCCTCAACGGTGAAACCGCCGGTAATGATCCAATCCTCGCGAATAGGCAATCCAGCCTCCTGCATGGCTTTCGTGTAGCCTTCCAAGCGCTGCAACGTATTGGACATCTGCTTGTAACCGCCGATAAAGGCAATATCCGTGTGACCGAGCCCAATCAGATGCTCAGTCGCAAGCATGCCGCCGGCAATTTCGTCGATGATCACGCGGTGGAATTTCGCCCCTGGCAAATTCCCGTTAATCAGCACGACAGGGAGACGCTTATTCACTTCCGCTACTTCCTTCGCCATCTCCTTGCTGCAACGAGCAAGGTCAATCCGGCCGCCAATCATAATGATGCCGTCAACCTGTTTCTCCATGAGGATATTCAAGTACTGGGATTCCCGCTGATACTGTGCTTTGATGTCCTGGTTGGAGGAACCGGTATCGCAGAGGAAGAACGTATAGCCGTTATTTCTTGCTTCCTGCTCAAGACCTGCCAGCACTTCCGGAAAGAACGGATTCGTAATGTCAGGCAAAATAATGCCGATCATGCCGGTTTCCTTCTTGATCAGGCTGCGAGCAAGCGCGTTAGGCTGGAACTGGTGTTTCTGGATGAGACCTAAGATACGTTCGCGAGTTGATGCTTTTACAGGCGCCGTGTTGTTCAAGACACGTGAGACGGTTGCGACGGAAACGTTTGCTTCTCTGGCAATGTCGTAAACAGTAACCGGTTTCATTTTGCCTCACCCTTTGGGCTAAGATCTGTCTAGGTGACA
Source organism: Paenibacillus rhizoryzae (assembly GCF_059686995.1). Lineage (NCBI taxonomy): Bacteria > Bacillati > Bacillota > Bacilli > Caryophanales > Paenibacillaceae > Paenibacillus > Paenibacillus rhizoryzae. The sequence continues at coordinate 108,576 of NZ_JCAALT010000010.1, read as the reverse complement.
GTTTTTCACTAGCATAGCAGAGTTTTTTCCCACTTGTAAATGGGGCAAGCCAATCTACTAATTTGTGCATATGCAAGGAAATGAAATACATATATTTGAAAATAATATTGAATAACATCCATTTCATTATAACTGATCTATTTTGAACTTTGTAGCCTGCGATTGGGATCGCTATACAAAATTTTCAGGTAGAAATTATACATTTGAGTGGAACCCGCATTTTCGTCATGTCAGGTTTAACTTCAACTGGGACCGCGCCGAATGGGTACATTATTGCTATACACCATACTGATGGAGCCAGCATCATGTACGAGCCGGATCTTGGAGAGTCGTTCATTCATTGGACACAATTTCCAGTATGAGTACAATGCGATATAACAATAAATAGAAATAATGCAGATGTTATTTCCATTCCAACTATTACTGTAAATTGCTGCTATTTGCGGAGCAGGTGGATGACAAGTCTATATTCGTTTCGACAAGATCCGCCGCTGCGGTTCGTTAGATTTTCGCAGCTCCGAATTTCGAGCAAATAACACCTCTGCGGTTCGTTAGATTTCTGCGGAAAGTTCTAACGAACCGTACGGGGCTTATTTGCCCATTTATAGCCCCGAAATAATGCTAACGAACCGTAGGGGCTCTATTTTGTGGTTTTTGGATGTTTGGGAACCGAATAGTCCCGTATAACGCCTCTACGGTTCGTTAGATTCTCGAAGCTCCGAATTTCGGCTAAATAACGCCTCTGCGGTTCGTTAGATTTCAGCGGAAAGTTCTAACGAACCGTACGGGGCTTATTTGCCCATTTATGACCCCGAAATAATTCTAACGAACTGTAGGGGCTCTATTTTGTGGTTTTTGGATGTTTGGGAGCCGAATAGTCCCGTATAACTCCTCTACGGTTCGTTAGATTCTCGAAGCTCCGAATTTCGGCTAAATAACGCCCCTGCGGTTCGTTAAATTTTCGAAGAAAGTTCTAACGAACCATACGGGGCTTATTTGCCCATTCTGGCACCCCAAGTAAGGGTTCCTGTCAGGTCCCAAACTATCCCCACCACACAAAAAAACCGCCTCAAAAGTCATTGCACTTTTGAGGCGGCCCTTCGTCAACCACTGAAACACTAAACAAAAAACCTACAAAATCTGCGCTGCCCCGCAGCTCCGAAAAGCAGCCTCCGCCGCACCGCCGCGCGATAAATCCGGGCCATCGGCCTCGTCGCTGTTGCCGATATCCGCCGCCACGATAATGGCCCCCTGGCGGAGTGCCTCGCGGCATGGCTCGGTATCGCTGCTCGCCAGCCCAATGTCGGATAGCGCATGCTCCATATTGCGGTCATCGCCCAAGAAGGCGGTTGAGATCAGAAATCCATTGCTCGGATAGGTCATGCCGCCGATGAAGCCGCCGCTAATGTTGAGACCGCTCGCCGCTGACATCGGCGCATAGATTCGAAGATCGTCGACCCCATGATCGTCTGCCGCTGAACGAGTTAAGAGCAGGTCCGTCATCTCGTCGGCATGCACGTTCGTTTCCGATTCGATCTGCCTGGAGTGTTCCCGATCCTTAGCCAGCACCTTCAGCTCGTGGTTTGTAAACCCAGCCTGCTCCAGTGCCTGAATGGCCGCAATTGCTTCATTTTCCGTATTGAATATGCCAATTTTGTACGTCATGTTCATCGCCTCCGCATCCCTGTTTAAGTTAGCTATACCCCAATCGAGGAGGATTAAACCGGATGACGAAGGAAATTCTGCCATACGAAAACAAGCCTCAAACCGAAACCGCTGACGTCTATGGCCGCGACGGAGAACCGTCCGGTATACGCGAGAGCGTCCACCCCGGCAGCACATCATGGCAAGGGTAAAGCGCTGCTTTCTGCTCATCCAAATCAACGCCGAAACCGGGGGTATCCGGTACGTACGCATAACCGTTTCGGAGAACAGGACTGCCAGGGAACACCTCTCGCATCCGATCCGATATCGCGCTCCATTCCTGGACGCCGAAGTTCGGACTGCTGAGATCCAGATGGATGTTCGCGGCCATGCCGACCGGCGACAGGTCCGGTGGACCGTGCCAAGCCGTTCGAATGCCGAAGGCTTCGCATAGCGTACCCAGCTTCTCCGCGGGAGTAAGGCCGCCAATCGCGCTGACATGGCAGCGGATGAAGTCAATTAACCGCTCCGTAATAAGCGGCATCCATTCCGCGGAATGGACGAACAGTTCCCCCATCGCGAGCGGTGTCGCGCATTGCGCACGGATATGCCGAAACCAATCGAGATGCTCAGGCGGCAGCGGATCTTCGAGGAAAAACAAGCGATGCGGCTCAAGCTGCTTCGCCAATCTCACGGCCTCGATCGGGACGATCCGCTCATGGATATCGTGCAGCAGCTCAATCTCGAATCCAAGGTTAGCGCGCAAATGATCGAACATTTGCGGCACGCTCCGCACATAAGCATCCGGGTCAAAATAAGCACCCGGCAGCACATGATCCGGCTGATGCAGCTTATGGCCCTGTCCGCCATATCCGCCTAATTGGCAGCGGACATACCGGCAGCCCTGCTCCTTAAACATGCGCACATTCTCTTCCACTTCGCTGGCATCCCGTCCGTCGGCATGGCGATAAACAGCCGCTGCTTCCCGGACTTTCCCGCCAAGCAATTCATAGACGGGGACACCGCATAGCTTGCCTTTAATATCCCATAAGGCCATATCAATTCCGGAGACGGCATTGTTCAGCACCGGACCGTTGCGCCAATAGGCGCTGACCATGGCGGTTTGCCAAATATCCTCGATCCGTCTTGGATCCTTGCCCACCAGGAACGGCTTCAAATAGTGCTCCACCGCCGAAGCGACTGCAAGATGCCGCTGCGTAAATGTTGCACAGCCAAGGCCATATAGACCGGGCTCATTCGTTTCGATCTTCACGACAACGAGATTAACCCCATCGGGCGCGGTCATGATGACCCGGACGTCCCTGATTTCCAATTGTGCCATAGAGAGGACAGCTCCTTTTTGAATCCTATAGATTAGCTAACTGCTCTTCAGCATCCGCAGGAATCTCATGCCAGCCGTCAAATTTGCCAAGGAGCTGCTGAATGTAGAATGGTCCGCTCTCACGGAGCTGACGTGAACGCTCACCGACGAAGTTATCCACCCGATTCTTGCAGAACGACTGCAGGTAGTTATAATACAAGGCGCGCCGCTCCTCAGTCGGATGCACGTTCGGCTTCGCCGCATGCCACAACGCGCCATGGAAAATAACGGCGTCTCCCGCCTCGGCCATCACATCGATCTGACCTTCAATCTCGCTCAGCCCATCCGGCGGATTCTTGCCTGAGAGATGGGAGCCCGGAACGACGACAAGCGGCCCTTTCTCCAGCGTAATTTCATCCAAGTAATAAGCGCAGTTAATCGATACCGGAAAATACCAATATGGCGGCATCGGATCCGGATAAACATGCGAGTCCATATGCCAGCCGACCGGCATGCCTTTGCCCGGCTTAATGCGCGTGGCATTCACGCTTTCCATCTGAATGCGCGGCCCCATCAACGCCCGCATTAAGTTAAATACCGGCGGGTTAACGAGCAGCGGTACAAACGCCTCATCCCGGTCAATAATGTCGGGGATTTCCCGCGTCGTAAAGCCTTCCGATATGGCGATAACTTTATCAATTAACGTCGCTGCCCGTTCAGGAGACAGAGCTTGCTTCACGACAAAATACCCGTCCCGCTTAAACTGCTCGACCTGCTCCTCCAGTGTCATGCTCATTTCAATCATACCCCCTTGTCATCATGATTTTATGATGAGCGCCTTGTTCATCGGCATCACGCCTCTTGGGCTCACATCAAATAATCGATTGCCGATCCAAGAGCCTTCATATCGCTCGCCGGCTACGATTTCTTCCCGCTTCACAAGCTCGGAAGGAAAGGACAATTCCACCGTTTCGCCGGCTTCCAGTCCCGCAACAACCAAATACGGATGCGCCAGCGAAACGCTCTGCTTACGCGGCGTATGACATATAATGGCATCTGTCGACAGCCAGCCCGGGACGCGGATATACAGATCGCCGGCTTGCTTCGGCTGTATGCGCAGCACACCGACCTCCGGCACCTCGTACTCCATCTTGACGTGCTCATTCTGCTTCGTCAGCCACAGATTGACATAAAGCCGATCTCCGCTGAGCGAGGTCGCATGATCCCAAATCAGGTACAGCCCTCTTCCCCCGGCAGCGCAGCAGCAAGCCATCGTGTCTACCTTACCGCGGTTGGAGAAATCATTCGGGTTCATCCGGCCCGTGAAGCCGCCCATATAACGTTTCGGTACATTCCGATAGGTTCTAGTAGGCGTGTCCGGCTTATCGGTCACTTCTCTCGCCCACGATACGTCGCGCACCTGGGAGGCAACAAGCGTATTCGCGAACCGATCCGCATCGTCCCAGCAGGCAATATTGCCGTTCTTCGCCAAATAGATCGCCGTATGAATCATGTCCGTCGTGCAGCAAGTTTCGCTGTGCTGAATGACGCCCGGCAGCCAGCGGTATCGCTCATCGACCGGCTCCTCCCCGTTCAGGCCAGTGCCTTCCGGGAACCAACCATATGTACTGCCCATGCTGCAGGCCCAATCATATACCTTCTGACACCAAGCGATGAGCTCCGCATCCTGCTTGATCGTGGCATATCGCAAAATACCGGCAACCGCGCCCATCTTAGAGTGGAAGTGGCCGTCATCCGGGTAGCGCCCCAGTGACCAGAAGCTGCCGTCTGCTTCGAATACGCGTGAATGATTCACGACGAAGCGCGTAAGCTTCTCCAGCATCTCCGCGGCGAGCGGATCGCCATATTGCTCATAATAAATCGCCAGCGGCAGGATAAAGACGCCTCCGCCATAATGCGTCGGCTCCACGATAAACCCATGCTCCGTGTAGATTTCCTCCGGTACAGCCATACCCGGAACATACGTCTCAAACGGATAGCAGATGTAATCCTCACGCTCGACCGCAATGCTTCGCATCCCTTGCAGCATGCGCTCGATGCGCGTCTTCGCCTCATCCTCTTGATCGAATTTGAGCCAGCTCAACAGGCCCAGAAACACGCTCCGCTGGTCAAACATATTGGCGCCGGCAGGAACATCCCAATCGTTGCTCATCCGGTAAAACAGCCCATCCGACTCGCTTTGCATCCAGCGCAGCGCATCCTTCATATGCGTCTCGGCATCCCGGCCAAGACGTTCCCCGACGATCTCGCCGCACAGAATCGAGGCATCGAGAAACCGGCCAACCGCATCGCCAAAGTCCCACTCGCTATGCCAAGCGAAGGATTCGTCACTGCCGATTTTCGCGAAGAAATACGGTAGATGATGATAGTCCGGATCAAGCATTTCCTTGTAATGATGAATCGCCAGCGCTGCCAATTCCCTGTAATCCAATGGTCTGCCGAGTTCCACCTTCTGATCACCCTTTCAATGAGCCTAGCATGATGCCCTTCACAAAATATTTCTGCAGGAACGGATAAATACATAGAATCGGCGCCGTCGTCACGATCAGCATCGCCATCTTGATCGATTCCGCCGTTACCGTCACGGCTCCCTGATGCATCTTGCTTAGTACCGCGAGGTTGGACGCTTCATTCGATTGAATCAGGAACAGCAGCAAATTCTGCGCGGTCCACAGCTTCGTATTGGAAATGAACGTAAACCCCGTGAACCAATCATTCCAGTGGCCTACACCGACAAACAGCGCAATCGTAGCGAGCACCGGCTTGGAGAGCGGGAAGACAATGCTGAAGAAAATCCGGAAGTCCGAAGCGCCGTCGATCTTCGCCGATTCCTCAAGCGCCTCAGGCAGCTCCGTCATAAACGTGCGCACCAGCATAATATTAAAGGCGCCGTACAGTCCGGGAATAATATACGTCCAGAAGCTGTTTAGCAGATGCAGCTGCTGCAGTGTAATGTAGAACGGGATTAGCCCACCGCTGAGAAACATCGGAATGACAATCCACCAGTTCAGAAATTTGCGCAGCGGGAAATTTTTCTTCGTCAGCACGAAGGCAAACATAGCTACCAGCAGTACCTGGGTAACGACGCCTACAAGTACCCGGGCAATCGTTACGCCATAAGCAAGGAAAATATCTCTATCGTTGAAAATAACGCTGTAATTCTTCCAGGTGAATATACGCGGCCAGAGGTAAATGCCCCCCTTCTGCGCATCCATCGCATCGTTCAGCGAAATCGCCAAAATATAAATAAACGGGTAGAGGCACAGAAACGAGAACGCGAGCATGAGCAGCATATTGACAACGTTAAACCATTTTTCTCCACGTGATCTCTGCATGAGGCAATCTCCTTTAAACAGTGCTGGTCCCTTAGCTTTGTCTCAAACCAATTGGCTAGCCGAATGCTGATCCACCTGCCGGTGGCTCAAACCAATCGGCTCTAAATAAGCGATTCCTGCTTAAACAGCTTCGCGATAAAGTTACAGAGCAGGAATAGAATCAGTCCAACCGTCGCTTGGAAAACACCCATGGTCGCGCCGAGCGATAAGCCCATAAATCCGCCGGAATTGCGCAAATAGCTCAAGATGAGCGTATCCAGAATTTGACCGACCTCTTGCACCTGCAGGTTCCCCATTGTCCACAACTGATCGAAGCCCGCACTCATGAGGCCGGAAGCGCTCAGAATGAATAGGAGCACCATCGTACCGCGAATGCCGGGCAGCGCGATATGCCAGATCTGGCGAACCCGGCTTGCGCCGTCGATGCTGGATACCTCGTACAGATGTGGATCGATGCTTGATAGCGCTGCTAAATAAATGATGGCGTTAAAGCCGATATTTTTCCAAAGTTCGGTGAAGATGACGATCGGCAGGAAGGCACTCGTGCTCCCCATGAAATAGAAGGAATCATTCAAGATGCCGATCTTGGTCAGCATTTCGTTAATAAGTCCGCCATCCGGAGACAGCAGCTTATACCACAGCCCCGCCGCGATAACCCACGAGATAAAATAAGGCAGGTAGCTGATCGTCTGTACGAAGCGCTTAAATACGGTTTGATGAATCTCGTTAATGAGCAGTGCGAATAGAATGGTAGCCGGAAATCCGATGACCAATTTCAGTCCGCTGATAATCAGCGTGTTGCGCAGGGCGTTCGTAAAGTCAGGCAAATGGAAGATCGTTTTGAAATTATCCATCCCGACAAAATCGCTGCCGGAGTACCCTTTAACCGGATTGTAGTCCTGGAAAGCCATAATAATGCCAATCATCGGGTAATAGGAGAACAACAGAAAGAAGATAAGCCCTGGTATCGCAAAAATATACAACCAGCGCTGATCCCACATTTTGCGGCCTATTTTCCCCATGAGAAGCTGTCTCTTGCTTGGCGTATGCGTCTGCGTTTCAGCGAGAGCCGTCATCGCGAGTGACCCTCCTTTTCGGATAAATGGTGGAGGAGAGCGCCGAAGCGCTCCCCTCATGTGCGAGTTTGGTCAGGCATGCTGATTGGCTTGCGTGTACGATCCAAAGATCGGACATGCAGCATTCAGCTATTACTTCGATTACTTTAAGCTTTCGAGATTAATGGACTTCGCCGCTTCCGTTCTTTCTTCCACGACTTTGTCGTAGCCGAGCGCACGTGCATTTTTGCCCCAATCCTCAACTAGCTTCTTGATATCATCCGGGTTCTTGGCCGTTACGGCCTTCGCCACCAATTGCTTGTAACGATCGCTTTCGCCTACCGTCACTTTGTTCTCTACATCGCCCGGATCTACATAACGCTGCGGATCCGTAATGTATTCCGTAGGGAACTTGGAGCCCAAGTTCTTCCACGTTTCGATCATATCTTCGCGCATTTCATAGCCGGACGGAGCTTGGTTCTTGATCAGCGCTTCGTAGTTCGGAATGAAGGAGTAGACGTCGATACCGGCATGAGCGCGTTTGTTCCAGTCGCCCTGCGTTTCATCGAAGAAGGCTTTCGTGTCTACGATTTTGCCATCGGCGTTACGCTCCCATTGCTGGCCTTCCAAACCATATTTGGTCAAGATCGTACCATCCTCGGAAAGGACATAATCCAGCGTCTTGAAGAAGGTGTTAACTTCTTCTTTCGGAAGACCGGCCTTCACGGCCCACAGACTCCAAGCTTCCAGTCTAAACTGCGGCAAGCTTGGTCCCGAAGCGATTGTCGGATCATACAGCTGTACGCCGACGAACTTCGCGTTCGGATCGGTTTTCTTCATGCTGTCCGTGTAAGGGTTCGCCTGCTCCCAATAAGCGCCGTGAACGGCACCGATGCGGCCTTGGTTCCCTTTCTCGTCAATTTGACCTTGCTTGAGCGAGAAGCTCTCTTCTTCAATTAAGCCTTCTTTGTACAATTTGTTATAGAAGGTCAGCGCTCTGATCAAATTCTCAGGCTGCGATACATCGGAGCGTGCAGCTTTGCCATCCGCATCCGTATACCACCAGCCCGTGCCGTTGTTTTGGCCCGGCGGGAAGAACACGTTGATCATGTTGCGGAAGTTCTCTCCGAATGCCGAGTACGGCACGACCGGCTGGCCGTTTACATCTTTGATTTGTTCCTTGAATGCTTTCAGCGCATTGTAGAACTCATCGACTGTTTTGGGATAACCCAGATTGACTTTATCGAGCCAATCCTTGCGAATCCAGATTGTCGGCTGGTCGATCGCATAAGCCTGCATGTTGGAGAAGTTTTGAGGGATGCTGTACAGCTTGCCATCATGAGGATTGGTTGAGAAAGGAAGCAGCTTCTCGACGGCTTTCTTCACATTCGGGTATTTATCCAGCCAAGGCGTCAAGTCTTCCAGCTTGCCGCTTTCGCCCATGGTGTTTAGAATGAGCTTTGTTTTGCCGTCTGCCCCAACCGCTACGAAATCCGGCCAATCGGAACCGCCTGTGGATGCCCACAGCTGCAGCTTCTGCACGACATCGCCGTAGCTGCCCGTTTTGAGCACATCGTAGGTTAAATTGTTCAGTCCGAGGCGCTTCGTCAGCTCCGGGAGCACGATATCCTTGGCCGGATCGGCATTATCCCAGCCCCAGTTGAACGCCGTGATTTTCAAATCACTGACCGTTCCAAGCGGCTTCTCTTCTGTATTTGTCGCTGCTGCATTGTTCGTAGAAGAGTTGTTCGTTGCTGCTGCGTTGTTTGTTTTCGTTGCGTCATTCGTGGCGGTATTGGTCGTATTATCGTTGTCGTTGCTGCCGCTGCAGCCAACGACGCCTAGAGAAAGGGTTGCTACACTTAACAGAATGCCTACTTTACGCTGGATTCTCACACGTTATTCCCCCTGTACATGAGTGATGGAACCTTGCTCAATAAAGGAACAAAACCGTTTATTCTGTGCAGTCCATGCCACCCGGCCAATCGACCGTGCTCCACTCCCCCTTGCTCCGTTCTTGCGATACATGCGCGCGGGATTCTCATGCCCCCCTTGGCAGTGCCAAGCATTCGCAATCCCAAGGTTATCTATGCGGTACAGGTGATCCGGGAGATGCACGCCGCTTATGGGAAACGGCCAAAACGATCCCCGCTCATCCTCATCCCAAATTCACTGCAGCCATTGGGCTGCGACGACAACGACGACTAGCTTACCAATGGACTTTGCCGCTGCGCTGAGCTGCGTAAGGGATGCCTTGAACCAGCGGCGCTGCCTGCCGATCCATCCATTCGCGCTTAAACAGCGGATAAATGTGACCCGAAGGCGTAACGGAGAGCACCGTGTCGCCGCGCCAACGAACCTTGTAATCCTGTCCGGAAACATGCTCGACCTTCTCTACAGTGGTGATTGGGTACAGCAGCTGCACAAGTTGGCCCGATTGCAATCCATGGAGACGAATATAACCATCCTCTGGAAGCTGAGCACTTATGACCGCGCCGTCGATCGAAACGGTAATATCCTCGAAATCAACCCAATCCGGCACGCGTACACGCAAGCTTGGCGCATCGTGAATGACGAGCTCGAGCTTGCCCTCATACGGCTGATAGCTGACGACCTCAACCCAATCGCTGTTGCGGCTAAACGACATATTGACGGAAACGACCTCATTTTGCTTGGTGACGATATCATCCCAAACCAGATAGCAGGCCCGAATGCCTGCTCCAAGGCAGCAGCCTTCCACACTCTCGCGGCAGTTGTCCAGCGATCCCGGCTTCGACCAGGAAGCCCAGCTTCCGTAGAGCGCCCGTTCGAATAGCGGCTTCTGCGCTTGATCGACATTCGGCAGCATCGGATCGGTATGTATAATTTGGTTCTCCAGCAGCTGATTGCGGGCGAACCGCTCTAAGATCGCATAATAATTCGGATCGATATGACGGGCGATTAGCAAGCCCAGATGAATAGCATCCGTGATTGAACAGGATTCGCATGAAGCGTCATCCGGACCGACGCCATCCGGTATCCAGCCCCACGTGCTGGAATAACGCAGTGTCCAATCGAAGACGGTTTTCATTTTCGCAATTGTTGCTGCGTCATTGGTTTTCAGGGCACGGCGCATGAGTGCGACGGCCGCCGTGAGGATACCGCCGGAATGCGTATGTCCCTGATAATGTCCCTCTGCATTAAACGTTCCGCTGACATTGAGCACGAAACGGCCCATCCGATCAAGCAAGTCCTCGCAGTCCGGTGCATCGACACTTTCGGTGTACCGAGCTAACGCGAGCATGATTCCGCCGAGCGGGAAGGTGGGATACCCGTTGAAATCGCCGAATACGGCATGCTCCATCGTGTTCCAGCCTTCGGCATTGCGGAACCAGTAGCTGTAGTCCTCTTCGTGCTGCAGCTTGCTTCTTATCGCAGCGGCGAGCTTGTCGATGACCTCTTTACCGGCTTTAGAAGGCGAATCCAGGTACAAATCAACGTACGCCAGCAGCATCCTGCCTGCCATGAACGGATTCAGAAACGGATCGCAAGTGTCCAGCATTGCACGGAGCGCTTGTTCTTCTTCCACATAATCGGTGGCCCCGGTAATCGGACGACCGAGCAGGTACGCATCGGTAAATCGGGAGCACATATCGCCTAGATCCCAGATATGATGTTCAAGCTTAGGTTCGGGCTGCAAGCGAAGCAGAAAATAAGGCCGCATATTCTGTTCGGGGTCCAATCGGTTCGCAATCGCACTGAAACCGCGTTCGATTGCTTCCTGCAAATAATACGTCTTCGGTCTGCTTGCCGTGTGAACTTCGTTTACCATCCTTACTCCCCCTGTTTGTTCGCGTAGATTCTATAGGAATGAATCGTGTAGCTGATCAACGTGAATGGAGAAATGACGCGTATGAAGACAGACGAAATAAATAGAGCGCTTACATTTTGAGTTTGAAGAAAAGCGGGAAGCTGCTGATGACGTTCTTGAAGAAGACCATTGAAGTTGAAGGTTGATGTGAGATGCACTTCGAAAAGGTGGGCACTGCTGAAGTGATGTTCTAAGAGGCGTTCATAATTATATATCAAATATACAACTTATAAACTTTGCTTGGTGGCTGTTTACCTGCATCATACTCCCATGTTATAACGTCTGTAAAGAAAAAAATTGGAAATTCAAAAAGAAAGTTGTATATTCATTATATCAGGAGAGAGAGTGTGATTAGATGTCCGTACCAACGAAACGCGTTCCCCTTTACAACCAAATCCGCACGTATATAACCGACCAAATCGCACAAGGCCAGCTGGTCCCCGGGGATCGTCTGCCATCGGAAAACGAGCTCGCGGAGCATTTTGGCGTCAGCCGTATTACCGTTAAAGGCGCCTTGTCCTCACTCGTGAAAGAAGGCACCGTTTACCGTATTCAGGGTAAAGGCTCCTTCATCGCGGATCAAGCACAAGGCGAGCCTCTTCGTTATCAGTCGCCGGAGAATCGCAAGCTGAAGCTTATCTCCTTGCTGATTCCCAGCTTGAAGACCGCCTATATGGTGAATTTGGTCAAAGGCGTGGAAAATGCCGCTTCGAGTCAAGGCTACCGCGTTATCGTCTCGCTGACCCATGAGTCGGTGGAAACGGAATGTTTATTGCTAGCCGAGGCCGAAGAGATGGGCGTAGCCGGAGTGATCGTCTACCCTGTCGAAGGGGAGAGCTATAACGAGGATATTCTGCGAATGACCTTGCGCGGTTACCCCATCGTGGTCATCGACCGCTATTTGAAGGGGCTTGAAACCAACTGTGTTTGCACGGATCATTTCAGCGGGGCGTATGCTGCAACTACCCATCTTATCGAGGCGGGCCATTTCCGGATTGCCTTCCTGACAGCTCCCTACACGGGAACGACCAGCATGGAAGACCGGCTTGAAGGGTATCGGCAAGCATTGGCTGACCATGCCCTATTAAGCGATCCTCGGCTTGTGTTTACCCGCACGGAGCCCGAGCAAATTGAGCTGTACCTGCAGCAAAATCCGGATGTCACCGCTGTATTTGCGCTTAATTCCTCCCTTGGCCTCAAAGTATTTGCGGTCGCCGAGCGGCTGCAGCTCTCCATTCCCGATCAGCTGTCGGTGATCTTCTTCGACGACTATGAATATTCGACCCGGTGGACGCTTCGCCCGACCTGTATTCTGCAGCAGGAGGAAGAAATCGGTGCCCAAGCTGGACGGCTCATGCTCTCGCTTGTCGCCAATCCTGCTCAGGAGCGCAAGAAGATTGTGCTGTCTCCGCGCCTTGTTATCGGGGGCACGACGGCTGCGCCGTCCTTTCGGTCATAAGCCCTATGTTTCAAGTCCCTTTGGAAGGGGTATACAACTCGTAATAAGAAATTTTGGATACAGGAGCGTCGAGCTATGAAACAGACCGATAAACTATTTTTGCGTACGGAGAATCAGGAAGGCAAATGTATCGTTTATGTCGGAGGCGAGCTGGATTTGGAATCCGCCGTTCATATGCGTGCAGTCATGACTCCACTGATTGAACTGACTGATCGAGAGTTAACTCTTAATTTGCGCGAGCTCCGTTATGTGGATAGTACCGGCATCGGCATTCTCGTGTCCGTGCTGAAAGCCAGACATGCCAAACAAGCGCCTTTTAGCGTGGAAGCTGTCCCTCCTCATATTCGCAAGCTGTTCGATATGACGGGCATCACGCCATTTTTACTCAAACAAGCCTAATTCGTAATTGCCGCAGAAAGGGACGAGAGCATAATGAACATACAAGTCGAAGAAGTAATCACCTTGCAGGTGCCGGCTTCGGCGGAATATATTGATCTGGTTCGGTTAACTCTCTATGGATTAGCTGTCAAAATCGGCTTCTCCTACGAGGAAATCGAGGATATGAAAGTAGCGGTATCCGAGGCGTGCAACAATGCCGTTCTGTACGCTTACGGCGACTTGAGCACTGGGGAGGCCGCTCCGGTTCCACAGCCAGCGCCGCGGATTGAGGTACGCTTCATTAAGAAGAACGATGCCCTCTCCATTATCGTCAAAGATGATGGCCGCAGCTTTGATGCATCAGCCGCAGCCGCACGTGCGAAGCCGGTGGACGGAAAGTCGATTGATGAACTCCAAGCAGGCGGACTTGGCCTGTTCTTGATGCAAGCACTGATGGATGATGTGGAAGTGAACAGTGAAACCGGAACGGAAGTGGTTCTTACCAAGCGCCTAGTAAAGAGCGGTGAATTGTGATGAGCGCGCAGCCGGTTAAGCAGCCCAAGCCCACAAGCATGGAACTTATTATGGCTTATCAAAGCGATCCGACTAACGATATCGCCGAACAGCTCATCACCCATTACGAGTCTATGGTTCGAATGGCTGCCGGTAAAATCTCGCGGAACCGCCCGGATTTATACGAGGATTTAATGCAAGTGGGCCAGATTGCTCTGCTTCGTTTATTCGGCCAATTCGACAGCTCGCTCGGTATGCAGTTTGAGCCTTACGCCATGAAAAGTATCATCGGGCATATGAAAAATTATTTGCGTGACAAGTCGTGGTATGTTCAGGTCCCTCGCCGTATTAAGGAGAAGGGGATCGCCGTTCAGCAAGCGATCGATGAGCTGACCGTGAAGTTTGAACGCTCTCCGAGGATTGAAGAAATCGCAGAGGCCATGTCGCTCACCGTGGAGGAAACGACTGAGATTTTGGCAGGTCGGGAGCTTTATCATTACGTCTCGCTGGATACGCCGATTTCAGATGATGACAATACGTCATCGCTCGGTGATTTGCTCGGGTCGGATTCCAATGATTTTGAAAATATTGATCGACGGCTCGATCTACAGGCTGCACTTTCGAAGTTGAAGCCTGAAGAGCAGAAAGTGCTGCTGCTGGCTTATCAGGATGGACTCCCCCAGCGACAGATCGCGGATCAGCTTGGTATCTCTCAGATGAGCATTTCCCGGATACAGCGGCGTGCTATCGATAAATTAAAGCAGCTGCTGCATGAACACCATGAGCAGGAAGAGTAGAAGCACGCTGTAGGCCTAGCATGATGGCCGCGGCGTGCTTTTTGTGTTTTTGGATAAAATTGTCGGCGGCGCTGTTGTGCTTCACTCGGGGTTCGCGTTATGATGGTAACATGTATAGCTATACGCACGGACAAGCAGGAGGCTTCTAAACCATGATGCATCGGATGCTGCAATTTCCGCAAGCGTGGGAATGGCTCATGCTTCACGAACAGCGGCCGGAAACGTCCGGTCTTAGTCGCAGCAGCAAAGCAGCAGTCGATGATGCCTCTTCGGGGGTGCCAACTGCTGCTGATCTGGCGGCGGAGCTTGCTCACGCGAAACAAGCCGTCGTGCAAGCCCATCCGGAGCTCGCTGGCTGGCTTAATGATGTTGAAGGCATTGCTCACAATCAAATTATCGTTTCCGAGCTTCCGGGCGGCGACGCTATCTTGCATGGGACCTTGCTGTTTCAGGTGTCTGAGGATGAGAGTGATATTCTCCCCTTGCATTTTCGAATGACCGATCGGAAGCTGGTCACTTATATGTCGGATATGCGTCTATCCGTTAGGCTGCAGCTCGATCCTTGGCAGGATAAGCTGAACCGCTGCCAGAGTGCGCCGGAAGGTTTCTTCGCGCTGCTTGGCGCCGTGCTGGAGACGTTTCATGACGGACTCGATCGGTTCGAGACGCGGCTCAGCGATTTGGAGCTGAAGATGCGTAAGCAGAATCGCACCGGCTTGATGAATGTCATCTTCGAGCGGCGCTATGAGCTGCTGCATTGGAGTCACTTGTTTATTCCGATCAAGGAAATTCAAGGCGCAGCCAGAGAAGCCTTCATGCATACGCTGCTGGAGCAGGAAGAGTTCAAACGGATGGAGCTGAAGCTCGACCGTATTCAGGGGCTGCTCACCCATTATGCGATGGAGATCGACACGCTGCTGATGATGGACGATGCCATCTCGAACTTCCGCGGCAACGATATCATGAAGACGCTGACGATCTTCACCGCCTTGTTCATGCCGGCAACGGTCATCGGCGCCGTCTGGGGCATGAACTTCAAGGACATCCCTTGGGCCAGTGAACGCTGGGGCTTCATAACCGTCAGTCTCGTGATTGTCGTCACCACCATCCTCATCTATTGGTGGCTGTGGAGCAAGGGCTGGACGGGCGATCTGCTGAACGGCCGTCACAAAGGCGATCGCGTCGGCAGCTCGAGCGGCGCGGACCTCGCGCTAGCCGGCGGCGACGATGCGCCGCGGTCGCGGCGGAGCCGAGGCGGCCGCGGGGGCGGAGCTGCTGCTGCGGCGGAGCCTGGCGCGCGCTCGGCGGATGCCGGGAGCCGCAGCGGCGTCGAGCACGACGCGCCGCTGCCGTCGCGGTCGAGCCGGTAGGTGGCGTACGCGCGGGGCGCGAGTGAGCCCGGCGGCGTGAACGCCATAGGACGGCTGATCGCGGGGGAGCCCGAAGCGGCGTGAACGCAATCAGCGCTAGTCGCAGAGGAGCAGTTTGGGGCTGAGAGTCGGGTTTTCCGACTCTCAGCCCTCGGCTCGGGATGTTTGGTGGAGTTTGTGGAGCTGAGAGACGGATTTCCGTATTCTCAGCTTCTTTTTTTGTGCCGTTTCGCCGCTGAGAGTCAGGTTTTCCGACTCTCAGCCCTCGGCGCGAACGGTTTGGGGGAGTTTGTGGAGCTGAGAGATCCATTTCCGTACTCTCAGCTTCTTTTTTGTGCCGTTTCGCCGCTGAGAGTTCGATTTTCGAACTCTCAGCCCCCGGCGCAGGCCGTTTTCAGCTATCGACGGGGGATACCACACGCCGAAGGTTGATTGAAATGCTTGAGCTTTAAAAGCGATCGATATCTTGCGTTGAAGGCGAGTTAGTTGGGTTTTTGAGCGTTGAGAGTGACTTATCGGCTTATCATGGTGGTTTCCCCTACTGTGAGCAGACATGTCGCTTTAGGCGAATGAGATCATGCGTGAATGGCTAGTTAGTTCGGTGCGGGGTTCCAGGTTCCGAGATTCCCGTTCGATCCTAGCACCCCCAGCCCCAACACAAACCAAAAGAGCCCCCAACATCTCGGGGGCTCCCTACTCTCTATTTCAAATCCACCACGACCAAGCAGCGGTCGTCGGATTGCAGCTCCTCGGATTGCTCGCGTGAGAAGAGCGCTTCTTCGAGCGCTTGCAGCGAAGCGTGCGTGCCGTAGGGCTGCAGCAGCTCGGTGAGGCTGGCTTCGCGGTCTTCCACGTAGTCGCTGCCGACGAGGTCGTAGATGCCGTCGGTCAGCAGGACGATACGGTCGCCGGGTCCGATGGCGAGCGTGTGCTTCTCGATCGCCATCTCACTGAACATGCCGATGGCGACGCCGCCTTGGGCGAACCGTTCAATGCTGCCATCGCTTCGAATGAGCATGCCCGGCGGATGGCCGGCATTCACGTATTCGAGCGTACCTGTGCTTAAATCGATGACCATATACAGCCCCGTAAAATAATACTGGATCAACTGATCCGCAAATTGCAGCTGCAGCGATCGCCGGTTCAGCTCCTTGATAACGCGTTTGGTCCCCGACTGCTTCGTCATCGCTTCCTTGAGTACCGATGCGATAAACATGCAGGCCAGCGAGGACGATATGCCATGCCCCATCGCATCGACAACAGCTACGCCGTAGCGATTCTCATCGATTCGATGCCACGCGTACAAATCGCCGGATAGCTCCTCAGACGGGCGGAATATCGCATCGATGGCAATACGCTCGTCATCTACCGGCTGCGGCAGCGCCGCAAGCTGAACCTCGCGCGCCAGCTGCAGCTCCTCCCTCATCCGACGATCCCGCTCCTTATGCCAATCCTTCTGCTCCTTCAGCCGCAGCGCAACACGTATCCGTGCAAGCAGCTCAATCCGATTGATGGGCTTCGTCACATAATCGATCGCCCCGGCATCCAGCGCCTCGGCCAGCTTCTTCGAGTCGCCGATTGCCGTTACCATGATGATGGGAATATCCCTCAAACGCGGTGACTCCTGGATCATCGCACAAGCCGTAATCCCATCCACGCCCGGCATCATCATATCGAGCAAAATCAAATCGATGTCATGATCGTCGTCACCCGGCGCTTCCTCCGGCTCAAGCCCCTGCCTGTTTAAGCCAAGCAAACTAAACAATTCGCTGCCAGAGGCAGCCTGCAAAACATTCGTATAGCCCGCACGCTTCAAAATCTCTCTGACAACCGTAATATTCATCGGATTGTCGTCCACCACTGCAATTCGCATCTTCAATTTCCTAGGCATTTCTGATCTCCTTATCGTTGTCCTTCTCCGGTACGACGTTATGTACTTCGTTACCCTCGCAGATCATGCTTTGAATCTGGAACTTCTAGGACAGCTGCCTAAAGCACATTGGCCCATAGCCTCATACACTGGTAGCAAGGAGAGTGGGTGCAGAAATGAACAATGGCAGTGCGATGGACATTCGAACGGCCATCTTTTTGGCTGCAGTTTGTGGGCAAACTTATGTGCAGTACAATAACGGCGGACTTTTCCTTGTGCCTGATTCCTACCATCTGGTCGGATCGTTCAATGCCGCTTCCTATACCGGGCAAGAAGAGCCCTTCGGCTTCGTGATCGAGTCCGATCGTGGGGTCATATTGGCTTTTCGCGGCACAAGTTCCCCTACCGACTGGGTCATGGATATGATCGCCCAGCAAATTCCGTTCAAGGTCGTAAAGAATGGCGGCAATACGCACAAGGGCTTTACCGACGTTTATATGTCTGCACGGGATCAAATCTTCCGCTTGCTGGATCAAGTACCGAAGTCGAAGCCGCTTTTTATAACCGGACATAGTCTCGGAGGAGCGCTGGCAACACTCGCTTCGCTCGATATCGCGTCGAACCGCATGCCTGCCGCCCTCATTACCTATACGTACGGATCGCCTCGCACGGGAGATCCCGCCTTCGTTCGCGCCTACAATGCAGCCGTGCCCGTCAGTTTCCGGGTGCAGAATGAATTCGACGTCGTGCCCCACCTGCCGCCGCTCGTGTATCAATCCCCTAAGACCGACAAAACGTACTATTATCTCCATGTGAAGGAGGAGGTCAAACGGAATTTCCGAATGGGCTCCGTCGGAGGAAATCACGTAATCAGCAGCTATTTTGCCGATTTGGCGCGGGAAGCACCTTCATTTACAATGGCTATATGTTCAGCACCGCCGGGCTGGTGCCCTCAGAAATGAGGACTCCGGCCCGCTAGCGTACACCTGAATAAGACCGCTTAGCCTTTCAAGCCAGCCAGCTCCGCAATGCGGCTGCGCTCCGCCTTCGTCATCCCTTTAAGCACGAGCTCATATGAGTGCTTGATCATATCCTCCAGCTCGCCTTGCGGAATCGATCCATCGAGCGCAATGGAGTTCCAGTGCTTCTTATTCAAATGATAGCCAGGCGTAATGGCATCATATTGCTGCCGCAGATTCTCCGCGATAATGGGATCGCATTTCAAGGATATGCCGCTTTCCGAGAGAAGCGCGAACATTTTGCCTCCTGCCTTCATCACCAATGGATCCGGCCCAAACGGATAATCCTTCACTGCACCTGGCATGGACAAGCAATAGGCTGTTAACTCTTCCATCCGCTAATCTTCCCCTCTTCACACAAAAGTATAGTTCGCAAATGCAGCCGCTTGTCCATAATACTCGCCGGCTTCATCGTACAAGTTCCATACGACAGCCTGCTCAATTCGGAAACGTCGGCCGCTGCTGGAAATTCGAATACCGTTGTAATCGTCGATATATCCTTGCCCGGAGACGGCTTCCAGAAATCGCTGCCGTTCCTCTTGAATCATCGGCTCCGCTGTATGCTTCGACTCGATCCGTGTAAAAGCATCCCAATCCATTTCCCATAACGCCAAAGCCGCACGGTTGCCATAATTAAGCACCGGGTCCTGCTGCGTGCCATGTGAAAGTACCACAAGATCCGCATAAAATAAGGCTTCCGCTGCCGACTCTTGCGCCCCCTGTGGAATTAAAGGCTTGCCCAGCAGCCGATTGTAGCTATTCATTATAATGGCGGCATGGCGCTCCCCCGCGCCGATACCGGTCAGTTGCTGCAGCATGACTTGTTCTCCCTCCAGCCGAATATTCAACCCATCTAATTTAAAAAAACTGAAGGTGAGGTTCACCTTCAGTTCTTCGATTACGCTGCTATACGCCCATTTTCTTGCGCTGATTGTTTACTTTTTTGTGGTTTTGGCTCTTCATCGTTTGTTGGTTGCCGCCTGGACCATGCTTTTGCTTATTGTTCGCATTCGCCTGTTCCTGCTTCTTCTGGGCCAGCTTCTGCTTCATCGCTTCGGCAAGGGAAATTTTCTTCGGCTCTTGCTCTTGCGTTTGCGCTTCCGGCGTCGTTTGGTTTTCTTCCATTTCAGATCACCTCGTCTGTTTGTACTAGTTGTATTGTAGCTTTTTTTTCGCTTGCTTTCCAGTATACAAGGCATCAATTTTCACAAGTTTGCCATGATATTCCGGATATTACTCCCGCAGCGCATCCTTCAGCTTGGTGGACATGTTGTCCGCACTTCCGGAACGCAGCATTCCGCGAAGTCTTGCAACCTCCTGCTGCAGACGAAGCTTGTCCCCGCGCAGCTGCTCAATCTCGGCTTTTGCCTGGATAAGCTGTTCTTGCAATGAAGAAATCGGCTCGTTCATCGCCGGCTTCCCCCTCTCTATTCACATCACTTCTCTCTATTGTAACGCTGCCCCTCCGTAATGTAAAAAAAAGCTCCGATATCGCAGCACTTGGAGAGCTCCACCAAAGAACTCCAAATGCTGCACCTATCGGAACTATGCTTCTTATTTGACGGCGACCGCAACCTTCTGCGTCGTCACGAGTGCATTCTTGCTGTTGAATGCTTTAACAACCACATCGATCTTCTTCCCTTTATACGGCGCAAAATCAATCTGTGCCGTCCAAGGCAGCGAAGTTACCGTCGCAACCGTCTTGCCGCCGATCTCATAAGTCACTTTGCTGAGCGTTGGCGACCATGTTTTCACATAAGCTGAAATCTTCTGTGACGATGCCGGTACCGGCGATGCCGTGTTAATCGGCTTGTAAGCAACCGGCGACTCGTCGCCAAGACTGCTCAGATAGAATGGATTGGCAACGGACTGCTTGTAGCCTTCGAGAAGCTTCTGATTCGCCGAAAGCATATAATATTTTATCCTAGCGGAAGCATCGTGGTTGCTGTCGAACCAGAACACCGCTTTCACTTTCGGATACAGCATCGGAAGAGAGGCGTAAAATTCTTTCATTTTGTAAACGGCCCAGTCCGTCTTATCTTGTTTCTTCTCCGGATACATGTAGGCCACGCCGCCTTCCGAAATATAAACCGGTTTGCGCGACGCATACTGTTTGTAGATGTAATCGAATTTCTCCAGATGGCTCGAACGGTCTTCGCCTTGCTTCAGCGGATCAAGAGTCGGGTTAAAGATCGTATACAAACTGACGCCAACCCAGTCTACCGCGTCATCGCCCGGGTAGTAGTCGTTAATGTTATACTCCGGCGAGCGGTCAGGCGCCCAAACCATAGCAACATTATCCGGAGCTTCCTCGTGGAAGACCTTCGCAACAATACGGAATTTATCGATGTAATTCTTCGGGTTCTCTTCATGCCACGGTACCCAGTCGCCATTCATTTCATTCGCGAAACGCAGGAATACTTTCACGCCGGATGCCGCAATATCGCGTGCCAGCTGGTGCAGATAGTCATCATCTTGTACTTCGCTAAGCCCTTTAAGCGGCTGTATCCCGAGCTGAATAGCGACTCCGGCCTCGCGAGCGTGATCGATGTGGCTCTGAATACTCGAAAGCGGTTTGCCATATGTAAAATAAATCAAATAGGCAGCGTGATCTTTGCCGGTAAGCATGGGAAACCCTTCCGTGTAGAAAGGTTTTGCCGTCTTCGAATTGTGCACGGCCGGATCGAGTTCCGCGTATGCACCGATATAAGCGCCATTCTTCGGTTCAAAAATCGCACCATGCGTATTCGCAGATCCTAGTGCAGAAGCCGTAGTCTCCACGAACAGCCTTGCCGTGCTGCGAAGCTGATCGGCTTTGCGTTTGGCAGCGATGCTCATCTGCGTCATGTTCGCCTTGCCGGTATACTCCGCTTCTTTATCCCAGTTCATAACGGCTTCGTCATATTTCTTCAATATCGCATAATCGTCGCCGATGCGGCGGTACATGCCCGCTGCATTACCATACTCTTTCTTCTTCAGAAACTCCGGCGCAATTTGGTTATATTTTGCAATCGCTTCCGCGTATTTGCCCTGCTGGTCGAGCTTCTGCGCTTGTTTGAATATCCCCCATACATCCATCGCCTGTACCTCATAGGTATGGAATGTCGTGAAAGCAACAATAATCGTAAATAATGCCACCATCATCTTGCGGCCAAACGAAACGTAATTCTTGTAAGTCACCATGATTCCTCCGTGTGCTAGTTAGTAGAAGTTACAGCGACATTTTACAGCATTTGGGATGGATTGGAAAGACAAAGTTTTACAAAATGTGACAACACATGCCCTTGTGCAACAAGTTGCGACAGGTATTCGTTTAATCTGATATAGGATGCAAGCCATGCTTGGCAGCAGTGACCAGTTGTAAATGATATTCTAGCGTCTATAATTATCTTTATTATGGTTTGCGCTTTATTCATAGGAGGAACAGCAATTGAAAACGAACAAACGTATGTCCTATCTCATACTCGGCGCGGCGCTTAGTGCCGTTATTCTATCGACCCAAACTTCATGCACCAACAACCTATTTGGCAGCAAATCGTCAGCCTCATCGGACAGCAATGAACTGAGTACAGGCAACACCTCAGTTTCAGGAGATGATGCAGCGGCAAGCACCGTTAAGACAAGTACCGGTACGAAAGGCAATTCCGGATCCGGCAAGTCCGATACGAAGAATGATCCTTCAGGCTCGACAGGCACAGATGCTGCTGATCCCGGAAAAACAAATGACAGCACTCCCGCGACCGCCCAAACGAGCAGCAATCAATCTGCTTTTAAAGCGTTTATGCACGAGAATGCACCGTCCCGCACCGTGATGAAGAAGGACGGCGTCGCTTATGTGACGAACACGGACAGCCCGCTTGTCCTCGTCAACAAGAAGCGTGAGCTCGAATCGACTTATGTACCGAAGGATCTTGTCAAAGCGAATGTAGAATTCTCCTTCTCCGGCGACAGTCCGAAGCAGCAATTGCGTCAAATCGCGGCAACTGCGCTTGAGAAGCTCTTCGCAGGCGCGAAGAAAGATAAGATCATGCTCAAGGCCGTTTCCGGCTATCGCTCGTATGCTTCTCAGCGGTCCATCTTCAATAGCTATGCGAAGAAGAACGGCGAGGAAGAAGCCAATACGTTCAGCGCGCATCCCGGGCAAAGCGAGCATCAAACCGGACTGGCGATGGATGTATCCAGCGCGAGTGCAGGCTACGATCTTGATAAAAGCTTCGGCGATACGAAGGAAGGCAAATGGCTGAAGGAGCACGCAGCGGACTATGGCTTCATCATTCGCTACGAGCTTGGCAAAGAGCAAGAAACCGGCTATATGTATGAGCCTTGGCATATCCGCTACGTGGGCGTATTCATCGCACAAGAGATTAAGAAGAAGGGCGATACGCTCGAAGCTTACATGGCGCAGTTCTAACTAACCGGATCTAAATAAACGAAAAGCCCTCCCGGCATGATGCCTGGGAGGCTTTTTCGTTTGTTTATAGGTTGAGCTGCGCTATTCGCCAAGCTTCCGGAACAAATCCTTAAATACGGAATCACGATGCGCATAGTGCGCACAGCGGATGAAATGGCGGGAATGATCGACGCTCCAGCGGAAGTCCTCAGATAACAGCGGACTATGAACAAGGGTGCTCGGAATCCAGCTCGGATCGACCAGATATGCAATGGTCGAGATGTCCCAGATCACGCGGGAATAGCCAAAGTGATTCTGGCTGCAGTCCCGATAGGTTTCGTACAAGTATTGACCGATCGGCCCTTTGTCGCGGACATAATCCTCAACCTCGGACAAGGTTGTCGCCAAATGAGAGGCAACGCCGGCACAAGGAACCAGAATTAACGGAACGCCGCTATTAAGCACCGTGCGGGAGGCATGCAGATCTTGGGCTAGGTTGAATTCCGTCGTATCATGCCAATGCAGCGCGTGGCCGCCGAGCCAGACAACGACGATTTTCTCAATAATGCGCGGCTCCATCAGTAGGGCAGAAGCTACATTCGTAATCGCACCGATCGCAACAACATACAAAGGATCGTCTTCGCTCGATGCCATTGCCCGCTCCACGAGATTTCTTGCAGCAGCGCTCTCTTGAGGAACACCGGCTTCGGCCAGGTAGCCTTCCGAGCCGCGGTAGATCGGAATATCGGTCATTTCCGGCAAGATCGAACGAATCTTGAGAAGCTCGTTGTAGCTTTTCTCCATCCCATCCTTCGGACCTTCAGACAGATCGTTGAAGAATGGTGCGGCATAGAACGCTTCAACCGTCACGCTCTCCGGTGATTTCAATGCATAGATGACGGCGAATTGATCGTCGATTTCGTTATAGGTGTCCGTATCCAAAACCATTCGCACTTTGCGCTGTGGATGTTCTAAACGCTGCAAAAGCTTTTGCTGAGGCAATTTTGGAAATTCAACCATGTCCCTTGTCATCCTCCTTGAATATATCCTGCATTCCTTTTATGATGTGGTTATGAATTCAGGATTTTTCTCGCTTACTACGCTTATTCTACAACGAATACCGCGTACGATGATTATAGGATATGGCTGTTTGTTTGCATGATATGGCTAGGATAACGGGAGGGGAACTTGCAGGATGCTCGCACAAATGGATTTTCTGTTTCAAGCTACGCGGCACGCTCATTCCTATATGCCGATGCATGAGCATACCTGCTATGAGCTGGTCTACTACCAGACGGGGAAAGGCCTTACGCGCTTCAACGATACGGTTTATACGTACACGCCCGGCACGTATACGATCATTGCGGCAGGAACGCTGCATGATGAGCGGCGTACGCAGGACACGGATGTTATTTTTGTCGGCTTTCGGCTGCCTCGGAGGGAACTGCTGCTCAAGGAAGGGCTCTATCAGGATGATTCCTCTTCCCCGATCTTGCCGCTCTTATTGAAGATGATCGAGGAAATGCAGGAACAGCGGGCGTATTATGCCGATCAATTGAACCATTACATCAGCTCCATCGTCATCGCACATCAGCGTGCCACGGATACCGGCAGCACGCCGGGAGGATCCGTTGATCATCTCCTGTATGCACGCACCTTCATCGACGAGAACTGCAATCAGAAAATTACAATCGAAGAATTGGCCGAAATGGTCGGTTACAGCTACCACCACTTCCGGCATTTGTTTAAGCGTAAATTCGGTGTATCGCCCATTTCCTACTTGCTGCTTAAGCGAATTCAGAAAGCCGAGCATCTGCTTCTGCATTCAACGCTCCCTGTCACCTCTATTGCGCTGGAATGCGGCTTCTCGAATGATGCGCAATTCTGCACGCTGTTCAAACGAGAGAAGGGCGAGTCGCCTCGCGCCTTCAGACAAAGTCGAGCAGTCGCTAAGGCTTAGAAGCAGTCAACTAGCAGTTGGTAGCTGCGCTATTCCGGCGTTGCACAGGGACGGCCGTTGATATAATAGGCGGTCTCTTGATACACCTTGAACGCGACCTCAACCTCAGCAACGCCGGCCTTATTCAGATGTTTGGTTACCGCTTGGGCAAGCTCATCTTGAATCGCTTGTCCTCTGTCGAACCAAGCAATTTCTACGAAAGGATAGGTCGGCACCGTTTCGCCTCCGAACACCGAAACCAACTGCAGCCCGTCTATCGTAAAATTATCGGTACCACACTGGCAGATGCTCGCCATCTCTTCTACCAAAGCCTTGCTCACTTCCACTAAAATAGACGTTTCAACACCACGTACGTTTAATTGGGGCATAGCTATTCCTCGCTTTACTCATATTCATGCAGCTGTTCTTCCTCCGCAATGCTTTGCAAATCGTAGCCGGATACTGTAATGATCCGATAGTCCGGCGTAATCTCGGCATGCTGCTTAGCCAGCTCCAGCAAATAACGCGGTGAGCCATCTTGTTCCTCATCATAGATGAGAATGAGTCCTTCCGAATTGTCGAGCAGGAAGCGATCTCTCGCTTTGAACTGCCACGGCCCATCATATTTCTGCTTGGAGATCGCGCTCACATAATCCGCGCCAGCCAGAATCTCGCTGTATGTCGTTTTCTTCTGCTCGTTCCAATTCTCTTCCTGCTCAAGAAAAGGCGTAATAATCGCGAGCCGCAAGCTCTCGTAGCTGGCCTTCAGCTCGATCGTCACTTCCGCCGCCCATAGCTCCACGCCCCAGCCGCCGCTTACGATTACCCATTCCAGTCCATCCTCTGCAAGAGCCGTGATCTGCTTCTTGAGCGCTTTCTTGATAATGGCGATGCCGGGATGCTTGGCCGAGAAAATGCCCAGCTCTGTTGCTCTATAGCCTGAAATCAATACCTGCTTCATCGCGGTTTGCTCCTTGTTTACTCGTCCAGATAAGGGTAGCATACGAGTGGCGAAATTTCACCACTGCCGTGAACTATCGGACAAATTCGAAGCCTCGTTCAATCAATAACAAGTCTGCCACAAATGATCGCTAGGCGAGGGATTCACTCTAACGAACCCTACAGGCCTTATTTCATCAAAATGAACGTGTTTGAAATTCTAACGAACTCCACAGGTCTTATTTAGTGTGAATTGGCTCCAATTCACTCCATTTTCCATAAATAAGGCCCCCATGGTTCGTTAGTATATATTTAGAGGGTATTTCGGGCAAATAAGGCCTCCACGGTTCGTTAGAACTTAAGCCACGGCAGCTTAAGCTCGCCGGGCTGAATGGGGTAAACATGAGCAAGCAACAAAAAAGCTGCCTCAATCATGCACCAAAGCACGTTCGAGACAGCTCTGTACTTCTACTCCATCCCTTTCGGGTAATGCGCCTTCGGCTCTCGAATGACGTCCCCGTCATCCAGCAGAACCTCGGTTGTAAACTCCCGCGCTCCCTTGTACAGCCGAATGATGCGTGCACCGCGAGGGTAGCCTTCCCGGCCATAGGTCTGATAGCCGCTGGCCCGGCCGTAACAGAGTCTGATGCCGTACATTTCGCCCCAGTAATCATTCACATGATCATGTCCGCAGAAGGTGCCAACGACGTCGCCCATCTCCACCATCGCCGTGAACAGCCCGGAATTGACCGGCGGACAAGCGACGTTTTCATGCTTGCTGCCGTAGCACAGCTCTTTTCGCCATACTTCATCGTATTCGGGCAATGGAATGTGGAAGAAAGCGAGTGAAGGCAGCGGCTCACCGTCGTTTGCTTCCGTGAGTGCTGCGGACTGCTCCGTATACCAATCGATCTGGTCACGGCCAATCCAGGCATATCCTTCAAGATTCGGATACTCGGAATAGCTACCGCTGTCGAGTAAGTAAAGGGCATGATGCGGCTTGCCGCTGCCGGGCTCTCTTATAAGCAGCACATAATTCCCCGTACCTGTAAGCTCCTCCGGACCTGCCTGACTCACACAATGCTCATGCTCCAGCTGAACGTCCATCAGCTCTTCCCGTGTAACCTCATGCTCGGCGTCATGGTTGCCAAACACAGCTGCCCATGGGATGCCCCGGGTATCGACCTCACGTACCGCTTCGCGAAAGGATTGCTTCGGATCGACGCAATCATCGCTGTAAATCACATCGCCTGTAAAGATGACCAAGTCTGGAGAAATATTCTCGAGCACCCGCTCCATCAGCAATCGAGTCAGGATGTCGCCCGGCTCCCCGTTTTGCCAGTGAAGGTCCGTAAATTGCACAATGGTAAATGTGCCGTCCTCGCGGTAATGCAGTTCTTTCCCCATCTGATCCATCCCCCATCATTAAAGCGATTCTCCCCCGGCCTCGATCCCGATAACGCCTTCAATCGAAGCAAGCGAAACGATGATTTCCTCGAACCGCTTCTTATAATTAAGCTTCAGCTGCATGCGGACAATCAGCATATCGCCGGAATCACCTTGCGCGGCTTCCTCGTTCTCGACGATAATTTTGCTGATTTGGATACCGAAGTGATGAAGCTCAGTTACAACCTTGTTCAGGCTTGCGGAATCTTTATTTATTTTCATGACCAGATCCTGCTTACGCTTGGTTCGCGAGAATTTCTTCTCGAACTTATTCAGGAAAAACAAGCTGACCACAACAAGCAGCGTGAGCACGGCTGAGCCATAATAGAATCCTGCACCTACCGTAAGTCCTATCGCTGCAACCACCCAAAGCGAGGCGGCCGTCGTAAGTCCTGAAACCGTAATCCCCGTTCGCAAAATCGTCCCTGCACCAAGAAAACCAATCCCGCTTATTACCTGCGCCGCTAACCGGGCCGGGTCGAGCCGGACGTTCGGATCTGCCGCAAACTCAGCAAAACCATACATGGATAACAAAACAATTGCCGCCGATCCCAAACAAACGAGAATATGTGTCCTAAATCCTGCAGAATGTCCGCCCAGCTCGCGTTCCACTCCGATTAAACCACCCAGAATAAGCGCCAGCACCAAACGAATCGTCAGCTCCAAATAGCTGATTTGCCAAATACTGGGGTCATACACTTGTACCGCTGTTTCTCCCATATGCGTCAATCCTTCTTTTTAATGGTCCTTTGCTTATCTATACGCAAGGCAACAGCGAATGCCTACTGATAGGCCGAAAAAATATATATTCTTGACATAAGCCCAGAGAAACTAGCTGCGTGCAAATTGCGATTCAAACCAATCCCAGCCGGAACCGACATGTTCGGGACGATGGGAGTCCGAGCCATAAACCAGTTCAATTCCTTTGGTCATGCACTCTTGCATAAACCACTCCGGCACGTATGGCTTACCGCAGCTTGGAACGCGCAGCCCCGCCGTATTGACGTCGATACCGACATTTCCTTGCTGCAGCAACGGTAGAATGGCAGTCAACCGACTCCGAATTTGCGCTTCATCGATCGGCGGGAGCTTAAGCGCGAATTTCTCGATCAAATTAATATGGCCGATCCGTTTACGCATCGGAAGTTTACTCGCGAAGGCAATGGCGGCTTCCACATGGTTATAATATTCGTCTACAACCTTCTCCATCGTCCCGTAGTAACTTAATAGGTTGGCCGAGAAATCATCAGACGTAAAATCAATGCAGTACATACCGTCTTTACCCGGCAAGTAGTGAACTGAATAAACGACATCCTCCAGCTGCTGCTTATATTGCTCTACGATCGCTTCCGTGAATGGCAATGCGCCTTGCAAATAATCCAGCTCCAGGCCGACGGCAATTTCGATTTTCCCTTCATACTGCTGCTTGATTGATTTCGCGTAAGCCATATAGAGAGGAAGCTCTTCGTTAGGCATGGCAAGCTCGTACATCAGCTTTGCATCCTGTACCCAACCTGAAGGAAGCGGCGGGTGCTCGCTAATGGTATATCGCGTAAAACCAAGCTCAATGGCACGGTCCACATATTGTTCCGATGGTGCGTCGCTGCCATGATAGCAAAACTTTGTATGCGTATGTCCATCCCATTTCATTACGTTTGACATGCTGCTCGTCCAACTCCTCTACCCGTTTATTCAAGCCCTGATGGCAATATGTACCTTCCCAGTATATCATCTTGATGAAAGCCTTCAATAAGCAGCAGCGCACGCGAAAACTGCTTCTTCCAACAAGCGGCATTTCTGTTATAATGAATTCTGTTCATTTAGGTTAATCTAAAATAGAAATCCTTGTAAAATTTCATCACCCCAAGCAAAGAAGAGAGGAACATGTATGATCAGCCGATTTAAACGACTTCTTATCGGACGGCCGATGAAAAGCGCAGAGCTCGAAGGCGAGAAGCTCAGTAAGCTAAAAGCACTCGCCGTACTGTCCTCCGACGCCTTGTCGTCGGTCGCGTACGGAACGGAGCAGATCTTGCTCGTACTCATGGCTGCCGGCTTTGCCGCAGTGTGGTACTCCATTCCGATATCCATTGCCGTGCTCGGTCTATTACTAATACTCATTATTTCGTATCGTCAAACGATCTACGCCTATCCCAAAGGCGGCGGCGCCTACATCGTAGCCAAAGATAGCTTGGGTGTTTCCACCGGGCTGCTTGCAGGAGGATCGCTGCTCGTCGACTACATACTGACCGTAGCCGTTAGTTCCTCGGCCGGAACCGATGCGATCACGTCCGCATTTCCTTCGCTGCATGATCATCGGGTATTGGTCGCTCTGATCATGATCGTTTTTCTAACCGTCATGAATTTACGGGGGATCGGGGAATCCGCTTCCGTACTGGCTTATCCCGTCTATCTGTTCGTCGGGGCGATATTCGTCTTGATTATTGCAGGGGTTGTCAAAGTCATCGCAGGCGGTGTCCATGCCGATGTACCGGAGATCGGTGCGGCGGTGTCCAACATCAGCTTGTTCATGTTGCTTAAGGCATTCAGCTCCGGTTGTTCGGCGCTCACCGGCGTCGAGGCCGTATCCAATGCGATCCCGAACTTCAAGAAACCGGCGGAACGCAATGCCGCAACGACACTCATTATGATGGGTACGATTCTCGGTGCGATGTTCATCGGGATCAGCTTGCTCGCTTATTGGTACGGTATCGTGCCTAGCGCTACGGAAACCGTCGTTTCCCAAATCGCTAACGCGACGTTCGGACGAGGCATTCTCTATTATGCGATCCAAGGGATTACCGCTCTAATTTTGTTCTTGGCTGCCAACACGGCCTACTCTGCTTTCCCGCTGCTCGCGTTCATGCTGGCAAAAGATAAGTATATGCCGCATGCGTTCATGGTGCGGGGAGACCGGCTCGGCTTCTCCAACGGGATTATTTTTCTAGGCGTGTTCTCCGCGCTCTTAGTTGTACTGTTTCACGGGGACACGGAGAATCTCATTCCACTCTATGCGGTGGGGGTATTTATCCCGTTCACGCTCTCACAGCTTGGCATGATGGTCCGCTGGATCAAGCTTAAACCGGCGAACTGGGGTGTCGGTCTGACCGTCAATACGATCGGGATGTTGACCACGCTCATCATTACGTTAATCTTTATTTTCACGAAGTTTAGTCAGATCTGGATGGTCTTCATCTTCTTGCCGATCGTTATTATCGGGTTCTACAAGATCAACCGCCACTATATGAACACCGCGGATGAGCTTCGCATCAACATTGATAAAGAGAAGCCTGCGATTAAAGGCAGCACTATTGTAGTTCCGGTCGCTGGTATTACGAAGGTCGTTCTGCAGTCCATCAGCTATGCGAAATCGCTGACAGATAACGTGGTAGCGGTCTATGTCGGGTTCGATGAGGAAGAAATCGAGCGGCTCGAGAAGAAATGGGAAGAGTGGAATCCCGGCGTGCGGCTGATCGTCTTGCGATCGAGTTACCGCAGCATTATCCGCCCGCTCGTCCGCTTCATCGAGACGGTGGAGTGGAAGACGCAGGAGACGGATCACATCACCGTGCTGATTCCGCAGTTCATTACGAAGCACTGGTGGCATAACATTCTGCACAACCAGTCCAGCTTGCTGCTTCGCGCGTACCTGTTCACGCAGAAAGACGTTGTTATCGCGACTGTGCCTTACCGGTTGCACCGTTAGTTGAAGTTCGAGGCCGAGAGTTCGATTTTGGAACTCTCGGCTTTGTTTTTTAGCTTTTTTCCTCTGAGAGTCACATTTTCAGACTCTCAGGGGGCGGTTATAGTGCGGAGAGGGAATTTCGGCGGCTGAGAGTTCGTTTTTGGAACTCTCAGCTTTGTTTTTAGCTTTTTTTCCTCTGAGAGTCGCGTTTTGCGACTCTCAGAGGGCGGTTGTGGTGGTGGGAGGGGCTTTTCGCGGCTGAGAGTTCGTTTTTGGAACTCTCAGCTTTGTTTTTAGCTTTTTTTCCTCTGAGAGTCGCATTTTGCGACTCTCAGAGGGCGGTTATGGTGCTGGGAGGGGCTTTTAGAAGGTGAGGGATGGGTTTTCCGACTCTCAGCTTCTTTTTTCAGTGATTTCGTGATTGAGAGTCGGCTTTACCGACTCTCAAGGTGCGGTTATGGAGGTAGCGAGCAGTTTATGCCACTGAGAGACGGGTTTTCCTCCTCTCAGCTTCTTTTTCCAGTAATTTTGTGATTGAGAGAAAGGTCTCCGACTCTCGGAACCCCGGGGCATGATAGTGGAGGTAGAGCGACTTCAACAGATAAGAGTCCAAGCGAACAAAACCGACTCCTATGGAAGCGAGTCGGTTTCATTCAAGGCGCGAACAGTTCCAGAAACGCGCTCACGCTCATCGGCTCCAGCAGCTGCGGGTCATCGCACACCGCCATAATTTGCGTTGTTTGTTCCGGAGAGAATCGCGTCAGCAGATTGGATTCGAATTTCTTTTTCAAGAGTGGGATGCCTTCGTCCCTCCTACGTCTGTGGCCAATCGGATACTCCGTGAGCACCTCATCCGTCGCGCTTCCGTCTGTAAAGAACACCTGCACGCTGTTTGCGATGGAGCGTTTGTCCGGGTCCAGATAGTCCACCGTGAAGTCCCCCCGCTCCTTCACCTCCGTCAAGCTGCGCAAACGGTCAACCCGCGGATCTGCCGCCGCCTCATCCTCGTAATGATCAGCAGTCAGCGCACCGTGGAGCAGGCCGATCGCCGTCATATACTGCAAGCAATGGTCGCGGTCAGCGGGGTTGTGCAGAGGGCCTTTCTTATCAATGATGCGGATGGCGGACTCGTGCGTGGTAATGGTTATGCGGTCGATTTCGTCGAATCTCTCAGCAACGAGAGGATGCAGCGCAATGGCGCTCTCCACCGCAGTTTGCGCGTGGAATTCGGCCGGAAATGAAATTTTGAACAGCACATGTTCCATAACATAGGAGTTATAAGAACGCGAGAGCGAGAACGGTCTGCCTTTGAATAGCACATCATAAAAGCCCCACCCCTTCGCCGACAGCGCGGACGGATAGCCCATTTCCCCTCGCAGCACCATGAGCGACAGCCGCAAAGCACGGCTCGTTGCATCACCGGCAGCCCAGGATTTGCGCGATCCGGTGTTTGGCGCATGCCGGTAGGTGCGAAGAGCCTGCCCGTCAATCCACGCATGGGACAATGCCTGCGTGATGTCATCCTTCGTACCGCCGAGCAGACCGGTTGCTACTGCGGTGGACGCCACTTTTACAAGTACGACATGGTCGAGCCCTACTCGGTTGAAGCTATTTTCAAGCGCCATCACGCCTTGCAGCTCATGTGCCTTGATCATAGCAGTCAGTACATCGCGCATGACGAGCGGAGGCTGTCCCGCAGCCTGCCTCACTTTGCTTGCATAATCCGCGGCAGCCAGAATCGCCCCAAGATTATCGGACGGATGGCCCCACTCCGCGGCGAGCCAGGTATCATTGTAATCCAGCCACCGAATCATGCAGCCGATGTTAAAAGCAGCCGTCACCGGATCTAGCCGAAACGAAGTCCCCGGCACACGTACGCCACCCTCCATCTCTGCACCCGGCACTACCGGGCCGAGCAGCTTCGTGCAAGCCGGGTAGTTTAAAGCCAGCATGCCGCAGCCCAGCGTATCCATCAAACAATAACGAGCAGTCTCATAGGCCAGCTCGCTGTCTATCTGGTAGTCCGTTACATACGAAGCCATATCGGCAAGCACTTGGTCCGGCTCGGGCCGAATATTATCCTGACCATATCCCATGGCGGCAGCCCCTCCCCTCATCGCTTAATAGCGTTCATGAACAGCCAGCCACGTCAGCGGATCAGGTCCGACATAAGCGGCGGTCGGCCGGATAATACGGTTATTTTGCCGCTGCTCCATAATGTGCGCCGTCCAGCCCGTTATACGGGAAATGACGAAGATCGGCGTAAACATCGGCGTAGGGATGCCCATGAAATGATAGGCGGTCGCGCTGTAGAAGTCGAGGTTGGGGAATAAGCTTTTTTCCTGCTGCATCACATTCTCGACCGCTTCCGATATCGCATAGAGATGGCTGTCCTCTGCCCACAATGAGAGTGTCTCCGACCATTTCTTGATAATGTCCGAACGCGGATCGGAAACCGTGTACACCCGGTGGCCAAACCCCATGATGAGCTGCTTCGCCGCCAGCCTCGCACGCGTTGCCGCTTCCGCTTCCTCTGCGCTATCGAACTGGGTGATCAGCTCCATGACAGCCTCATTCGCCCCGCCGTGCAGATTGCCCCGCAGTGTGCCGATGCCAGTCGCAATGCAAGAGTAATAGTTCGATAGCGTAGAAGCTGTTACACGGGCGGCAAAAGTCGATGCGTTAAACTCGTGCTCGGCATACAGAATTAGCGAAACATCGAATACGCGAATAGCGAGATGCTCCGCATGTTTGCCGTGAAGCAAATAGAGAAAATGACCCGCAACCGTGTAATGGTCGAGGTCGAACGGCTCTTCTGCTGGCGAAGATGAGGCAGGCGCAGGGCTAGCTGCAGGCGCAGAATCCTCCGTGTCTGCCTTCAACACCTGCGGAGGATCCGTGTCTGTACTCTGCATCTGTGAAAGCTCTGCCCGCACCGGATCATCCTTCTGCTCCGCGGCGGCAGCCCGCCTGTGAAAATGATACCAATGCAGCAGCATCGGGCCGGTCAGAGCAATGAGCCGATCCGCAATATCAGCTGCGCCAAGCGATGCCGACTCCGGCTCCATCGTCCCGAGCGCGGTGCAGCCCACCTGCAGCACCTCCATCGGATGGGCATCTGCCGGCAGCAGCTCCAAGATTCGCTGCAGCGTCTCCGGTAAACGGCTCGCCTCAGCCAGCTTGCGCCGGTAAGCCGCAAGCTCATCCACATTCGGCAGCTTACCGCGAATGAGCAGATAAGCCGTCTCCTCGAAGCTGCCGTGCTCTGCCAAATCTTCGATGGAATATCCGCGGTAGGTGAGTCCGAGTCCATTTTTGCCTACCGTACTGATTGCCGTTTCACCGGCTTCAATGCCGGCCAAGCCTCCGGGCTTCTTCACGGTCATCTCTCATTCCTCCTCCGAATTCCGTGCGGCGAACAGCGCATCCAGCTTGCGCTCATAATCGTAGTAGCCGAGATATCGGTAAAGCTCCTCGCGCGTCTGCATTTCGTCAAGCACGGAGGCTTGGGACCCTTGCACGCGAATCGTCTGATATACCTTCAGCGCTGCGGCATTCATCGCACGGAAGGCTGACAGCGGATACAGCACCAGCGATACCCCGGCAGCTGCCAGTTCATCCACCGTGAAGAGCGGCGTGCGTCCGAATTCCGTCACATTCGCCAGAACCGGCACCTTCACTACAGCCGTGAACGCACGGTACTCCTCCAAACTGCCGGCCGCCTCCAGAAAAATCATATCCGCGCCGGCCTCCACATACGCCTTCGCCCTTGCGACAGCGCCTTCCATCCCTTCCGAAGCGAGCGCATCCGTACGTGCCATAAGTACAAAATCCGCGTCAAACTTCGCATCTGCCGCGCTTCGTATGCGATCCGCCATCTCCGCTGTGCTGACGATGGCTTTGTTCGGCCGATGCCCGCATCGCTTCGCGGCCACCTGATCCTCGATATGAATGCCTGCGGCACCGGCGCGGATCATCTCCCGCACAGTGCGCGCAATGTTAAACGCCGAACCGAAGCCGGTATCGGCGTCTACAAGCAGCGGTAAATCAACGGCGCTGCTGATTCGCCGCACATCCTCCAGCACATCGCCCTGCGTCGTAATGCCGAGGTCCGGCAATCCGAACGAAGCGTTTGCCACTCCTGCGCCAGATACATACAGCGCACGAAAACCCGCCGATTCAGCGAGCAGCGCGGCATAGGCATTTATTACACCAGCCACCTGAAGCGGCTTCTCCTGCTGCAGCGTCTCTCGAAGCCGAAGCCCCGGCGAGCTGCGATTCATCGATACCATTAGCCTTCCTCTCCTTCCGCAACGCAACATGGCGGAAGCCGCCAACAGGTTAACTGCCCCGCAGCAGCTCGCCGGAAATCACCAACCGATGAATTTCGTTCGTACCCTCGTAAATTTGCGTCACTTTCGCATCGCGGAACAGCCGCTCCGCCTGCAGCTCATCCGCAAGGCCGCTGCCTCCGCACCACTGCAGCGTCTTCGTCGTCACATGCATCGCCGTATCGCTGGCGAACATTTTGGCCATGGACGCTTCCTTCGTGCAGCGCACGCTGCGCTGATGCATATCCGCCGCGCGGTACACGAGCAGCGCAGCCGCCTCCACCTGGGCCGCAAGCTCCCGATACTCCGCAGCGGCTCTGCTCCTTACTCGAAGCGGCAGCGCACGCAGCTGCTGCTCGCTCACAGCAAGCGCCGCTCGCGCAATCCCGAGCGCCTGCGCGCCTATGCCAATTCGCCCGCCGTTCAGCGCCGATTTGGCGATGGCGAAGCCTTGCCCTTCCTCGCCAAGGCGCCGACCTGCCGGTACGATCGCATCCTCTAGAATCAGCTCGCAGGTGTTCGATCCGTGCAGCCCCATTTTTTTCTCCTTTTTACCTACACGGAAGCCCGGCGTATCCTTCTCTACCAGAAAAGCAGTAATCCCGCCTACACTGCCGCTTTGCCCGTTATGCACGGAGGCGAACAGCACGTATTGATCCGCCTCACCCGCATTCGTGATGAACACCTTCGTACCGTTCAGTACATAGTGATCCTCACGGCGAACCGCTGCCGTCCGAATCGTCGAAGCATCGGAGCCGGCATGCGGCTCCGTTAATGCGAAAGCGCCTAACCATTCCCCCGAGGCGAGCTTAGGCAGACAACGCATTTTCTGCTCCGAAGTGCCATGATACAGAATGGGCAGCGTCCCAACCGACGTATGCACCGACAAAATAACGCCGACCGCCGCACTCACCCGAGCTATTTCTTCGATCGTGAGAATATAGGAGGTCAGTTCAAGCCCGCTTCCGCCCCATTTCTCCGGCACCGGCAGTCCCATCAAGCCCCTTGCACCCATCTCTCTCACGAGCTGCGCCGGGAAACGGTCATGCTCCTCCATTTCAGGGATGACTTTGGCTACCTCCCGCATGGCAAAATCCCGCACTCGTGCGCGCAACCGTTCTTGTTCATCCGTAAAATGCAGCAGCATAACGGCGGTCAGCCCCCTTCGTACACGTAGAAGCCTCGACCGCTCTTGCGCCCCAGCCAACCCGCGGCGACATAATTGCGAAGCAGTGGACAAGGTCTATATTTGGAATCGCCGAATCCTTCGTGCAGCGTTTCCATAATCGCGAGGCAAGTGTCGAGTCCAATCAGATCGGCCAAGGTCAGCGGCCCCATCGGATGATTCATGCCAAGCTTCATCACGCCATCGACAGCTTCGATCGAAGCCACGCCCTCATAAACCGTGTACACGGCCTCGTTGATCATTGGCATCAGTATGCGGTTGGACACGAATCCGGGAAAATCCCGCACCTCGAGCGCTGTCTTCCCCATCCGCTCCGCCAGCTTCGCCACGGTGGCATAGACATCATCCGACGTACGCAAGCCACGAATGACTTCAACCAGCTTCATGACCGGTACCGGGTTCATAAAATGCATCCCGATCACCTGCTCCGGCCGCCCGGTCACCGCTGCCAATTCCGTGAGCGACAGCGATGAAGTATTGCTAGCGAGAATCGCTCCTTGCCGGCAAATACCATCGAGCTTAGCGAGCAGCGCCTTCTTCACCGGCATGCTCTCGGTTACGGCTTCGATGACAAGATCAGCGCCGGACGCCGCTTCCAAGCCATCCGCCGCGGTTATGCGTCCAAGCGTCTGCAAGGCCGACTCTTCTGTGATTCTGCCTTTCGCAACGCTACCGGTGAGCTGCACGCCGATTTGCGCCAACGCTTTGCCGATGCGTCCCGCTTCCGCATCATGCAGCAGCACTTGGCAGCCTGCCTGCGCGGCAACAAGCGCGATGCCGCTTCCCATCTGGCCTGCTCCGACGACCGACACATGGTGGATATCTGCCATGAATGACTACCGCCTTCCCTAAGCCATTGTCTTTCTTCCCTAGTCTCTCGCCTTTGGTCCTTCATGCTCTAGCAATCAGCACTCTGCCCTCTGCGCTAGTCCACCCGAACCAACACGGCGTCGCCCTGACCGCCGCCGCTGCAAATCGCGGCAATGCCTACCCCGCCGCCTCGCCGCTTCAGTCCGTTAATCAGCGTCATGACAATCCGCGCTCCGCTTGCTCCTACAGGATGGCCCAGCGCAATCGCACCTCCATGCACGTTGACCTTGTCGGCATCCCAGCCAGCCAGCTTCCCGCAAGCCAAGACAACAACCGCGAATGCTTCGTTGATCTCGAAGCGGTCAATCGCGTCCATCGCAAGCCCCTGCTGCTGCAGCAGCTTCTGCACGGCAAAAGCCGGCGCGATCGGATAATTGCGCGGCTCCACGCTAACCGCGGCATGACCGAGCAGCACAGCCTGCGGGGCGCAGCCTTCCTGCAGCGCCTTGCTCTTCGAGGCTACAACGAGCGCCGCCGCACCGTCATTAAGCCCCGGAGCGTTGCCCGCCGTAATCGTGCCGGAGTTACCGGCAGCGAATACCGGCATCAGCGCAGCCAGCTTCTCTGCGCTTGTGTCTCCGCGAGGTGCTTCATCCTTATCAATAGCGAACACATGGCTCTTCGTCGGTACTGCACCCGGCAGCGGAACGGGGACAATCTCCGAATGAAAGTAACCCTGCAGGCCGCTCTGAACGGCACGCTCGTGGCTTCGCAGTGCCCATTCATCCTGTTCCAAGCGGCTGATCCCATACTCAGACGCAATGTTATCGGCATAGTCACCCATGTGCATATCAGCGAAAGCGCAGCGTAACCCATCGCGAAGCAATAGATCGGCTGCCCGGCCATCCCCAAGACGCATGCCCAACCGCGCCTCCGTCAATGCATACGGCACCTGGCTCATACTTTCCATGCCACCGGCGACGATCAGCTCTGCATCGCCCGCAGCAATAATTTGCGAGGCCATCGTCAGTGCCCGCATACCCGAAGCGCACACTTTATTAATGGTCTCAGCAGGTACGGTGTGGCTAAGTCCTGCCAGCATAGCTGCTTGCCTTGCCGGGTTCTGGCCCGCTCCCGCTTGAACGGCCATGCCCATGATGACCTCATCTACCGAGGCAGGCGAGATACCGCCGCGATGCAGTGCTCCTTCAATGGCAAGACCGCCAAGCTGAGCGGCCCTCATCCCCTTCAGCGCTCCGCCGAACTTGCCGAAGGCCGTGCGAGCGCTCCCTATAATGACGAGCTCAGCCATGGCGTCGCCCCCTTCCTTTTCCGCTTCCGCCGCTACTTCTTCCTTTGGACTGCGGCAATTTCGGACTGAGATCCAGCCCTTTGAAAATTTGAACCGCCTTCGCATCTCGCATAAAACGCTCCACCGGATATTCCTTCATATAGCCATAACCGCCATAGACCTGAACGGCATGTATGGTCGACGTCATCGCAGCATCCGCGGCAAAACTGAGCGCCAGCGCGGCGTTCCAGCCTTCTTCGTCGTCCGTAAGCCCCTGATCCTCTTGCCAAGCGGCTTGATACACAAGAAGCTTCGAGGCATCGGCGGCGGTCCGCATATCCGCCAGCATCCAGGCAACGGCCTGATGTTTCGCGATCGGCTTGCCGAATTGCGAACGCGCCTTGGCATAACCAAGCGCAGCTTCTGCAGCGCCTTGAGTAATTCCCGCGGCAACTGCGGCAAGACCATAGCGCACGCCTGCCGCCGTTCGGCCTGCAATCGCGCCTCCCTGTCCCTCACGGCCGATCCGCTGCCTCTTCGGCACGCGGCAATCCTGAAACTTCAAATGCGCCATGCCTGCTGAGCGAAGACCCAGCTTCTTCGTAACCGGCTGAATCGCGAGGCCGGGACTGTCTTTCTCGATGATAAAAGCGCTGTAGCGCTTGCGTCGTCCTCCCGCACTCTCTCCGGTCACCGCATAAATGATGAAGAAATCTGCTGTCGTGCCGCCAAGGATATATTTTTGCTGACCGTTTAGGACATAACCCTCCTCTTCCACGCCATCCCCCTGCGACTGCAGTTGCGCCGAGACGCCGATTCGCAGTGTTGTGCTCGGATCAACCGCACCCGGAAGCACGCCTGTGCCAATACTGATCCCATCTATAAGTCTTCTTAGATAATGACGCTTCAGCTCCACGCTTCCGAACCGATGCAAGGGCCACGCCGACAGAAAAACATGAGCCCACAGCGCCGCACCGAGCGACGCGCTTACTCTGGACAGCTCCTCCAGCACCAGCACAAAACTGAGAAATCCCCCATCTGCGCCTCCTTCCTCCTCGGGCCAAGGCAATGCCGTAAAACCAAGCTGCGCCATCGCGTCAAACGAACGCCTGTCGAATAATTCGGCCTCATCCAGTCCGCCTGCTTCCCGTGCCACCTCATGCTCCGCAAACCGTGCCGCCATCTCGCGAATCATCAATTGTTCTTCCGTCAGAGAGAATTTCACCTCATACGCTCCCCCTTCTTGAATCAGACAGAAGCGTTGCCTGCTATTTGGCGCTTATTACATCGTATTTTCGCTGGAGCCGATTCATGATAGAGTGGAAGCAAAGGCATCATGTTTTGACCATTATGGGTTGGAGTTGATATACGGATGAATTGTGAAAATGAGCGCGATAATCAAACCAGAGACGAATCGCTTTCGGCAGTATTTCCGGATGCGTATACGGCGGTGAAGACCGGGAATGTGGAGCTGCTCAAGCAGCTGCTGCATGCACATCCCGCATTGGCGAATGCCAGGTCGCTGCAGGGAAGAACGCTGCTGCATCACCTCTGTGATTGGCCCGGACACTATCCCAATCAGCTCGAAATAGGACAAACTCTGCTGGATGCGGGTGCGGATGTTAATGCGAGGGCGATTGATCCGGAGCGCGGAGAAACGTCGCTGCAATGGACAGCCAGTAACGACGATGTTGCGATGGCGACTTTTCTGCTTGATGCCGGTACGCCAATCGATGGCTTGCAAGATGACCGCAGACCGCTGGCACAATCCCTTTGGTATGGCTGCACGAAGATGGCCGAGCTGCTTGTCCGTCGAGGCGCGTCGCTTGATCTTGAGCTTGCTGCTGCCGTTGGCCGTAGCGACCTGCTTCCTTCTTTCTTCGGTCCGGATGGAACGCTTCTGCCTAGCGCCGGCAGACACCGCGAGCCTGTAAATACAACGACTCCAAGCGCTCCCGATGAGCTGCTGCAGCAAGCACTCATCTATGCCATTATTGGAGGAAGCTTGGAGTCCGCCTCCTATCTGCTGGACCGCGGTGCCGACGTGAATGGCATTCCCTCCGGCTTTGACCATACCGGAGCAGCACCTCTCCACTGGGCAGCGGCCGGTACGAATACGGCTATCATCCATCTGCTTATGGACCGGGGCGCTGAACTGAACATTAGAGATCGCCGTTATAACGGTACGCCGCTTGGATGGGCGAACCATTTCAAACGAACCGAGCACGAGGAGTTGCTACGCAGTTTAGGCGGTTTATAGGAACAAGAAAGAAGGCCGAACCGTCTTCCCCTCGCTTGCGAGTGGAGACCGTTCGGCCTTCTTTCTATTTCCATACATCACTTCGGCGCTGTCATGCCCATTTGTTCCCATTCTTCCTTGGAAGGACCATACAAACCTGCAACAGGCAGCCCGGCTTGGCGCATCAGAACAGTCAGTTGACCGCGATGATGGACCTCATGTTTGATGAAGAGCTGCATCGTGAGGCCATTTTCCCAAACCTCACCGAAAATGTTGTGGCTTTCGAGCAATTTCTCGTCGGACCACTGCGAAGCCGCTTCAAGAATGGAAGCCGCCGTTTCGCGGTAGGTTGCCGCAATAACCGCTGCCGACCGCGGCGGTTCCGATTTGGCAGCCGGTGCCTTGAAATCAAGTCCGATACGGCGCAGCATTCCGGTATCATCGTGAATTAAATGCCAGGCCAATTGGCCAATCGTTCTGCGACCTTCTCCAACCGACTGCGTCAGCGCTTCATCGGTCAGCAGATCCAGCAGCTTCTGCGTCCCTTGCGATTCATCTTTATAGTCCTCAATAAAATCCTTTACCGTTCTAAACATAGGTAATCGCCTCCATGGCCTGCTTTGAATTCCTTCTCGCAATTACTATATCGCAGGTCTACTGACAACAGCATGTCAGTTGAGTTCAACTTTTATTCGTTGTTCATGCTGTTTAGCTTCTTACGCACCATGTTCAGTTCGGGATGTCGGGAGAGAATCTGTTCATATTGGGCTTTCGCCTCTGTTTGCTTGCCCGCTATTGCTGTAAGATCCGCCAACGCAAGATCTGCTTTCCAATCCGCAATGGCAGCATCCGCCGTTACAGTTCCCCGATAAGTACGGAATGCTTCCTTGGATTCCTTCAGGCTGCTCTCAGCCTGCTGCAGCAGAACCCCCGCCAGTCTCATCCGCGCTCTCGCCAAGTGATATTTCGCATCCGGGAAGTTTGGCTGCACTTCAACAGCACGTAAGCATACGCGCTGCGCCTGCTCATAATCCTTCGTGCTCATATAGATTTTGTTCAGATACATCAGCACATCCAGCAGCCTGCCAAAATTCGGCTTACTCGGCGCAAGCCGCTCCGCCTCTAGAAATAGGTGCTTCGCTTTCTCAATATCCCCTGCCGCAAGCGTTTCTCTGCCATAATAAAGCAGCCAACCCGGGTTGTCCGGTTCCTGTTCCACCATCAGCTTAAGCAGCCGTAAGTTGCGCTCGATCTTATTCTGCTGCCCCATGATAGCCGGCTCATAGCCGTCATGATGAAGCCGGATACGAACCGGGCGCCGCATCATGCGGTTGTCGTACATATCTTCGCCTTCAATTACAACCTGCTCGTGAACGCGCCCGTAATAATGCAAGCCGCGATTAAGCGGGAACATGCGGGGATTCGCATAATCAGCCGAGATTGTGCCCTGCACCTGATTGACTTGGCATACATTTAGGACGGTGTGCTGAAACCGATCATGGAACATCGATGCGGCCAACCGCACAGCGCCGATGTCCTCCTGAAACAGCCATTCATCCGCATCCACCCAAAGCACCCAATCGCTCTGGATATGCGGCAGCGCTTGATTTCGCTTCCATGCAAAATCGTCATTCAGCGCAACGCTCCGAATAACCTTCACCTTGGGCAAATGTTCGACAAGCTCGATCGTGCCGTCCGTAGAATCCGAGTCAATGATGATGATCTCATCCACGGCATCCTGTAAGCTATTGACACAGCGGACGATACAACGCGCTTCATTCCGTGTCATAATAGCGGCTGCAACAGTTACGGCTGGTTGTAGCAGCCACAATTCCTCTAAGTCCGGGCGCGGTTCTCCCGGCGGTCTCGCCGCCAGCACCTTCTGAACCTCGCTCCCCCATTGCGCCTGCGGGTCAAGCACGCTGCCCCTCTCGAAGGCATGTCCTGCTTCTTGAACGTAGCCTTGATGCAGCAGCGCTTCCCCAAGAAACACCCAATTCTGTGCGATTAGCGGCTGGCTGCGCAGACTATCAAGCGACAGCTTCTCCGCCAGTTTGAGCTTACGAGCCGTTATCGCTTGACGAATGGCGTTCGAAGCTGACTGTTTCATATCCGTTGCCTGTTTCAAGAGCTTCATTCTCCTTCCGGGTGATTTGAAAAGAAAAGGCCAACCTGAAAGAAGTTGGCCATTGGTTAAACGTCTTTTCTTCTAAGCGGATCCAGGGTCTACTTCCTGACCCCACTCCCTATTCAAATACAGAATAAGTACTCTGGTAGTGATGCCGTCCGTAATGTGCACCCTTACGAATTCACTGTCACCTGGAAGCATGGCTTCTGTATTGACGTCGAAATGTAAGGTTGTCCCCTCTAAAGGATCGGCGTTAGGAATAATGTACTCGCTGTCCATATACTGGAATGCCAATGAAGCTAAGTTCATTCCCACAAGTTGTGCTTCAAAATCCTCATCGAGGGCAAGGTCTAGACTAAAACTAGAATTGGATTCTAGATCAATACGTTTATCATAGACGATGAAATTGCGATAGATTTTAGAGTCTTGATCGGTCTGGCCAAATGGTAAACCGTCCGATGTCGAAATCGCGAGTGTCGTTTGACCGGCTTCAACACCTTCAACAATCAGCTCCATGTCTTCTTCCGAATAGCTTGCCGTTACACATCCGGAAAGCCATTCGCATTCAGTTCCATCCACAACAGCGCTGGCACTGATAGCAGGATCGTCTTGTGGATCAACGATAGCAATCCTATACGTTTCTCCTCTCTTAATCGGGATCGGCATTTCACTTTCACCCTCTACATACGGGGCAGAATTTTCCCGAATTCGGAGCGTATAACTTCTAACGTTTGTTTCGATTTGCCCATTTAATGTACGACCTTCAACGGTAATTTCCGACACGTTCGTAAATGTCGCATCCGTCCATAGACTCAGATAGTCGTCACTTGTCCATGTGCCCAGCTCATAACTGCCAATGCTCATGACCTCATCATCGTTATATGCAGTAACTCGGAACTCATCGGCATTTTGGAAGATATCCTTCATGTAAACATGAGCATTGTGATCCACATAAACGTCCATATTATAGTTATTGAAAAATTGCACACCGATATCTTTATATCCCACCCCAACATACAGGTTAAAATTATCTGTAATTGTCAGGCCGTGGTCGTCCCAAGCCGATACGACAACGTTCACGTTGTGATCATCTTCCAATGGAACCGTTAACATCGAACCTTCGATCTGCAGACCGTCGTATGGAGGTTCCGTTATATATGAGAAATAATGTCCATAACTTCCTTCAAAATAATCAGCCAAGTCAACGGTATACTCATTCTGTACGTTACTGATTCCGTCTACATCCGGAAGGCTGCCTAATTCCCCATCGTAGACTTCAACCGAAACCGGGATCGTAACCCATGTTTCAAAGCCGTCATCACTAGCCTGCAAATCGAAAGAAGCGAACCCAAAGGAGCCGAGTGCATTTAAATATAAACTCGAACCATTGAGCGTTCCGGATAGGCTGTAACCATTGCCTTGGAAGGTCGTACGGTACGTGAGCTGCTGACCGTCGACTTCTGTAAAAACTTTCGACAGATCAAGCATAGCGCTCTGATAACGGTGAAGTTGAATGTAACCGTCTTGACCTACCATACCTTTCACTGGTGCATCGTCTACCGGCGTAATATTCACAGTAACCGTCACTTCGTCCGAATCTTCCGTACCATCGTTCACGATATACGTGAACGAATCGGGTCCATTGTAGTTCTCATCCGGCACGTACGTGAACTTGTTCTGCTCCGACGAGCTTGCGATTAACTCGCCATGCGCCGGACCCTTGCCTTCTACAATAATAGCCGTCAATTCATCGTCGTCTGCATCCGTCC
Organism: Paenibacillus rhizoryzae; assembly: GCF_059686995.1. NCBI lineage: Bacteria > Bacillati > Bacillota > Bacilli > Caryophanales > Paenibacillaceae > Paenibacillus > Paenibacillus rhizoryzae. The sequence continues at coordinate 63,791 of NZ_JCAALT010000010.1, read as the reverse complement.
CGCCGAGCTGAATGGATGTCGTAGTATCTTCATTTAGCTCCACCACACTGAGTTCCTTCGCTACTGGCGCATGATTCACGGCGTTGACCATGATCGTCACCGTGACCTCTTCCGAATCTTTCGTACCATCGTTCACGATATACGTGAACGAATCGGGTCCATTGTAGTTCTCATCCGGCACGTACGTGAACTTGTTCTGCTCCGACGAGCTTGCGATTAACTCGCCATGCGCCGGACCCTTGCCTTCTACAATAATAGCCGTCAATTCATCGTCGTCTGCATCCGTCCCGCCGAGCTGAATGGATGTCGTAGTATCTTCATTTAGCTCCACCACACTGAGTTCATTCGCCACAGGCGCATGATTCACCACAGGCGCAGCACCAACCGTCACGCTAAAGAGCTTCGTAGCACTCTCATCGCCGTCGCTCCCATCCACGGTAATAATGAGAGACTGCGAGCTCGGATTAATAGCGTTTAGGACTAGAGTGCTATTTTCACTATCCAAATAAGCATTTACAAAGGAACTGCTGGACGGAGGGTCAATGAGTGCGAAGGAAAGCTCGTCGCCATCTTCGTCGCTGAATAGATCGTTTAATTGGATCTCGGTGTAGGTACCTGCTGTCATTGTAATCGATGTTGTTTCCGAGGAGACGATCGGCGCATGATTCGGCGTCGGCACTGTACTTGAAACGGCGGCTTGCAGGAGCGTGCGGTAATCACCCGTGGATTGGAATTCACCGGCGTGGCTGTTGAAATACTTGATAATATCGGCAATCCCCGCTCCGTCTTGATCGGGATCGAGCGCCCCATTGGCAACGACCTTTAAAGTGAAGCGTTCATGAATGGACATGCTCTCATTCGGCTTATGTACGATGAGATCTACCATGGTGGTGCCGGTCTTCTTGAGGTTAAAGGCCAAGTTGTTATTACTCGTAACCTTAACATCAGCTACGCTGTTATTCTGGACAACAACGGTATACGCTAGCGTATCCGCCTCTTCAAAAATCGTGTTCAGATCAATTTGAAAGTTATTTCCTGCCGTTAGTTTAGTAGCATACTCATTGGCAAGCGTACTGTTGATGCTCTTGATGACGACCGGGAGATTAACCGGCTGCGGGATGACAACCGGGTCTGCACTTGCAAATCCGGGAACTGCAAGGGCAACCGGAATGGCTAGCGCTGTTGCAGTACCGAATATTGTGGCTGCTTTCTTCACGGACTTAAGCCGCTGCTTTCTCTGTTTCTTAGTCATCAACGAACAAATCCTTCCCCTGGCATATATGAAGAGCGGAATCTATGATCGCAATAGGCATTCTATACCATTTATACTACTGCTACTATACCACGGGAGCATTCGATAGAGAATGCGAAAGTGCCATATTTTTGTCATTTTATGACGAAAAAACCGCTCGCGAGCGTATTCCTCTCACGAAGCGGTTTTAGATTCCACATAATGTTAATTTAGGGTTGGTGGCTGGTGACGGCGGCGGATTTCTGCTTTACTTTCAGTTTAAACAATAAGGCAGATAACAGCAGCATTGCACCGTTAATGACGAAGATATAATGGATCGACATCATGCCGCCGAGGAGCCCCCCGATAATCGGTCCGGCCATCGTTGCAAGCTGTGAAGCGGACTGGTTCAGGCTGAACGCCCGACCACGGAAATCCGATTCCGTATTCTGCACGATCATCGCGTTAATCGACGGATTCACGGCAGCGAAGAACAGACCGTAACCGAATCGCAGCACGCCAAAGCCGATATAGCCAGTAACGAAAATTTGCAGCAGATTGCCGATGCCACCGCCGATAAGCCCAATTAACAGCACCTTCTCATAACCGATCTTACGCCCCCATTTGCCCCATCTCGGCGCCATGATGACCGTAGCAATGCCGACCGCTGAGAAAATAATACCGGAGCTTAATGAGGCCTTCTCTCGGGAGATGCCCATTTTCAAAACATACAACGTAATCAGCGGCTCCAAAATCATAACCGAAAAGGTGCTGATGGCAACAAGGAGGAGCATCATGATGAATGGCCGATTGGCAAGCGCGTGCTTCAAGTCGTCACGCACATGCGACCTGGCTGCCTTGCGGTTGAAATTCTGCTCCTTCGCGAAGAAGGTCGCCACAAGAGCCGAAATGAGCACGATAGCGCTGGAGAACAGGAACGCCTCTCGGTTGCCGATATAGTGGCTGACCAAGCCGCCGGCGAGCGGTCCGAGAATGCTCCCCGTTGCTCCGGCCGTCGACATAATGCCAAGCGCATAGCCGGTTTTCTCTTCCGGCGTATTCGTTGCAACCAGAGCAATAGAAGCCGGAACAAAACCGGCGAGCAGCCCTTGAAAGATACGGATAATCAGAAACCAGTACGGATCATGGACAAAATAGTTCAATAGATAAAGCGCGGCAAGACTGAAGCCTGACCGAATCAACATCGGCTTACGTCCATACTTATCGGCGAGCGAACCCCAGAACGGCGAAATCAGCGCGCTCGCCAGAAAGGTAATACCAAAGGCAACGCCAGACCATAATTCCAGGTGATGCTCTACTCCAAGCTCGGTATTTAAGAAGATTGGCAGAAAAGGAATCGAGATGGAGTAGGCCATGCTGCAGAAGAAAACTCCGGTCCACAGTACGACTAGGTTCCGTTCCCATGAAAAATTCATATGCAGCCACTTCCTGACTTATCTGTTATCGATTTTCTCCGGATACAGATCGTGATTCATCAGACGGTATTGCGCCATTTCTTCGAATTTGGTGCCGGGGCGGCCCCAGTTGGTGTAAGGATCGATTGAGATGCCGCCGCGCGGCGTGAACTTGCCCCACACCTCAATATAGCGCGGCTCCATGAGCGCGATGAGATCATTCATGATGATGTTCATGCAATCCTCATGGAAATCACCATGGTTTCGGAAGCTGAACAGGTACAGCTTAAGCGACTTGCTCTCCACCATTTTCACATCGGGGATATAAGAGATATAGATGGTTGCAAAATCAGGTTGTCCCGTAATCGGGCACAGGCTTGTAAACTCCGGACAGTTGAATTTCACAAAATAATCGCGTCCGACATGCTTGTTATCGAACGATTCCAGCACTTCTGGGCTGTAGTTGAACAGGTAGGACGTTCCTTGATTGCCTAATTGGGTAATGCCGCCGCTTTGCAGCTCTTCTTTCGATCTTCCTGACATTTTTACATACACTCCTTGTATTTACTTAATTCGGGGGTTACTCTTGTTCTAGTAGCTTACACCTTATCGCAGGCTCAATTCAACCTAAGGGGATGATGCTCTTGTTAACCAGACCTTCAGCAGATGAATACGGATCACACTTCGGCACGTATATCGCAGCTGCTCCGGACGGAGATTTGCGCGAAGCGCTTGAAGTCAATCGCAACCAAACAAACGCCCTGTTCTCCGCGCTAACCGAAGAACAAGCACTCTATCGGTATGCACCGGGCAAGTGGAGCCTGAAAGAAATTCTTGGCCATATTACGGACACCGAGCGGATAATGAGCTATCGTCTGCTAAGAGCCGCGCGTGGAGACCGCACGCCGCTGCCGGGCTTTGATGAGAATGATTTTGTGCAAGGGGCATCGTTCGATACAGAAACGGTGGCTGAACTGCTGGAGAACTACAATGCCGTCAAAGGTGCGACCGCTTCACTTCTACGAAGCTTGCCGCCCGAGGCCTTCCTCCGGAAAGGTTTTGCCAGCAACACCGATATATCTGCCAGAGCGCTCGCGTACGTCATCGTCGGCCATGAACTGCACCATTTGAATGTCATCCGAGAGCGATATTCGAATCGCTAGAAAATAACCGAGAGAGGTGCATATATGCACCTCTCTCGCTTTGTCTTGCCATATGAAATTAGTAGCCTTCGTTTGTTCCGCCGCTGACGATCGTGACGCTTGCACTTGCGCCGATACGTGTCGCCCCTGCATCAATGAGACTGCGAACAGCTGCCAGATCACGCACGCCGCCTGAAGCTTTAACGCCCATCTCCGGCCCTACCGTTTTACGCATAAGCGTAATATCTTCAACCGTCGCGCCGCCCGGACCGAAACCGGTCGAGGTTTTCACGAAACCTGCTCCGGCACGTTTGCAAATCTCAGACGCCGTAACTTTCTCTTCATCCGTGAGCAACCCCACTTCAAGAATAACTTTGCTAACCGCGCGTCCTTTGCAAGCATTGACTACGCCGCGCACATCGCGTTCCACTTCTTCAAGGCGTCCGGATTTCAGCGCGCCTACGTTAAGCACCATGTCGATTTCCGTAGCACCGTTCTCGATGGCATCCTTCGTTTCTGCTATTTTGACGAGTGAGCTTGATGCGCCCAGCGGGAAGCCAACTACCGTCGTGATGCCGACCCCTGAACCTGCAAGCTGCTTCGCTGCTTCCGATACCCAGTATGGATTCACGCAAACGGTTGCGAACTTATACTGCTTCGCCTCTTCGCAAAGCTTGGCGATTTGCGATGCCGTTGCTTCCGGCTTCAGCAATGTATGGTCAAAATAAGCGGCTAATGCTGCTCCTTGTAACTCGTTACCCATCCTATTTCCTACTCTCTGTCTGTTTTAGTTAGTCCGTTCCAGCAGGTACTTGGCGGTGAATTGGTCGGTTATCAGCACATTCGTATATCTCCCGCGCAGTGCACCGTAGATACCGTCGACCTTGCGGATGCCGCCTGCTACCAGAATGGATTTTTCTTTCTTCTTCAGATCCTCGAGATCAATTCCGATCGTGCGCTGATTCAGCTCTTGCGAGCAGATCACACCATCCAAATTGAAGTATCGCGAGCAAATATCGCCCGCGCCCTTCTCGAAGATCATCCGAAGCTCGTTCTCGTTAAAATAATTCGCTTTAATCAAAACGGAATCTTCCGTCGGCGCCCCTACCGTCACAATCGCGATGTTGGCCTTCTTGCCCAGCTCCAATATATTCTGGATATGGCGATCCGTTTCAATCGTCTTCTTCACAACAGGGTGATCGACGATCGCAGGCAGAGGAATAAAGTACGGGACCGTATGGAGCGCTTTACCGAACAAGTTCACAATCTCATACGCGTAAGTGTTCGTCTCGGAATGGCTGACGCCGCCGTTTAACTGTACGACCTTGACGTCCTTGACATGTTTATCCTGCAGGTTAAGCGCAACCTCATACAGTGTAGTTCCCCAAGTGGTGGCGACGATATCGCCGTCCTTGATGATTTTGTCCACGTACTTCGCCGCTGCCGGGCCTAAGTACTTCTTGACCACGGCATCCTCATAATGCGGCACATTGACGATGATGACTTTCTTGAGCCCGAACTTTCGCTCGATTTGACATGCGAGAAGGTCGTTGTTTTCCAGCGGATCGACGATGCTGATAATCACATAGCCTTCTTCTTTAGCTTGTTGGATGAAGCGGCTTACAGTAGGTCTGGATACCCCGAGCTGCTTGGCAATTTCCTGCTGGCTGTAGTCCAGTTGATAATACATCCGGACCGCATCCAGCATTTTTCCCCTTTTATCATCTGAACGTTCTTCATGCACTGGCTCTCAACACTCCCCTGTCAATAGCTCACTCACTCTTCATCATCGTTTGCCCGAATCGAATACCTCCCCTGCAGCCTTAGGTGCTTGTGATGTTTTGGAGAACAGAACCAAGGCGATCAATGTCACGACATATGGAAACACCTTAAGGATAATCGGCGGAAATGAAGCAAAGGCCGGAATAACCTGCGATACGTTGGCTACCGTGCTTGCAAACCCGAAGAACAGCGTTGCCGCCAGAATGCCGATCGGACGCCATTGTCCGAAGATCAAGGCCGCGAGTGCCAAGAAACCGAGACCGGAAACCGTCCCCGTGAATTCGCCGGCGATCGTAACCAGATGGATGCCTCCGCCCAATCCTGCGAAAGCACCGGAAATTAACACGCCGATATAGCGCATTTTCCGCACATTGACGCCTGCTGCCTCTGCTGCTTGCGGATACTCGCCGCAAGAACGCAATCGCAGGCCGAAGGCCGTTTTTCTCAGAATCAAGGAACTGAGAAGGACAACGAGCAAGATGAGCCATGTCGTCCAATACGTCTTCGTGAAGAGCAGCGGTCCCAGAATTGGAATATCCGATAGTCCCGGCACATTGAACGGCGGGAAACCGCCCGCAAGACGGATATTACCGCTGCCCGTGATGTTACGGGAAAGGAACACCGTAAGGGCTCCGGCAATCATGTTGATCGCCGTACCGCTGATAACCTGATTCGCGCTTAGATGTATACTCGCGAATGCATGCAGCAGCGAGAAGAGCGTCCCGGCTACGATCGCTACCAGGAGTCCGATCCAGATCGATGCAATTTGATGATCCGGCCAAGCCGTCTGCAGCTTATACATCGTGAAGGCCGATGCGAAGGAACCAATAACCATTAGCCCTTCCAAGCCGATATTCACGACACCGCTTCGTTCGCTGAACAATCCGCCAAGCGCCGTAATGAGCAGCGGAATCGTAAACATGATCGCATACGGGAATATTTGTTGAATCGTTGTCCACATACGCTACACCTTCTCCTTTCCGCTAACCGCTCCGTTTGCAGCCGCCGCTTTGCGTTTGGACAGCATTCGCGTAATGAGTTTGTCCATTAGTACGCTTGTTGCTGCGAAATAGATAATGATCGCAATAATAGAATCCGCAATTTCCGGCGGAATCTCGGTCATCGCATTCATGAAGCCGCGGCCGGAGTACAGGAGACCGAAGAACAGCGCGGATAACAATACACCGATCGGCGAGTTGGCGCCAAGAAGCGCAACCGCGATACCATCGTAACCCTGCGTCGGCAATACACCGATCTGAATGTTGTTTCCGTTGCCTGCATATTGAGCCAAACCGCCAAGTCCGGCGAGCGCGCCGGAAATCAGCATGGACGTGATGATGCTGCGATTAACGCCGATCCCCGCATATTCAGCAGAGTGACGATTGTAGCCAACCGCTTTGAGCTCGTAGCCGAGCGTTGTTTTGTTGATAATGAAAGCAATGATGATCACGACAATCACCGCAAGGAACAAACCCAAGTTTACATAGGAGCCGCCGAACATATCGGATAGGAAGGCAGCCTTCAACGTAGCCTTATCGGCAAGCGAGCGAGATTCCGTCTCGATTTGCTCCGCCTTCAGATAAGCCGGAACCGCATAGTAGATCGTCCAATAAGCGATCCAGTTCATCATAATCGTGGATACAACTTCATGTACGTTGAATCTTGCCTTGAGCAGCCCCGGAATAAAGGCCCAAACTGCGCCGCCAAGAATAGCGGCAATGATCATGAGCAGCAGAAGCAGCGGCCTTGAGGTGTCGATATTAAGGCCCACTGCCGACGCGCAGAAGCCGCCAAACAGCATCTGGCCTGCTGCTCCGATATTAAACAAACCTGTACGGAACGCGAAAGCAACCGACAGCCCCGTGAAGATAAGCGGAGTTCCCGTCGCGAGCGTATCACCGAAGCGAGACGAGCTTTTGAGGCCGCCCTCAAAGAGGTATCTGTAGCCCTCGATTGGCTGATGTCCTGTCACGGCCATCAGGATTGCGCCCCCAATTAAGCCGAACAGCACCGCACATAGGGATATAATGATATTTCTCATTGGTCTCCCCCATTTCCAACGCCGGCCATCATCAGACCGATATCGTTCTCGTTCGTTTCGGACGCATTGACGACGCCGATCAATTCTCCGTTATTGAGTACCGCAATGCGGTCTGACACGTTAAGCACCTCGTCAAGTTCCAGCGAGATGAGCAGCACAGCTTTGCCTCTGTTCCGGTGCTCGATCAATCGCTTGTGGATATATTCGATCGATCCCACATCAAGACCGCGCGTAGGCTGAACCGCGATTAACAGACCCGGATCAAGTTCAATCTCACGCCCGATGATCGCCTTTTGCTGATTACCTCCGGATAACGAACGCGACATGGAAAGGGGTCCTCTGCCTGAACGCACATCGAAGCTCTCCAGAATGCCGCTCGCATATTTGCGAATCGCAGCCTTGTTCAAGATGCCCCGCTTCGAGAATGGCTTGCGGTTGTAAACCTGCAAAATCATATTCTCTTCGAGCGTGTAGTCCAGCACCAGCCCGCGTTTCTGACGGTCTTCCGGGATATGCGCGATGCCCTTCTGTATCCGGCCTCGGATCGATTCGCGCGTAATGTCGTGTCCGTCTATCTCAATCCGTCCGCTTTCGACTTTGCGCAGACCTGTAATCGCTTCCACTAGCTCCGTTTGCCCGTTGCCTTCTACGCCGGCGATACCGACGATTTCTCCTGCCCGAACATCCAGCGAGAAGTTTTTGAGCCCGGGTACGTTTTTATTATTATTCACGGTGAGCCCATCCAGCTTCAGGATCACTTCGCCTGGCCGACTACCTTCTTTTTCAACTTTAAACGAGACATTGCGTCCAACCATCATCTCGGCCATCTTGAGCTCGCTCGTTGTCGCGACGTCAACCGAACCGATTGTTTTGCCGCGGCGGATAACCGTACACCGATTAGCTACCGCTTTAATTTCCTTCAGCTTATGCGTGATCAGAATGATCGACTTGCCTTCAGCGACCAAGCTCAGCATGATTTTGCCCAATTCTTCAATTTCCTGCGGCGTCAGAACGGCGGACGGCTCATCAAGAATAAGCACTTCCGCATCCCGATACAGCATCTTCAAGATTTCCACACGCTGCTGCATGCCAACCGAAATATCCTCAATCTTCGCATGAGGATCCACGTTCAAGCCATAACGCTTCGAGAGCTCCTCGATACGGCGAGCTGCTCCATTGATATTTAGCACGAGACCTTTTTTAAGTTCATTGCCGAGAATGATATTTTCGGTAACGGTAAAATTGCTGACCAGCTTAAAATGCTGATGAACCATGCCGATGCCAAGCTTGTTTGCTACGTTCGGGTTTGCGATCTTGACTTGCTCGCCATTGATCTTAATCGTACCGCGGTCCGGCTGATACATCCCAAACAGGATGCTCATAAGCGTCGACTTACCGGCCCCGTTCTCTCCGAGCAAAGCATGAATCTCGCCTTTGCGCAGCTGGAGCGTAATATCGTCATTAGCCACGACTCCCGGAAACTCCTTGTGAATATTCAACATTTCCACTACAAATTCCATACGATAGGCTCCTTTACCTAAGTGATCGTAAGGGTAAAGCTGATTCATTCTATAATGGTAAAAAGAGACGGAGCGTCCCGTCTCTTCTTAGAATTAAGGTTTATCGCGAAAAGTTCTTACTTGATAAGGTTTCCTTTTTCAGCTGCTACTTTGATATCGCCGCTTTTCATTTTCGCTGTGATATCGGAAACAGTTGTCATGGTTTCTGCGCTAAGGTTCGGGTTCTCAGCTGGCAAGCCTACGCCATCGTTCTTGATGTCGAACGTCAATGTTTGGCCGCCTGGGAATGTACCGTCTTGCTCAGCTTTCATCATGTCAAAGGATGCGGAGCTAACTTTCTTCATAGCGGAAGTGATGATGACGGATTTGTCGCCTTCATACACGCCGTCTTTGAATTGGTCGCCGTCTACGCCGACGATCCACACTTCTTTACCTGCTTTAGCGCGAGTTTTAGCTTCGTTGATTGCGCCAACGCCTACGCCGCCTGCTGCCGTGAAGATCACTTTAACGCCGCGGTCATACATTTGAGCTGCCAATTGGCCGCCTGCCGCTACGTTGTCGAAGCTGCCTTGGTAAACTACGTTTTCCGCTTTAAGCGAAATTTTAGTGCCCAGGTTGTCATTCGCGTATTTCACGCCTTGCTGGAAGCCCCAGTTGAACTTCTGTACAGCCGGAATTTCCATGCCGCCGATGAAGCCTGCTTCGCCTTCTTTCAATTGAACCGCAGTTGCTACCCCAGCGATGAAGCCGGACTCATGCTCTGCGAAGAAGATCGATACTGTGTTATCTTTCACAACCGGTGTGAAGTCGTCAGCAGTATGAGGAGCGCCGTCGATCAGAACGAATTTTGCGTCTTTATATTTATCTTGCGCCGCAAAGATCGCTGTTTCGAATTTGAAGCCCGGTGCAACGATGACTTTGAAGCCAGCGTCGTACAGGTTGCCGATTTCCTTCAGGTAGTCAGCTTCCGTTGTGCCAGCCGGTTTCAAGTATTTCGAATCTACGCCAAGCTCTTTCGTTGCGCGCTGCAAGCCTTCCCATGTACCTTGGTTAAACGATTTGTCATCGATCGTACCGGAGTCCGTAACCATACCCGCTTTAAAGGAAGCTTTGGTGCCTTCATTTGTACCTGCGTTCCCACCTGCATTGTTAGTGTTGTTGTTCTTGCTTCCACAACCTACGACCATTGCAAATGCCAGCATACAAATCACGATTGTTACTAAACTTTTCTTCATGGTATTCTACTCCTCATTTCCATATTTAGTTTACTGCTAACCCCAGTCTGAACATTTGTAAAAAACCTGTTTTAGCATTTGTTTGACCTTTATCAAATATACGGTGATTTGAGATTTTTGTAAACTAGTTTTGCGGATTAAATCCAGTGTCTCTACCTTGATATGTAACGTTTTCTCACACTTATGTCACATCTCATTCTATTCACGTATAGCATTCCCATTACGAATAAATTCTTCCATATTTTTTGGCTCGAAATTGATTTTTTTCGCCCTTCGCTGTCAGATGAAGCCTTATTCAAACACGAGCAGCCGTAAATGGCAGAAAGACAAGCCGCGGAAATGCAGCCCGTTCACCCTCAATACGACAAAATAACAAAAAATACCACTTTTTCTTTACTAGTTTAACGCGTTTCCGCAATCTTGTCCATGTAACATTATCTTGTTCGTTTCTTCATTTGCCGTTAAACTTTAACCTATCTTCCTCAGGAGGTTCTACCTGCATGACATCCGCTCGGTCCTTATTGTTCGTTTATATTCTGAATCAATCGCTGCACTGGTTCATCATCGGCTTGATTCTGCCTGTCTCCAGCTTGTTCATGTTAGATAAGGGACTAAATCTGCAAGAGATTGGGCTTATTTTCGCCGTTTCCTCGGCGGCAGTGCTGCTGCTCGAGCTGCCGACAGGCGGATTATCGGATGCGCTGGGCCGCAAGCGAGTCTACCTGATTTCCTTGCTCTTCATGCTGGGAGCGGTGCTCCTCGTCATGGTTTCATGGAATCTTATTACACTCATGCTTGGTTATGTCCTGTTCGGCGCAGCAAGAGCCCTCTCCTCAGGCTCCATCGATGCATGGTTCGTTGATGAGTACAACCGAATCGAGCCCGAGGGCGACTTGAGCAGCAAGCTGGCGAAAGCAGGCATCTTCATCCCGCTTGCCATGGGAATCAGCGCTCTTGCCGGGGGCTGGCTGCCTGATTTGCTCGGACCGTTTACTTCGGATTTCGGAGCAGGCATTTACTCCATTAACTTCATTGCCATGGCTGTCATGATCGCCGTGCAGTTCATCCTCACTGCGAAGCTGGTGGTGGAGCAAATTCACGAGAGCAGATCGATGAACATGCTAAGCGGTTTCCGCCAGCTGCCTCAGCTTGTCGCTGATGCTGTGCAATACGGATTTAAGCAGCTTGCCGTACTTCTGCTTCTGATAACGACATTCGCATGGGGTTTCGCCTTCTCCGGTCTCGAAACCTACTGGCAGCCGCAGGTGAAGAACATGCTCGGCCCCGATTCCGCCACCTGGCAGTTCGGTCTGCTGACAGCCGGCTACTTCTTATCCGCATCTGCAGGGAGCTTGCTCTTCACGCCGCTGTCCAAGCTGCTGCGTGTACCCGTAACGGCATTACTATTCGGAGCACGCTCAGCGCTCGGCATCCTGTTCCTTATCCTTGCTGCACAGCATGGCGTGGCAGGCTTCACGGCCTTCTACTTCATCTTGTTCATGAGCAACGGCATTGCCAGTTCACCGGACAGCGCTCTATTCAATCAGCAGCTAAACGAAAACAACCGCTCGACGATGCAGTCTCTTAATTCGTTATTCCTGCAGCTGGGCGGCTTGATTGGCTCCTTCATTCACGGCTTCATCGCGCAGTATGCCTCGATTTCCATCACCTGGTGCGTGGCAGGCGGCGTGCTGATTGCCTCCGCTTTTCTATATCTCAACGTCCGAGAGAACGCGAAAGAACCTATCCGAGCAGTCGGGTAGGTTCTTTTTCTTCCTATGCTTGGTCAGAGCATTCTGCTACTTCGTAATCATTTTATCCATCTGCGCCATGGCATTATCCATCTCTTGAGATAAATCGCTCAGCAAAACGCCGATAAATTGCAATTCCTGATCGGAGTAATTCTGAATAAAATCGTGGAATTGACGTTCTCCAATCTCATGGTAGTGATTATGCTCGCGAACAAGAAGAACCTACCCGGTAGTCGGATAGGTTCTTTGCAGGTTTACGATCAAATCCATCAATCCGTAATATTGCGCGTGTAATACTCGATAATATCTTTACGTCTTATGATGCCGAGGAAGATGCGATCATCATCCACTACCGGTACGAAATTCTGATCGGCTGCGAGGGTTAACATATCGTCCATGAGCGCACCAATTGCGACACACTCGTTATAAATTCTTTTCTTGATGCCGCTCACCGGAATTTCGTGCATATTCTCAAAATTGAGCCCGGCCGTTCCCCGAAGCTTCCACAGGATGTCCCCTTCGGATAAAGTACCGATATATTTGCCTTCCTCATCAATGATCGGAATAGCTGAATAATGGCAGGCTTCCAGCTTCTCAAGTGCATCTTTCATGGTGGCTGAGGTCGTCAGGTAAGACACTTTTTCTTTCGGCAGCAGAAAGAATCCAATTTCCATTACATTAGCTCCTCCTCTGGTTGCGGGTACTAGAGTGTTTTAACCCTAATTCCGCATCATTGAAACACAGCCGGAAAACCATTTTTTTGCATAAACAATGTGCTGGGCAGCGGCGGAAGGCGTCTGACCAGGCAGGGCATACACTAAATGCGATGAACGTTTCCGCATGCTCAAGCTTGCCTCTATATGAAGGAGTGATTCCGTATGTTCATGCAAAGTCCGGGTCAAATGCAAAATCCCGGTCAGGCCCAGATTAACATGTCGCTGCAGCAGAAAGCAATGTATCTTACTGGGCGCCCAGTCGGGATCTCCCTGCGCAACGGCCAAGGTGTATCCGGTGTCATCTGCGCCGTGCAAGGCGGCGAGGTGTATGTCATGCAATATTTGTACGCCTCGCAATTCGCTACATTCCATTATCCGTTTAATCAGATCAATGATATTTTGCCATATCCGGCTTGCAGGTAGAGCTAGTTGAAGAGGATGGCAAATGGTTGATCTGCATCAGCCATTTGCCCGCTTCCATATCGGCCACCTATCTCAATTACATAGAGGCTGCTATCGCCTTCTCTTTCTTGTTTGCAGGTAGGGAATCAAGCGCTGCGTCATTGAACCCTTTAATGAGGAGCCACACCGCGAGGATCATTTCGTTCGCCGCTACCGGCAGTGCCAGAATACCGCCCCAGAACGAAACTTGTTCAATGACACCGAACATAACGAGCAACGCGCAAGTGAAAACGAGAACTGCCCCTGTCATGCCCAAGATCGGGATAAACCTCGGGACGAGCTTCGATTTATAGAAGATATAACTGTACATCATCGTGTTGATCCCCAGCATGAATAACGGCCCAAGCAGAAAGGTCCAATCATGAATGGCTGCTAACAAAGTCCCCGAAACTTGAAATGTGGCCGTATCGACAGCTCCTGCTGCTACAAATTCACGGCTTAACGTTACCAAGGACAGTACGCTGATTACGCCAACCGTAATTATTATCGCTTCAAGAAATCGAAAGCATATATGCCACAGCGCAATCGTTTCATTGTATTTTCTAAGGATGGGAAACATCGTGGTTGCCGTCCCAATTGCGGAAACGACAAGCATTAATTCCATCACCGTGCCCAATATCACTTGGTTCGCGTGCTTAGAACCTTGAACCAGATAATCGGCATTATTTAGAATCGGTTTGTACAAAATAAAAGCAGCGATCATCGATGTAACGGCTGCAAGGATGAACAGGATTCCAACAATCTTGGCAGCTAATTTGGGCGACATTATTTCCCCATCTCCTTTTCTATTCCCCGTAAAAGAAAACCTCTTCCAATGGCAAGCTGAAGGCGTGCGCGATGCGAAAAGCAAGTTCCAGAGACGGGGAGTAATTCCCCTTCTCCAAGGCCACGATGGTTTGTCTGGTAACACCCACCTTGTCAGCTAGTTGCTGCTGTGTCATTTCATCATGGTTGAATCGTAATTTGCGGATGTGATTGCCGACAAGATGCTTACTCATCTTAGACTTATACTCCTCTCCTGTAGTGATAAAGTTTCGTAAAGGAGCCGGTCACATCGGATAAGAATCCGCTTGCGATCAAAATCACAAACATCACCTGTGACGGCTGATCCAAGACCAATGACCCCATAGCAAGCAGAAAGCCGAGGATAAACACGAAGAAAGAAATCCGGTTCGCCTTGAGGTCGATCAGTTTATCCAGCTCATCCGCGAATGCCGGCTCTTTCTCGTTGGTGGTGATTCTGAAGATGATGTTGAAAATAATGCTGACCAGTATATGAGCAATGATGGAGACTACCATGAGGATAAGGACGAACGAGCCCCAATAATGAAAGGTTTCCTCCGCTTCAAGCCCAGCTTCGGGGTACTGCGCATACATGTACAAGCAATAGAAGCCGAAAATGACAATGGTGCTGATCAACGAAACGATGCTCTTCTTCTCTTGGTAAGTCATGGATTTGCCTCCTGTTTATAATCTTCCCTATACAAAGTAAATGATGATATACATAATGTAATAAAAACCATTCACAATGTCAAGTAAACTATACATTAAATGGGCAGCTATGCCAGCTTCCCAGGCAATCATCAAATAATAAGTCTTTGTAAGCGGACTTTGAATAAGGCATAATTGAAATGATTATAGCGCTTATACTTACCGCGGATGGTCTGGGGGAACGCCGATGTACAAAGTTATTATTGTGGATGATGAAGCGGTTGTCCGGGTCGGATTGAAAAATACGATTAACTGGAACGAGCATGGTTTCGAATTGATTGGCGATTATGCGAATGGCCGCGAAGCATGGGAAGCGGTCGAGCAGCACAAGCCGGAGCTTGTCATCTCGGACATCAGCATGCCTTTCATGGATGGCCTTGAGCTGGCCGGATT
Organism: Paenibacillus rhizoryzae; assembly: GCF_059686995.1. NCBI lineage: Bacteria > Bacillati > Bacillota > Bacilli > Caryophanales > Paenibacillaceae > Paenibacillus > Paenibacillus rhizoryzae. The sequence goes on along the minus strand of NZ_JCAALT010000010.1, from coordinate 48,612 downwards.
GATCTCTACGCAATTTCCTTATATTAAAATGATTATATTAACGGGCTATGACGAATTCGAATATGCGCAGCAAGCGATCAGACTGAAGGTCTCCGATTTCATCCTGAAGCCGATTACGGCCAATGAAATTCGCTCCCTGCTCGATCGCGTCAAGAAAGAAATGGACGAAGAGACCAAGCACCGTGAAGATCTCGGGCGCTTAAAGAGCCAGTTGAACCAGAGCCTTCCGCTGCTTAGAGAGCGGTTCCTCGAACGCCTGGTCGCCGTAGGACTCAATTATGAGGAAATCACCGAACGTTTCTCCTATTTCGGTATTCCCGCGCCACCACCGCTTCATGTTGTTCTAATTGTCGATATCGATGATTTTGGCGACCGGGAGCTTCACTCGTACGAGCATGATGTGGAGTTTCTGCGGTTTGCCGCTTTTGATATATTCAAAGAAACGCTCGAACGCGAGGGCGTTATGCTCTTCCGTACGAGGGAGGAACGAATGGTTGCCATTATATCCGGTCAGGATGACGAAAGCTTGCTCTATGAGCAGGTCTATTCCCTGGCGGAGCAAGTAAGGCACCATATCGAGAAGTATTTGAAGTTTACCGTCACGATCGGCATCGGACGCGCCAGCGCCAACCTCGAACAGCTGCCGGAATCCTATAAGAGCGCGCTTTCCGTATTGGATTACCGCTTCTTGCTCGGCAAGAACCGAGTGCTTAGCATTCTGGATATGGAAGGCAAACCCTCCATTCCGCTGCCTCCTCAGCTCGATTGGGACCGCAAGCTGGCTTCCGCCGTTAAGAGGGGCTCTGCCCAGGAAGCTTTTCAGCTTATCGAGAACGGTGTCGCGGAGCTGAAATCTTCCCTTGCTCCAATTGAAGCCTGTTTTCTGCAAATGCAGAAGGTAGTGCTGTCCTTGATGAACTCGATCCAAGAGCTGGTCGCTCACGATCCGGAAGCTTCCTTCGATCGGCAAATGAGGCTCATGGACGTCTATGGACTCAAGACCTTAGATGAGGTCGAGATTTGGCTGAAGGATGTTGTGCGTTCCGTCATGTCCACGATTGCCGATAACCGCAGTCATTTGACGAACATGCAGATTCATCAAGCCGTGGAATATATCGAGACGAACTACGCCAACGATAAAATGTCGCTGCAGGACATCTGCCGCCACGTCTTGATGAGCACCAGTTATTTCAGTCTCGTCTTCAAGCAGCATACAGGTGAAACGTACATTGAATATTTGACCGGGGTACGCATTGCAAAGGCGAAGGAGCTCCTTCACAATACAACGATGAAGTTCTATGAAATTGCCGAACAGGTCGGCTATAAAGACCCGAATTATTTCAGCATTCTGTTCAAGAAACATACAGGGATTACCCCGAAGGACTTCAGAGAGAAGCAGCTTAAGGAGAGCGGAAACTAACGATGCCAAGTGAACGTGCGCGAAGAATACCCCTGTTCCCGTTAAAGAGCATTCAATCGAATATTTCCTTGGCGTTCTCTCTCCTCATTCTCGCGGCAATCGTGCTGACGAGCTTAATCAGCTATCAGCTGTCGGTCGATGCGGTTGAGCGAAACTCCAAGGGGTATATCGAAGAAATCATTAAACAAGTGAACATGAATATTCAGTCTTATGTGGATAACATGGAGAACATTTCTTTGCTCGCCTTGACGAACAAGGACGTGAAGTACTACATATCCGACAATTCATACATTAGCGCTGAGGATCGCAGGATCTACGAGAAGCGCATATCCGATCTCTTCCAAGCCATCTTGTACACACGCAATGACATCGCTTCGATTATGGTTTTTGGCTACAATGGACGTTTTGTATCCGATAGACGAATCACGAATTTGAATCCCAATATGAAGCTGTCCGATCAGAGCTGGTTCCAGCTGGCGAAGAGCGAAGGCGGCAAATCCGTCATCTCCTCGCCCCATGTGCAGAACATTATCCAGAACGAATACCGCTGGGTCGTTTCCTTGAGCCGGGAGCTGAAAAGCACGGATGGGATTACGGCGGAAGGCGTTTTCCTGGTCGATCTGAATTTGAGCATCATCAACGATATTTGCAAAAATATCGACTTAGGCAAGAAGGGTTACCTCTTCATCGTGGACAATAACGGCAACATCGTCTACCACCCGCAGCAGCAGTTGATCGATAGTAAGCTGCGGACGGAGCGAATCGCCGATGTCATCAAAGCATCCAGCGGCAGCTCGTTCGTCGTGAATGACGGCGAAGGCAAACGGATTTATTCCGTGCAGGATACGAATTTCGGTTGGAAAATCGCCGGCGTCGCCTACACGGACGATCTCATTGCGAGCAAGGATGATTTAAGAAACTCGATCCTCTTATATTCCTTATGCGGACTGGCGATCTCCCTGCTCATCTCGGTTTGGCTCTCCCACCGTTTATCGAAGCCGATCAAAGTCTTGCAATCCGATATGAAGCAAGTGGAGAAAGGGAACTTCGACATTCAGACGGAAATCGGGCAAATGAACGAGATCGGACAGCTCGGACGCTCTTTCAACATGATGGTCAGTCGAACCAAGTCTCTTATGGAAGAGACGATCCTAAATCAAGAGAGTAAGAGGAAGAGCGAGCTGCTGCTGCTGCAATCGCAGATCAATCCCCATTTCTTATACAACACGCTGGATTCCATCGTATGGATGGCAGAGCAGAAGCAGCATGAAGAGGTTGTTCTGATGACCTCGGCATTGGCGAAGCTATTCCGGGCGAGCATCACGAAGGATCAGGAGCTAGTGCCCGTCCGCGTGGAGATTGAACATATTACGAATTATTTGCTCATCCAGAAGATGCGCTATGAGGAGCTCGAATACGACATCCAGATCGATGAATCGATCCTGGGCTTCAAAACCTTGAAGATCTTACTTCAGCCCTTGATTGAAAATGCGATTTATCATGGCATTCGCAATAAATACGGCATCAATGACGGCATCATCACCATTCGCGGCTGGCAGACGGATGATAAAATCGTGTTCGAGGTCGAGGATAACGGCTTCGGGATGACACCGGAACAAGCGGAACGCCTCCTGATCCCCGTCGAGGGGGAACCCCGCAATCAAGGGATTGGGATAAGGAATGTCAACGAGCGGATCAAGCTGTATTTCGGCTATGAATACGGCATCCAAATTCGCAGTGAAATTGAAGTCGGCACCTGCGTTTCGATTTCGATCCCGAAACTCGGTTAAAGGGAGAATGCTATGTTTAGGCAAAGATTTACGATAGGGCTCGCGCTCGTACTCTTCATTGCTGCTGTTTATTCTATTTTCTACTACAAGCTAATCAGCGTATCGACCCATCACGAGAAAAGTATTACGGTCGTACTGAAGTCCTTAAATGTCCGATCCGATTTCTGGCAAGCAGTCAGCGCAGGAGCCGAAGCAGCTGCCAAAGAGAACGGGCTCGCGCTCAACGTCCAAGGCCCGCTGCAAGAAGGCGATGTTGATGAGCAGATTCATGTGCTGGAAGAGGCGATCAGGGAGAAGCCGCAAGCGATCGTGGTGGCACCTTATGTGGATGATCGCATGGCGTCTTTATTCGAACAAATCCGTGACGAGGGCATTCGATTAGTCGTGATCGATACCCCGCTTAAGATGGAGCCAGCCCCCGTTGTTGTCTCTAACAATCATGTAGAGGCCGGGCGATTAGCGGGAGAAACCGCCATAAACGAGACGAATAGGAAACCTGTCATCGCGATCATTAGCGATCATGCAGATGCCACGATTTCCAAGGAGCGGCTGGAGGGTCTGAAGCATGCCCTTGAGCGCTATAAGAACAGCATTGTCGGGGTTTATTACGGCGAACAGTCCGAGGATAAAGCTTATGAGATTGCCAAGAAGCTGCTGGCCGGCGATCAGTCGTTTAATACCTTCATTACGATGAACGAATCCGCGACTATAGGCGTAGCCAAATTGTTGAAGGAACAGAACAAAGCCGGCGCGATCAAGCTGATCGGCTTCGATAGCTCCTTCTACGAAATCCAGCTGCTGGAGGAAGGCGTCCTAAATGCGGTCATCGTACAGAAGCCTTTTAATATGGGATATCTCGGCGTGAAGAAGGCCTTAAGTTTGATTAAAGGCACGAATACGGCTCCCGTTACGTACATCGAATCGAATGTCATCAACCGCAAGAATATGTATTTGCCGGAAAATCAGAAGCTGCTGTTTCCTTTTATAGAGAACAAATAAAACTTAGGAGAAGGGTGTGAGCCGCGTATGACCGTCTTCTTCCGTCCCGCACATTATTCGAAGGCAGCTGTTTCTGCCATCTTCCTTTCCGTTATCTTGTCCTCCTGTATGTCATCAAGCGAAGAGCCCTCCCCTCCTCCCAAGGAGGAACGAGCGCTTATTCGGTTCGTTGCCGCCGAATACAGTACGGAAACGAAGCCGTTCCTAGAGAAGCTCGTGAAGGATTTCGAAATCAAGAATCCTCTGATCGACGTCGAGCTTCAGGTCGCGAACTGGGACAATCTAGATGGCATCTATACGACGATGATTAGCAAAAACCAACCGCCGGATCTGCTGAATACGAATGTGTATGCTCATTTCGCCCAAGATGGGATGCTCAACGATTTGGGTACGATTATTTCGAAGGAGCTCGCTGGCCGGCTCTACCCGAATTTAGTGGCGATGGATCAGATGAACAACGTGCAATTCGCCTTACCGTACGTAGCCTCGACGCGGAATCTCTACTACAACAAGGAATTGCTGGAGAAGGCCGGTATTAAGGCTCCGCCTACCACTTGGTCCGAGCTCGAGAAAGCAGCGCACCAAATCAAAGCGACAGGCGCTGCGGATGGTTTCGGCGTTGATTTGACGGACAATGAGACGCAGGCGTATCTCTCCTATTTCTTCTATGGGGCCGGAGGTTCGTGGACCAAGGATGGCAAATGGACGATCAATTCTCCCGAGAATGTCGCGGGGTTGACGTTCCTTAAGGATATGTTCGACAAAGGATTAACCGACCCGGAGCCGACCGTTACGACTCGCGATGAGAAGCAGCGGATTCTGGGCGGCGGCGGACTGGCCATGCTCATCTCGGGCAATTATTTTACCTCTGTCGTGCCGAAGGAATTTCCCGCGCTCAAATGGGACAAAGGTCCGATCCCCGTGAAGGACGGACAGCCTCCGATAACGTTTGCCGTGCAGGACGTGCTTATCTCGTTCAAGACCGACCATACGAATAAAGAAGCGTTATCCAAGTTTCTGGATTTTCTATACGACGATTCGGCTTATGGCGATATGATCAAACGTGAAGGCCTGCTCCCCGTCACAAGCACGGTAGGCAGCCAATTGTCCATGCAAGACAACGTCATGAAGGGCAATCTCGATGCGCTGAGCAAAGCGATGTTCTATCCGGTCAGAGAGCCGGCCTGGCAAGCTGTTCTGGACTATGCCCGCAAGATGGGGGATGCCGTACTCTACGAGCATCTTACTCCGAAGGACGCGCTGGACAAGCTGCAGCAATTTGCCGAAACCAAGAGCGGCCGATAAAGCCGAATAGTAAGAAAAGAAGAAAACAAAGAATTCGTGGAAGATATTCGATAGAGACTTAAGCCCTCCCACCTTATGATGAAAACAAGCGCTGGCGTTCACTCGTGAACACCAAAGAAAGCGTAAATCATCATATATTGGGAGGGTTTGCTTTTATGACCATGAACAAAAAAATGGCTGCAATCGGTCTGGCCAGCATTCTGGCTGCCGTATCGCTAACAGGATGCGGTTCCAAGAATAACAACGAGGCTGCGGGCTCGACTACCGAAAATACGACGGCTGCTTCCTCAGAGAACACAACTGCTTCCAACTCGAACTCCGGCACTAACTCCACATCCACAGATACAACTGCCAAGTTGACCGGCGACTTCGAAATTCAATATTTCGTTGGCGGATACGGCGACAAATGGTGGAAACAAGTTATCAATGATTTCCAAGCCGCTAACCCGGATCTGAAAATTAAACAATCCGGCGGTCCGCAAATAAATGAGCAAATGAAACCGCGTTGGATCGGAGGCAACCCGCCTGATTTCGTTTACATCGACGGCGCCGGCTTGAATGACCGCCAGATGGTTGAAGATGGCCAACTCGAAGATTTGACCGACTGGCTGAAGGATGCCAAGAACATTGACGGCGATCTGATCACCGATATTCTGGCGCAGCCTGCGCAACAGTTCGACGGCAAAGTATTCAACATCCCACTCGTACTGAACTCGTGGGGCGTTTTCTGGAATAAAGCCTTGTTCAAAGAAAAAGGTTGGGCTGAGCCTACCGATTTCCAATCCTTCCTAGACACAAGCGACAAAATCAAAGCAGCCGGCATCAATCCATTTATCCACACAGGTAAATATCCGTACTACATCAACGGATCGATTCTGTACCCGGCCATCGTTTCGGCTAACAACAATGATTTCACAATCCTTCAAGACATGGCAGCTAACAAAGTAGAAGCTTTCGAAAGCCCTGCCGTACTTACTGCTTTGAACAAAATCGTAGAGCTGCGCGACAAAGGCTTCATCGATCCGGCGTCGATTCAAATCAACCACACCGATTCGCAAATGCTCTTCTTGCAAAACAAGGATGCCTTTATCCCGAATGGCCTCTGGCTGCCTAACGAAATGTCCAAAGACATTCCGGATGGCTTCGACTTCGGCTTCATTCCTTCTGTAACGCAGGATGCAGGCGGTAAAGTCGTAGCGAATACTTCTACATCAACAGTAGCGATCGCTAAGGATGCGAAGAACAAAGATGCAGCGAAGGCATTCCTGCAGTTCATCTTCTCTAAAGCGCAAGCTTCCCAGTGGGCAGAGCTTAGCGGCGCGCCTTCCAACATTAAAGGCGATATCAGCGCTTCCAACGCGCCGAACTTCGTTAAAGATGCAGCGAAATACCTAACGGATCCAAACACAGTCGTTATCCCGACGATCACTTACAACGCAGACGTGGATAAAGCGATGATGGATGCAACAGATGCACTTACAATTAGCAAAATCACCCCTGAAGAGTGGGTCAAACGTGTAACTGACGTAGTGAAAAAAGTAAGTAAATAATAAGCCTTCAGAGGCTTAACGCGGAGGGTGATCGGGGCAGCCGCCTCGATCATTCTCTGCTAATTTACTCGGAGGGATGGCAGGCACTATGACTCATAGAACGGCTAAGTGGCAGCGTAATGTATTCATCGCAACATTCATTATCCCTACTCTTTTGTTCTTTGGGGTATTTACGATTTATCCGGTTGCGCAAGGGTTATACTTCTCTTTCTTTGACTGGTCGGGCATGTCGCATCATAAAACCTTTATCGGGTTGGATAATTTCAAGGAATTGTTTCACGATCCCATTGTATGGAGAGCGATTGGCAACGATTATTTTCTGGTAGTGGGCAAGGTTATCGGCATTATGACGATCGCCACCTTTTTCGCTGTAGCGCTTACCCGGTTCGGCTTTAGGCTGTCAGGGTTCTTCCGTTCGATTTTCTTCATTCCGAATGTTATTTCCGTCGTCGTTATCGGCGTATTGTGGAACTTCATATATAATCCGCAAATCGGTTTCTTGAACGCGTTTCTGTCGTTATTCACGAAAGAACAAGTCACGATTACATGGCTTGGATTTACGAATCACACGATTTGGATGCTGCTGCCTCCGGCGATTTGGGCCGGTATCGGATTCTATATGATTCTCCTGATCGCCGCGATCCAGAGCATTCCGGACTCCTATTACGAAGCGGCCAGCTTAGAAGGAGCAGGACAATGGGGGCAATTCCGCAACATTACCCTTCCACTCGTCTGGGAGCAAATTAAAGTGTCGACGCTCAATATCATGATGACGACGCTTAACGGCTCGTTCGTGATTGTGTGGATCATGACGGAGGGCGGTCCGGATAACAGCACGCAGGTAATGGGCTCCTATTTATACCAAATGGCATTCCGCCAGTATCATTTCGGCTATGGTGCTTCGATCGGATTTATCATCTTGATCTTGTCGTTAATTACGACAATCGTACTTCAACGGTTAATGCGCCACGAAACCGTCGAGATGAGTTAAGGAGGACTTCGAGATGATTGTAGGCTTAAGAAATCCAGTCGCTAAACTATTCTTCTATGGGATCCTTGTCGTATGGGGCATATCGGTCTTATACCCGCTGTTTTGGACACTCCTGGACGCTTTGAAAAATAATGAGCAGTTCTTCCGCAATGCGCCGTGGTCCTTGCCGGAATTCCCGCTGCTGTGGTCCAATTTCTCCTATGTGTGGAGTAACTACAACTTCGGCACCTATTTCATCAACTCACTAGTTGTCACAGCGGGCTCCACTGGGCTTGGCCTTATCCTATCGGCAATGACAGCCTATGTGCTGGCGAGATATAAGTTCAGAGGCAGTAACATGCTGTATCTGCTCTACATCTCTTCCATGATGATTCCGTTCGTGCTTGCTCTTATTCCTTTGTTCTTCTTAATGAATTCGATGCATTTGATTAATACGAAGCTCGGATTGATCGTCGTCTATGCCTCAAGCTTGCTCGCTTTCGGGATCTTCGTACTCGTCGGCTTCTTCAAATCGCTGCCGAAGGAGCTTGAAGAAGCTGCTATCGTCGATGGTACTTCTTATTTCGGAACGTTCTTCCGGGTCATGCTGCCGTTATCGCAGCCGGGTTTAATCACCCTTGCGATCATTAATGTCTTGAACATCTGGAACGAATATATCGTAGGTACGATCCTCGTTAATGATCCCCTGCAGTATACATTGCCTGTTGAGATTGGTGTCATGCGAGCGGAGATGCAGTACCGTACCGAGTGGGGTCCCCTATTCGCTGCTTTGCTCATCACGATCGTGCCTGTTCTGTTCATGTATATCATCTTCCAGCGTCGAATCGCAAGCGGTATAACCGCTGGCGCCGTAAAATAAGAGTAAGGGCTGCCCCTTGTCATCTTGGATGACATATAGGACAGTCCTTTTCTCACTTTCGAAGACGGGAATCCGCTATAATTGAAAATATATGGATAATGGAGGAAAACCAAATTCAAGGAGGCAGCAATGATAACGCGACACATGGATGGCGTATCTTTCGGGTTGAAGGCGGATTTTGACTTTGACTTTCTAGGCGAATATGGCGAGGTTTTTGCAGTCTTCGATAAACAAGATTCCGGATACCTGTGCTTTGGCGTTCAGAGCGAGAACGGGAAGCTATTCTTGAAAATGGCCGGTGCAGCCACGCTAGAGAGTAATGTCAGTCCGGAAGAAGCCATCGCTCGACTTCGATCTACCGTAGTTGTTTATGAGGATTTACGCCATCCGGTGCTCATTGATATGATCGCGCACAAGGAAATCCCCGGCGGCTATCTGACCGTCTACGAGTGGTTCGAGGGCGAGTGTATGGGCAGGCAGTATCAGTCTCATGATAAATTTTTAGCTCTGCCGCTCGAAGAGAAGCTGGCGCTCTACTCGGATCTCGTATTATTTCACATCCATACCATTACATGCGGCTATATCGCCTTAGATTTCTACGATGGCAGTATCATGTATGACTTCCGCACACAACGGACCATGATTTGCGATATTGAAGTATATAGCAAGAGCCCCGTAATCAATACAATGGGGCGTATGTGGGGCTCCAGTCGGTATATGTCTCCGGAAGAATTCCAGCTTGGCGCCGAGATTGATGAACGCTCCAATGTTTTCGTAATGGGAGCTACTGCATTTCAACTGATGGGCGGCGGAATGGACCGCTCGATCGAGAAATGGCAGGCTTCCGAGAAGCAATATCTCGCTGCTCTACGAGCGGTTAGTGCGGATAAAGACGATCGCTATCCAACGATAGAAGCTTATTATGAGGCTTGGACGAACGCTTAACGAGTATGCGGTAACCGGTACCTCACTTGCGGCTACTTTCCCGTTGCTGACCGTGAGAGCTCCAAACGAAAAAGGAATGTTGCCCTAATGGCCACATTCCTTTTCGCGTATTTCTGCTAGTCAGCCCAACTTAGAAGTCGAAGTTGTCCGGGTCCGGGCCGACGCGAAGGTTTTGGTTCAGCTGATCAATGCGGGCTACCTCATCGGCCGAGAGCTCAAAATCGAACAGCGACGCATTCTCGGCGATGCGATGTTCCTTCGTCGACTTCGGAATCGTCACAATTCCATGCTGCAGATCCCAACGCAGGATCACTTGAGCAATCGATTTGTTATGCGTGTCTGCGATTTCTTTCAGCACGGGATGCTCCAGCAAATGACCTTGCATCAACGGGGACCAGGCTTCGATTTGAATGCCGTGCTCCGCGCAGAATTGTCTAAGCTCCAGTTGCGACAGTTGAGGGTGGAGCTCCACCTGGTTCACCATAGGTTTAACGGCAGCATCCTTCATCACATCTTCAAGATGATGGATTTGGAAGTTGCTCACGCCAATGGCTCTCACGCGGCCTTCTTTATAGAGCGTTTCAAGTGCCCGCCATGCCTCTTTGTATTTGCCTTGCACCGGCCAATGGATGAGGTAGAGATCGAGATAGTCCAAGCCTAGTTTAGCTAAGCTTGCTTCATAAGCTGCCAGCGTAGCTTCGTAACCCAAGTCAGCATTCCAAACTTTTGACGTCACGAACAGCTCTTCTCTTGTGATCGCGGACTCCGAAATGGCTTCTCGAATCCCCTGCCCCACACTTTGTTCATTCCCGTAAATAGCCGCTGTATCTACACTCCGATAGCCTTGTTTTATAGCTGTTTTGACGGCTTGGACAAGCTCATCGCCTTCTGCCACTTGAAATACGCCCAGCCCGAGCCAAGGCATTTTAACGCCGTTGTGTAAGGTTGTTGTATCCTGTACCTGTTTCGCAATCATAAGAAAAACCTCCTGAGTTTATGTTTAGTAGGATGTAGATGCTGTTGCTGGTGCAGATTCAGATGTTAAGCCGTTCGCTTCGGCTCGCCGCTCCAAGACGCGCGCCCTCCCCGTTAAGATAACCGCTCCGAACACCATCAATGCTCCAACCCATGCGGTATGAATAAGACCGATGGAGTCCGTCACGACGCCGCCCATAAAGGCTCCAATCGCAATTCCGGCGTTAAACGCGGCAATATTGACAGCAGACGCGACATCAACCGCTTTCGGCGCATAACGCTCGGCCAGAAGCACGACATACACTTGCAAGCCCGGCACGTTCATGAAAGCCAGCAATCCCATGAAGAAAATCGTAATCAGCGCCGCAGCTTTAAACGGAACGGTAAACGTTAAGACGAGCAGCACGATGGATTGCAAAATAAACATATAGAACAAAGCAGAAACCGGCTTGCGGTTGGCCGCCTTACCTCCAATGACGTTGCCGATCGCAATGGCCACGCCATAGACAAGCAGAATGACCGCGATCGTCGTGTCTTTAAATCCGGTTATATTGTGCAGCAACGGGGATAAATAAGTGAAGACGACAAAGGTGCCCCCATATCCGATTGCCGTAATGGAGAATGCCAGCAGCAGCCGTCCATTCGTGACAAGCTTGAGCTGCTCGCGAAACGGCGTTCGGCTTCCTTTTCGCATATTCGCAGGAATCAAGATCAGGTTAGCGATCAGGGCAATAATACCGATCGCGACGATCCCGATAAAGGCAGCCCGCCATCCCCATTCTTGACCGATTAACGTCCCCAGAGGCACGCCTGTAACGGTCGCCACGGTAAGTCCGGAGAACATAATCGCAATTGCGCTCGCTCTGCGGTTCTCAGGTACGAGGTCAGCCGCAATCGTTGAGCCGATCGACATGAAGATCCCATGGGCAAAAGCCGAGATCACTCGAGCTGTGAGCAAAATCCCAATCCCGCTAGCCCCCGCCGCAAGGCTATTCCCGACAATAAAAACAAGCATAATCCATAGCAGCAAGGTTTTGCGCGGGATACTAGACGTTAAGGTAGTCAGTATTGGGGCGCCCAAGGTTACCCCAAGCGCATATATAGTTACCGTTAAAGCGGAAGTAGTCACAGATATGTTCAAGTCTTTCGAGACTAGAGGCAGCAGCCCCACGCTGATAAACTCCGTTGTCCCGATTGCGAAGGCGCTTATGGCGAGCGCAAGCAGGGCTAATGTACTTCTCTTTTTATCGAATGCCATGTGAGATCTCTTCTTTCGTTTGGTTTGGTATTCCCGGCCGGTAAGTGCTACTATAGGTGAAATAAGCTTATATGAACAGTACGTACTTTTTGGTGATATAGGCACTTCCAAGTGCTATACGCACTAAAAAGTGCCTATCGACGTTTGGGGGAGGAACAGCCTTTGCTTAAGAAGAAATACAACATCTCGGTGGAAGCAACGCTAGAGGTGATCGGCGGAAAATGGAAATGCGTCATCCTTTGCCATCTGACGCACGGAAAGAAACGAACCAGTGATTTCCGCCGCCTCATGCCGGGCATTACGCAGAAAATGTTAACGCAGCAGCTGCGAGAGCTGGAGCATGACGGCATAGTGAATCGGATCAGCTACAATCAGGTTCCGCCTAAAGTGGAGTATGAGCTCAGCGACTATGGATGGAGCTTGGAATCCATCTTAAATGCGCTGTGCAATTGGGGGGACACGCATATTATTAAAGAATACGGCGATCGATCCGCCGTGCTCGAGGATAGCATTCTGAATAATAAGGACAGTCAAATAGAAAGCCCCCTCGTATAGAGGGGGCTTTGCAGATTGTAGGCAACCGGGTAAACTTCAGATGCGATAGCGTCCTATCATTTAACGAACCGTACGGGCCTTATTTGACCAAAAAGCAACAGTTTGAAATTCTAACGAACCCTACAGGCTCTATTCGGCTAAAAGTTCGTATAATTCCGTGTATTTCGACTCAATAAGGTCTCTGTGGTTCGTTAGAATAACCGAAGAGTTCTTTTCTCCCCAATAAGACCCCTACGGTTCGTTAGAAAAGGAGGACACTTGATAAGCGGTGTTCTGCACAGCCGCGGCCATGAGCGTTGCTTAGCAGCTACTTGGAGTCCAACTTATAGGTGGATGCAAAAAAAGCGGTCAGAATCGAAAATGGCAGTACGCTCAAAGCAATAACAACCGGCGTGATGGGCATCATAAACAAGACAAAGAGTAGCCAGCCCACCGGTACATAAAGCAGCAATATTCCGAAACCAACCACAGACGAGGCCATCATCCGTCCAATACGATGCCAATCCATCATGGCGACGATCAGCATGCCCAGTGTTGATAATGCAAATAAGTAACTGAGCTGAGCGAACAAGAACGTTGTTCCGATTGTTAGCAGCAATTGAATAGGCAGCAATCCTGCCAGCGCTTCGGCTAGCGACTGTTTGCTCATTCTGAAGGACATCGCAGCAAGAATGAACAAACTAAGCACAACGAATAAGCAGAGAAACACATTGTCGTTATTCGTTCTTTTGCTCAGTCCCATCATCTCGGTTACCAAGAATACGATGCCCCAGCTAAGCAGGCCCATCGCCGCAACGGAACCCGCCAGCCACCCTGAGCCGACAACGATTCCGCGAAGTTTAACCCTGCCCTGTCGAAGCTGCATCACCAACCAGAATAAAGAAGCCAGCACAGCTAATCCGGCTAGGATATAAGCGACGATATCAGTCATCACTACAAGATGGCCGGGCAGGAAGGTGAAGAAGACACTGTCCCTCGTCAAACTGCTGTCCCCACCAATTTGCACATGCCCTGCGTAATCAGCCATTTCCTTAGCAGTCTGCAAGAAGTGATAAGCAGTTCCGCGATCCAGATTTTCAACGCTATCCGTCATCCGGTGATAATGCTCCACCCCTTCTGCCACTGCGAAATTGAGACCCCGATAACCCGCATCCATAAAAAAGGTTAGATCCGTTCCATTGGGCATTTTGCGATAAAGCCCGGTTGTGAAAGAGAAGGCAATCGGATGCGGGCTTGCCGATTGAAAATGCTGCAAGAGCCCATAGTTCGGCGTAGAAGTCTCAAACATAAACAATCCGCCGCGATCCCCGCGTGCATCGAAATTAATGACAAGTTCTACCTTACTCTGAAGCTCGGGATGCGATTTTATGAAGGCTTTTGCACCTAATGCGCTCTCCTCCTCTCCATCCGTAAACAAGAAGTAGAGATCATTCTTCAGCAGCTCGGGATGCCTGCCTTGTTCGCGCATGGCTTCTAACAGCGAACTGACGGATACCATATCATCGGCCGCACCAAGGGCGTTGTCCTCACTGTCGTAATGGGCCAGCATGAGGATGCCGCGATGCGTGTCAGGCGCATCCAGCTTCACCCATATATTGCTCAAAGCCAGATCCCTCAGCGGTCCGCCTTCTCTGTGAATTTCGATGACTTTCGCTCCCGGAGCCGGCATCTTATCTCCGGCAGGTTTATTCCTTTCGATTCGCTCTTCCCTCGGCGGGCCATCTTGAGCAAGATGCTCGGCCTCCAAGTCGGCTGCCGTGTACAGTTCATGATCAACGGTCGGTTCCAGCCCCATGTCTCGAATTTGAGCCAATAGATGGGTCCGTACGGCCTCGAGTTCCTTGGAACCGGATGGATGCGGCACGGCAGTCATTGCCGTCAAATTGGCCAGCATCCGCTGAAAGGCCGGATAGTCCGCATTGGACTCCGTTGGCGGCGACGGCGGCCGCAATTGCAGGAAACCGATCCAAAGCCCCGCCGCCACTACGATTAGCATGAGGATCATCGATATTCGTCTATTCATATTTTCTCCTTAAGCCTCCTCTGACTCCCCCTCGACAACCAAACCTTCAGCCTCTGCGTAACAGCTATAGCTATGATAGCGTATAGTTGGTTAAATTTCGGTAAAAATTTCACTGCTTGCGGCGGACTCGCCCATTTTCCAACTTTTGTATCCCAACTATATTGACACCCGATATATCTAAGAGTATTATATCGGTATAAGATATATCGACTGACGATACATTTGAATTCGAAAGGAGTGAACCCTATGGTCAAAGATTCCTTGCCCCTTACAGAGGCGTTCTATTACATTCTCGTGGCGCTGCACGTAGCGCCTTCTCATGGATACGGGATTATGCAGGACGCCGAGAAGATGAGCGGCGGCCGCGTGAAGATTGGGGCAGGCACGCTCTATACGGCACTTAACACCCTGCTGAACAAAGGGCTCATCATTCCATTCCCCGCACCGGATGGCCTTGATCCAAGACGGAAGATGTATGCCATCACAGAGGATGGCAAAGCGGCCGTAGCCGCGGAAATGGTTCGGCTTGAAGAGCTTCTGAAAGCCGGACAGCTGGCGCAAATTTCATATAAGGAGTGATCCGAGATGAAACCAAACACGGAGAAAAAGTATCGGCTGAACTTAAGCTGGGATTACGAGAATGAAGAAAATTGGATGAACGAGCTTTCCGCACGCGGTCTGCATCTGCAAAAATCCGGTTTCTTGAGCGGTACTTTCGTACGGGATGAAGCGGTTCGCTACACCTACAGTCTGGACTATCAGCCGGGTCTGACAATGAAGAACGGCAAGCTGCAGGAGTATATCGAGCTGTACCGGGATGCAGGCTGGGAGTATGTCATCCCTTATGGAGGGATCTGGCATTACTTTCGCAGAGAGTGGCAGCCCGGGGAGGTGCCTCGTCTGTATTCCGACCGCGATTCGCTTGCCGCACATTATAAGAAAATCCAACGCATGATGGGCGTGATGCTGCTCCTGAACATCGGGCTGTGCGCGATCAATATGGCGAACCTGCTGCCTCGCGGCCACCAATTCTGGGGCGTAGTTTTTCCCCTGGCAGTCATCTATATTCTCCTCTTCGCCTTGCTCCTATATGGTTACGTGAAGATGGGCAGCAAGATCAACAAGCTTATGAACTAAACTGCGGAATAGACATAGAAAAAGAGGCTGATTGCGCCTGTACCCCGGACGCCTCAGCCTCTTTATTGACTTCTATGATTAGTTGACTTCGTAGATTTTGAACAGCTCATCAAGCATCAAGTTCGCTGCAATTACGCCGCCGGCTGTATTCCAGATCGCATCGCTCACTCGAATCGCCTTTTTGTTCTTCACCACGTTCAGGCTCTGCCACAGCGGATCCTTCAGCATTTCCTCTTCCATCGCCGTACCTTTGCCATCGCCGGTCTCGTAAGTGAAGTAGAACAACCGATCCGCATCAACCTCCGGAAGACGTTCCTTCGTGATCTCTTCTACGAATGTTTCCTTATAATTCTTCTGATTATCCGGACGTGTAATGCCAAGCTTGGAGAACGCGATTCCCGTAAACGTATCATCTAGGTAAATACGCGTTTTACCGGCCATAAACCGTACAACCGATACTTTCTCGTTCAGCTTGTCGCCTGCTTTCGCTTTGAAGCCAGCTGCACGGTCATCATAGGCTTTGATGATTTTCTCGCCTTCAGCTGTTTTACCGATTGCGCCGGCATACAGCATGAAGTTCGACTGCCAAGCTCCGCGAAGGGTTTCCGAGAAGATCGTCGGTGCGATCGCACTCAATTGGTCATATACTTTCTCTTGGCGCAGCTTGTTACCGATGATGAGATCGGGTTTCAGGCTGGCAATAAGCTCTACGTTCGGCTGGCTTTCTTCGCCAACTACCGTTACGCCTTCCATGTCTGCTTTGATATGGTCATACCACGGATCGCCTGTCCATGATTTAACAGCTCCTACGGGCTTCACGCCAAGTGCCAGCAACGCTTCTGTTCCTTCGTTCGTCAATACAACGATGCGCTGCGGAGTTCCTTTGATTGTGGTCTCTCCCATGGCGTGAGTGACTTTATGCTCTTCGGAATTCGTCGCTGCCGAATTCGATGAATTACCCGCGCTATTAGCAGCATTATTGTTAGAATTGGACTGCCCGCAAGCGGACAAGATGAGTGCGAAAGTAAGCAACAAAACAAAGACGGACCACGTGTACTTCTTCTTCAAAACGGATACCATTTCGAGAAAACTTCCTTTCGTATTTGAAAATGATTATCAATGCTTTTACAGTTAGCAACTATAGCAGGGATAAATTCGGATGTCAATGATTTTGAGAATCACTCTCATTGACATCGAGAAGCTCATCGCCTAGAATGACAAAGTGCAATTATTCTCTTCTACACCTTAATCTCACACGCTAACGCTAGGAATGGGGCAACTATGAACACCTTACTTACAACGCGCCTTCAGAAGGTACTGGGTCTAATCGCCTGTTTAGTCCTTCTCGTCATCGGGATGTCAGGCAGTATCGTCTTTGGAACTTCCGATATAAGCCTGCATACCATTCTGGAATCTTATATCTCTTATAACGGATCGCAAGAGCATCTCATCATCCAGACGGCAAGGATGCCAAGAGCCTTAATCGCCGCCTTCGCCGGTGCCAGTCTTGCCGTAGCAGGCGCATTGATGCAGGGCATTACCCGCAACCCGCTCGCATCGCCAAGCCTCTTTGGCATCAACGCCGGGGCGGCTTTCTTCATTGTGGTAAGCTCAGCATTCTTCGGCGCAAGCAGTCTGGGCACGTTCGCGACGCTGGCCTTCGTTGGCGCAGCATTTACGGCATTGCTT
This sequence comes from Paenibacillus rhizoryzae, assembly GCF_059686995.1. Lineage (NCBI taxonomy): Bacteria > Bacillati > Bacillota > Bacilli > Caryophanales > Paenibacillaceae > Paenibacillus > Paenibacillus rhizoryzae. The sequence continues at coordinate 31,116 of NZ_JCAALT010000010.1, read as the reverse complement.
GTCTATATCCTAGGCTCCATCGGCAGTGATGGTTTGACCCCGCTGAAGGTGACGCTCGCAGGCGCTGCCATGACAGCGTTCTTCTCTTCCCTCTCGATGGGCGTGCTGCTTACCGGCGGTCAAACCTTCGATCAAGTCTTGTATTGGTTCGTAGGTTCGGTAGCCGGACGAGACATGCATATCTTCACGACCGCAGCCCCCTATATGGGAATTGCGCTTCTGGGCACTTTGGTCCTCTCCCGTCATATGAATCTGCTCGTATTAGGAGATGATGTTGCTACCGGACTTGGACAGACGACCGTCTACATAAAACTCGCAGCTGCCGTCATTATCGTATTGCTGGCTGGCGGCTCGGTCTCCATTGCAGGTCCGATCGCTTTCGTAGGGATTATTATTCCGCATATTACACGTTACGTGGTAGGCATTGATTTCCGCTGGGTTCTCCCTTATTGTGCCTTCCTCGGAGCTATATTGCTGCTCGTCGCTGATGTGGGTTCACGTTTTATTGCCTATCCCGGTGAAGTGCCTGTCGGCATTATGACCGCAATTATCGGCGTTCCGTTCTTCGTCTACATTGCCAGAAGGGGGGAGCGTTAACATGAGCAAGTCTCTTACACTGCGAAACAATCGTCTATCGTTCCTGATCGAACGCAGAACCTTGTCTGTTATTCTGCTCTTAATTGCTGCCAATCTTGTCGGCATCATTGTCTGTGTTGGGCTGGGCAGCACCGTCGTAAGCCCGATGGCGGTGATTCGCTCATTGCTCGGTATAGGCGACCAAGCGGATTCCATGATTATTTTCAAACTGAGAATGCCTCGTGTTGTCATCGCCATTATGGTAGGTTCGATGCTGGCTGTTTCCGGTGCACTGCTGCAAGGTATCGTACGCAATCCGCTTACTTCCCCCGACGTCATCGGTATATCGGGCGGTGCTTCGCTCGGTACGGTGTTCTTTATCATTTATATGTCAAATGTCAGCATACGCTATATGCCGATCAGCTCGATTGCAGGCGCTTTCGCCGCGGCATTCCTGATCTATCTCTTTGCTTATCGAAGAGGCATTACCCCGCTTCGGCTTGTGCTTATCGGGATTGGCATGGCAACCGCGTTGACGGCAGCCACCTACATGCTCATTCTCACGGCATCGTTTACGCCAACTGCTGTTGCGGTAAAAGCCTTTACGTTCATGACAGGCAGCATCTACGGGGTGTCCTGGAAACGTGATGTGCTGACGCTGCTGCCATGGATGCTCGTATTAATGCCAATTGCGCTCATCTATGCCCGGCATCTGAACGTACAAGAGCTCGGCGATGAAGTCGCTACAGGCGTAGGCAGTTCCGTTAATGCCAAAAGAACGATGCTGCTTATGATCAGTGTCGCACTCGCAGGTACAGCAGTGGCCATTGGCGGCGCCATCAATTTCATCGGACTCATGGCTCCGCATATTGCGCGCAAGCTGGTTGGCCCTTCGTACGGGGGCGTCATTCCGGCATCCGCTCTGATCGGCTCGCTTGTCCTCATGCTGTCTGATTTGGTGGCCAGAGTCGCGTTTATTCCGCTCGATATCCCTGCAGGCGTATTTACGGCCGCAATCGGAGCGCCGTTCTTTATCTTCTTGCTCTATCGCCACCGCAACTCGTAAAAGGAGTGAATCTTGTGTCTGTTATTGCAGCTACTAACCTCACGTTATCGTATGGAAAGAAACCGATTTTTTCTAATCTTCAATTAGAGATTCCGAAAGGCCAAATTACGGTGTTTATCGGGAGCAACGGCTGCGGCAAATCAACCCTGCTTCGCTCCCTTGCCCGCTTATTGAAGCCGCAAGAAGGCTCCATCGTGCTCGATGGCTCCGACATTGCCAAGCTGTCCGGCAAAGAAGTGGCCAGGCGTCTGGCTATTCTGCCGCAAGGGCCGACAGCTCCGGAAGGATTGACCGTGCAGCAGCTCGTGAAGCAGGGACGCTACCCCTATCAGAGCTTCCTTCAACAGTGGTCCGCAGAGGATGAGAAAATGGTGAAGAAAGCGCTGCAAGCGACCCATATGGAGGAATTCTCCGCCCGTACGGTAGACTCGCTATCAGGCGGGCAACGGCAGCGCGCTTGGATCGCCATGACGTTAGCGCAGAACACGCAAACGATTTTGCTCGATGAGCCTACCACCTATCTCGATATGACGCATCAAATCGAAATTTTGGATCTTCTTTTTGATCTGAACGCGCAAGAAAACCGGACCATCGTGATGGTGCTTCATGATATCAATCTTGCTTGCCGGTACGCGCATCATATTGTGGCGGTTAAGGAAGGACGCATCTTTGCGCAAGGAAAACCGGAGCAAATTGTGAACGAGGCGTTTATTCGCGAGGTGTTCAATATGGAGTGTCAGGTCGTACAGGATCCGATCTTCGGAACACCGCTTTGTATTCCATACGGCAAAGGCCGGAAACTTCTTGGTGATCCGCACACGGCGAACGTGAACGGAAACAAGAGTGAGAACGAGGCGCTTCTGGCGCCTCGCTAATAGAACAGAAGAAGCCTCCGCGGGACTGTGTTACGCAGACCCGCGGGGGCTTCTTGTTTAGGATTGTTTGGCCAAAGCGTCTACAAGCAATTGTGCGAAGAACTGCGCGCCGTTCTTCCTCAGATGAACGCCATCATTGCTGAAGAAATCGTCTTGTCCTTTGCTGGCGGAATACCAGTCGATAAGCGAAATACCCGGGATCTTCGTGACCGTATCGGCCAGCATATCGTTTACGACATCCTGCCATTTACGAGGAACGCGCGTGTTGACGAGAATGACTTTATGTTCACTGCCAATTGCCGTTAACAACGTATTCAGCTGCTTGTCCGAGAACGAGCCATTCGTGCCAAGCTCAATAATGACGGTTTGCCCCAGCTTGTTACTTTCCTTCAGCTCCAGGACTACTTCGTCAGCCTCGGACATCTGCCGTCCGACCTTTCCATCCACGACAATTCCTTTCACAAGCTCTTCCAGATAGGGCTTCGCATCCAGAAGAATCGAGTCGCCGATTACCGTAACACTGCCTGCTGCAGGCGGTGTTATCGGTTTATGTGGCGTTGGTTTGGTTGGAGGAGGGGTTGGTTTAACTGATGGCGTCGTCGGCGACTTGGTGGCTCCGTTGTCATTCGTGCTGCCATGATCCCTCTCGCCGTTGCCCGGCTTATCTGCTGCTGTACCCGCTTCGTCCGGTTTACTTGTAACCGGCTTATCAGGACTTGTCCCATCTCCTACAGGATCTGTATCAATAACGTCTGTATCGCCAGGATTCGTTTGACTCGAATCCGTATCTCCCGAGTCCGGTTCACTCGGACTCACGTCCCCCGGAGTCGTATTGCTCGATTCCGTATCATCCGGCTTCGTCACAACGGGATGATCCTCCGTCTCCTGGCCACCTTCCGATACAGCCTGATCGGCTTGATCTTCGGCCGGCCTCACATTTGACATACCCGGCTTCAGAATGGGAATGCCCGCCGATAATCCGCCGTCTATCGCGTACAATTGCGTAGAGCATGATACACTGACAGCCATCAGCGCACATAGTGACATGACCAGCACGATCCGACTTGCGCGGAGCGGCTGACGCTGCCTAGCAGCCAATTGCGAGAGCTTGCTGCGAAGTCTGCCCAGCGCACCGCGACGAATCGGTTCCTCGACAAAACGCCCGGAGAGTTCGGCCAATACAATAGCTGCCGCCACTTGAAGCACGGCTCGCATCGCATGAAACTCGTCTACCTCCGCCGTAGGCGTAGTCAGAGCAATGATCGGATAATGATAGAGATAGATGCCGTAGGATCTCACGCCTAAATAGCGCAGCGGCTTACATCCCAGCATGCGGCCAATTCTGCTCGAAGGATGTGCCAGCGAGGCGACAACTGCCGCAGTTGCAAGCGACAATACAACCATCCCGCCGCGATACAGCGTCTCATCATATTCGCCTACAGTTGCAATCATAGCCAGCACAACGGCCAGGCCGCTGAAGCCAACGACGTCCAGCACCAGTTTCGTCTTGCTTCTGGCATGCTCGGACAGCTTCCAGCTTGGCCATATCACGGCCAAAGCAGCCCCGATCAGCAGCGCAAAAGCCCGTGTATCTGTGCCGTAATAGACACGGCTCGGATCAAGCCCCGGTTCATAGAGTGCGGCCATCAGACCGGCGGATGCTGCCGCCCCTGCCAATATGACGAGCGTCAGTTTACCGCGCTGCGGTACCCAGCGCACTAACAGTACAAGCGCGAGCGGCCATACGAGATAGAACTGTTCCTCAACGGCGAGCGACCACAAATGGCCAAACGGCGACGGCGGCCCAAATGATTCGAAATAGGATACCTGATGAAAAATCAGCCGCCAGTTGCTCGTATAGATCAGCGCTGAACCGATTTCCCCTTTTAACGAAGACAGTCTTGCCGGGTCTGCACAAAGCAGCCAAGCCGCAACGAGCAGGAGCATGATAAACATGGCCGGCAGCAGTCTTCTCGCCCGGCGAATCCAGAAATCACCGAGATTCAGCCGCTTTGTATGACTCTGTTGTTTTAATAATATATCGGTTATCAAGTAGCCGGAGAGGACGAAGAAAATGCCTACACCCAGCAACCCGCCCGGTACCCACGATAGATTCAGATGATAAGCGATTACCGCAAATACGGCAATTGCACGCAAACCATCGATTCCGGGCATGTAGCGGCCGCTGTTTCCTAATGGTTTTGGCATATTAACATTCTCCTTCCGGCAGGGGACCGTTTCCCCCTACTTGCTGACTGACTAACCTGTCTCTAGGCTGCATGTTTGATTATAAAACGATATGACCCCTTTTGCGTTACAGAAGAGTTACATTTCCGTATCAAATGTGATTGATCCGCTCCATCCTGTAACCTTGTCCTATACTCACATCTAGCCGAACCGAATCACATCAAGCGCCAATTTGCCGCCAGTTAACGTTACGCGCAGCACATGCGCACCTGGCGCCAGGCCTTCAGCCTCGAACCATACGCTGTCCTGCTCCAATTCCTGATAAGCAGTACCCGCAGCAGCAGCAGCAGTACCATCGATCTCAACCGTTGCCGTCCCTCCGACTATACTTCGCCCTCCGCACAGCTTCACCCATGTTCCATGGAAGGAGAAGCTGAAGCTATCCCCTTCCGTTTCGCTCCAAGTGTAGTCATCGTTATAACTGCCCGCAGCTCCGCGCTCCCGCTGCCAGTTCCCTTCATAGCCGATGCCGGGATTCGAATCATTCATCCGATTCTCTATCCGCTCCGGATGGACGCCCGTCTTCACCGCGCGAAGCGCATCCAGAAACATCGTGCCTTCCTGCTTCGTCGGCATGATGCCGGGACCGCCTTCATCCAGCTCATTCCATGCATAGATCGCCATTACAGGCGGCGAGCTCGTATGCTGCGGATGACGGGACAGCCAGCTGCGCATTTCGCTGAGATGCTCGAACCATTCCGCATAGGTCGGAAATTCAAACGAGTACCCATAATAGCTAGCCCCAACAGCAGCCGTCCAAGTCGCATTATGGCGCGGACTCGGATCGATAACCGCACTGACGCCGGGGATCACTTTAAGACCCTTCCCGATATCTCGTTTGTTACGATCATGGCGAGCCAGCTCTTCAAACGTATAATGCCCTTCGCCGCTATGCGACGCCGGACCATAATCGGATACACCGTCAAAACCAAACCGAGCGGCAGATCCATAGTCGTTGCGCATATCAACCAAGTAAGGCGAACCCAGACCGGCCACCGCGCAAGCTTCCGCCAAGTACGCCAGCTCTTCAGCCCAGCGGCTGCCGAATCCGCGCTCCGCGTCATCAAGCAGTCCCGTGTCCATCCAGAACAGCAGCGGCCGGTTGCCGTCCACCAGCACATACTGCTTGTCCTTCATAAGCGCTACAAACTCAGGTACATTGCGTCGCCGCCAGCCCCGTCGCTCCTCTTGGTTCGCGCCGCTTACCCAACCGGTCTGCAGGATGAGCGCAAACTGCAGCAGATCATGTTTCGAAGAAGCCATGTAGTCCTTCAACGGATTATTTAGCCGTCTAATCCCCTCATGAGGATCATCGTCCGGATACCAGACGAAAGCCCAGAAGTCGAGCATCCCATCAGCCGCAGCTTGAATTTGGCGGTCAACCCGATCAGCATGATCCGGAACCTCCGAATCGAACCAGCCATCAATAGGCTCCCTGCTGCTATAACGGGTATAAAGTGTCGGATCCACGAACCCCGCGTAAGTTTCGTTGCCCGGAAACCACGCATCCCATCTAATCGCCCCTGCCAGAAAAGCTTGTTCGCCCTGTATGCCCATCTTCTCCTACCCCCTCTCTTGATAGAAAAAATGCCCTTCCCCCATGCGGGAGGAGAGCATATAAGCAGATTGGTTTCCGTTCGAAGCCAAAGCTTCGAATGGAGCATTCTGCTAGGATTGGTTTCCGTTCGAAGCCACAGCTGCCGCTTAATCCACTTTCTGTGAAGCAGCCTTCTTGCCCATGTCGTCGGCTTCCTGCTCCAGTGCAGGATCATCGTTGACCGGCATACCGGCTACCGACAGGGTCGGCTCGATTCGCCCTTTACGCTGCTGAACGACGTGCTGCAGCTCATGGCCGATCAGCTCTTGCCCTTCTTGGGTATCCGGTTGATACTGACCCGGTGCAAAATGAACATCGCTGCCCTGCGTATACGCAAGCGCCCCTACTTCTCTCGCGGACGAAGAGTCCTCGTGGACGCGAACATCCGACACATTCGTCTGAAGGGCGGCTTCCATCTTCGCCTGAACGTTCGAAGGAAGACGTCCTTTCTGATGCTGCTCGCCATCCCCCTCTTCGCTTCGCTGCACAACCGATGAGCGGCTGCTCTGCTGCATCATCTGTACTACCGCTCGATTGCCTGCTGCCTTCTGCAGCTGCAGCACCTGCCGTGGAGAGAGCATATGTTCACCGCCGGCAGCTGAACCTGCGGTGGTCATACTCGATTTCGTGCTTTCAGTGCTCCGAGCTTCAGCTTGATAAGCGGAAGGACGTTTGAACTTGGCAGACGGGGACTGATGCTCGTGCGACACGGGTACTCCTCTTTTCTAATGGGTTTTGCGCAACCGTTTGATGATCAGCATCACTACCCCGAACAGCAGCAGGAGAATGCTGATTGCCGCCATCGTCCATTTCAGTGTAGTAAAGAGACTGCCGGCCTTTGCAATGAATGTGATTCGATCCGGATAGTTGGTCAGCATCGTCACGATGCATGCATTTTCTAAGTAATCCAGGAGGAGCGTGATGTAGATAAGAAGAGGTAATTGTTGGGCCCATGACTTCGGTGCGAACGCACGCCGGTAAATGACAGTCGCCAGCAGCGCAAAGAACATACTGTATACGATGGGATAGATAAAATCTGCTGTGAGCGTAAATGTGGCGTAAAAAGCTCTCCCTGCGTCGCTGTATGCCCCGATTATGGCATACGCCTGGTCAGCGGAATAAGAGAGACGCAAATCCAGAATGCCGGCACTGCCTGAATAATCATTTAGCTTGGATGACCCGTAAGGCAGCACAACCGCTTCAATAACCAGCAATACGATGAACAACCCCGTGATGACTTGCCAAATACTCAGCCTTGTCTGCATTCGTCGCAGTACGGTCAGCATGGCGATTCCCCTTTTCTTCCCATGGAATAATTAGGTGGGTGTCACCGTTATTTTAGCGGATTTTTGCTGCATTTCATACTACCAGTTTGCCAAAAATATCAATTCTTTCTAAGCCGTCCATGAGCCCCCTCGAAGACGCTTCTTGTTTACGCCTAAACGCAAAAGAAGACCGCCCTCACAAGGGGCAGTCTCCTTCTCGCCTGCGCTGCTAAACAGCCGCTTATCCGAAATAATTCGCCAATCCTCTGGCAATAGCCGCAGCCGCTTTCTTCTGATAAGCCGATCCGCGAACAATCGATTCATCCTTGCGGTTCGACAGAAATCCGAGTTCAACCAACGTCGCTACCGTGTCATTCTCCCGCAGTACATACAGATCGCCGAAGGATAGACCATGGCTGCGCAGCCCGCCGACTTCAGTCAATTCGTCCTCAATAGCTTGCGCCAGCGGTCTGTCTTTCTTCTCGGAATAGAAGAAAGTAAGGATGCCGGACGTTTGTTTCTCCGAGGAATTATAATGAATGCTGACGAACGCATCCGCGTCCGCTCTTTCGCTTATCCGTACACGCTCCGAGAGCTCGGGCTTCTTATCCGTCGTCCGCGTCATGATGACCGTAGCTCCTAAGCTTTGCAGTTCCTGCTCGAGATAACCCGCTGTGCTAAGCGTGAGGTCTTTCTCCTTGGTTTCGTACGTTGTTCCAATCATGCCCGGATCATTACCGCCATGCCCGGCGTCAACGACGATGACCTTGCCTCTGAGTCCCTTGCCGGAATGCTTCGGCGGGACAGCGCCTTTGCCGACGTATGCCTTGGCCACCCAGCCCGTCGCACTGCCTGCCGTACGAATCTTGATCCATTCGCTCTGACTGCCCGTAATCGTAATCTGCTCGCCTTGCGACAAGGAGCCGACTACCTTATAGCCCACACCCGGGCCGGAGCGAATCCGAAGCGAATCCGCAAGCACTGTCGCCGTAGAACCCGGGCTTGTACTTACCGTACCGCTCGTAGGCGGCTCACTAGCTGCCGGGTTGGATTCCTGACCGGAGCCATCCAGCTTGCCGAGCAGATACCCGGCTGCCCAACCGGTCAACTTGTTGTGTTTAATCTGAACCCAGCCGTCGCTGTCTTCATCCGTAACCGAAACGATATCGCCTTTATTCAGCTTGCCTACGACAGATGATTGCAGAGATGGTTCGCTGCGTACATTGAGCGCGCTGCTGTTCACTTTAGCTTGATAAGGAAATGCAGATGTTGCCGAGACGATCGAAATGCCAAGGCTGCCGACCAGAAGTGTAATCATTATTACTAGGCTGATATATCTACGCATAGAGTCTCCTTCCAGTGGATAAAAAAGGTAGACTCTTATTATATCAGCAGTTTATCGATTAGGGCACCACATTTTACAAAAAAATTAGGTACTGCGAAGGTTGTCGAAGAAAGTCGACTCCATTTTCTATACCTATGTCCCTAGCCCTTCTGGATATTCAGCCCGAGCTCTTCCGCTCTGGCAAGTGCCTCAGGGGAAAATTTATTCTTGCCATACTTCTGAAGGAACTCTTCTTCCGTCACCGGCACCCAGCGAAACTCGCGATTCTGATACACCCATACTTTCTTGCCCCAATCCACGTGAATCGTGCGGTTATTCACCTTCTTCACGACTCCGATTTCCGTAATGACATTCGTATTATTGAACGTTTTCACGCATAGCTTGTTCAGCATTTGACTCATCCTTTTGTCCTCCTTCTACATCTTGGTGTTGTCCTCATTATACCCGTAAAATAGGCACAATAGCTTAACCACGAGGTAAAAAAATAAAGTCCGGCTAAGTGAAGGCGCAATGCGCACTTCACCCACCGAACTCCCTCATTCGCCTACTATAGCTTTCTCCCGAACATGACTACAAAATTATAATATTTATACGCGCAGTCCACATCAGCGAAACCAGCCTCGGCCAACCAGCCTAGCTGGGTTGGAAGATCCGTCATCCGATCGAGCTTCGTCCGCTCGTAAGCAGCCGCGATTTCAGACGTTGTCAATCCGCTTGCTTCAACCTTCCCTTTCCAGTCCTCTTTATAGAGTGTATCTACATAAGGCGTATGCCCCAATACCTGATCCGCATTGATAAACACGCCGCCCGGTTTAAGATTAGCGAAACTGCTGCGATACAAGGTCAGCTTATCCGCATCGGACAGATGGTGGATCGACAGCCCGGAAACGATTATATCGAATGATTCTCCCGGAACAAAGGTTGTATAGTCTTCACAGAGATACGTGACGCTCGAATCAAATTCTTTAAACCTCGACTTCGCGACGGCAAGCATCTTATCGGACAAATCGATGAGCGTAAGCTTCGCTTTCGGATAACGTTCCAATAGAAAGAAAGAGAGCAGGCCCGTTCCCGCACCTAAATCCAAGATAGAAGGTGCCTTCGTTTCGACCTTGGCGAGCGCCGAAGCAACGCCATAGAAGTCGTCAAAGCAAGGTATTAATTTCCGCCGCTGCTGATCGTACACGGCTGCTGTTTCATCGAATGTGCTGCGAACATGCTGATGGTTCTCCATTCCGAACACCTCCCAAGGACTGCATCCATCATAATAGACCGATGCAAATCCGTGAAATATTTAGAATCTATGAGCTCCATCACTTTCACCTATACTCAAATCGCTGATATTTATCCGCTCTTTGCTTTCTTCCCTATTGACAATATTCCCCTTCGCGATTAGAGTAAAAATATATTCCGATAAAACAACTTGGATTAAGGGGGATTAAACGATGGGACATATAGACAACAACTTTTTGTCAGCCATTGAAACGAACTGGTACAGCTTTGTTACTTCCATCTTTGTATTTTGGGTCTTATTTTTTCTTGCACGCAAGCGGGTAAACTTCGGCGCTCGGGTACTGATTGGCCTAGGCATCGGACTTGTAGTCGGCATCCTGTTTCAGAACTTGGACTATGACACCAAAGGCATTACAACGTTTGGCAGCATGTACATAAGCTTAATTCGCATGCTTGTAGTACCACTGGTCTTCATCCTTGTACTGAACAGTATTTCATCCTTAACCAACCTGGAGTATTTGCGCAAAATCGGTCTTAAAACCTTCGCTTGGTTCCTTGGCACCACCGGAATCGGCTCCATTATCGGCCTTCTGATCGCACTTGCGTTCAATCCGGGCAGCGGCATTCAGCAGGCGGCTCCGGCGGATTTTGAAGCTCGCGAAATCCCGACTTTCTCCCAAGTTATTCTTGATCTTGTTCCATCCAATCCCATTAATGAAGCGGCCAATGGCAAAGTAGTGCCTGTGCTTATCTTCGCAATCTTCCTTGCAGTAGCCATTATCAAGCTCGGATCCAGAAATCCGGATACGGTAAAACCCGTCCGCGATTTGATTCAATCGCTCGCTCAAGTGCTTCATCAGGTCGTGAAGTTCATCATTCGACTCACGCCATACGGCGTATTCGCACTTATTGCCGGCGTTACCTCCCATTATGGCTGGGAGACGCTGCAGGAGCTCGGAAGTGTCATCATCACCTCTTATGTTGCGCTGATCGTACACTTTGTTCTCGTATTCGGCGGTTTGGTCTTCTTCGTAGCTAAAGTTAATCCAATCCGTTTCTTCCGTAAAATCTATCCAACAATCGCTGTTGCATTTACAACCCGCAGCAGCTATGCAACGCTTCCCGTTAATCTGGATGTCATTACGAAGCGTCTGCATGTGTCGCCGCGTATCGCAAGCTTTGTTGCACCGCTTGGCGCCTCCGTCAACTTCAACGCATGCGGCGGCATCTGGCCGGCCATCGTCGTTGTTTTTACCGCTCAAGTGTACAGCATTGATCTGACGTTTACGGATTATATCGTACTAGTGCTTGTCAGCATCGTTTCATCAATCGGCGTTGCCGGCGTTCCGGGACCAGCCGTTATCTCGACAACAGTCGTATTGACCGCATTGGGTCTTCCGCTTGAAGGCATTGCCATTGTTGCCGGTGTTGAGGCTCTGATCGATATGGGCCGCACAACCGTCAATGCAACCGGAACAACCGTTACTTCCCTGCTCGTTGCGAATTCGGAAGGCGAGTTCGACCGCGAAGCCTTCAACAATGACAAGGACGATGAAATCTCCCTGCAAGCTGCAATTTAATAAATCGTGAAATAGCCCTCCCGTCCGCATGCCGGACGCCGGAGGGCTTTATTTCGTTACGAGTTGATCATCGGATCAAGAATGGCCCTCATCTCCGCTTCCTTCATCGCTCCTACCCGTTTTTGCACAATATTCCCCTGTCGATCCACAAACACAGATACGGGAATCGACGTGATGCCGTACTTCATCGTGATCTTCTTATCGGAATCGAGAACAGCGCGGAGCGGGTAGCCGTTGTCCTGCAGGTATGCGGCAGCCTTCTCTCGCTTCTCGCCGACATTGACCGTCAGAATAATAAGATCTTTCTCCGGATAGTGCTCATAGATCTTCTTCATATCCGGCATTTCCTTCTTGCAGTATTTGCACCAGCTCGCCCAGAAATTGATGTAGACGTTATGGCCTCTCAGCTCCCGCAGCGAAACATGATTCCCGTTCAAATCCTCTAACGTAAACTCTATTGCCCGATCTTCGGTTGCCTTAGCGGTTTGGGATGCAACAACACCCGCTTCCGCATCACTTAGACTGTAATGACCGGTGACGTACACGGCGGCTGCAATCGTCATGACAAGAAGCAGTGTCCCCCATAGCAGTACGCTTCTCTTCATCCATTAAACTCCTTTATAGATCGAACAGGCCTTGGCCTTGGCTGATCAGCTCCAGATTATCCGTAAACACGAGGATACCTATGATTATCATAATGACTCCGCTAACGATCGATACCACTGGAAAATAAACCGCAAACCGCTTCATATAACCCGATAGATTCCCCACCAGGAGCGCTGCCATTATAAGCGGCAGGGCTAGTCCCATTGCGTAAGCCGCCAGCAGCCATACGCCTTTTCCGATCGTGTCCATGCTGCCTGCATAAATAAGAATGGAAGACAGAATCGGCCCGACACACGGCGTCCAGCCTGCCGCGAAAGCCATGCCGAGCAGGAGTGAGCCGAAGGCCGTCTTCTCCCCGACTTTGCCAAGGGACAACAGCCGCTTCTCAGCATACAAGGCTTTTATCTTCACGAGACCTGTTGTATGTAAGCCCAAGATAATAATCAGCACGCCGCCAATTTCCTTTACAACCTCTATATTCATCGTCAGCAACTGACTGACTGAGCTTACCGAAATGCCAAGCAGGATAAAAACAGCCGTGAATCCTGTAATGAAGAAACCCGCTTTCAGAAGCAATTTTATTCTAGCTTGATGCGACTGGTGTTCGGCTACCGACGTCCCGACAAGATGGCTGAGATAGATCGGGATAAGCGGCAGCACGCACGGCGACAGGAAAGAAAGCAGTCCTGCTGAGAAGGCAACGATGAGATCCATGCTTTCTCCTCCTACTCATACTTAAAATGGACAAAATGGGCAGCCGATTGGATGCCCATTTTGAACGAATCTTCTAGAATCTTCTATTTGCTCGAGAGCAAGTTATACAATACCTGAGCAACCTCGGCTCTAGTCGTAACCCCTTTAGGGCTTAGCTTTCCGTTATTGCCGGATACGATTCCGCCTTCTACGAGCGCTGCAGCCGCCTCTTGTGCATAAGCAGCAATTTGATCAGCGTCTGTGAAGCTGCTTACACTCGCGTCTGATTTGGCCGTTGGAAGCTTGCCAAGTGCGTCAAGCGAGCGATACAGGAGCGTAAACAGATCTTGACGGGTAATGGCTTTATCCGGTGCGAACAGATTGTCGCCAAGGCCGGTTGTGATGCCTAGTCGTTTCGCTGCGCCTAGATAATTCGAGTAATAGGTATTGCCTGCATCCGCGAAATTATCCGCTTCAGTCTCGTTCGGCACGATGCCATATGCTTTCAATAGCAGCACCAAGAACTGACCGCGAGTTACGTTCGCGAGCGGGCTGTAGTGAGTCTCGTCCGTACCCGTAGCAATATCTCTTGCTGCAAGGAAGGTTACCGCTTTGCTGTACCACGAAGCTGGTGCAACATCGGAGAATACAACCTTATTGTAGCCCACGATATATTGCGAGAAATGAGTCGTCACGAAGTCAACCGTTCCCGTTGCGGCGTTGAACACTCCGTTTACCGTCTCCAAGTAACCATCATCGGTCAAATAGTAGACCACGACTGCATTCGGATCTTCGTCTGCTTTTAGCGTATACGGCACACTGACTTTGACACTGCCTCCGCCAAAAGTTGAAATCGTTTGGTCTCCCGCTTTCACCGTCAGCTCATATACAGGTCGGTCACCTAGTACTTGCTTGCCTTCTTCGGTAAGCTCACGCTTAGCAATTTCTATCGTGATATCGGCGTCACCGGAAGCTGCACGAATGTTCTCCACTGCTTTCGAGTCGAACACAATGGAACCGATAGACGTGTAGTTCACTTTAACCTGCGCCCCAGTGCCATCTGCGACTTCGTTGAAAGCGCTGCGCGGAATGCTTAGCTGGCCGGTTTGAGTAGCTGCGCTTGCTTCTACCTTAAATTCGACAACAGCTGATTTTCCGGCCGTTTCTGCTTTCTTCGCATCGGCTACAAGAGCTGTAACCACTTCCTTCGTGACGACAGCTGATGTTGTGCCTGTAGCCGCATCGGTTTTGGAAGGTACGGTGAAGCTTGAAGTAGCTGTATCACCTGCAGTTGTATTCGTTACCTCCACAGCAGGAGGCGTGCTCACTGCGTAAGGCGGCGTTGGTGGGCTAATGATAGGATCTCCGGGAACGACTACATCCACGGATGCTCCCGGACTGTACAGGACTTCGGCTGGCGCAATCAGCGTCGATACATTGCCTACTCGCTGGCTGACCGGACCATTGTAGCCCGGTTTTGCCGCATAACGGACATTGTAAGTACCTGATGCCAAGCCTGTAATGGAATTGCCCGTTACGGCTGTGTAGCTTGCAGCTCCGGCCAGCTTGTATTCCAAGCCTGCTTTCGTGCCTGTAATGCGGCCGTCATTTGCGGTTGCCGAAGTTGGCGCAACCCCAGTAAGGCCCGTCGGTACAGCCTCTAATCTCGAGAACAGTTTATCAAGTGCGGCCTTGTAGACCGTGTTTGGCAATACGCCGTTCGATACGTAATCCGGCTGGATATTCGTCCACGAATACATCAGCTCGACATGTCCAAGAATCGGAGCGCTGTTGCCGTCTGCATCCTTGTTGTCCTTGTTGTACGTGAACAAGTAAGGAACCTGCAGCTTGTTTACAATGATTTCATTGTTATTCGCATCGGTGTAACGAACGTCCGTAGTTCCTTTCACGTATTGCGTCTTAATGTTCGTCAGGTACGTTTTCACCAGGTCCACATACAGATTGGCATATGGATGGCCGGTTCCGCGCACCATCAGACGATCGATATCGTGAGAGTTGAATGTAGGCGAATCCGTCTGCGTCACATCTACGCCCGCATCCAGCCTTGGATCCCACATGTACACTTTATCGACGTTGTATTTCTTCGCGTATTCATTGATAAATTTAATCGCCGCCTGCGTATTCGGGCACCACGATCCGCCGAAGAGAATCGCGTAGTTGCCTTGTGAAGCGAGCAATTTCGTAAGCTCATGATACGTCACGTGTTCCAGCACGACATTGCCGTCCGTACCGTCGAAGATATCGCGTCCGTTAGTCGAATTGAATTTCACGTTCTTATTGAAAGCCAATTCGATAAAATCGTTCGGATTGATCGTGTCGAAGGATTGCGCTGCGCCAAAGACAGCTTTGACTTGATCCTTATACGCGGTTACCTTCGCCGCATCCACCACGCCGTCTGTCAGGAAATCAGCCGCGCTGTTGCTGCTTTTCAGCGAAGCAACGATTGGCTGGCTGTTCGCGCCGTCTTTATTGTCCTTGTTGTAAATAAAGAGGAACGTTTGGTCTTTGACGTCTGCTGCGGGACTCACTTCAATTGCTGCGCCGCTCGCATCCTTCTTCGTCAAATATTTGTTCACCAGATCCGTGTATACACCGGCAAACTGGTTGGTGCTGTCCGCAAGATCTAGGCTGACACCATCCAGCTTCGTATCAAAGTTGTAGATGGTCGAGATGTTGTATTCTTTGGCAACCTGATTAATGAAGCCAATGTTCGCCTGTGTGCTGGCAACGGATGCGCCGCCAAACAGAATGGCGTATGTTCCTTCACTCTCGAATAGGTGTGCGATATCCTCATACGTAGCCGTTCTGAACACATGATGGGCATCCTGCAAATTTGGGTATACGTCGCTAAAATAATCATAATGGCTGATAGCACTTGGGCTTGGGCTAGGGCCTGCCGGATCCGCGGCAGCGGTCGAAGCTTGGAAGAACGGAATCGTTAGGAAGATGGCTAGTAGTAATGCTCCTAGTCTGACAATGGGTTGATGTTTTCGCATATAGTTACGCTCCTAATTAGTCGGATAAGTGTGAAGTATGCAGCTTAATTGCAATCCTCTACGTCACTTACCACACCGCAATCCTCAGTGTCCGAAGAGCCGGAATCCGGTTGCGAGGAAGAAGAGTTAGAGGATGACGACGAGCTCGACGAAGACGTCGAAGGTGCAGCTGCTTGCGGAGTTTCTTTCTTAGCCACCAGGGAGCCCACTTTTTTCGGTCCTTTTTCAGCAGGAGCTGCTGCCGGAGCCGGCGTGCTTGGTTGCTCTTCAACTACAGGTGCGGATACAACGGCTGCCGGTTTTTCTTGCTTCTCGGATACTGCAGCTGCTTTAGGTGCAGCGGAGCTGGTCGTTACCGGGGAAGCAGCTTTCGGGCTAGTTGTTGCTGCTGCGGCTTTCACTTGCTTCACCGCTGCAGCTTTAGTCGATGCTGCCGGTGCTGCTTTCGTTTCTTCAGCGGAAGCATCCGTATTTTCAACCGTTACAGCTTGCGTTTCATCGGATGGCGCAGCTACAGTCTCAACAGCTGGTTCAGCTGCCGGCGTTTCTGCAGCAGGAGCGACAGTTGCTTCCGGTTGTTTCTCTTCCGTTGTTACTACTGCTGCAGGAGCAGCCTCTTTCGTTTCCGCAGGTGCAACTGCCGGTGCCGCAGCTTGTTTAACAGTAGTAGCGGCATTTGGTGTTGAATGAGAACCCTCTTGCGAATCTTTATTGGCGAATACAGCGGTATAAGTCAACACCAGAAACACAGCGCTTGCGATGACCAAGGAATAAGTAAGTTTGGACACTTTTGGTTTTTTCATAGAAGGAATCTCCTTTTCGCTCTCTGAGCATAGTGTAGTGGAATCTCAATTTGTCTTGCCTGTAAAGAACGACAGCTTACTTCGTCGTTCCTCCCCCTTAATAATGATTCCGGATAAAAAAAGAAGACCCAACGATGGCGTGTACATACACGCTCTCATTGAATCTCTGGTGGTCCAGTAGACTGATCATCCTATGCCATCCGACAAATAAATTGCTGTCGTTTGCTTTACTTGTTTCTATCTTATTGGTAATAGAATCCACTGTCAAGACTTTTCCTATCGTTTTTGTCGGAATTAAAATACGTACCTGAAAATCCCCCGTTAATCTGCCGTGCTTAGGCCATCCAGCGCCTCAAGCGTCTGCATCACATGATCGATAAGATCCGGCAAATCCTCCATTTGCTCCTCGTTGATTTTCCGGTTGAAATGCAATTCAATTTCATTGAAATAACTGACCGTCTTTTCGCCGAACGTAAAGCTAAGCGTTTGTGTGGGCGGCAGCTCCGGCTGCCACAAGTCAACGATCTTCTGCTCGATCGCTTTGCACTCCGCTTCCATATCTTGAACCGGCATATAGAAGCGCAATCGCAGCGTACATCCCGGGTTTTCGCCTTTCTGCTTCAGCAGCTCTGCCGCGAGATCCTTCAGCGATGCTTCCAGCCGGATCTCAGCCGTAATGCCGTCTCCGTTCACCAGCGTGAATTGCAGCGCGAATACCCGTGCCATAACTGCCATTTCCAGCCGATCGACTCGATGCGTAATCAATATCTGCCCGGCGATATTGTCCAAATCATAGACTTGGTTCTCGATCGCTACCTTCAAGTTATCAAATACGGTCGGATCAAACATGTGTGATCGAGCTCCCTTCGCTGGTATGGTCTTATCTTATAACGTAGCGAAAAACCTGCCAAGTTCTTCTTCAGCTCCCTTCAAAGTTGACATGCTGAGCTACTATCGTATAAAGTTATTTCAACAAGCCAAATGGATAAAGCCATGAAGGAAAACAGCAGCGTTCTAATCTTGCTTTCAGAGAGCCGGCGGTTGGTGCAAGCCGGTACAGGTTGAACGTGAATTACATTTCCCGAGCTTCTCGTCTCCGAAACTGCCATGTGCAGAAGGAGCAGACGGTTGTCAGCCGTTACATGACAAGAGTGGAGAACGCACTGCGTTTTCAATTAGGGTGGTAACGCGATGACTCGTCCCTGTCTATGACAGGGGCGGGTCTTTCTTTGTTTTCAACTAACTTCTGGAGGGATTTCGAATGTTGAGTGGAACGGTACAAAGCAGTAAAGACCTGGTTAATGATCTGGAGTATCGCGGTCTGATTCATCAGCTAACCGATACCGAAAATTTGCGTAAGAAGCTGGAAAGTGAGCGCGTTACGCTGTACTGCGGTTTCGATCCGACGGCCGACAGCCTTCATATCGGCAGCCTGTTACCTATTCTATGCCTTCGTCGCTTCCAGCTTGCAGGTCATATTCCGCTTGCGCTTGTAGGCGGCGGCACAGGATTGATCGGCGATCCAAGCGGCCGCTCCAGCGAGCGCTCGCTTAATACCGCGGACACGGTTGCTTCGTGGACGAACAGCTTGAAAGCTCAGCTGTCTGCCTTCCTCGATTTCAATTCAGACGGCAATCCAGCTAAGCTGGTAAGCAACTACGACTGGATTGCTCCGCTTGATGTGATCACGTTCCTGCGGGATATCGGTAAGAACTTCACTGTAAATTACATGCTGGCTAAGGACTCCGTGGACTCGCGCTTGTCCAACGGCATTTCGTTTACGGAATTCAGCTATATGATCTTGCAAGCATACGATTTCTATAAGCTGAATCAAGAACATAATTGCGCCCTGCAAGTAGGCGGCAGCGACCAATGGGGCAACATTACCGCAGGTCTTGAATTGATCGGCAAAATGGGCGGCAGCGACGCTTACGGCATGACGATGCCGCTTGTTACGAAGAGCGACGGCAAGAAGTTCGGCAAATCCGAGACAGGCGCAATCTGGCTCGACCGGAACAAAACATCGGTGTACCAGTTCTATCAGTTCTGGATCAACACGGACGATAACGATGTAGTCAAATTCCTGAAATACTTCACGTTCCTCTCCCAAGCGGAAATCGAAGCGCTGGAGAACGAACTGCAGCAGCAGCCTGAACGCCGCGTCGCACAACGCGAGCTTGCTCGTGAAGTAACGAAGATTGTACATGGCGAAGAAGCCGTCCTAACCGCAGAGAAAATCACGCAAGCACTGTTCTCCGGCGAATTCATGTCGCTGAGCGAAACCGAGCTGGTAGAGGCGCTGCAAGATATGCCGACTACCGTTTGTACGGGTGAAGAAGATCGCAGCTTGATGAACCTGATGATTGAAGTCGGAGCGGCTCCTTCGCGCCGTCAAGCTAGACAGGACATCGAGAGCGGCGCTGTCTCTGTCAACGGACAGAAGCTAACGAATGGTGAAACCATTCTCGGCCAAGATCAGAAGCTATACGGCAAGTACATTCTCCTTCGCCGCGGGAAGAAGAACTATTTCCTAGCGCGGTTCGAATAGCCTATTTCATATAACCGGAGCGGCAGCCCGGGACTTCCACTTCATGGAGGTCTCGGGCTGCCGCTTTATGATAAACAAATAAAGCCGCAACCCATGCTGCGCATGGGTTGCGGCTTTTCGAGGGCGAATGGCCCAATAGTTTAAGGTATAAATTGCTGTACGATACGCGTGACTTTACCGTTCTTAATCGTGAGATGATACGGATAATCGCCGACTGAAATGAGGCCGTCCGCATGATAAATCGCTTCGAATTTATCAAGTGAAATCGTTTGGTTCCATTCAGTGGAAGCATTCACGAGGCTGCCGGTGCGGTCGTAGATTTGCATGATGACGGCTGCGCGAGGATCAACCTCAAGCGTCTTCACCGTTTCATCATCGTTCACGATGTAGTAGCCATCCGGCGCTTTGTCGAGACCGGAATCCGGTTCTTCTTTGACGAAAGCCTCATCCGCCGCTTCGCCTTCGAACCACTGAATCTCGTCTGTCTGCAGAAGCAGCTTGTCGCCTTGCTTGTCCATGCCATTGATGAATACGGTGATCATTTCCGGAGTTTGGGTTACAGGCGCGTAGGCCTTATTATCGACTGCCGATGCTGTTGAGATGCAAGCTACCAATCCGATGATCGTTAGCGCGATGCCTAGTGCATGTCGGTTCATAATTGCCATCTCCTCGCTCGCAAGCGTTAGCGAGACTTGCCTTTTGAGTAAGGCTTGCCTCTATCTCTACTATACCCGATTTGGGTAAAATTGATAGATTCCGCAAGCTCGAAATTGCTAAAGTTTACGTAAATGTTTTGTCGCTTCGGAAAGCATGCGTAGGCGTGCCGACTACTCCCGGTTTGCAAGTGAAGATTCCGCCTGCATGCGGCTGATCCCCATTCGTATCTGACGTGAGACCGATACTCGCCGTCGTGATATAGAGGGTATCCAGGTTGTCGCCGCCGAAGATGCAAGAGCTTGCTTTTGCCACCGGAACGTAGATCGAATCCAGCTTTTGTCCGGTCTGCGGGTTCCATCTCGACACCTGCCAGCCGTCCCAATGCGCGATCCACAGCATGCCTTCGCTATCAATCGTCATCCCATCCGGGAACCCTTCCTCCGGCATAAAATCAATGACCAGCCGTGGATTACTGATCGTCCCTGTCAACACATCATAGTCGAATCCTGTTACCGTCTGCTTCATGGAATCGATATAGTACAGCTGCGTCTCATCGAGACTCCAAGCGATGCCGTTGGACACGCCAACGTCATCCGCCATTTTGCGGCAGCTTAAATCGTTATCCAGCACGTAGAAGGATCCCGTGACGTCCACTTCGGCATCCTGCATCGTTCCAGCCCAATATCGGCCGGCGGAATCACATTTTCCATCGTTAAATCGGTTCTCGGGCAAATGCGCCTCCGGGTCTGCGATCGGGGTCAGCTTGCCTGTTCCGCAGTGGTAATGCTCGAATCCGTCCCGCGTAGTCAGAATGACGGCATCGCCATCCGAAGCATCGCAAACGACAGCGCCAACGGGCTTGCCGATCGTGAACTGCTCATTGCGGCCCGTAGCCGGATCGAAGCGGCTAAATGAACCGCCCGTTATATCCACCCAATAGAGCTTCCGTTGCTCCGCGTTCCAGCTTGGCCCTTCCGCGAGTATGGCTTGGGCGTCAAGCGCCAGCTCCGCCTTGCGCAAGTGCTGCTGCTCTCGCAGCTGAGCATTAGATTGCTGCATCACTCGTTCATCCTCCTACAAATCAATAGTCATCCCGCCATCTGCCACTAACACGGCCCCCGTCATAAACGAGTTGTCCGCGCTTGCCGCGAACATGACGACCGATGCGATCTCATCCGCTGTTCCGACACGGCCCATCGGCTGTGCTTCGTTCCACTGCTTCATCGTCTCCTCGCGCGGCGTATCGAGGTTCTTAATGCTGCTCTCCAGCATCGGTGTATGTACGGCCCCGGGCAGCACCGTGTTCACCCGAATATTTTGCTTGGCAAAATCCAGTGCAATCGCCCGAGTCAACGACACGATGCCGCCTTTGGAAGCCGCGTAAGCGGAATAACCATCCAGTGTAGCCAGCGCATGAACAGAGCTGACGTTCACGATGGCACCGCCTCCGTTGCGGACCATAGCGGGAAGCACCTCACGGCAAAATAAAAAGACCGATGTCAAATTATTCGTGATGACTTCATTCCAACCCTGCAAGCTCATCTCCGTAATGCGAATTTGTGGGCATACCGCGGCATTGTTCACCATGACATCGATCCGGCCGTACTTCGCAAGCGTATCCTCCACGACTCGCTTCACATCCGACTCCGATGACACATCAGCCTGCATCGCCGTAGCGATTAATCCCGCTTCCGTAATCTCCTCTGCAACCGTCTCGCCTTTGGAAGCCGTGCGGTTCACTACGACAACCGCCGCCCCCTCCTTTGCAAAACGGTGACAGACAGCTCTGCCAATCCCGCTTCCTCCACCTGTAACGATGACCACTTTCCCGTTCCAGCTCATACGCTGCCCCCATATTCAGACTAACGCTATTATCGAAAGAGACGTCCTTGGTATGGACGCCTCTCTTCTGCTC
Organism: Paenibacillus rhizoryzae; assembly: GCF_059686995.1. NCBI lineage: Bacteria > Bacillati > Bacillota > Bacilli > Caryophanales > Paenibacillaceae > Paenibacillus > Paenibacillus rhizoryzae. The sequence continues at coordinate 9,093 of NZ_JCAALT010000010.1, read as the reverse complement.
TTACTTAACGGTTTCGCGCTTCTCCCAGCCTTGTTTGAAGAGCGGTAGCCAATTGCCGACTTGATAGGGATGCTTATCGATTTCTTCAAGATTCAGCTCCACGCCGAGACCCGGCCCTTCCGGAGGCAATAGATAGCCATTCTGTACTTTCAAAGGCGGGAGCAGCACCTGCTCTTCCCACGGCTCATTAAATTCATCGAAAATTTCATGGATAAGGAAATTCGGCGTCGCCATGTTCAAATGGCTGCATACAACCGAGCATACCGGACCCTGCGCACTGTGCGGCGCCGTCACGCCATTATGGGCATGCACCATGCCGCAAATTTGCTTCGATGCCGAAATGCCCAGATACTGAGGCTCCAGCTGAATAATGTGCACCGCATCATGGCGGAGGAGCTCCGCGAATTGCTCGCGCGAGTAGTAGTCCTCTCCGCAGGCAACCGGTATCGGGCTGCGGCGCGCCACTTCAACCATGCTCGAGATGAGCTGCGGTGGAACAGGCGCTTCGAACCAAGTCGGCTCATACTTCAGCATCGCATCTGCGAATTGCAATGCCGTACTCACGCTGAAGCGGTTATGGCCTTCGATGAGAATGTCGACGTCCTTGCCGACGGCTTCCCGAACGGCCGCGATATTCTCGATCGCGGCTGAGAAATCCTGCCGGCTGACTGTCCGCCAAGCAGCGCCGAACGGATCGAACTTCAAGGCAGTGTAGCCTTTATCGACTACGATCTTCGCTTTCTCGAAGAAGTTCTCAGGCGTATTTGGCCCACGGTACCAGCCGTTTGCATAACAGCGAAGCTTATCGTGACAGCTGCCGCCTAGGAGCTTGTAGAGGGGCTGATTCGTCACCTTGCCCATGATGTCCCAGCAAGCGGTTTCAATTGCAGCCAGTGCGGAGCCTTGAATCTGTCCGCCATCGGAGTAAACGTCGCGGAACAGCTTCAAACTGATCGTTTCCACATCGAACGGGTCGCGTCCGATTACGAGATGCTTCAGTTCATGAATAGCAGCCTCGACGGTTTTGGCAAAACCATTCAGTGTCCCTTCGCCAAGCCCCGTGACGCCTTCATCCGTATCCACTAACACGAAGAGCCAGTTCTTCCACGGGTTGCCGAGAATATAGGTGCGAATGTTTGTTATTTTCATTGCCGCTATGCCTCCCAATTGATTGTCGTTAATTGAGCCCAGCGTAGCACAGCCGTTTGGGAGGCGACAAGATGTCTAACTTGTATACATCAAAGCATGATCTTCTTCACATATTCGATATGCCGCTGCGTTAGCTGTACAGTCAGCTCAGGGTCGGTGCCTGCCAGTGCATGACGAATCTGCCAATGCTCGTCGATGCTGCCCGCAAGACGCTTCTTATTGCGGTTGAAGGTCGTCCGCACGACGAGCAGAAACTTATCCTGAATGCGCGACATCACCTCGGTATATTCCTCATTATCGAGCCCTGCGATAATCAGCGCATGGAATTGGCGGTCCAGCTCCACATATCGCATGATATCTTCTTCAGCTATCGCATCGGCCTGTTGCGCCAAATTGTCATCCAGACCGGCGAAGAACGCTGCATCCATCTTCCCCGTCAGCCGTCGAACGGCATAGGTTTCGAGCGATAAACGCAGCTCGTAGATCTCCAAAATCTTCTTAAGCGATACCTCTTGTACGATGACCCCTTGCTTTGGGGACAGCTTTACGAGCCCCATCATCTCCAGGCGATCGAGCGCGGAGCGAATCGGCGTTTTGCTCATACCGAGCAGTTCGCTGAGCAGCTTCTCGGGCAAAAACATCCCGCCTTGCCACTCTCCGCTCACAATCCGATTCTTAATCGCTTCGAAAGCCTGATCACGCAGCGTCACCGCGGTCTGCTGCTTCTCCAACGGCCTTCCCTCCTTCGCTTCCTCTCTCTTATGTTATACTACTTTTTAGTAGCTTTCGGATGAAAAATAATAGGAGGGATCCTCCGCATGCCCCGCCAATCGCTGCGCGATGAAGCCTATCACGTCATCTATGAACAAATTATAGGCGGTGAGCTGCCCAAAGGAATCGTCACCTCCGAGGTACAGCTCAGCCGTCAGCTCGATATGAGCCGCACGCCCATCCGCGCCGCGTTGCAGCAGCTCGAGAATGAAGGCTTCCTGCGGATCATTCCCAAGCACGGCGTGCTGGTCCTCGATTCATCTGCCCAGCGGGTCGGCGATCTCCTGGAACTGCTGACCGCGCTGCTATTGTATGCCTTCACGAGCGTGCGCAACCGCGACGAATCCGCGCTCGGCGAGATGTCCCGGCAGCTAGTGGAAGAGCTGGAAACGCTGCTCGCTGCTGACGATGCGTCGTCACTTTATGCTGTCGGCGATGAACCCGCTCATGTTGTCAGCGACACGCTTGCATTATGCCAATTTGAATATGACTTCGTGAGCCGCGTCATCGCGCTCAGTCATAACCAGGAAATGCAGCAAACGCTGGCGAACAGCGCATCCCGCTTATTCTGGGCCGGCAACAAGAAACGGTGGATCGCCCCATACCGTCATGAGATGGGGGACACGCTTCACTTGCTGCTGAGACGATTGACCTCCGATACCGACAGCTTCATCGAAGCGATGAATCGTTATTTGCAGATGCTGAAGAAGACCTGGATCTAGTCAGTAGAAATAACTAGAAGCACGCTTCCACCAATCGCTCTCCGTCATTGCGTTCACTCTCTAACGAATCCCGGAGGTCTTATTTGGATCTCTGAACGGGGTTTGAATTTCTAACGAATCCTACAGGCACTATTCCATGTCCAAATGCTGATTTCGACTCCATTTCTCCATAATAAGACCCGTACGATTCGTAAGATCTGATTATCGGCATAATTCATGCAAATAAGGCCCATACGATTCGTTAGCACATCGCCACAGTAACAATCTTCCCCTAGCTGTCTCGAACATAACATACCTCTGATCCCAACCCATACAAAAATAGCTGCACCGGGCGCTATCCCCCAGTACAGCCATTTCACATTCCAATATCTCATGTCACTGTTTACTCATCATTCATCATTCATCACTTGCAACTCACTTCGCAGTCAGCGTACCCAGCAAAGCCTCCAGCCGGTCGAAGTTCTGCTCATTCCCATCCACCACATAGTCCTTCACATGGTCGAATTCAGCCGCCGTGTTAAATTGCATATGGAACGACAGCTTCGTACGCCCGCCATCCACTTCCTCGAATGAAGCGTTCACCTGAAAATGCGGTCCCGTAACATGCTCGAGCACGATTTGCTCCGGCGCCTTGATCGCCTGGAACACATTTTTATTCTTATAGTTGGTGCCATCAGGGCCGTGCATGACGAACTCCCAAACACCGCCTTCCCGAAACTCAAACGTGCTGAACGTGTTCGTAAATCCATTTGGTCCCCACCACTGCGCCAAGAGATCCGGATTCGCCCAGGCCTGAAATACAATATCGCGCGGCGCGTTCATCACGCGCCAATTCAGCACATCTTTCTCGCCAATAATTGGATTCGGGTTCGATTCTTTGTTCATCCTGTTATCCATTCCTCCATTTTACCTGCCATTAAACAAACTCCACCTTGCCGCCCTCCAGCGAAGCAATGCGAGCAAGCGACTCCACGCGGAATCCCTTTTCCAGAAGCTTCCCTCTTCCGGATTGAAACGACTTCTCGATCACGATCCCCATGCCGGCTACCTCTGCCCCGGCTTGCTGAACGATTCGCGCCATACCAAGCGCAGCTTCCCCATGAGCGAGAAAATCATCAATAATCAGCACGCGATCATTCGGTGCGAGGAACTTTCTCGATATCGTGACTTCGCTCTCCTCTTGTTTCGTAAATGAGTATACCTTCTCCGTGTACAGGTCATCCCGAAGCGTCAGCGATTTGCGTTTACGTCCGAACACCATCGGCACGCCAAGCTGAAGTGCGGTCAGCACTGCCGGTGCAATGCCCGAAGACTCGATTGTCATGATCTTCGTTACACCGCTCTCGCGAAACAGCTCGGCAAAAGCTTTTCCGATCGCAAGCATCAGCTATGCATCCACTTGATGATTCAGAAACGTATCTACCTTTAACACGCCGCCATCCAGCACGATGCCTTCTTGCCTTATTTTCTGCTTAAGAAGCTCCACAGCACTCATACACCCCTTGTTCCCATTTCCGCTTTAACCAGCAATCTAATGCTTCAGTATTCCCCGATTAACCGACCTAATCCTGCCAGCCCCTCACACATGCTTATTTCTAAAAGCGTAATTAATCGTTTGATCCTCCACGCTAATCGATTTAACCAGCAGCGAAATTCGGTTATCCGGGTTGATTCCCTCCCAATAGAAATCGGCGGTTTCTTCAATGGAATCGAATAACGGCACTTCGAACGGATCGCCTTTAAACGGCTTCAATACGCCATCCCGTTCCGATTCGTAGGTATGTATGCAGTGTCCCGTCCCCTGCTTAAACCGGCTGAAATGATACCGACTACGCAAGCAAACCGAAGGGTCGTTGTCATACGTTTTGAGAATCGACAATTCATACTGCTTCACATCCGCATAGATAACGGCAGAGATCCTCGGTGTAAAATGCGGCGCATCCGGCTCGAACTCTCGGTTCATCAACGCTTGCTCGAAAGTCTGCCGAAGCTGTAAGCCCTCATAGATGGTATCCGTCTGGTCACCGTTAGAGACAATGTGCGCATCCTCCCAGTGGCGGATCGGATAATAAATAATAAGCGAAGGATCTTCCATCAACGCCGGATCGAATGCCTTATTCCTGACATACATGCCATCCTGCTCAAAAACCCGATTGCGGCTGTTCACGCTGCGCCCCATAATCCAATACACCTGCACGTAATGCGACCCGGAAGGTGTCATGCCTGCAATCAAGGTTCTCCCCGGATAAGGCTTCTCAAACAACTCCTGTTGATAGGACTTCACTCACACTCGCTCCTCTCCGAATACAAAAAGAGGCAAGGAGAACTCGTAAGCTCCCCCTACCTCTGCCCAGGCGTACGGCTCGTATCTATATGCTCCCTCATGGTTGCCCATGTACGCCAGTTACATACAGACTGCTAAATTACTCTCACAATACCGAATTAAGCCCTATAAATCAACTATTATTCTGCAAGCTTGTTCATACGACCTTATGCTCGCTCAATTCCACGACCTGAACGCCGGGAGGTGCAATGACACTCGTACACACCTTGCCGCTATCGTCCACATACCACTTCACATGGAGATCACCAAACGGAGTGTTGACCGTACCGCTGCAAGCGCGAATGCCGCCGACCGGATTTGGCGAGACCATCACTGTTTTGTAACCAGGCTCAAGCGACTGAACACCGAGAACAACTTCGCCTATCCATTTCACAGGCGTGCTGGACCAGGCATGGCATAAGCTCATCCGATAGGAGCCGTAAGCTGTATACGTGGTGAGAGCATCGTGAAAATCGCGCCCTCCATTTCCTTCCCCGTGCGAGTAAGCTTCCCAGAAGGTCGTCGCCCCGTGATCGAGCATTCCGCCCCATACGATCGAGATCACCTCATACGCTCGCTCATGTTTCCCAAACCGGGAATAACACTCTGCCAGTTGGAACGCCGACAACGGCGTGATCGGATCCATCAACTCATATTCGTCCAAGAAGGCTACGGCTGCATCAGCACTCACATAACCGCTTGCAATACCGAGCACTTTAACTGCCAGAGCGTAAGGCTCTTTCATAAAATCCTCGGAGCTCAGTGCCCGCATCGGCCAATCGAGCAGCGGCGCCAGCTCCAGCTCAGGTAATTCGGCTGCCAATTTCACCAAGTCGGCATGCGTCAATGCATAGATTGCTTGCAGCGCAATAACCTTCTCCTCGTTGGTCAGCGGTACCCATTCAATCAGAATGCCGTCTTGGATGAGGAGCCCTTCACCTGGCCTCGTATTCTCAAGCACCCATTTCATATGGCGGTGCATCGGCTCCTTCAGCTCCAGCACAAATTCCTTATCGCCCGTCTGAAAATAATACTCCGTTACCGTCTTCATCCACCACAGCGTATATTCACAAATACTGTTCATCCAATGCCCGCTCGGCGTACCTTCTCCCAGCTCACGCACCGCGCGGCGGATAACCTTCGTATCGTCCCATAAGAAGTAACAGGATTTTGCCGCCAGATAGAAATCAAAGGTCCAGTTCAGCCGATCCCGCTTAATCCCGTCCCACAGCCCAATTTGATGACATATCCGGCTCGTATGCGCGGAAACCTCAAAGATTTGATTTAGCTCCTCATTATCGCTTTGCAGTTTCCCAGCTTGGCGCAGCGCTACGTGCACCGTCTGGAACCTCAGCTTCAGTTCAAAAGACTGCTCTGGTTCGCCCAGTACATACAACTGTATATAACGACAGCCCTGTGGAAGCGTACAGACCGTTTCTCCCGGAGGAACAACGAGCCATTCCGTAATACAACCGTCGTAATGCGCAAGCTCCATGGTCGATTCAGCACCATTCCATAACAGCTTCACCGGCTCGTCACCTGAGTTGGAGACGATAAATCGGCAGTTATGCTCCGCTAGCAGATCGACAGTCACTCTTGAAGCTGTGCTCAGGTCCATCTCCATTTGCAGCTGTCTCATCGCTTTCCACTCATTCTGCTTCCGCAGATGGTAAAACAGCTCTAACTGCTCCTGCTCCGGTTTGACCACGGATCCATCCTGTCCATGTGCGCCGCTGAGACTGACTTTACCGTCGCCCGATACCGCTGCCTCTATCGCGAACAGGTCCTGCACGATGACATTATCCAGATCGTAGGCCGTAATATCTCCGAAACCGCCTGCTACGAAAGCTGCCGGGCTGTTCTCTAAATCTCCGAATGGCTCTTCGCCTAATAAGCATATTTGCGCAGCAGCCGAATCATCCGCCTGCCAGCTCTCCGCCTCCGTTGTAAGCCACAATCCCTCTCCCTGCAGAAACGCGATCGCACCAACCCTGCGATTCCACAGATAGTAGTTCACTTCTACCAAAGGGATGAACGCCGTACAATCCATTTCAATCCTAAGCTCATGCTCCCCTGGGGGCAATACATCCGGAAAACCAACAACTTTCATAAAAGCGCCTGCATTCCCGGCACGTTCAGCAATCTCTGCGACTACTTGCCCATCAAGCACAACGCGCGCTCCACCCGTAAACGATGCGTGTAAGGAGACTTGGCGAACTTCTGACTCTACCGTAAATGTACGAGTCAGCACACAGCTTGGCCGCTGCTCACGTTCCTGATGCCAAATCCAAACCGGCAGTTTTACTTCAGATTTTATTGTCGTCTCCATCGTATAGTTCCTCTCTTTGCTTACGTTTTAACTACTCTGGATACTTCATGCCATTCACGATGTAGAAACATGCCCTGCTTCGGGCGCTTCACACGCGATCCCGTCATTTCTTTATAAACTGTACACCTTTTATTGGAAACTGCCATAAAGCCATCATTCTAGATGAAAATAGTTAATCTCATAAAACGTTTTACTTGGCATCCACAACCACAATTCACTACCTCAGTGTGAGTAAGTAATAGTTGTAAGCACTTACAGGTTATTGTACTGACATCTTACCACCGCGGAAGTAAATTCTTCAACATTAAAACAAACGGCATTTTTTTAACCATGAAACCCTTGATATCACTGGTTTTTCTCGCATTTACGCTATAAAAATAATTGAAAATTAAGCGGGCCGGTAAGCATAAAAACGTTTTTATACGGCATTAATTAAATACGCCATCGCCTGCCTAATCAAACACATGCCATAACGCACAAAAAAAAGCCCCCTGCTTTCGCAAGGAGCGTTCATTTAAAAGATGGTCGGGATGACACGATTTGAACATGCGACCCCCTGGTCCCAAACCAGGTGCTCTACCAAGCTGAGCTACATCCCGTAATGAAGTGAAAATGGCGTGCCCTGAGAGATTCGAACTCCCGACCTTTTGATTCGTAGTCAAATGCTCTATCCAGCTGAGCTAAGGGCACTAATAATGGAGCGGAAGACGGGAATCGAACCCGCGACCCTCGCCTTGGCAAGGCGATGCTCTACCGCTGAGCCACTTCCGCAAATAAATATGGTGCGCGTAGAGGGACTTGAACCCCCACGGTCGCCCGCCAGATCCTAAGTCTGGTGCGTCTGCCAATTCCGCCATACGCGCATGAGTGAGAATCATTTTCCATAAGAAAATGGTGAGTCATGTAGGATTCGAACCTACGACACCCTGATTAAAAGTCAGGTGCTCTACCAACTGAGCTAATGACTCGAGTAAAGATGGTGCCGGCGATAGGAGTCGAACCCACGACCTACTGATTACAAGTCAGTTGCTCTACCAACTGAGCTACACCGGCAAATGTTAAAGATTAAGCTTTGGTAATAATGGCGGAGCCGACGGGATTCGAACCCGCGGTCTCCTGCGTGACAGGCAGGCATGTTGGGCCACTACACCACGGCTCCGCAGTAAAATTGGTTGCGGGGGCAGGATTTGAACCTGCGGCCTTCGGGTTATGAGCCCGACGAGCTACCGAGCTGCTCCACCCCGCGATAGTACAAGTAAATCTTTTATGGTGGAGGCTGACGGGATCGAACCGCCGACCCTCTGCTTGTAAGGCAGATGCTCTCCCAGCTGAGCTAAGCCTCCAAATAACTGGTGACCCGTAGGGGACTCGAACCCCTGTTACCTCCGTGAAAGGGAGGTGTCTTAACCACTTGACCAACGGGCCTTGATGAAAAAAGTACAACGGAGAAGGAGGGATTCGAACCCTCGCACCACTTACGCAGTCTAACCCCTTAGCAGAGGGTCCCCTTGAGCCACTTGGGTACTTCTCCATGAATGGCTCCCCGAACAGGACTCGAACCTGTGACAACTCGATTAACAGTCGAGTGCTCTACCAACTGAGCTATCAGGGAACAGTAAGATTCAGGAACTTTGTCACCCTGAAAACTGGATACGAACCTTTGCGAAGGTCTTGTTTAGCTGATCATGTCCGAAGTTGAACATCCGAGCGAATGTTCGTAGGATAAGCCCTCGACCGATTAGTATTCGTCAGCTGCATGCATTGCTGCACTTCCACCTCGAACCTATCAACCTGATCGT